>NZ_DASZTY010000017.1:0-426185 GCF_035548195.1 Hyphomicrobium sp.
TCGCTGCTTGCCTGCATCCGGCATTGCGCAAAGCGGACTGAGGAGCTCTTACCGGAAGCGTCGCGGCTGCCGGGATCCGTTTCCGACTTGCGCCTTGGCGTCGAGACGTCAGTCATCGTCGCGCTTGCCCGCGATCTGGTCAGTCTTTTGGATAGGCGCGATCCGTTGTCGGAGCGCGTACACTTCTCTAAGCCGTATGTGGCCCTCGTTGCGGGGCGTGCCGCTGTTTCGGCGCTCCTGGCGCGAGCCGTGGGCAGGCACGGGAGTTATCAAGCCGTCAGGGATGATGCCGCATGACGTCCGTAGCACACACGTCAGTCTCGGAAGAGACACCCGTCGCGTCGCGCAGCTCGTTCTATGCGGCTATGCGCGTGCTGCCGCTGGAGCAGCGCGAGGCGATGTATCACGTCTATGCGTTCTGCCGTGCCGTCGACGATGTCGCTGATAATGGCGGCTCGCGCGAGTCTCGCATGGGGGAACTTGCCCGTTACCGATCAGATATCGAAGATCTTTACGCAACCGGCCGGACAACTTCCCGGACTGCCGATCTCGCATATCCGATCAGCAAACACGGCCTGCGGAAGAGCGACTTCATTGCTGTCATCGACGGCATGGAGATGGACATCGTCCGTGATATTCATGCGCCCGACTGGAAGACGCTCGATCTTTATTGCGATCGAGCTGCGTCGGCCGTGGGGCGTCTGTCGGTCCCAATTTTCGGAATTGAAGGCGATCTCGGTATTGAGCTGGCGCATCACCTTGGCCGGGCGCTGCAGTTGACGAATATCTTGCGTGATATCGACGAAGACGCCGCGATGGGGCGCCTTTATCTGCCGAAGGAAGCGCTTCGCGATGCCGGGATAACGGAGACCGGTATTGACGCCATTCTGGTGCATCCCGCGCTTGACCGAGTTTGTCGCGGGATCGCGCAGAAGACGCGAAACTACTACTATCGGTCGGAAGAGATCATGGCACGCTGTCCGCGCCGCGCCGCCCGATCGCCGCGGATGATGGCAACCGTCTATCGCGGCATTCTCGAAAAACTCATTGCGCGCGGCTGGCGTTTTCCACGGGCCGACGTGCGCCGCTCGAAGCGTTACGTTCTGTGGGCGGTGCTTCGCGACGGCATCTTCTAATGTCTTCCGGGACGACCCACATCGTCGGGGCCGGTCTTGCCGGCCTTTCGGCGGCGGTTCAGCTCGTGCGTCAAGGCCGCAAGGTCGTCGTGTACGAGCTGGCGCGCCATGCAGGCGGCCGATGCCGATCCTATTTCGAGCCGGCGCTGGGGCTGACGATCGATAACGGCAATCACCTGCTGTTATCCGGGAATACAAGCGCTATCGCGTTTCTTGACGCGATTGGAGGGCGGCATCTGCTTTCGAGTCCGGAGCGCGCCGAGTTCACATTTTACGATTTCGCGGCTGACAGGCGATGGGTCCTTCGGCCCAATGACGGCCTGCCTGCGTGGTGGATATTTTCGAAGTCTCGTCGTGTGCCAGGTACACGTGCCAGCGACTACATCAGCTTAGCCAAGCTTTTGGCTGGACCCGAAACCCACACGGTTGCGCAACGGATCGATACCGAAAACAGCGTCTACCGCAATCTCATCTATCCCGTTTTGCTCGCGGCACTAAATTGCGATCCGGCGGAAGGCTCGGCGAAGCTTGCGAGTGCGGTCGTGCGTGAGACGTTAGCGCGCGGAGGACGTGCGTGCCGCCCATTGTTTGCCGCGAACGGGCTCGGGCCTGCGCTCGTCGACCCGGCCGTCAATTTCATTCGAATGAATGGCGGCGATGTCCGGTTCGATACGCCGGTGCGGGGAATAAATTTTGCAAACGGGCGCGTCGCGGTGCTGAGGCTTGCCGATGGCTCAGCCGATATCGTGCGGGAAGACAGCGTGATCGTCGCCGTGCCGGGGTGGGTGGCGCGGACGCTGATTCCCGACCTCACCGTGCCGACCGAATATCGCGCCATCTTTAACGCGCATTTCAAGATCGCGCCGCCTGCGGGCATGGCGAAGATCACAGGCGTCGTCAACGCGACGACGGAGTGGCTGTTCGCCTTCGATGACCGTCTTTCGGTGACGGTGAGTGCGGCGGATCGTTTCAATGATGCGGATCGCGAACCGCTCGCGCGGCAAATCTGGTCGGAAGTTTCGAAAATTGCTGGTTTGAAGGATGACTTGCCGCCGTGGCAGATCGTCAAGGAACGCCGCGCAACGTTTGCCGCGACCCCGCAGCAAAACCGTTTGCGACCGCCCGCTGCGACGGCGTGGCCAAACCTGTTTCTCGCAGGAGACTGGACGGCGACGGGGCTTCCGGCAACGATCGAAGGCGCGATCCGGTCCGGCAACACGGCTGCCAAACTGGCGACGGCCGCGAGTATCTGATACGACGCTAGCTTTCTGGGAGAGCCGCAATGGAATTCGACTCGGCTGCCAAATTTGCCCGCGCTGAAGATGCGGAAATTCCGCGCGCGAAGCTCGATGCTGCAATTTCTTTGGCGCAGCGTTCGCTGCTTGCACTGCAACGCGACGACGGACATTTCGTGTTCGAGCTTGAGGCAGACGCAACGATTCCTGCCGAATACGTCCTAATGCGGCACTATCTGGCCGAGCCCGTCGATGCGGTTCTCGAAGGCAAGATCGCGAATTATCTTCGGCGCATCCAATCTAAGGACGGTGGCTGGCCTCTGTTCCACGACGGCGTCTCAGACATCAGCGCGTCGGTCAAGGCATACTATGCTTTGAAGATGATCGGCGACTCGGCGGAGGCGCCGCATATGAGAAAGGCACGCCTCTGGATTTTGTCGCGCGGCGGTGCTTCGCACAGCAATGTGTTCACACGGAATCTGCTTGCATTATTTGGAGCGATCCCGTGGTCGGGTGTGCCGGTTATTCCGGTCGAGATTATGCTGCTTCCGCGCTGGTTTCCGTTCCATATCGACAAAATTTCCTATTGGGCGCGCACGGTTCTTATTCCGCTTACCGTTCTCAATGCGCTGAAACCCAGGGCGAGAAATCCTAACGGGATAGGTATTCCAGAACTTTTCTCGATGCCGCCGGAGCAGGTCAGGACATGGCCGAAAGGGCCGCATCAAAAGTTTCCGTGGTCGCAGGTTTTTGGCGGGATCGACCGGGTGCTGCGTTTTAGCGAGCCAGCGTTTCCAAAATCACTCCGGAAAAAATCGATCGACAAGGCGGTCGCTTTTGTCACCGAACGTCTTAACGGGGAGGATGGTCTTGGGGCCATCTTTCCGGCGATGGTCAACTCATTGCTCGTTTACGATGCGCTGGGGTACGGCCGCGATCATCCGGACTATGTGACGGCGCGCGGGTCGATAGAAAAATTGCTGATCGTCAAGGATGACGAGGCATATTGTCAGCCATGCCTCTCGCCAGTTTGGGATACGGCGCTCGCGACGCATGCTTTGATGGAGGCGGGAGGAGCGGAGGCCGAGACGGCGGTCGATCAGGCTTTGGCTTGGCTGAAGCCGCTGCAAATTCTTGATGTGGTCGGGGATTGGGCGGAGTCGCGGCCGGGCGTGCGTCCGGGAGGCTGGGCATTTCAATACGCCAACCCGTATTATCCTGACACGGACGATACCGCCGTCGTCGCGATGGCGATGGATCGTGCCAGCGGAAGGTTGCGGGATCACGGACAGTCCTATCGCGAGCCGATCTCGCGTGCGAAAGAGTGGATCGTCGGCATGCAGAGCAAGAACGGCGGTTGGGGCGCCTTCGATGCCGATAACAACTACGAATATTTGAATCAGATTCCATTTTCCGATCATGGTGCGCTTCTTGATCCGCCGACGGCCGATGTGTCGGCGCGATGTGTTTCCATGTTGGCGCAGCTCGGCGAACGGCGTGGCCAGAGCGCGGTGCTCGATCGAGCAATCACTTATCTGGAAAAAAATCAGGAGAAAGACGGTAGCTGGTACGGCCGCTGGGGAATGAACTACATCTACGGTACGTGGTCGGTACTATGCGCTTTGAACGCGGTTGGCGTTCAGCCGTCATCGGCGACGGTGCGAAAGGCCGTAGCCTGGTTGCTGTCCATTCAAAACGAGGACGGTGGATGGGGCGAGGATGGCGAAAGCTACCGTCTCGACTATAAAGGATATGAACCGGCGCCGAGCACGGCGTCGCAAACGGCGTGGGCTTTAATGGGGCTGATGGCTGCAGGTGAGGTCGATCATCCTGCGGTCAAAAAGGGTGTCGAATATCTCGCGTCTCACCAAGGAAAAGACGGTTTCTGGGGCGAAGAACGGTTTACAGCCACCGGCTTTCCACGTGTCTTCTATCTTCGCTACCACGGCTATTCGAAGTTCTTTCCGCTATGGGCTTTAGCGCGCTATCGAAATCTCAAAGCGGCCAATACTAAAACCGTTCTTGCCGGGATGTGATGGGTGCGGCCTAGTCAGTGCGTGGTAGCTGCGACCGGTCTTAAAGCAGAGGCCTCGATCGCGGAGCGCTCCGAGGGCGTCATCGCCGTTGCAGGCGGCGGGAACGAAGCCCGGCTTGGATCATTGCTGGACGCGGAAATCTCCGAGGGGGTCGAAGGTCTTGTCAGCTTCGGCATTGCCGGGGCATTGCGGCCGGGGCTTGTTCCGGGATCATGCGTCGTCGGCGTAGCCGTGATCGGCGAAGGACGATGGTATCCTGCCAACGAGGCGTGGTCCGATCGCTTAATTAACTCAATCCCGGGAGCTGCGCGCGGTGCCGTGGTTGGTATCTCAAAGCCTGTCAGCAGCGTTCAAGACAAAGCGGCGATGTATGATACCTGGGGAGCAGTGGCCGTCGATATGGAAAGCCATATCGTTGCGCGTCTGGCGCAGAACCATTCGTTGCCTTTCGCCGTACTGCGCGTGATTGCCGATACGGCGAGCCAGCGATTACCGCCGGCGGCGGTCAATGGTTTGAAGGCGGATGGTACTCCGGATCTTGCTGCAGTACTCAAGTCTCTTGCGTCGCAGCCAACTCAACTCCCGGATCTGATCCGCACGGCTTTGGCTACCCGGCGGGCGATGAGCGGATTACTCCGCTGCCACCGGCTTCTTGGAGCGGGCCTCGGCTTCGGCTTTGTCGATCTCCGCTAATTTCGTTTCGACGTGCCGCGAGAAAACAAACTCGGCCGGGCGTTGGTTATGGAGCGGAATGTCCGGCGCCATTGGTCCGTCGGTTTTCACACCTTTTAATGTCACCGCAGCAATCTTCCATGGCCGCTTGACCGCGTCGACGACGGCGGTCGCTTCGAAGCCCGAATGGACCATGCAGTCGGCGCACTTTTCGTAATTGCCGGTGCCGTACTTGTCCCAATCCGTGCCTTCCATCAGCTCCTTGAAGGTTTTGGCGTAGCCTTCACCAAGTAGATAGCAGGGGCGCTGCCAGCCGAACACCGTGCGCGTCGGGTTGCCCCACGG
Organism: Hyphomicrobium sp.; assembly: GCF_035548195.1. Classification (GTDB taxonomy): domain Bacteria; phylum Pseudomonadota; class Alphaproteobacteria; order Rhizobiales; family Hyphomicrobiaceae; genus Hyphomicrobium_B. The sequence goes on from NZ_DASZTY010000017.1 coordinate 5,425, forward strand.
CGTGCACTGATAGGTCTGGTTGCCCGCAAGGAAGTCGAGGAACAGCGCAGACTGGAAGAACGGCCACGCTCGTCCGCCGCGACCGCGCTTCAAGATATCCCGGAAGATCTGCTTCGTTTTTGTCCGGTTGAGGAAGTGCTGCTGGTCGGGTGCGCGCTCATAGGCGTAGCCCGGCGATATGGTGATGCCGCCGATGCCGAGGGTCTTCACATCGTCGAGGAATTTGGCGACGCGCTCGGGTTCAGCGTCGCTGAAGAGCGTGCAGTTGATGTTGACACGAAAACCCTTCGCCTTTGCGACCTTGATGGCTTCAACGGCGCGATCATAGACGCCCTGCTTGCACACCGATTTGTCGTGCATCTCCTTATCGCCATCGAGATGGATCGACCAGTTGAAGCGGCTGTGCGGTTTGTAAAGATCGATCTTCTTTTCGAGTAATAGGGCGTTGGTGCAGACCGTAACGAACTTGCCTTTCGCAAGCGCGCCGTTGACAATTTCGGGCAGTTCCTTGTGCAGTAAAGGCTCGCCGCCCGCCATGACGACGACGGGGGCCCCGCACTCGTCCATCGCATGGAGCGCGTCAGCGACTGAAATGCGCTGGTTCAGGATCTTGTCGGGATAGTCGATCTTGCCGCAACCGGCGCAGGCAAGATTGCAGCGGAACAGCGGTTCCAGCATCAGGACGAGGGGATAGCGCTTCCGGCCCATAAGATGCTGCTTCAGCACGTAGGCGCCGATCGACAATGCTTGATTTATCGGAATTCCCACCCCTTGGGGCTCCTTCTTGCAATATATGGACTTCGGTTTGCGCTTACGAAGCCTCTAGCAGTTCGCGTGGTAGGCGGAACGTTATCTTTTCTTCGACGCCTTGCAGCGCCTGAATCTCAACCGGACCCAGTTTAGCTAGCGCGCCGACTACGTCATCGACAAGGACATCCGGGGCCGAAGCCCCTGCAGTTATGCCGATCGTTTCCTTTCCGACAAGCCATGCCGGATCTACTTGGCGGCCATCTGCGACGAGATAGCTCGGGATGCCGAGTTCCTCGCCGATTTCCCGGAGACGATTGGAATTTGAACTGTTGGCGGAACCGACGACGAGGAGCACGTCGATATGGCGGCAGAGGTTGCGCACGGCAGTCTGGCGGTTCTGCGTGGCATAGCAGATGTCGCGCGTTTCGGGGCCAATGACGTCGCTAAAGCGCTTTTGGATGGCCTCGATCGTCTGGCGGGTATCATCGACGCTCAGTGTGGTCTGGGTGATGTAGGCAACGGGCGTGTCGTCGGGAATTGGCAGGCCGAGCACGTCTTCGCGGGATTCGACCAGGTGAACGGTGCCCGTGATTCGCCCAAGCGTGCCTTCGACCTCGGGATGCCCGGCGTGTCCGATGAAAAGCACGGTGCGCCCTAAAGAGGCGTAACGCTGGCCCTGATTATGGACCTTGGTGACGAGCGGACAGGTTGCGTCGATGACGCGAAGTTTGCGGTCAGCAGCCTCGGATTCGACCGCTCGCGAAACGCCGTGGGCACTGAAGATCGCGACAGCGTCGCCCGGAATCTCGTCAAGTTCTTCGACGAAACGGGCGCCCCGCGCCTTTAATCCGTCAACGACATGGCGATTGTGGACGATCTCATGGCGCACGTAGACCGGCGCGTCGCACGTTGCCAGTGCGCGCTCGACAATATCAATTGCTCGGACGACACCCGCGCAGAATCCGCGCGGCTGCGCCAGGATAACTTTCATGCAGAACCCCCCTTCTGTGAGGTGTCAGCACGCGCCGCTCCCGAAGCGCTCCGACGTTCTCAAGATCAACTTTACGCGCTAAACGTGCTGATATGGACTCAAGGCACGGTCGCGTCCGGATGGGCCGGTGTAGTCGTGTCTCAAAAGCAACACAGTCGACGACTGGGGTGCGAACGCAGGGCGCATCTGGTAAGCAGCGCCCTCATCCACTGAAATAGTCGAAATTCGGCACGCCATGCGTTCTCCCGACATTGATTTGCCGCCCAAATTCCAGCGTGGGCCAAGACCAGCATGATCGAGCGCGCCGTTGCTTCGATTGTGCGAGCTGCTTTGCGTTTCCCGTGGCTGAGCATTGTGCTCGCGGCGGCTCTTACGGCGGGCGCAGTCCATTACATCATTTCGCATTTCGCCATCACCACCGATACCGGCCAACTCATTTCGGCCGATCTCGACTGGCGTCAGCGTGAGCGAGAATTTGACGCCGCGTTTCCTCAGCACTCAGACACAATAGAAATTGTCATCGATGGCGCTACGCCGGAACTGGCGGAGAACGCGGCTCGGAAGCTGTTTACGGCGTTGTCGGCTCAGATGCCGAATCCGTTCGAGGCGGTTCGGCGTCGGGAAGGCGGACCGTTCTTCGAGAAGAACGGTTTGCTGTACCTCTCACTGGACGAGGTCAAGCAGACAACGGAAAGCCTGATCAAGGCTCAGCCGGTGCTGGCGACACTGGCTGCAGACCCGACGCTCAACGGCTTGGCGAAAGCGCTTTCACTTTTGCCGAAAGGTGTCGCGGAAGGCCGTGCGCAATGGCCGGACTACGAGAAGCCGCTCGGCGTACTGGCAAAGTCGGTCGAGCACATTCTAGCGGGAAAGCCATCGACATTCTCATGGGACCAGCTTCTCGCGAACGAAAAGCCGGCGACTTCGGATTTGCGGCGCTTTCTGGAAGTGAAGCCTGTCCTCGATTTCGGGGAACTGCAACCGGGCGCCGAAGCCTCCGAGGACATCCGGCAAACGGCGCGTGAGCTGCATTTGACACCTGATGACGGCGTGCGCGTCCGCTTAACGGGCTCGGTGCCGATGGCGGACGAGGAATTCGGGACGGTCGCCGAGGGTGCGGTGCTCAATACAAGTCTGACAATTGCCGCCGTTCTGATTATTCTGTGGCTCGCATTACGATCGGCTAAAATCATCATCGCGGTTGTCGTTTCGCTTTTTGTCGGGTTGGCGCTGACAGCGGCTGCCGGATTGGCGATGGTCGGTGCGCTCAATCTGATCTCCGTGGCGTTTGCCGTGCTGTTCGTCGGGATCGGCGTGGATTTCGGCATTCAGTATTCGGTGCGTTACAGGCAGGAGCGCCACGAACAGCATGGCCTGCGCGAAGCTTTAATCTCGGCGGGCCGCAAAGCAGGAAAGCCGTTAGCCTTGGCGGCGGCGGCGACGACCGCAGGCTTCTACGCTTTTTTGCCGACGGCATATCGCGGCGTTTCCGAGCTTGGCTTGATCGCGGGCAGCGGGATGCTGATAGCGTTCCTGACGAGCATCACTTTGCTTCCCGCGCTATTGAGCTTGCTTAATCCTCCGGGCGAGCCGCGTGAAGTCGGCTATCGCGCGCTCGCACCTGTCGATCGCTTCATGGCGCGCCACCGCGTTGCCATTCTGACGCTTACGGCTCTTTGCGTCGCCGCAGGATTGCCGCTGCTGCAACGACTGACATTCGACTTCAATCCGATCAACTTGCGTAGCGACAAGGTCGAATCGGTCGCGACGTTCAACGATCTCATGAAGGACCCGGCAACGGCTCCCAACACGATCGATATTCTCACGCCCTCCTTAAACGAGGCAAAAGCGCTGGGCGCTAAGCTCGAAGATCTTCCCGAGGTTGCGCGGGTCGTGACGCTCGCAAGTTTCGTCCCGGACCAGCAGAAGGAAAAGCTTGCTGTCATCCAGGACGCGGCGAGCCTCTTGGGGCCGTCGCTTGATGCGCCCGAGACCCCGGCGCAGCCTACGGATGCCGAGACGGTGGCGAGTCTCAAGGAGACGGCTTCGGCGTTTATCGATGCGGAGAAGAAGACCGGCGCTGCGATCGCAAAGCGCATGGGCGATGTGCTCAGCCGACTGGCGAACGCGACGCAGCGACAGCGGACGACAGTTGAACGCGCGCTGATGCAGGGTTTCAAACTGCGGCTTTCTCAAATCCGGGCCGCGCTGGGTGCAGAAGAAATTACTTTTGCGAACTTGCCAAAAGACGTCGTTTCCGATTGGACAACCCGTGACGGTCGTGCGCGTATCCAGGTTGCGCCAAGCGGCAACGGTAACGATAATGCGAATTTGCGGCGTTTTGCGGCGGCGGTGCTGGCGGTTGCTCCGGACGCCACGGGCGTTCCGATCCTCATTCAACAGTCGGCAAAAACTGTCGTCCGGGCCTTTATCGAAGCCGGGGCGTTGGCGCTGGTATCGATCACGCTTATTCTTTTCGTGGCGCTGCGTCGCGTCAGCGACGTTCTGCTGACGCTTGTACCCCTGCTGTTGGCCGGGATCGTGACGCTTGAGCTTTGCGTGCTGATCGGACTACCGCTCAATTTCGCGAACATCATTGCCTTGCCGGTGCTGCTCGGGGTCGGCGTTGCCTTTAAAATCTACTACGTACTGGCTTGGCGCGCGGGTGAGACGAGCTTGCTGGCATCGTCGCTGACGCGGGCAGTCGTCTTCAGCGCGATGACGACGGCGATTGCGTTCGGCAGTTTGTTCTTTTCAAGTCATCCGGGAACGTCGAGCATGGGCGAACTTCTGGCGCTGTCGCTTTGCACGACGCTTGCTGCGGCCGTGCTCTTTCAGCCGATCCTGATGGGGCCGCCAAGACAAGAAGAAAAGCCGGACGAAGATGGCCCGGCTTTGTTGGATCCCTCTGGCTGAAGCCTCAGGCTTCTTCGCGGTTGCGCAGGAACTGGAAAAATTCGACGCCCTCGCGCAGGCGCCGCTTCATCATCTCGGGCGACGTAATCATTTCGCCGACGATCGAGGCGATCTTGGATGGGCGGAAATAGAACTTCTTGTAGAAGTCTTCCACCGAGTCGAAGATCTCTGTGTGCCCGAGATGGGGATAGTTGAGCGGTGCGATCTGCGTTCCGTCTTCGGTCAGAAGATCGGTATCTTCGGCGAACCAGCCGTTTTCCTTTGCCTGCTTATAAAGGAAGGTCCCGGGATAGGGCGCAGCTAAGGAAACCTGGATCGTATGCGGGTTTACTTCCTTCGCGAACTCCAACGTTTCCTGGATCGTTTCGCGTGTCTCGCCAGGCAGTCCCAGAATGAAGGTGCCGTGGATGACGATGCCGAGCTCACGGCAGTCCTTCGAGAAACGCTTCGCAACATCGACGAGCAGGCCCTTTTTGATGTTGTGAAGAATCTTCTGGTTGCCGGATTCGTAACCGACGAGCAAAAGCCGCAGGCCGTTGTCCTTCAGGACTTCAAGCGTTTTGCGGGGGACATTTGCCTTGGCATTGCAGGACCAGACGACGCCAAGTTTACCGAGTTCTTTTGCCAGCGCTTCTACGCGTGGAAGGTTGTCGGTCAGCGTGTCGTCATCGAAGAAGATTTCCTTGACCTGCGGAAGTTCCTTCTGGACGTACTTTACTTCCTCGATGACGTGCTCAATCGAGCGGACACGATAGTTGTGTCCGCCGACTGTCTGCGGCCAAAGGCAGAATGTGCAGCGCGATTTGCAGCCACGTCCGGTATAGAACGAAATATATGGATGTTTGAGATAGCCGCCAAAATACTTCGTGATATCGAGATCGCGTTTGTAGATTGGCGAGACGAAAGGCAGAAGGTCCATGTTGTGCAGGACCTCGCGATCGTCATTCGTGACGACCACGCCTTCTTTGTTGCGGTAGGTGATGCCTTTCACATTGGCCCAGTCGCGGCCGTCGGCAATCTCCTTGACCGTAAAGTCGAACTCGTTGCGCGCCACGAAATCGATGGCTGATGTTTCGGTGAAAGCTTTTTCCGGCTCGACCGCAACCTTGGCGCCGATGAACCCGATCTTGGCTGTCGGGTTGACGTCCTTGATCATCTCGGCGGTGCGTACGTCCGATTTGAACGAGGGGGTCGATGTGTGAAGGATGATGAGGTCCTTGCCGCGAATATCGGCCTCAATGTCCTTGAACGAAAGGTCGTGCGGCGGCGCGTCGATCAGCTTGGAGCCTTCGACGAGGGCTGCCGGTTGCGCAAGCCAAGTCGGATACCAAAACGAGCGCACCTCGCGCTTCATCTGGTAGCGCGCGCCGGCACCTCCATCATAACCGTCGAAGGAGGGGGCCTGCAGAAAAAGTGTTCGCATAGTGGCGCCTTTCAGGTCGGCGTGACGGAGCCATCGGTATCGACGCGGTAGCCGCGACCCCGCCAATCGACTGTGCCGGGTACGTAGCTTGCGACGAACACTGCGAAACTTATGAGGTCTCGCAAAGGGCTGAGCCAGAGCGAGCTTTTCCCCCCGCCCGGCAGCCGCTCAACTTGTATCGGAACGAAAAGGCGCGACGCAAGCGTTCCCGCGAGGATGACCACGCCTATTGCGCTGAAGCCACTCAATGCCAGAGCGGCGAGCGCAAACGGAAGGGGATGCGTGATAACGGAACCGGCATAGCCTATTGGATCGACGAGACGAATCGTTCGCGCCCAGCGAAGCTCGTGACGGAGTAGTTCCGAAAAAGACTTATCGGATGACGTGTGGCCGATTGTGAATGGCGGTATTGCAACCTTGAGCCCCAAGCGGCGAACCGCGTCGCCCATGGCATAATCGTCGGCGAGAGTATTGGAGAATGCTTCGAAGCCGCCAATGCGTCCGAGTGTTTCTTTGTTAAGCGCAATGGTTGAGCCGAAACAGGGATGAGCGAGGCCGAGTTTTAGGCCGACGAGCACGTTTGGGAGGAAATGCTGGTCGACGGCGGCTGCCGCCATTCGCGACCAAAACCCGCCGATGGATCGTCCACGATAGAGGCAGGTAACGAGACCAACCCCGGGTTGCTGCAAAGCAGCCACTACGTCTCGGACGTAGTGGCGGTCAACATGCATATCGCTATCGCTCAGGATCAGCACATTGTTCTGGGCAAGCGGAAGCATGTTGACGATGTTTGCAATTTTCGGATTGCGTGCAGCCGCCTGCCTGCCTCGTGCGAGTTCGATATTGCGGTTCGGAAATTTCGCACGGAGATCTTGAACAAAGAGGGCTGCCGGATCGTCGGGATCTGCAACGCCACAAACGAGCTGAATTTCGCTCTCATAATCTTGTGTGCAAAATGATTCGAGATTCGCTGCTAATCCGGGCTCTGCGCCGTATAACGGTTTCAGAAGCGTGACGTCTTCTTTCTGGCGCAAAGCCGGCCTCGATTGAGCACGAAGCTGTGCGACGAGTGTGGCTGCAAACAAGGCGTAACCACTACCGATAACGGCAAAGAAGATGCAAACGAGCCACAGACAGGACGTCATTCCGACGCTACTTTCTGGTTTGTTGAGGTAGCTCCGTAGGATAGTTCGCATTAGGCTGGCGTCCAATGCTGAGCTGCGATAGATGTAACGGCGCCTTTATGGCGGGGGACGACGAGGGGAATTCCGAGTGCGGTTTAGCGCCATCCTAAATTGGGTCGGCTGCATTTTCGTTGGCGTGGGCTTATCTGCCTGTGCCAGCACATCCGCCTCTGTCTCTCCGCCCGAATACCTCGCGTCTGCCGATAAAGAAGCGTCGGACGAACCGAAAGCGATTGCTGACCCCAACGAGCAGTTCAATCGGTCTGTCTTCGATAGCAATCAGAAATTCAATCACTCGGTCCTTTATCCCGCTGCCAAGACCTACAACGAGAATGTTCCCGAGCCGGTTCGCGATCGTATCGACGCGTTTACGACCAATCTCAACGAGCCGATGGTCTTTGCAAACGATGTTTTGCAACTTCGGCCAGCCGCGGCGGCAACGACTCTCGCCCGATTTGCGCTGAATTCTACTCTTGGCCTCGGCGGTCTTTTCGACGTTGCAGCTACGGAAGGCATGGCTAAGCAATCCGGTGACTTCGGCCAGACGATGTATGTTTGGGGTTATCGCGAGAGCAGCTATCTGGTGCTTCCGGTCTTAGGGCCGACAAACGTGCGGGATGCGCTCGGAACGGGTATCGAATTCGCCGCCGGCATTCCGGCTGCAACGCTCATTCCTGCGAAGGCCGCAACGCTCGCGAGCAACGTGAATCTCGCGGGTACAGTTACCAGTCCGCTGGCGAGCCTCAGCAAAGCCGAGGATATGGAAACTCTTGAAGACAGTTCGCTCGATTTCTATTCGATGCTGCGAAGCGTGACCGATCAGAAGCGTCAGGCCGAACTGCAGGAAGCGTTGAACACGAGTGCGTTGACAAGTACGCCGCCGCCGCCGGATCCGAATGCTATCGAGCCGGTGATGGAATTGGTGTCGTCGCCGACGATGTTAAAGAGTCGACAGTATACCGACGTGCCGAAGCTGCCGTCGGCGCGTCCGCGGTCCGTGGTGATCGTGGGGCCGCCCGCTGCCGACACGCCCGCCGCCAACGATGCGGACACCTCAGCGCAGTAAGAGCGGCAACGCTCTCATCTATTGAATTTGGATTGTCGTGAAGGGCGGTGCCTGCCGCTTGATCGTCATTGTGCCTGACCGTCCGTCCGGCGCCTTCGAAAGAGAGACGTCATGGCCGGCGCTACCAACTGCGGCCATGACGTCCAAGCTCAACCGCCGGACAAGAGCCGATCGCCTTGCTTGCGAAGCGACGCGATCAGCGCATTTGGACCACCAGATTTCAAAATCGACGTGAATTCGGCCCGGCGGCTTGCAAGCTCGCTAATGGTGCCGTCGAGATAGACGTCGACAACTCGCCATTCCGGCCCCGATTTCCTCATCAAGTAATTGATGGGCACGGGTTTCCCGTTGCTTTGAATAATCTGGGTCTTGACCATCTTGTCGGCTGCCCGGTCGGTGATTTCCGTAATCCGGAAAGTTTCACCCGAGAAGCCGTCGAAACGCTTTGCGTAAGTCGCTATCATCATACGCGAAAAGGCATCCGTCAACGCGGCTTTCTGCTGCGGCTGTAAAGTGTTCCACGTGGGGCCGACGGCCATGCGCGTCATGGTCGCGATATCGTACGTTTTTGATAGCGTCGGCGCGAGGGCCTGGTAGCGCCCTTGAACGCCAAGCGACTGCGCCTGCTTCATCGTCATAAGCAACTTCGCATTAAGTCCGTCGATGGCCTTCGCGGGCGCGCCTACCGCTTGAGCCTGGGCGATACCGGGGAGGCTTACCGCCAGCAACAATCCCCGCATGACCACGCCGACTGCAAACGATTTCCTGTTCGGGATCATTACCCCCCTCCTCGTCCTACTTTTCCAACAGCAAAGCTCGATCTTTGGAGCTGCGGACCGTGTAACCATGCAGAATGGCCTTATTTTGCCCATCTTGAGCCTGTGTCTGGTATTTGTGAGGCTTAGGGGCAACACGTTCCCGCAGAGTCCGAAGCCAGCGGTATCATCCATTTTTCGGGCTGCGCCAAGGGTTCATAATTCGGGGGCGAAAACTCGGACGTCGTTGGGGGATATCGGCTTATGGATGCAGTCTCCGCTCGGTCATCCAAGACGCCGCTTTTGGATCAAGTCGATACTCCGGAGGATTTGCGGAGGTTATCGGAGTCCGATCTTCCGCAGCTTGCCAACGAACTGCGTACTGAGACGATCGATGCCGTTTCCGTCACCGGAGGTCATTTGGGTGCGGGGCTTGGAGTCGTCGAACTGACCGTCGCGCTCCATTATGTCTTCGATACACCACGTGACCGTCTGATCTGGGACGTCAGCCATCAGACGTATCCGCACAAAATTCTCACGGGACGGCGAAGTCGCATCCGCACGCTGCGACAGCCGAATGGGCTTTCGGGATTCACGAAACGCACCGAAAGTGACTACGATCCCTTCGGTGCGGCGCATTCGTCAACGTCGATTTCGGCCGGTCTTGGCATGGCCGTCGCGCGGGATATGAGCGGCGGAACGAACAATGTCGTCTGCGTTATCGGCGATGGCGCGATGAGCGCGGGCATGGCGTATGAAGCGCTCAACAATGCCGGTGCACGCAATGAGCGGTTGATCGTCGTTCTCAACGATAACGATATGTCGATCGCGCCGCCGACCGGTGCCTTATCGTCCTATCTTGCGCGCACGACATCGAGTGCGTCGTACTTCTACGTTCGCGACATTGCGAAACAGCTTGCGAAGCGCTTGCCGAAGAGCTGGGAGCGCCGGGCCGCACGGGTCGAGGAGTATGCCCGTAACCTATGGCAGGGCGGTGCTTGGTTTGAAGAGCTCGGTTTCTATTACGTCGGTCCCATTGATGGACACGATCTCAATCAGCTTCTCCCCGTGCTGAAGAACGTGCGCGACGCCAAGCATGGCCCGATCCTCGTTCATGCCATGACGAAAAAGGGTAAAGGGTATGCGCCGGCGGAAGCCTCGCCGGATAAATATCATGGTGTCGCGAAGTTCAACGTTGTCACGGGCGTCCAATCGAAGCCCAAGGCAATAGCGCCGTCTTATACGCGCGTGTTCGCCGACAGCCTCGTTCAGGAAGCAAGAAAAGATCCTAAGATCGTTGCGATTACAGCGGCGATGCCCGACGGCACGGGCCTCGATGTTTTCGGCAAGGAATTTCCGGATCGTACCTTCGATGTCGGGATAGCCGAACAGCACGCGGTGACGTTCGCGGCCGGTCTTGCCACCGAAGGGATGAAACCCTTCGCTGCCATCTATTCCACGTTCCTGCAGCGCGGCTACGATCAGGTCGTGCATGATGTCGCGATTCAGAATCTACCGGTTCGCTTCGCGATCGACCGCGCCGGATTCGTGGGCGCGGACGGAGCCACGCATGCAGGGTCGTTCGATCTTGCTTATCTCGGATGCTTGCCGAATTTCGTCATCATGGCTGCGGCCGACGAAGCCGAGTTGAAGCACATGGTTGCAACGGCCGTTTCGATCGACGATCGGCCGTCTGCCTTTCGCTACCCACGCGGAGACGGCACTGGTGTTGCATTGCCGGAGGTCGGGGAAGTTCTGCCCATCGGCAAGGGGCGTGTTTTGCGGGAGGGGTCGACAGTCGCAATCTTATCGCTCGGTACGCGTCTCGGTGAAGCGCTGAAGGCTGCAGAGCAGCTTGCTGGCCTCGGGCTTTCGACGACGGTTGCCGACGCGCGATTTATGAAGCCGCTCGATACCGATCTGATCCGACAGCTCGCCCAGAACCATGAAGTCCTGATCACGATAGAAGAAGGTTCGATCGGTGGATTTGGTAGTCACGTTTTACAGTATCTCAGCGACAGCGGCCTACTGGAGCACGGATTGAAGGTGCGTGCGAAAGTGATGCCGGATTGTTTCGTCGATCAGGATAAGCCGGAAGCGATGTATCAGAAGGCTGGCCTCTCAGCGTCGGGAATCGTCGATGCGGTCCGCGATGCTTTGCAGATGAACAAAGTGCCGACGACGCGCGAGCGCATCTGCAGCTAACGGCTCTGAGCGTCGTGTGGCGTCTGCAGTAGACGCCGGGCTTCGAGCGCCTGCCAGATAAGCAGCGTCGGGACTCCCGTGAGTAGCTCACGGGCACGTTTCAAGAGCGATAGGCCAAGTGCAACGTCGGGCGTGAGACCGAACAGTGCTCCGACCGCGACGTAGCCGCCCTCCTGAATGCCTGCGGCCCACGGCACGACGAACGCGATCGTTCGCAACGCGAAGATGAGGCTTTCAATTGCGAGCACGTCGCCGAAGTCCAAGGGGTGACCCATGAACGAAAGAGCGATCCATGCTTCGCCCGCACCGACGATCCAGGCGATGAGATGTAGAGCAGCGCATGCAATTGGGCGCCGCGGAGCGCGATAGATATCTTCAATACCAGCGTGGATGCTGTGAGATCCGTCTTCCGTATTCCACGGTGCGGTCAGTCCAAGGCGGTCGGGTAGCGATTGCAGAAAGCGAAAGAGCCCGCTGCGCTGAGCGACGATAAATGCGGCCATGGCCGCTGCGCCGATCACCAGTCCGGCCAGTGCCCACCAAGCCAGAGGCGTGTTCGGCTGCTCTTTCACAAGAATGGCAAGTCCAAGCAACGTGAAGAACAGTTGACTGACGATTTCCATTGTCACGTCGACGACAGTAGTAGCGATGGCGGCGCCGAAGCTCATGCCGAAGACCGTTAACTCGCGCGCTGCGACGGCTTCTCCGGCTCCCGGCACTATCGCAAGAATGTTGGCGGCGCTGTCTCGCAGTAGACGCACCCAGTTGAAGAGCGCGATGCCGTCCGGCTGGGGAACCACTGCGAGAGCGCGCCAGGAAAACGCACAGAGTACGACAGATGTCAGATATACGGCTGTCATCGCTGCCAGACCGCGCCATCCCGCTGCGAGAAAGGCATCGCCGACGGCAGCCGACCCGATGTAGACGACGAGTGCAGTTCCGGCGGCCACGCCCACGAGAGCGATAAGCGCTACGCCCGTTTTCATACGTCCTGAGGGAAGAATGCGTCGCCTCGCGGGATCACTGGACACTGCTGGATGCTTTCGATGATTGAGGCGCAGAGGATCCCTTTGCGAGGATATTCTCTGCCGCCATCAATTTGCGGTATGCGGAAATGCTGAACGTTTCCTGTCCCCACTTGATACGGTTTCCGAACAGGCCAACGGCCCAGGCAAAAAAACAGACGCATTCACGTAAGGGCACGATCCAGGGCTCTGCCGGCGTCGCGATGCAAAAGCTTCGGCGGACCAGGAAATGCAAAGCAATTCGCAGGATAATATGTGCGGTCAGAATAAAAATACCGATCACGCTTGGCTGCGGTAGGAGCAAGAGCAGTAATAACGGCAACGGCCACGTCACGACGGACATAAACTGGTCGAGCGGGCGGCATGCGCGCTCGGATCGCTGCCAACGGACTTCGTGCCGGAACATGTCGGCGAAGGTCTTCTCTGCCACGACCGTATCGCAGGCATACGGCGAAAGGACAACGCGCCAGCCGCGACGAGCCACGAAACGACCCATCGAGAAATCTTCCGCGAGGCATCCGGCGAGCATTTCGAAGCCGCCGATCGCGTCGAGCGCTTCGCGTCGTACAGCACTCATGGCGCCGAAGACGAAGTCGATGCCGCGCAAATCCACGTCGACGACAACGGAAGGCACGAACCAATCGTTCAAATAAAGTGCGCCGAAACGTGATGGAGCATCATTCGTTGGCCAGCCTTTGTAGATCGAAGCCACCGCGCCAACGGCCGGATCGTCGAATGGGGCGGCCATTGATGCGATGCAGTTCTGGTCCACGCGGACATCGCTGTCGGAAAGCACGATAAGATCGTATTTCGCAACCTTTGCAATGTTTGCGAGATTTGCGGCCTTGCGGTTCGGACCCGCCAACGTGCCGTCCACCACGAGGCGCAGATCGCAATCCGGAAATTCGGAAATCAGCCGTTCGACGACAGCGACGGCTGGGTCGTCGGGAGTGTGGGCGCCAAATATCACCTCATAGGTCGGGTAATTCTGAAGGCAGAACGAGCGCAGGCTCTCGTAAAGATCAGGGCCGTCGCCATAAACGGGCTTCAGAACCGAAACGCCTTGTCTTGGTTCCGCGCCGATGACGGCACGCTCGCGAAAATGCCATGTCGAGCGAATTGCGAGAAGGAGATAGGCAAGCCCGGCGAGGCCAAGCAAAACTCCTGCGCACTGCCAAATTGAGAAGACGAAAATCGGCATAACCGGAAGTCCGAAGGTTGTGCCGCGGCATCTGCCCGGCGCGTGCGGCATAGCATGCCAATCCGGCTATTTCGAGCGCCTCATACGGTGGTTCGACGGGCGGGGCTAACGGCTTCACGGAATGGTGCAAGCGTCAATTCTAATGCCTGAACCTTCGCTTTGACGTTGAGGCTCATCAGCGCTGCAAATTCGTCGACCGGACGATAATGATCCGGGAGATTGTCGACGCCGGGCCAGCGTTCCGTCGCCGGATGGAAATAGATTTCGCTGGTGCCGCGAGGCAGATGGTCAAGAAGCCGCAACACGCGCGTTTCAAGCATTGCGCCGCTATCGTTCAAGCCAAAGACGTAATCGTTGACGGACAATCCCGCTTTACGCGCCCGGCGGCGAAGCAATCGCGTCTGGGCGAGAAAGAAAAGCCATGAGGATAAACGTTCACGAAAGCGATCGGACGTGGCGCGGTATGATGGCAGAAGCGGTTCGACCGGGATGCGCACCGGCGGGTGGCCGAACTCGGGCGCCAATCGCGCGATGATTTTCGATATCGCGGGATGCATGTGAAAATGCTGGTGGCCGTTGATATGGTCCATCGCGAGGCCGGTCTTGCGAAATGCGTCGAACTGGGCGGTAATTTCAGCTTCCGCCTGCCGTCGCATCTCTTTAGAAAAAAAGAGAGCCGTTCCGAACTTCACGGGATCAGTTGAGAAGCGTCCGTCCTTGCCGACGAGATCTGGGACCTGCGTTGGCGGAAGTACCGGACATCCGTCGACGAGCGTCAGATGTATTCCAACGCCCAGCCGACCTAGTTTGCGGGCGCGTTCGACGGCATCATCTCGTGCAGGCGCTCCGGTCATCAAGCTCGCGGCGGTCAAAATGCCGTGCTGGTGTGCGCGTTCGACGGCTTCGTTTACGGGCAGCGAGAGGCCGAAGTCGTCGGCAGTTACGATGAGTTTCTTCACGGCCGCGCGGGTTCCGTCGTTCCATTGCCAGTAAAGGCGAGTTGGCGATGTTCTAGGCTGGCGCGGCCTGCGATGCCAGCTGTCATATGCTACCGCTTGCGGCGTTTTTTTGCCGTCGGCTGCGGGGCGATGACTTTCCGGCAAGCGGGGCTCAACTGATCGCGCTTGCGGTTGAGGCACGCGACAATACGGTCCTCATTCGGGATATCGAACAGGCAGAGGCTCAGGACGTCAGGTGTGCAGGCTGCCTGTTCCTCAGCAGTGCCGCTGTGGGCGAAGCTGTCCTGAGGGAAGCTTGCAGTAATGACCGCTGTCGCGACGGCGGCTGCAGCGACGGCGGCACGGTTCGCTCGGTTCGAGATTCTCACGGGATATCCCCTGCCTGGTCATTCGGCGGCGTCTACATCGAAAGCAGCTTAGATCAGCCGAGCCCAGCGGTGGAACTGTGGCACAAACTATTCCCTAACCGTTCATCATGTTCTCAACCGAGTAGGCGGCCAACGCGCCCCTCGCCGCTGGTCTCGTGGACTTGTCTAAGGCGTTGTTCCCGGAGGGGGAGGATTGGCAGCGGGCGCCGATCCTTCGCGGACCTCACACAACGTCGGCGTATCGAGGGAGGTCCGGTTCATGAATGCCCAATTTGCGAATGCGATATAACAGACGGCAACGGACTGCTTGTTCTGCAATGTGACCACGACCGTATCCGTCTTCACGGACTCGGTGGCGCGCTTTGCAACTTCCAGCGGCACCAGCGTAACGGCTTTCACCTCGTAGTCTTTTGCGAGGAGTGCGGTAAACGACGATTGCTGCGGTTGCTGATCTTGTGCTGAGGCGGTGGCGGCTATCAAACCCAGGGCTGCGAAGGACAGGATTCCGAGACCAGCGCTGCGCATTCGATCCTCTCTTTTGTTCAGGATGAGGCCCGCTCACGTGCCTACTACGGCTACAAGATAGCCTCAAGAATGAACGTGGTGGAATTTGTGGGAACTGGGGACAAGATGGGATCAATTCCGGCGAATCAGGCCGAGCCGGCTTTCGGATAAAATATTGCGACGGGAAGCGCGAATTCCGGCAATGTCAGGCTCGCCGGGATTTCTTCGCCTGATTTCAGATATTCGGGAAGAAAGTGCGTATGTGCGCCGGACGGCGATTGGGTGCCCGGCAAAGGAATTGGGGTAAAAACTTCTATGCGCGCGGCGGCCGATTCAACAACGCGATTGGGCCCCATCGATAAGAGTTGAACTCCGATTTCCGGCATAACCTGGGACCAATGCTTGCCGGTTTGTGCGGCTACGCTTTTGCTGAGTGCTTCGTTGTCGGTTCGTATGCAAAATCGGCTACTTTTCCGCCCGATTCCGAAATCAAAAAGCTGGTCTTCTCTGTGTTCATCGTCGATTGCATCAGCGTCAGGGCCGAGCGATTCAACGACGGTGTTCGAAGTTACACTGGCCCGCGCCTTCGGAAGGCCAAGAACGATCGGACCATCTTCGCCGAACGCAAATGCGCGAACCTTATCGCTAACGCGCAGGCGAAACGATGCATCGAAAGCTCTGGCAATGATGGTTTCGCGAGAGGTTTCCGTCTCAATCTTACGATCAGATGTGCATGGAAATTCCGCTACGGCGCCCGGCGAGCCAGTGACCCACGTACCCAGCCTGTCGGCTATCGTTCTCTTTGTCCATTCGACGAGCTCGGCCTGCGTCAACGGTAACAGCCGGACATTGATCGAAAGATCGGCCAAGCGTTTCGGCAGTTTCGCCCAGACTTCGTCGCGCTGACTTTCTGTCATCGAAATCCAATCGCCGATTTCGCTGCGGCTGCGGCCACAGCCGATGCAAAAACCTGTGGCTTCATCGACTTGGCAGATGCCGACGCAGGGCGAGTGGCGTGT
Source organism: Hyphomicrobium sp. (assembly GCF_035548195.1). Taxonomy (GTDB): domain Bacteria; phylum Pseudomonadota; class Alphaproteobacteria; order Rhizobiales; family Hyphomicrobiaceae; genus Hyphomicrobium_B. Next base: position 21,791 of record NZ_DASZTY010000017.1, read on the forward strand.
CACTTATGACAGACCCTTTTCGATGCGGATTTGTTGGATGATCGCAGCATATCGGGCCGCCAAAACCAGCGGCCCGAGTGTGATGAAAGCAGTTCAGGCCGTCTGTGCCGACTGGCTTCTCTCCGTCAACGCGCCAAAGGCAAGGCCGATGGTCGTCCATAGGATGGCCTGAATTCCGAGTGAGGCAACGCGGAAATTCCACAACAGATCCGCAGGGAATGTTGCCGGAACTTCGTTGATCGGCGGCAGCATGAACGCCGCAATTCCGACCAAGACGAGATAGGCCAGAGCGCCTGCTATGGTCGCGTTCCAGGCACCAAGTTTTACTGCCAGTTGACGTCCGAAGGCGATTGCGATCGCCAGTGCAGCCGCCGAAAACACGATCATTGTGAAATAGAGCTGCGTTCGGTATCCGATCGTATCCGGAGCCCCGACAGCAGGCGGGTTCGCCGGATATTTGAGGTTCGGTACGACATAGAAGACGAGGAAGCCCAGTCCCGCGATGACGATGGCCGTCGTCCGCGGCGAAAGCTGCAGCAACCGGCCATTGATGAAGGCGAATGCAAGAGCGAATAGGCCGCCGAGCGCCGTCCCGTAAACGGCAATGCCGGTCGCCAAACCGATGCCTGCCTGAACGGGTCGGCTCACAAGCTCAGGTTCTTCGGCCTCGCCGGGTTCGGCGTGGTGGTGGCTTTCTTCGAAACCGATGGCACGGTCAACCTGCGGTTCGCCTGCGATCTTTGCAAAGCCGAACGCCAACACTGCAGCAAGAAGCCCGGCAAGCATGCCGCGCAAAAGCAATTGTCCCATTTTATCACTTTCTCCGAGGCGTCAGTGGCAAGGGAAGCCGAGCAGGTGACGGCCGTCATGGACGAATTCGTGCACGTACATTCCGTTGAAGATTGCCATAGCGCCCTCTTCGACGCCGATGAAATACATCGCGAGAAGGAACAGCAGCCCTGCGAAGATCGCCCAGGGAAGAATTTCGCGTACTGGAATGGGGGTTGCCACGGTGCCGTGGCCGATTGCAGAGTAAGACGTCATTTGGAGCCTCCTTGGGATTTCGCGTCCCGTTCAAGCTGTGCGGCGATCACAAGAGGGTCTGACTTTCGGCAGTTGCCAGGGCAAATGGCCGATCACAGTGGCGCGACCGTCCCGGAGTTTCACCGGTTTCCTGCCCGTGATGTGCGCCCGCCACCATAGGTTGGCGGGGATATTTGTCAATGTGAAGCAATAGACCCATGTCATCACGCCTCACTCTGATCTCACACGCGTCGACCGCCGCCGTCCGCGCTTCGGCTTTCCCTCTCGATGAAGGTATCGAGGAACCCGGCCGAAGTGCTGCGGCCGCTCTTGCCGGGAGGTTTTCATCGCTCGGGTTGGTCTGGAGCAGCCCGGCAAAGCGGGCGCTCGAAACCTCGGCTGCTCTTAACCTCGATGTCAAGATAGATTCCCTGCTTCGGGATATGGATCTGGGGCGCTGGGCGGGCAGAACCTTCAATGATGTCGAAGCAACAGAACCCAACGAAATGCTGCAATGGATTTCCGATCCTGCGTCGACCCCACATGGCGGAGAATCCGTCGAGATGCTTTTGGCGCGCGTGCGGAGCTGGCTGGAGGCGCCCGAACGGCTTCGAGGCAGAAACGCCGCTGTTACGCATCCGGCGGTGATACGTGCTGCGATTGTCGTCGCAATCGAGGGTAATCCGGCCTCGTTTTGGCGAATCGACATCGCGCCGCTCAGCATTGTCGAACTGAGCTCGAACGGGAGACGCTGGACGTTGAAGACGATCACAACCTGATGGCCTTCCGGTCTAAAATTATCGTCGCCGAACCGTTTTTTCGCTGACGGCCTTGCTCGACAGGGAGCGGGACGGTTCTCCGTGGTCGGGCTCGTGGCTGAAGCTTGCGGTCCAGTTCGCCAAACGATCGAGGTAGAGGTAGACGACCGGGGTCGTGAAGAGTGTCAGCAATTGACTGACCGCGAGGCCTCCAACCATCGCATAGCCAAGCGGCTGTCGGATTTCGGCGCCAGTCCCCGTGCCGAGCATCAACGGCACGCCGCCGAGCAGAGCTGCGAGCGTGGTCATCAGGATCGGTCGGAATCGCAACAGCGAAGCTTTCCGGATCGACTCCTCCGGCGTCAGATGCTCGGTGCGCTCGGCCTGAATCGCGAAATCGACGAGCATGATACCGTTTTTCTTGACGATGCCGATTAGCAAAATCACGCCGATCATCGCGACAAGGCTAAAATCGTAGCCGAATAGCATTAAGGCCGCGAGTGCGCCGGCGCCTGCCGACGGCAGCGTCGAAAGGATCGTCAGGGGATGAATGTAGCTCTCATACAAAATGCCAAGGACCAAATAGACGACGAACAATGCAGCTCCAATCAGCAGCGGTATCGTCGTGAGCGATTGTTGAAAAGCTTGTGCGTTTCCTTGGAACGCCGTTTGCAGCGATGCGGGCATACGCAGTTCTCGTTCGGCGGCATTGATCGCGTTGGTTGCCGTCCCGAGCGAAACACCCGGCGCCAGATTGAAGCTGATCGTTACCGCCGGGAACTGCCCCTGGTGGCTGATCGAGAGTGGCTCGGTTTCGCGCGTCGACCAGCTTGCAAACGTTGCAAGGGGGACAAGACCGCCGGTCGTCGGCGAGCGGATATAAATTTTGTTGAGGCTATCCGGGTCGCTTTGAACCGACGGCGTCGCCTCCATAATGACGTGATAGCTGTTTTGCTGCGTGAAATATTGCGCGATCTGCCGTTGGCCGAAGGCGTCATACAACGTGTCGTCGATCGCTTGCGGGGTGAGGCCGTAACGCGATGCCTGATCGCGGTTGATGTCGACCGTCAGCGTTGTTCCCGCAGCCTGCTGATCGCTTGCAACATCGCGCAGCTCGGGCAACGTCTTTAGTTTGTCGAGGAGTCTCGGCGCCCAGGTGTTCAATTCGCGCGAGTCGGCATCTTGCAACGTGTATTGGAATTGCGTTCGACTCGTGTGGCCGCCGACTCGGATGTCTTGTGCGGCTTGTAAGAAGAGTTTGGCGCCTTCGACCTTTGCAAGCTTGGGCTGGAGTCTTCGAATGACCTGAAATGCGGAGACGTCGCGTTCTGATCTCGGTTTCAGGGTTATGTACATGCGGCCGTTGTTGAGCGCCGCAGTCGCGCCTCCGGCTCCGATCGCCATGGCGATGGTTGCGACCGCTGGGTCGGATGCAACGATTTTGCCGAGTTCCTCCTGCTTCTCCATCATCGCGGGAAAGGAAATATCCTGCGCTGCTTCGGAAATGCCGGTGATCAGGCCGGTGTCCTGTTGCGGGAAAAATCCTTTAGGGATGGTGATGAACAAATACGCCGTTGCTGCAACGGTTGCGAAGAAGACCATCAGCGTCGCAAACTGGTGGCGGATCACGAAATCCAAACCCCGGCTGTAACGATTGATGAGCGCTTCGAACATACGCTCGCTCCAAAGATAGAGCCTGTTGTGCTGGACCTCCTTTTCGCTTTTCAAAAAGCGTGACGCCATCATGGGCGTCAACGTCAGTGCTACGAATGCGGATACTGCAATCGTCATTGTGACGGTGACCGCGAATTCGCGGAACAAACGGCCGATGATGCCGCTCATGAGCAGCAACGGGATGAAGACGGCGATGAGCGAAATGCTTATCGAAATGACGGTGAAGCCAATTTCGCCTGCGCCCTTCAGTGCTGCGATATACGGTTTTTCGCCGTTCTCTACATGACGGACTATGTTCTCAAGCACGACGATGGCGTCGTCGACGACGAATCCGACAGATATCGTCAGGGCCATTAGAGATATATTGTCGAGGCTATACCCCATTATGTACATCAGTGTGCAAGCGCTGAAGAGGGCTAGAGGCACAGTAACGCTTGGAATGATCGTCGCCCAAAGGCTTCGCAGAAAGACGAAGATAACTGTTACGACGAGCGCCACAGAAATGAGAAGCGTCGTTTCGACATCTTCGATAGATGCGCGGATTGTTTGCGTCCGATCGCTCAAGAGCTCGACTTTGAGCGCTTTCGGCATGGCCGCTCTGAGGCGCGGCAGCTCGGCCTTGATCCGATCGACTGTCTCAATGACATTGGCGCCCGGCTGCTTGAAGACGACCAGAAAGATGCCGCGTTTGCCGTTTGCCCATGCGGCTTTCTTCGTATCCTCGGGGCCAGGAACAGCTTTGCCTATATCGCGGACGCGGATTGGTGATCCATTTCGATAGGCGACGATAATGTCATCCCACGATTTTGCATCAGTCAGCTGATCGTTAGCATAAATCGTGTACCCGCGATTTTTGCTGTCAATCGAACCCTTCGGACTGTTGACCGTCGTTATGGAAAGGGGCGTGCGGACGTCTTCTAGTGTCAAATCGCGTGCGTAGAGTTTGGCGGGATCGAGTTGAATTCGGATTGCGGGTTTCTGCTCGCCGCCAATCGACACCTGACCGACACCGCTGATCTGGCTGATCTGCTGTGCAAGCTTGGTGTCGGCGTTGTCGTCGACCTCGGTCAAGGGCATCGCATCGGACGTCGCCGAAAGAATCATGATCGGGCTGTCGGCTGGATTGACCTTTCGATAGGTGGGGGGTTGCGGCAGATTTTTAGGGAGCTGGCCGCCGGCGGCGTTGATTGCTGCCTGGATGTCGTTCGCCGCGCCGTCAATGTCACGATCGAGGTCGAATTGGACGACGACCGTCGTGACGCCCAATCCGCTTGTTGATGTGGTTTCAGTGACGCCGGGAATTTGTGCGAATTGGCGCTCAAGCGGCTGAGCCACGTTGGAGGCCATCGTCTCCGGGCTTGCGCCGGGGAGGCTAGCCGAAACGCGAATGGTGGGAAAGTCAATCTGCGGCAGCGGTGCAACCGGCAGGTTCATGAACGAAGCGATGCCGACGAACAAAATGCCGACCATGATCAGCGATGTCGCGATCGGATAGCGGATAAACGGACCTGAAATGCCGCCGGTCGGCATCTACTCTACCTCCGGCAGATGCGATTTTCCGTCCAACGCTGTTGTTGGTCCGTGTTTTTTCGGCTGTTCCTTTTCGGCCCCTTTCGGCAAATCCACGATAGAACCTGGTGCGAGGCGATAATAGCCGGACGTCACGACACGTTCGCCGGGTTTGACGCCACTCTCTATGACTGCCTGGCCGCCCTGAATTTGAGCGACCTTAAGATCGCGCTGTTCTATCTTGTCTCCAGCGTCAACGACATAGGCGAAGAGCTTGCCTGGGCCACGCTGGACAGCGGCGTCGGGAATGACGACCACATTCTTCAGGGTCGTGATTAAAAGACGGGTCGAGACCGAAAGACCCGGCCAAAGTATTTTATCTTCATTGGCGAACTTGGCCTTCAATTTAATGGAGCCGGTGGTCATGTCGACGTGGTTGTTGACCAGGGATAGCTCGCCCTTGCCAAGAATGCGTTTGCCGTCGGAGGTTGATGCCGTGACCTGCAAAGGACCACCTTTCAATTCGTCGAGAATCCTCGGTAGTTCCTCCTCCGGCTCGGTAAAGATCACGGCGATCGGTTGAATCTCCGCGATCGTCGCGACGCCGCCCGTATCTCCGGCGTGAATGATGTTACCTTGATCGACGAGGCGAAAGCCGATCCGTCCCGATAGGGGTGCACGTATCGTCGTGTAGCCAAGTTGAACGCGGGCGTTATCGATAACGCCTGCATCTGCTCTAGTGAGTGCCTCCTGTTGTGCTACGAGTGATCGTTGAGTGTCGATCTGTTGCTGTGTCGTCGCGAGCGTGCCGGCTTTCTCGAAACGCTGCAAATCCCGTTTCATGTTGGCGAGATTGGCTTCGTCTTGCGCTTTTTTGGCCGTTGCCTGATCGAGGGCCGCCTGGAACGGTCGTGGGTCGATCTGGATCAGCAAATCGCCTTGCTTCACGAATTGACCCTCGTCGAAAGCAATTTTAATGATCTCTCCGTCTACGCGTGACCGAACCGTGACCGTATTCCACGCCTGTACATCACCAAGGCTCTCTAGATAGATCGGAAAATCTTTCCTCTCTGCGACGGCAACGGTTGCGGGTATTTTGTTCTCATGCCTGGCCGTGGACTTTTCTTGGCCGCTCTCGTACGTTCGATAAGCCAAGATCCCTCCGCCAGCGACAGCGGCCAGAAATGCAAACCATACGAATTTCTTGATGCGGGATTTCGGCACGATTTCACTATCGATCGAAGCGCTAACGGTCGAAAGCCGTCGAAGAAAAGACTGTAAACGTCGTTGAGAAGTTGCATCCGTCGAAATGACAGGGGCGCCCGTTCCAGCGGACTATTTACCAATCGGACTTTGCCACGATTTTCTAAATGAATTCAGAGCGTATTCGTCGAAGGGAAGATTGCGTTAAACCGTCGAAATGACGCTAGGATGCGAGTGAGCCAGCAGTGCGCAAGAAAAGGCGCGGGATGAACCCGCGCCGAAGGTGGAATGCTTTTCTTAGGGCGTCTTTAGGGCAACGACCATACGGTGAGGGAACCGCCAAGGTTTGTGTAATTTGCCAGCGAAGCATAACCGCCCACTGCGCCGAGGCCGTCCGTTGGATTCGTTAGCCCCGCCGCTAGGCCGATCCCAGCCCAGCCGCCAACGCCAGAATACACGCCGATGTATTGTTTGCCTTTGTGCTCATAGGTGAACACGTTTCCGATTACGCCGGACGGTGTTTTGTACTTGTAGAGTTCCTTTCCGTCTTTCTGATCGACGCATTTGAAATAGCCTTCGAGCGTGCCGTAACAGGCGATGCCGCCAGCGGTGGTCAAAGCGCCGGACCATACCGAGAATTCCTCGGGCTTTGACCAAACGATCTTACCCTTGCTTGCGTCCCAGGCGATGAAGTTGCCCATGTGCCCTTCCTGACCTTTCGGAGGGTACATCGACAGCGTTGCTCCGACGTACGGCTGACCTGCTGTATAGGAGACCTTGAAGGGCTCGTAGTCCATGCAGACGTGGTTCGTCGGTACATAGAAGAGCCCTGTTTGCGGCGAATACGAAGCAGGCTGCTGATCTTTCGATCCAAGCGCGGCGGGACAGACGTCTTTGGTGTTGTTGTCCTGGCCATTCTTGAACGTCGACTTGGCGGCAACGCGCACGGGGCGGCCATAGTTTTCGCTCTTTGGATCGAGATCGATGGATGTGGCCCAATTGACGACCGGATCGAATTTGTCCGCAACGAGCGGAATGCCGGTCTTTCTGTCTAGCGTGTAGCCGAAGCCATTCCGGTCAAAGTGAACGAGGACGTTATGCTTCTGGCCTTTGATGGTCATGTTGTCGGCGAGGATCATTTCGTTGATGCCGTCGTAGTCCCACTCGTCGAACGGCGTCATCTGATAAGCCCACGCTGCCATGCCCGTATCGGGATTGCGGGCGAAGATCGTCATCGTCCATTTCTGATCGATCGGTTTCCCGTCGGGACCCGCACGCTGCACTGGGTTCCAGGTTCCAGGATTCGCGGTGCCATAGTAGATCAGGTTCAGATCGGGATCGTAAGAGTACCAGCCCCACGTCGATCCGCCGCCGGTCTTCCATTGATCGCCGTTCCACGTCTTGAGCGAGCTGTCCTTGCCAATCGGCTTTCCCAGAGACATCGTTTTTTCGGGATCGATCAACAGATCCTTGTCCGGTCCGGTTGACCAGGCTCGCCAAGCCAGCTTGCCGTCTGAAATATTGTACGCTGTCAGACGTCCACGAATGCCGTACTCGGCGCCCGAGATCCCGACGATGACTTTATCTTTGACAACCAGAGGAGCGCTGGTTCCCGTTTCACCTTTCTTGGGGTCCCCGTTGACGACTTTCCATTTCTCTTTGCCGGTTTTGGCGTCGAGCGCGACGAGTGTCGTGTCCGCCTGATAAAGGAAGATGGTTCCGTCGGCATATTGCACACCGCGATTGACGGTGTCACAGCACATCACTGGGACGACGGACGGATCCTGTTTCGGCGTATATTTCCAGACGATCTTCTGGTCGTGGTCGAGGTCGAGGGCATAGACGATGTTTGGAAAAGGCGTGTGGATGTACATCATATTGCCGATGACGAGGGGCGAACCTTCGTGGCCTCGGAGCACGCCGGTCGAAAAACTCCATGCCGTTCGTAGTGAGCCGACGTTCTTTGTGTTGATTTGATCGAGTTTAGAGTAGCGGTGATTGCTGTAGTCTCCCTGCTGCATTGCCCAATTGCTGGGATTTTTCGTCGCTTCGAAGACGCTTTCGTTGGCGAATGCCGGGCCTGCCAATAGGGTGCCAAGTCCGATGCCGTATATTGCTACGCTTATTCGCATTTTGGGTGCTCCTTGAGCGTGCCACGTCTGCCTGCGCCCGGCCTACGCTTGTGGAGGATGAAATCCCAATTATTTTTGTGAATGTTCCGCATCAGTAATAATCATGGAACTCCGTTTCATTTTGATGGTTGTTGTCAGATTGCATTGGAATTGCATTCGAAGGTTTTGGATCAACGTGTATTCGCTCGATTGTTCCGTCCATTGCGGATTTGATTTCCGCCAAGCTTCGCTTTCGGCTTGATCGCACTGTCAAGGTGCGTTTGGAACGTGCGTGCACGGGCTTGGAGTTAGGTTCGTGAAGCGCATCGACGTCAGTTATCGGAAAGGCTTTCACGTTATTGTGCAGAACGGCCGATCACAGGCCGCCTCGATGGTCCTCGACGGCGGCGCGCAGACGGGTGGTCCGGAAAACCGCCACAGGGGCGCGGATCAGTGGCTCTATGTCGTGAGCGGGCAGGGTCAAGCAATCGTCAACGGTCATAGCTACGAGCTTGAAACGGACTCTCTCCTGTTGATCGAGAAAGGCGACACACACGAGATTCGCAATACGGGGTCAAAACCGATGAAGACCCTGAATTTCTATGTGCCGCCTGCGTACGACGCAGAAGGAGATGAATTGCCCGCCGGACAGAAAGATTGATAGCTGGTAATTTCTTTCGGGCGCATTTGCCTGCAATTTTTTGTGTCGCGCCGTTCTCAGCTACTGCGTTTTTGTGTGCTTCTCGCCGTATTTCATTCCCTCAAGTTTCAACCCGTCCGGGTCCAGGAAAAACACAGCGTAGTAGTCGTCGTAATACTCGTCTGCCGGGTCTACAATCGTGATCTTTTTCCCTTTGAGATAGTCTTGCAGTGCATCGACGTCCTTCCGGCTGCGCAATTCGAATGCGTAGTGATGCAGGCCAACGTCGCCTATGCGGTGTTTATGTTTGCGACCGTTCTCGTCGGCTTGTCCAATCCAGTAGCGTGTCTTGCCGTTGGTCCAGCCGATTGAGTCGGAATACTCGTCGAGAACCTCAAAGCCAAGAAATTCAAAAAGGCCGCTATAAAACGTCTTCGATTTTTCGAAATCGCTGACGCGGATAGAGATGTGGTCGATGCCTACGACTCTGGACATGACAAGTTCCGATACATGAATTCCATTCGCTTTTCGATGGCAAACTTGCTCGGGCCTTTCCTGTTCCAGCGCGAAGGCATCGCAGAGGCATTCAATCGCCCCGTTTATCCGCTTGCTCGACAAGTCCGTTCAGGTACTCGCGCAGCGAAAAATATTCCTGATCGATTGCACTCAGTGCGGCGCGCACGTCGCGATCCTGCCGATCGATACTTGCGGTGTGGAGCCTTGCTGCGGCGCCTCGCATGGAGACAAGCCCCTTCATGACGCGGGACGCGATTTTGTCCGTATCCATCACATCCTCCCGTATCACGATGACCGCTTATGGGCTGCGTTATGCAGCTCCGTCAGGAAGTAGTTCATGCGCTGCATCTCGGTGCCGATGGTATCGATTGCCAATCGGACATCGGCGGGTGCGGCTTCTTCGGCGTTGATCAGGTGTAGCCGGCGAAACTCGATGGCGATGGTCGTTAAGCCGCTTTCCAAGCGGCGGATGATGTTTTGATCGATCTGCATGATGTGCCCCGCATATGGTCTCGTGAAAGGCGAGCCTTCTCGTGCCGGAATTTGGCGAGAGGGCGGCTGGGATCAATCACGTTCGGTTTCGATTTATGGCCGGCGGCATTCATACGCGGTTCATAACGTGAGAGCGTCGGAATCCGTTGCTGCTCGTTTGGTGTGCAACGGCCGCGGGGCGAAGCGCCACGCAATACGCTGGTCAAAATACGTGCAGATGTAGTACGCGTCTCCGCTGCACACGATTCCCAGGACATATTTTGTGCTGCTGAATGATCGACATCAAATCAGCCCATGAGATTTCGGATGCCCGGAGCGCCGGCGGCCCTTTCCATCCTGATCATTGACGAAAACCGTATCCGCGCTTCGGTTATCGAGGCGGGTTTGCGAGACGCGGGCTATGCCGATCTTACGATCGTTCATGATGTGATTGGCATTGCCAGGAAGATTGAGAACATCGATCCCGACGTCATCGTTATCGATCTCGAAAATCCCAACCGCGACATGCTCGAAAATATGTTTCAGCTCTCGCGTGCCGTGAAGCGGCCCATAGCGATGTTCGTTGATAGGTCGGATCAGGCTGCTATCGAGGCTGCCGTCGATGCTGGCGTCTCCGCCTACGTGGTGGATGGCTTGAAGCAGGAGCGGGTTAAACCGATCCTCGATATGGCGATCAGCCGTTTCAATGCGTTTTCGCGTATGACGCGCGAATTGGAAGAGGCGCGCTCGGAACTCGAAAATCGTAAGCTCGTGGATCGGGCAAAGGGCATTCTTATGACGACGCGGGGTCTTTCGGAAGCGGACGCTTATGCCTTGATGCGCAAGGCCGCCATGAACCAGAACCGTAAGATTTCAGAAATTGCCCAAAGTCTGATTACGGCTGCTGGGCTGCTTGCGCCACCGGAGGGTGACTGATCATGGCAAGCGAATATCAGATCACCGCCGGGTTTATGCCGCTTCTGGATAGCGCGGTGCTCGTTACTGCCAAAGAGAAGGGCTTTGCCGAAGCGGAAGGCGTAGCGCTGACGCTTGTCCGCGAGACGTCGTGGGCGAATATTCGCGACCGGCTGGCTGTTTCGCATTTTCAAGTCGCGCACATGCTGGCGCCAATGCCGGTTGCCTGCAATCTCGGACTGACGCCGCTGACCGTCCCGACAATCGCGCCGATGGCACTTGGGCTTGGTGGCAATGCCGTTACGGTTTCGAATGCTTTGTGGGCGCTGATGGCGGATTACGGTGCAATGCCGGATTTCGATCCGATGACGTCGGGGTCGGCTCTCAAGAAGATCGCTATTGATCGCGGCGCGAAATCTGAGAGGCCGCTGCGGTTCGCGGTCGTGCATCCTTATTCCGGGCATAACTATGAACTGCGGTATTGGCTCGCCGCCTGCGGGCTGGACTTCGCACGAGATGTCGAGATCGTCATTGTTCCGCCGCCGTTGATGGTCGATGCACTGGCGAGTGGCACGATCGACGGGTATTGCGTCGGCGAACCATGGAACACGGCCGCTGTCCTTAAGGGATACGGGCGAATTGCAACGCTTAAAGCTGCAATCTGGCGGTCGAGTCCGGAGAAAGTTTTGGGAGTGGGTGCGCTGTGGGCGGAAGAAAATCCGGATGCGCTGGCCGCGTTATTGAGGTCACTCTGTCGATCGGCGCAATGGTGTCAGGGGCCCGAAAATCGTAGTGAACTTGCTCAACTTCTGTCGAAGCCGGGATACGTGGGCCAGTCTGCCGATTGGATGCTGCCGGCGCTTGACGGCCGATTGCCCAGTGGTGCAGGCGAGACGCGCGCGGTCGCCGATTTCTTTGTTCCATTCGCCAAGGCCGCGACATTCCCGTGGAAGAGCCATGCGCTGTGGTTCTATTCGCAGATGGTGCGTTGGGGTCAGGTGGCGCATACGTCCGAGCATGCCACGATCGCGCGAGAGACGTACCGTCCCGATCTTTATCGCGCGGCGCTGAAGCCTCTTGGCGTGGCATTGCCGGTCGCCAATGCGAAAGTCGAAGGGGCGCTGAAGTTCGCGACCCCAGTGGGATCGGCAGGTGCAAGCCTAACGCTTGGCCCTGATGGTTTCTTCGACGGCGGCTTGTTCGATCCTGATCGTCTCGACGCGTATATCGATCGGCAAAAAGATTAGCCGCCTCCGTACCCTGCTAAGAAGTTGCAGTGCACAATTTTTGCGCGGATGTTTTCGGAAATTGCCGAATGTTTGGACTTCCGAGCGGTCGGACCGATTCGCCACTTGCTACGTAACCGTATGAAATATCGGAGAAATATATAGCTCCGCAAGGTGGCATAGTTCCTGCTCTATAGAAATCGATAGCGCCCAACGGTGGGTGCGAAGGCAAAGCTGCCGATCAAGTCATCGTGCCTGCGGGCGCGACGGCTTGGCCGGCAGCTTTTTTGTTTTGCTCGATCGCGATGCCGTTCGAGCGCTGCACGGGAGCACTTGATGCGGAGAGACGAAACAACCGGCCTTGTGAAATCGGATGCGCAGCGGCGTGCGCTTTGGATGTCCACTATCGCGTTCACTGTCTGCTTTGCGGTTTGGACGATCTTCGCGATCATTGGCATCCGGATCAAAGATCAGCTTGGTCTCGGCGAAGCGGAATTCGGTCTGCTCGCCGGCACGCCTATCCTTACCGGCTCATTGTCGCGAATTTTCCTTGGCATTTGGACGGATCGGTACGGTGGCCGCTTGGTTTTCACGCTCAACATGCTCGCTGCAAGCGTAGCGACGGTCCTCCTTGTCTTCGCGCACACCTATTCGGAGATGCTGCTTGCGGCGCTCGGAGTTGGCTTGGCGGGCGGATCGTTCGCGGTTGGGATTGCCTACGTCTCGCGCTTTTTTTCGATAGATCGTCAGGGCACTGCGCTCGGAATCTTTGGCGCAGGCAACGTCGGCGCTGCGGTGACGAAGTTTGTTGCGCCGTTCGTCCTCGTTGCGTGGGGTTGGCATGCCGTGGCTCTTACCTGGGCGGCCGCTCTGGCCGTTATGGCGGTCGTCTTCTGGTTCACAACGACCGATGACCCGGCGCTTGTCGCGCGTCGTGCAACGGGCGCCGCGCCGAAAGCCGTTTGGCTCGAATTGTCGCCGCTCAAGGATGCACGGGTCTGGCGCTTCGCATTCTATTACTTCTTTGCGTTCGGGGCATTCGTGGCACTGGCGCTGTGGCTGCCGCGATATCTGATCGGCGTCTACGGATTCAATATCGAGACGGCGGGAATGATGGGCGCCGCATATTCGATCCCAGCAAGTGTTTTCCGTGCTTACGGTGGCGTGCTTTCGGATCGCGTCGGTCCTCGCGCCGTCATGTACTGGTGCTTTGCCGTGTCGGCGGTCGCGACGCTTATCCTATCAATTCCGCCGACGGATTATGTGATGCATGGAATGCACGGCGGGATCGCATTTCATTTTGAAATCCGGCCGGTGGTGTTCGTCGGCATCATCTTCGTGCTCGGCTTTTTCATGAGTCTCGGCAAGGCCGCCATCTACAAGCACATTGCCTCCTACTATCCAGAGAACGTTGGCTCCGTCGGCGGGCTCGTCGGCATGATCGGCGGGCTCGGCGGCTTCGTGCTGCCTATCGCATTCGGCCTGCTCAACGATCTTACCGGACTCTGGTCGAGCTGCTTCATGCTGCTTTTCGTAATCGTAATGGCATTGTTTGCGTGGATGCATTTTGCAATCCGGCGCATGGAGCGGCGACGTCCGCAGCCTTCGATGTCTTTCAGCTATGCGGCGGAATAAAACGAAAATGGGCCAACTTATGAAGCAAAGACTTGTGATCGTCGGAAACGGAATGGCGCCCGGCCGAATGCTTGAGCATCTGCTCGATGCCGCACCCGGACGCTATGATGTGACGATTTTCAATGCCGAACCGCGGGTCAACTATGACCGCATCATGCTCTCGCCGGTTCTGACGGGCGAAAAAGAGTTCGAGCAGATCATCATCCACGGCGACGGATGGTACATCAAGAACGGCATTACCCTTTACAAAGGGCACAAGATCACGGCGATCGATCGCGTCGCGAAAACGGTGACATCCGATCACGGAGTGGTGGAGCCTTACGATAAGCTCGTTATCGCGACAGGTTCGGTGCCGCTCATTCTGCCGGTGCCCGGCAATAATCTCGCAGGCGTATTGTCATTTCGCGACCTCGACGACGTCAACGCCATGATGCTGGCGGCGCAATCACGCTCGAAGGCGGTCGTGATCGGTGGGGGATTGCTGGGCCTTGAGGCGGCTGCGGGACTTAAGATGCAGGAGATGGACGTTACCGTCCTGCATTTGATGCCGACGCTAATGGAGCGGCAACTCGACCCCGCTGCGGGATATCTGCTGCAGAAGTCCATAGAAGACCGAGGGATCAAGGTCATTACCAAGGCGGTGACGAAGGCGATCCTCGGCGAGCGCAAGGTCGAGGGCGTCGAACTGGCGGACGGTCGTATCATACCGGCGACGCTGGTCGTCATGGCGGCGGGTATCCGGCCGAATATCGGTCTGGCGAAAGACGCCGGGCTTGATGTCAACCGGGGCATTCTGGCCGGTAAGGGTATGCAGACATCGGACCCGGATATCCTCGCCGTCGGGGAGTGTGCGGAAGTCGCGGGGCAAGTTTACGGTCTCGTTGCGCCGCTTTACGAGATGGCGCGCGTCGCGGCGGCGAAGCTTGCAGGCGATGACAACGCCGAGTTCGTGCATAGCGATACGCCGACGAAGCTTAAGGTCACCGGCATCGACCTCTTTTCGCTCGGTGATTTCGCGGACGGCGACGATCGCCAGGAGATCGTGCTGCGCGATGCTTCTGCGGGCGTCTACAAGCGGCTCGTCCTTAAAGACGATCGCATCATCGGAACGGTCCTCTTCGGCGACACAGCCGATGGCGCGTGGTTCAACGATCTGAAAAAGAAGCAAACCGACATTTCGGAGATGCGTGAGACGCTGATTTTCGGCCAGGCCTACCAAGGAGGAACCCCCTTGGACCCTACGGCGGCCGTTGCAGCCTTGCCAGATGACGCGGAAATCTGCGGCTGCAACGGCGTCTGCAAAGGCAAGATCGTCGGAGAGATACGAGCGAAGGGGCTGACCTCGCTCGACGATGTGCGCGCCCATACGAAGGCGTCGGCATCTTGCGGTTCGTGCACGGGCCTCGTCGAGCAGCTTATGACGCTGACGCTTGGCGATGCATACAACCCGGCGGCAGTGCAGCCGATGTGCGGATGCACGTCGCTTGGCCACGACGATGTTCGCCGTCTCATCAAGGCGAAGTCCTTGAAGTCGATCAACGCCGTCATGCAGGAGCTTGAGTGGAAGACATCGTGCGGCTGTGCAAAATGCCGTCCCGCGCTCAACTATTACCTCGTTTGTGACTGGCCCGGCGAATACGCGGATGATTATCAGTCGCGGTTCATCAACGAGCGAGCGCATGCCAACATTCAGAAAGACGGGACCTATTCGGTCGTGCCGCGCATGTGGGGCGGTGTGACGAGCGCGAAGGAACTTCGAGCAATCGCCGACGTCGTCGACAAGTTCAACATTCCGACGGTGAAGGTGACAGGCGGCCAGCGGATCGACATGCTCGGCATCAAGAAAGAGGATTTGCCTGCGGTCTGGGCCGATCTCGGCAAAGCGGGCTTCGTTTCTGGGCACGCCTACGCCAAAGGGCTGCGCACCGTGAAGACGTGCGTCGGCACAGACTGGTGCCGGTTCGGAACGCAGGACTCGACGGGACTTGGCATTCGCATCGAAAAGTTCATGTGGGGATCATGGACTCCGGCCAAGGTCAAGATGGCCGTATCGGGCTGTCCGCGGAACTGTGCGGAAGCGACGTGCAAGGATGTCGGCGTGATCTGCGTCGATTCAGGTTTTGAGATTCATTTTGCCGGTGCGGCTGGGCTCGACATTAAGGGAACGGAGGTGCTCGGTCTCGTCAAGACGGAGGATGAAGCGCTCGAAGTGATTGTCGCGCTCGTGCAAATGTATCGTGAGCAGGCGCGCTATCTCGAACGCATCTACAAGTGGACGAAGCGCATCGGCATTCCTGAAATTCGCCGGCAAGTCCTCGACGACGCCGAAAAGCGCAAAGGCTACTTCGACCGCTTCGTCTATTCTCAGAAATTCGCGCAAGTCGATCCATGGTCAGAGCGCGTCTCCGGTCTCCATAAGCACGAGTTCCGGCCGCTGGCGACGGTCGGCATGGCGGAAGCGGCGGAGTGAGCGTCATGAAATGGGTCGAGATAGGCAGCGCTTCGGACATTCCCCAACGCGGCGCCAGATGCATCGAAACACCGGAGGGCAAGATCGCGGTGTTTCGTACCGCCGACAATCGCATCTTCGCGATCGAGGACCATTGTCCGCATCGCGGCGGGCCGTTGAGTCAGGGCATTGTGCATGGCGCTGCCGTAACGTGTCCGCTTCACAACTGGGTCATCTCGCTCGAAACGGGAAAAGCTCTGGGCGCGGACGAAGGCGCGGTTCGCACGCTCGAAGTGAAAGCGGAGGGGGATAAGCTTTTCCTCGCCATTAAAGCTGCGGCGAGCCGGGCGGCTTGAAACGCATGGGTGAGCCGCCGGAAATCAAGACGACCTGCCCATATTGCGGCGTCGGCTGCGGCGTGCTCGCCAAGGTCGGTGAGAACGGAGATGTGTCGGTTCGCGGCGACCCGGAGCATCCAGCGAACTTCGGGCGGCTGTGCTCCAAAGGTTCGGCGCTTGCCGAAACGGTGGGGCTGGAGGACCGGCTGCTTTATCCCGAAATCTATGGGCAACGTGCGCGCTGGGACGACGCGCTGGATCTCGTCGCTTCCCGGTTTTCAGAGACGATCGCCGAGCATGGCCCCGATTCCGTCGCGTTCTATGTGTCGGGCCAGATGCTGACCGAGGATTATTACGTCGCCAACAAGCTGATGAAGGGGTTCATCGGCTCAGCCAACATCGACACCAACTCTCGGCTGTGCATGGCCTCGTCCGTTGCGGGTCATAAGCGAGCGTTTGGTTCGGACACCGTGCCCGGATGTTACGAGGATCTTGAACTCGCTGATCTCATCGTGCTCGTGGGCTCGAATCTCGCTTGGTGCCATCCTGTGCTTTATCAACGGATCGTCGCGGCCAAAGAGAAACGGCCGGAAATGAAGATCGTGCTGATCGATCCGCGGCGCACGATAACGGCCGATATTGCGGACATCCATCTTCCGATCAAACCTGACGGCGATGTGGCGCTATTTTTAGGTGTGTTTAGATATATCGTTCAGACTGGTGCTGCGGACGATGATTACGTTGCCCGGTACACTGTAGGTTTCGACGCGGCTGTTCGGGCGGTACGGGATCTCGATGATTTCGCGCTCGTGCAGCAGACCGGTCTTGATACGCCTACGCTCGCGGCTTTTTTTTCGCTGTTCGCTCGTACCGAAAGGGTGGTGACCGTTTACAGTCAAGGCGTGAACCAGTCTGCAAGCGGTACGGATAAGGTCAATGCGATCATCAATTGTCATCTCGCTACAGGGCGGATCGGCAGGCCGGGAACGGGGCCGTTTTCGGTCACGGGGCAGCCCAATGCGATGGGCGGCCGGGAAGTCGGAGGTCTAGCAAACACGCTCGCGGCGCATATGGAGCTTAGCGATGCGGGACATCGGCGGCGCGTCCAGAATTTTTGGCGGTCGCCCAGAATTGCTGAAAAGCCTGGGCTCAAAGCGGTCGATCTCTTTCGCGCGGTCGGAGACGGGAAGGTCAAGGCGCTGTGGATCATGGCGACGAACCCTGTCGTTTCGATGCCGGAGGCGGGCGGGGTCGAGGAAGCTATTCGAAATTGTCCGTTTGTCGTCGTCTCCGACGTCGTAGCGGAAACGGATACGTTGCGACACGCCCATGTAAAGCTTCCCGCGACCGGTTGGGGCGAAAAGGACGGTACCGTCACAAATTCGGAGCGGCGCATCTCCCGGCAGCGGCCATTTCTGCCCCCTCCCGGCGAGGCGCGGGCCGATTGGTGGGCACTGGCGGAAGTCGGCAAGCGGATGGGTTTTGCCGAGGCTTTCGCGTATCGCGGGCCGCCGGACATTTTTGCCGAACATGCGGCGCTTTCAGCGTTCGAAAACGACGGCGCGCGCGATTTCGACATCGGCCGCTACCTCGCGATCTCAGCACGGGAATTCGACCGGCTCGCACCATTTCAATGGCCGCATTCTTCAAGTGCAGGGTCGAAAAGGCGATTATTCGCCGATGGGAAATTTTTCACGAAGGATGGAAAAGCCCGCATTGTTCCGGTGCATTTGAATGCAGGCACGCGATCTTCGGCCGATTTTCCGCTGACGCTGAATACCGGACGCATCCGGGACCATTGGCACACGATGACGCGTTCCGGCAGGAGCCAGCGTCTCTCACAGCATCTCGCCGAGCCCTACGTCGAAATTCATCCCGAGGACGCGGCGCGCTACACCATCAGAGACGCCGATCTTGTGCGTGTTTCAACGGGATTGGGTGCCGTTCTTGTCCGTGCACTTCCGTCCGTTCGGCAGCGCCCAGGCTCTATCTTCGTACCGATGCATTGGTCCGATCAGTTCGCATCAAAGGCGCGGGTCGATGCTTTGGTGCCGGCCGTAACGGATGCCGTATCGGGACAACCAGCTTCGAAAAACGTGGCAGCGCGGGTTGAGCGCTTCGTTGCGGCTCGGTATGGCTTCGCTGTTCTAAAGAGGAAGCCGGCCCGTATCGACGCCGAGTATTGGGCACTTGCGAAATGCAATGGCGGCTGGCGCATGGAGCTTGCGTTCGCAGCCGATCGCAGCGATTGGTCTGAAACCGCCAGGGCCTTGTTCCAAGTTTCGGAATCGGCGGAGATGATCGCCTATTGCGACGAGTGCGCCAACCTTCACCGTTTTGCCTGTTATGAGTCGGATAGGCTCGCCGGAGCGTTATTCCTCGGCCCGGGGCCGGTGGCTGTTTCGCGCGATTGGGCTGTTCAACAGCTTACTGCGACGCACGCCGATCGCCGAGCGCGGTTCGCGATCATAGCGGGACGGCCGGGCAATGGCGTTGCCGACAAAGGTGCCATCGTCTGTTCGTGCTTCGCAGTCGGGAGCAATGAAATTGCAGCCGCTATCGCCCGCGGTTGCAGCTCGGTTGCGGCCGTCGGCGAGGCTATTCAGGCGGGCACCAACTGCGGGTCCTGTCGAGCGGAAATTCGTAACATTCTCGATATGCAGAGTAGACAGGCGGCGGAATGATTGACATAGGCGCGGAGCGCGGGAGCGTTTGCGCTCTACGCCTGGTCGCAGAAAAACCCTAGGCTCCGCTTGCGTCTTTGACGCATTTCTTCGTGAAGCTTGTCGCAGCGGCGCCGTGAAGTTTCTTAGCAGTCGCTTCGGCGGTGCACTTCGCCTTTGCGTCCTTCTCGCACTTTGTCATGAAGCTGTTCAGCGCAGCGCCATGAAGTTTTTTGTCCTTGGCTGTGGCGTCGCATGTGGCGTCTGCTGCGAATGCGGCAGTCGACATGAAGAGGCTTACGATCAGGGCAGTCGCGATCCTCATTGTTTTCTCCATCGATGGGCAACCTTGCGATTATATCGGCTCGCTCGGGCAGCGTCTCACGGAAGTTCGTTTAATCAGGATTAACCAACGACTGCTGCTCGACATCGGGAACTGCCGAGCATTGGACGCGTTCCAACGACAACCGGCGAACGGTGCTCCATTGTGCGGAGGCGGAAGCGGTGGAGAAAACTTCTCCCAGACGGCGGGAACATTAACGAAGAGCGAGCTTTATCGGCGGGCAAAAAAGCGGGGGAAAGAGGGACGCTCCAAGATGACGAAACGGCAGCTGAAGAATGCTCTACATTGACAGAGTGAGATCGTGACATGAAGCAAGGCCGTCCGTCGTCCAGGGAAGAACGCCCGAAGGTCTATTCCGACCAGCGGGCGCGTCAGGGAGACATCATTCTTCGCAAGCCGTGGCAGCGTGTCGTTTTTCTGATCGGTTTAATTGCGCCGTTCGTGCTTCTTCTCGTTTGGCTCGTTGTCAAGCACGGTTCGTCATAAGGACCGTTCGTTTCGTCGGCCCTGCTCGCATAGCTCCTATCGAATTTTCAAATATGGGTGTGCCGTGCGACGCATTCCCGCGTTGCGCGCGGAGGGCGACACCTCCACTCGTCTGGTTCCCAGTAGCAAATGTGGAAGAAGCGATGGACGGAGGGATTGCGCCCGCAACGGAACGAAACGTCGCGCGCTTAAGTTTTGGTTTGATCGTCGCGATGGCCATCGCATGCGGCGTCGCGGTCGCCAACATCTATTACAATCAGCCAATGCTCGGCGCTATCAAACGCGACTTTCCCAACTCGGTGTGGGCGGGCTTCGTGCCGACGGCAACCCAGATCGGCTACGGTTTAGGCTTGTTTCTATTGGTGCCGCTGGGCGACTTGATGGATCGACGGCGTCTGATCGTCGGCCAGTTCTTGCTTTTGGGAGCTGCATCGCTGTGCGCCTCGTTTGCTCCCTCTGTCGTAGCGCTTGTCTTGACGTCGCTGGTTGTCGGGATCTGCGCGACGGTTGCGCAGCAAATCATTCCGTTCGCTGCCTCTCTTGCGACGCCCGAGCGAAGGGGAGGCGTGATCGGAACGGTCATGGCAGGACTGCTTTGCGGTATTTTGCTCAGCCGGCTGCTCGCGGGGTTCGTTGCCACTTATGCAGGATGGCGCGAGATGTTTCGTCTGGGTTTGCCGATGGCAATCGCGGGCGCGGCGGCGATGGCGATCGTATTGCCCCGGAACTATCCACATACGGGCATGAGCTACATCGCTGCGCTCAAGTCGCTCATCCATCTGTGGGCTAGTGAACCTGTGCTAAGGCGGGCGAGCCTGATGCAGGCAGCTGTGTTCGGATCCTTTTCGGTTTTTTGGACCATTCTGGCGCTTCACCTTGAAGAGCCGGAATTTCATTTAGGTGCCGATGCTGCCGGGTTATTCGGCGCCCTAGGCGCGATCGGCGTGTTAGCTGCGCCGCTTGCTGGACGTCTGGCCGACCGGCGCGGCTCAGAGCTTGTGCTATGCCTCGGGGCAGCGCTGATGGTCGCTTCGTGGTTGTTATTCGGTTTTTGGGATTCGTTGTCTGGTTTGATCATCGGCGTGATCGTGCTGGACCTCGGTACGCAGAGCACCGTGGTTTCAAACCAGCATCTCATCTATGCGCTGCGTCCTGAAGCGCGGAACCGGCTCAACACGGTCTTTATGACCGTGATGTTTACCGGTGGCGCGTTCGGGTCGATTGGAGCCACTCTTGCTTGGGAAACGGGCGGGTGGCTGCCGGTGTGCGCCTTCGGCGCGCTTCTCGCCTTGGCCGCGCTGATCATTCAGATGGCTGGGCGCTCCCTCGTCGTGGCTGGTACGACTTGACGTCCGTCCTGCGCTTATATCGCCTGGGCGAGTTCGGCCTTCGGCTGTTCGGCATACTTTGAGAATTGGAGCTTGAAGAGCTGGCTATAAGCTCCGTTCTGCGCGAGCAGCGAGTCATGGGTGCCGCTCTCGATGACTTGGCCGGCTTCGACCACGTGAATGAGATCGGCGTGGAGAATTGTCGACAGCCTGTGCGCGATAACAATCGTCGTTTTGCCCTTCGTCAACTGCTTCAGTTCGCGCTGAATGATTTCCTCGGTACGACTGTCGAGAGCCGAAGTCGGCTCATCGAGAAGAATGATCGGGGCATTTTTCAAGAACGCACGCGCGAGCGATATGCGTTGACGCTGTCCGCCTGAAACTTGGGCGCCAAGTTCGCCCACTTGCGTTTTATAGCCGTGTGGCAGCTTTTCGATAAATTCGTCCGCATTGGCGGATTTGGCTGCTTCGATGCACATCTCGTCGGTCGCGTCTTCAAGGCCCGTGCGAATGTTATCCATGATCGTTCCTTCGAACAGGAACACGTCCTGGCCGACGGTCGTGATGTTGCGGCGCACCGATACTAACGAGACATCTTTGATTTTTTGACCATCGATCGAAATGTAGCCTTTCGACGGTTCGCGGAACCGTTGCAGAAGCGCGAAGATCGTCGATTTTCCGCCGCCTGAAAGACCGACGAGGGCTGTCGTCTTTCCTGCGGGAGCGACTAAGTTCAGGCCATTGATGACCGGCTTTTTCGCGACGTAGGCAAAGGAAACGTCGTGGAATTCGATCTTGCCTGCCTTGACCTGAAGCTCCGGCTTTCCGGGCGGTTCAATCTCCTTCGCGGGCGTATCGAGAAGCTCGTACATCATGCGTACACCTATAGACGCCTGAGTGAGCTGAAGATGGACGCGCGAGAGGCGCCGCGCCGGATCGGCACACAGAAGCAGGGCGGTGATAAACGCGAAAAACTGACCCGGCGTGTCGCCATAATACAGGTTCCGCCAGCCGGCATAGAAAACCACGCTTGCCACTGCGAAACCGCCGGCCGTCTCCATCAAAGGGTTTACGGTCGCGCGGATGCGCAGCATCTTGTTGGTCAATCTCTGGACAGCGTCGATGGCGTTCATCGCGCGCGTCCGCATCTTGCTTTCGAGTTGGAACGATTTGACGACCTGCGCGCCCTGGCTCAGTTCGCGGGTTGCCCGGATGACACCGGAAACGGAATCGACTTCGCTTCTTGCAGCTTTCTGCACGCGCTCCCGCAGCTTCCGAGATGTCAAGGCAATCAGCGGGCCGCCGACCAACGAGAGCAAAGTCATGATCGGATCGAGTACGATCATGGTGATTAATAATCCGGCGATCGTGAACAGGTCGCGGCCGAAGCTCATTGAGACCATGTTCAATACGTCGCGCGTCGATGTCGCGTTATTGGAAATGCGCGTGACGAGGTCGCTCGACGAGTGCTTGTGAAAGAAAGCGATATCGACCTTCAAGAGATGATCGTACATCCGCTTCTGGGTCTCAGCGA
This sequence comes from Hyphomicrobium sp., assembly GCF_035548195.1. GTDB lineage: Bacteria > Pseudomonadota > Alphaproteobacteria > Rhizobiales > Hyphomicrobiaceae > Hyphomicrobium_B. The sequence continues at coordinate 44,613 of NZ_DASZTY010000017.1, forward strand.
CAATGCGATTGCCGATCGTTCCGACCAAAACTTCCGAGATATACGCAGCGATGCCTTTCACCACGAAGATCGCCACAATTCCGAGCGTAATCCCCATCAATGCCGCGCGGTTCTGGTGTACGAAGATCGTGTCGATCACGTGCTTCATAATGTAAGCGCTGAGAGAGGTCGTGCCGGCGACGATCATCATCGCAACGATGGCTACGGCGTATTGCGGGGCGTACTCGCGGCCATAGTCGCGCGCGAGGCGTTTTAAAAGTTCCGTGGTCGGCGTTTGCGTTTGCATGCATCTCTCGCTCAGACGGCGATCTTGGTCGATGTCCTGCCTAATAGGGCCGCGGTTGCGTTCAAACTGACGAGGGATTCGCCCTTACAATCATGATGAGCACTTTTTGTGGCATCCCCGCAGATTTTTGTTCCCCGCACCGCCTCAATCGCGGCCGCTTAAGCCTCGGCGGTCTCAAAATCGCAAATCAAGGCTTCCCTACCGGCACGTGCAGCCAGCGACAGTCAAATGTCAATATGGCGAGCGTGTTACAGCTCGCGCACCCTCGAATTGTCGGGTCGATTTTGTGGGGAAGCGCTCGAATTAGGCGCTTTCCCGGGTGCAAATCGCGAACGTCGCCAGGAGGTGAGTCGGTACCCGCTGATGGCTTCTTATGCTTTGGAGGCCTACGAAATTTTGCCGGAAGTGGACACGGTCTTTGTCGGGGCATTCGGCTCCATACGGAACAATGATCGGGGTCGGCGGGTTCAGGGCTGCAGGCTCTGAGGACCACAATGCCGCTTCTCGCGAACTCACTCCGTACCATTTCTGCAGCCCTTATCGTTGCTGCTGCCTTGGTCGCTACTCTCGTCCTCGGGCAAGCTGTTCTTGTCCCGTTAGCGCTCTCGGTAATTTCCTGTTTTGTGTTGGTGCCGGTCGTTCGCTGGCTTGAGAAGCATTCGTTGCCAGATTGGCTAGCGGTCTCTTCCGTCGTCGTCGTTGTGACGGGATTGTTGGTTGGAGCTTCGGTGGCGCTGAGTTCACAGCTTTTATCGCTGGCAGCTGATCTTCCGGATTACCGCAGTAACGTATTGAAAAAAGTTCACACCGTCGTGGGTGGATCGGTACCGAGCGGCGTCGTAAGCCGCGCGATCGATGCCGTTGAATCCTATCAGCAGATGCTCGATCAGGAGTTCAAGCTCAGCGTCAATACGGCTGCCGCTCCGACCTCTCCGCCCGACTCTCAAAAGCAGCAGAACGTCGTCGTCACGCAGGACGGCGAGTCAGGCGCGTGGCGGGGGATCGAGATGCTTGCCGAGCCGGTCGCTCAAACGGCGCTGACGTTCCTTTTCACGCTTTTCCTATTGATGCAATACAAGGATCTGCGCGATCGCGTCGTTCGGGTGTTCGGTACGGACAACATGACCGAGACGACGGCGGCTATGTCGGATGCGGGTGACCGTCTATCCGCTCTTTTTACGGGCCAAGCCATTCTCAATGCATCGTTCGGTTTTTTCGTCGGCTGCGTCTTGCTGATCGTGGGCGTTCCCAATGCGCCGCTTTGGGGATGCGTCGCGTTCGTGATGCGCTTCGTTCCGTTTATCGGCGCTTACATCGCGGCTATCCCGCCTGTTCTGCTTGCTGCTGCCGTCGATCCGGGCTGGACAATGACGCTTTCTACGCTTGCCGTTTTCCTGATCGGAGAACCGATCATGGGGCAGGTGATTGAGCCGTTTTTTCTTGGCAAACGCGCAGGGCTCTCTCCTTTTGCGATGGTGCTTGCGACGAGCTTCTGGACGTTGCTGTGGGGTCCGATTGGTCTTCTGCTTGCGACGCCGATCACGCTCGTTCTGGTCGTGCTTGGGCGATATATCCCCAATCTTGAATTTGTTTCGGTTCTGCTTGGGGATGAGCCGCCGCTTTCGGAGCAGCACGACTTCTATCATCGTCTGTTGTCGGGGGACGCCTATGCGGCTGTCGACCAGATTGAAGAAGCCAAGGAATCCGCCTCGTCGGAAGCTGTACTCGATAATCTGGTGTTTCCCGCATTGGGGCTCGCGGTGACGGATCGCCGGCGCGGGCGTCTCGATGCGGAAACGATCAAGGAATTAGAGGAAACCCTCGATGAGGTTGCGTCAACGGCGCTGCCTTCAGAAGCCAGCGAAGATGCGCGGGTTTTGCTTGTTCCCGTGCGTGGTGCGTTTGATTGTATCGCGTCTCGATTTTCGGCCGGTGCAATCAATGCAAGGTCTTCCGCGACAGCAAACACTATCGTTGGATCGTCGGGACTGACGGCCTTGTCCAGTATCGACGGCGAAGCTGCGGGGTCGCTGCAAAAGGTGGTGTTTGTCACGATCGTCGGAATTGGCGAAAAAGCGTTCTCGTTTCTGGCAACCAAGGCCGCGCAGAAATTTCCAAATGCACATATTTTGAAGCTGGATTTGACCAGGCCGGCGGGCAGCATTTCCGAAGAGTCGCGATCCGGCGAGGAACCGCAATCCTTTAGTCGGTTAACGGACCTTATGTCGGCGTTGAAGCCCTCATCCCAGGTGACAGATTCACCGATACAGTCCCATTCGGTGGCCGTTAGTGCCAGCTATACGCCCGAACTGTCGGGAAGCCATTAGGGCACTTCGTGTTGCTCGGGGACCGGAACAAACAGCCGTGCCCCGAGTTGAAGATCAGCTCAATTCTGAATTCCGTTCCATGAGGTAGACAATGGTACGTCAGGACCCGCCGTCGCAAGCCCGCGCTGCTGCTAACGATTTTGTCGATCGGGTCGCGGATGCGGGAATGCGTGCTGCAGACCAAGTTGGCCGTATGGCTGCTCATGTAGAGGATACGCGCGACGAGCTTCTGGCTCAGGGCGCGCAAATCAGCGCGAACGTTCAAAAGGTCGGAAAGAATTTTTCGAAAGCGCTCGATAAGTCGATTTCGGACCAACCTATGACGACGCTCGGTCTTGCAGTTGTGACTGGCTTCGTTCTTGGCGCCCTCTGGAAGGCCTAGGAATCAGGACACCTCCATGTTTGCGGCCTTGTTCAAGCGCGCCGAGCAGAGCGTCGATTCTGCTCTCGGCGATCTCGGAAATCGGATCCTGATCGCGATCCCTTTTCTGATTGCAGTCGGCTTCGGCGCGGCGAGCCTCACGATGTATCTCGACAGGCTGTACGGGGCAGAGCTTGGGACGCTTATGGTCGCCGGCGTCTTTTGTTTGCTCGGCCTCTGTGCCGCAATCGTCGTTCGCTTACGCAAGCACGCCAGCGTTTCGAATTCAGCTGCCACCGGCGAAGCCGAGCCGGCCGATAAAAAAGCCGAGAATTCCAGTCCGCAATCGATTTTCGACGATGACACTGTCATGGCAGTCATGTCTTCCGCCGCACCGATCGTTATTCCAGCCATGGTGCGAACAGGCTTGAAGAACTGGCCAATTCTTCTTGCGGCCGCCGCGGGCTTGTACGTGGCGAGCAGGTCGGAACATGCGGGCGCAGCAGCATCGCCAGATACACCTTCACCTCCATCGTCCTAAGGAACGCTCATGGACCATAGCACCACCTCATCAGACTATTCATCCGGCCGCACTTCTGGGCAAGACGTTGCGACCCTTGGCGAGAAAGTTCAGGAGACTGCGCGCGAAGGCGTGGACATCCTGAGGGAAAATCCGGTGTTCACACTGGTTGCCGTCGGCGTTCTCGGGTTTGCCATAGGGACACTTGCCGGTCGGTCGTCGGTTAGAAATCGCAACACGCTCGATGCAAATCTCGCCTCATTGCAGCGCGCAATAACTGCTGCACGGTCAGGAGCATCGGACACGGTCGGAAACTGGCGACAGATGCTGAAAAACGAAGGTCTGATGCCAGATCAAATTCCGGGCCGCCTCAAAGAGCAAATTCGCCGTCTGCTCTCGTAGTCTAACGATCAGCGCGGGAATATTATTGTTAGGAGGAGCGAGGCGTCTTCGACACCTCTCAAAGAGTGGCTTTCGCCGCCGTTGAGATAGATCCATTGTCCGGCGCTCAATTCGAGCGTCGTGGTCTGGAGGCCAATCACCACGCGGCCTTCCAGACAGTGCAGCGTGATCGGGCCTGATACGCTGTGAGAGGGGATGTCTTTACCAGCCGGGACCACGAGGCGAACGGCTTCGAAGGCGTCTGATTTTACAAGCGCCGTCGTTTTCGCATTTTGCAGGTTTTCTCCGAGAGGCCCCAGATCGACAACCTCTCCGGATTTTGCGTGATTGATCGCCATGAGCTTCCTTTGTGAAACGGCTTATTGATTACCTTCCGAAACAGGCTGGCGCAATTCGTACAAGCTAAGAGCTGCCACAGCCAGGCCTGCAATAATATGCCAGAGGCGCAGCGAACCATTGGCGGCGTAGTCGAACACGAAGGGAGAGACCGCTATCCAAAGTCCACCGGCCAGCTGACAGATTTCGATCCATCGCCGGAAATTCACGAGATCAGCTTCGGCGAGGATCATGATGAGGAACCCCACAATCGCCGCGTTGACGATGGCTGGAGAGTTGGAGGTTTCTTCAACGATCCAGGGCGCCAGCGCAATCGCGATCCCTAGTATGATACCGAGCCAGTCGTCCCACTCGCGCCGTGAACTTCTCAAGTTCCAATTAGCCATTTCAGCGTCTCTGCCTGTTTAGTCTTCTCAATCTATATCCGCCTCGGCGCAGCAAAAATGCATTGTGAGGTTAGGCGGTCCGCTCCCTAAATGTCTGGGCTGTTTTGGGCCATAATTCCTTCAACTCTGCGGGTAACTGGCCGATAACGTCGGAGATTTCGCCCGGATCGCAGTGATGCGCCAGCAAAGCGAAGACGTCGCGGATTGCTCGCTCGGACGGGACAGCATTCGGAAAGTCTTTTTCGGCGACCTCGTGAACGAATTTCTGCCGCGAGCGGATGCGATGCGCCGGTCTGCGAGGCTGCCAGCCTTCGTAATAGATACCGCGGATCAACGTCGGAAGCTGAGCGCCGAGATCTACGGCTTCTTCCAATGTGAGCCGATCGCGCAGGTGATGAAGTACGGCGCGAAGAACACCGTAAGCTTCCTGAGGATCGGCGAGATCGCCATTGTCGCTCAGCTCTTTGAGCCACTCCTGTGTCTTCTGTACCGTTCGCGCGACCGATGGCGGAAAGGTCATAGCCAAGCCCTCGTTATTTGCTGCGGGCGCCCGCGGGACGCGAGATGCTTCGCCGCTGGATTTCAAAATAGGATAACTCCCCGTCTTCGGTAAGCCTGTGCGGTTGGATTCAGATCCCCTACTGCCGGATTTTGCACGAATTTGCGCCAATGCGGGCGACGATTGCTCGGTGTTTGAACGCTAATTTGAAGCGTTATGACTGCACTTTTGTGCGCGCCCGGGTTTTCCTGGGTTTGTCGTTGCGTTCCGACTGGCACGATTTCTGCTGAGAAGAGACGGACAACGCCCAACGGTGGGCGTGGGGCGAAGCTGCCGCTCGGGCATTGCGCATCACAGCGCGTGTCCGCGGCAGCTTTTTTGTTTTTCCGGTTGGAAACGCGATCCGGCCGAGGAAGGGGGACGCTTTGAACGGACGTCATTTCCCAACAGGTGGGTACGAAATTACGAAATTGGGGGTCGTGCTCTGCCTGCCGATATTCACGGCTATGTTTTTTGCCGCACCGGGTGCGCTGGCCGCCGATCGTGATTCTTGTTGCAGCGATCTCGAAGAGCGCATTGCCGACCTTGAGGTGACAACGGCTCGGAAGGGAAACCGGAAGGTATCGCTATCGATCTCCGGTTATGTCGCACAGGAGCTGACGTGGTGGGACGACGGGGCCGAACAGAATGTTTATGCACATGGGCTCGGTCCAACGCAGGCGACACATGTCAAATTCGTCGGGCAGGCTCAAATCGCCCCCGGCTGGACCGCGGGATACACGCTGCGGATTCAAAATCTCGACGACAATCCGTTTGGGCGTAACGCCACGACAGGTCAGGCCATCAACCAGCTCTTCGATTATTTCTCTCAGGGACTTAATGTGCAGATGTCCTTTTGGTATCTGCGAAACGATCGGTTGGGCGAAATCAGTGTCGGACGGCAAGCGAATGCGTCGAAGAGCGCTGCCATGTTCACCGATCAATCGGGAACGCAGATCATCGACAACTACACATTCTTAGCGGGATTTCCGCAGTTTATTATTCGGAGCGGCGGCGATCTTTTGCCTGCTTCCATGACGTGGGGGCAGCTTGCGTTTTGCTATTCGCAAAACCTGCCGATTGGGGGCGATTGCGATGGGCTGGTAATGAATGCTGTGCGGTATGACTCGCCGGCCTTTGCAGGATTTTCGGTATCGGCAAGCTGGGGCGAGGATGACGATTGGGAAGTTGCTGCGCGGTATGCCGGAGAAATGAACGGCTTTAAAGTCCGGTTGGGTGTTGGGTATTCGGAGAACCTGGATAAAAACGCGAGCGCTCCCGCCGTATTACAACACAAGCACTCCGATTATTTCCAAGTTGGCGGTTACGTCGAACATCTGGCGACGGGACTTTTTGCGCACGCGGCTTATGGAAAAGAAGGCAACAACGATGAACCTTTGACCAGCGGATATACCGCGCCGGACAGCCGCCATTGGTACACGAAATTCGGCGTCCGGCGGAAATGGACGAGACTTGGTACGACGATCGTCTACGGTGATTATGCAGAGTACGATGATCAACTCGGACCCGCCGCACTCGCACTTGGGGCAACGTCGGGCAAACTCACGCGCTACGGTGCCGGGATCGCACAAGAAATTGACGCTGCCGCAATGACCGTCTACGTCAAGGCGCAGCACTACGATGCCGACGTCGCGGGCGCGCCAGAGCTGGCCGATCTCAAAGGTTTGGATTTGATCAGCGTCGGAGGGTTGATAAATTTCTGAAGCTCGAAGGCCGCGCTATTTTTCGACGAAGGCCTTTTCGATCACGAAGTCTCCGGGCTCTCCGGAATTGCCTTCGGTGAAACCCCGCGCGATGCAAAAAGCCTTGAGCTGGTTCAGCATTTCTGGGCTTCCGCAAAGCATCACGCGATCGCGATCATGGGAAAGTTCGGGAAGGCTCAGCTCGCTGAAGAAGTCCGCAGAGCTCATCAGCTCGGTGATGCGGCCGCGATTTTTGAAGGGCTCGCGTGTGACCGTCGGAAAGTAGACGAGCTTTTCGCGAATGGCTTCCCCGATATATTCATCGGTCGGAAGCTCGCGCATGATCCTGTCGCCATAAGCGAGTTCCGAGACTATCCGGCAGCCGTGGACAAGCACGATCTTTTCGAACCGTTCATAGGTTTCCGGGTCGCGAATAATGCTCATGAAAGGCGCGAGCCCTGTGCCGGTTCCCAAAAGATAAAGGTTCCGGCCCGGCCGCAGGTTCGCGACCACGAGTGTGCCCGTCGGCTTTCTTCCGACCAAGATCGGATCGCCCGTCTTAATGTGTTGAAGTCGCGAGGTCAGTGCGCCGTCGGGCACCTTGATGCTGAGGAATTCCAGATAGTCGTCGTAACTCGCGCTGACGACGCTATATGCGCGCGTCAACGGACGCCCGTCGATCTCCAGTCCCATCATGATGAATTGGCCGCTGTCGAAGCGAAGACTTTGGCTTCTCGTCGCTGTGAAGCTGAAGAGCGTGTCGGTCCAGTGTCTGACCGACAAAACGGATTCAGTCGTGAATGCTGACATTCCCCCGGTCCACTTCGTTAACCTAGCAATCTCAATCCAGCGGCCGGTAAACTCTCCGATTTGAGCCCAGAACTAAAGGGCAAACAGGCTTTATTATCTGGAGCAAAACCGCGCGGCGGTGATGCCGTTGCGAAATCGGCACGGCTAGATGCCGGGAACCGGCATCTAAATGAAGCGTTCTGGAACTATTCAAAATCTAGCAATGGAGATCGTTTATGCGTAGTCGCACTGTTTCTGCTCTTGCCGTCGCTGTGCTTCTTGGCACGGGTGCGGCAGCCTTTGCCGATAGCGATGATGTTCCCGGCAGCGACTGGATGCCGAAGGATCAGGTTATGCAGAAGTTGGAAGCGGCAGGATACAGTAACGTGACGGGCCTGCACGCCGACGACGGACACTGGGAAGGCAAAGGTGTGAAGGCTGGCAAGATCACTGAATTTCACGTTGACCCGCACACTGGCGCTTTGACCAAAGAAGAAGTCGACAACGATTGAGTGTGCGTCAGCTTTCTTGAAATTGGGTTCGTATAAATTCTTCGAGTTCAGATTTTGCCGGCAGGCCGGCGCGCGCGCCGAGCCTCCGGCAACTTAGCGCCGCCGCTGCCGCAGCGATGCGGGCGCATTCGGTTTCGTCATAGCTTTTGGCTAAGGCCCAAGTGAAAGCCCCGTGAAAGGCGTCCCCGGCGCCGGTGCTGTCGACGGCCTCGATGCCAAAAGCTGCTTGCTCGCCCGTCTTCCCTTCGTGATTCATCCAGGCGTAGCCCTTTGCGCCGAGTGTTACCCCCGCATGCTGGACGCCTGATTCAATAAGATGCGTCAGGCGCGCGTGATCATCATGGCCGTGGACGAATTGCCGGAACGCGGGTGCGGAAAAGATCGCATAATCGGTCAAACCGATGATTTTCGAAAGCAGCATTCCACTTCCCAGGTCGATGTCCAGAACGGTCGGAATGCCAAGTTTGTGTGCGGTGCCGAAAACGAGCCGCGTGCCTTCTAGCCATGTAAGGTCGCTGAAGACCACGCTTGCAGCTTCTATGTCCTGTGCGGGGAGCCAGTCGGCGCTTAATGGTAAGTTATGATCATCTTCGCTGACGATCAGGCGCTCGCCGCGTGAATCTACGATCACAGCGGCGGTTGGCGAGCGTGACGTATTGAATGCTCGGACATTTTTGGTATCTACGCCGATCCGACGAAGTTGCTGAACGACGATTGCGCCGGCGTCGTCGTTTCCGATCCGGCTCCATAGGGAGACTTTGCCGCCAAGCTTCGCGATGGTTGCCGCCGCGTTCGCGGCCATGCCGCCGCCGCTCGCGATGTGTTCGATGGCGCGGAGCTTCGTCGGCGCATGCGGAAATTTATCTATCTTATAGACGTAGTCGAGTGCGGCGTGTCCGACGGCGATGATACGCTTTTCGGTCATGAGGCCAGGACTGCTATTTCCGGCAAACGCGGCGGCCTTTTATCCACCAGCAATGGTGGTGGCCCCAGTCGACGAGAACGATCCGGGATGGCTGAGCTATCGTCGTCGCTCCGTGGCTGCCGAGGACGGCGGTTCCGGCTTGTGCAGATGTCGTAACGATGCCGAGCGCTATTGAAGCTGCGGCGACTGTCGCGGCAAATCCAGTCTTCATCTTTGCTCTCTTCTGCTTGCCTGTCTTGATTCGATTTCGAATCTTAACACGCGACATGCTTTTTCGGAGAGCTGCGTTATGGCAAATCGACGGCGCTTGGTATGAACGGACTCAGGGGCCATGCCGCGCTGAACATGGCCCCTGAGAGTTCAAGCTATCCGTTTACATAGTCGGATAGGTGATCTGGGTATCCCAGAAATCACACTTGTAAGCAGCTCGGTAGTCGGCTTCCGATTCCGTCGCGAGCGGCGTATTCTGATTAAGGAAAGTGACGGAAGATCCAGCCACCTTCGGCCATGGCGAATTGCCGGAGCCGTTGGGATTGCCGGTCGCAGCAAAGTTCGTCCAGGCGGCTACGAGCTGATCCGACAGGGTAACTTCCGCACCTTGAAGATCACGCGGAAGGCCCGTGGTCTGGTCGAGGTTTACGCCCAAGTTGCCGCCGTGCCAGTTCTGGAAGAGGAACTGGATATCGGAGGTGTGGTAGGCGAGCGGCTGGAAGCCCGGCATTTTGGGGAAATAATAGGGCGCGTTTTGATAGGTGAAGTCGTACGCATACGTCTTCATCTGCGGGCCCCACAATTTCAGGACATGTAGACCGGCACATTTGCCGCGATCCGTGGTGACGCGGTCGTACGCCAACTGCGTATTGCCGCCATAGTTGCTCAACGGATATTGGGTCGCGAGATCGCCGGTGACCTTCGCATTGTACTGGTCCACTGTCATCGGCACTTGCGGTGGGCCGGAGAAGTACTCCGTGATGCTTATACCGAAATTGCCTTCATCTTTCGTGGCTCCGCCCATGGTCGGCATTTTGTTGAAGCGGCCGGTCGTCCAGGCGGCCTCGGGCTGAATTGGAATGATCGTACCGTCGACAAATGGGCCGTTGATGTACGGACCATTGGCGTTGGGCGTCCCCTGGAGCTGGAGGATACGCGCCGCCGACAAGTTACGGAGGCATTTGGCAACGTTGCCGCCTGTGCATCCCGCCGCCGTAGCGAAATCATTGCCTTTCTGAAGAGCCGTGGCGGCAGTTGAAAGCGAAGACAGCGGGGAGCTTTCGTAGATTGCGCGATTGAAGAGGCCGGCGGCCAAGGGTGACAGCATGTTTGCGCCGGTGTCTTGCGCACCTGCCGACTGACCACCAAGTGCAACTTTCGTCGGATCTCCGCCGAATTTAGCAGCATTTCGCTGGACCCAGCGAAGGACCGCCTGAATGTCGAGAATGCCGTAGTTGCCCCAGAGGTGGCCTTCGTTGTTTAGCGCTGTCTGCGATAAATAGCCGAAGAGGCCGAGGCGATAGTTGAGGACGACAACGACGGTATCCTTGCCGTTGGGGCCGCCCGTGGCGAGCTTGCTGGCGTCGTAATCGTTAGACTCACCATCGACGTTGCCGCCGCCGTGAATCCATACGAGCACGGGTTTTTTGTGTCCCTTGTTCGAGGTCGTGAAGACGCTGAGATACAGGCAGTCTTCGTTTATGCTCGATGGGCCTGCGAACGCGCCAAGCTCGGTAACCTGCGGGCAGGAACTCTTATAGTGCGTGGCATCAAGAACACCTTTCCACTTCTTGACGGGCTGAGGCGGCTGCCAGCGCAGCTTGCCGACGGGCGGGGCCGCGTAGGGGATGCCCAAGAAGATGTTGACTCCATCCTTCGTGTATCCCCGAACTTTTCCCTCGATGGTATTCACCGTGGGACCGTCATCTGCCATGGCGGGCACCGAAATCATCGCTGCGGCAGCCAGCAAAGAGGACGCAAGTATTCCTTGGCGCCACGACCTACGTCGTGGGCCTACGCCGATCACGCTTTGCATTTAGAGTCTCCTTGAGAATAAACTTGTTCTTATTTGCAGACCGTTTTCCCCACTCCGAAATGTCGAGAACAGTTGGTTTGCGGAATGAGGTTGTTTGGCTCGCTTAGTGAACGACATTCCTGTGAGCCGGCGCTTTCTTCTGCCTGATCGCAAATATTTTCTACGGTGTGAGAGAACCAAACTCGTCGCCGCGTGCAATGTCGGGCGGCGTACCGGAGCGGCTTTGCGGGATATTCGCGAGATTTTGTAAGAGATTGCGTTCCGTCGGAACGGCTTCGAAACGAAAAACACGAACACGTGAATTTTGCGTGCCGCTATCGGAGCGTCTCAAAGAGAGAAGCCATGTTCTCTGCACCCTGCAACTCGGCTTCCGATTGCATTTTGGCGTTGGTCGCAGCGAGCAATTTGGAGACGGTATTATTCATGCCGGCGACGGGATTGCGTTCGTAACCGCCGCGCTGAAAGAAGTTTGAGGTCGGGACCTGGGCGCGCATATCTTTCGGCATCAGAACCATATCGAAGCCGTTGCCATCGCCAGTCAAATTCATCATTTCGAGCTCCGCGGCCGACAGCGGCGACGCGTATCCATGCGCCTTTGCGAATTTGATAGACGTCAATAATTTTCTGACTTGCAATAACGGCCCGATATCGATGTCCAGGTTCAAGGCATGAATGCCCAGTCCTTTCGGTGTGTCAGCGAGGCGAGCGTGCAGATTCCAGCGGTCCGGAACACTGCGGCTGAATGCAATCATTTTCTTCAGTGCGGAGATTTTGTGCAGCAGCGTCAGCTTGCGGATTCCGTGAGCGGCGGCCACTTTGCGATTTAGCGCTGCGAGAAATTCGCCGCCTGCTTCGGCCAACAGTTCGACGCTGTTGGTCCCAAGAAGCTGATTGTATCCTAAGGCCGTCGTGATGGCGCGCGCGCCCGGTGTATTATATTCCAAGCCCGCCTGAACATCATAGGTTCCGTTGCCGCCGGATTCAAAAGCATAAACGTGGACGCACTGCTCCCTCGTGAGACCGACTGCCAACGCCGCCTCGATGTAAGCGCGCTGATAATCGGCTTCCGTTGCGGGCCTTTCGGGGACGAAACCGAATTGCTCTTTTGCATTCTTCAAGAAGTCGGCGACGACCGGCACCGGCTTGATGCGGGGCGACGATATGTTTGGGTTCTCCGGTTCCGGCGGGCCGGTATAAATGGGCGGCTGTTTCAAAACGTAATCGGCGAGCGACGTCGGTGTTCCGCGTAGCAGTTTCTTGATGCGTTTCGAGCGCTTCTCTTTGACCAAATTCCAGTATGCTGCCGCCCGTTTTTCATAAGGTTGGCGTGCTTGACGATAGTCGGAAAGCTTTGTGCGGTAGATCGCTATTTTGTTTTGGGCATCTCTGTCGTTGCCATTCGCTGCCCCTGCCGACATCGCCGAAAGCATCGCGAAGCCCAGAAATGAGGCTCGCCAAGCGACGTTTGTTGACCTGCTCGTCAAAGACATCAAAGCCAAACGGAGTTCCCAAAAATATGTGGAGACATCGATACCGCACTTATGAGCTTCCGATTTCGTTTTTCAAATGGCGGCGCAAGCGAGGTCGCATTTGCGCGCCTCGCCGCTTGGCGCTGGCGACGCTGCGGGACACACGCCGGCACCACTCTGAGTCCGGCAAGTGGACATGCCGTTCTCAGTTTTCGAATTCGAATTGTGGTTGAGACGTTTTCCCGCCCGGCTCAATCCGGACTTTAGAATTCGATGGTTTACAATCTGTCAACGGATGAATTTTGTGATTTTGTCGGGTCTCAGTTGGCGCGCCCTTTGCTTCCGAGTGTTGCGTCAGATGATTTTGGCGTCGACGACTTCTTGCGGTTTGAACGCATCGTCACGTCATTTCACCATTTCCCGTCTGGATCAGGAGCACAGCGATGAGCGACGATCAGCAAGTTATCGCGCAAGCCGACGCCATTCGTGAGATTGCGCGCGATTTGGGCGTTACTTCAGTGGACGTGACGATCTCTTTCATTTCACACCGGACGCTCAGCATTCAATTCCGAGACAATCAGGGGCGCCGTCAGGAACTTTTTGTGCCGCTTCGGGAGCACACGTCCCGTATTCGGAAGACGATGCGCCTCATTGTGGGACCGAAGATGGAGCCAGAGGTGGTGTCTCGACCACATCTGGTCGCGGCTGAATAGACTGGCAAATTTCACGCCTTATAGATAAAGGCTCCTAGTCTCGCTGCCGCGAGTTCGCGGCAAGCTGATTACTCAGAAGAAAAAAACATTCTTATTAGTTGACGAGCGTGCGGCAATCTGGTTACGTCTGGGGCGAACCTCAGAAGTAAAGGCAGGCCGTCATGTGCGGAATTGTTGGTCTTTTCATCAAGAACCCGGCTCTTGAACCCGAACTCGGGAGTCTGGTTTCAAAGATGCTCGGGACAATGTGCGAGCGCGGGCCGGACTCGGCGGGTTTCGCCGTTTACGGAACGCCGAGTAAGGGCAAGGGCAAGATCACCCTGCAGTCGGCTGACCCGGCTGCATTCAAAGGCCTTGCCGAGCGAGTTAAGAAAGAAATTGGCGTTGCGGCTGATCTGAACGTCAAATCCAGCCACGCCGTTCTTACTGTCGCCTCGGATAAACTCGACACTGTTCTCGACTGGCTTCGGACGAATGTTCCGGGGATCCGGATCATGGGGTCGGGCGAAGCGATCGAAATCTACAAAGAAGTCGGATACCCGACGGACGTCGCGAACCGTTTCGAATTGGCTAAGATGTCGGGAAGCCATGCGATTGGCCATACCCGCATGGCGACAGAATCGGCGGTCACGACCCTCGGCGCGCATCCGTTTTCGACAGGCCCCGATCAATGCCTTGTGCATAATGGCTCGCTCTCAAATCACAACAGTCTCCGTCGTGAGCTTGTCCGTGACGGCATCCGTTTCGAGACGGAGAACGATACGGAAGTCGCCGCGGCCTACATCACCTGGAGAATGAAGCAGGGTCTCAACCTCGGAGACGCGCTCCGCGGGACGATCGACGATCTTGACGGCTTCTTCAACTTCGTCGTCGGAACGAAAAACGGGTTCGGTGTCGTTCGCGATCCGATTGCTTGCAAGCCGGCTGTGATGGCGGAAACCGACGACTACGTTGCGTTCGGTTCGGAGTATCGCGCGCTTGTCAATCTGCCCGACATCGAGAAGGCCCACGTTTGGGAGCCCGAACCAGCGACTGTCTATTTCTGGGAGCGCTAAAGCGTTATCGAGGAAACACCAATGAGAACAATTGATCTCTCCAAGAGTTCGTTACGCGAACTCAATGAAGACCTGCATCGTCAAAACTCGGGCGCAAACGAGTCATCTTGGGAAATCTTAAATCCGCGGGGTGCGCATGCTGTCGCGGTCGGCGTAGACGCTCCGATCTCAATCGATGTGAAGGGCAGTGTTGGCTATTATTGCGCCGGCATGAATAAGCAAGCCGCCGTTACCGTGCACGGTTCGGCGGGCCCCGGTGTCGCGGAAAACATGATGTCGGGCAAAGTCGTCATCAAAGGCGATGCCAGTCAATACGCGGGAGCGACCGGGCGCGGCGGCCTTCTGGTGATTGAAGGGAACGCATCATCGCGTTGCGGCATATCGATGAAAGGCATCGACATCGTGGTGAAGGGTAACATCGGCCACATGTCTGCTTTCATGGCGCAGTCCGGACATCTGGTCGTCTGCGGCGATGCGGGCGATGCGCTGGGCGATTCAATCTACGAGGCGAAGCTTTTCGTTCGCGGCAGTGTGAAGAGCCTCGGCGCTGACTGTCTCGAAAAGGAAATGCGGCCCGAACATCACGAAGCGCTCACGAAGCTCTTGAGCGATGCGGGATTGAAAAACGTCAAGTCGAGCGAGTTCAAGCGCTATGGTTCGGCGCGCAAGCTCTACAACTTCAACATCGACAACGCGGATGCATACTGATGACATATCATAACCCATCGACGACTCCGCGGAAGTCGTGGACCTTCGACGACTATACATTGTCCGAAATTCGCCGAGCGGCTGCGACCGGCATCTATGACATTCGCGGCGGTGGATCGAAACGGCATGTGCCGCACTTCGACGATTTGCTATTCCTCGGCGCTTCAATCTCACGTTATCCGCTCGAAGGCTATCGGGAAAAGTGCTCGACGTCCGTTACGCTCGGCACGCGCTTTGCGAAAAAGCCGATTGAACTCAAGATTCCGATCACGATTGCGGGCATGAGTTTCGGCGCGCTTTCCGCCAACGCCAAGGAAGCATTGGGTCGCGGCGCGAGCATTGCTGGGACTTCGACCACCACGGGTGATGGTGGCATGACGCCGGAAGAGCGTGGTCAGTCGAAGACGCTTGTTTATCAATATTTGCCGTCGCGCTACGGCATGAACCCCGACGACCTGCGCAAGGCCGATGCCATCGAAGTTGTGGTCGGTCAGGGTGCAAAGCCCGGCGGCGGCGGTATGCTGCTGGGACAAAAGATTTCGGATCGCGTCGCCGAGATGCGTAATCTGCCTAAGGGCATCGATCAGCGGTCGGCGTGCCGTCATCCTGACTGGACCGGCCCGGACGATCTCGAAATCAAAATACTGGAGCTTCGCGAGATCACGGATTGGCAAAAGCCGATTTACGTAAAGGTCGGCGGTACGCGTCCTTATTACGACACTGCGCTTGCAGTGAAGGCTGGCGCCGATGTCGTCGTTATCGATGGCATGCAGGGCGGCACCGCCGCGACGCAGGAAGTCTTTATTGAGAATGTCGGCTTGCCGACGCTTGCGTGCATCCGCCCTGCAGTGCAGGCGCTGCAGGATCTCGGGATGCACAGGAAGGTGCAGCTCATCATTTCCGGTGGCATCCGGAACGGTGCAGATGCGGCAAAGGCTTTGGCCTTGGGTGCGGATGCTGTCGCGATAGGTACGGCGGCGCTTGCCGCGCTTGGCGACAATGATCCGGCTCTCAATGCCGAATACGCAAAGCTCGGCACAGAAGCGGGCTGCTATGACGATTGGCATGAAGGCCGCGATCCGGCGGGTATTACGACGCAGGATCCGGAGCTTTCAAAGCGTCTCGATCCGGTACGCGCCGGGCGTCGCCTTGCCAATTACCTCAAGGTCATGACGCTCGAAATTCAGACGGTGGCTCGCGCTGCTGGTCACAATAACATTCACAATCTCGAACCCGAGGATCTCTGCGCGCTCACGTTGGAGGCTGCAGCTATGGCGCGGGTGCCGCTTGCAGGAACGAGCTGGATACCGGGAGTCAACGGATCGGGCGGCTTTTAAGCCGCCCTCTCTCTTTCAAAAACAATAAGTTCAGGGAAACGCCCAATGCCTTACGATTCAAACCCCCTCGCGCAAGAGCGCGATCTGGCTGCTGTCGCAAAAGAGCGCGGCATCCGGTACTTCATGATTTCCTACACGGATCTTTTCGGATATCAGCGTGCCAAGCTTGTTCCTGCAGCGGCGATAGCCGACATGCAGAAAGACGGCGCAGGCTTCGCGGGTTTCGCGACTTGGCTCGATCTAACGCCGGCGCATCCGGATCTCTTCGCTGTACCGGATCCCGCGTCGTTTGTTCAGCTTCCTTGGAATCGGGAAGTGGGCTGGGTCGCTGCGGATCTGGTGATGGACGAAAAACCTGTCGACCAGGCGCCGCGCGTGGTCCTGAAGAAGCTCAGGAAGCAAGCTGCCGACAAAGGTCTCTATGTCAAAACCGGCGTCGAGTGCGAGTTTTTTCTTACAAAGCCTTGCGGCACACTGATTTCTGACGACGCCGATCGCGCGGCTAAATCCTGTTACGATCAGCAGGCTCTGATGCGCCGTTATGATGTGATCTCGGAAATTTGCGATCACATGTTGGACCTGGGTTGGGGTCCCTATCAAAACGATCATGAGGATGCCAACGGCCAGTTTGAAATGAACTGGGGCTTCGATGACAGTCTCGTGACGGCGGATCGGCATGCGTTCTTCAAATTCATGGCGCGATCGGTTGCCGAAAAGCACGGTCTGCGCGCGACCTTTATGCCGAAGCCGTTTCTCGGTCTTACGGGTTCAGGATGTCATGCGCACATCTCGGTTTGGGACGAGACGGGCACGTCGAACAAGTTTCACGATCCTCATGATGAGATGGGGCTGTCGAAGGAGGGATATCACTTCCTCGGCGGCATCATGCGTCATGCAGAGGCGCTTTCGGCGATCACGAATCCGACCGTCAATTCATATAAGCGCATCAACGCACCTCGCACCGTTTCGGGCGCAACGTGGGCGCCGAATACCGTTACGTGGACCGGAAACAACCGCACGCACATGGTGCGCGTTCCAGGCAAGGGCCGTTTTGAGCTGAGGCTTCCGGATGGTGCGGCCAATCCTTACCTTCTTCAAGCCGTCATCATCGCGGCGGGACTCAACGGCATCAACAAGTCGGCCGATCCGGGTAAGCGTCTCGATATCGACATGTACCAGCTCGGTCACACGGTCACCGATGCTCCGAAGCTGCCGCTCAACCTTCTCGATGCGCTCAGGAACTTCGATAAGGACCAGGAGCTGAAAGAGATGCTAGGCACTGAATTTGCGGATGCCTACGTCAAGCTGAAAACGAGCGAGTGGAATTCCTACGCATCGCATCTCACACAGTGGGAACGGGATAATACGCTCGACATTTGACGATTTATCAAAAATGACTTGTGCGCAACGATCTCATGCCGGTCGTTGCGGACGCCCCTGGGGCAATGCCTATGGTCTTCTGTTGCTACGGTGCAGTTTCCCATCGTGCCAGCATGAGAGTCGCGTCGGCAATGCCTCGGGGCTTTTGCGCCTGATGGTAGCCTGTTAGTTTTGAGCATGGTGATCGGGTGATGAAGATACTCGTTTTGCAGCACGTCGATGTCGAGCATCCCGGCATTTTTCGGGATTTCTTGAGAGCCGATGGATTGACCTGGGATACCGTCGAAGTCGACGCGGGCGAGCCCATACCAGACGTGACGCGCTATGATCTGATGATCGTCATGGGCGGACCGCAGGACGTGTGGCAGGAGAAAGAGTACCCCTGGCTCGTCGCCGAAAAGGCTGCAATTCGCAAATTTGCCGTCGATCTCGGCCGGCCCTATCTCGGTATTTGTCTCGGACATCAGCTCTTGGCGGCGTCCGTCGGCGGTGAGGTCGCGCCGGGAAAGCCCGAGGTAGGTGTGTTGGAAGTTCGCAAGACAAAAGCGGGTGTTTCCGATCCGATCTTCAACGGTATTAATGATCCCATCAGTGTGCTTCAGTGGCACGGGGCCGAAGTCGTCTCGGTGCCGGCAGGTGCGACGGTCCTTGCGGAATCGGATGCCTGCAAGATTCAGGCTTTTCGATATGGCGAGCGCGCTTACGGCTTCCAGTTTCATGTCGAAATAACTGACCAGACGGTGGCTGACTGGGCAGCCATTCCGGCCTATGCGCGCGCTCTCGAAAAAGCGCTGGGTGACGGCGCCGTGGAGCGTCTCAAGGTCGACGCCGCCGACCAGCTTCCCGCGTACAACCGGAATGCCAAGATTATCTATGACAACTTCAAAACTGCGGTATTCGCACGCGACGTGCGATAGCGGGGACTTGACCATTCCTGAGTCGCGCCTGCGTCGGCTCGTGAAAGCTGCGGTCGCTTACGGCTCTCGGGAATAATTCCTGATATGTCTATGCATTTATTCCTTTCATTTCGGGATTTGTGACTTCGTAGCCACTCAGGCTCGCCGAAATGCTGCGATGGGAAATAATCGGGTCTGGCCGTGGATTGACCCCCTCCCGAAAAGATCATTTTCCTGAGGCGGGGAGCGATTGGAGTCGCGATCGCTAAGAAGTGCTCGATTTCTGAATTTTGTTCAGAGAACAAAGCGCAGCAACGGGCCAAATGGGGGAATGTCGGGAAATGAAGCGTCACCTTCTTGCTTCGGCGGCTGCTGGGGCATTGCTGGCCGTATTCGGCGGATCCGGATTGGTTTTGGCGCAGGATGCAGGGGGCACGGCGCAGCAGGCCAATCCGTCGGGGGCGTCGCAGGGTCAAAGCTTGCCCGAGGTTCAAGTTATTCAGCAACAGAAAAAGGCGAAGCCGAAGCCCGTCAAACAGGCGAAGAAAAAGCCGAAGACGACTCCGCCTGCCGTGGCCGCCGCACCCGCGCCTGTCGCTCCGGCAGCTGTCGAAGAAGACACAGCTGCTAACGGCGGGCCGCTCAATCCTGAAAATTTCGCGCAGCCGCCAGAGCCGAACTTGGTGAAGATGTCGCCGATCGGCAGCGAAATTCCGGTCGAGAAAGTTCCCGGAAGCGTTACGCAGATGACCTCGTCGGACATTAAAAGAGACGGTTCGGTCATCGTTCAGGATGCGCTGCAGTCGCGGGTTCCTGGCTTGATCATCAGCGACCTGCAGGGCAACCAGTTCCAGACGGATATTCAATATCGCGGTTTTGAAGTTTCGCCGGTGAACGGCGTTGCTCAAGGTATGGCCGTTTATCAGAACGGCGTGCGCATCAACGAAGCCTTCGGCGACATCGTCAACTGGGACTTCCTGCCTTCGAACGCGATCAACAACGTTACGGTTATGACCGGAAATCCGGTTTTCGGTCTTAACGCACTCGGCGGCTCGATCTCCATCGACATGAAGGATGGTTTCAATTTCCACGGCGCAGACATCGATACGCGCTTCGGATCATTCGGACGCGCACAGGTTAGCGCCGAGGCCGGTCTGCAAAGCGGCAACTGGGCTGCTTACGGCGCATTCGAAGCAATCAGCGACGGCGGGTTCAGAGATTTTTCCGAGGCTGAAGCTCGTCGCGGCTATTTGGATTTGGGCGTGAAGGGTGACAACGCCGAGTTCCATTTCAACTTCAGCGGCGCTGATAATAACGTCGGCGTCACGGCGGCTGCGCCGGAAGAGCTGCTGGATATGGGCCGCAACCTGACATTCACGTCGCCGCAGACGACGGAAAACATCATGCAGATGTACTCCGTCAACGGTAAGGTTCGGGCGACCGAAGACATCACGCTGTCGGGCGTTGCTTATTACCGGCACTTCAAGCAGAGCCACATCGACGGCAATCTGTTCGACGATCCAGGCCCGTGCGACGATGATCCGGCGACTTTGTGCTCCGGTGACGATACGGTTCGAAATGCTGCAACCGGCGGCACTGTTCCATTTAATCCCACTGCTGTTTACGGGTCGATCGACGCGACGTCTCAGAATGCCGATAGCGAAGGTTTCACGTTCCAGGCTGTCGATAAGGCTCGGCTGTTCGGACACAGGAACCAATTCACTGTCGGGGTCAGCTACGACCACGGGCGCGTGACCTATACAGCCGATAGCGAACTCGGATTTATGCAGCCGAAGTTTGTCGTGGCGGGCCAAGGAACGATCCTTAGCGGCACGGACGATTTCAGTCCGCGCGCGTTGACGGCGACCAACGATTACGCCGGCGTCTACTTTTCCGACACGCTGGATCTAACCGATCAGTTGGCATTGACGGTCGGAGGCCGTTACAATTATGCGGCGATCCAGCTTCGCGATGCGATGGGCAATCATCCGGAACTCGATGGTACGAACCAGTACAACCGATTCAATCCATCGGTCGGTTTGACTTATGCGTTCTCGCCGGGGCTGAACTGGTATGGCGGCTATTCGGAGGCAAACCGGGCGCCGACCCCTGCGGAGCTTGAATGCGCAGATCCCGAAAATCCGTGCCTCATCGAAAGCTTCCTAACGGCCGATCCGCACTTAAAGCAGGTCGTTTCGCACACCTGGGAAACGGGCCTGCGAGGAACGATCAAGAACTGGACGGGTGAGCAGTGGGATTGGAGCGCTGGGCTTTTCCGCACTCTCAATACCGACGATATTCTCGACGCCGCGTCCACCGATATTGGACATGGCTACTTCCAGAATTTTGGCGACACCTTGCGCCAGGGCGTGGAAGCGAGCCTCTCGTATCGTTCGCAGCGCTTGTTTGCCTACGCCAACTACACTTACACGAATGCGACGTTTAACACGGCTGGCATTTTCCCGTCGCCGAACCATCCGGGTGCCGCTACCGCGGAATGCGGCGATGACGATGGAGGCGGAGACGATGATGACGACGGCAAGTGCTATGCCGTTCATCGCGGTGACCGCCTACCGGGGGTACCTGCCCACACGTTCAAGGCCGGTTTCGATTATTGGATGACTTCCAAGTGGAAGATCGGTGCTGACGTTATCGCAGCAAGCAATCAGATCCTCTATGGGGACGAAGCCAATCTCGATCGGCCTCTGCCAGGATATGCCAAAGTCAATCTGCACACGTCGTATGATCTGACCGATCATATTCAGATCTATGGCTTGTTCGAAAACCTTCTGGATAATCAGTATTCTCTGTACGGAACATATTTCAGCGTCGACGATGCGAACGATTTGTCTGACGTGACCCACGTGACGTTCAACGAAGACAATCCGCGAACTGTGGTTCCGGCCATTCCGTTCGCGGCGTATGGCGGCATCAAGGTGAGATTCTAGCGTTTATCACGACACCTCGTCCCGGAAACTTTGAAGCGGCGGAAACCCATCCGCCGCTTTTTTTCTGTTTCGGCTCAATTTTGTCCCGGGAAAAAGTCCTGATTTTATTTCCTAAATCTCACCTTAAGGCGGGAACTTATCGTGATGTATCGTCCGTTTAGTCAACGGATGTGAGGGAATTAATCCCTATATCCTAGAGGCATGATTAGCAAGGATCGCTAGTGCGGCGATCCCAAAATGCGGAGTTTGATGGATATGAAATTCAAATTGCTTGGTGCAGTGGCTGCGGCGACGGTTATCGGATTTGCTTCTTTCGCGCACGTCGGAGCGGTGAAGGCTGCTTCAGCTTCGCTTACGGCGCTCGATCCAGACAATGACGGAACGGTCGATATTCCTGAGGCCAAGGCCGCCGCAGGTAAGCTCTTCATCAAGCTCGATCCGGATAAGGACGGCACGCTCGATGCGAAGGAATTGTCGGGTCGTGTTGACGAAGCGGGCCTGAAGGAGGCTGATCCCGACAACGACGGTACGTTGGACCAAAAGGAATATGACGCCCTGGTCGAAAAGCGCTTCAAGGCCGCTGACCCGGACAACGACGGCACGCTCGACGATAAGGAGCTAGCTTCTGACGCCGGGAAGTCTTTCCTTCTTCTCGTCGAATAAGCACTGAACTGCGCTGCCGGGGACACAGTTGGATTTAAGAGCCACGCGTCCGATTGTGCATCCGGCGGCGCAGCCATTGAAGTGTGGCGATTCTCCCGGCACACTTTCCAAAAATCGTATTTTTTTCGGGAAGGACGTTCAAGCAGCGGCTCGGTTTTTATAGCCAAACAGGAGGCGATCCGTGCAACGGTCAGTTCTTCCTCTCGCATTATGCGCCGCGCTCGCTGCGGTCGTCGGCGGTTCAAACCAAGCAAAGTCGACTGCACCGGAACGCGTTGCCGGGTATTTCTGCGGTGCCAAGGCCGAGCAGATCGCGTATCTCCAAAGGTTGGCTGCGGGTGACAATGAGGAGATTGCAGCGAACGTCGTAAACAAATCGGTCGGCAGACAAACCTGCGCTTACTTCCTTCCGGCGGATGCCATACCCGTAAAGGATCAAACGGTCTTCAATGACGGGCTCGTTTTCAAGGTACAGAGTTTTATTTTTTTGCCGGAGAAGGTCGAGCGCTGGACCGGCACATATTTCGGGTCGCTGGAAAACAAATCCAGCTTTCACGAACTCTGATTTTCGCGTTGCTGTTCTCGTGCGCGGGAACCCGTTCGACTAATCGCATATCAGTGTCCAACGGCGGTTCGACTGTTCGAAGGCCGATCGTTCATTGCCTGTGACAAATCACGCGGAGCGCTGGGAAAACGGCCCATTGCAATGCAGTAGCTGGTCCTTTTCTGTCGAGCAAAAGGGATACGCTCGACATGAAGTTCAAATTTTCTGCGATATTTCCCGCCGCTCTGGCGCTCAACCGACTCGCCCTTCCGGCGGCAGCCGATACGCCGCCGCCAGCGTGGCAGATTCCAACGATCTGCCAGAACGCGAAATCGGACGAAGAGTGTTCGCGGCTCGAGTCATCAAGCCGCAATAGCGTTCTGGACCGTTGGTCGAAGGCGCCGGAAGCGGATCGCACGGCTTGCCTTGCCCACGTTCAGAAAAACGGTGGGCCGAGTTACTGGCGGCTGCTCGATTGTCTCGGGAACCGGGCTTTGCAGACGATGGAGCATTAGCACGCTCCACTTTTACTGCGGAGGCCGCTATTCGGGCGCCGTCGCGGACCTTTCATCGGACAGGCTTTCAGGAACGGCGCATTTTGGGATGCTCCGACACGTGCCATAGTCTGGTTGCGGCGGCGGTTTCCTCGACCGGCCGCTCGTATGCTAGGCTCACTTCCGTAGCGCGAGGTTACGGAACGGCCGAATATGGCTCACAGCATTCTTGTTTTTTACGGATCTTATCGAAGGGACCGCAAGGGCATTCGCCTCGCGAACTTCGTCGTTACGCAATTGAGAGCGCGTGAAGATGAAGCAGAGTTGATCGATGCGCAGGCGATTGGTCTGCCTATGCTCGACCGGATGTATAAGGAGTATGCATCGGGTGCGGCTCCGGCGGTGATGGAAAGCCTGGCAGGAAAGATCCGCGATGCCGACGCATTCGTTTTCGTGACCGGCGAATACAATTGGGGCGTGCAGCCGGGGCTCAAGAACCTGACCGATCATTTTCTTGAAGAATGGTTTTGGCGTCCGGCCGGAGTCGTCAGCTATTCGGCTGGCCGTATTGGTGGTGTCCGATCGGGGTTGGCGTGGCGGGACACGCTTTCAGAAATGGGCATGGTGGTCATTTCGAGCACGTTAGCTGTCGGCCCGATCGAGCAGACGCTCGACGAAAGAGGGGAGCCGATCGGGGAACTCGGCAACGGATTGATGAAGGCATTTCCGCGTTTCGCAGATGATCTGGCGTGGTGGACGGAAGCCGCGAAGGCGCAACGTCAGCATAAAGCTCCGCCTTACTGACTTGAACCATGTTGCAACCGCAGCGCGCGTCGCATAAGGCCAGTGCAGTTGATGGCTGATCGGTTGACAGAGAGACATATGATGTCCGACGCGGACCTCGCGAGTGTGGGTGATCATTTCATTGTCGGCTTACGTCCCACGACGACACTCCATCCCCTGGACCGTGACCTACTCCGCGACCTCAGGCCTGCGGGCGTTATTCTCTATAAAAGCAACTTCCGTCATGATCTGCGCTATGATGATTGGCTCGCGAGCCAGGCCGAGCTTATCGCCGACATTCGCGGCGTAATTGGCCGGGAGCGAATTTTTATCGGGATCGATCACGAAGGCGGCCGCGTGTGCCGGACACCGCCTCCGATAACGCGTTATGGTTACGCGCGCTCGTGGGGCAACGATGCGGGTGCGGTTGGTGCCGCGATGGGTGTCGAACTCGCTTCGCTGGGGGTGAACCTGAGCTTCGCTCCTGTTCTCGATATCGACAGCAACCCGAAAAATCCCGTCATCGGCGCGCGGGCTTTCGATTCGACGCCCAGTGGCGTCAGCACTATGGCGCTCCAATTCGCAAAACAATTGGAGGCTAACGGCGTTCGGGCCTGCGGCAAACACTTTCCTGGACACGGCGATACGCACGTCGACTCGCACTACGAGTTGCCGGTGATCGGGGCGACACTTGACGATTTGCGCCACCGGGAATTGCAGCCATTCGCTGCTGCGGTGGCTGCGGGTTTCGGCATGATCATGACGTCGCATATTCTCTTCCGGGCCATCGACCCCGTGTATCCGGCGACGT
This sequence comes from Hyphomicrobium sp., assembly GCF_035548195.1. Classification (GTDB taxonomy): domain Bacteria; phylum Pseudomonadota; class Alphaproteobacteria; order Rhizobiales; family Hyphomicrobiaceae; genus Hyphomicrobium_B. Next base: position 69,525 of record NZ_DASZTY010000017.1, read on the forward strand.
TGTCGCGGCAGATTACGCACGGTTTGCTCCGCGAGGACCTTGGCTTCGAGGGCGTCATCGTATCGGATGACATCAGCATGCGTGCCGTCAGCAAATTATTCGACAACGCGGATGCGGCCATTCAGTTCATGGCTGCCGGCAACGATCTGATGATGATTTGTGCGCACTGGGCGGATACCGAACGCGCCCGGCCGCTCGCGCGACGTATTATCGAGGCACGCCGCGCAGGAGACCTCGAATCTCGCGAGCTCGACCGCTCGAAAGAACGGATCGCGGAGATGCTGGAACGTACGCCTCAAAATTCCGTTCGGCGTCTCAGCCAAGATGTGTTCGCGCGTCATGCGCAGGTCGGAGCGCTTTACTCCGACACGACCGCGGAAGTCATTTGAACCGTTTTCCGGTTCGCTATCCTGGCAATCCTGTGCCGCCGCTGTCGCGCCCCGAGAGCACCTTTTCAAGCCGATCAATAAACTGAGCTTGGCTTTTTAGAATTTTCCGCCGCGCGGCTTCGAGCCCGAACCATGTAGCCGCATCGACCTCCGGGAAGGTTTCGGTGCGCCCCGACTTCGGAGGCCATTCCATCTCGAAGGTATTGCTAACCAAGCGTTGAGGATCCCAGTCGTCTTCGACTGCCCAAGCATGCACGAGCTTTCCTCCAGCCTGTCGGAGCGAGCCGAGAGATAAGGCCGTTCCCTGCGGCTCATGACCCGTTTCTTCGAAGAATTCGCGGCGTGCGGTGGCGAGTAGATCTTCGCCATCTTGCACTTCGCCTTTTGGCAGCATCCACGCGCCATCGTCCTTACGCTGCCAGAATGGGCCGCCGGGATGAACAAGAAGAACTTCCACCACTTCTCGGCGATGGAACAGGAGCAGCCCGGCGCTGGTTTTATTTTTCAATCGTTTTCCTTAGCCAACTGGAGTGCGCAAGATATGCGGGCAAATAACAAGCCTGACGTCAACTCTGACGTGCGCCGAGGCTTTTGTTCGGGCCTTGCCTATTGACGGCTGGGACGGCGATGATGACATCATGCCTTGCCAGATCGGCAATTCGTCGTTCTCGCGCCTGTGTTCCAAAATCCTGCTTGCAAGGGAAGACTATGCCGGATCGAAATTCCATGGGTTGGATGCTCTCGGAAGCGATCGAGACGCTGGCTCGCGCGGAACGTATGCACCGTCAATTTTTTCAATTGCGGTCGCTGGGCGTTGCTGGCGAGCCCTCATGGGAACCGCCGATCGATGTGCTGGAGACCGAGCGCGAAGTTCTGGTTCTGGTCGCTTTGCCGGGTGTCGACCCAAGCCAGGTCGATGCCGTGATCGATGATGGAAGTCTTGTCGTGTCGGGAAATCGTATTCTTCCACCCGAATTACGCAATGCTGTCATTCACCGACTGGAGTTGCCCCAGGGCCGCTTCGAGCGCCGTGTGCCGTTGCCGGCCGGTCGATATGCGGTGCGCCAGTTTGCGGCCAATGGATGTCTCGTCTTCAATCTGACGAAGCTGGCGTGAGGTGAGAGATCATGGTGCCCTCAGACGATTCCAGCAGCGTCGCGGCGAACGGCTCAGCTACCGCGAATGGCAACGGACCGGTTGCGAGCCTTCCGTCAGATGCGCTTATTCTTCTTCCCGCGCGACAGCTCGTTCTTTTTCCCGGCCTTGTTATGCCGATTACGATCGGACGGCCGAAGTCGATCGCCGCGATTCAGCAGGCCGTGCGTGAACAGCGCCAGATCGGCATCGTTCTGCAGCGGGAGCCGGGCATCGACGATCCGGGTCCAGATGATCTCTACCGCATCGGGACGCTCGCAAACGTTGTCCGCTATATCACAGCGCCCGACGGCACCCATCACGTAATCGTTCAGGGCGTGCAGCGCATACGCATCTTGGACGTTCTGCCAGGAACCCCTTTTCCGACCGCAAGGGTTGCTCACATTCCCGAACCGGACACGCGTTCGTCCGAGATCGAAGCGCGGTTTCGCAATCTTCAAAATCAGGCGCTTGAGGCGATGGAGTTATTGCCGCAAGCTCCGCAGGAGCTCATCGCGGCGATCCAAGGGGCGACATCGCCTGCCGCGCTGGCCGACCTTGCCGCCGGATACATGGATGTTCCGGTAGCGGAAAAACAGCAGATCCTAGAAACGGTCGATCTGACAGCGCGCATCGAGCGCGTTTCGCAGCTTCTTGCGGAGCGTATCGAAGTGATGCGCCTTACACAGGAGATCGGACGGCAGACAAAAGTCGCATTGGACGAGCGTCAGAAAGAAGCGGTTTTGCGCGAGCAGATGGCTGCCATCCAGCGTCAGCTCGGCGAGAGCGACGGCAAATCAGAGGAAGTCGCGGAACTCACCGAAGCCATTGCAAAAGCTCACATGCCTGCGGAGGTCGAAGCTCAGGCACGGAAGGAGCTCAATCGCTATCAGCGCATGCCCGAGGCTGCGGCCGAGTCCGGAATGATCCGCACGTATCTCGATTGGCTTATCGAGCTTCCTTGGGGGTTGCCAGAAGAAAAGCCGATCGATATCGCGGCTGCGCGAAAAATTCTCGATGAAGATCACTTTGGTCTCGAAAAGATCAAGAACCGGATCGTCGAATATCTTGCGGTTCGGAAGCTCGCACCCAATGGCAAGGCGCCGATTCTTTGTTTTGTCGGTCCGCCGGGCGTCGGCAAGACATCGCTCGGTCAATCCATCGCACGGGCCATGGATCGGCCGTTTGTCCGTGTCAGCTTGGGCGGTGTTCACGACGAAGCAGAGATTCGCGGTCATCGTCGCACGTATGTCGGCGCGTTGCCCGGAAACATCATTCAGGCGATCCGAAAAGCCGGCACGCGCAATTGCGTGATGATGTTCGACGAGATCGACAAGATGGGACGAGGCATTCAGGGCGATCCGTCGGCGGCGATGCTTGAAGTGCTTGATCCAGAACAGAACAATAGCTTTCGTGATAACTACCTTGGTGTGCCATTCGATTTAAGTCGTGTCGTGTTTATCGCGACAGCCAATATGCTGGACACCATTCCCGGGCCCCTCCGGGATCGCATGGAAGTCATCAGTCTCAGCGGTTACACGGAAAGCGATAAGCTCGAAATCGCCCGTCGTTATCTTGTTCGACGTCAACTCGAAGCCAACGGTCTGACGGCTCAGCAGGTTGAGATAGATGACGATACGTTGCGGGCCATCATTCGCGGCTACACGCGCGAAGCGGGCGTGCGAAATCTTGAACGCGAGATCGGGCAGGTGTTTCGGCATGTCGCAGTATCGATCGCGGACGGTAGCGCCACTCACGTCGTAATTTCCGCCGATGACCTTCCGAATGTCCTCGGAGCACCGCGCTTTGAAAACGAAGTTGCGATGCGGACCAGTATTCCCGGCGTTGCGACGGGGCTCGCGTGGACGCCCGTCGGCGGCGATATACTTTTCATCGAAGCGACGCGCGCGCCCGGCAAAGGCGGACTGATCCTCACGGGGCAATTGGGGGAAGTCATGCGTGAAAGCGCGCAGGCCGCAATGACGCTCGTGAAGAACAAAGCTGCTTCTCTTGGTATCGATCCGAAGCTTTTCGAAACGAGTGACATTCACATCCACGTTCCGGCGGGCGCTACGCCGAAGGACGGACCGAGTGCGGGCGTTGCCATGTTCACCGCTTTGGCTTCGCTTCTCACGAACCGCACAGTGAGAAGCGATACGGCGATGACGGGGGAAATTTCGCTCAGGGGGCTTGTGTTGCCCGTCGGCGGCATCAAAGAAAAAGTCGTCGCGGCTGCGGCGGCCGGGATCACCCAGGTTATCCTGCCGGCACGCAACCGACGGGATTTCGAAGACATTCCGAAAGATGCGCGCGATCGATTGAAGTTCGTTTGGGCCGATCGGGTCGATGACGCTATCGATGCCGCGCTAGAAATGGCTGAGACAACGTAGAGCGGCCATCTCCGCACAAAAGTTTACTCAATTCGTAGACAAGTTGGTCGCCGGTACGGTAGATCGCTTGGCGAGCTAAGGGTGGAGATAAGCTTATCCGGCGGCGCAAAAGCGAACCGGACGGAGTTTCTCCTGAAAGGATGTGTCATGGCCAACGACAAAAAGGATGTTCTGCAGCAGGTCGACGATTCGGTGCGGAGGCAAGGCAAAACGCTTATCCGCTCGGCGCGCTATGGATCGTTGGGCACACTCGATCCGGCCGACGGGTCACCTTTCGTCACGCGGGTTAGTCTTGCGACAAGCATGGACGGATCTCCCGTGTTTCTGATTTCCCGGCTTTCGGGGCATTTCAGGAATCTTGAAGCCGATACGCGCTGCTCACTCCTGGTGGGTGAGCCAGGGAAGGGCGATCCGTTGGCGCATCCGCGCCTGACGATCGTCGGAACAGCAGAGTGCATTTCATCGGATGTGGCGCGCGAGCATGTCAAACAGCGCTATCTCAGACGTCATCCGAAAGCGGAACTCTACGCGGATTTTCCGGATTTCGCGTTTTGGAAATTCAAGATCACGCGCGCATCTCTGAACGGCGGGTTCGGCAAAGCCTACGCATTTAAGAGTAGTGACCTTGTTACGTCGCTGGAGGGAGTCGAAAGCCTTGCGGACGCCGAGGCCGGCGCCGTCGCTCATATGAACTCCGATCATTCCGATGCCGTCGATCGCTATGCGGCGAAGGTGGGCGCGAAGCTGAACGGATGGTCCCTTTCGACGCTCGATCCTGAAGGGCTCGATCTTACGCACGGAGATCAGATCGCCCGGTTATGGTTTGATGCACCGCTTGCATCGGCTCAGGATTTGCGTCCCGTTCTCGTGGCGCTTGCGAAAACAGATTGAATGTCTCGCCGCTTGAAAGGCGGTAGGGTATTGGACCGATTTTGCACAGTGGTTAGCGCTTCTTTAGTCAGTCGTGACTTCTAAATGACGCAATGCGCGCTTGCTTCGGATTTGCCACAAACTCTCCATAGTGACGATCGTCACGTCCGACGGGGGAGTAGCACGCATGCCATTCGATGCGCCCACACAAGCTGTGATGAAGAGGGCTTACGAGGAAGCGGTCGATCAGTTATCGGGACAGAGCGTCAGGCTCGATGAAACGACACGTCGCGCGATGGCGAGGGCTATTCTCTGCATGACTCGCTTGGGAGAACGCGACCCCGAGACACTTATGCGGTACGCTGCATTCAAAGCGCGAACGATGCTTATGGGTCTGGATGAGTGACGCCGTGCGTCACCGTTCGCGAGGCAGCCAAAACCAGCATCCCGGTTATATCGCGCGGGCGTCTGTACGGTTCGGCGCTTTTGGTTATCTCATTTAAAGCATTTCTTATCGTCACCACCCTGCGTGGTCGGTGATTGCCGCTGCGCGCATTTTGTAACGGATAGACAAGGCGTGCTTGCCAGGGGCAAATGGATGACATGTCCATCTTGCAATTGCAAATCATTTGCAACTAGGATACCCTGCCTTCTGCCGGACGAAAGTACAGATACGATGAGGCCTATGGATAGCTCAACACGAACATCCAAAGCTGCAAGCGAAGGAGGCTGGCGGTTTTCACGCGTTCGCGAGGCCGAGCCGAGCTTGCCGGAGGTTCATGGCTCCATTCCCGTTACTCGGCGCGGCTCTTGGTTGAGGCAGCTGCTAGCGTTTACCGGCCCGGGCTACATGATATCGGTCGGGTACATGGATCCCGGCAATTGGGCGACCGATATCGCGGGCGGGGCCAGGTTTGGCTACACGCTCCTGTCGGTCATCATGATTTCCAATCTGATGGCAATTCTGCTGCAGGCGCTGTCGGCACGGCTTGGCATCGTCACCGGTCGCGATTTGGCCCAGGCGTGCCGTGCCGCCTATTCTAAACCGGTGAGCATTGCCCTCTGGATTGCCTGCGAGCTGGCTATCATTGCTTGCGATCTTGCCGAAGTCATCGGCACCGCAATCGCGCTAAAACTTCTCTTCGGAATTCCTTTGATTGCCGGAGCGCTGATTGCCGCTCTCGACGCGTTTCTGCTGTTGTTCCTAATGAACAAGGGGTTCCGTTTCCTCGAAGCGTTCATCATCATGTTGCTTGTGGTGATCGGGGTCTGTTTTGCGACGGAGATTGTCCTGTCGGCGCCACCGGTTGCGGCCGTTTTCGGTGGGTTTGTTCCATCCAAGGAGATCGTCAGCAATCCGGAGATGCTTTATCTCGCCATCGGCATCATCGGAGCGACGGTGATGCCGCATAATCTCTACCTGCATTCGTCTATCGTTCAGACGCGCGATTTCGAACAAACAGAGGCAGGAAAGCGTCACGCTATTCGCTGGGCAACCGTTGATAGTACGATCGCGCTGATGCTGGCTCTGTTTGTCAATGCCGCGATTCTCATCGTTGCGGCGGCTGTGTTTCATGCCAATGGCCAGACCGACGTTGCGGAAATAGAGCAGGCGTATGCGTTACTTTCCCCGCTACTCGGCGTCGGAGTTGCTTCGGTGCTGTTTGCGGTCGCCTTGCTGGCATCAGGATTGAATTCGACGGTAACTGCAACGCTTGCCGGACAAATCGTTATGGAAGGGTTTGTTCGGCTGCGGCTTCCGCATTGGGCAAGGCGGCTTGTGACGCGGGCGCTTGCAATCGTTCCGGTGATATTCGTGATGGCGTTTTATGGCGAGGGGGGAACCTCCAGGCTTCTAATATTGAGCCAGGTTATCCTGTCGATGCAATTGCCCTTTGCGGTTATTCCGCTCGTTCAGTTCGTGTCGGACAAAGGCAAGATGGGAACTTTCGCCATCTCGCGCCCGGTCGCTATGCTATCTTGGGCTGTCGCTTCAATTATTGTCGTCCTCAACGTCAAGCTCCTGTTCGATACAATGTTCGGCACAGGCTGACAGGCGTCACCGGATTATTTTTTAGATGCGCTTACGAACGTGACCTACCAGCAGGCGTTAGATCATGCGCGGCGCATCAATCGGCCGCGGCGGGGAAGACGCCTCTCAGGTACAATTCGGTGTTCGACAGCGACGCTGTACAGGTCTGCGCGCTTCGATGCTGCGGTGGTTTCGGATTCTACGGAGATGTCTGCGAACGAGGATGGTGCAATTTGCCTGTTGGGGTAGAGCACCGCGCGGTTCCGTCCTGCTTTTTTTGCCGCGTACAATGCTGTGTCGGCACGACGCATCACTGTCGGCAATTCCGAGTAATCCATTAAATGCGCTATTCCCGCGCTTACGGTGCAGTGAAAACGGCCCGCTCGTGAAACGAAGGCTTGTTCGGCGAACCTTCGCAGGACGGATTCGGCAACGATCGCGGCAATTCTCTCTGGAGCGAATGGGAGCAGAATCGCAAACTCCTCGCCTCCTAGCCGCGCGGCCGAATCTCCATGACAGACGGATTCTTTCAGTATGGTCGCGAATTTTTGCAGCACGGCGTCGCCCATCTCGTGACCGTGCAGGTCGTTCACTTGTTTGAAATAATCGATGTCAAAAACAATTATGCATGCTGATGCGGGAAGCTGCTTTGCCCGGTTGAAAAGCGCTCGTCGGTTGAACAACCCCGTCAATGAATCGGTTTCGGCATCGCGTTGATGGCGCCGTGCGACACGGGTCTGGTTCAGTCCGAGCGACAATGCACCGATGCCTGCGATGGCCGTCAAACAGACAATCAGATTGACGTTTTCCGCCCAGTCCTGGGGCGCGTGATTCATGACCCAGCTACGGTCTGCGACTATTACCGCGGCGCAAAGCAGGAAAGAGACACCAGTCGCCGCGTAGAGGAAGGAAAGCGTGCTTATCAAAAGCGCGGCTTCCGACCGCCAGCGCCAATATTCGTGTGCGGTAGCAAATAAGATGAGGGCCGCAGCGACGTTGAAGGCGATGTAGGACACGCCGTCGTATCCCAAAAACATGGGGACGGCCATGGTCACGGCTCCCGTCAATGTGGCAGCAACCATTTTGAGAAACGGGAGGGCGCCGGTGCGGAACTGGTGCGCGGCACCAAGGAAAAAGACCAATCCCAGTTCGAGCGCAGCGAACGAAGTTGCTCCAGCAATCGGTGAGAAGCGCCTGACGAACTCCTCATAACCGAAGATGCTGAAGACGAGGAAACAGGCGCCGATGGCCCATGTCATCAGCACTTTATCGGCGCGTGAAACGAGCCAGCTGACGAAGAAGGTCAGTGCGAGTCCGGCACTGCAAAAGCTGAGCGCCATCAGAAGGGAATTATAGTCGAGAAGAATCATGCGCGCACAATAGCAAGAAATTCTCGGCACTGATGACCACGAGCTCTTAACGCGAGCTTTAAAATGGCGCTCTGCAGACAGGAGGAGGGGCCAAGCAACGTCGGGGTTCTACGGACCGTGCAATTCCCGAGGTTTTCGGTGCGGATCCACCGATTGGAGTGGTGCGCCAATCGAGACATATCGTGACTTTACGGAGGCATTTATCCGCAAGTGAGCGGACACTGCGTACATGCCACAATTCGGGCGGTCTGGATGCGGTTGTCTCGCCTTTCACTCGGGAAATGTTACGGTGTCAAAATTCGTTTTTTCTATTGTTTTAGGCCTTCAATTATTTTCCACGGCCGCCTTTGCAGACAGCGTGACATGCAACGGTGATTTTCAACGGTTTGGTCATCGATGGGAGGCGACGAAGCTCTGCCAGCGGCGCGCCGTCGTCGCAGCCGCCGCTGCCGATGGCGTAAAAATTGCCCGGAAAAGCGGTTCCGGCGGCGAAACGATAGAAGAATACTGCCGCGAAATCGGTCACGATCGCATGGAGACTGCGGCATACTGTGCGGCGTACAGCCCGGATTGAATATGTGGACAGGGTCGGCTGACCTATCCCCGTGGGGGACGCCGCCGCTCGTGGAACCACGTTCTATACTCGGCCATTTTTCCGCGCTGGACGGTGGGTGCGTGGCGTTTGCACGTTGCGGCTTCGTCACTTTTCGGCGGAGCCCCCCATCGAAGTTCGACGCAATCGTTGACGTTATAGGCCATCTCAAGCTCGGGGGTTCGCTCGACGATGTCCTTTAGTGCCAAGGGCCATTGCGAGCCATCACTGCGCGTATATGAAAATCTACGCGCCTCCAGCTCGGAGCTAAGAAGGCTTTCGAGGGCGGCCTTTACTTCGGCGGGACTTTTTCCCGCCGGCATCGCGTAACGTTCAGGACGACGCGCGACGCGATCGGGGAATTTGCGGACGACATCGATCGCGATGAGGAGACGCAGATCGCGAGACGGCGTGGCGAAATCTTCCCAGGCGCCGGTTGTCTCAAAGATCGATGCACCATTCGGCATCGATACAATCCCGCCCCCGCCGTTCTGATACTTACGCCCATTCTCGACGGACGTGACACGAGTTTTGACTTGTTCTTCCAGTGCCGTGATCGCTTCCTTCATCGCTCGCTCCGGATCGAGCGGCGCGGGCGACATCACGTCGTCCATGCGATCGTAAAAATCGTCGACGCTCAGATGTGATTGCTCGAGCGAGAAGTCGCCGTATTGGGTATTTTTGGAAATCTCGGCATTGGTCAACCGGCGCAGGCTGCCGTTCTTGGCTGCGACAATTGGACGAAAGTGCTTGAAGCCCGGGCCGCCGAGTGCCGGGTTTTGAGCAAAAAGAAAATTACCGCGCCAGAAGCGCTTGCGTGCAACCGTTCCGTCTGGCTGGCCATCGACAGCCAAGAGGACGCCCGCTGCATCCGCAGTCTGAGCAATGCGCTTCACAAGAACCAGGACATGGCCGTAGGGATCAGCGTAGATCGTACCGGGGCGCAATGTGTCTTGCGTGAGCGGCACCGGATAATAATCCGTGTTGTCGTCGTTGCCGGCCGTTCGGCCGGAGCCCGAGTGGACGGCATTCGCGACGGTTGTGCGCAGATAATATCCGAAGCCTTGGACGAGTCCCTTCGACTGAGGGAGAACTCTCACTGCGGAGGCGGGAGCTGCGGGCTTAGTAAATGTCTCCAGGAAGAATCCCGATCCGGCTTTTGCGGCCTTCTGCGCGGGCGGCGCCGGAGGCGTCTCTTGCTTTTCGATGCTCCACCATGACGGACATCTTGGCGCCTTGCCGCCACCGCCGCGCGTGCACTTCGAATAGCCGAACGGTAGTCCCATCTTAAACGCGAAGTAGGCGCGCAAAAAATATGGGAGGTCGGCACAATCGGGCCGGTAGACCAAGCCCTTCTCGTCCTCGCGAAGGCCCAGATGGTTGAAAAGGACATTGCGGGATTTGTCGCGCAGAACTTCGTGCAGGGCAGGCCAAGAAAGTTCTTCATCGAGCGGAGCGTCGAAAAGCTTTTCTATCCATGCCGAATAGAGATCTTCGGTTTTGCGGTTCCACGAATTGCGGATGGGCCAGACGCTTCTTCCCGTTGCGCGGGGAGGAGGTGAGGCGACGGTGTGGACGGCGATTTCTTGCGTTATCGGGTCACAGTTCGTCGATGTGCCGGCGGGCGTGAGCTTGGCATGCCACGTTCCAACTGCGGGTGAGGCGACCTCAGCGAACCAGAAATACGGGGGGCCACCGTGACGTTCATTGGATTTGATCGCAACGGAACCGTCGGGGCCGGTCAGCGTAAGCGCGGCGTCGAGAGGCTTTTCGGCGGTTATCACGACGCGCAGGGGGGCTGCTTTCGACGGCGAGAACGGCGAAGAGAGAATTGCAATATTGGCAGAGTCCGCGCATTCCTTGGCACTGCTTTTCGCATACGCGTCCGTCAGCCAGCCGAAGCTCGCGACTAGAACGCCCAGGATCGGCAATAGCGCCGCGACGCCCGGTGTAGATTGGCGTTGAGGAAACAACCGAAGCTCCCCGTGCTCCCCTCGATGGTCTCAGTTCATGTGAAAGCTTTGTTCAAATCATGGAGAGCGAGGGGATTTCTGGAGCTTGTCGCCGCGCATCTTTCAAGTATCGGAATTGATTGCGAAATTTTTAAAAGTCATTTGAAAAGCGACGTGAGGGAGAACGTCGAAGCGACGACAATCGGCGGGTTTTCGGCGACCTTCGGGTAGGGCTCGTCGATATAAACGTTCACGCCCGTTATGCGGCCTTCCTTTATGAGTGAGGCGACGTAGGCCCAGCCCTTGGGCTCCAGGCCTAAACATGCTTCCGACATTTCGCCCTTCAACCGCTCATGAATGGCGATGTTTCCGCGCGAGAGGATTGCCGCGGTCTGGCGCGGAGTAAATCTGTCCCGGTCCCAAAGTTTTGTCAGATATATTCCGACGACGTTGCGCTTGATCGTAGGGCCCCAGGTAATCCGCTGTCCCTTCGACGTGAATGTATATTCCCCTGGCGGCAACGGGCCGACCGCTCGCGTTGCCAGGCAATCCGGATCGGGGTTGTTCCTGCATACTTCCCTGCCAGAGATCGCCCATGCGATCGTCTGGCCATGCGCTCGTGGATCGGCGGTGATCACAAACAGGCGTCCCGTCGTTATCGTGTAGCCAAGGCGGAAGCTCGGCACGCTCGGAGGCACCTCGTGGACCACGTCTTCGAACGGATTGCAGATCTCGCCGCCGGTCAGCTTTCTCGGAAAGCCTTTATGCTGGATTGTGACATAGTCGACGCCGGGAGCACAGTCCCATTGAGGCAGCACCTTCTTGTTTGCGATGCTGATCGGCGGCGACGCCTTTTGCGGAGTAGCCTTGGGAAGTGCGGCAATCTGCGGCTTCTTCGCAGGCGGATGAGGTTGCGCAGTAGGCGCCGATGGAATTGATTTGGGCAGTTGTCTGATCTGTTCGCACCGCTGTGACAGCTTTGGCGGATGAATCTGCTGCACGGCGAGACGCCGTGCGACGATACTGCTGGCGCCTTTTGCAATGTAAGCTTGAATCAGCGCCTGCTGGACTTCGATCTGCTCCGGCGACAATTCGAAAATGCAGTCTTCGTAGATTTCGTCACCGACCTTGCTGAAGAAATCCGCGATTTGACCTGCAGCTGCGGCCGGATCCTGGCCGGCCTGCTGTGGTTGCACTTGTCCTGCAGCGGGCAGGATCAGAAAACACAGTCCGCATACGCCCCAAGCGGTTCGCAACAGAACGCGGCTCATCGTGGCGGCGGTCCAATCTGCGCCACGGCCGAGCAAAGTCCGGTTCCGATCACTAGCCCTGGAATGGTTCATCTGGGCTACATAAGACATGAGTCTTGGCAAGACCGAGGCTATAGGGCCCATCCCGTTCAATTTGCTTTCACCGCATTCGCTCTTATTTTCAAATACGAGTAAATACGTGCGACTCGGCAACGCGTCATCTTCCATTCTTGTCGGTCAACGCGGGTGCCGGAGTCTGCATCTCTCTGATCGTACCTTGTTCCCGGCGGTGAGAAGCATGCCGGTTCGATCGTTCGGCGGAGGGACATTATGGGTGCCCTATGCAATAGGGGCGTGGAGATTTCCAGGTTGGTATTTGGCAAGTGTTCCGTGCGGCGACTTGCCTTGTCGCATAAGATGTATAATTCCAGCATCTTTATATTCGTACAGCGTCCTACGGACTGAGAAGGTGCCTTATGACCTTTGTTGCTGCGATCAACGAAAACGCGTCGCTCAGAATTTCGGAGAGGCCGTATCGAGGTGTTCGCGTTGCTTTCTGGCACAAGCTTGCTTCGCCAAGGGCGTCGTCGCCGTCTTCACGTCGCTGATGAACTGCCCGTATCCGGCACTCGCGAAATTTCCGGATTCAACTCCGGATCATTGGCGAGTTCCGATTAGGACAGCATCTCTCGACTAACATCTCCGAACGAAAGGAACCGGACAATGCAAAAGCCGCTCTCCGCGGAAGCGATCGCGCGCGTCAAGGCTACCATCCCCGCGTTGGCTGTTCACGGCCCGACCATCACGAAGGTGATGTACGAGCGCATGTTCCGAGATGAACACATCAAGATCCTCTTCAACCAGGCCAATCAAGGCGAGGGCGGCAAGCAGGTGCATGCACTCGCGGGCGCAATCCTGGCGTATGCACAAAATATCGATAATCTCGGTGTGTTGACTCCGGTTGTGGAACGTATCGCACAGAAGCATATCGGTTATGATATTCTTCCGGAGCATTATCCGTTCGTCGCAAAGGCGTTGCTCGGGGCGATTGGGGAAGTCCTGGGGGAAGCTGCGACAGAGGACATTCTCAATGCGTGGGGCGAAGCCTACTGGTATCTTGCCGACATTCTGATAGCGCGTGAAAAGGCTATTCGCGACGAGATCAATCAGCTCGATGGCGGCTGGACGGGTTGGCGAAAGTTTGTCGTTGCGAAGAAGGTTCGTGAAAGCTCCATCATAACGTCGTTTATTCTAAAACCGGCGGATGGTCGCGCCGTAATGCGCCACAAGCCCGGACAATATCTGACGTTCCGATTCACGGCGGCGGAGGGACTTCAGATGAAGCGCAACTATTCGATATCTTCAGCCGCAAACGGTGAATATTATCGAATCTCGGTGAAGCGTGAAGCTAACGGCCAAGGCGGCTCTCGTTACTTGCATGATGTCGTCAACGTCGGTAGCGAGCTTGATGCGACACCGCCGACCGGGGATTTCTTTTTGCCGGACGCGCCAGAGCGGCCCGTTGTCCTTCTCTCGGGTGGCGTGGGTTTGACGCCAATGGTGAGCATGGCCGAGACGATCGTTGCGCGCCATCCAAAACTCGAGACGTATTTTGTGCATGGCACGATGAACAGCCAAACGCATGCCATGGCCGATCACATCAAGACTCTGGCAGAAGCGCATGGGCGGACGTCCATCGCAACCTTTTATAGCGAACCTGGCCGCGGGGATGCACCCGGGAAAACGCATGACGCCGACGGCTTCATTACGATCGATTGGCTTCAGAGAAACACGCCGCTCGATCGTGCCGATCTTTATCTTTGCGGGCCGACGCCGTTTCTCAGAGCCTTCGTAAATGGCCTTGGACGTAAGGGTGTGCCGTCCGAGCGTATCCACTATGAATTCTTTGGTCCGGCTGACGATTTGCAGACACCCGACGAACAAGGATGAATCCCGGTGCGCCGGCTCCCTGAGGGAACGGCAGGCGTTGCCAGGGTGAATTCTCCAAAAAGTTACGCGGATTTCATTGTGATGGGCGCAGTATGGCGCCCATCATTGTCTGCGACATTGTCAGAACTATTTTCTATCCGGCGCAACGCAAATAATGGCGACTGGGCTTGCTCGACGCCCTCGGTCGTGCTGGATCACCGAATGCGGCGCTCGAATCGCTGCGTCGATATCCGGCTCAACCGCTTCCGAACGCCGTCAGGTGCCCTGTGATCGATTACGTTCGTAGAATTCTCGATGCCCGCGTCTATGACGTTGCGGAGCGGACGCCGCTCGATCCGATGGTGCGGCTTAGCAAACGGATTGGCGCTTCCGTCTATCTGAAGCGCGAGGATCTGCAACCTGTTTTCTCTTTCAAAATCCGCGGCGCTTACAATCGCATCGTACAGCTTTCGAACGAGGCGAAGGTCGCTGGCATCATTTGCGCTTCGGCCGGCAATCATGCGCAGGGAGTCGCGCTTTCCGCTCATAAGCTTGGGATCGTCGCGACCATCGTCATGCCGGTGACGACTCCGACCATCAAGATCGAGGCGGTTCGGTATTGGGGCGGTAAGGTCGTCCTGCATGGCGATACCTTCGACGAAGCGTATGAGCATGCGTTGCGAATGGCGCAACGGCAGGGGTTGACGTTCGTTCATCCTTACGACGACCGCGATGTGATCGCGGGACAAGGCACCGTTGGCGTCGAGATTTTGCATCAACACCCCGATCCCATCGAGGCAATCTTCGTTCCGATCGGCGGCGGCGGCCTCGCCGCAGGCATTGCCGCGTATGTCAAATTTCTTCGTCCCGAAACCAAGATCATCGGCGTCGAGCCTGCGGATGCGGCCTGCATGAAAGCTGCGATTTCCGCCGGTCATCGCGTGGTGCTTGATCGTGTCGGGCTATTTGCCGATGGCGTCGCCGTGCGTCAGGCGGGTGAAGAGACATTTCGCCTTTGTCGCGAACTCCTCGACGATGTGCTGGTGGCTGATACGGATGCCATGTGCGCGGCGATCAAAGATATTTTTGAGGACGTGCGTGTCCTTTCGGAGCCTGCCGGTGCTCTGTCGCTCGTGGGGTTGAAGTCCTATGCTTTCGCCAATCCGCATCGCTCCGGTTCGCTCATTGCTATCAACAGCGGCGCAAATTTGAACTTCGATCGTCTGCGCCATGTAGCGGAGCGTGCCGAGGTCGGTGAAGCGCGCGAAATTCTTCTTGCCGTCACCATTCCCGAAGAGCCCGGCAGCTACCGGCGGTTTGTTCAGGTGTTGGGAAACCATATCGTTACGGAATTCAATTACCGCTATGCGGAAGGCAGCCAAGCCCATGTTTTTGTCGGCCTGAAGCTGGCGGATGCCAAGCGCGAGAAGCCGGAGATCATTGCCGAACTTAAAGCGCTGGGTTACGAGGTGATCGATATCAGCCTCGACGAAACCGCCAAGCTTCACATCCGATATATGGTCGGAGGACGGGCGCAGGGGCTCAGCGACGAGCTGATCCTACGGTGTGAGTTCCCGGAAAGACCGGGTGCTTTGCTGAAATTTCTTGATGGCGTCGGCACGGATTGGAACATCACGTTGTTTCACTATCGCAATCACGGCGCGGATTACGGCCGGGTTTTGGTCGGCATGCAGGTACCCGTCAGCGATCGGTCACGTTTCTTCAAGAGGATGGCGTCTCTCGGTTATCCATATGAAGACGAGACGGCGAATGACGCTTATCGGCTGTTCCTCAGAAGCTGAGAAGCGTCTGGCCGCAAATATCAGACGGCATCCGGAAATGACAATTTGCGCGAACAGTGATCTCATGGTCTTGAACGTCCGTGAGCATCGCATGGGGGTCCGTCAGTGTGAAAATTACACAATTCTCCCTACCAGGTGTCGTGCTTGTGGTACCTCGGCGTTACGAAGATTCCCGAGGCTATTTTGCCGAGCTCTATAGTCAGGAGCGGTTTCGCGAGGCCGGTATTCCCGACGTCTTCGTGCAGGATAATTTCTCTTTATCCGAAAAGCCCGGGACCATACGCGGGCTTCATTTTCAGCTGCCTCCCCACGAACAATCGAAATTGGTGAGGGTAAGCCGCGGGCGGATCTTCGACGTCGTGGTCGATCTCAGGCCTTTTTCGCCGACCTACAAGGCTCACGTAAGCGCCGAGCTTTCTAAAGAGAATGAGACTCAGATCTATGTGCCGGCCGGGTTCGCTCACGGTTTCTGTACGCTCGAGCCCGACACGGAAGTCGTCTACAAAGTTTCCGCCGCTTATGCCCCGCAATCCGAAGCGGGCATTTTATGGTCGGATCCGGAGTTGAACATTGCGTGGCCCTTCGCTCCGGATGCGGTGACGATTTCGGAGAAGGATAGGAATTTGCCGCTGCTGAAAGAGGTGGGGCCGGTTTTCTGAGCGCTTGAGGGGAGGGCTCGCGATGCGCGCACTGGTCACGGGAGGTGCCGGTTTTATCGGGTCCGCGCTCGTTCGATATTTGGTTCTCGAACGCGGCTGGGAAGTCCTCAACGTCGATAAGCTGACGTATGCCGCCAATCCGTCTTCGCTCGCGACCGTGACAGAGAAGCGGAATTATCGCTTTATGCAGGCCGACATCTGCGACGCGAGCGCGATGGATCAGGCGTTTTCGACCTTTCAGCCGGACGCCGTTTTTCACCTTGCTGCGGAAAGCCATGTCGACAGATCGATCGCGTCGGCCGCCGACTTCGTAACGACAAACGTTGTGGGAACCTACGTTCTGCTTGAGGCTGCTCGCAAATATTGGGACGGCCAACGGCCGGACGCAATGGCGCGTTTCCGGTTCCTGCACGTCTCGACCGATGAAGTGTACGGTAGCCTGGACGACGGAAAGTTCTTCACGGAGGAAACTCCATACGAGCCGCGTTCGCCCTATTCGGCGACCAAAGCCTCGGCGGATCATCTCGCCAGTGCGTGGCGCGAAACCTATGGTATGCCCATATTGATTAGCAATTGCTCCAACAACTATGGGCCGTACCATTTTCCGGAGAAGCTCATCCCGCTCATTCTATTGAATGCACTGGAATTTAAATCGTTGCCTGTCTACGGCGACGGCCGCAACGTCCGGGATTGGCTCTATGTCGACGATCACGTGCGGGCGCTTGCTCAAATCGTCGAGTTCGGACACGTCGGTGAAACCTACAATATCGGGGGGCGGGCGCCGATGCAGAATATCGACGTCGTCACCAGGATTTGCGACGTACTCGATACGCTTCGCCCCGGTCCGATGCCGCGCCGCGGACTGATCACCTTTGTTCCCGATCGGCCCGGACATGACCGTCGTTACGCGATCGATCCTGGAAAGATCGAGCGCGAACTCGACTGGCGCGCGGAAAAGACGTTCGACGAAGGGATTCAAGCGACTGTTGAATGGTATCTGGAAAACGAGTGGTGGTGGCGGCCGCTGCGCGAGCACGTCTATCCAGGTGCGCGCCTCGGATTGCTTCCGATCAAGAATGATCGTCTAGCACTTCCTGAGTCGGTCCAGTGATGCGGACACGCTTGCGCGTCCTGATCGTCGGAAAGAGCGGTCAGCTTTCGGCGGCACTGGCCGAGGCGTTCTGCCCGGCAGTATTTGATGTCGTTCGCGTCGGCCGGCCTGAGATTGATCTTGCAGCGCCGAGGCCGGTCTTCGCCATCATAAAAGAAATGCGACCGGATATCGTGATCAACGCCGCCGCTTATACGGCGGTCGATCAGGCTGAAGATGAGCCGGAAGCAGCGCAGGCGGTCAATGTCGCTGGTGCCGAGGCTGTCGCAAGGGCGGCGGCGGAGACGGGAGCGGCAATCATCCATTTCTCCACCGACTATGTGTTCGATGGGATGGCGGCAAGGCCCTATGCCGAGGATGATGTGACTTCGCCGGGTAACGTCTATGGGACTACGAAGCGGGATGGTGAGATCGCGGTCGCCAACGCAAATCCGAGGCACGTTATTTTTCGCACCGCCTGGTTGTTTAGTCCATTCGGCAGCAATTTCGTGAAAACGATCCTCAGACTTCGCACGCTGCAAAACGAGATTGGGGTCGTGGATGACCAACGCGGTTGTCCGACCTCTGCAACCGATCTTGCGTGTGCCGTTCGGGATGTCGCTGTAAAGCTAGTCGGTTCTCCCGAAAGCAGTTCGCCCAACATATTTCACGCGGTCAATGGCGGGAGCACGACGTGGTACGGCTTTGCGGAGAAAATCAACGAATTCGCGTCGGCACGAGATAATCGGATCGTCGCCGTTCGGCCAATCGGAAGCAAAGATTATCCGACCCGGGCGCGTCGGCCCGCCTTGTCCGTGCTGTGCGCGGAGAAGCTTTCAGCTCATTACGGTCTCCGGCTCCGCCCGTGGGAAAGCGCGCTTCGAGACTGCATCGATCGGTTAATGCTGCTTACGTCCTATCGGCAAGAAGCCGCACAAATCGAAGGGACCGCAAATTGAGCTGTCGAAAAGGGATCATCCTGGCTGGCGGGAGCGGGACGCGTCTTTATCCGTTGACCCTGGCGATTTCGAAGCAGCTGCTTCCGGTTTACGACAAGCCGATGATTTATTATCCGTTGTCGGCGCTCATGCTGGCCGGCATCAGAGACATTCTGATCATTACAACGCCGCAGGATCAGCATCTTTTTCAGAAGTTGCTGGGAGACGGCACGCAATTCGGAATTCGGCTGAGCTATGCGGTGCAACCAAAACCCGAAGGGCTCGCGCAAGCATTCGTCATCGGACGCGACTTCATCGCCGGAGAAGGATGCGCGCTTGTTCTCGGTGACAACATCTTTCACGGACAAGGATTTGGAGAGATGTTGCGGTCAGCTGCCGCTCGGCCTTCAGGCGCAACGATCTTTGCCTACGAGGTCGCTGATCCGCAACGATATGGCGTCGTCGAATTCGACGCTGAAGGCCGTGCACTCTCTCTGGTCGAAAAACCAAAGGAGCGGAAGTCGGATTGGGCAGTCACGGGCATTTACTTTTATGACGCGCAGGTGGTCGAGCTAGCATCGCGGGTGACGCCGTCTGCGCGCGGCGAGCTAGAAATTACGACTCTCAATGAGATGTATCTATTGAAGGGGGCGCTCCACGTCGAAAAGTTCCGGCGCGGGTTTGCGTGGCTCGATACGGGAACGTTCGACAGCTTGCGTGATGCCAGCGACTACATCGCGACGATCGAGCGACGTCAGGGTCTCAAGGTTTCGTGCCCCGAGGAAATTGCATTGCGCATGGGATTCATTACGGCCGATCAACTGAGGCGCTCGATGGGGCGGCTGGGCGACGGGGCTTATGCCGCATATCTCGAACGGGCGATCATGGGGTAGGGGGCTCAACAGTTCGGCTTCAGCGCATTGCGTTCGCGAAGCGCCGCTTGCTTTGCCCGGTTGCCGCGGCTGGGGGATGTCGCGAGCACGATGCTTATCGATTGCGCGGTTGGCTCCCGGTTCCAATGAGCATGTTTTTATATATCTTCCCGTCCTTCATGATCACTACAAAGTTTTTGTGCGGATCTTTGACGAGATCTAAATTCTCCAATGGATCACCGTCGACCAGAAGCAGATCGGCGAGTGCGCCTTCCTGTACGACCCCAAGTTTGCCGGGATATGGATTTATGAACCCGGAGAGCGCCATCAACTCGCCGTTGTCCGCTGTCGCCATCTTTAGCGCTTCCGCCGGCGTGTACCAGCGCGCCATCATTGCAAGATAGGATCCCTGCCGGCTCGCGGCGCCTGCGTCGAACAGGATATCCGTGCCCCACGCCGTCTTGACGTTATACTTTTTCGCAAGCCTGTATGCGTTTTCCGTCCCGGCAAAAACCTGCAGCGCCTTCTTCTGTGACACGGGGCTCATCCGCGAAAACACATCCGCGTCGTACGTTAGAGGCTGCATGCTCCACCAGATGCCTTTGTCCGCCAGCAACTTTGCGGTGGCGTCATCGATCAGCTGCCCGTGTTCAATGCATTTGACGCCGGCAGAAATCGCTTGCCGGATAGCGCGCGGCGTGTAGGCGTGGACCGTTACGTAAGTTCCCCAGTTGTCTGCGGCCTCCACCGCGGCGCGAAGTTCCGGCACGGTGTATTGCGTCGACTCAATCGGATTATAAGGGGAGCTGACGCCACCACCGCCCATGAGCTTGATCTGGCTCGCGCCTTTTCTCAACTGTTCGCGTGCACGCAGCCTGACTTCATCGGGGCTGTCGGCGATTGCTGCAATGCCTTCACGCTCGGAATAGCTCAGAGGTCCGCCGAGCGTGCGTGGAAGCTCAAAGGAAAATCGAAAGTCTCCATGTCCGGATGTCTGCGAAATGAAGGCACCCGAGGGGTAGATGCGCGGACCGATTGCAATACCTTCGTCGATCGCTCGTTTGAGCCCAAACACGGGGCCGCCCAGGTCGCGCACCGTTGTGAAGCCTCTCATCAAGGTCGCTTCGGCTTGGTGTGCGGCCAGCAGGTGCACATATGAAGGCTGCGCCGTCATAAGTATCGACATTGACGCGGCAGCCATGAATGCGTGCCAGTGCACATCAATGAGGCCCGGCATTAGCACGCGGCTCCCTCCATCAATGACAACGACTTTGGCGTATTTGCCGGTTGCGATTGGTTCGTTTGTGATGCGCCGAATGATGTCGCCTTCGACGAGCAAATTCATAGAGCCCGAAAGCTGAGGGCTTTTGCCGTCGAATATTCGGACGTTTTTGAAAAGCGTTACACGGTCATTTGTCTTATGGGTAGCGACGTCCGCCTCTTCAGTACCTGGAGCCGCAAGTTCGTAATCTTGTGCATCAGCGGGTCCGAAGGATACGATGGGTGCTACACTGGCAAATAGGATAAACAGCGCGGCCCTGAGTTTATCAGAGAAACGTCCGAACGAAGATTTGGAAAGGCGATTCTTGGCGTCCAGTGTAATGTTCGCGATCATGAGACCACTCCTGGATTTCGTTGGACGGGCTTCGGGGAGCGCGATGATGCGCTGCCGGACTACGGGGTCAACGGATATCTGTCGTCACGGCGAAAGATGGCGAACACGATTAATTTAGGCTGGCGATCATCGACACACAGTATCAAGGGATTCTGAACGCCGTCCGGAGGACAGTTTGCAAACTGTCAGAAGTTTGAATTAACTGCAGACATTCGTTTTTCGCGAAGCCGTATCGAAACCTCCGCTACGTTCGCCTAAACAAAAGATGATTTTGATGCGTGCGAGTGCTATTAATTTAAGTAGACGGGGACACTTTGGGAGCGAATTGCCGACAACCAAGGAGTTCCAAAATGAAATTGATTATAGCCACGGTCTTTTCCGCGCTCGTGCTTGGGACAGCATTGGCGCCAGCGCTTGCAGATGATCAGTCGACAAACGATCCTGCTCGCCACAGGATGGGTGATGAAGGCAAGTTGCCTGCAACTAACAGCGCGACCAGTCGCGTTCCGGAAATGGGAGCGGGTACTGGCGAAAGCAGTGGAACATCAGGCACCCATCGAATGGGTGATGAAGGTAAACTGCCAGCGACGGGCAATATGAGTACCAGGGTTCCCGAGCAGGGTGCCGGTACGCAAAATCCGAAATAGCATAAACCCTCTCCCTAATTTCGATGTGAATGACCGGAACAGCGCGATCGGCGATTTTGCCGATTGCGCTTTGAGTAAGCCGTGCATCGCAAGCGACGGTTCCCTCGTCGTCCGTACCCAGACACATTGCCAAACAGTTTATAACGGTGGAGACTTTCATGCTGTTCGATGGTGGGTTCACGTTCGCCAATTTTCTTGTCGATGCATTCGCCGTTTTCATGTTCTTTGTTTGGATTTGGCTTCTCATCGTAATATTCAATGATCTTCTGAGCCGCCACGACGTTTCGGCATTGGGCAAAGTGGCTTGGGTCATTGCCCTCATCGTCTTACCGTACATTGGGATTTTCGCTTATATCCTCACGCAGTCGCCAGGGATGGCTGAACGCAGGGAGGCGCAGATCAGACATGCACAAAGCCAATTTCGACAGGGTGCTGTCTTCAGTCCCGCCGATGAAATTGAAAAGCTCGGTCGGTTGAGGTCGAGCGGCGCAATATCGAATGCGGAATACGATCGACTGCGAGCTCGTTTTGTGCAGTAAGAGAAATGTGGTTGCGGGCGCCCTCTCAAGCGCCAAGGACCTCGCGAACTTGGCATTCGTCGATTACCGTCGGCGGCAAGCTCAGACATTGCAATGTGACCGCTCCTGACTCTTATCGCCGATCGGAAATGAATCGCTCGCTCGTCGCGACGGTTGGTGTCTGTGCCGCTGTTCTTGCGGCCTGGGCGCTTTCTGTCGCGCAATCGGTATTCGCGCCGCTTGCATTCGCCCTTTTCGTTATTGCGGTCGTGTGGCCCTTGCAGCGGCGGTTACAACTGGATCTCCCGCGGCTCGTCGCTCTAGCGATCACAATGGCCGTTACTACCCTCGTAATCGTTGGATTTTTGTCGCTTGTTGCTTGGGCTGCAAATCGTGTCGGCCGTTTCATCGTCAGCGATGCAGCGCACCTTCAGGCGCTCTACGCATCGTTCGCCGTTTGGCTGGAGGAGCATGGTGTTGCTCTTGCTGAACTATGGACGGGCTATTTTAGCGCCGATCGGCTCATTCGCTTCGTCCAGCAGCTCGCGGCGCAACTCCAGACTGCCGTCAGCTTTCTCATCGTCGTTTTCATTTATGTTCTGCTTGGCCTGCTAGAAGTCGGCGACGCTTACAAAATTCTTCGGAACTGGCGGCGCGGACGATTAGGCGAGGTTCTGCTCGTCGGCGGGGCGCGAACGGCATCTAAACTTCGACGGTATATGTTGGTCCGGACGCTGATGAGCGTCATGACCGGCCTTCTCGTATGGGCATTTGCCTGGCTTGCGGGTTTGCCGCTGGCGGCCGAGTGGGGCGTCATTGCATTTGCGCTCAACTTCATCCCGTTCATCGGGCCGTTCATAGCAACCATGTTTCCGACGGTGTTCGCCGTTGCGCAATTTGAGTCGTGGCAGATGGCGCTGGTCGTCTTTGCGTGCCTCAATATCATCCAGTTCGTCGTTGGCAGCTATCTTGAACCGCGCTTTGTCGGAAGCGCGCTCTCGATCTCGCCATTCCTTGTTCTGTTTGCTGTTTTCTTCTGGGCGTTTCTATGGGGTATTCCCGGTGCCTTCATCGGCGTTCCCATCGTCATCGCGGGCCTTACATTTTGCGAACAGGTTCCGTCAGCGCGGTGGGTCGCCGATCTATTTGGTCAACCGAGCGATAGCAGCTGATGGAGGTGCTCCCGCTTCGGAGGTCAACTCGCCGGGTCTCCGTGCAAAACGATGCGTTCCGGCGCGAACAGGCCAAATCTGCCATCCGGTCCTGCGCCGAGATGATGAATGTAGAAATACGTAGCTTTGTCATCCGTCACATCCATGACTGGCGACGGCGCTGACACGACGGTCAGGTCGCCACAACGTCCGATCCAGTCGATATGGCGATGCCCGTGCATAATGATCACTCTGTCGGCCAGGCGCTGCATTCGCCGGACAAACCATGTTCCGTTGACAAGCGCTGTCCCGATCCGCTCGGACAGTGCTTTTGCCGGTTTGGGATATTCGACCGCGTGGTGATGCAGCGCCACGATCCACTTGGCTTCGGGAAACCGCGTGACCATCTTTTCTAGGATCGAGGTCTGTTCCCATGACACGAGGCCAAGCGCATTCGTGAACGAGAAGTGTGTCTGGGCATTGGAATCGAGCAGAATGACGCCGAGATCATCGGGTGTTTTCGGCAGCAACACCATCGGAAAGGCGTCCGGCCAAATCTTGGCGAGCTTCCAGGCTAGGCGGGTTGTACCCTTGTCGGCAAAATCCCTGACCTGATCGATGTGCGTTTGAAGGGCTTCTTCCAACGTCGCCTTGGGCTTGCCCGTCTCCGCGTCGGCAACGTGCACGCGCTTGCCTTGTAAGCCGCATATCGCAGAAAGCGCGCGCATCTCGCGCAGGCGTCTCTTTGGGCTTGTCGGCAAGTCGAAGCGGGCAGGATTGGCGCGATCCACAACGTTGAGATCGTGATTTCCGGGAAGCAAGACAAGTATGTCCGCCAAGCCCGGATACGGCGCCAACGCTTCGATGAACTCCGCCCATTCCGATGAACGACCGGCGTCCGTCATGTCTCCAGTAATCAGAATGACATCGAGCGGATTGCGCGCATGGGCGGCATCGAGCGCCGCGAACGCTTGCTGCAGGCGTTGGTTACCCCTCGGACCGGATCGTCCGCCTTCGATGCGAAAGCCGAACCGTTCACCCACGACGTGGATGTCGGACAAGTGCGCGACTCGCCAGACTTTTCCTTTCGCTGGCGCAGCGGGGAGGTGGGCGATATCGCGTGGCTGGGGCATTAGCGTATCCGCGACGGCCCAGGCCAATCCGGCCATGGCGAGATAGAGAACGACGATGACGACGCTATTGAAGAGTGCTGCGTGGGCGAGGTGGGTGGGCGCCGTCAGATCGGATAGCGAGCCGGTCCAGCGCGTATTCGGCCACGCAAGAGTAGCAATCCACAGCGAAAAGCCGCAGATCAGCATGCCGGATATGGCTGCACATATTGCGCGCGTCCTGTCTCGAACACGTGGCTCGACGTGTGCGGGCAAGAAGCGTTCGGCGAGCTGGCGCAGTGCCTCTCGCGATATCGCATAGATTGGCTGGACCGCGAGGGCGTTCAATGACCAGAAATTTGTCTCGATGATGCGCCACAACGGTCTGCCGCCGTACCACGCTGCCGCAATCAACAAGGCCAATAGGAGTGGAGGCAGCAGGCCCGTCGTTATCGCCGCAACTTTCGATGAAACGGTGCTGAGCCAAATCGATGCGAGCAACGGCGCCGCACCGAGCAGGACTGCGGGAATGATGATGAGAGCTATCCATGCGGCAATCAGCTTTGGAATGCTAATTTCGGCAAGCAAACTTCCGGCGAGCGAGATAAGCGTCCGGTGCTTCGTGCTCGATGTATCGTCCTCTGCATCACCCCAGCGTGGATCGATAATCGGGCGCATAAATTTCTTTCGCTCAAAGGATCATGCGGGATAGCAACATAGTTCAGAACGATCCAAATATCGTGCCTAATATGATCACCGTAGCCAATGCGAGAAGTGCGCTGACGATTGCGACCATCACAATGTCGAAATAGCTTTCGCGATGTGTCGAGCCGCAGACAGCGAGCAGCGAGACGACAGCCCCGTTATGCGGCAGGCTGTCGAGCGTCCCGGAGCCGATCACGGCGACGCGATGCATAAGGGCCGGATCAATTCCGTGCTGAGCCGCGAGATTCATGTACGTCGGGCCGAGCGCATCGAGAGCAATCGTCAATCCGCCCGACGCCGAGCCGGTCAAGGCGGAAAGGACGTTTGTGGCAACCGCAAGCGAGACGAGCGGTCCGCCGCCGATGGATAGCACCCAGTCGCGCACAACTGCGAATGCGGGCAAAGCGGCAACCACCGCGCCAAAACCGACCAAGCTCGCAACGCTGAGCGCCGGCAACACCGAAGCATTGGCCCCCGCGTCCATGCTCTCGCGAAGCGCCGGCAGGCGCGTCCGGTTCGTGACGATGAGCGTTACAATGGCTGTGAAAAGCGCAACGATCACCGACCATACGCCTCCGATGGCCGATAGCGATGTGGCGCCCCACCGAGGTTCCGCCAGGAATGTTGCATCGATCCTTGGCAGGACAAATATCGACACCAGAAAATTGATGCCGACGACGACGAATAGGGGCAGGGCGGCTAACGAAATCGGCGGCAGTGCGGCGCTGCGTCGGCCTTTGCCGATCTCTGCCGGATCGAATTCCCGAGCAACGGTTGCGCGCTCGCGCACGAGTTCGTCGGCGACAGACTTGTCGATGTCAACGTCAAGCGTGCCGGCTCCCTCTCCGGCGGCGCGCGCTGCGCTCTCCGCCCGTTTGAGCCACCACAAACCAAAACCGAGCATGACTGCAGATGCGATGATCCCAAGCCCGGGAGCGGCAAAGGGTGTCGTACCGAAGAACGGCATCGGAATTGCGTTTTGAATGGCAGGTGTTCCCGGCAATGCCGACATCGTGAAAGTGGATGTTCCGAGCACGATCGCCGCGGGCATAAGCCGAAGCGGAATGTCGGCGTCGCGAAACAATGCCCGCGCCATCGGCGCCAAGACAAAAAAGGCAACAAACAAACTTACCCCGCCGTAGGTGACGGCTGCGCCCGCGAGCACGACGGCAAGTATGGCGCGCTTCGTGCCAAGACGCTCCGTCATGAATTGGGATATTGCTGTCACTGACCCGCTGTCTTCCATCAACTTGCCGAAAAGAGCACCGAGCAGGAAAATCGGAAAGAACTGCGCAAGAAAATGGGTGGCGCTGGACATGAACGTTTGCGTCCAGTGTGCGAGCAACGGTTCGCGCGCGAAAGCCGCAGCCAGGAGAGCTGCGGCGGGCGCCAGCAGCAGAATGCTCCATCCCCTGTACGCAAACCATATGAGAAGTCCAAGGCCGACAAGGATCCCAAGAAGGCCCATTGCATCAGATTCCTTGCATCAACGCATCGAAGTCGAAGGAGGATCGCGATCCTATATTCTTTCCATCACGTTCGATGAAAGCCTCGGCGGAACGGCGCCCTTCATCACGCAGCATGCATAGAAATTCCCATTCGGCGTTTAGCTTCGATGAATAGCCAAGAGAAAGCATCTTCTCGCTGGTGATGCGGTGAATGCGCATGTTTGCCCAAAGCTTGCCTTCGCAGTTGCCCGGGTCGGCGACCTGCCTCAACATCGCAATCATGCGCAGTTCTTTCATCAGGACCGAATTGAAGGAGACTTCATTCAGGCGATTAAGGATGTCGCGCGCCGATCTAGGTGTTTCGGAACGTTCGATCGGATTGATTTGCACGAGGATCGTATCCTTAGAACTGCATTCGCGGACGAGCGGCGTGATGGTCGGATTTCCGGAATAGCCGCCATCCCAGTAGCTCTTGCCGTCGATCTCGATGGCCTGGAACAGCGTCGGCAGGCAAGCAGACGCGAGCAGAACCTCGGGTGTAATGTCGGCATTGCGAAACACGCGTCCTCGGCCGGTGTGCACATTGGTTGCGGTGACGAACAATTTGATTGGCGCGCGCGCAAGCCGGCCGAAATCGATATTCTGTGCCAGTATCTCGTGAAGTGGATTGGCGCCTCCGGGGTTCAAGTCGTACGGCGAGAACATTCGCGACATCAGATCCATCGCGACAAATACCGGCGACGTATCGAGCGTCCAACGCCCCAACATGACGTCGAGAGGCGTGCGGCGAAAGGGGCTGAGAAGTGCCGCTTGAGATA
Source organism: Hyphomicrobium sp. (assembly GCF_035548195.1). GTDB lineage: Bacteria > Pseudomonadota > Alphaproteobacteria > Rhizobiales > Hyphomicrobiaceae > Hyphomicrobium_B. The sequence continues at coordinate 96,805 of NZ_DASZTY010000017.1, forward strand.
CGTTGCGCCAATACGTTTCCAATGCGGAACGCGCGCCTTCCGCTCCGCCAGCGGCGTGGCCATCGACCAGAACAGCGGCATTCATAGCGCCCGCCGACGTACCGGAAATGCCGTCGATAGTCAGCCAAGGCTCTTCGAGCAAGCGGTCGAGCACGCCCCACGTGAACGCGCCATGGGAGCCGCCACCTTGCAAGGCGAGATCTACGAGTCGTGCGTCACGTTCGGGAGTTTTCCGAACGCCGGGTTTTGCGGCAGTCATTAGCGCTCACGGGGGAAGCCTGGAACCTTATCAGGTTGGAGCTGTGTGCCGCTCCCGGCGTAGTCGTCCGCCTAGAGAAATCCACCACAAGCCGTGAAGTACGAGATCAATACCGACGACGGCACCTAGAACCCATAGTCCGCTGAGCGGCCACTTCGACAGGATAATGAGCCCGGCAGCGATGCCTACGATTCCTGAAAGGAGCAGCAAGCCTCCGAACCACTCCCAGTATTGAAACGCCTGGACGATGCGAACGACGCCGGAAGCGATGAGGGCCAAGGCGAATACCAATGTAAGGGTTACCGACGCCCGCGCGGGATCCGTCACAAGCATCAATCCGGCGACGATATAGAGAGCGCCAACGAGTAGTCTCAGAAAGAAGCCGCGCCAGTATTGCGCGGAGAAGGCTTGGATTATTTCGGCTGCGCCAACCACGAGCAGCAGAACGCCGATTAGAAAAGCACTGATCACGGTGGCGGCCACCACGTCACCGAGGACGAAGAAGCCGGCAAAAACGAAAATCACGCCGACCAGAATCGCTCCCCACCAACTGGGGTCTGCTTTCGAGTGTGTCTCTGGAATTGGGTTCGCAGTCATGACAGATCTCCTCAATATCTATGAGAGGGAGTCTTCGAATGTTCGGCTGGAGATTGTTGTTCGTATCACTGGCGTGAAGCGACGGTCGCGCTCCTCGCCGACGAGCGGGCGGAGCGTTCAGCCCACACTAGTTTTGGTGTGCATTTGCCAGCGAGTTTTGCGTCGCGGAAAGTTCTTCATAGCATGGACTCCTTGGTGTTCGGCGATGAGCCGCCAAGTGTCCCCCGTCTATCCGCACTATAGAGATGATCTATATCGCCTGTCTCTGAGAATGTGATGGAGCATCATGCGGAGCGAATTTCGTTTGCGATAGGGCGCCGGATTTAAATCGATTTCGTCCGGTAAACGATGTTTCCTGAACCGACCGTTAGTCTTAATGCAGATTCCTTCCACGACGCCGCTTGGGCGCAGAGTCAGCCCTTTCGAGCGAAACGCGCGAGCGCAGTGTTGTTGCCGATTAGACGCACTGCGAGCGGTCTCCGCGAGAGCGCAATAGTAAGAGATTGATACTATACGATATAAGTATACAAAAACCCCCGCTATTGGCGTTCATTTATGTGTTTGATGGACGTTTTGGTCACATGGGGATGGGGGCTTCAAAGTGTACATTGCTTGGCGCATCGGGTGCGCGTGTGGAATTGTGTCGTCGGTCATCGCACTTTCCCCAGCCTTAGCTCAAGATTCGCCGCCGCAAGATACGGCACAATCTCCCGCTGCTCCAATTCCTATGCCGCAGGTGACCATCGCGACGGACAAAGCGCAGCGTGCGAAGAAGGGTCCTTCCAAGAAAAAAGCGGTAGCGTCAAAAAAGTCGACTGCGCCTCCGAAAAGCGCAAGCGCGGCGCCTCCCGAGACAGCCTCGGCGACCGCAACGATGCCGACGCCAAATCCCATGTCAACATTGACGCCGCCAGCTGCTTATGCCGGGGGACAAGTCGCGACGGGGGGCCAGCTTGGCATGCTCGGCAGCCGCAACCTGATGGATACGCCGTTCAGCCAGACTAGTTATACGGCGAAGACCATTCAGGATCAGCAGGCTCGCTCTGTTGCGGACGTGCTGTTGAATGATCCTTCGGTGCGGGCCACGCAAAGTGCGAGTGCTGGGTACGGCCAGGACACGTTCTACATTCGCGGCTTCTATTATGACGTCGGCGAAATGGGATTGAACGGTCTGTACGGCATCGCCCCGATGTTTACGACGCAGCCTAATTATATCGATCGCATCGAGGTTCTGAAGGGACCAAGCGCGCTGTTGAACGGCATGCCGCCAGGCGGGGCCGTCGGGGGCAGCATCAATCTTGTTACCAAGCAGGCTCCCGATGAGCCGATCACTCAGGTCACGACGACGTTTCAATCTCAGGGTCTTGTCGGGACCGAGCTTGATTATGCACGGCGCTATGGCTTGAACAAAGAATTCGGCGTGCGGTTCAACGGCAGTTATGGCGGCGGCAACACCGCCATTGACGATCAGTACAACGAACTGGGCAATGCCGTTCTCAATCTCGATTATCGCGGTGAGCGTCTCCGTCTGTCGGCGGATGTCGGCTACCAAGCGAACGATTTGGATGGCGTCCAACGATTTATCACCGTTGTTCCCTCTGCCTTTGGAACGGTGCCTCCTATACCGCCTTTCCTTCCGATGTTGGACGGAACGGTCCCCCCGGCGCCCAAAGCCGGATCGAACTATGGAAACCTGCCGTGGTCATTCTGGAACACCGACGCGACGTTCGCGACGCTGCGCGGGGAGTACAAACTCACGGATCACATTACGGCTTACGGAGCTTACGGCTGGAGCGACAACAATCTCGACTATCTCTTCGCGTCGCCCGGCCTGCTTAATGGCAACGGGGATTGGGTTTCCTATCCGCTTAAAGGCTATGCACTGACTCAGAATTGGGCCGGTACGGCAGGCATCCGAGCCGACTTCGATACCGGTCCTATCAATCATCTCTTTAACGTCAGCTATTCCAAGACGATGCGCGACAACTCCGCCACGTACCACATGGGAGCCGATACATCGTGTTTGCCGCCGCCACTCAACGCTGTGTATTCAAATTATAGTATCTGCTCGAACCTCTACCATCCGGCCGACGTTCCGAGCCCAACGGCCTTCGGGCCCACGATCCGTACGTTGGCGGAAACCGATCTTTCCAGTGTCGGCGTATCTGATACGATGTCGGCCTTGCATGACCGCATTCAGTTTATGATTGGTGCGCGACGCCAGACGGCCGGTGCGGAAAACACCAATCTGATAACGAACACGATAACGTCCTCAACCGACGCCTCGGTCTGGAGCCCTGCCTATGCGTTGGTGGTAAAGCCGATCCGCAATGTTTCGCTCTATGCGAATTACATTGAGGGTCTGCAAATGGGAACGACAGTTTCCCAACCTTACCTAAATGCCGGTGAGGTGATACCGCCATTCCAGACAACGCAGAAAGAAGCAGGAGTGAAGGTCGATTGGGGAAGCCTTAGCACGACGTTCGCGGCGTTCGAAATCGAGCGGCCGTCGCTCATCGCGGCCAACAATTATCTGACCCTAGACGGCGAGCAGCGCAACCGCGGCCTTGAATTCAATGTTTTTGGCGAACTTACGCCGACGCTGCGTTTGTTGGGCGGCGTTACCTTGATCGATGGACGCCTGGCGAAAACCGCAGGAGGTGTCAACGACGGCCACAAGGCGCAGGGCGTCGCCGATACGAATGTTAACATCGGCGCCGAATGGGATACACCAATCCGCGGGCTGACGCTGACCGGCCGCGCGATTTACACAAGCGATGTTTATATCGATGCTGCGAACCATTATTCTATTCCCGATTGGACGCGCTATGACGTCGGCGCACGCTATACGTTCGATAGTCCTTGGAACGGGAAGCCGACGACGATTCGTCTCGGAATCGAAAATGTCGCCAACTCAAATTATTATGCGGCTTCGTACTCGGGAGACGGTATTGTAACAGTCGGGGCACCGCGCACCTACCTCGTATCGACGACAGTCAACTTCTAATCCGCACTTGGGTCTAACGTTCCGAGTGACGAATAATTACGAAGAGTGCAGGCTTAACGCGGAGATGCAAATATTTTTTCCTCGGCGCTCGTGCTGACAATCCTGTCCGCGCTCATCGTTATGAGCATCGGTCTCGCCTTGTTGCGGGCGAGTTGGTTGAGCAGGCGCAAGCCGCATCTGCCGTTTTTGATTGGCGGCTGGCTGTTTATCGTTGTGAGCTTCTTCATTCTCGGGCGCGAATTGAGCGGCGAATTTGTGGTGGCCTACGGTCTACTCGCGCTTGCAGTTCTCGCCTATGCCGCTGTTGCACTGACGGTCGAAGTTAGGGGGAAAAGAGCAAGCGTAGGGGTGTCTGTCGCGCTCGAACCAGAAGTCCGCCGTACCGATTGGAAACGAGCCACCGCGAAAAGCATGCTCGCTATCGTGCTTGCCGGTATTGCGGCGATCGGTATCGGTGTGGCATTCGCCGTCGCGATGCCGATGGAGGTTCAGGATCGGATTGTCATTGGCGGCGTCCTGGTGCCTGCGCTATGGGGAGGCGGCATGGCGTGGACGCTCGCGGACGCCAAACTCCTGCGAGCCACGATCATTTTGCTTAGTGTTTCAGCCGTAAGCTATGCCGTTGCCTTTTTACCCAAAATTTTGATGTGAGGATGAGCCTGAAACCTATAGCTCACGACGTGGCGAGAAAGCGGAAACGACCGCTGCTGTCGTCTAAATTCGTGCAAGCCATGCTCGCCGGGCACTCGGCGCTCGGTCTTGCGTTTGCCGCTTTGATCTACATCGTGTGCTTGACGGGTACCCTTAGTGTCTTTCTCCCAGAGTTTCATCGCTGGGAACAGCCAAACGCGCCTCTCGTCACCGAGCCCGTCAGCGCGAAAGCGATAACGGAAGCGGCGTGGGCCGCGCACGGGCAGGCGTTAATCGACGATGCCAGTCAGGATATTTTTCTCTCGTTTCCGAGCGCGTACAATCCGCGATTTGTCGTCAACTATTTCAATTCGGCGACGAGAAAAGATGGGGAATGGGTGGCCGACGGCGATGGCCGATTGGTTATGCGCGTCGTCGCGCCGTTTGCCGATTTTCTCGGCGAACTGCATACGCAGCTTCATCTGCCACGGACGTTGGGATTTTTCATTGTCGGCTTGACGGGGGTCGCACTGCTGTCTTCGCTGATTTCGGGGCTGCTCGCACATCCTCGCATTTTCAAGGATGCTTTTGCTCTACGCTGGGGTGGTTCGAATAGATTGCAGCAGGCCGATCTTCACAATCGGTTGGGGGTATGGGGGCTTCCGTTTCATTTCGTTGTGTCGTTGAGCGGAGCGCTTCTCGGCCTTTCGACATTGATCGTCGGCGTTCTCGCGATGGCCGCGTATAATGGCGACTCCGATAAAGCGTTCGCAGCCATCCGGGGACCACAACCGATTGTCACGGGACAACCCGGGCCAATCCCTGAAGTCGGCCCTATGATCGCAGACGTGCTGCGCGAAAAGCCGGATGCGAGGCTGGTGTCTATTCACTTTCAGCGGATAGCGACCTCTGGACAGCTCGTCTACGTGAAGATGCGGACGCCGGGGCACCTCGCGTTCGGAAACACGTACTACTTCGATGGCAATGGCAAACGCATTGGGCAAGGCGGTTTGGAAGATGGAGGCGTCGGACAACAGATTCTTGGCGTGCTGCAGCCGCTCCACTTCGGTTGGTTCGACGGCATCGCCGCGAAGATTTTATATGCAGTTCTTGGTTTGGCGCTAACGATTGTTACTCAAAGCGGCGTTGCGATCTGGCTTGCGCGGCGGCGTGATAAGGGCCGCCCGGCGGAACGATGGGAAAGAATTTGGTCCGGCCTGGTTTGGGGACAGCCGTTGGCATTGGCGATTACGGCGACTGCCGCACTCTTTACGGGGCGAGCGCTGGTTCTCATTTATCTCGCTGTGACGATCGCGGATATTGTGATTGCCGTTTCGGTCAGCAGCGCTTCGCTCGTTAAAAAAATTCTACAGGGCCTGACAGCGGCTACCTTAGCATGTGTTGCGGGGGTTCACTTCTACAAATGGTTCGCTGTCGCAAGCGATCCGGCCTCATACTGGATCGATGCCGGATTGTTGGTAGCGGCCGCGATCTTTTTGGTCCTCACCTTTCGAACTCGGCGCGTAACAGGACCATCATATAGCCTTTCACGGGACGCAGAGACGGCGATCGCAGGCTGATGAAGCAGTCGAAGCCGGCTACTAGCCGACGATGGCCGAATAAGACAAACTCAACCTAAGTAATGGCTTTTCGAGCTGCCTTCGGTTCGATAAGCAATTTAAATTGGCGCGCTTGCCACGCCAGGCAAGCTAAATAGCTCGGACGGGACCTTGTGACAGCACCGGACTGGATATCGGCATTTCCCGGATTGAAGACGCTGGAGCCTAGCGTTGCTGGACCGCTCATCGAGACGAGCAAGGTCGTTCGGCTTCCAGCCGGAACAAAAATTTTTGGACCGGGGCAGGCGCCAGAAGCTTATTTAATGCTCGTCGAAGGCACGGTGCGTGTTCAGCAGGTGTCGGACACCGGGCGCGAGATCGTGCTTTATCGCGTTTCGGCTGGAGAAAGCTGCGCGCTGACGACGGCGTGCCTTATGGGTTATGAGGAATACCAAGCCGAGGGTATCGCAGAAACGGACGTTGAAGCCGTGGCCATTCCCCGTGGGACGTTTGATGATTTGATCGCGCGCTCCGCCGCGTTTCGTAAATTCGTTTTTACTGCCTTCAGTATACGGATCACAAATCTTTTCCGCGTTATTGAGGAGATCGCATTTTCGCGCATGGATGTCAGGCTGGCGCAAAAGCTTGTTGAGCTCGGTGGTGTGAGCGGTCACATCGACTTGACCCATCAACAGCTTGCCGCCGAGCTCGGTACGGCGCGCGAAGTGATCAGTCGGCTGCTCAACGAATTTCAGCGGCGGGGCTGGATAACAACGTCTCGCGGTGCCATTGACCTGGCGCGGCCGGAGGCTCTGCGTCAGCTTGCCGCCGCACCTTAACGTCAGCCTCTGTGACTAGGTCACAGACCACTCTGTTCCGGTCCTGTAAATCTGTTTCCGAAAACCACCGGAGGCAACCATGGCCGCGAACATTGGCACCCTCGACCGCTATGCCCGGGTCGTTTTAGGCATTGTCATTCTTAGCTTGGTTTTTGTCGGACCCAAAACGCTTTGGGGCCTCTTAGGGTTTGTCCCGCTTTTGACGGGACTTGCCGGCTTTTGTCCCGCGTACAGAATCGCCGGCGTCTCTTCATGCCCGGCCAAGAAGTGACGTAGGAGGGGAATATGCTTTCGGCATTTCTTTGGCCCGGCGACCTGGTTTGCAATCTGGCTGGGTTGCCGCACGCCAGCGATCACCGCCAAGTGCTGCGGTCGTTCGTCAATATGATGGTTTGGGCCGCCGTGATGATCGCAGTCGTGCTCTATTTCGATCCGGTAGCTTAGAGGTCTCTGCAATGATGAACTTCACGCCGGTTTCCGCTGCTCTGGGTGGCGTGCTGATTGGCTTGTCCGCGGTATTGATGATGGCAACGATGGGACGCATCGCTGGAGTCAGTGGTTTTGTCTCGCGCCTTCTGCCGCCGTACGAGGATTTAGATTGGCCAATCCGCGCGGCGTTCGTCGCGGGCTTGATCGCGGCCCCCTGGCTCTATCGATGGAGCGGTATGCACGTCGAGATCAACCAGCCGGCGAGCATAATGGCTCTCGTTATTGCCGGTGTGCTTGTCGGCTTCGGTGCCGTTTATGGCAGCGGATGCACCAGCGGGCACGGAGTTTGCGGCATTGCGCGAGTCTCGCCGCGTTCAATCATCGCGACGTCAGTATTCATGGTGAGCGGCATGGCGACAGTATTTGTCATTCGTCATGTGATCGGAGGCTGACATGGCCGTTGCCACGACGTTCATCGCCGGTTTGTTGTTTGGACTTGGCCTCGTCGTTTCGGGCCTCGCCAATCCGGAAAAGGTTCAAGCCTTCCTCGACGTCGCCGGTCACTGGGACGCAAGTCTCGCCGTCACGATGGCAGTTGCCGTGGCGATTACCGCCGCCGGTTATCGCGCCGCCTTTGTTCGAGGCAAACCCTGGCTCTCGGCCGGTTTTCAAATGCCGAGGTCGAAAGCAATCGATGCTCCGCTTATCGGCGGCGCCGTGATTTTCGGCATTGGGTGGGGGCTTTCCGGGTTTTGTCCCGGTCCCGCGATCGTTGCTGCCGCGCTCGGACTTACGCCTGCGGTCGTTTTTGTCGGGGCGATGCTCGTCGGCATGATGATCGCACGCTTATTTGCCAGTCGATCCTCTACAGCGGCCAAGTCCGCTGCCAACACCGCTTAAGGAGAGAAGATCATGTCCAGCATTCCGCACGCCGTTGATCTTACCTTGAAACCTGAGGTCACGCCTTTCTTCGACAAAGAGACGAACACCTTCAGCTACGTCGTCAAGGATCCTAAATCGAAATCGTGTGCCGTCATCGATAGCGTGATGGACATCGACTACGCGGCGGGCCGCATATCTTATGAATCGGCCGACAAGATCATCGCTTATATCAAAGAACACGATCTCAAGGTCGAATGGCTGATCGAAACGCATGCACACGCCGACCATCTCTCCGGCGCTCCATATATCCAGCAGAAGCTTGGCGGAAAGCTGGGCATCGGCGAAAACATCAAGGTTGTGCAAGAGGTATTCGGCAAGATCTTCAACGAAGGCACCGAATTTCAGCGGGATGGAAGCCAGTTTGATCGCCTCTTCAAGGACGGCGACACATATAAAATTGGTGGTATGACCGCGTTTGCAATGCTGACGCCAGGGCACACGCCCGCCTGCATGACGCATGTCATCGGTGACGCAGCATTCGTCGGCGACACGTTGTTTATGCCGGACGGAGGAACGGCCCGCGCCGATTTTCCGGGCGGTGATGCCCGCGTTTTGTATCGCTCGATTAACAGGGTTCTGGAACTGCCCCCCGAGACGCGGCTCTTCATGTGCCACGACTACGCGCCTGGCGGCCGCGAGATAAAATGGGAAACGTCCGTCGCGGAACAACGCGCTCACAACATTCACGTCCGCGAAGGGATCACCGAGGACGAGTTCGTCCAGATGCGCGAGCAGCGCGACGCGACGTTGAGTTTGCCGCGCCTCATCATTCCATCTATTCAGGTCAACATTCGCGGCGGCAACCTTCCCGAGCCGGACGAGAAAGGCAAACGGCATCTCAAGGTTCCGATCAACGAGCTTTAAACGTACCGCGCCCTGACTCGGAGTTTAAAAAATGCAAGTGAAGCCACTCACGCTTGATCTTTCCGTGTCGCCGCAAATCGCGGCATCGGATGTGGATCGTCTCGCCTCTCAGGGATTTAAGTCGATTATCTGCAACCGTCCTGATGGCGAAGGCGTAGGTCAGCCGTCGTTCGCAGAAATTGCGAAAGTCGCTGCGGCATCGGGTTTAGAAGCGAGATACCTGCCAGTGACCCCTGGCAAATTCTCAGACGAAGACGCCGATCGCTTTAGAGAGGCTTTGAGCGAGCTTCCGAAACCGATTGTTGCCTATTGCCGTAGTGGGACGCGGTCTGCGACGCTGTGGTCGCTTGCGGAAGCAAGCCGTCGCACGCCGCACGATATTGTGGAGCGCGCCAAGTCAGCGGGCTACGATGTTGCGGATGTGATTGGATATAAGGGGGCGAGCCAGGACGCTCCCGCACTGAGGCCTGCAGCAAGCCACGATATTGTCATCGTCGGAGGCGGAGCTGCTGGCGCTGCCGTGGCGGCCAGTCTGCTGCGACGCAGGCGCGATCTCGATATTGCGATCATTGAACCATCGGAGAGGCATTACTACCAGCCCGGGTGGACGATGGTCGGCGGCGGTATATTCAAGGCGGTCGACACGGAAAAACAAATGGGTGCGGTGTTGCCCCGCCGAGTCACTTGGATTAAGGCGGCCGTAACAGGCTTCGAGCCCGATATCAACTCTGTGATCATCGATGCCGGCCGCACTGTACGCTATAATCATTTGGTCGTTTGCCCGGGCATAAAGCTGAACTGGGCTGGAATAGAAGGTCTGAATGGAACGCTAGGTAAGAACGGAGTGACCTCGAACTACCGTTACGATCTCGCTCCGTATACCTGGGAATTGGTGCGTTCGCTGAAAGCGGGCCGCGCGCTGTTCACACAACCACCGATGCCGATCAAATGCGCGGGCGCACCCCAAAAGGCGATGTATCTATCCGCTGATCATTGGCTGAGGGAGAACGTGCTCTCCAACATCGACATTCAATTCTATAATGCGGGCAACGTTCTGTTCGGCGTACCCGACTACGTTCCCGCGCTGATGGGGTACGTCAAACGCTATCACGTCGGGTTAAATTTCTCGCATAATCTCGTCGCGATCGACGGCTCGTCGAAGACGGCTTACTTCAAGAAAACACTATCCGACGGAACGTCCACAACCGTCGAAGACCGATTCGATATGATTCACGTGACGCCGCCCCAGCAGGCGCCCGATGTCGTCCGGGACAGTCCGCTCGCTGACGCGGGAGGATGGATTGACGTTGATCCCGGCACGCTGCGTCATAAACGCTATTCGAATATTTTCGGACTAGGCGATGCAACGAACACTCCAAACGCCAAGACGGCAGCGGCGGCCCGCAAGCAAGCACCGGTCGTCGCGGAAAATCTGCTGTTCGATAAATCCCTGCGTTCATCTCAATGCGTGTATGATGGCTACGGCTCGTGCCCTCTCACAGTCGAGCGTGGAAAGATTGTGCTTGCTGAGTTTATCTATGGCGGCAAAGTCGCGCCTTCGTTTCCGTCTTTTGTAATCGACGGCACCAAACCTTCGCGGGCCGCTTGGATTTTGAAAGAGCGTATCTTACCGCCGATCTATTGGAAGGCGATGCTCAAAGGCCGTGAGTGGATGGCCAAACCAAGCGCCATGGCCTGATGATCATGCAGGATATTTTGGCGACGGGGTCGGGGGCCCTCGTTGGGCTCGTGCTTGGTCTGATTGGCGGCGGAGGATCAATTCTCGCGGTCCCGCTTCTTGTCTACGTTGTTGGCGTCAGGTCGCCGCATGTTGCTATTGGAACTAGTGCCATAGCGGTCGCGCTGAGCGCGCTGATCAATCTTGTCGGTCATGCGCGCGCCGGCAATGTCAAATGGCGATGCGCGCTCGTTTTCGCTGCGGCGGGTATAGCCGGTGCGTATTTCGGGTCGACATTCGGCAAATCATTCGATGGCCAAAAGCTTTTGGCGCTCTTTGGACTTCTCATGCTTGTGGTTGCCGCCCTCATGTTCTTCAAAAGCGGCGCAGATGGGGACATTCACGTTCGTTTAACTCGCGCCACGGCACCGGCGCTTGGACCACCGTTGCTCGCTTATGGCGCGGCAGTCGGCGCGTTGTCTGGATTTTTTGGAATCGGCGGCGGGTTCCTCGTTGTCCCCGGACTCATTGCGGCAACTGGAATGACAATGTTGCACGCGATTGGATCATCGCTGGTGTCGGTCACCGCGTTCGGCTTGACGACAGCTGCGAACTACGCGCTTTCCGGTCTCGTAGACTGGCGGCTCGTGACGTATTTTATCGCGGGCGGTGTCGTCGGCGGATTGCTCGGGCGTGCGGCCGGAAGGCGGCTTTCGACGCACAAGCAGCGCCTTTCGCAACTCTTTGCAACGATCGTCGCGGTTGTCGGACTTTATGTCGTGGTTCAAGCCTTGCCGGCCTTTGTTAGCTGATCAGCAACTCGGGATGTGCGCTTTGAAGTTCGTACGAGCGATCCCGTCCGGGAAAAAAATAAAAAATGGATTGCGCCGCGGCGGCGATAACCTCGGGATGGCCGATCTCCGCTGCCTGAAATCAAATGGATTGCGATCGTTTCCCAATTGCTTTGAACGGCAACATTTTAGAGCGATGCGGCGGGATCTTTAGCGATTGCGCTACCAAGGGGATGGCGCAGGCATGCCCGATTGTGGTTGCCGATGATTAGCCGACGCGCGTCAAAGTGCCTAGCAGCCATATATTAATTAACTGATTAATTTCAGCGGCGGTCGGCTGATGGCACGACGGCAATAACATGCAGATTGAACTTCCGATGAAGAAGATACGAACCTTAAGGCGCGCAAAGCCGAAGCTCGGGAGACGATCCGCGGAGGAATCGGGGCCGAGTCGCGAGGAACTCGCTCGTATTGCCCTGCAGCTTTTTGCGGAACGGCATTTTGCGTCCGTGTCCATCAGAGATATTGGGCGGGCGGCTAATGTCAATAGCTCGATGATTTACTATCATTACAACGATAAGCAGGAGCTGTTCCGGGCTGCCATCGAAACCGCTATCGATGCGGCCTTCGCGCTTTTCGCGGCGCACTGTAATCGTGGAGCTAATGAGAATCCGGTCGATGCGATCGATAAATGGTTTGACGTGCACGTAGAGCTGAGCAGTCGACTACGAAACGTCATCAAAATCAGTCTCGATTGCAGAGGGGTCGTCGGCGCTCCGGATGCGGATGAACCGATCAAGCGCTTCTACCAGCACGAAAACGAGATTTTGCAGAATCTCATAAGAGAGGGGATGCGCCAGGGCCTTTTCAGGAAGGTCGATCCGCGCGTCGTCGCGACGATGATTTCGACGATGCTCGACGGGGTTATGGCGCGGTCTTTTATTTTCGAGGACTTTAATATCGTTGCTACCGTGCAAGAATTCAAAAGGACGCTTTGGGAACATCTCGGTTATCGGACTGCCCAATCGCGAATGACCCGTGCGGCTCGCGTCGGGGCGACCAGCAAATGTGTCCGGCATTAACGCGAGTTAGATGGCGGAAACCATCGAAGCCGGAAGGTCATCAGCGTCGGCAGCGCGGCGCCTTATCATGAGGGTCGTTACGGCGCGTTTTTGGTATTGTCGGCGCTGAACGTCTTCATGCGTTACGAGCGCAAATGAGAATTGACCAACTCAGTGAAATCCTTATCAGTGATGCACTCGACGGGACGGCCCGTCGCAAACGCGTTCTAGGGGACGGCCCCATATTTGAGGGTGTGCAGTGGTCCCGGCCGATTTTCCTCTTTCGTCCTCCCAGCCGCGTCCGACAATTCGTCAGCTTTTGCCGAATGTCACCCTTTTCAGATTCGCGGCGGTATGGATTACCGTTGTCGCATTTGAGAGCGGACATAATCTTTTGCCGGCATTTCTGAGTGTGCCAACAGCCCGCTTCGCCGTACTATTTTTGATAATTCTTTTGGCGGTGTTCGGCGTGGTGCGTGAAGCAGATCACTTGGCGCATCTGCTTCGAGAGCCCTTCAGCACATTGGTCCTAACATTTACGGTGGTTTCAATCGAAGTCATCCTGATCGCGGCGGCGATGAGGTCGACCGCAGCGGCAACGATCGCAAGAGACTCAATTGTTGCGGTCACGATGATTATACTCAACCTGGTAATGGGCGTATGCATGCTCCTGGGTGGCATTCGCTTTGGGGAGCAGAACTATAAGTCGCAAGGCGCCGTCGCGTACCTGTCGATGATCGTTTTGTTGACCTGCATGGGATTGCTGCTGCCCAACGTATTGAGCCTGCAGGATGGGAGCTTGATGCCTGCACAAGCTGGAACGATCGCGCTGGTAGCCGCGGCTGGCTACTGCGGATTTCTTGCGATGCAGCTCACAAAATATCGACACTTTTTTGTTCAGCCCGAAGCGACTGGAATTCCTGCTGCCTACGCGTCCGGCGAAATCGATGCGCGCGAAATGGCTGGGGTCAGACTGTCGGACTGGCGCGCGGTTCTTATCCGTTCACTTGTCGTCGTCGGGCTCATGCTACCGATTGTTCTCTTGGCGGAACAGCTAGGCGTCCTGATCGAAACGGCAGTTGAACGAGCTGGCCTGCCGACGGCAATGAGCGGACTGATCATCGCTATCATTATATTTTTGCCCGAATCCATAACGGCGACGAAGGCTGCTCTCGATAACAAAATGCAGAGGACGATGAACCTTTGCCTTGGAGCGTATCTTTCAACCGTTGGTCTTACCGTCCCCGCCATTCTTGCAATCGGTCTTTATGCGGGTAAGGCGGTAGTGCTGAATCTAAGCGCGTGCGATACGCTTTTGATCGCTCTGACGCTCGCATTGATAAGCATCTCGTTTCTTGGATCGCGGACGTCATCAATTCAGGGAATGGCTCATGTCATGCTTTTTCTGACGTACTTTGGACTGATGTTTGCGTCTTGAATCGGTCGAGTTCTCCGCTTCCGACGGTGGGCTTCGCGCCGTATGTGTCGTCAGCGATCCGCATTTCATCGTGTGCTTAGAGCTTCGTCATGACGAAGCGATGCATCATAGAAGCTAAGTAAATTTACAAGAGCCGATAGATTTAACTCTGATTGGTGGCTACGAGAGCAGCCGCCGAACGGATGACCGCTGCGCGTTTATCGTAATCAGGTACGATCTCATATTCTGCGCAGCGTGCCATGTCCTCTTCAAATTCATCCCATTGCATCGCAAGGAGCTGTTCGCTTGAAAGACTGGCAAACATCGATCTGCGATGCATTTGAACGACCGGATTGCAAGCGCCGCCCGCCAATGATCCGGCTAGGGCCCCGCTATCGCTTGCGAGGAATTGAAGAAAGTCAACCGCCGCCGCCTTCGACTGAGAGCCTTGCGTGATGGCATTGATCTCTACGAAGGCAATTCCGCCCTTTCCGGCTATCGGTCCCTTTGACGGTGTAATTGCGCGAACCTCGGAGCGTCCTGCTAGTCGTGCTGACGATGCTGTGTAAATTCCGCCGCTCACATAAAAATCGATTTCTTGGTCCACGAGTGCTTTGTTCAGAAATTCGTGATCGCACGTCACGATGCGTGCGGACCGAAGGATGCGATGGGCCGCCTGCGCAAACGTTGTCATTTCGGAACTGTCAAAGCTTCTGAATGGATTGAGGCCGGCGGCTAACGCAAAGTGCATCACGTTGAAATCCTCGTATGTGAGAATTCCGAACCGCTTAGAGAAATCGGCGTTCAGCGCGAGGCTAAATCCCTGTTCCTCGGCTAGGGATGGCGAAATCCTTTTCTCGTTGATGACTATGTTGAAGGGACCGCACCGTTGAGGAATGCCAATGAGCTCGCCTTGGCGACTTTCAGCCGGACTTCTGAAGCGAGAAAAAATGCCGGTCAGATCGACTTCTACGCGTAACGCGTCCGGAAGCGTATGAAGCAGGCCTTCCGGATGCAGTACGTCCCGCGCAAACGGTGTATTGATGTTGATAATGTCCCAAGCTTGCTCAGAACGTATTCGCTGCGCCGCCTCACTGTCGGAAAGATGATTTTCTCCGGTGATTTCGAGGCCGGTATTTCTGCGAAGACTGGCTGCGAATGTGCCGTTCGCATAGCCTTCCCAGCCGAGATATCGCAAAGTTGGCATGAGCAATCCAGCTAGTCGTACACGACGTCAAAATAGGAGTGCTCAAGCGGCGGTTCTTCCGTCTTTCCTCGTTCGACGAGGCTCGAAAGATCCTCGACCATCCATTCAAAAAGTTCGCGCCCGCCTTCTACGCGTGCCTGGCTAGGGAGCCCGGTTACGCCGTTCAGGCTTGTCCGATTCACTGGATGGGCGAAGACGAGGTCCTGCGTCCGGTCAGGATCATCGGACTTCTTCACGAGCGCGTCGCGCACAATTTCCGGGGCCACTGCAAGCATAAGTGCGGTTTCGGCGGCATTCGCATGCCAATCCTGCGCGTCAGCGAAATGTGAAGCGCGCACGCGTTCGCTCATGGTGGCGGTGTTTATCACGACGGCCATCATGTCGTCGTGTTCGGAACGCAGCATTTCGAGAGCGCAACGCAGAGGTGCCGCGTTGGTGACGTGGCTGTTGATGATAAACAGCTTACGGACACCGCTATGATAGGCCCAGTCGCCAATTTCCTTCACAATCGTTATCATTGTGATCGGCTGCAGCGCGATCGTTCCCGGCCATCGTCTGCTGTGCCCGAGCGAACAGCCGTAGGGGAGCGTTGGAAGCATCGGAACGCCGGTGTTCGCGGCGACTCTTCCGCAGAGCTTGTCTGCAAGGACGAAGTCCATCCCCGTTCCCATGTGCGGCCCGTGCTGCTCCGTTGCGCCAACTGGGAGTATCGCCGCGCGGTTGGCATTTGCGAGATCGCGCGGCAGTTCGGTCCACGTCCGTTGTGCCCAAAGCATTAGAGCACCATCAAAAGAACTTCAGGTAACGAGAGCGTTCCCAATCGGAGACGTGATTGAGATATTGCATCCACTCATCGCGCTTGAAGTCGACCCACGCCTTTTTCATTGCCGGACCAAATGTGGCCTCACTCAACGGATCAGCGTCGAAAGCGTCGACTGCTTCTTCAAGCGTGCGTGGTAAGCGTACGACGCCCATTTTCTGGAGTTCGTCTTCGCTCTTCAGGTACATGTTTTCGGTGTGAGGATCGCCTGGATCGAGTTGTTTTTCGATGCCTTCGAGGCCAGCGGCCAGAACCATCGCGGTGCCGAGATAGGGATTGCAAGCACTATCCGTGGCGCGCAACTCGACGCGACCGCCGCCCATAGGAATGCGGACGGTGTTGGTGCGATTATTGTTGCCATAGCACGCCCAAACCGGCGCCCATGTAAATCCGGACATCGATCCTTTGATGACGAGCCTTTTGTAACTGTTCACCGTCGGCGCGACCACGGCGCAGATTGCGGGTAGATGTTTCATGATTCCGGCGAGGAATTGGTAGCCGAGTTTCGAAAGTCCGCACCCGCGAGGATCGGAAGAATCGCTGAAAAGGTTTTTGCCGCTTTTCTTATTGAAGAGCGACATGTTGAAGTGCGCACCGCTGCCGGCGCGATCTCCATATGGCTTTGGCATGAATGTAGCAAAGCCGCCGTGTTTGCGCGCAATTTCGTGAGCCATGAGGCGGAAGAAAACGAATTTGTCGGCAGTGGAGAGAGCGTCGAAATAGCGGAAGTCAATTTCGAACTGCCCGATGCCGTCTTCGTGGTCGAAACTATATACGTCCCAACCGAGGCTATTCATGGCATCTACGAGGTCTCCCACCCAACCGAGGTTATCAAGCGTTCTAGATACGTCGTAGGCGGGCTTTTCCAGATTCTTGCGATCGGAAAGTGGTTTGAAACCGAGGATTGGGTCGTCCTGCAAAACAAAGAATTCCGCTTCCATGCCCAAGTTCATGCCGTAGCCCATGCCGTCGGCCTTGGCTAACGCGCGCTTGAGAATATTTCGGCTACATGGCTCAAACGGCTTTCCTTTGCACCATAGATCGCTCGCGAACCAAGCAACGCTTTTGTTCCAAGGCAATACGATGCAGGAGTTTGGATCGGGATGAGCCGAAACCTCTTCGTCACTGACATCCTGCGGAATGCCGTCGAGGGCTGCGCCAGTGCAGAGTTCGGACCCGCCGAGCATGCGTTCGAGATGTGCGACCGGAACGGTCTTGCCTTTCGAAACGCCATGCATGTCGACGTAGCTGGCGAACAGATATTTTACTCCGTCCGTATTGAGACGTTCTTCCAAAGCGCTAGAGGCACTTTTAACTATGGCGTCCACGTTGATTTCTCCCATGAGTGTCCGAGCTTGACCTAAGGCAGCGCCCGAACCGAAGCGCACCTTGGCGGCTTTCATCTTATTTTTATGTCTGCTATTTCGTTGCGACGAGTTCGCCGATGAGCGTTGCATCGAACGTATCTTCAATCTTCGGCGCAGCCTTTATCTGTTTGCGCTTGATCAACACGTCGGCAATCATCTTGCCGGTCGTGAAAAGTGACTTCGGATCATCGTGTGGAGTGAAATATCCGGCCATCTCAGGGACTGGGATATTGTAGACGCCTTTGGCCTGAGTTTTCACATCGTCGAGCGTCGTTGAGAAATATTTGGCTACGATCTTGTATGACTCTTCGGGATGGGTCTTCATGTAGGCCATTCCGTCGATGTAGCCTTTGATAACTGCCTCTACCGTCTTCTTGTTCTGTTTGATGTAGTCGGTGGAAAAATAGAGGACGTCGGTGATAATTCCCGGGGCTGAGGCGGATGTGTAAATTGCGTGGTATCCGCCGTTGACGTCGAGTTTGAGAATTTTGCTGACGTTGGGTTCGTAGGTCGCGCCGGCAGCAGCGCCGCCTAATACCGCACCTGGAACGTTCTCCGGTGTCGCATCCAGACCTTCGATATCGGCTTCTGTCAGGCCTGCCTGCTGAAGCGCATAAGCGACGAGCAGATTATCGCATGTCGCGAAGGGATATGCGACTTTCTTTCCTTTGAGATCTGCAACGGATTTGATCGATTTCAGCGCGACGATCGCATCCGCGCCGTTCGAATAATCAATCGGCATTACGACGTGGAACGATCCGCCATTTGCGACGAGGTTGATAACCTGATCATAGGTATACATCGCGCCTTGGATGCCGCCGCTCTGCAAAGCAGCCGGTATGAGTGCTGGGTCTTCGAAGTCCTTTAATGCGACTTTGATGCCGTATTTATCGTAGAGATTTTTTTCAACAGCGACATAGAAAGGCGCATAGCCGATCCACGCTACGGTCGCGAGCTTGACCGTTTCTTCCGCGCGGGAAGGAGTTTGTTGGAACAGACAGAGGCTCGCGAAGGCAAGCAAGAAGGTCAACACAGTGTCTCGAGTTTTGGTCCACAGCGTGCACATGATTTGGTACTCCTACCAGGTTCAGTTCAGCTTCATGCTTCAACCAAGTTATTTTCCATTGCCGACTTATCGAGTGAAAGACCGACCGTCTCTCGAACCCGGTCCATCACCATCCGTTTGAGAGCGACAAACCTTGGATCGACACGCATCATGACGTTGCGATCCCGGTCCATGGGAACGTCGTAGATCGTGTCAATTCGACCGGGGTGCGGAGACATCAAAACGACGCGAGAGCCGAGATAGAGTGCCTCCTCGACATCGTGCGTGACGAATACAATCGTGGTTCCTTCTTGAGCGACAACGCTCAATACAAGGTCCTGCATTACCTCTCGAGTTTGCGCATCGAGAGCACCAAAAGGTTCGTCCATCAAAATGATCGACGGTTTTGACATCAGTGCGCGCGCGATCGCCACGCGCTGGCGCATGCCGCCCGAAAGCTGTGAAGGATAGGAATCTTGTACCGCGCTCAACCCAACGAGAGAGATGAGCCGAAGCGCACGCTCATGTTCCGCTCCGCGCTGTCTCGCCAGCTTGTCGTGATTATTTGCGGCCAGCCTCCGGCTGAACAAAACGTTCCGCTTAACGGTCATCCATGGAAAAAGACTGTAATCCTGAAACACCATGGCGCGATCCACGCCGGGGCCGCACACTGCTTTGCTGCCAACATGTACCGACCCGCTGTCACTTGTTTCGAGGCCGGCGATTATTCTGAGGAGGGTGGATTTCCCGCAACCGGATGCACCAACGATCGTCAGAAATTCACCAGGAGCAATTGAAAGAGAGATATCATCCAGCACCAGCGTACTTCCGCGTTTGGTGGAGAAGCGCTTGGACAGATGACTAATGTCTATCGCCTTTGTCATCTTCTAGTGCCTCCTCAGATAGGGGAAGAGTACATGGTGCAAGGCTCGCAGAATCTGATCTTGAAGAAGCCCAAGAATTCCTATGACGATCAAGCCGGCAAAGATCTTGTCCGTTTGCAGAAACCGTTGGGCCTTGAGGACCGCGTAGCCCAACCCCGAATTCGCAGCCACGATTTCCGCCACTACCAGATAGGTCCAAGCCCATCCCAGCGTGATACGGCACGTGGTGAGTAGCGCCGGAGCTGCGGAAGGGAAGATGACTTTGCTGACTATTTCCCATCGCGTGCCGCCCATCGTTTGTGCTGCTTCGATTTGCTGGAGCGGAACCCGGCGCACGTCATCGCCGAACATCAGAACCATCTGGAAAAAGGTGCCGATGAAGATGATGGATACTTTGGAAAGCTCGCCTACTCCGCACCACAACATCATCAAGGGAACGAACGCGACGGCGGGCATATAGCGTATGAAATCCATCGCCGGCTCAAGAAAGGCTTCCGCCGGTTTGAATGTGCCGGCCATGAGACCTAGTGGAAGAGCGAAAACTAGTGCTGCCAAAAAGCCGAGACTAACGCGCTGGACACTGATCAACAGATCGCCGGAGAAACCCTCGTTTACGATCCAGGAGTAGAAGCGTTGGATGACATCCCAAGGGCCAGGCATAAAGATTTTTGGGACGATGGCCGCTTCATTGACGATTGCCCATATGAGGATCGGCGTGAGGACCCCGGCTAAGGCATAGAGTGTGTATTGTCTTCCCGTTAGCGACCCGCGGATCGCCCATTTGCGATTGTTTTTTTGCTTAGTCGCGACTTTTTCCGGAACGGCTTTCGTCGACATTCCGGGTGTTTGCGCATCCATTGTTGTCGTCCGTGTTTCGAAATTTCGTTGCGATAGTCACGGTTCGGAATGTCGAGGCCTCTGGGTGTCGTGATAATTAAACGCTTAATTAGTTTTGACGCAAGCGCCTAGCTGCAAAAAATTCACACAATCTTTCTCTCGCGCCGCACAATTTTTGTGCGAACGTTGATCTCTTTGCGATGCATGTTTGCTATGAGCGACGAAGATCTCACGAAATTCGCGGGACCATTGCGAATGTCGTTAGCTCTGGTCTTTTTTGGTGATGGCCACCGCCGCGTTACGATTTGAATGATAGGCGCTTCCATGCTGGAAATCGCAAATTTTAACGGCCAACTTTTTGGAAGTTTGTGAGGTGTTTGGGGTTTCGCTGATCATCAGCCCAGTGAACGGTTTCTCTCAACCTGAATCCAAAGCCTGTCTTGCGACGTCGATCATCGCAATCCCATGCGCTGATTTTGGTTTGCGAGTTAAGCCCCGTTGTGGGCCTTAGGTCGTACCTGAAGGCCCAGTTGTTCGAAAATGGTTCGCCGTAGGTCTTCGACTGCGACGCTCAGCTTGAAATTGCTCAGGATGACGGAGCGGACCATGCAGCCATCGAGAAAGGTCGAAATGAACTGAGCCATGCGATCGCTGTCGATTCGATTGAAGAGGCGAGCTTCGACTCCTCGCCGAATGATGCGGGACAACATTTTTCGCTCCTCCGCGTAAAAGCGTGCAATCGTGGCCTCGATAGCGTCATCACCTTCGTGAGCGCTTTTGAAATCGAGCGCAATCTTAACGAAGCGATGGATTTCTGAATAGTTTTTCACATGATTATCGAGCCACGAAGCGATCATCTGCGCAGGATCGCAGTTTTCTTTCTCGAGCGCCTCGATATTTTCGAAGCTTTTCGCAACGATGAATTCGATCGCAGCTCTCAGCAGGGCTGTCTTGTTTTCGAAGTAATAGTAGACGAGGGCGGGGTTGACCCCCAAGCTTTGAGCGATGTCTTTGACCGTGACCGTGGCGAAGTTTCGTTCAGCAAAGAGCTCCAATGCGGTCAGAAGAAATTCCTCGTGTCGGTCGTGTCTTTTCACTTCCGAAGCCGATTTGTCGTCGCGGGTGGAGCTGCGCCGATCTCTGCTTCCGTGGCGTGGAGACTGTCTCTCATCCAAGTGATCTTGTGACATTGTGCTAACACCGCTGATGACCGAACCGTCGGCGCTCTTTCTCGGGTTGATTGCTGGGCCGGATCCAGGCTTGCTTCATGGCTGTGAACGCGGCAATTATACAGAAAATTAATTAAGCGGATAGTTAAAAGGACGCGATTGGACAGGGAAGCCCAGCACGAGAATTTTCCTGCTCGTTGTGAAGGGATGCTCCTACGAATTCGGACGCTATTCCAGTTCTGTTTTTTTATTTGTGGAACGAACGTGGATAGTCTGCGCTCCGCGTCTGCGGGTGCACGAGGCAACGCGTTGTTAGATTAACTGGAATGGGATCCGAGCGCTGGCCGCAAAGGGATCAATAGCTGTTTTGCTATGCATCAAGGCGGTGTGCAATATTGCGCTGCGTGATGAAATCAATCGCCCAAAGATGAGTGATCCAGAGAAGTGTGGGTTGCGCTGCGTTGCTCTTGGATAAGAGCGCCGCCGCTTCCTTGATGCCCCGCAAGATCAAAATGTGTACGCCCCATAGCAGCGCCGAAGCAGACAGGATCGCCACGGGCGTCGTGCCATCGCCGAAGGCCGGAAAAAACTGTCCTAAGGTGGCCTTTATCAAGACGAGACAAGCGACGTCGGCAAGACAACACCCTATCCAGTAACCCATGGCTGACGCGAAGCCGACATAGTTGCCGAAGCCCGCTTTGGCATAGGCGTAAATTCCGGCATCCTATTCGGGTTTTCTTCGCGAGAGTGTTTGAAAGACGAAAGCCAGCATCAGCATGGCCGACGCCTGCAGTGCTCCAGGCAATCAATGCGCCCAAACCACCCGTCGCTCGACCGAACGCAGCCGGCAGAGCGAAAATTCCTGAGCCGACCATCGACCCGACGACAAGCGCAATAAGCGCACGAAGGGAGAGATTTTGCTCGGACGAGGATGTCATGGTTGCAATTGTTGATCCGGCATCAGCGAACGCCGGCGCCTAGAAGTCGATTGGGTCTCGGGCGATAGGGCAAGTCATGCAGTGGCCGCCGCCGCGCCCGCGCCCAAGTTCGGAGCCGTCAATGGTAATGACCTCGATGCCCGCCTTGCGCAGCAACGTGTTGGCATAGGTGTTGCGATCATAGGCGAAGACGACACCCGGCGAAGCGCAGACAAGGTTGGCGCCCGAATCCCACTGTGTCCGTTCGCGCATATAATCGTTACCACCGGTCTCGACGACTCGCATCGAGGGGAGTCCGAGTGCCTCCTTCACCGTGTCGACGAGGCCTTTGTCCTTCGAGAGTTCGACTCCGCCTTTGCCGTTCGGCCGATACGAGAAGCACTCAATGCCGTTGACGATGTCGGGATAGAGCAGCACGCAGTCTCGGTCGGCGAAGGTAAACACTGTATCGAGATGCATCGCGGCGCGCAGCTTCGGCATGGCCGCGATGATGACGCGTTCGGCGCCGCCTTTTTCGAACAGCGCTTGCGCAACTTGGCTGATTGCTTGGCGCGAGGTGCGCTCACTCATGCCGATCAGCACATTTCCCTTGCCAATCGGCATTACGTCGCCACCTTCGAGCGTCGCAAGTCCCAGTCCTTGGTCGGATCGCCCCACCATACGTTCACTTGTCCGGCGAAGTCGGGATGGAACTTGTAAATGGACGAGGTGAGAATCGTCTCCTCATGTCGCGCCGGCCAGTACAACGGGTTGAGTGTCACTCCGGCATAGATCCAGCACGTCGTATCGCGCGTATAGAGTGTGTTCGGTAACGGCGGCAGCAGATATTCGTTGACGCCGGCGGCGTCCCGAATGAGTTCGAGAGTCGGGCCGCCAATGGTCTCGGGGAACTCGTAGGTCGACAGGCCGCCAATCAACGTCTCAGCCAGATCTCGGTTGGACAGACCAAGGTAGGAGCGCACCTCCTCGACAAAGCCGAGGCCGATTTGGTTCGGTACCACTTGGTTGTCGAGGATCCAGGCCTTGGCTTCTGGAACGGCGAGCGTTTCGGCAAGCAGATTATGCATTTCCAAGACTTCGATGCCGCGATCTCGCATTTTGTTGATAAAGTCGAAATGATCTCGCTTGGCGGTATCGACCCACAGCACGTCATCGAACAACAGCGCGTCGCAATTGGACGGCGTCAGGCGTTGGTGAGCACGTCCCGGCGCGCAGACCAAAACCTTGTGCAGCTGGCCGACCTCGGAATACACGCCAAACTTCGTTTCCATGTGAGGCTCCTTGGCGCCCTCTGTCAGGGGGTGATAAGCCCTGTTACGAGTCCGTAGGCGCCCACCGCTCCGCCGAGCACGGTGACACCGAAGATGATCAGCTCCGTGGGCGTGAATAGATGCGCGCCCTGCTCCCGCCTTGCCCAGAAGTATAGAATAGTCCCAGGCACGAAGAGCACCGTCACTAGAAGGACGTACTTCAGGCCGGCGGCAACGAACATGACCAGCGTATAGAGTACGGCGAGCGACGCGATGAGTTGATCGCGGCCTCGCTCGCTTGGCGATGTTTCATAGCCTTTTCCGCTGCGCGCCAGCATCACGCCATACCCCGCGACCAATAGGTAAGGCAGAAGGGCAGTGACACTTGTCATGTCGAGCATGAAGTTGAAGGCGTCCCTAGACCAATAGGTCGATATGACGAACAGCGAAACGACGATGTTAGTGAGCCACAGCGCGTTCGCGGGCACACGGTTGGAGTTTTGTGCCGCGAACAATCGCGGCATGTCCTGCGATTTGGCCACGGCGAACAAGACTTCCGCACAAATCAACGACCAAGCGAGATAAGCGCCAAGCACTGAGATCAGCACGCCGATGGATATGAATACAGCGCCCCAATGCCCAACCACCAGCTCAAGCGCTCCCGCAAGCGAAGGGTTTTGCACTCCCGCAATATCGGTGCGGGTGGCCGTCGCATACGGAAGCAGCGTGACCGCCACCATGAGGCCGGTGACCGCAACGAAGCCCAAGATGGTGGCGGTACCTACGTCCGCGCGCGTCTTGGCAAAGCGGGAATAGACGCTGGCGCCCTCGATGCCGAGAAATACGAACACCGTGATCAACATGGTGTCGCGCACCTGCGCCAGCAGACTCTTCTCCGGCATGCCGACGCCGCCGAAGAAGTTTTCGGAAAACTTCCCATAGTTAAAGAATAAGATGAAGGCCATTATCGCCACCAAGATCGGTACCACCTTAGCGATCGTAACGACTGTGTTGATAAAAGCGGCCTGCTCGACCCCACGCAGGATCATGAAGTGAAACGCCCATACGCCAATGAGTGAGACGATGATGGCCGTCGCTGAAGTGCCGTCGCCGAAAATGGCGGGAAAGAATCGCCCTAACGTGGAACTGATTAATAACCAGTAGAACACGTTACCGAGGCAGCTGCCGAGCCAGTAGCCGAATGCCGACAGAAATCCCATGTAGTCGCCGAATCCGGCTTTGGCGTAAGCAAATACGCCGGAATCGATATCTGGCCGCTTTTCGGCCAATGCTTGGAAGACGCGCGCCAGCATGTACATGCCTGTGCCGGCGATTGCCCAAGCGATGAGCGCACCAAAAGGGCCAGTCGCGGTGGCGAAACGTCCCGGAAGGTTAAAAATGCCGGCGCCGACCATGGATCCGACGACCATGCCAGTGAGAGAGAAAAGAGAAAGCTTTTGGGTTTGCATAGAGTCGGGTGCCATCGCCTCTCCCTTACTTCGGGCAGGCCATTAATTAATTGTCCCAATGTAATTGGGCGTTTCCGAAAAGAGGTGGGATTTGATTGCGAGGTAATTCAAATCAGGCAATTCAATTTCAATAAGGTAGTCCGAACGTGACCGTTAGATTACGCATCGTCAAATAATTTCGATGCTGCTTTGCGGAAAACGAAGCGCCGCAGAAGACCCGAAAAATTTATTATTATTATTCATGCGGGTGCGATGACGCTGTCCCTCACTGCCCTTACGGGTTCAACGATCTTCTATAGTCGTTTTCCGGCCTATCGCTGCGAGTGACTGTGTTGCCGGAAACGACGGTATTCAGAACCAAGCGAGCGCACGGGAATGTCGCGCCCAACATAAGTGCTCCAGAGAAGGACGTCGTCGTCATTCTTTAGCGCGTAATCAAATCTCTTAGCGACATCCTCACTCGCATAAATAGATGCGTACTGGGGCAGCCTCAGATCAATAAGGAGTTCGGGGCGAGATGCGCTGCATATCGATATGCACGAAGTCCATAACCGAGAACACGATCGCGAGCGTCAGCGAGATAGAGAATGCAATGACCAAGCCCCGGCGTACTCCACATCGCTCGGCTTCTGACATTGGTCGACGGGAGGTATGATGGCAGCCGAGGACCCGAGCCTCAGAGAGCGTCTTGTCGGTCTCAAGGTGCGCCGCGACGAACTTGCTCAGGAACTGGCCGACTTGCAAAAGCGCATGGCGGCCGACGAGCCGGCGATTACGCCCAAGAAGATCGCGGCCTTCGCGGCCCTACGGAAAGATAAGCTGAGAAACGGTCTCGGCTGGCCTCAAACAAGCCTATGCGCGGCGGCTGCTGCGAGAGGTGAGCGTCCGCGACAAAGAAATCCGAATTTCCGGCTCAAAAGCGGTCCTGGCGCGCGCCGCATCGAGAGGCCTCGATAAAACCGCGCCGGTAGTTCTCTCTTTCGTTCAGGAATGGCGCCCCGTAGGGGACGGGGAATAAAGCATTGATTTTAAACGATAATATCGACTGCTACTGCTTCTCCGAGTAGCAGCTATTTGAAGCAATTTCCAGCTTAAAATAGCGCTCAATAAAATTTTGCCGCTCTACTCAGGCAGAGAGAGAAGAACGAAGGAAAACTGCGTTGTCCCAACAGGCTAGGTCAGGAGCGCGCAACGGCGGCTCTGGCTGCTATCTAGGAATAAGCAGACATAGGTGACGATCGAGGCGCGGAAGCCGATCAGTCGACCGACAACTCCGCTGGCCACTGAGCAGGCCGGCACTGAACCGGTTTGCTCGCCCGCGTTCCGGCTCTTCTGACACCTCGGTACTGGCGAAATCACCTGACCTCCGAATTAAATCTCTCGGCTTGCACACTTCAAGAATCCTTGTAGTGTGTGCTGATGAACAGCAGAGACGCCGTCACCCGACTTGCCGCGCTGGCGCATGACCAGCGCCTCGCCATCTTCCGCTTGCTGGTGAAGGAAGGCCCGAACGGGCTACCCGCTGGCGAGATCGCCGACGCCGTTGGCGCCACGCCGACGGGCGCTTCTTTCCATCTCAAGGAGTTGGACCGCGCCGGGCTGATCCACGCCACGCGCGTCGGGCGATACATCCGCTACGCCGTGCATTTCGAGGGGATGCGGCAGTTCCTGAGCTTCCTCACCGAAGACTGCTGCCAGGGGAACCCGGAGCTTTGCGGTCCAACAATAAAAAAAGCGCGCAAGCTGTGTAAGGGAGAAACAAAATGAACGGAGACGGTCCGTATAACGTGCTCTTTCTTTGCACGGGCAATTCCGCCCGCTCCATCATGGGCGAAGCCATTATCAACCGCGTCGGCGCGGGCAAATTCAAAGGCTATAGTGCCGGCAGTATGCCCAAGGGCGAAGTTCATCCGCTTACCCTCAACCTGCTGAATAGACTGAACTACGACACCAGCGCCATGCGCTCGAAGTCCTGGGAGGAGTTCACTGCGCCCGGTGCGCCAGAGTTGGATTTCGTGTTCACAGTTTGCGACAACGCCGCCAACGAGGTGTGCCCCATTTGGCCAGGACTGCCGATGACCGCGCATTGGGGAGTTCCTGACCCCGTCGAGGTCCAGGGCACCGATGTTGAGAAGACGCTGGCCTTCGCAGATACCTACCGCATGCTCAACAATCGCATCGGCATCTTCACCAGCCTGCCGCTATTTTCGCTCGACGAGCTAAGCCTGCAGAAGCAGCTCGATGACATAGGCCGTTCCAAGGCCGACAGCGCCCGCGAGAAAGCGTAACCCGTGTCACCCTATTCTGCTGCTCAAAGCGTCGCGGCCGAGTTCCTCGGCACGGCGCTGCTGCTCGCCACCGTCGTCGGTTCCGGCATTATGGGCGCCAAGCTCTCGGCCGGAAACGAAGCATTGGCGCTGATGGCGAACACGCTTCCAACCGGCGCCATCTTGGTAGTCTTGATCACGGTGTTTGGGCCTGTTTCCGGTGCACATTTCAATCCGGCAGTTTCAGGTGTATTTTGGCTGCGGGGTGAGATCAGCTCCCGGCCGACTCTGTTTTACGTTCTAGCGCAGGTCTGCGGCGGCCTTGTCGGTGTCGCCGCCGCGCACGCAATGTTCGACCTACCTCTGGTGCAGTTGGCCACCAAGATGAGAACGGGCACCGGCCAGTGGTTTGCGGAAGGCGTTGCCACCTTCGGCCTGTTGCTCACCATCCTCGGCACGCTGCAGGCCCGGCCCAAGGCTGTCGCTGTTAATGTCGGGCTTTACATCGGCGCGGCGTACTGGTTCACAGCGTCCACTTCTTTCGCCAATCCAGCCGTCACCATCGCCCGCGCCTTCTCGGACACGTTCGCCGGCATCCGCCTTGCGGATGTCGTTCCCTTCATCATCGCGCAGTTGGCGGGGGCGCTGATCGCCACGCTGATGGCGGCCTGGTTGTTTCGGCCTGCGCCTCAAACGCTGACGAAAAGAGTTCCGGCGGAGTAAACCATGACCATAACCATCTACCACAACCCTGCCTGTGGCACCTCGCGCAACACGCTGGCGATGATCCGGCAAAGCGGCGAGCAGCCGCAGATCATCGAGTACCTGAAGACGCCGCCCTCGCGCGAAACGCTGGTGGACCTCATGAGGCGCATAGGAATCGGTCCGCGCGATTTGCTCCGGCAAAAGGGCACGCCTTATGCGGAACTTGATCTCGGCAATCCTAAGTGGACCGACGACCAACTGATTGATTTCATGATGGAGCACCCCATCCTCATCAATCGGCCGATCGTGGCGCCGCCGCTAGGTGTGAAGCTGTGCCGCCCCTCGGAGGCGGTGCTGGACATTCTGCCCAACGCCGACATTGCCGCCTTCACCAAGGAAGACGGCGAAGTGGTGCCGGGAAGGAAGAAAGCCTAATGGGCAAGAACGGCACGACCGACCTTCACAACGTCGCGCACGAGCATCTGCAGATCCCCGCCGGCGACAAGCTGGCGGCAACGGCCGAGCACAAGCCGCGCATCCTTCTTCTTTACGGCTCCTTGCGCGCCCGCTCGTACAGTCGGTTTCTCGTCATGGAAGCCGCCCGGCTGCTGGAACACTTCGGCGCTGAAACCAAAATCTATGACCCGCACGGCTTGCCGTTGCCGGATGACGCGCCGGAAACTCATCCCAAGGTACAGGAGCTGCGCGAACTCGCGGCGTGGTCGGAGGGCCAAGTCTGGTGCTCGCCGGAGCGCCACGGCGCGATGAGCGGGGTAATGAAGTCGCTGATCGACTGGATTCCCTTGTACACCGGCGCGATCCGCCCGACCCAGGGCAAGACGCTAGCGATAATGCAGGTGAGCGGCGGCTCGCAGTCCTTCAACGCCGTGAACCAGATGCGCGTGCTCGGCCGCTGGATGAGGATGATCACGATTCCCAACCAGTCTTCGGTGGCGAAAGCCTTCAACGAATTCGACGAGGACGGCAGCATGAAGCCGTCGGCCTACTACGACCGCGTGGTGGACGTGATGGAAGAGCTGGTGAAGTTTACGCTGCTGACCCGCGACCGAGCGGACTACCTCGTGGACCGCTACAGCGAACGGAAAGAAAGCGCCGACGAGCTTTCCGGGCGCGTGAACCTCAAATCGTCCGTCGGCGACACGCCACGCTAACTCGCCGATTGCCCCGACTTTGGTAGCTGCCGGCTAGCTACCATAGTTCGTGAACACTCCGTCCCAATAACGGCCATCGCATGATGCTTGATCGGCGACGCAGAACGCGCTGCCGACCACGTCTGCTTACGGGAGCAATGCGTCACATGTCGATCTTCTCGGCGATCTCGCGCGTTGTCGACCTATCAACGAGCTCTTCAGCGAGGAAGCGCTGGACGGCATGAGCCAGCACATGATCTGTCAATGAAAATAGCTTGAGGTCTCGCGGATATGGCAGGAGGAAGGCGCTTTTGGAACGCCCGTTGTGTTCCTCGTCGCGATTTACTGAGAGGCGCAAGGCTCCCTCATGCAGTCAGCTCATCTGTCCCCATACGTCCTGGCGGCCTACACATATCAACACGGATGTCGCCGCTTTTTGTAAGAC
The DNA here is from genome assembly GCF_035548195.1 of Hyphomicrobium sp. Taxonomy (GTDB): domain Bacteria; phylum Pseudomonadota; class Alphaproteobacteria; order Rhizobiales; family Hyphomicrobiaceae; genus Hyphomicrobium_B. The sequence goes on from NZ_DASZTY010000017.1 coordinate 126,432, forward strand.
TTATCGCTCAAAGCACCGTCCGGACCGCCCTCGTGGTGTAAGCGGCCCTGTAGCCGATCGAGTTCCATGTGTTTTTTGGACCAGGGATCAGCCGTATAGCACCGGACGAATCTCCCGACATTATGGCAATGCCGATACAGGCGGTTGTCGATGGGGACTGCGCCGTGCGCTGATTGGTTGGAGAACGGCGCGAACACGCCGACGGGGACCGCGACCGCAGGGGAAATTTTCGTCATCATCGCGATGATTGCCGAAGCACTCACCACCAATATCTCTTTCTGTGTCATTGCCTACTCCTTGCAAACTTACCGCTTAAAAATCGCGTTGAAATTTCCGATGCTTGCCGAAATTGGCAGTCCATATTGTGGAACGGCGGACATTTCCGGTTTGTTTCCTATTTTTTCTTTTCAATTTTCATGACGGTAAGCTGGCCGTTGACCTTGTCGACGCTGAATTTGATCTTCTCGCCGGGCTTAACGGTTTTGAGCATCGCAGGGTCACTAGCTTTGAACACCATGGTCATGGCGCCCATATCGAGATTGGTGATGGCGTCATGCTTGATGGTCATCTTGCCGGCGGACTCATCCACCTTCTTCACCTGTCCGTTGATCATCGGCAGACTCTTGGATTCTTCCGCTGACGCGAAGCCATTGACCGACACCAGACATGCCAGCGCGGCGAGAAGAAGTGCGGGTTTAAATCGTTTCATCGCTGTTACTCCGTGTTTGATTGATGACGTGCATTCTCAGCCCTCTGTCGCGTCACTTGACGACGACTTTTCCGTGCATTCCCGCTTCGTAGTGGCCGGGAATGAGACAGGCGAATTCGAATGACCCCAGCTTTGAGAATTTCCAGAGAATTTCCTTTTGCTGGCCCGGTTCGATGCTCTGAGCGTTCGGATCGTCGTGCTCCATCTCCGGATTTTTCTGCATCTCGATCTTATGGCGGGCGTTGTGATCGAATGAATCGAGGAAGAACTCGTGTTTCAGCGTGCCGACGTTCTTAACGATGAACTTGATCTGCTCGCCCTTCTTCACATCGATCTCTGCGGGCTCGTAAGACATCGTCCCATTGGCCTCGGACATGGTGACTTCAACCGTGCGAGATGGCTTCATCGAATTTCCAGGTTCGCCAGCGGCGTAATCGTCATCGTCGCCGCCATGGGCGAAAGCCCGTGAGTTGTCTGTTGCGCTAAACGCGATCGCCAAGGCGCAGACGAGCACCAGGGCGGACGCGCTAAACTTTGAAGGGAGACGCATGAATCGTTTTCTCCTCATCTATTGATGTCAGTGTTTCATCGGTCCCGTCGGCTTCACGACGCGGACTTCGATTTCGCTATTTGTCGTTGCATTGTTCGGCGGCGCTTCGGCAGCCTTGCCCGCTTCGCCCGTCCATTCGTGCGCGACGGTGCCTTCCGGAAACTTGTACCAGCCGGGATCCTTGTAATCGTGGCGGTCAAGACCGTCGCGTATCTTCATGACGGTAAACATGCCGCCCATTTCGATGGGTCCAAACTGCCCGAAGCCGGTCATCATCGGCAGCGTGTTATCGGGCAATGGCATCTCCATTTCGGCCATGCCGGCTCCGCCCGCTTCTCCCATTGGCATGTAGCCTCCGGGGACGACCTTCGAGATCTTTGGCTGCACACTTTTGAGATCGACGCCGATGTAGGTCTTCACATCGTGACCCATAGCGTTCATGGCGTGGTGCGTCTTGTGGCAGTGGAACGCCCAATCGCCCGGATTGTTGGCAACGACATCAAACGCGCGAACTGCGCCAACGGGAACATCGATCGTCGTCTCCGGCCATTGCGCGCTTTCCGGCACCCATCCTCCGTCGGTGCAGGTGACCGAGAAATGATGACCGTGCAGATGAATTGGGTGATTGGTCATCGTCAGATTGCCCATGCGCACACGCACGCGGTCACCAAGGCGGACGGGCAGCGTGTCGATGCCAGGGAACACGCGGCTATTCCAAGTCCACATATTGAAATCGAGCATTTCGTTGACCCTCGGCAGATAGCTACCAGGGTCGATACGATAAGCGCTCATGATAAAAACGAAGTCGCGATCAACGGGGCGGAAGTTGCGATCTTTGGGATGCACGATGAACATGCCCATCAAACCCATCGCCATTTGCACCATCTCGTCGGAATGCGGGTGGTACATGAACGTGCCGCTGGCGTTCAGCTCGAACTCGTAGACGAAGGTTTTGCCTGGAGGGATGTGAGGTTGCGTGACGCCCCCAACTCCATCCATACCGTTCGGTATCCGCATGCCGTGCCAATGCACCGTCGTATGTTCAGGGAGCTTGTTAGTGACGAAGATGCGAACCTTGTCGCCTTCAACAGCCTCGATCGTCGGCCCGGGCGCCTGCCCATTGTATCCCCACAGATGAGCTTTCATTCCGGGTGCGAATTCGCGCACCACCGGCTCGGCGACAAGATGAAATTCCTTCCAGTCACCGTTCTGCTTCCAAGGCAAAGTCCACCCATTCAGGGTGACAACCGGGTTATATTCCGGGCCGCTCGACGGATGGAGCGGCGGCTGCATCGATGGCGATGCCTGCGAGGGAGCCTCAGGAATGGATGCGGCGGCGGCGCGGCCAGACACCTGCGTCACGCCCGCGAGCGCAAGCCCGGAGGTTGCTAGAAAGTTGCGACGCGAAACAGTCATGGGCTGAGGTTCCTTTGCTAATCGTTTTGTGCTGCGGCTTGTTGCGTCTGGCCGATGCCACCGGGGGTAAGCCCGCCTCCCCCGATCGTTGCAGCGCGCAGGTTCACATCGGCGACCCAGAAGTCGCGCTTCGCCTCGATGGCTTGCACATTGGCGGCAATCCGGTCCCGCGCGTCGGTCAGGAGACCAAACAAGTCAGAAAGCATGCCGTTGTAGTTGAGGAGCGTCTGCTCGGAGATCGTCTCGCGCAATGGCAGGATGGTCTTCTCGTAGTAGCGTGCAATGTCGTAGGCACCCCGGTACGCTTGATAGGCTTGGCGCGCATCCGCTCGTACGTTGATTGCTTTGTCGATGAGGCTGTTGACGGCGCGGAGATAGATTTCTTCGGCGCGTTTGGTTTTGGCTTCGCCGAAATCGTAGATTGGGATTTGGAAGCTCAGGTCATAGCCAGCGCGCGGCGTTCGTTCACCGTTTTGGATTTCGTTTCGGCTGATGCCGCTGGCTTCGAGGCCATCGATAAAGCGTGTCGCATGCGTAAGGCCGTACTCCTTCGCAACGACCCTTAATTCCATCCGCGCGGTCTGGAGATCGATGCGCGACAGGACAGCCTCTGTCTCCACGTCGCCCGACGTGCGGGGCTTTGCAGGAAGCGGCCGGAGTTTGCCGGGTAGCCGATACGTGAGCTCGGCCCCCCAAAGACCAAGCATGCGGTTAAGCTTTTCGCGTTCACTCCGTTGCTTCAGACGGGCGACCGCGAGTTGCCCGCTAACTTCTGCATAAAAGGCATGTTCCCGGGCCTGATCGAGCTTCGGCAAGGCGCCCGTTTGTCCGAGCTTCTTTGCGAGTTCTGATACGGCCTCGGCTGCAGTGCGCGATTCCTCAAGAAACTTCACCGTCTGTCCGGCTGCAACGGCTCTGTAGAAGGCGCGGCGTGCTTCGGCTGCCGTGATGAGGGTTGCTTCGATCGCATGCGCTTGCGCAATTTTAAATTTATCTTGCGCAATCTCGCGACGGCGCGGCAGCGTGAGAAGGGCGAGGATGTTCTGCGTAATCTGCCGTTCGATCTCGAGTTCAGCGCCGGTGAGATGGACCAGCGAAAAAGACGGCGCAGGCGGAAGACTTGCCTCGATCATCTCGGCCTCGGAGACGCCAAGATCGTTGTAAGCTGCCTGAAGTGCACGATTGTTCAGCAGCGCGATCTGCACGGCGGCACCGGCCGTGAGCGGCTTAGCCAAGAGCGACCTCACGCGCGCCTTCGTGGATGCGGCGTCCGCCTCGTTTCTAATTTTTTCTGCCGGCGTACCAAGAACACTACCGGTCTGATCCGCGACGAGAGACATCCCGCCATCCTTAGAAAACTCCGCGCACCCGCCGAGCATCAGCGCGGCTGCCGCGATTATCAGGCCGGGCCCAGCGCCCCCGCGCCGAACCGTGCGTTCCACCTTCCCCCGAGTCATGTCGTCCCTCTCTTGCGCAGTACCCGACGCCCCTCAGTGCGCGTCGTGCCCCTGCGAATTGGATTTGGATTGAGGTTGTTTCGGCGCGACCCGACGATTGACGGCGCCCCAGGGCATCGGTTCAACAGGCTCATAGCGCTTTGCGCCCGCATTCACTGGCACGTACGACTGTTCACGCACGGCGATCGGCTGGTCGGGCATCGGCCCGCTTACCGGCCAACCTGGAGACTCGTCGCCCCACGCAGCGAACGCAGGTAGCAACGCAATCGCGAATATTCGCAAGTACATGTCCAACCCCATAATGCGAGGCTTCGGTCATCGCCGACTACGAGTTTGGACACACGCCAAACCCTACGCGGGGATCCAGATGATACGGAACAGGCGTGCGCTGTCGCGGAGCGAACATTCCACGCCAAGCCCAATCACTGGGCCGGCATCCAATTTTTGGACGCAATTAGCCTCTGGGAGGTCTTTCAAGACCGAACTTACGATCGAGTGCTTTGACTGCAGGGTCATAAGCCAGGCCAATCCGCCGCACGGGGGCATTGGCGGAAAGCTGCAGAATTTTATGCAAAGCAGCCGACGGCGAACCACACTGCGAACTGCAGTGAGACATTCCCTGGCAACAGCAAGCTCCCGCGCAGTTTCGCTCTGCGGGCAGCGCTCCGCCAATCTCAAAGTATTCGGGCACGGCGAGGTCGCCCCTAGGCGCACTCTGATCCTGAGAGTGGACTGCCACCCTGACCGCGTCACCATCTACCCGTCCGCCATGGGCATTGGCCACGCTAGGCGCGCCTAGCATGAGCAGGGCCAGAAGAACGACGATCGGGAACCAGTGTTTCAAGGTAAAATTGCGCCGTTAATGGTGCCGAATGCACGACTCGGAAACAGCGCGAGGATAAGGGGTTCGATCGTCCCCTGCAACCACTTGGGCGCCTCGCGTCTCTCTTTCAGCTGTTTTAGTGCTCCGATTGCAATCTGCCCTCGGAGCATTTTCAACGGTTCGGGCGTTGTCTGCAAAAGGAGTAGGCCGCCCCGATGTCCGAAAAGTCCGCATCTTTGTACCGCATGGCGACCGACGAGCATACTTGCCCCTTTGGGCTCAAGTCGCTCGATTTGCTAGAGCGCGAGGGATACGCGGTTGAAGATCACAAACTGACTTCAAGAGAAGAGACCGACGCCTTCAAGAGGCAATACCACGTCTCCACAACGCCGCAAGCATTCATCGGCGGTGAGCGGATCGGCGGCTACGACGCACTTCGAAAATATTTCGGTAAACCGCCCGTCAGCTCTGAAGCGGTGACCTATCAACCGGTGATCGCGGTCTTCGGGACAGCCGCCCTGATGGCGATTGCCGCGAATTGGTCGGCGCACGGTGCACTCCTGACCGTGCAGGCAGCTGAATGGTTCATCTCCTTCAGCATGTGCATTCTCGCCATATTAAAGCTGCGCGATCTTGAGTCTTTTTCGAACATGTTTCTCGGCTACGATCTGCTCGCGCAGCGCGTCATGCGCTACGCCTACGTCTATCCATTTGCCGAAGCTCTGGCCGGCATCTTGATGATCGCTGGCGCGTTAAAGTGGATCGCGATCCCTGTTGCGCTGTTCATCGGCGGCATTGGCGCGATTTCCGTTCATAAGGCCGTGTACATCGACAGACGAGACCTCAAATGCGCCTGTGTCGGCGGCGACAGCAATGTGCCGCTCGGCTTCGTCTCGCTCACCGAAAATCTGATGATGGTCGCGATGGCCGTGTGGATGATGTTCAAATGAGGATGTTAGATGATGCCCTATAGCCGGTTCTTCGCGATGGTCGCGGTCTCTGCCCTCGTGATGTTTGGACTGATGTATCTCAATACGTATGCGCTCGATCACGTATTCTACAGCCAGACGCGTATGTGGATGGCGGTTGTGATGGGGGCCGCTATGGCGATCATCATGCTAGGCTTCATGTCGGCAATGTACAAAAATGCGCGCATAAACGCGGCGATAGTCGTGTGTAGCTTTTTAGTTTTCGGAGTTTCACTTTGGCTCGTCCGTAGCCAGCAGACGGTCGACGACGTCAGCTACATGAGGGCGATGATCCCCCACCACTCCATCGCCATCATGACAAGTGAACGCGCGCATATCCACGATCCACGCGTCCGCAAACTCGCTGACGGCATAATCGATGCGCAGGTGCGAGAGATCGGTGAGATGAAAAAGCTGATTGCGGACCTCGATAAGCATCCTTCTCCCCCAGGGGCACCGGACCTGCCGCCCGCCCGCAAGGACGAATAATCTGGCGATCGCTTCGCAGCTTTTAACGTCGAAAGACTTTGGCGTTGCGACCGAGTGAATCTTATTCAATTGGACTTATTCACTAGAGCCGAATTCGACGCTTGCCGTTCCCTGGACCCGGGACACCAGTTAGAGTCGATGACTTCGAGTGATGGGGCAGCTGCTCCTGGCGAACGACCGCCCGCTCGTGCTCACATGCCCATGGCTTTGTGCGCTTCTTCCATGTGCTTGACGCAACCAGACATATCTTTCTTCTTCATGGCAGCTTTTGATTGACTGAGATGCATTTCCGCTGACTTCTGCATCTTGGCGTCTGTCATTTTGGCGACTTGCGCATCCATTTTCATCATGTGCTCATTGGTGCACCACGCCTCTTTATCCTGCGCATAGGCCGGCCCCAAAGGCATCAGGGCAAGAAAACCTACTGCCAACAGAGTTCTCATGGCGTTCCTCCTTCACGTTCGATCAAAAATTTCAGCCCGCCCTGCCAACGCATCAGCTCGCTGTTAGTTACGAACGTGCGTTCCTTTTTGCCGACGGCCCAAAGCTGGCCTTGTCGTCGGGCGCGCTCCACATGGCACAACGCGTGAAAATTATTAGATTTTATTGAATTCGGTACGAAACGACCAGCGAGGCCTATCGGTTTACCGGATCTGGAATGGCGGAAGCAAAACAGGAGGTCGTGGAGAAGATTAGCCGGCCTCTATAGGAACGCCGGAGACGTGATGAAGTTCGTGGTCGGTGGTGCGATCTCCATAGTGTTGCTGCTGGTCGGGGCGTCGATTTTCGCCCTCGCTGGGGGATATAACGTTGCAGCGACTGATGCACACAATGCTTTGACGCATTGGTTTCTAACGATGACAACTCGGCGCTCCGTTGCCGTCCGGGCTGCGTCGGTGACTGCGCCTGCTCAATTCACGCACCAGCAAGTTGCTGACGGCTTTTCGGAATTCGATGAAATGTGCGTCAATTGCCACGGCGCGCCAGGCCGAGAACGAGGCGAAGTTGGGAAAGGGCTTAACCCGCGCCCACCTGATCTCGCGAAAGCCTCCAAGGAGTGGACGGCTGCGGAACTCTTCTGGATTGTGAAGCACGGCATCAAAATGACGGGAATGCCGGCGTTTGGAGCGACGCATTCCGACGAGCGGCTGTGGACCTTGGTTGCTTTTCTGAAAGAGCTTCCGCAACTTAGTTCGGAAAAATACGTCGAAATGAAACGCATGTCGGCGGCGCACGGCGACGGACATGACGATCATGATCACGTCCACGAAGAAATGCCTGCGAAGTGAGTGCTTGGCTGACGCAGATAGCCTATCTGCTTTTGATGTTTACTAGGAGACCAGCAGCGTCCGCTCATCGGCGTATAGCGCGGGCACGCGAATTTCACTTCGACAGTCATGCGCTCGCGCCGCGGATGTCCGCTTTCTCGGCTTTGCGGACGACACCGGTGGATGCGAAATTATCCCGCAAAAGCCCAGCATCGGACTCCAATGCGGCGTGGCCACGAGCTCAGCGCCTTTACCACTTGTTTGCCGGTCGAATGAATTGAAGCAGGCTGCCATCTCGTAAGGTTCGAGGAGCCGCGCAGGAATGTCGAAGCCGCCGTCCTAAAACGTCGAGGGATTGACAATGTCGATTTAGAAGGAATTTCCAGAACGCTCTCGCCTCATGCCAGCGCGTTCGGCCTTTTCATGTTTAGCCTTGCAAAAGCACTGGTCCACGCCAGCGACTGTGATTTTAGTCACCAAATCCGAGCCTCGAGGCTCGTCCATTGTGAGCCCGATGACGCGATACGGAAGCAGTATTGTGCCGTCAGACTGTCGGCCTCCATTTAGGTCGTGAGTAGTGATGGGCTGATGAACATCCGCGCCGTAAAGCGCGCATTCTGGATAGAAACCTATTGTGACTTTTACGCGCGGCAGATCGGCTGGAATTTTAAAGTCGCGCCAGACCAACCGCTTGATGGTGATCTGATAGGGCCTGTTGGGATCCTGATATTGCTCGAATCCCATTTTTTCCCAGAAAGTCAGCGACTCTCGTGGTGAACATTCTCCAAAGAGGACATTAACGTCGTCTCGAATAGACCGCTCGAGGGACGCCGCGAATAACGCCGTGCCGAGACCGTGCCCTCTAAAGTTGCTCCGAACGCAGGCAATGTCAGCGCCGTAATCTCCTACCTGAAACGCCACCGCTTCGCCGCCGCGGCGAATGACCCAAAGCTCACCGCTTTTGAACGCACGTTCTATCCAATGTTTATTGCACCAAAGCTTATTTCCATCGTCTTCATATTCCCTTTTGAGCCATTGAAGGATGGCGTCCAGATCATCCTGCGCCGCATTTTCTACGCTCATCGCCTCTATCCTCTCTGGTAGCGTTCGGAAATTTCTGTCGGTCACCTTGGCAGGGAGAGCGACCTTCAAAAAAGCGTGAGGCTCTTCCAACTTTTGACTCTATAAATTTGAACTCACGCTGGCGCACGGAGCGCACGCAGCAAATTCGCCACCCTTTGCTTGCCAAGGTGATCTGCTCTCAAAGAGATCATCGGGTAACGACGGGCTGCTGTGGTTGAAGTGCCGCGTACGCAGTGATCTTTGGCGCGCTAACGGATGAGGACATTGCCAAGCGAAATTCCTCATTCGTGATCAGTCGAGATTGGAAGGCGTGGACGAGCGCGTCGGCACGGCTGGGCAGGTAACGGACGGTAGGGGCCTTGTTGCCCTTCCCCTTCGATGGACGCTTATTGTGAGTGGGGCCATAATACTGCTCCATCGTGCCAATGATGGACTTCATGCTTGGCATATGCGGTAACTTCGCCGCCGCCCGTTTCCGAAAATAGTCGGCCACGGCGTCTACGATTTGGAACGACTCGATCGCGAGTGGCTCTTCGAGCTTCCAAATGCAATCAGGCAGGTTCGAAAAGTCAGAACCAGTCGAATGGGATTCTAGGTCGAGATGCGCACGCGAGTCTGCAGCGGAAAAATTACCCCGCAATAGAAACGCGACGACGAATGCCTCGGTTGGTTCGCGGGATTCACTGCGCTGGGCCACTTCATGGTCTGTGAGGACCTTTTTCGAAATAACCAGCGATTCTCGATCTTCAAGTTTTCGAAACTCGTGATTGAGAGACTCGTAGATGAAACGTGCGGCACCGCCATTGTTCCATTGCGCGACGAGGGCCTCGAACTGGTTGCTACCAGCCCAAGCGGGCACAGAATTGAGAACGGTATAACGTCGATCGCCATGTTCGATATCCATGAAATGGCGTTGGTTCGATATGATGATCATGCGCGCATAGTTATCAATGGTAATCGGAGCTTTGTGCTTGGGATTGACGAGTACGTCACGTCCAGTCACGAGTTCCTTCAGTCGTGCGAATGCTTTTTTGTCGCCGGCAAATGCCGCCTCCTCAAGGGCAACAAGAAGTTTGCCAGAGAGCGCCTCGTTGTAGTCGCCTAGAACCATGTTCTGATTGGTGACTCGGAGAAGCATGTCGCCATAGATCGGCGCCATCAATTGCTCTGTGACAATGCTTTTGCCGTCACCGTGCGTGCCGCGAATGGCGAGAGAAGTTCCGATCTTGTCACCTGGAAACCGCAGCGGATGCATGAAAAACTCAGTCACCCATTGGAACAGCGATTCATCGCCTTGGACCCAGACGTCACGAAGAAGTTTGTAAAAACGATCGCAACTGCCGGATGGATCAGGCTCGATGAGAAATCCCGAAAAAAGATTGTATTGATTGGGGCTGACGTTTTGGCCGGCGGAAGACGATGGTTTGAAGACCAGGCCTTGCGTATAAAATTGAGCATCCGGTGGCGGGAGTCGAAGCCACTCTTCCGCGTGATACACAATTTTCAAGCCTTCTGGAGTCACCACCTCTGAATAGTCATTTTTGTAGATTTTCTTGAAATCCTCATGTGCAACGAGAGCCTTGCCGATGGCGGGCTCTTGCAAATTGAGAACGTAGGATTTCCCGGAGAGCACGACGGCGTATTGCGACGAGTAATCAAATCGTGCCGTCAGTGCACTCGCCTCGATCGCAGAAAGAACGCCCGCCAACGAGTATTCTTGTTCCAGAAGCAAACCTATGGCTTTCAAATCTTTCTTGAGATCGCTGAGACCCGCCTGATATTTCAATTTCAGCGATTTCAAGGTCTCGGTCACTTCGACATGCGAAATCTTGCCGGCGGCGAGAGCTTTCGCCAAGGCGCGGAGTTCCGCGCTCAAGGTCCCTGAAGGCGGCGATTCCGAACAAGTGATCAGGTCCGCTACCGTGAAATTCCCGCGACGAATGTGGTCCGCAAGATCTTTCGCAGAGACGCCAGGACCCACTTGAGTTCCAGATTTCGCAAGAGCATTCAGGCGGTCAAAATCCAGATGCGCCAAGCGAGTTTCAACAAAGCGCGCGGTGTCGATGCCAACACCATTGGCGTCGAGAACACGTGTCATCTCGCGCTTCTTCTCACGTGTCTTCTTTTCATCACGGCTCGCGCGATTGGAAATCGGACCGCCGCCGATCGTTTGATCCTCAAGATCAGAAACTGAAAGCTGGCCCGCTTCCAGATAGGCCAACATGTGCCCTAGTCGGTCTAAATCCGAGCACCCGCCAGTCGCTCCAGAACAATAGAGTGTAAATCCCGTTTCCCCATCGCCATTCTGCGCAAACGTTTGTTCGACGCCTCCCGAGTGATTGGCTTGATGGCATTCGATGTAGACGCCGCCCGAGTGCCTCGCCCCTCTGACCAGGCCTTTGCGCTCGAGCGCCGCTTCGATGTCGAATGAGCGGGCATAGTGAAGCGCCCAAGCTTTAAGATTGAAACCCCGGAAGATATAGGAAGATTTCGGTGCGCTATCTTGCGGCGAAGTCCCGGAACGTTTGCGGTCAGTGGTCTGAAAAGCACTCAATAACGCGGCTTCGAAAATCGGATGAAGATCGAATGCAGATCCGTGAACATGAATAGGTAGTGGAAGAGTGATCATTGTATCGGCTGGATGAGCCGGCATAAAATATCGACGTGACGGATCCTTGCAGGCCTCATCGAACGGCGTCCCAATCGTTTGCAAGGCGGATTGATAAGCTGCGTTCCACGCTTCGAGAACGTTCGCGTGAGCCGCAGTAGCCGAAATGTGGTCTGCGAACGTGATCGGCGTTGCGAGTGGACGGATCGCGCGATGCTTGTCGATCGGCGGAGTCTTGAGGACGTAGACGAATCCCTTTTCCGTTTGGCTCATGCCATCCTGGAGAATAGCGGCATCGGCATGTGTTGCTCGCAATTTGCCCGTCGCTTTGAGATAGAGCCGAGCCGTATCCTCACAAATTTCGGGATTTTGACCATTGTCCTTTGCCCACTTCAGGAAGTCGTCGTGCAAAATCTCAATGGTCGTCGCACCGTTGCGGAATGAAGGATATATGACGGCTTCGTGACCCAAGCGCTCGGCAAGGGCCCTGCTTTCCTGCATTGTCCAGCCGTCATCGTGGTCGCTGATCAGAAGCGAGATTCCCTGAACCGTCTTTTTCGTGCACAGAGAACCCACCAAGGGCCCGGCTGTCATGGCGCGTGCATCAAGTTTATTGGCGACGCGCTCCCAGCTCTCGTGAGCCATCAGCATGTCGGCTAAGGCGTTCCACGGCGCTTGCACGTTCCTGAAATTCGGATTTTTGGCCCGCAGATTTGGCGTTTGAGCAAATTCAATCTCGAGTGCGTCGGGGACAAAATCAGACATCGGCCGAACTCCAGCGATGTTCCGAACGCATGATCTCATTCGGAGGGAGGTCGGTGAGCGTCACGATGAGAGACGCCGGAGGATGAGTGGTGAGATCTGTTTTGGTGTGGCGGTCCATATCGTCATTACCTTTCTCAATTGACCTGAACAGTCAGGTGTCAACCGATGAGGCAACGGACATGCCAAAGTGCGCGAAGCCGAAAAACTGGCGCGTTTCGACTGCGGGCCAGTTGTGGGCCAGTCGAAATCGTACCGTCTTCGGACGCGCAGCTGTATCGTAACGAGACGGTGCTCGTTTTCGAGAAACTGGCTTATGGCGCAAATAGCGCCGATTTTATTGGGGTAAGGGCTCGTTCATCTTGCTTTTTAAGGTTAGCAACTCCGTGATTGCTCATTTCCTGCGAGTGTAAAAGCAATTTGGATGCCAGTTCGAGTCGCGCGCTCTGCGGGGTCTGAGTTTCGCGACTTCGCCGAAAGAACGGACGGACGGACAGTCTCAGGCCGATTTGCGACGGAGCCGTTCGGCGCGGTCTGCGGTGGCCTTGAACTCGATCCTGCGCTCTATCGTCAACTCGATCTCAGTAGTTTTTTCAGCGACCCGTTGCCAGATACCTAAATGAGCCCACCGACCAAAGCGGCGGCGCACGGCATCGGAGTAGGAACCTTTCTTCGGGTGGTCCGTCCAGCGGCCGCCGCGATGGATGACTGCGAGGACCGCATTAACAAACGTCCGATTGTCCATCGTATTGGACTGCGATGGCTCATCTGGGAAAAATGTTGCAAGAAGCCGCCATTCGTCGTCTTGGAGCGGTCGATAGTCTTGGCGGCATGCGTCGTTCGCATTGATCGCGACGGATTGCGCGATGCTTTCCGGCGTGACACCCAGTGACGCCATCGTTTCGATAATCAAATTGAAGTTTGTGTTTTCCATTTCGCTCACGAGCAATTGCCCAATACCGCAGCCATCTTCTCCGGCTATGTAGATGGCAATTAAAGATAGAAATACAACTTTCAGTCGTGAGTAGGGGAGTGCCGCCGGAGGTCCTAAAAGTATCGGCTGGCATTCTGCTCAAACGCATCGGCAACCCGGATATACGAACGCAAGACTTCCACCGACTTATGCCGGCTTGTTCGCTGAATGATGTGTTCGGGTACATGGGCGTTCTCGGCGGCGGTGATGAACCCCGCGCGCAGCGAATGCGGGGAGTACTTGGTGGGCTCAATACCAACGGCTGCGAGGCGCTTGGCTAGGATGTGGCGCACACTCGTCGCATCGAGGCCCCGGTTGAGGATCCGGCCGGATTTGCTGATGGCGCGGAACGCTGGCCCCGATGTAATCCCAGAAGCGGCGAGATAGCGCTCGAGCGCCGCGACAGGGCAAAGATCGTCGTTCCGTCGTGGGATCGCGACCTCCTCGGTCCTGAGCGATGCCTTGGTCGCTGACAACTTAAGAAGGAGCCCGCGATCCGTAATCGTAAACGTCGAGCGCCCGTCAAGCTCAAGAGACACGATTTCTGAGCGACGCAATGCCCCGAAAAACCCGATCAGAATAAGCGCGTTGTCGCGCAGCGAACGGAGATCATCACCGTCGAGGAAAGTGATCAGGCGCTTCAACGTCGGCAGATCGAGGGCTTCTGCACGGTCAACGGCCTTCGCTGTGCGCCGAGAGATGCCGCGCAGCGTGTCGGCGATCAGTGGATGCTTTCGGTCAACGACGGTTCCGCGCGTTCTGCAATCGCGCTGGATTGCTGATAATGCAAGATTGATGCTTGAGAGCGACTTGCCTTCTCTGGCAAGCGCAGCGAGGTAGGCTGCGATGGCGTCGGGTGTCGGTGCAAAAGGGGTTACGCGATGCACGCTCGCCCATTCGCTCCACTTTTGGGCAGCCTCGCCATAGACGCGTTGCGTGCTATTGGAACGGGCGGCATCGGTGAAGTGCTGGGCTTTCTGCAACGCCAACCCGAGCGCACCATTAGGTGCCTCATCAGCCAACTCTGTATCAGCCTGAGACGAGAACGCATCTGACATCTTGTTACTCACGAAAACCTCTATTTTCATGAGTAATCAGATGGTGCTGATACGCACTCTTGCTAGATCATCCGCTGACGGAATTGTCTCAATTGGTGAATCGAAACTCAATGCGAAAAGCGATTTGCTGATGCTGCTATCGGTGCTGCCTCATGGGTTGTGAGACCGATCTCGTCGCTCAGCCAGATGCGAGAGTCGAGCAGGCATCACATGCGACGCGAGATGATATTCACCCATTGTCTCATTGCCAACAAAGCCGATCGTTGACCGTTACGAGTGTGGTCGTCCCCGTGAGTGCTGGGTCGGGGCACACCGGCATGCCGACCTGCGACTTCGTTGAGAAGTCAAAATTGTTGATTTGATTTCGAACTGCCGACGCGAACGACAAGTTCGAAGCGAACGCTCGTGCAACCCTCATCACGTCGTCCCCCACGAGGATCGCACCCCCGGGGTACTTGCCACCCCCGGGTATGGGACCCAAGCCGGAGGGACGGGGGAGGGGGCCAAAATTGCCCGCTCTGGTTCCTCCATATCGGGGCGGACGGTCGGTTTATCCCGATTACGGAGACGCGCATCGGCAACTCGAGAACCTCGTAGAAGATCTTGCGCGCCGTCGGCCTGGTTGATTTTTCCCCAAGGCGGATAACTCATATTGCCGAGGCTTTGAGAGCGAAAAGGTCCGATGTTCGAAAGACTTCTCATTGAAACAGCCTCTCCACCATCCGCATTCATCCAGAGGATGAACTCAGGTTATTGCGGCGACGGTAATTACGGCTTCGAAATCCAGAAAGGGCGAGTTATAGCTAAATTTCCTTGTGTTATCGCGTCGGGGGGCGGTTGTGACAATACGTATGGAGTGTCAGACGCTGCCCGTAGGTGAGTTACTCTCTGGATCACGCACCTACGGAATGCCAATTTTTCAAAGACCGTATTCCTGGACCTCGGAAGAGGCGGGGCAACTCTACGACGATATCGAAACGGCGTTTCACAATTCCGACGGAGGCGCTGGAACGGGTGGCTACTATTTTCTCGGGCAACTAATTGTCTCGCAGTCTAACCCGAATGCGCCCTTTGAAGTCATCGATGGTCAGCAACGGCTGATAACATTGTCGGCGCTGCTTGCGGTGTTGCGCGATCTTCTTCCGCAAACCGATTTTCGCAATCATCTTCAAGATCACCTCGTTCGCCCAGAAAACGCTGCGCGGGGGTTGCCAAGAGCGGTCCGAGTGACGCTGCGCGACATCGATAGCGACGAATACATTCGCTGGATCGCCACATCAAACGGTACGCAGTCCTTGGTGGCGTCTGGAGATACGGATGCAACGCAGCGCCTCGCCGACGTCATAGCAGGTTTGAAAGACGCCATCGGAAGTCCGCAATCAAAGTTTGTAGCCGATCTTGCGAGCTACATCTTGAACCGTTGCTACGTTGTGCTTGTGATCACGTCTAGCGCGATGGATGGCTACGAGCTCTTCCGCAGCATAAACGCGAGAGGTCAATCGCTGACCGATCTCGACATTATTCGCGGCGAAATCATCAACCGTTATCATAGTTCGACACTCGCAGCCGCGTGGAACCAAATCGAGGATCGGATCGGAATCGAGCAGCTATCGACGTATGTGAAGTCGATCCTGTCTCTCGTCCATCCCGAAACACGCGGCATGGCACTGCGCGACGGCTTTCGCGCCGTCCTTGCGCATCCTTCAAAATCATTTGTATTTACCGATACACTGAAGAAATTCGTCGAAATCTTCGAGCAACTGGAAAGCGGTGACCTAGAGCTCGCACAAGGGAGCGAAGAACTTAGTCGGATAATTACTTGCGTCCAGGCGCTGCCGTTCGATGACTGGGTGCCCGCCGCCTTGCTCTGGCTTGCTCAAAGCCCTTCGCAGCGTGACACAATAGAGTTCTTCAAATATCTGGACGCGCTGGGACTGGGATTGCTCGTCCTTGGCGCCACGACAAACACCATAACCGAGCGTATGCGCAAAGTCATCGAGCGCATCCTCTCGCAAGATTGTCTCAGTAAGGCAGATAGCGCTTTATTTCTGACGCGCCCGGAGAGAGCGAAAATTCGTGAGAAGCTGAGTAGCCCCATCGGCAACAAATCGCGTTTTGTGCGGCCGTTGCTTCTCCGCTTGAATGCGGAGATGCTCGACAAAACAATCCCAACTTACTTCCCGCGAAACGTAACACTCGAACACATCCTTCCACAGAAGCCCGGGCCGCGGAGTCAGTGGCGGGCGAAGTTCCCCGACCAAAAGCGTCGCGTTGAACTTAGTCAGATGCTCGGCAACTTCGCAATTCTCTCAACGAAGGTAAATCCGAAAGCCAGCAACTTCGATTTTCACAAGAAGCGCGAGATCATGTTCGGATCAAGCGACAGTAACGTATTTCCACTGACGGCTCAGCTCGTTCGTTATAGCGATTGGACACCCGAAGCTATCATGAAACGTCAGACTGAATTGACGGATCTCGCTCGGGAAATTTTGAGGTTATAGAGGTGCAACCTCTGTATTACCGCAACAAAAGATGGCGTGTCTCCAAAGGGCGCTGCAACCCAAAACGGGTCGGCGCCGTTCTACGCGCGAAATTCGCCTCTTGCTCTCAGTGCCAAAAATTCCCGGTATCTCGGGTCGCTTTTCATGTGTGAATGATGTGGCCGGGATGCGTGGCAAGCCATGCAGAGAACCTCGAGGTTTTCTCGCCTATTATCCCAACGTGCGCCATTCTTATGATGCGTTTGTAAGAATTTGCGATGCTCGGCCTTAAGCATTTTTACTCTGCAATCGGAACACTCCCAATCCGACTGGCGACGGAGCGTAGAGCTGATGTCCGAGAAGTCTGGAGTGTAGACGTTCAGCGGCGCATCGTGAGCGGTGTATTTCGGTTTTTGCATATGAAGGGATTTAGGAAAGAGCTCGAAGAAGCGGCTTGGACTAAATTTTCTCACAAACGCGAGACGCACCGACGTTGCGTCAGAGGAATTCCAGCCAGGGAACCTCGTTCTATCCAAGCAGCGTTGACAGACGTTGAGCTTTTTGCGCTCCGCTCTTACACTGCGACCCGTAAGAAAGTTTAGCATGAATTCGCCGGTCGTTTCGGTGGCGATTACATATCTACTTGAACGACCAGCCGATGCCATCTCTTGGAGGGTTGCGCAGTTCGCCAAGTGATAGCGGGGAAGATCATCACTCCAACTTTTGCTGTAATGGCTCACATCACGGATATATAAAAGTACCCGACTATTTTTGTATGCGAGGGTCTGGTCATCTAGAATTCGAAGCTGATCGAGTGAAACCTCGATGCCTTCTCCGCTTTCCAAGAGAGCCCGCTCTTCCGAAGTTATATACGTCGACGAAGAAGCGAACGAACCATAGTGATCGGGGTTGATACCCATTTTCAATTTCAGCTGATTGAGTGCAGCTGATTTCTTGAAATTAGGTAATTTCACTTTTGTCGGCCCGCTCGCAAAATTTCACCAATGCGCTCTTCGGCATTTGTACGAACTCTGAACTCGACGCGCTGAGACGCTTTTCTGTTCTCGGTGCCGTCTGCATTCAACCGTAGCCTTGACGATGACAATCCATTTGCGGTCGTTTTTGCAATGACCCAACGGCGCTCCGAATCGATTTTGGGAAGTTGGATGACATACTCAAGGGTGCTTCGCGTGCGATCTTGAGACAGCTTCATGTTATTGAAGTACGCCTGCGCAGGAGTTGTCTGAGTGTTCCACACACTAGACGTATGTCCTTCGATGCGGATCTCTTCGATTGAGGAACGGTATTTCTTGCTCGATAGTATTGCTACATATCTCGGGAAAAACGTAGCTAAGATGTCTTTGAAATTTTGCTTGAGTGCCCACTGCCCGTCATCAAAAAGAATAGATGGTTCTTCAAATCTCACTGCGAGGTCAGGAGTGACAACTGCATGCCACTTCGGCAGATCGTCCTTAAACGTGTACCTTAGATCGTTATATAGCTGCTCCCGGACCTCATCATAAAGCTCTGCAGCCTTTCTCATTTGCGCGGCTTGCTGTTCCGCGATCGATTTCAGCTGTTCGAGTTTTTTAGCGTTTGCCTCGACTTCCAGCATGAACAAGACGGCGATCAGCATGAACATCATCATTAGGCCAGTCATGAGGTCACTGAGCGGAATCCAGTGCTCTTCGTTGGCTGAATGACTTTGCGGTGTGTTTAGGAAAGACAATGACATTTATTCGGCCGGTGTCATGTGCACGAGCTGTCTTAGTCGGGTCGTGAGGGGCGTATAATCTTCGACAAAGCGTTCGGACAAAGCGGTCAACTGCGAACCTAAACTTGACAAGCATTCCTCTAGCGCCTCGCCAAGCTTGCTTTCGAGGTCTTTTACCTGCTGCTCAGTTGCGGCGGTTATTCTGCTCAACCCCTTTGTCACTTCTTCTAGGGATGAGCGCGTCAATTCTGAATTGCGAGTTAGGGTTTCCCCTACTGTTCGCTGATGCCTGCTCATCGTGTCGGCGAGTGTTTCGGTTAGTTCGATCACCTTTTTCTCAACGCTCGGAAGACTTCCCGACGCTTCGCGGAGTAGCTGTGCCAATGACTGAGAAACCGACATCAGGTGCTGCTTATTTTCTTCGAGCGTCCTGATCAGTACATTCAAATCCTGAGCAGATTGCGAGAATGTGCTTGCCTCTTGCACTATTCGAGAATAATCGGCGGTTGCCTTTTGGGTCAGTCCTATTATGGTATCGAGTTTGTCGGAGCTGCTTTCTACGTACCCCTGATATTGCTGCTGCCACACCAACAGTTTCCCAACGGCCGAGTTCAACTCTTTGAAATTCTCGCCGAACTGCTCCGATATTTTTTGATTGAAATCTTGAATGACATTGCGCAACGCTTCGACGAGCGCTCTGGAACCCATATCTGAAAGCTTGCTCAGCGCCTCGATTTGCGCCTTCTTCAGTTCGTCCAGTCTATCATTCGTATCTTGGCGCGACAATTTCAGCTGAGAAATGAGCGAACCATCTTCACTGCCAACCAATCCCCGATGGATCTCAACTAGCTGCTTATGGATATCAGCGGCGGTAACGTCGTTCGGAGCGAGCGACATTCCTTTGTGCGGCACGCCGAAGACTTGTTCTCGAAGCTTGATTGTCAAGGCGCAGAATACGCCAACGACTGATGCCCAAAAGGCTGTTTTTAGCCCCGATAGAAGGGCGGGCACGCTCGCTTGGATGTTCGCGGCATCAAAATGTGCGAGACCGAGCGCTATTCCCAAGAAGGTCGCGAAGATACCCGTCGTTGTGAGTATTGTTGGTCCATTGGCTACGACGCTCGGCGTGAAATTGATGTGAAACCAAATTGTAGTTAGTGCGATGGCCGCAATAAAAATTTGTGTTTCTAAAGACAGGCTTATCCAAATTGCCTCAAGGTTGAACATTTCCCCCTTCACCTCGCGCGACTCAAAAAGCGTTTGAGTTTATAGCGTCGCCGTTATTCACGGCGTGAGGTCAAGTTCGTGCCGACCGTTTTCCACCCTTCTGGTCGCAGTGGACGGTTAAAAGGACCTAGTCAAATTCAACGAAGAACGCGCTGGGGCGCCTGGAACGTGAGGTATACAGCATAAAGGGGCTTCGGCGGCGGGAGTTGAACCCGCATCTTCCGGCTGATAGTGATCTTGTCGGCAAACACGATCCTAACTCAGATGGCCGGTGCTCTATCCATTAAGCTACGCCGAGACCTCTCACGATGGCGGCTGCACCTCGCGTGTTGCCGCCATTCGTTTTTTTGCCTCTCGCTCTGGCAATAGCGCTTCAGCCTGAAGCCCTATCGCGGCCACAAGCAGCGAGAGGTCGTAAAGGTTTGTCTCGCGGTGATTTGCTTCTGACCGCCTCGGAACCCGGCGCAACAAGCCCTTTCGCTCCAAGCTTTTGAAATTTCTCGCGACCGTGCGCTCGCTGACGCCGATGGCGCTCGATATGCGCTCCGTCGATGGAAACGGCATAGCGTCCGCAAACCACCAGTGCATGAGCAGGTGAACGATGACGTTGAACTCGATAGGTGACAAGCGCAGCTCGTGCTGCCGCCGAATGAGGGCGTTTGGCAGCACGGTGAAACCGGCTTGCATTGTGGTCGCGCCCCACCGCTGCCCGATGGGCCCTAAAGGCGGGGTTAGATCAATTGTGGCGGGAGCACTCTCGGTCATTGCTTCACAAATTCAATTTTCGATTTGAAACGGTATATTTGAAGATTTCGTATTATTCATCCTGACAAAAGCGTCATTGGAGGAAGCGCGACAATATGGCGCATATGGCATCGCTTCGGGCGTAAAGCGGTTACCGTGTGTTCGCGGGATAGGGGGAGCGGGAGAGCGTGGCTAAAACTTGGAAGGATTACATCCTGCGTTCGGGCGCACCGCTGGAATACGAAGTCGCGCGGGCCATGTCGAAATCCGGCTTTGAGGTGTCAGCTGACCTAAGTTATCTGCGGCGAGAGCTAGATGGCAGCAAGGAACATTCGGTCGATATATTCGCTAGTTTCTGGGGAGAGCCAGCGACGTTTGCGGCGCACCTGCTGGTAGAGTGCAAGTATCGTTCGCCTGAGAAATCGCTTCTTTTGCTACAGGACCCTAACGTAGACATCGCCGTGTCTAACCTTGGCGGCACCGTTGTTTGCGTGGATCACTTCGTGCCTTTTTATCTCGGCACAAACGCGTTCCTTGAAATGGAAGCCGACTGTCCTCTGGTCTATAAGGGCGTCGAGATTCACGAAAAAGACAACGCTGTGGATGTGGAATTCCGACGTGCCATCCAGCAACTTCGATTTGGCATGCCAGCCGCTTTGCATCGAGCTGTTGAGTCCAGCATTTTCAATACAGAGGCCTCTGTCGACGATACGCACGCCATCTTCTTGGCTCCGGTCTTGGTAACAAACGCGCCTTTGCTGGTGTTGAAAGAAGAAGTCGACATCAAGACGATTGAGAACGCGGAGGACCTTTCGGAGATAGCTGAAAGAACGGGTATGGCCGTTCTCTTCTCGCAACATGGGCCGGAATACGTGCAGCACTTCCACGGCGCCATGCAGCAACTTGTCATTGGAGATTTTGCTGATTCATTCATTCGCCTTCTGGAAAAAAGTATCAGGAAAAAGAGAAAGAAGATCCGTTGCCACGAAAGCCCGGCTCAAATCCTGAGGGATATGAGGGGCGACGACCAGGCGTGGTGTTACGAAACGGGGGATCAGTTCTACATCGTCAATCTAGACTACCTTCCGACGTTTCTCTCGTTGTTCCTAAGTGGTTGTCGGATGGCATATAAATTCAGGGGCAAGCGGGCGGGCAAAGAAGTAGTCGATCCAGACAAATTGTTTTCAATGGATGGAAAAGATGTTTGACGGCCCACATTCGACCGCTCCGGCTTTCGTATAGCTCTAAGGATTCGCTGCTTCCCGCGCTGTGCAACGCTCTTTCCATTGGCAGGTTGGCTCCTTGGGGCTCATGGCAGAGAAGGATCCGGGCATCCGCAGCCGCGACTAGTCGGCAGGAGGATCGATTATAAAAGTGGGTGGTTGGGCTAGGCGTTTCGAGTAGCTGGTGATCATGCAGCCACATTTGGTTTTGGCTTCGACCCTTTGCTCGAAGGTCCGCACATCATCGAGCGCGGCCAGAACGCGAATTTCTCGTAATGGACCATACACGATATCTATCTTGGTCGTTGCACCAATTCGCTTGACTTTGCCCGTCGAGGATATTGCGTAGGCAACGAACTTTTCGCCGAGGGGAAAGACGTGGATGAAGTTGAAATCGATCGAGCCAGGTAGGGTTGGCGCATCGGGCAACGCTTCGAAGTTAACGCCTCCGCTCGGGCATGTTCCGCGTATAAAACCAAGGCACTGATGCACATCCGGTCGGCTCGTTTCGAGTTCTTGCCATGGTATGACAATGTCGTTGGGCCCGACCTGTTGCAAGACTTCACATAAGCGATCAGCAACTTCGGCAGCGTAACGGTGTTGGTCGCCCTTGAGGGCGGGTGGGGGCTCGGCGATCGTGTATTCGATGAGTTCGCCTTCCTCTATCAAAAGCCTGATGGAAAAAGGCGGGTTGGCTAAACGATACATTAGGCGATGATAGTCACGCCAGAGGTGGGGATGGTGGGCTTTTTTCCATTCGACCGTCGTGTCCTTGATCGTGAATGAGCCCTTGTCCTGATGTTTGAAGATTAGGTCGAAAAGGGTGTGCCGGAATAAGAACCACATTTCATCAAGTGCCAAATCCGGAAGCCCTGGCGCCCTTATTTCTCCGCCAACGACGATTGGTGGGCCGGACTGCGGGGAATCGACGATGAGTTGACTAGCTTTCGGATTGCTCGGCGTGATGGTCATCTGCCCATCACCGACCTTGTGCATGTCGACGACAGGCAGTGCGATACCGTATCTCGTCTCAAAATACTTGAAAGACGAAACGCTAAGAGGACGCAGCCCTAGGAAGCCTTCGATCAGCTCGTCGTGGCTGTTGGCGTTGATGGTCACCTTGCCCGTGTGGGCATCGGGACCATAGCCCGCTTCCTGAAGCGCTTTGAGTTTGCGGGCAACGTAGGTGTGTAGCGCGTAAGCACCGCTGGTGGCTTTTTCGACGGCGAGGCGAAAGGCTTCACCGGTCGGTGCGAGCTCTTGCGCATCGGAGAAGTTAAAGTCGATGGTCTTGTGGTTGAGGGGCGCGTCGTTGCCGTGGAGTTCGAATTCGGCACGTAGACGTGCCAAGATCCGATCGAAGGCTTCATCGAAGATGTGAAAGAGATAGGCGGTTTCCGGCGCGTTCTCCGCGTTATAGCGTAGGGCGTATACAAAGGCGGGCTTTGGCTCATTGACGAGGCGCCCCGCGTTGGGCAGGCTCAAACGGATGGCATTTGCGTGATAGGTGGACTTTATTTGCACATAGCACGAGAGTAATGGCGGCCTTTGATCGAAGGATGAAAGTAAGGGTGGCGCGCCGGCCTGCCATTCGACAATTCGATCCCATCCCATGAGATCCATATCTGGCGCGTGCGAAATCAGTTTTGCAGGAATGCAGATGGCATCGAAATGCCTTTCTCCTGCTGCTCCAAGGGCCAAGTTATCGAGCGGTTCGCAAGCCATGGGGCGAGTGCTCCCGTGATAATTCGAGTTACGCCGAGGCCTTTCTGCAGTGCGCCATGAGGCTTGCCACGTCGCGTCGGCGAAGGATGGGTTGTTTGCTGGCTAAGGCGTAGGCCGATGTATTTCCCTCTTTACCCATAGGTACTCATCACACCCTTGCAGCATTTCTTTGATCTTCGTGTCTGTAAGGCCAAGCTCGGAAAGTAGAGCGATTTCCAAAAAAAACCTGCACTTCAGCGTGAGAATGAGCGCGTGGCGCGAGATGAAGAAATTGCGGTCGACGACTTTGCTGTCGCCGTAGTGGGTAAGATAGTTTCGGATATCCTTCAGAAACTTCATGTCCCCTTCTCTGTCCGGAAACAGTTGAGAAAGGCTTGTGGGGCTTCGGTCGTAGAGCGCTAAGAGACGCTGCACGAGCGTCATTTGACCAAAAAAGCCTAAGCTCTTGGAAAGTTCTGATCGAAGTTCGGGCTTGAGTTCTTCAGGCAAAGCTTTGCGCAACGTGTCGAGTGTCTTTTGCCAGATGTCCTTCGAAGGAAATGGGGATTCCTCGGGATATAACTCGCGGTGGAGCACCTCGAGGCACTGAAGGTAAGAAAGGAGCTTGGTGGAATAGAAGGCGTCAACTTGATAATCGACTCCCGCAAAGAGTTGAATGGCTTTGTCCGCTTTTTCGTACAGGGAGTTCCAATTCGCGAGGACGCTCTCGAGGTGAGAGCCGAGCGTTGAACGAAAGAAAAGCACATCGCGCCGTAGCACGCGAGGATTGGCATCAGGGTTTGAACCAGGGGTAAATAAGATGTGGCGAAAATCGCCCGTTGGATCGCCTGGCATCTGTAGACGAATTTGCGTGATGTAGGAAGCACGGCGCAACGCCAATCCGAGAAAGGTCTGCCAGACAAGCGTTTCGCCCATCACCTGCTCGATTGAAATTGGATGATCGAACAACAGCTCAATGAAATCGCGCTCGGCCAGCGAAACTCGCTTTAGATCCTTGAACAACATCGGTCCGCTAAATGAAGTCGAAAATCCCAAACGCTTGCCGCGAGGGAGTTCGATTTCAATGGACGGTTTCGGCCGATAGGACAATTCTGCTGCGAATTCGGTTGGTGTAGGCGACATAGCTTCGCCACCAAAGCCGGAGCTATCGCACCAGTTTGCCAGACCGGAAAGTTGAAGCTGTATTCCATAGATATTTGGATCGGTCTCGGGTCCATAATTTCCGCCAAAAAGAACGTGGTTCGTTACGCACGAGAGCAGATCGTAGTCTGGTCTATCAAGATATCGTTGTTTGCCAACGATAATGACGTTGTAAAGCGTGACGGCGTAACCGTAGTGGTTCGTGAGAGAGCCATGTAGCACCGGCAGTTGAAAACCAGGATCGCTTAGGCTCCCTTCGATCTGTTGGAGGTCGAGTTCGCCGTGATAGCCGGATTTAAATTCTAGCGTGCCAAGCCATTTTTTCGTTGGCTCTCGTGGCAACCAAAATTCGCCTTTGAGCACTTTCCCGATAACTTCGTCCACCCTATCCCTCCACTTCTTCCCGTAGCGCCTTGGCCGAAATCTTTTCATGTGAGGAATTAGTATCTGACTCGAGATGCAAGGCTTTCCATCTCGCCGAGCCGGATCGTAGGGCTTCTTGAATACTCAGTAACAACCGGAACTCGCTTGGTCGGTATTGTCGTCTCGAAATTCGTTTCCGACGATGATGGCCAGCTTGATCCGGCCTTGGACGCGAGCTGAGCGCAGCTACAAATCACGTACATCTGCGAGACCTCAGCCGCTCTCGTCGGCCGGTCCCAATATTTCACCGAAAAGATCCTGCCAATCTCCTTGTTGCTTCGACTTCACCGCTCGTTCGATGAGGGACATGTCCGTCGCAAGCACAAGCGCGTGGATAAAGCCGCCCTTCTCTTGAACGTGATGCCGTATGCGCTGGATCATCTCCTGATGATCGCCCTTTCGATGGCTAAGCATAATTAGTCGGTCATATTGCTCACTCGTCATTCGAACGACAAAGGGCGCGGCGCTCTGAGGAGGGCCGGGAGGCGTGATCGCCACGGTCATTCCTTTAAAGTCGAGATTAAAGTGGCCGTCTTTATCGACCGGTACGATCGTCTGCACATGGGCAATCGCATTGGCTTTGTAGTGTATATAGGTCGATGGCATGCCCATCACCAGCGTTCCGTTAAAGAACTCCTTGGGGAATTGCAGCACAAGCGCCTTCCATAGGATTCGCCCCAAAATATCGACGATGCTTTCGTGCGGCGTGGGTAGACTGCTTTCAATCTCCCTCAGCGTCGTCCCGTGCATGAGGCTGTTTCGCGTCTTGTCGAGCAAGTTCATCGTGGCATCGTCGCACTCAGCAGCTTTCATCACTGCTCGAATGGCCTGCTTTGCGTAAGGCCGATGCTCGGGATGCTTTTGGCAGTTTTCGCAATAGAGTGGCGACTGACAGTGAGGGCATTTGTCGTGGACCTTCTCCGGCGGTTTTTGGAATTCGGCTACGATCTCGAGCGCAAACCAAAAGTAAGCGAACTGGTCATCCGGAGAAACCGCGTCAATTCCCAACCTGTACCAGCGAAGTGCGCGTCGAATGGCTGGCGGCACGTCATGCTCGAGCAGGCGCTCGATGGAACGTGCGTTGTCTTTTTGCAGGAAAGGTTGCGGGTCGTCGTATTCGACTCCTTCGCCCCACATGAGAATATTTCTCATGTCTCCCTTGGCGGGAACTTCGGCATCCACGATCTGCCGAAATCGATGCATTCTAAAAGCGGAGCCCGTGGTGAAGGCCAGCATATTCAGACACGTCGCCAAAAGGTCCTCGGCGATTTCTTTTGAGTCATTTAAGCTGGGCGCTTCAAAATAGATATGAAATGAGAGCAAGAAGGGCGTCGTAAAATCGGAGCGCGGAATGTTCTTGATCCGCGCCTTGAATGCTCCTCGTGGGTCAGTGATCGTCAACACGAGATCATCGGTCATCACCGAGATCTGAGACCTTACTTCCACATTCGCGACACAACGCATTTCCCGCTCCGCAATGCTGTGGCTCATAGCCATGTTGGAGCAGAACAACCGCCAGCCGCCAAACACTTTGGATGGGGAAGTCACAAGATATTGCCGGGGTCTCTAAAGAAATCTTCGATCGAGCATCCCAGGTGATATGAACCTTGCACAACTGATGAAGCTTTACGCGGATGATCTCACCGCTCGTGAAAAAAACCAGCAAATTCGGAAAAGAGGTTTTGCGCCGCTCGGAACTACGCTCAAAGATTGGCTCGGACGGCCGTTCAAATGCAAAGCGGACGTGCGGAAATTGACATTCCAGAATGCCCGGCCAAATTCGTGCTAAAATCACTTGGGTGTCTCATAACCCATCCTACGAAAGGTTTGTCGGTAATCGCACGCCATCGTAGACGATCTTCTGAAGCGCTTCATTCAATGTCGAAAGATAATAGCCGCTTCCGTATTCTGCCGAAACGCCATTCTCCCCATGTCCCTGAATGGCGTCGCGTACTTCTTTCAATACATGCGCGTTGCGCAGCGCATCTTCGACATTATGCCGTAGGCTGTGAAACCTTACCCCGCGCCGCTTGACACCAACTGATTCTCGAAACCGCTTGAAGTATTTCGAAAATTGTTTTGACCAAGAGCCGTCATCCTTGGCCTTTTCATATTCTGGGAAGAGACGCGTGGATCCCGATGCGCGTCGAAATTTAAGGAACTCTTCAAAGCCGAGATCGAAGAGCATTTTATGTATCGGGATGGCGCGCTGACTTGAAGAGGTCTTAAGCGACTTCTCTTCGTCAGCATCAACCGCTTCTTCGTCGGCAGGATCAATGCCGATAGGGGTGACATCGAAGTAGTGGATCCCCTCTTTCTCTTTGACGTCGGTCGTTTGCAACTGAATGATCTCACCCAGACGCATCCCCGAGAAGAGGCCGATGAGCGGGACCCAGAACTTCGCCGATCGTCGAAGGACGGTTTGGCCGGGCTGCTTCCAGTATGTTTCAGACTGACACCCAACATAAATAGGAGCAGCAAACATCCGATTTAGCTCGTCGATGGTCCAAGGATGTACCTTCTTCCCCTGACGTCTGTTTTTGCGAAGTTTAATGCCCTGATCGCCAACGGGATTTGAAACGCCGACGGTTCGCGTCTTCGCCCACGCGAAAAACAACGACACAGAACCAATTTTGTCGTTGATTGTAGGCGGACTCAGAAGCTCAACATCCTGCCCCTTGTTGCGAAGTTTCGTCGCTTTCTTCGCTGCGTCGATTAAGGAAAGCCCCTTGAACAGCCCTTGCTGCCTGTAGAGAGGAAGTGCGGACTCAACGTCTTTAAATTTTACGCCATCCTCCTGCCCATAGGCATTGATCGGCTTGTCGCCGCAAATCTCTAGAAATTCTCGCAGCTCAGAACGTTTGCGCAGCTCAGTTTTTATCGGCCAGTCACGTTCGCGCGACGTTATTTCGATATACTTTTCAACGAGTACAGATGCGAGTTCTGCGGGTTGCGCAGGAGACTTCTGCTCGCTCGCGTGCGACGTGGGTACTTGCGCGGCTACGATCCCATCAAATGTCGCCTCGTCGCCCGTAGTAAGATCTTCGAGCGCCTTGATTTCGATTTGCATGAGTTTGCGGAGCAATCGATTTCGATCGCCGTCACAAAGGCCGATCTGGTGAACGCTCAGAAGGTTGTCAGCGCTAGGTTCAAGATCGCGCGTGTCGCCAAGCTGATAAAGGCGCGTGAGAGCCCGATGCTTCTCCTTTCGCACGCTGTAGACGCAATAAAGAAAGACTTCTTCAAGAACCGGCTCCTCCATGAGAAGCGCATAATAACTATAGGATTGGCCCTTGTGCTTTTGCCAGTCGTTGGTGGGGTGCTTGATGATGTCTCCACGCCAGAACGCATCTTCCTCTGTGCTGGCTTTGAGCCACAGACTGCCGCGCCAAGCGAAATCATTCTCGTAGATATTGAGATAATGATCGTCGGCTAACCTCCGGAGAAGTGCCGGGGTCAGAGGCGTGACAGGCAAATCTGATGCGCTGCGCGCGACCGCAGTGGCTGCGATGGGCCGATTATCATCTTGGCGCCACTGCTCCAATTTAAGTTCTATATCAGCGTGCGTGGCGGCGTAGGCTCTTTCAGCCCTCTTTCGATCAGGGGTTCGCAGCGATTTCCAGATTTGCTTGGACCGACCAGGCGCGTGCAATTCCGGCGGGACGTCGCGCTTGTAATACCAGTTTTGGGAACCGGAGCGACGAGTGAGGAAGGAATATCTGGCCATATCCGACATGCTCGATTCGTAGCAGTAAATCGTAGCAGTCGAGTAAAGAAAGCCCTTGTTTCTCAATGGCTTCTATAAAATCAATGGCTTAGCTTGAATTGGCGCCCCGTAGGGGACTCGAACCCCTGTTGCCCACGTGAGAGGCGGGTGTCCTGGGCCACTAGACGAACGGGGCCGGCGCAAGCTCCGACGTGTAGTCGGTTGGCGGTCGGCGATCAAGTCTGAATGCGGCGGTATTCTTTTAGTCGGGTGCGGCACCGTTGCGGACGAGGAGCGGGCGCACCGTCCCTGCCGGGCCTCGCGTTCAAGCGAAGTGGTTCAGTTCTTTGGGATTGCTTCGACCGGTTTCACTTCGACGACGCGGCGTCCGGTCCCGAGATCGAGGATCGTGATGCCAGTCCCGTCGGGGCCTTCGTGCTGAAGGGCCAGCCGGTTCCCGGACAGTGAGATTGATACAACCTTAGAGCCTTTCGGAATCTCAAGCGTCACCGTTCCGGCGGCGCGCCAGGCAGCGCTAATGCTCGGAATCGTGCGGTTGCCGCTCGTCCCGGTGGCGAGACCGGTCACCTTTATGATAACCGCGCCGAGGCCGATCAGGATCAGTGCTCCCAATGTGGCGACGACGATCTTGAGGTTGCGCTGCAGGCGGTGTTCGCGCATCACATCGGGAGAAGTCGGCTCGGGCTCATCGTGGGTCATTGATCGTGCTTCTTTCCAGTGATTATTGTGTCAAATATCGTGAAATCATCCGATACGATCGAGCTGACTGCTGGGGCCGATGATACAGGCCAGCGGATCGATCGTTGGCTTGCGAACAAGATCGAAGACCTCAGCCGGGCGCGCATCCAGGCGCTGATCCGCGACGGGCACGTGAGCGGCGAGGAGACGATACGAGAGGCCCGCACCCCGGTCAAACCAGGCGTAACCTATAAGGTTACGCTACCGCGGCCCGACGATTCGGATATTGCAGGTGAAAGCCTTCCGCTTTCGATCGTTTACGAAGACAGCGATTTAATCGTCATCGACAAGCCGGCCGGGCTGGTCGTGCATCCGGCCGCGGGGCACGCGTCAGGGACGCTGGTCAATGCGCTCATCGCCCATTGCGGCGACAGTCTCTCCGACATCGGCGGCGTCCGGCGTCCGGGCATCGTGCATCGGCTCGACAAGGATACGTCGGGATTGCTGGTCGTTGCGAAGACCGATGCGGCGCATCAGGGGCTTTCTGAGCAATTCAAAAGTCACGGCCGCGACGGCCGCCTGCATCGCAGTTATCTGGCGTTTGCGTGGGGACACCTGCCGCGGCCTAAGGGCTTGATCGATGCGCGGCTCGGCCGGAGCCACACTAACCGCACGAAAATTGCCGTGATGCGGGGCGAGGCCGGGCGGTCAGCCACAACACACTATGAGGTTTTGGATGTATTCCCGGGTGCGCGTCCGACCGGGGACGTTTCTCTCGTCCGGCTCGCTCTCGAAACGGGACGTACGCACCAGATCCGCGTGCATCTGGCGCATATCGGGCATCCGATTCTCGGGGATGCCGTCTATGGCAGCGGCTTCAAAACGCGGATCGCTTCGCTGAACGCGGCGGCACAGGATGTCGCCGCCCAGATCGGACGGCAGGCCCTCCATGCCGAAACATTGCAGTTCGTTCATCCGGTAACGGGAAAAAAACTGAGCTTTAACAGCGCCTTACCGGAAGACCTTCAAAATCTCGCCGCGGCGTTGCGTCCGCATCCTAAAGCGGCGGAAAAAGCCAACAAGAAACGTTTGTAAGTTGCTCGGCAGTCAGAGCTTAAGCCGATCACGTCAGGGTCAATCTGTCGTGACGGGAACTCCTGATGAAATCCGAGATTTTACTACTATGTAACGTGTGGCGTAGGGGGCGCGAAGTCTAGACTCCCCACGACATGAAGGGAGCGGCGGACCGTACCGGTAGACGGGTGAAGGTCCGCAGAGGGCTTATGGCTATTAAAGGTCTTCCCACACCGGCCGGCGGTTCGCTCGGCCTGTCGCGGTATTTGGAAGAAATTCGCAAGTTTCCGATGCTCGCGCCGGATGAAGAATACATGCTCGCCAAGCGCTGGCAGGAGCATGAGGATTCAGATGCTGCCGAAAAGCTCGTCACGTCGCATCTGCGGCTCGTGGCGCGTATTGCCATGGGTTATCGTGGTTATGGGCTTCCTATCGGTGAGGTCATCTCCGAAGGCAACGTCGGATTGATGCAGGCGGTGAAGCGCTTCGATCCCGAAAAAGGTTTCCGTCTTGCGACATACGCGATGTGGTGGATACGTGCGTCTATTCAAGAGTACATTCTGCGCTCGTGGAGCCTTGTCAAAATGGGAACCACGGCGGCTCAGAAGAAGCTCTTCTTCAATCTGAGGCGCGCGAAGAGCCAATTGCAGGCGCTCGACGACGGAGATCTGAGGCCGGACCAGGTCAAGACGATCGCGACGAAGCTCGGCGTTCCGGAAGATGACGTCGTCAGTATGAACCGCCGCCTTGGTGGGGACGCGTCGCTCAATGCGCCGATACGTGCCGAATCCGAGTCCGGTGAATGGCAGGATTGGTTGGTTGACGATACGCCAACGCAGGAAGACCGGCTGGTCGAAGATGAAGAGCTTCAACGGCGGAAATCGTACCTGTCTTCGGCGATGTCGGTGCTGAACGATCGGGAGCGCCGTGTGTTCGAGCAACGGCGCCTGGTCGAAGATCCGGCGACGCTGGAACAGCTATCCGAGGAGTTTGGCGTCAGTCGAGAGCGCATCCGCCAGATCGAGGTGCGCGCGTTCGAAAAGGTGCAAAAGGCGGTGACGTCCACCGCTCGCCGGGCCGAGGCGCCGGCCGCATAACGCCCAGAGAGGTCGCAGACGCGTTTGTTTGTTGACGTGTCGTTGACGGACGCTTACCGACATATCTACTTCTCAAACATGGCGGCGCCATATGGTGCCGCCATAATCATATTTGACGCCTCCAATGCGCCGCCGGTTCGCACTCGTTTTCAACTCGACAGCAGGCGTTGCAATTCCGCGCCTGCTCGACGGTGTGCTCGCGACGTTGCGCGCCCGCGGCGCTGATGTTTTTCAGCTTGCAGCGCGTAATGCAGCTGAGGCGGCCGAACGCGTTGCGGATGCGGCACGGGCGGGACGCTGCGAGGCTGTTATTGCGGCGGGCGGGGACGGTACGTTTCGTGCGGCGGCAACGGGCGCGGCGGAGGTCGGGCTTCCGGTGGGTCTTGTGCCGTTGGGAACGGGCAACGTATTGGCACACGAAATAGGCCTGCCGCGCCGTGCCCATGCCGTCGCTGAGATTTTGCTGTCGGGAAGCGAGATCGAAGTCACCGGCGGGGTGATCAATGGTGCGCCGTTCTTTCTTATGGTGGGCGCGGGGTTCGACGCACGTGTCGTTTCGCGGTTGAATTATCGGACCAAGCGCGCGCTGGGGCGCACCGCCTATACTTACCCCGTGCTCAAGACGCTTGCGGAAGGTCCGCGTTTTTTCGATGTCGATCTCGATGGACGAGCGTTCGAGGCGAGCTGGCTGATTTTGACGTTCGCAAGCCGTTATGGCGGCTCGTTCGTCCTGACGAGGGAGACATCGATTGGCGGCGATCGTTTGATCGCTGTTGTTATTGAAGCGCGGTCGCGGTTCGCTCTCGCGGCGCACGCGTTAGCATTGGGCAGGGGAACGCTTGGCGATCCTTCGGCCTGTCCGCCAGGCGTTCACGTCGTTCCGATAAAAGCGGCGCGTATTGGGCGTCAGGTTTCAGTACCCCTCGAAGTCGACGGAGACGACGCCGCTATGTCGCCGGCTGAGGTCAGCGCCGATGGTCCGCGCGTCCGCCTGATCGTGCCGGACCACTATGTTGCTGAGCTTACGAATCGTCATGCGAATCGCTTATCCTGACTTCCGTGAGGCGTTGCAGGGCTTGTCCTTGCAATACTGTGCGAGCGTCAGAGCGAGACTCAAGGGTCTATGCCCTTCTCTTCTCTGGACCGGTTCCAGATAGACCGGCCGACGGCTTCGAGCGGCGCGTGGCAGCGATGGACAGGGCTGCCCGAGGGAGCGCTGCTCTGGCCCAGGCTCAACGACCTTACGTTCCTGTCCAACCCCTCCCGCACCTTCGATGTCGACGACCAGACGTTCGCGCGCCGTTCAGCGAGCCCGTGTGCTGAACGATTGCGTGCGTTTATCCGACCACGAAGACCTCGCCTTCAGGGGCGAGGCTGCGGATATCTGGAAGATGGAGTGCCTCATGCAGAAGCGCTATCGCCGGCCAGCCGATTTTCTCCGGTCCAACGCGAGGCTTGCCTCACGCGATTTGTCGAGGAAACCGCGCTGGTTGTTTCTGCTCTGGCGTCAACACCTCAAACACCCTCCAAGTAGGAGGTGACTGGGCATTGCCGGGGACGGTGCGACGATCCTCGGCCACGCTGAAATATAAAGGCCGGCCTGAGCGCCGGCCTTTTTATATGGTGCGTCGGACTCTGCTTGCGCGGAACCGGCCGGACGCGCCGTAAAGTCGTTACATCGGGAGGTGCGCGATCTCGTGCGAAAAGTAATTGTCTATTGCTGAGACGATGGATTGGGCGACTTTCTCGCGCCAGTCGTCCGATTTCAAGTTGTGCGCGTCCTGCTGGTTCGTAACGTAGGCAAGCTCAATTAGCACCGATGGAAATTGCGCTGTTTTCAGGACACGGAATGCAGCTTGCTGATCGGGTTCGTTCCGCATCGGCGTGCTCTCACCCATATTCTCGATCACCGTTTTCGCAAACATGCCGGTGCGCTGATGCGTCAATTCGAGATCGCGCTCGGCGAGATCGGTGAGAATGCTGCGTACCGCACCCACGTCGTCGCTGACTTTCTTGACCGTATCGATTTCCTCGGGGGAAAGGACATGCTCGGCGGCGTTATCCTTCGCCGAGCGTTCCAAATTTTTCGCGACGCGATCACGTAGCGTGTAGATCGTTGCGCCGCGTGCGCGCGAACCGCCATCGGAATAATCGGCGTGAATAGCGATAAACAGATTTGCGTGGTGGCGTTCGGCAAATTTCGTCCGGTCGTCGAGCGGAATGAACGTATCGTCGTCTCGAGTCATCAAAACTTTGTAGCGTCCGGTCTTCTTTAGCAAATCGCGCAGCACAAGGCTAAAGGCGAGCACGACGTTCTTTTCGACGGTTCCGCGTTTGACGGCACCAGAGTCGTAGCCGCCATGGCCGGGGTCGAGAACGATCACGGGCCTGAACGTCCGGGCGGCGCGTTCGGCGGGGTTTTCGGCAGGGCGCGGAAGCGGGGGCTGGATGCCACCTGCGCCAAGGGCCGCCGGGCGCGTCGCGAAACCGACAATGCCGGCATTGCTCAGGACTGCCGCTGCCGGGCGTATGATGATCGCGAGACGATAATGGCCGTTCTTATCCTGCTCGATATTCGAGCTTTCGACGATAACCGGCTGCGTCACGCCGATGACGATGCGCGTTTTTCCAGGTGCCGCGAGTCCGGCGCGCACTGCCCTGACCAAACCTGTCGGGGTTTTCTCATCGATAGTTGGGAGCTGGATGCCTATGTCGGGCAGCTCGATAACGACGCGGTTCGGATGCGAGATCGAAAATACCTGATATTTGACGTCACGCTGGAGGCCGACGACGAACCGGGTTCTGAGGACCTTATGCGATTTGGCCGGCTCCGCCGTCGGGTTGGCGATGGCAACCTGGGATTCGCCAATTTGGGCAGCGGAGGATGCTGCTTGTGCGTGGCTTCCGAGCGCGCCGAATGCGGCTGCCGCAACGAGGCAGCGCAATGCTCGATTTGCCAAACTTCCCATTCCAAGTTCCCCCGTGGCGCCCCCCTTCAGTCCCCAGGCACCACAATCGTCTGTATGCCCTCGGAAGATGGCGTTTTGGCGGTCGAGCGGTATGCCAAAGTTATCGGATGACGCGGGTTAATCTGTCGTTAAGCGTCATCTGATTTTCCGAATTTGAGGATGCTATCGTTCTGTCTGCTTGTGGTGCCACGCCGCGGCAGCGCCAGCGTCACTTTCGCGGGCATCGACCCAGTGTGCCTCGCCGTTCGTGAGCGCTTCCTTCTTCCAGAAGGGCGCCCGCGTCTTGAGGTAGTCCATCAGGAATTCGGAAGCGGCAATAGCATCCTGGCGATGCGGTGCGCATGCAATGACGAGGACGATGTTGTCGCCCGGTTTCAACGTTCCAACACGATGCACGATCAAGGACGCTGACAGCTTGAAACGCTTTCGAGCTTCGGTTTCGATGCGTTCGAGTTCGGCTTCCGTCATGCCGGGGTAGTGTTCGAGCGTCATCGATGCGAGATCTTGGCCGCTCGCATGGTCGCGGACTTTGCCGACAAAGATCGCTATTCCGCCGATGCCCGTGTCCTGCGCCGTCAGACGCGCCATTTCCTCAGAGACATCGAAATCGGACGTGTCGACGCGGACGGCCATCGCATTAGCCTCCCGTCACGGGCGGGAAGAAGGCAATCTCGCGAACGCCTGCGAGGGGCGCGCCGGACTTAGCGTGGGCGTGATCGAGGGCGACGCGGATTGTTTCGGTTTTCGTGAAAGCTATGTCGAATGGATGTCCGCGGGTCGCTTGCCAACGCAGAAGATCGGAGACAGTCGTAACTTCGGGCGGGAGCACCATGCGCTCCTCGCTGGTGCCAGTTTTCTCGCGTAACCAAGCGAAATAACGCAGCGTGACTTCGGGACCTTTGGCGTCTTTGGTCATGGCCTCAACGGCTCATCGCGTGGCGAATGCCGGCCTTGAGATAATCATATCCCGTCACGAGCGTTAACAATGCTGCAATCCACAACAGTGTTACACCGATGTTTGTCGTGCCGGAAAAGACGCCCTCGGCGGCGGGGCCTGCCAGAAGCATCGCAAGCGCGATGAACTGAACGGCGGTCTTCCATTTGGCAAGCTGGGTCACGTGAACCTTAACGTTCAGTTCCGCCAAGAACTCGCGGAGGCCTGAAACCAGGATTTCACGTGATAAAATGATGATTGCTGCCCAGATCGACCAACCGCCGATGGTGCGGGCGTGAACGAGCATCAGCAGGGTCACACCGACCAGCAACTTATCGGCAATCGGATCGAGCATGCGCCCGAGCGTCGATTGTTGTTCCCAAATGCGGGCCAGATATCCATCTAGCCAATCGGTCAAACAAGCCGCGACAAAGATCGCGAAAGCCAGCCAGCGCGAGGCTTCGCTCGTTCCGAAGAAGAGGACCGCTGCGAGTACGGGCACAGCCGCAATCCGGCCGTAGGTCAGGATATTTGGCAGGCTCGTAGGAAGTGACCGGTGCGCGACGTGATCCATGATTTTGGGTAGCCGTAGGGGCAAGGCGTCGTCAATGGGGTACGATCAAAGTGCAGCAAAGTCGCAGCTATGATGCTTCGGAAACGGCTGGATGTGCCGCAAATCCTTCCGAACCGCCGATATGGGCACGCCTAAGTGTTTCGTAGATGGCCACTCGCAAGTCGGACTGCACCTTGAGGCTGTGGGTGATGTCGGGAAGAAGTACGCGCAGTGAGAAATCCGTGGTTGTCGGCGTATAGCCTTCGAAAACGGCGATCGGTGCCGGTTCGCGCAGTACGCTTGGGTGGCGGTTGGCGCAGTCCGATAACACGGCAAGAACGCGGCGCGGATCGGTGTCGGGGCCGGAGCTGAATTTCATCACGACGCGGCCGAGCGCGTTTCTGTGCGTCCAATTCAGAACCCGGCCGGTGATCAACTCGGAATTCGGAACTATCAGGCTGGCGCGGTCGAACGTCTCGATCTCGGTCGAACGTACGGAAATGCGCCTGACGGTGCCTTGTTCGCCCCCTACGACGACCATGTCGCCGACCTTGATCGGGCGTTCGATGAGCAGGATCAGTCCGGAAACGAAGTTATTGACGATCGACTGCAGTCCGAAACCGATGCCGACCGATAGAGCACCGGCGACGATCGCCAGATTAGTGATGTCGAAGCCGGCGTAGGAAATTGCGGCGATGGCACCGAGGCCCGTTCCTGCGTATCCGACAGCGGTGTCGATTGAGTTGGCAATGCCGGGATCCATGCGCGGGGCGATGAGGACGTTCTCCCGCAATCGCCGTTGCACGAGCCGTGTGATGAAGACCACGGCGACGAAAATCGCGATCCCGACAAGAATGCGGACCAGCGAGATGCGGATATTGCCGATCTGGAAACCAAAGAAGAGGTGTTTCAGCCAGTCGCGTATGTCGGGCCCGGAAAAACCCCACTGCAGCATTAAAACGGGAACGGCAGCTAAAAGCACACAGAGCGTCAGAATGCTTTCTGTCAGCCAGCCGAGCTGCTTGCGGCGGGACTCGTCGAAACCCATTTGCTGTTCGAGCAAAACACTGATGTGCCCGCGCGATGTCGTGTTGCCACGCGTGAACGCGCGGATGGCAAGGTAGAGAAGGGCCGCGACGATGCCGACGACGCCGGTCATCACGAGTTGTTGGGCGAGAAAGCGCCCGAGCGCCACGTAGCCGACAAGACAGCATCCGATAATCCCCAAGGCCGCGATCCACAGCGGTATTTTGAGCCAAAGCGGACGATGCCGACTTACCGGTTTCAGACCACGCGCTTCGCTCGCTTCGAATGGGGTCAGCAAGAGCCCGATCAGGACGAATGCGAATGCCAAGCTTGTTACGAGCGATTGAACGACGCTCAATGCCAATGGGAAATAAAATACCTTGGCAAACGCCGATAGGAAGAGATCAACGCAGTAGATGAAAGCCAATATTTTTAAGAGGCGGGAGATGCGGCGCGAACTGCGGTTCGATAGCAGAACGAGTCGGCGTTCCGGCCGGTTCGGCGCAAATACCGCAGAAATTAGCGATGCGACAGCTATGAAGATAAGGCTGCTTCGGAAAAGCGCGCCTCCAATCGGAGCGATCGTGGGATCGTACAGAAGCTCGAAATAATCGAGCCCGCCGAAAAGCAGAAAGGTCGCCGCGATGCCCGGAATTGCCCGCACCGGTGCAATCCATGAGGCCGATGCGGCCCGCTCGAAGAACGTCGGCGGCGTGGCGTTCGCATTCGGACGATATCGCGTGATCGCGAGCGAGAGGATCTTCAGAAACAGGTAAAGTCCCAATGTCGCTGCGACCAGCAGCGCGACCTTGGTTTTTTGTTTGTTGACGGACGATATCCAATCGTTGGCGTTGTATTTCAGGCGCCATTCGACGTTTGGCGCTGCGCGGACGAAATCCGACCAGAATTCTGGCAATAGCGGGCTCGACATTCGCTGTGTTAGGCTCTTCACGAACAGGGAAAGCCTTAAGTTGGTGATCTTGTCGATCGCCTGACGGGCGCGCCACCACGTGACGCGAAGAGTTTTCGTCGCTTCATCAAGTTCTGCCGATTGCAGCGCGAGGCGCTCGCGTTCGGCGACGACCGTTGCGGATTCCGGAGGCGCGTCTTTTGCGGGCGCCGGACCGAGCTTGCTGAGTTGGCGTTCGATTTCTTCGCGTCGCGGGCGGACCACGTCGGCTGTTTTCGTAGCCTTTGCAATGACGGCATCTATCTGGTCGCGCAGGTCCGTAAGGCTGTCGTCGCCTGGTTTGATTTTGGCCAGCGATTTTTCGGCGCTGTCCATGGCACTGACCATCTGTTTGATAGCATCATTGACTTCTGGCGACAGAACGGGCGCAGGCTTGGCGGCGGGCGCTGCGGGAGGTGCGTTGGCGGCTGGTGGTGCTGGTGGTGCGGTCGCCGGTTGCGGAGCTGCGGGGGCCGGGCTCGGCTGTGCGGGCGCAGCCTGAGCGGCGCTGGGTTGAGCCGCACCGGGTTGCTGTGCAGGAGCGGATGGCGCTTGAGCGGGTTGCGCAGACGCGGGAGGAGCGGGTGGGGCCGCGGCAGGCTGCGGTGCTGTCGCTTGTGACGTCGCCGGTGCCGCTTGTGCGGAGGGCTGTTGTGCAGGCGCAGGCTGGGGATCGGGAACCGGCGGCGCTGCGCTCGGGGCAGGGGCGGTTGCAGTCGACGATTTAGGGTTTTGCGCTTGCGCCGCCGCGGGCGTTGTCGTCGAACTCCAGGCGCCGGATGCAGCCGGTTTGGATTCCGCATGAGAGGCGGCCAATGTGAACGCGACGGCAATCGCAAAGACGTATTTCAGCATCGGCGAAATGCGAGCTCCCCAGCGGCGTGAATTGAAAGAAGCGCATGGCGCGCAAGTGCCGCCAAAATAGGGCAACGCCTGTTGTGCTGGCCAGTGGCTTTTGCCCGCACGCAACGAACCTAGGCAGATCGCTCGTGGAAAAAATCGTAGATTTTCCTCGCCATATCTGCCGAGATCCCATTGACTGCCTTCAAGTCCTCGACGCCTGCGCGTGAAACGGCCTTTGCCGAGCCGAAATGCTTCAGAAGCGCGCGTTTGCGCGTCGGCCCCACGCCTTCGATCTCGTCAAGCGGATTGACCCCGAGCGATTTCGCGCGCTTGGCCCGGTGGGTGCCGATTGCGAAGCGATGGGCTTCGTCACGCAGGCGTTGCACGAAATATAGCACCGGGTCCTTGCTCTCCAGCATAATGGATTGCTCGCGTCCGGGGATGTGAAAGTGCTCGCGCCCGGCGTCGCGATCCGGCCCCTTGGCGACTCCGATCAACTGAATGTCGTGCAGTCCGAAGCCGGCTAATACTTCGCGGGCGATAGAAAGCTGGCCGAGGCCGCCATCGATCAAGACGAGGTCGGGCCTGTCGGGAAAGGCGCGCTCTTCCTCGCGATCCTGATCGGGCTCCGTCGGGGGCGTAGCCTGGGAGCCGCCCGTAGAATCAATTTCGGCGGCGATTTCCGAAACCTCGGTTTCGATCTCGGTCAAGACGTCGGCATCGGCGATGCGCTTGAAACGGCGGGTCAGGACTTCGCGCATCATCGCGTAGTCATCACCCGGCGTGATGTCCGGAGATTTGATATTGAATTTGCGATACTGACCTTTGACGAAGCCTTCCGGGCCCGCAACGATCATCGCGCCAACGGCATTCGTCCCCGCAATGTGGCTATTATCGAAGACTTCGATGCGTCGCGGCGGCGCTGATAAGCCGAAGCGGTCGGCAACACCTTCCAGTAAGCGGACTTGCGTCGAACTTTCCGCGAGCTTGCGGCCGAGGGCTTCGCGGGCATTGGTCAGCGCATGCTCGACGAGGCTTGATTTCGCGCCACGCGCCGGGACGTGTATTTCGACTTTCCGACCTGCTTTCGTCGACAGGGCTTCGGCGAGCAGGCCGCGGTTCGGCAGGTCATGGGAAATGAGGATGAGGCGCGGCACCGGCTTGTCGTCGTAGAACTGTGCGATGAAGCTATCGAGCACTTCCGGCGCTTCGAGTGAACGATCCGCTTTGGGGAAATAGGCGCGATTCCCCCAGTTTTGGCTCGTGCGGATGAAGAACACCTGGACGCAAGTCTGGCCGCCGTCTTGATGGGCAGCAAAGATGTCTGCTTCCTCGATGCCGTCGGGATTGATCGATTGATCGGCCGTGACGTGCGCGAGCGCCCAAAGCCGATTGCGGTATTTGGCAGCCGTTTCGAATTCGAGTTTCTCCGCCGCGTCCTGCATCAGCCGTTGATACATCTCGCGCACCGTCTGGCTTTCGCCATTCAGGAAGCGTTCGGCTTCGTCGACGAGGCCCTTGTAATCGGGGAGGGCGATTTCGCCCGTGCAAGGCGCCGAGCAGCGTTTGATCTGAAAGAGCAGGCAGGGCCGCGTCCGGCTCTCATAGACGCTGTCGGAACACGAGCGTAACAGGAACGCGCGTTGCAACATGTTGACCGTGCGATTGACGGCGCCCGCCGATGCAAATGGTCCGAAGTACTCGCCTTTCCGATTCCGGGCGCCGCGATGTTTCATGATGGCGGGCGCCGGATGATCGCGGGCGATGAGAATATAAGGGAATGACTTGTCGTCGCGCATCAGTACGTTGAAGCGCGGGCGGAAGCGTTTAATCAGATTGGCTTCGAGCAGCAGCGCCTCGGCTTCGGTATTGACGGTAACGAACTCCATCGATGCCGTGGCGAGGATCATGCGCGCGATGCGGTTCGTGTGACCGCTGAGCCTCGCGTAATTGGATACACGCGCCTTCAGGGACCGTGCTTTGCCGACGTATATTACGTCGCCGGCGACGTCGAGCATGCGGTAGACGCCCGGCGATTGCGGCAGCATTTTCAGATACCCGGCTACGACGTCCGCGCCGGTTTTGGGCGGCGTTTCGGGCGTTTTTTCGGGGCCGGTCTGGAGGTGGTTGTTAGTCATGGCGCACCTAAGATTGTGCTGACTTCCAGGTCAAGCAAGCCTGGCGCCGCGCGCCACAAAATCACCACCTCCGCGGGATGGTCTCGGGCCGATCAGCACATTGGAACGAGGGCAGATTTTGTTGGGGGTACCATGCGCTCGATTATCGCCATTTTGAGCTTCGCGCTCATCTTGTTCCTGCCCGGATCAGTCTTTGCAAAGCGGATCAAGGAAAGGCCGGTGAAGCCGTTCGCGAACAGTGCGGAATTGCTCAAGTGGATCAACGACTATCGCCATCACCCCGAGCCGCAGCGTGTGCCCGATGCGGTTAAGGCGGTGTCTGCGTTCGGGCTGATGAAGGATCCCGACCAATCGGGGATTTACATCGGATTTACTGCAGGGGCTATCGGAGCCAATCCGGATATTGCCGAGAAGCTTGTGACAAAGATGTTTCCTCTGCGTCCCGAAGACCAGGTGATTATTATCAAGGGCATCGCGTATTCCGGCCTGCCGAAGTGGCGACTGCTCATGAAAAAATTCGTCGAGCGGATGCCGGCGCGTAAGGATCTGATCGAAAAGTTTCTCTATGGCGATAAGCCAATCTTGACGGCGCTTTCCATTGAGAAGGATCCGACCGTCATTGATCTCAACTGGGGCTATTATTTCGCCACCGGCTGGGAAGCTCCGATCCGGCGCATAGTGGCTTCGCTCGCCTTGTCGCTCGACAAAGACAAGGTCGATACGTTGACGACCGGTGCAATGGCCAAGTGGACGCTTGCGCAGAATGCGTCGCGCGACAATGACCTTCTTATGATGCTCAAGAAAATTTCGAACGATAGCGATCCGAAAATCCGCAAACCGCTGGCGGAAGTGATCGATGCATCCGAAACGCTCGAACTTTCCCAACTTCGTAAGGATGCTCTCGCTTCAATCGAAGAGCTTAAAGCGAAAGGTTCGGAGAAGCTTCGGAACTACAATTGGTGGGGACAGGCGGGCCAGACTGTTCTGGCACTCGGCTGCGTCGCCGCCGGTGCGCTCGGTCAGGTCGAATTCGGCATTCCCTGCGTCGTCGGCGGAGCCGCTTCGACGGCCGCTCTCAACTACTTCAAGCCGACGCAGTAAACGACGGCTTGATAGTCAGCCGCTTTCTTTGGGATCGATTACGGCCGGCGGCGGCAGAGGGCCGCCTAAGCCCGCGGGCTGTGCCGGAAAATTTCGCCAGCGGCTAGCGGGTTGCGGCGCTGGTGGTACGATGTCTTGCGCGGCTTGTGTTTCCTGACCCGAGCAATAGTGTTCTTGGAACAAGCCAGCGATGAAATCGATCGATTTGCCGTAGTGCCGGTCGGTCGCCCAGCGGCGCGACAGGTCCCCAAAGGTAACGGGTCGGCCAAGCCGGTGCGATTGTTTGATGATGTCGTCCTGATTCTCGCGCGTGCGCCGCGCTATCGGCTGCGCAAGGTGCTCGCCGGAATAGGCGACGAGATGCTGAATCTGGGCATGAACGCCAGTCGCCACGTCTGGAAAACGCTCTCCCGGTGCGCCATGTCCCGTCGCGCCGATCCCTGCAAAGTTATTTTGCTTTTCGCTGACATCACCGCGCCGGCCGTTGCCCCGCCGGTATTTCAGGAAGTTGGTCTCGATTGCCATCTGGAAAAAAGCGTAGTCCCAACGCACGTGCCAGCCTTCGCCATAGAGCTTGTAAAAGCGGGCGATGTTGCGAAAGCGCGGATCAAGATGCGGGTTGCGCTCGGCAATGAACGACATCAGCCGATCCGGCGTCACGCACGCCGGAACCTGGTTCGTCGGACTGGTTCGGATCGGGGGTGCAGCCTCAGCCGGAACCGGCAGCGAGAACAATACTGCCGAGGTCAGCGTCACGGTGAGGATCCCGGAATGGCGGAGATGTGCTCGCGCCATTCGCGGGCGACCCTGCGGAGTCGACCTCACTCAACCATCCGGGCAAAGTTCGAAGGCTTTGTCGAGCGCCCGCGAAGGATTGGAGAACTGTCCGATTGTCTGACCACCCTTGGCGTAAGCTGCGATGTAGGCCTCCGCTTCACGCTTTTCCGAGCCTTCGTTGACATCGAGAACGGTATAGTTCTCCTGATGATCGGCGCGGGCCTTGATGATGACGGAGTGGCTTCCGCCGTAGCTCGCCGTCCAAACCTTGCACGTTGGCTTGGATGGAGAGAGCGTCATCGTCGACTTGGCGGTGATGCCGGGTAGAACCGATGACTTCGTACCTGCACCGAGAGCAGCAGTCTGTATCTTCTTCGCTTTTTTCTCGGCATGGCTCGGCGCGGAGTCAGCAGGACCACGCGTATCGGCGGTGTTAGAAACGCCTTCGGATGGAGCGGCGTTCAAGATCTTCACCGGCTGAGTTTGTTCCGGCTGAGGTTCACCGACGGCAACGGACGGCGCTTCGTCGGCCGGCGGGATCAACGATTCAGCGCCAAGGCTCGAACGGACGAATGATCCTGATTTGCG
The DNA here is from genome assembly GCF_035548195.1 of Hyphomicrobium sp. GTDB lineage: Bacteria > Pseudomonadota > Alphaproteobacteria > Rhizobiales > Hyphomicrobiaceae > Hyphomicrobium_B. The sequence continues at coordinate 169,726 of NZ_DASZTY010000017.1, forward strand.
CGCTTCCTCGACGGCGCGGCGAGCGAGATCGGCGCCGGAAAGTTTTGTCGTCGGAGCGTCAGAGGCGTCATCGGCAAGGGCCACTTTCGGGTCCGTTGCGGTGTTGGACTGCGCCGGAGCAGCGCCGGGCCGCGCGAGCGCGAGCAATTCGGGATTGGGGTCCGGGCTTCGGCAAGGGCTTCCGTAGAAGGCTTCGGCAAGGCCCGCGATTTCGCGTGCATAACGGCGCGATGTCGGCGCCCACTGTCTGGCAAGCTGCTCGTAATTGATCGGCCCCTTGATGGACTTCTGCCAGGCCGTCAAAATTCCCCATTCCTGAACCTTGCGCGTGCGTTCCGCGACCGGATTGTCGAGATGTACGCCGGCATAGAGCAAGAGGTGCTGGAGATGGGCTTTGACGCCTGTCGCCACGTCGGGAAAGCTTTCTCCGGGAACGTGCCTGCCGGTCGCGCCAAGGCCAGCGAAATTGTTTTGGCTCGCCGAGACGTCGCCCTTGAACGATAGATTGCCCGTTTCGAGCATCATCTGGAAGAAGGCGATGTCCCATCGCATCTTCAACTCGTCGCCGATGCGCATGTAGTCGGCCGCGATCGTCGAGAAGCGCTCGTCGATGTTGCGATTGCGGCTGTCCAGGAAGGCCATCAATCGGCCTGGCGTTGCGCACGCTGGCACTCTGTTGGTCTTGCTGACTAGAACTTGTGGTAAGCCTGCCGCCGAGGCCGGCAGAGACGCGACGGCCAACGGTACGGCCGCAGCGATGGCGAACGCGAATTGCGCTCGAACGCGGCAAATCATGGATCCACCCATAACGACGCGGCACCCCTCGAAGAGCACCCAACAAAAACCAATTAAGGTTCGTAGGCGCTTAACGTTAAAAAAGTGTTGAGACCCCCCGTGAGTCTGGGACGAGGTTTGCCGATCAATGGGGCCGTAATTAGGGCCGAAGGCGGTCAGATTACGGCGAAGCCGCGTCTCGCCGTTACAACCTCGGTTTCGTTTTGCGTATCGTTTTGGATCAGGTCAGATGCTGGCCGCCGTCGAGCGCAATCATTTGACCGGTGAGCGACGGCGTCGCGAGGATGAACCGGACCGCCCGCGCTATTTCCTCTGCCGATGGCCCGCGCTTCAACAAGGTCGATTGCTTCTCGCGCTCGAAATCGTCGTCGGTCTGGTGAATGCTACGGAGGACAGGTCCCGGTCCGATGGCATTGACCCGAATGCGCGGCGCTAGCGCTTGAGCGAGGGTTCTCGTTGCTGTCCAGAGACCTGCTTTCGAGATCGTGTACGAGAAAAACTCCGGCGTCAGGTTCCAAACGCGCTGGTCGATGATGTTGATGATGTTGCCTTCAATGCCTTCGGGAAGACGTTTGGCCATGGCTTCGGATAGAAACACCGGCGCCTTCAGGTTGATGCACAAGTGCAGGTCCCAGGTCTCTTCGTCCAGATTGCCGATGCTATCGGGAAGGAACTCGGATGCGTTGTTGATGAGTGTGGTAAGCGGCCCGAGCTTATCTTCGACGCTGGCGACGAGATGGTTGAGGGCGTGCCGGCTGGCTAGGTCGGCTTGAAAAGTTTGGGCCCGTCCGCCCCGCTCTTCTATCTCCTTCACGAGCGCTTCGGCTTCGACTGATGACCGACGATAGTGAACGGCGACGGCTCGGCCCGTTGCGGCGAGGTCAATGGCGACTGCTCGCCCGATGCGACGGGCAGCTCCCGTGATCAGAGCGGTGCCGGCTGGCTTAGATGCTGGGCTCATGCGTGCGAGTTAGCAGAATCGACGTGCAAAATCATGCTGACTGCGGTGTCGCGCCGTGGCCTCTGCAACTTTGGCGCTCGATTAATTCCACAACGATGGTGGATTTTTGTGATGCCTGCATATGTTCAGGGCGAGGTGCGGTGCACAACTTGCCTATTTTCAGGGCAAATTCGGGCGGTGTCGGCCAATTATCACGTCATCGTTGCCAACGAGTGACAGCCCGCGATCAAGTCCGGGTTCTGCATTCCTAAACACTTGTGCGCACACGTCGGAATGGCTTTTCTGCGTCGAGAGCGGTGAGAATCGAGGGGTCCGCAAGGGCGGGTGCTGCGAACCGCACATCTGGGACGGGGGTTGCCTTATGACGAATATCAAAAGTTTCTTGGGTGCAGCTGGGGTTGCTGCCCTTGCTACGCTGGCCATGTCTACAGCCGCGCTCGCCGATGACGATGGAGATCGTAAATTCGGTTATTCGATCACTCTTTCGGGTGTCAGCGATTATCTCTTCCGCGGCGTATCGCTCACGGATAACAAGCCGGCGTTCCAGCCGTTCGTCGAGTTTACATATGGTATCGCTTACCTCGATTTCTGGGGATCGAACGTAGACAACGGCATAGGCGATCCATTTGAAATGGATATCTATGCGGGTATCCGTCCGACCACAGGGCCGATCAGCTGGGATATCGGTGCGCTGTATTACACCAACCCCGACAATTCTGCGGGCTGGGGTGCAACGGACTACTTCGAATTCAAGGTCGGCGCGTCGGTGTCGCCGGTCAAGAACCTGACTTTAGGCGTCACCGGCTATATTACGCCTGACCAGAGAAACTACGTTCTGACTGAAACGATCGAAGGTTTGGTCAGCTACGAGCTGCCACAATTCGCGATGTTCACGCCAACGGTCAGCGGCGGCGTCGGTTATACCAATGCCGACGATGCGCCAGGTTTCTTTGCTGTGGGTAGAGACAACTACACTTACTGGAATGCCGGTTTGAAGCTGTCTGTCGATAAGTATTTCATGGACTTCCGTTATTGGGATACCGACCTTCCCGATGTCGTCAGCGCGAACGGCACTCATCACTTGGCCGACGGACGCTTTTTGTTCACCGCTGGCGTGAACCTTCCCTAGCGTTTCTAAGTTCTCCCTCTGAATACTCCCGACTACATCGCCGGGGCCCTCGTTGGCCCCGGTTCTTTGTTTTGCGGGATCGTTTGCCGCCGCGAGCAGACTTTTTCACAGGCTCCCTCAAGGTGGCGCTTGCACGAGCGTGCAACTCACGACAGAAAAGTTGTGCGAAGCATTTTATGGACGGCATCCGGCTTGGCTTGGACAATCGCCATTTTTGTCCTTTTGACCGTTGTAGCCGCGGCGGCCGTTCTCGCGCCTCGCCTGCTGCCACGTAACGTCACCGTCGACGATGTGCCCGATCGACCTCGCGCTTTCGGTCGCGAAATGTCATGGCTCGCGGTGCAAACCGACGATGTGCCGCGTCTCGCTGCAGTGCTTGGTCTTGCCGATCTCAGCGTCGCGAACTGGAATTCGGGACTCGGCGCCATCTACGATCTTGAGCTAGCCGATTCCTTCGTTTTTATTTCTCCGCCAATTCGTGGGTGGACGCTTGTTGCCAGCGTGGCGCTGCCGCTCCCGGCAGGCGGAACATTTGTCGATAAAATGTCGCCATTGCTGCACCGGCTGTCCGGGCACTTCTCTCATTTCCAATACTTTGCGACATTTCCGATTATTGATTTCTATGCTTGGGCAAAGTTCGACGGGGACTCTATCGTGCGAGCGTTTGCGGCAGGCGATGGTGGAACGATTTGGGACTTGGGACGGTCGACGATCGAAGAACGCCGGTTGGGGCTTTCGATGTTCGAGGTGAGAGGAATCCGGGACCGGCAGGGCGATATCGGCGGATCTCTGGACCTGCATCCGACCGAAGATCATGTGCTGGGCGTCGCCAGCGGTTGGAGCGTCAACCCGATGTCGATCGAAAGCCTGGTTGATCAGGGAACCGGCTGGGTCGCTTACGCGCCGCAATCCTGGCGCGCGGAGCGGTCGCGTGCAGCGGCTTAAATAGACGATCCGGCGATTGCGAGCCGTTGGACCCTACTCGTTCTGCCGGCTGTAGTCGTAGTTCATGCGCGGGCCGGGAAGCGGCGACTGCCGGTCAATGCGTCCAGGAGCAGGCATATTTCGGCGATCAGGTGCTTCCTCTCGCACCGTCGAACGTGTCGGAGGTACCGAGACGCGCTCAGCTGAGCAGAGCTTCCTCTGATTTTCATTATGTCCGCAGGAACGCGGCTGACCGTTCTTCGAGAAACAGATGCGAACTTCCTTCAGTCCTTTGCTTGCGCCGCCGCAGACGATTGCGATCATATCCGGTTTGAGCTGAGGATTGGTGCGCAAGAAGGCACTGCGAATGTCCGAGGGCGACAAATATTGTTCGTCCAACGGATTGCGGAACTGTTGCGGAATATCGATGGTGTCGAATAACCGGTGCGCGGTTGCGAAATACTGCGCAGGATCAAGCCCCGAGCAGGTGCCATGCGTGCGATACTCATGAACAACGAGGCCGCGGCTCGGCATGATGTCCTGCATGTTGGTGATGACGGACTCCGGAACGAAGGGCCGACGCGGCAAGCGGCACGACGACGGATATCCGTAGTCGTATTGCGGCCAAAGTCCGTGTAGCACGAACGAATAGCGGCGGCCGTCGCGCCGGTTGCATTGGGCGTTGTCGTCCTCGCCTCTGTCGGCGCAGTAGGACGGGCTCCAAGAGAGCACGAGCGCATAGTAGTCGAATTGGCCGGGGACGCCCTCGTCGCGGTTGTTGCCGTAGTTGCGACGGTATCCATCGCCGCTGCTGTAACCATTGCCACTCGGGGTATTGTTCGTCTGAACATTTCCGGCTGGACCGGTGGTGGTGCCGCTCGACAATCTCCCGCTTTGACGGGTGGCGAGATGCACGCCAAATCCGATGACAAGCGCGAAAACCAGTGCGGTCAGAAGAAGGTGTGGTTTGAGCATTCGGATCTCGATAGCCAATTCCAAAAAGCTGCGCCGGGCTGGCGATCAGGCTGCGGCCGGTGCCAATGCGGAGAGGATTCGCGCCCAGCTCCGCGCACCCTTTTCGAAGCTCCGCACGTTATATTTCTCATTCGGAGAGTGGATACGGTCGTCGTCGAGACCGAAGCCGATCAGTAGGCTATCCATGCCGAGCGCATCTCGGAACGACGTGACAATTGGAATGGACGCGCCGCTACCCATCAGGACTGCGGGCTTTCCCCATTCGTCTTGAAGGGCCTTGGCGGCGGCTTGCATGGGCTGGCTCGTGGTGTCGAAGCTCACGCCTGCCGAGCCATGATGTCCGAGCCACGTCGCCGTGCAATCGGCCGGTAGAATCTTTGCGACGTAGTCATGGACCGCTTTCATGATCTTGTCGGGGTCCTGTCCAGGCACGAGCCGGCAGGTGATTTTTACCGAAGCCTTCGCCGGGATAATGGTCTTCGATCCCACTCCCTGGTAGCCGCCCGTTATACCGTTGAATTCCAGCGTCGGGCGCGACCAGAGTTGCTCGATGACGGTGCGGCCTTGCTCGCCCGCGGGCGTTGTCAATCCGACTGCGCCAAGAAATGAAGCCGCCCTGAGACCGAGAGATTTCCACTGTGCGAGTTGCTCGGGCGCCGGATCCTGAACGCCGTCATAAAAACCCGGAACGGCAACGCGGCCGGTGTCGTCGTGGAGTGCGGCGACCACTTTGGTGAGAGCACGGATCGGATTGATGACAGGACCGCCGTATATGCCGGAGTGGAGGTCGCGCGACGGCCCGTTGATCACGAGCTCGTCGCCAACGAGGCCGCGCAGCATCGTCGTGATGGCCGGCGTGTCTTTGTCCCACTGGCCGGTATCGCAAACGAGGACGAGATCGGCTTTCAGCTCATCTCCGTGCTCGGCAAGAAACTGCGGCAGCGACGGTGATCCGCACTCTTCTTCGCCTTCGATCAGAACAGACACAGCGATTGGGAGTTGCCCCGCGACTTTCATCCATGCGCGCGCCGCTTCGAAGAAGGTCATCAACTGACCTTTGTTATCTTCAGCGCCGCGCGCGACGATGACCTCACCGTTGGCCGTGTCTGTTGCGATGCGCGGTTCAAAGGGCGGAGATTTCCAAAGATCGAGCGGATCCGGCGGCTGCACGTCGTAGTGGCCGTAGAAAAGGACGTGCGGTACTGAGGGATCGCGTTTTGCACGATCATGGGCCACAACCATCGGATGGCCGCTTGTTGGCACAACTTTAGAGTCCGCGAAGCCAATGTCCTTCAGAGTCCTCGCGCACCATTCGGCGGCTTTGCCGCAGCTTTCCTTGTACGCTGGGTCCGTCGATACGCTGTCTATCCGCAAGAGTTCGAACAAGCGGTCGAGCCCTGCAGCTTTCGATTGACCAAGAGTGTCGAGAACGGTTTCAAGCGCGGCCATCGTGATAAACTTCCCATAATTTCGTCGAGCGAAGCGCGCGGGGCGTTCCGCTAGGAATGCGCGGCTCCATTTGCTATGGCACGTCTCCTGACGCGGATCATGGCAGCATGAAGACCGCACCGGAGGTCTGATGGCACAGCCGGACAATAACGGCAAAAAGAAATGGGTTTACGCATTTGCCCCCGGCAAGGCGGAAGGCGGCGCCGATATGGCGGAGCGGCTCGGCGGCAAAGGCGCAAATCTCGCAGAGATGGCCATGCTCGGGCTCTCCGTGCCGCCCGGATTTACGATTACGACGGAGGTTTGTGAGGCTTTTTTCGCGGCGGGCAATCAATTGCCCGAAGCGTTGAAGGATGACGTGCTACGGGCTCTGGACGTGGTGGGAGATACGGTCAACGCGCGTTTCGGCGATGAGACGCGGCCGCTGCTCGTGTCGGTCCGGTCAGGCTCGCGTGCGTCTATGCCCGGGATGATGGATACGATCCTCAACCTTGGTCTTAACGACAAGACTGTAGAGGGGCTCGCCGCATTAACGGGTGACCCGCGCTTTGCTTTCGATAGCTATCGCCGTTTCATTCAAATGTATGGCGATGTGGTGCTTGGCGTCGACCATGGCGCCTTCGAAGACATTCTCGAAAATTTCAAGAACCTCAACGGCTATGCGGCCGATACCGATCTCGATGAAGAATCCTGGCGCGAGATCATCGCTGAGTACAAAGCCGCGATCGAGCGCGAGCACGGCGCGCCGTTTCCGCAGGATACCGGCGAGCAACTGTGGGGCGCCATCGCGGCGGTGTTCGATTCCTGGCACAATCCACGCGCTGAGACGTATCGGCGCTTGCACGATATTCCCGACGATTGGGGTACGGCTGTTACCGTGCAGGCGATGGTGTTCGGCAACCTTGGAAATAACTCTGCGACAGGCGTCGCCTTCACACGCAATCCCTCGACGGGTGAAAAAGAAATTTTCGGCGAATACCTGCCCAATGCGCAGGGCGAGGATGTCGTCGCCGGAATTCGCACGCCGCAACCGCTGACCAGGAAAAGTGCGCGCGAAGCGCCCGAAACGTCGCTCGAACTTACGATGCCCGAGGCGTTCGCCGATCTCACGCGGATTTTCGACCGCCTGGAACGGCATTATCGCGACATGCAGGATGTCGAGTTCACGGTTCAGCTCGGCAAGCTTTGGATTTTGCAAACGCGTTCCGGAAAGCGAACGACGGAAGCTGCGCTCAAGATTGCAGTCGATCTTGCGGCTGAGGGGTTGATCAGTAAGGACGAGGCGATCCTCCGTATCGAGCCGACGCAGCTCGACCAGCTTTTGCATCCAGCGATCGATCCGTCGGCCGAACACGATCTGATCGCACGGGGGTTGCCTGCGTCTCCGGGCGCGGCCTCCGGTGAGATTGTATTCCACGCAGAGATGGCGGAAGCCCTCAAGGCGAAAGGCAGAGACGTTATTCTCGTTCGTTCGGAGACGAGCCCAGAGGACGTGCACGGGATGCACGCCGCTGTCGGTATCCTGACTGCGCGGGGTGGCATGACGAGCCATGCTGCTGTCGTGGCGCGCGGCATGGGACGGCCTTGTGTGTCGGGCGCTGGAACGCTCCGTATCGATGCCAACGCCGGAACGATGCGTGCAGGAGCGCGCATGTTTAAGTCGGGAGATATCATCTCGATCGACGGCAGCAGCGGGCGCGTCTACGCGGGCAAAGCAAAGATGTTGCCTCCACAGCTCTCCGGAACATTCGCTATCGTCATGGATTGGGCCGACCGTGCGCGAAGGATGAAGGTGCGCACCAACGCCGACACGCCCCGAGATGCGCGTCAGGCGCGCGAGTTTGGCGCCGAAGGCATTGGCCTTTGTCGGACAGAGCACATGTTTTTCGAGGAAGGACGTATTCTCGCCGTTCGCGAGATGATTTGCGCCGAGGACGAGGAAGGCCGCCAGCAAGCCCTCGACAAGCTGTTGCCCGTTCAGCGCGGCGATTTTGAGGAATTATTCGAGATCATGGCGGGTTTGCCGATCACCATCCGGTTGCTTGATCCGCCGCTGCACGAATTTCTTCCGCATGAAGATCGGGAAGCGGCGCAGGTTGCCGCGGCTCTTGGCATGGACCTGATGCGGCTCAAGAACCGCGTCGCTGAACTCGAAGAATTTAATCCGATGCTGGGGTTCCGAGGTTGCCGTCTCGGAATCAAATTTCCCGAAATCACCCGCATGCAGGTGCGTGCAATTTTCGAGGCGGCAACCAATGCGCAGAAGAGGACGGGCAGTGCCGTGCGTCCCGAAGTAATGATCCCGTTCGTTGCGTACCGGCGCGAGTTCGACGTTTTGCGTCAAGTCGTCGTCGAGACGGCCGAGGCCGTCGAACGGGAGACGGGAGTCGCTATTCCCTATGACGTCGGAACGATGATCGAGTTGCCACGAGCCGCGTTGCGGGCGGCAGATATCGTGAGCGGGCCGGCCGGGGCCGATTTCTTTTCCTTCGGAACCAATGATTTGACGCAGACGGCGCTCGGGCTGTCGCGCGACGATGCTGCGCCAATCCTGTCGAACTATCTTGAACACGAAGTTATTTCGACCGATCCATTCGTGACAATCGATCAGCGTGGCGTCGGTGAGCTCGTCAAAATCGGGGTCGAACGGGGCCGGGGGGCAAAGCCCGATCTGAAGACCGGGATATGCGGCGAACATGGTGGCGATCCGAAGTCGATTGCATTTTTCGAGGGGATCGATCTCGACTACGTTTCATGCTCGCCTTTTCGCGTGCCGATCGCTCGGCTCGCTGCGGCGCAGGCGGCAATCCGGCGTCGGACGAAACGCGTGCCGGACGGATCCGATTGATTACAGCGGGCCGTTCTCGCGGCGGTCGATGTCGTCGAGGCGCGGCTGGCGCGGGCGGGGGCCTTTGTTTTTAGGCGTCAACAGCAGCCAGACGACGAGCGGCGGCACCAGAAAGCTCCAGGCCATCCAATAGGACACGTCGCGGTTTTTGATCCCAGCCAGAATTGCGCCGAGCGCAGATGCCGTGATGGCGACCAGCCCCCAAAGAACGATCCATTGCATTGCCATGTGATGCCTTTCGTGATGTCCGGCCCAGACATCATGCGTTTAACCCGTTCCGGAGATGCCCACCGACTGTGGCGAATTCAAGCTTCAAGGATAGCTTGTTTTGGCGGGTTAAGGAAATCCAGCCCAAGATCGAGCACGGCCGCGGAATGCGTCAGCGCGCCGACCGAGATCAGATCGACGCCGGTTTCAGCGATTTTTCGAACCGTATCAAGGTTGACGCCGCCAGACGCTTCCGTAAGGCAGCGGCCGCCAACGATTTGCACGGCCTTCGAAAGCTCCGGCGGACCCATGTTGTCGAGCAGCACGCAGTCGATTTTTTCCTGCATTGCAATTTCAAGCTGGGCCAATGTATCGACTTCAACTTCGATTTTCGTCATATGTCCGACGGCGGCCCTGGCGGCGCGTATTGCGGCGGTGATGCTTCCGGCAGCAATGATGTGGTTGTCCTTGATCAGAACGGCGTCGAACAGTCCGGCGCGGTGATTGAAGCCGCCGCCGCATCGGACGGCGTATTTTTCGAACGCGCGCAAGCCGGGGGTGGTCTTGCGGGTGTCGACGATTTTCGCTCGTGTTCCCCGAATGGCGTCGACATAGCGGCTTGTAAGCGTCGCAATGCCGGAGAGGCGTCCGAGAAAGTTGAGCGCGACGCGTTCGGCGGTCAGCAGCGCTCGCGCATCGCCTGAGATGCGCGCAATCACGGCGCCCGGCTTCACTGCCTGGCCGTCATCAATTTCAATCGAGAAATACGTTTCGGGATCGACTGCGTCGAAAGCCGCTTTTGCGAGGGGCAGCCCTGAGATCACGCCGGGTTTACGAGCCGCGATGACTGCGTTCGCTTTGCTGCCGGATGGTACGGTCGCGTCGGTCGTAATATCTCCGGCGAGACCGAGGTCTTCATCGAGCGCAATGCGAACCGCTTCTTCCACCAGTCCCGGCGGCAGCGTGGGCAAAATGGGGCCTCTGCTCATGTTCGGCAGGCCATCGCGGGCATGGGATGCGCCGGCCGTTTCGGCGCGATGGCATCAAGATCGTCGATCGTGATGAACGTCCGATGCGCCAATGAGGGATTGCTCATTGGGTAATCCGAGCGGAAATGGCCGCCGCGGCTTTCCTTGCGCATCAATGCGGCGCCGGCAATAAGCCGTGCGGTCAGCACCATGTTGGAGAGGACAAGGTCTCCTGCGGCTTTTGCTTCGAGTTCTTTGAGTACGGCGAGCGCCAGCTTCAAACCTTTCGCCGAGCGTTGGACTCCGACATATTTCGTCATGATGGTGCGCAACGTCTGTGCAGCCTCTCTGCGCTTCGCTGTCGGCGTTGCACGCGTTCCGGAAATGCGCTTCGGGTGTACGAAATGCCCAACCCGATCATGTGGTATGAACGTCCGAATGTCTGCGGCAGCGCGCGCGCCGAAGACGACTGCTTCGAGAAGCGAATTCGAGGCGAGGCGATTCGCGCCGTGCAGGCCTGTGGAAGCGACTTCCCCAACGGCCCATAATCCTGCGAGGCTCGTGCGGCCGCGCAAGTCGGTTGCAATGCCGCCCATGTGATAGTGCTCGGCGGGGGCAACCGGGATCAGGTCGGTTGTTGGATCGATGCCGACGTTCCGGCAGTGGTTCCAGACCGTCGGAAATTCCTTTTCGAAGTGGGGGCCAATCGCTGTCCGGCAATCTAGGAAGACGCCGCGTCCGGCGTTCAGTTCATTGTAGACGGCCCGGGCGACGACGTCCCGCGGAGCCAGTTCTCCGCGAGGATCGACGGAGAGCATGAAGCGCTCGCCGTTTGAGTTGACGAGCGTCGCGCCTTCGCCGCGAAGCGCTTCTGTCGCAAGTGGCGCGGGGTCGATTCCGGCGTCTATTGCCGTCGGGTGAAACTGGACGAATTCAGGATCGGCGATGATCGCACCGGCGCGTGCCGCCATCGCAATCGCTTCGCCCTTGGCGTAGGAAGGGTTGGTCGTCAGCGCGAACAATGCGCCGACGCCGCCCGTCGCGAGTACGACTGCGGAAGCTGGCACGAAAACGTATGTGCCGTTTCCGAGCGCTTTCGGACGGATCAGACGAACGCCTTGCACACGGCCGTTCTGGGCGATGAGGTCGTCAGCCTCATAACCCTCAAGCACGCGGATGGAGGACGTATTGCGAACCGCGGCGATCAGTGCCTGCATTATAGCAGCGCCCGCCCGGTCGCCGGAGACGCGGACGACGCGTTTCTCGGAATGCGCGGCTTCCTTCGAGAGCACGTAATGGCCCGCAAGATCACGGTCGAAGGGTACGCCATAGCTTAGCAAATCGCGAATGCGATCCGGCCCTTCATCGGCGACAATGTGGGCGACCTGTGGATCGACGATGCCCGCGCCCGATTCGATCGTATCGGCCGCGTGTTTGTCCGTGCTGTCGCCTTCGCCGACGGCCGCAGCAATACCACCCTGCGCCCACATGCTCGATGCGCCCTCGCCGAGCGGCGCCGCGGCAATCACGGTGACGGGTAAAGGCGCGAGCTTCAACGCTGTGAAAAGTCCCGCCAGACCCGCACCGATGATGACGATGTCGCCGGGACCTGCTTCGCTCTCGAACGGTTTGAATGTACGAGGCTCGCGTCGATTTCGTGCTGCCATGGCATTGCCTCCCGGGCCGTCGCCCGAAAATGCTAGTTGGTCAGATTGACCATCCGCTCGACAGCGCGACGGGCACGATGAGCAACATCCGGATCAACCGTCACCTCGTGACGCATATTGACCAGACTGTCATAGATGTTTTCGAGACTAATCCGCTTCATATGCGGGCAGAGATTGCACGGGCGGATAAAATCAACGTCGGGAACTTCGACGGCCACGTTCGAGGCCATCGAGCATTCGGTGACGAGCATGACCTTGGCAGGCCGTTTGTCCTTCACCCACTGAATCATGCCCGAGGTCGAGCCGGTGAAGTCTGCCGCCGCGATGACGTCGGGCGGACACTCCGGGTGCGCGATGATCTTCAAGCCCGGCTCGTCGGCGCGCATGGCCTCAAGTTCTTCGCCCGTGAAGCGTTCGTGGACTTCGCAGGCACCTTTCCATGCGATGACTTCCACTTTGGTCTGCGACTGCACCCATTTCGCCAGATACTGATCTGGAATGCATAGCACGCGCGGAGCGCCGAGACTCTCGACGACTTTCACCGCGTTCGACGATGTGCAGGTGATATCGCATTCGGCCTTCACTGCCGCGGAGGTATTGACGTAGGTAACGATCGGTACGCCGGGATATGCTTCACGGAGCATACGCACATCTTCCGGAGTGATCGAGGAGGCGAGTGAACAACCTGCGCGCATGTCCGGAATGAGGACGGTTTTGTCTGGCGACAAGAGCTTCGAAGTTTCCGCCATGAAATGGACGCCCGCCTGCACGATAACCTTGGCATCCGTGCGTGCGGCTTCCTTTGCCAGTTGCAGCGAGTCACCGCGGAAATCTGCGACGCAGTGGAAGATCTCCGGCGTCATGTAATTGTGCGCGAGAATAACAGCGTTGCGCTGAGTCTTGAGTTCGTTGATCGCTTTGATGAGCGGCGCATAATGCGGCCATTCCATTGGCGTCACGATGTGCCGGACGCGCTGGTACAGCGGCGCCATCTCGGCTTCGAGCGCTTTCGACCACGTGTAAGCAGGCACGGCTATCGGGGCCTGGCTCGGAACGGACCGCGATTTTGCCGTTCTGACGAGGGTAGAAACCATTGACCTGCCTCCGATCAACGCTTAATATACTCTTGTCGAGCATATATGGACTACAAACAACGGCGGCACATCAGCCGTTCATCCGCATACAGAAATACTCTCCTTGAGTATTCCTGAACACGATTAACATAATAGATGCTGGAACAGATTTCCAGGGCGGCCGTTCCGGCCAGCCCTGGATAATGTGCGTCGCCTACTGTGCAGATCAGTTTCGGCTCGGCGGTGCCGAAACGCGGACGCCTGGAGCCGGACGCTCCAACAGGACCTCGCGACGAAAACGGAAGAGCTTCGCTGGGCGACCGCCTGTGCGCGTCTTCACATCTCCCGTCGGTTCGACAAGACCTGCGCCTTCGACAAGTCTGCGGAAGTTCTGCTTGTGGAGGTGCGGACCGAGAATGGCTTCCACGGTTTTCTGCAGCTCATAAAGCGTGAACTCGTCTGGCATCAATTCGAACACGACCGGACGATACTTGATCTTTGCGCGCGTTCGGCTGATTGCCGTCGCTAGAATGCGGCGATGGTCGGATTGCATCGGAAGTCCAAGCTTCGGACGATCGCTCCATTCGTGTGCGGCGTTACGGCCATCTCGTACCGCCTCGTCGACGAGGCCGGCTTCGTACAACATTTCGAAGCGTTCGAGGACCTTTTCCTCGTCCCATGCCATACCGTCGAAACCGAAGCAGATGCGGACGCGATCGGCTCGCGGAATCGGCGAGTGCATTGATTTCTGAGGCCCAGACTTCTCCGCCCAGGCTTTCAGTCTCGGTTCGATTTCCTTGGTGATAATTTCCGGTCTGCCGCGCCGCCAATCTTCCCAAGGAAAATACTGATACCAGCTCCGCCAAACGCCATCCGTCAGGCCGTGGTGCCCCACCGCCTGAGTCAAAGCGAGATAGCCGATTGAAACGACGTGAGGCTTTACGTCGTCCGGCTCGGCATGACGTCCACGATCAGCGAATGTATAGAGCTGCTCGGCATACCCGAGTTCGAGACCGGTCTGGTCATGAACCCATGCTCGTAGGCCGCTTTCAAGCGTCCGGTGCTCAACCGGATTAAATGGACCAAACGGAAGGATGTCCGTTGCACCGATACTGTCGGGTTCGCCGCGCACGACAAGCGCGACGGGTTCGTTTTCAGCTACAGCCACGATCGCCGCATTGAGGCCGATGCCGATGGAAAGAGAATGTTCCGTGTCGGCTTCGGGAGTCCGATGAGACGTATCGGGCGTCGGTTTTCTCCGGCCTGAAAGTTCCATATTCATAGTGTCTTCCCCGTGCTCCCCATGAGCCGAGCTAGTGGGGGATCGTGGCGATTTTCAGATAATCTGCACAACTAAAATACTGGCGCTATGCCGCAAAACGGCCTGAATGTCAGAAACGCGAAAGCTTTTTGAATTCGTCAAGAAACTGTTTCTGCGCTGCGTTTGTTGAAAGCGGCGTGAGCGTCCTAAGTTCCCTATCGAGCTCGTCAGGCAAAGCGGGACGGCCAAAAAAAAGATTTGCTTCCGCAGGTTCGAAGCCCGCAAGTAAAGTTGCTTCGTAATAGGCTGCAATGGTATCCGCGTGTTTAATTGACGATACGACGTGTGCGTCTATTTCGCCGATGCCGAACCGCTGATAAATGGCTGAGAGGAGCTTTTGCTCAAAAGATTTGTAGTCGAGCCCGATCGCAGCTTTGAATGGGCTGATCAAATCGCCCACAACATATTCCGGCGAATCATGCAGAAGCGCAGCGCATAGCTCCCTTGCGCTAAAGTCGGGCTCGATAGCGGCCACAATGTCGGAAACCAGCACGCTGTGTTGCGCGACCGAGAAGGCATGGTCGCCGACGGTCTGGCCGTTCCAGCGGGCGACACGTGCCAGGCCGTGGGCGATGTCTTCTATCTCGATATCCTCTGGTTTCGGCGCCAGCAGATCGAGGCGGCGTCCCGACAGCATGCGCTGCCACGCTCTCAGAGGTTTTTTCTCCGCGCTCATAAGCCCGCGATCTTCAACTTCTTCTGGAGTTTGGCGCAAGCGGCGTGGCGGAAGCACGAGACGAGATGATCGTTGACCATGCCGGTCGATTGCATAAACGCGTAGAGCGTTGTCGAGCCCACGAAGCGGAAGCCTTCCGCCTTTAGCCCTTTGCTCATCCTTTTCGAGACGTCCGTTTCTGTCGGGACGCTTTTGAAGCTCGTCACGCTGTTGATGATCGGGCGACCGTCGATAAATCCCCAGATGAACTCAGCGAATGGTATCCGTTCGCTGAGCGCGAGATACGCCTTGGCGTTCGATATGGTGGCTTCGATCTTGGCGCGGTTGCGAATGATGCCTTCGTCGTTCATCAGCCGGTTGATGTCGCGTTCTGTGAAGCGGGCAATGCGGGCCGCGTCGAAGTCGTGAAACGCTTTGCGGAAGTTTTCACGCTTTCGCAGGATCGTGATCCAGGACAGCCCAGCTTGAAAACCTTCGAGGATGAGCTTTTCAAACAGCGCGCGATCGTTCGTCATCGGCACGCCCCACTCTTCATCATGGTAGCGCGCGTACTCGGTACCGGTTGCGCCTGCCCAGGGACAGCGGTCGATTTCGTTAGCGGCGGTCATGATTGCAAAGATGACGACGGTTTCGCCGCTATTGACGTACGATAATGGGCGAGCGCTTCGGGATCGATGTCGATCTTTCTGCCGGCGACCGTCAAGTTTCGATCCTTATCCAAGGCTTCCACTGCGCGATCCAATCGCAGCATGGCGAGGGCGCGGGTGCCATCGACGGTGCCGACCCTGCCGATGGCAATATCGCCGAAACGTACGTCCGCACCTGAGACGAGTGGCCCGGTCGCGGAGATTTTGACGACGCGCTTTCTCACGACTGTTTTGTTCTGCATCCGTGCGACAACCTCCTGTCCGACGTAGCATCCTTTGGTAAAAGAGACGCCGTTGAAGAGATCGAAATCCGCCTCGTGCGGGTAGGCGTCGCCGAACTCATAATCTTTGCCGCCCTCGGGCACCCCAAGGCGAACGCGCAGCGCGTCATAATCGATGTGGGCCAGTTCCACGACTTGTTTGTCGGGTGGCGGAGGTGCTTCAGCCAACCAGCGGATACCCATCGCGGGATGGCGGGGATCGTCAAAGTGAAGGCACGTTCGGGTTTGCGTCAGGGCGGCGGCGCCGTCGTTCCAAACGGCATAGACGGCAAAGCCCGATGAAATGTCGGATATGGTAACGTCGGCGCGCAGCTTATACATCGTCAGCCGCTTGACGAGTTCGGCGGTCTTGGCCGCGGCGACATCAAGAAGAAAGCCGTCGGGTGTGCGAAGAGCAAAGAACGCGAAAAGAATTTTACCTTGTGGCGAGAGCAAGCCCGCATGCCGAGCGGTACCTTGAGCGAGCCGTTCGAGATCATTGGTAATAAGGCCCTGAAGCAGCTTTTCGCTGTCGGCGCCGCTGACTTTCACGACGCCCCGGTCGGTCAGTCGCGCGATCTTTGCGCTAGGCATTGGCTTGTCTCGATTGCAAACGGGATGGGAGTTACGTATGCGGGGTCTTAGCTGAAGGCAAGTCCGAGGAGCCCACTAATGCCTGAGACATTCGATGTCGTGATCCGTGACGCGACAGTCGTCAACCAAGACGGCGAGGGCGTTCGCGATATCGCGATTGCGAATGGGAGGATTGCAGCTATCGGCGATCTCCGGACGGCGAGGGCGTCCGAAATAATCGATGCCGGCGGTCTACACATCCTGCCGGGCGTCATCGATACGCAGGTGCACTTTCGCGAACCCGGGCTGGATCATAAGGAAGATCTGGAGACGGGTAGCCGCGCAGCTGTCGCCGGCGGCGTCACGGCCGTCTTCGAGATGCCGAACACAAAGCCGCTGACGACGAGCGAAGAAACGCTTGCGGACAAGGTGCGCCGCGCACGGCATCGGATGTTTTGTGACTTCGCGTTTTTCGTCGGCGGTACGCGCGATAATATTTCTGAAATTCCAAAGCTTGAAAAACTCGAAGCCTCTGCGGGCATCAAGGTGTTTATGGGCTCGTCGACCGGAGATCTTCTCGTCGATGAGGAAGCGGCGCTCGACAGCATCATCGCGAACATTTCGCGGCGGGCTTCATTTCATGCCGAGGATGAAGCCCGGCTCAAGGCGCGGATGCATCTGCGGCGCAAGGGCGATCCGTCTTCGCATCCGGAGTGGCGCGATCCCGAGGCAGCATTGATCGCAACTAAAAGGTTGGTCGGTATTGCTGAGAAGCATGGCAAACGTGTCCATGTGCTTCATATTTCGACAGCCGAGGAAATGGCGTTCCTTCGCGATCACAAGGCTTACGCGACGGTCGAAGTTACACCGCATCACCTGACGCTCGAAGGTCCAGAATGTTACGAGCGACTCGGTACTTATGTGCAAATGAATCCCCCGGTTCGGGACGCGCGCCATCGCGCCGCGATTTGGGCCGCGCTGAGAGCGGGCGTGGTCGATGTGCTCGGTTCCGATCATGCGCCGCATACGCGTGAGGAAAAGGACCACGTTTATCCCGATACGCATTCCGGCATGACGGGTGTGCAAACGCTTGTGCCAATCATGCTCGATCACGTGAACGCGGGCCGGCTATCGCTGCAGCGCTTCGTCGATCTGATGAGCCACGGACCGCAGCGGTTGTTTGGTATTCGGAACAAGGGCCGTATCGCCGTCGGCTATGATGCCGACTTGACGATCGTCGATTTGAAACGGCAGGAGACGATTTCGAACGACTGGATCGAAAGCCGGTGCGGATGGACGCCTTACGACGGCGTGAAGGTCACAGGATGGCCGGTTGGAACGTATGTTCGGGGCAGCAAAGTGATGTGGGAAGGAGAAATCAACGGGCCAGCACGTGGCGAGCCCGTTGGTTTCCTAGAAGGCTTCGCGCGCTGACCGGATGCCAACGCACGAAGCTTGGGATCTCAGCCTTCGTCGCCAGCTTTCGCCATACGCGATCCGGCGGGTAAGCGCTTCAGGACGTAGACGGTCGTTCCGATCCCAGCCATGCTCGCGAGATGTGTGACGTTACCGTTGGTCATGCGGATGCAGCCGGATGAAGAAGCCGTGCCAATTGACTTCACGTCGTTCGTCCCGTGGATGCGATAAAGCGTATTGCCGAGGTAGAGCGCCATCGCACCGAGCGGATTGCGGATGCCGCCGCTCATGCGTACAGGGAGTCCCGGCTTGCGGGCGCGCATCTCCGCCGGCGGATACCAATCAGGCCAAGCCACCTTGCGGGAGACTTTCTCGACGCCCGACCATGCAAAACCCTGCTTACCGACAGCGATGGGGTATCTGTAAGCTGTCGAGGGCGAGAGGACATAATACAGATGGCGTCCTGCGGTATCGATAACGATCGATCCTGTCCCGTAGCTGTTGTGGAATGTCACTCTGGGCGGAGCGATGGCAGCGATATGCGGCTTGCCGCCACCCGTCAGCGTTCCGGATGCACGAGCGGACGAACTGTCGCTGTCATCGTCGGGCCTGGCATTCTGTGGGCGACCCCAGTCCCAGCCCATTCCGAACAGCTGCGTCGGTGCCGGGTCAGCATGGTGGCTGCGCCGCAATTTCTTGGGCGGGACGTATCCGTATGTCTCTTCGAATGGATGGAAGGCTTGTGCCGGTGCGGCGATGGCGCAGCTCAAAATGACGGCAGCCAGGATACTCATACACTTCATCACGCTCATCCTCGCTCTTCATTTCGTTTGAGAAGGCCCGCAATAAAGCAAAGGCTCGCGTCGAGGCACCCCTCTGCGGCAATTCGCAGTCATCGGATTGTTGCGACCTGACGTTGCAATCCGGCTCATTCGATGCGTTTGAACATCAGCCAGTTGCCATCGGCGGTGATCGCAAGACACCACCACATCCAGCGCTTTTTCTCATGCATCTCAGCGGCCTTGGCTGGAGTTACAAGTCGGTAGAGGTCAACTTCTTCGGCCGGGGTGAGTTTGTCCAGCGGACGTGTCGCAAGATATGGCCAGATATAGACCGTATTGTTCTCTATGTCGCTTCCGAGCGGCTGAGTCGCGGCAGGGAGCGTGAGCAGGTTCAGGAGTATCGCAAGAATTTCGCGACCGTTATTGTCCGATGATTGGGCTTTAAGGGCCTTAATCGGATCCATTTTATCCGACATGCCGAAGTCGGGTTGCGTAACGCTCATGTCCAGCGCGTTTTTCAACTCGTCCATGTTGCCGGAACGGGCGGCGACGAGTATGGCGTTGCGAAGATCGGCCACATGTTGCGGCAGCCGCGGCGCGTGAGCACTTTCGTCGGCAGCAGGTTGCAAAACGTGGACAAGTGCGATGGTCATCACTACGAGTAGAAGGCGAAGGGGTGTTCGGATAAGCGGTATCTTTTGGTGCCGTCGGCGTTGCCGGAGCATCGTTGCTCTGCCTGCGCTTGAAAAAATATTCCGCATAGCCGCCGGACCGTTACGCGTTGGAGATTGAAGCCGCGCAGTCCAGAAGCAGCCTGCGCTAATTGCAGATTTGACCCGAGCACGCCCGCCTTGATGGATTATATCCCGAACCCACTTATCATTCCTGTCGGCATCATCGTAGGTATTCTGATTGCGGCGCCGGTCGGGCCGGTCAATGTGCTGTGCATTCAACGCGCGATCGAGCGGGGCTTTTGGGGCGGCGTCGCTGCCGGCATTGGATCGGTCATGGGCGATGCCCTGATTGCCCTGTGCGCCGGTCTCGGTGTCGGAACGGTGTTGGGCGCCGTCCACACTCATCGCGCCATCATTCAGGTGCTCGGTGGACTCGCGCTGATTGCATTCGGCGCGAGGCTCTATTTTAGCGCGCCACGGCTGAAAGCTGTTTCGGATGCCGATGCATCGCCGGAGCGGCTGAAGGATTTCGCCTGGGACATTCCGCAGACATTTTTTCTGACGATCACCAATCCGGGTGCGGTGCTGGGCCTCTTTGCGGTTTTCGGCGGCGTAAGCACTTTCGTCGAAGTGCACTCCACGATCGATGTCTTGCTTTTGGTAGCAGCGATCGTCAGCGGCAGCATGCTGTGGTGGATCACGCTATCGAATCTCATTGGCCGCTATCGGCATCAGATCGACTTGCGTACGCTCCACTTCGTCAATCGAATTGCAGGTGTTTTGCTGGCCGTGTTTGGGGCGGTGCTGATCGCCGAAGTGATCTGGAAGGGCGGCAGCTTTTGAGCGCGCCCGGCCGGCGTCGACTATTGGTCGCGCCGGGCGAGCGTGAACTCACCTTCCACGACGCGCTTCTCAAGACCCCGCGTAAGGTGAATCACGGCGTCTTCACCGTAAATGGCAACGAGATCCGTCAGCGCCGTAAACAAAGCGGCATAGGCCATTTGCTGTGGCTCAACGCCTGTATCCACACCTTCGTCCCACGCCGCAAGAATAAGATCGAGCGCTTTCAGCGTCGGATTTTTGGTATCGATGTCTTCGAAGCACTGCATATGCGGTCTATCCCTTGTCGCCCTAAGCGAGCGGCTCCCCGTAACGAGTTTGAACTAGCATGAGCGCGGGTGAAAGTTCCAAGCGGCTATAATTCACAGTAAACCGGCCGTTGTCGTTTGCGGTGTGCTTGTCACGTCACGGGAATGCTTTGAGCAAGCCTTCCGACAGCGTCGTGCCTTCCGACAGGAAGCGCCGGATTGCGGTCTGAGCCGACGGACTGCATGTATTATAGGTGCGGCTATAACTCCGGTACCCCTGGTTGAAGGCCCGCGTGAGCTTCGCGCGACGGAGTGCGCTCGATCCTTCGGCATTCATCAAATCGCGCATGCGGTCGCGCCAGTACTGTCCTTCATTGGCGCCGCAAAGCTCACGTAAATAATGAACGGCGCCCAAAATCTCGGAAAGTCTCAGCAGACGATCATCGTATGGTTTGGCGTCGGAGGCCGCGAAGGCAACCGATTGCGCGCATAGAGTAACCAGTACGGCAAGTGCGGCCGCTCTTTTCCACCTGCGGGCTATGATCAACACTCCGTTTTCCAAAATCGCAGCCACGGCGCTAGAGTAAAGCAGATTCTCGGCCATTCGACGGCGCACTTATCGATCCCTATCGTAGTGTCTTCGGGCGGCACCCAATGAGGCGCCCTTGTCGTGTGCTCGCGCTATAGTCTGATCGCCCGCCCCGAAGCCGTTTACCGCCTATTCGGCATTACGGACGGCCACGATTTTCCGCCGCGGTACAATATTGCGCCGTCACAGCCCGTC
Source organism: Hyphomicrobium sp. (assembly GCF_035548195.1). Taxonomy (GTDB): domain Bacteria; phylum Pseudomonadota; class Alphaproteobacteria; order Rhizobiales; family Hyphomicrobiaceae; genus Hyphomicrobium_B. The sequence goes on from NZ_DASZTY010000017.1 coordinate 190,943, forward strand.
CTGATCGTCCGTCACGACGCCTTGCACATTCGCGAATGTGCGCTCGTACAGTGGGGGCTGGTGCCTGCGTGGGTCAAGGATCCCCGCGAATACAAGCCATTGCTAAACGCCCGATCTGAAACGATTACTGAAAAGCCGTCATTTCGTGGTCCGGTTCGTCATCGCCGATGCCTCGTTCCCGCGAGCGGGTATTATGAATGGGTCGGCGGACGCCGATCGAAGCAGCCCCACTTTATCAGGATGACGCAACATGCCCTTTTCGCGATTGCAGGCATCTGGGAAGTTTGGCTGGGCGCCGACGGAAGTGAAATCGAGACCATGGCGATCCTCACAACCGCGGCGAACTCCGACGTATCGCCAATTCACGATCGGATGCCGGTGATCATTCGTCCCCCGGATTATGATCGTTGGCTGGATTGCCGTTCCGGAAGCACGGTGGAGATTTCCGAGCTTCTGAGATGTGCCCCGGACGGGTGTATGTCGGTCGCGGCCGTCAACCCAAGGCTGAATGATCCGCGGGCGGAGGGGCCGGATCTCCATGAACCGGCCAACCCGACGCTGTTTTGAGACAGGGAAGCCCGGTTCCTTTCGATTGTATTTGGGCGTCATGGACGAATTGGTAACCATCTCCAGTCGCAAGCCGATCCGATCGTCGCTAATCTCGCTAGGTCAAGAGGTCGCCGATTTCCGCATCTATGAAGGATGTGCAAGGCGATTGTGGCTGCGCTCGTGGGGGCGCGCGGGACGGGAGACGAGCGATGGCTTATAGGGGCGAGGACCTTGATCTCAGGACTCCTCAGACTTGGACCGGCACACCGGCCGAGCTTGTCACACCAGCCGAACTTGCGGCGGGCCAAAATGGTCAACGCGGCAGCTATCGATCCGGACCAATTCTGGTCGAAGAGACGGTGCTTGCCTGTTGCAACCAGGCTTATGACATTGCTGTAGCGCATCGGGCCGCCGAGGTTCGCATCGAACATCTCCTCAACGCGATGACGCGGATCGAAGGCGCGATCGCGGTACTCGAAGCGCGAGGCATCCGTGTGTCGTCGTTGCGCCGGGATACCGCCGCTATCGTGGCAGGTGATATTCCGGCAGTCAGCGGAAATGGTGCCGTTGCGCCACGTCGCTCCGATGAGCTTGAAGATCTCTTGCGCCTTGCTTCCGGTGTTGCGGCACGGCGAAAAGCGGCGGCCGACATCGACGACGTGTTGCAAGTTCTCCTCGATCACAGGTCCGAGCTTCCTGCTTCGGACATCGTCCTGCGGTATTCGGCACGCGCGCCGCTTCGCGATTTCGGCGAGCCGCTGCCGCCGTTGACGCGTTCCGGCGGCGATGTCCGTTTCACCGCGTCGAGCGGGCTAAGGTACGTGCCGGATGCGCGGTCTTACCGGGCCGATAATCTCGGCACGCCGACGGATGCGTTGCAGAACTCGCGCATCGACGCGCTTGAACAGATGGTTCGGGCACTCAGCCAGGACTTTTCGAATGAACGCCACATCATTGCAGGACTCATTCGTGATTTGAGCCGCGACGCGCAAGCCCACCAGGGCGATCAGGATCACAGGCAGAATGTCCTTCTCGAACGTATCGGAACTTTGGAGCAGGCCATGCAGGATTCGCGCGCCGGGCCGGCCGACCAGTCGCTGGTCACCAAGCTTGAAGACATCGAGGCGGGGTTGGAACTCCGTCTACAGGAAATGTCGCAATCCTGGACCGTGCTTTCGCAGCGGTTGCAGGATCTCGAAGTTGCCGTTCGGGATCGGCCGGCGGCTAACGATGCGTCTCTCGATGAGCTTCGCGGCCTCGTCGATCTCAAGCCTCTGTCCAACCGGCTCGATGTTATCGAAGAAGCGGTTCTTGGCGCTCAGAGCAGTAACGTCGATGCTCTTGGCGAACGGTTTGACAAGCTGCATGGGGATGTCCATAGGGCGCTTGCGAGTTCGACCGACGGCGGGCGGATGGAAACGCTCGTGTCCGGATTAGAGCGCGTTAACGGCCTGGTTGAGAAACTCGACGAGCAGCACCGCTGGGTCGCCCAGGCGACGGCCGATATAGGAGACAGGCTTGGCGCTGTCGAACGGGCGCTGACCGGAGAGATAGAAACGGCCGCCGCCAAATATCAAGCGTATGCCAATGACCTCTCGGAGCTTCATGATGCGCTGATGAAGCTCAATCAGAACCAGCACACGCTCGCCGGTTCGATGGATCAGTGGCGGGCAGATGCTGCGACCGACACGGCAAACATTTTAAATCGTATCGGCGAACTGGATCGTGACACGGCGCTGCCCGCCGAGACGCTGAACGCCATCAACTCGCACATGGATACGATGAATAGGTTTATCGTCGATCGCTACCGGCGCCGCCAGGGCTTCTGGTATTGGCTATTTGGCACCGACGACTGGCTGGGCGCGAGCTGGCCGAGCCGCAAGAAGCTCGACGAAGGCGAACGCGGCGCGACGGCCTGATCGTCCGATTTCGGATGCCGCGGGAAGAGAATGGTAACGCTCGTTGATCCCGAGCGTTAACCTGTTTGGCATAGAGAGTGCTGCTGGCTTTTCGACCGGTTTCAATCCAGCACACTCGGACATCATGAAATTTGACTCACGACCCGCCGCGTTTCCTCGCCTGGCCGACGTTCTGACACCCCAGACAAACAGTTTTGGAGTGCTGCGCTTTGCAATGGCGGCAACCGTTCTTATCTCGCACAGCTATCTCTATTCGGCGGGCACGTCCGATGCCGAACCGTTGCAGTCGTGGCTCGGGCGGTCGCTCGGCGAATGTGCCGTGCAGGTATTCTTTTTCCTGAGCGGCGTCATGGTGGCGCAGAGCTTTGACCGCAGCCGAAACCTTGTCGATTTTATCGTTGCGCGGGCTCTCAGGATTTTTCCGGCGCTGATCCTTTGCGTGCTGGCGACGGCGTTCGTTCTCGGTCTGTGCGTGACAAGTCTGTCTCCTGCCGATTATCTCGCGAATTCAGGTCTATATGGCTATATAGCCAAGACACTGACGCTCTCTAGCGGGTCGGCGCCGCTGCCCGGGGTCTTTGAAACCAACGCGTATGCCGGATACGTCAATTCCTCGCTATGGACATTGAAATATGAGGTCGCATGCTACGGGGGGCTTGCGCTGATCGGTGTCGCAGGATTGTTCGAGCGCCGCTGGGGGACGTTAGCGATTGCGGCACTCGCCGTCGTGGTCGCGACGGTGTCGCTATCGTTGCCAAGTGATCCCGCCGCGTACGGCTTTGTCGAGAACTTGCGTTACTTCATCGTTTTCTTTTTCGGTGGTGTGCTCGCGTATCTTCTGCGCGAATACATCGTGATCACTGCTCTGATGTTGCTGCCGCTGGTCCTCATTTTCGTTCTTTCCGTGCGCACGCAATTTGCCGAAGTCGGGGCCATGCTCTTTCTCGGATATGCTGCGCTTTGGGCCGCGACAAAAACCTGGGGTCCGCTTCGGGGCATCTGCAACCGCTTCGACACCTCGTTCGGCATCTACATCTTCGCAGGACCCATCCAGCAGTCGCTGCTGTGGCTGGTTCCGTCGCTGGCGCCGATGGCACTGGCTGCGGTGACGTTTGTCATCGTCCTGCCACTGGCATTCATTTCCTGGATTGCCGTAGAAAAGCCGATGCTTCGCCTTCGCTCGTATGTGGTGGGTCTTTTGAACAAGCCTGGCGGGCCGATTTCGCAGCCGGGCTGATCGGCGAATCTTTCGTCTGTTTCGTTCACTAACACGCGAGATGGCGATCGAAATGTCTTGAGCGTTGGCGGTCCCCGTGCTTTCCTTAACAAAGCGTTAAGGCGTACGGGGAACGGCATGCTGCGTCGCTATCTGATCACCAACGGCATTATGACCGCGTTACTCTATGGTGCGGTCTGGGCATTCGCGCCATCTGTTTCGGGTGTGGTCCGTTCTGCGGGATCGACGATTGAAGCATTCGCGATGGATAATCCGTTATTCGCTCCGATGATCCATCGCATGGTGCTCATCAGCGATCGATAAGACTGGACCCTTCAGTCGCGCGGCGCCGCGGCTCGCTCAAGCCTGTCATTGATAGCTTCGCCCAGCCCTGCTGTCGGGATGGGTGTGACGGCAATCGTGTCCGCTCCGCTTTCATCGAGTGCGCGAAGTGCGGCAAATAAATTCGCGGCTGCTTCGATCAGGTCGCCCGACGGGCTGAGATTGATGCTCGCGCGGCATGGGTGCTTCGCAACTTTTCCGAAGCCAAGAACGGCTTCATCCGATTTCCAAGTTGTCGCGTTCAGTCGCAACTTGCTATGCGGGGCGTAGTGACTGCGCAGTTGACCCGGTGACGTCAGATGCTCGCCCTTTTCGTTGGCCCGGGCAATTTTTTCGCCAATGACTTGCTCAATCGTTTCGATGGAAACGGCGCCCGGCCGCAATAGGACGGGCGTGTCACCCACGAGGCTCAGCACGGTTGATTCAAGGCCATGAGCCGTCGGGCCACCATTGAGGATCAAAGTTGCGTTGTCACCTAGGTCGGCGGCGACGTGCTCCGCCCGTGTGGCACTGACGTGCCCCGACCGATTGGCAGACGGGGCCGCGATCGGACGATTGGCTTGCTTGAGCAGTTCTCGCGCAATCGGATGATCCGGAGCCCTGATGGCCACGGTCGGCAATCCCGCCGAGACGAGATCGCTGACGTCCGTCGTTTCAAGCCGTGGCACGACAAGGGTCAGGGGGCCGGGCCAGAAGGCTTCTGTCAACCGGCGTGCCGTTGCGGAAAACGAGCCAATAATGACGGCCTGCTCGAGCCCGGCTACGTGGACGATCAATGGATTGAAGGAGGGACGGCCCTTTGCTTCGAATATTCGCGCAACGGCTTCGCCGTTAGCCGCATCGCTTCCGAGCCCGTACACGGTTTCGGTTGGAAATGCGACGAGCGCTCCCGCGCGGATCATCTGTGCGGCTTCGGCGATCCACGCATCATTCGCAGGTACGATCCTGCCCGGCATTCCTCAATCACCCGGTTTGCTACGGCTGTTCTTCGGCATAGAGTTGATCGCGAAACGCAGCGATACCGAGATCCGTTCATGACTTATCAGGCTCCAGTAGACGACATCGTCTTCGCGCTCAAGACGGCATCAGGTCTGGACGATCTCATTTCTCGCGGGATTTGCCGCTATCTCGATACCGAGACCGTTGCGGCCGTCGTCGAGGAGGCCGGAAAATTCGGCGCCGAGGTCCTGGCGCCCCTGAATGCGTCAGGCGACCGAATGGGATCGAAACTTTCCGACACGGTTGTGACGACGCCTCATGGCTTCCGCGATGCGTACCGCCAATTTGTTGACGGCGGTTGGAGTTCCTTGCCGTGCTCAGAGAGATTTGGCGGGCAGGGACTGCCCGAGGTTGTCTCGGCCGCCGTCAGTGAAATTTGGCATGCGTCTAATGTCTCTTTCGGGCTTTGTCCGTTGCTGACGCAAGGGGCCATCCATGCGATCGAGGCGGGCGGTGACGAAGAACTCAAAGAAAAGTTCTTGCCCAAGATGGTCGCCGGGGCTTGGACCGGGACGATGAATCTGACGGAACCGCAGGCGGGCTCTGATCTTGGCGCTTTATCTACGCGAGCCGCGCGCCGGGACGATGGGACCTATCGCATCACAGGAACAAAGATTTTCATCACATACGGCGAGCACGATCTGGCGGAGAACATTGTCCACCTCGTGCTGGCTCGCCTGCCGGATGCTCCAGAAGGAACGCGCGGTATTTCGCTATTCCTGGTGCCGAAATTTCTAGTCAACGACGATGGCTCTCTTGGCGAACGCAACGACGTTGTCTGCACGGGCATTGAGCATAAGCTTGGGATCATGGCGAGCCCGACGTGCGTCATGCAGTTCGGCGAAAACGGCGGAGCCATCGGTTATCTGGTCGGAGAAGAAAATCGTGGTCTCGCGACCATGTTCGTGATGATGAATGCGGCGCGGCTTGGTGTCGGGCTGCAAGGCGTCGGTGTTGCGGAACGGGCGACGCAGCATGCGCTCGCCTATGCGAAGGAGCGGCGTCAGGGAAAAAGCCTTGCCGCAAACGGTGCTCGGGAAATGAGTCCCATCATTGAGCACCCGGACGTAAAGCGCATGCTCTTGACGATGAAAGCGCTGACCCAGGCGGCACGTATGATCTGTTTTGCCACTGCGCGCGAATTCGATATCGCTCACAAGTCCGAGGATGAGGCCGAGAGGAAAGCGGCACTTGATAAGGCTGCATTGCTGACGCCGCTCGCTAAGGCGTTCTCAACCGATATCGCCAACGAGGTCGCGTCGCTCGGTATTCAGGTCCACGGCGGCATGGGCTTCGTGGAGGAAACCGGGGCGGCTCAATATCTGAGAGACGCGCGTATTCTGCCGATCTATGAGGGCACGAACGGCATTCAGGCGATTGATCTCGTCACGCGCAAGCTGCCATTGGCCGGCGGTACGGTCATTACGTCATATTTCAAAGAGCTCGCGGGGATTATCGGCAATGTCCGTGCATCGAACCGGCCGGAGTTCGGCGTTATGGCGCAACGGTTGACCGATGCTCTGACCGGTCTTCAATCGGCCACGCTATGGATGGGACAGATGCTCCAAAGTTCGCCAGAGCAGGCGCTTGCGTCGGCGACGCCGTTTCTTCGCCTGATAAGCCTGACAGCGGGTGGAGTTTATCTCGCGAAGGGGGCGCTGTCGGAGGATGCATCATCGCCGCGGATTGCGATTGCGCGGTTCTTCGCGGAAAATCTGCTGACTGAGGCAGCTGGGCTCGCCGAGTCCGTTCAAAGTGGGTCCTCGTCGGTGCTTGTCGACGCGAGCGGCGCGGTGTTCGCATGACCACCGACGTTGAAGTTTCGCATGCCGATGGCGTTCAAGTCTTGCGATTGGTCCGGAGCGCTAAGAAGAACGCACTGACCGGACCAATGTATGCGGCCCTCTGCGATGCGATCGAGAAGGGCGACGCCGACCGCTCGGTTTCAGCGCATATCATTACGGGTTCGGATGGTATTTTCACTGCCGGGAATGACCTAGGCGATTTTCTTGGGACGGCGCGTGGGACTGGTAATCTCGGCCCGGACGTCCTCCGCTTCATTCATTTGCTGCCGACGGTCCGAAAGCCGCTGATCGCGGCGGTCGATGGGTTGGCAATCGGGATCGGCACGACGATGCTCTTTCACTGCGATCTCGTTTATGCGACGCCGGCTTCGAAATTTGCCACGCCATTTCTGGATCTGGGGGTCATTCCGGAAGCTGCATCGAGCCTGCTCATGACGCGGCGCATGGGCTACGTGAAGGCATTCGAAATGCTGGCGCTGGGTGAAACGCTTACTGCCGAGCAAGCGTGTCAAGCCGGTTTCGTCAACAAGGTGGTGCCATCCTCGCAGGCCGAGGCGGCGGCTATGGACGCAGCTCATCGGCTTGCAGCCAAGCCTCCAGAGGCATTGGCTATAACGCGACAGCTGATGCGGGGCGATCCCTCGGAAATTCTTATGCGTACGGATGCCGAGGTGATCGCATTTCGCGAGCGGTTAAAGTCGCCCGAGGCATTGGAGGCGTTTACCGCGTTCTTCGAGAAACGTGCGCCGAATTTTCGTAAACCTGTGTAGCGCGGCCTTACGTCCGGGCTGCCGGCGCGCTAGCATGCGTGCGCCGCACGTGCGCAAAAGAGAGAAGAACAATGGCGTCACTCAAGGGCAAGATCCTCTTCGTTACTGGCGCCAGCCGCGGAATTGGTTTAGCGATCGCCAAGCGCGCTGCACGGGACGGTGCCAACGTTGCAATTGCGGCTAAGAGCACCGATCCCACTCCAAAGCTCGAAGGCACGGTTTATTCTGCCGCGCAGGAGGTCGAAGCGGCAGGCGGCGCGGCTTTAGCGATTCCATGCGATATTCGGCATGAAGACGAGGTGCAGCGCGCCGTCGAACAGACTGTCGCCCGTTTTGGGGGCATCGATATCTGTGTGAATAATGCCAGCGCGATTTCGCTGACACCGATCGATAAAACCGAATTAAAACGCTTCGATCTGATGCTCGCCGTCAATACGCGCGGCACGTTTCTCGTCTCGAAGATTTGCTTGCCGTACCTCAAGAAGGCCAAGAATCCGCATATTTTGACGTTGTCGCCGCCGCTCGACATGAAGCCGCAATGGTTTTCGGGGCATGTCGCCTATTCAATCGCGAAATTCGGGATGAGCCTGTGTGTCCTTGGCCTTTCCGACGAATTGAAAGCCGACGGAATTGCGGTCAATGCGCTCTGGCCGCGGACGGCGATTGCGACAGCGGCGGTACAGAACATCTTGGGCGGAGATAAGCTGATGCGCATGAGCCGCTCGCCCGAAATCGTCGCGGATGCGGCGTATCTGATGTTTCAACAACCGGCGAAGACGTTCACGGGCAACTTTTTGATCGACGATACGTTTCTTCACACGATGGGGGGAACGACCGACTTCGAAAAATATCGTATCGATCCTTCGTTACCGTTGGCGCCGGACTTTTTCGTTCCGGCAGACAGTAAGCCGCCCCCTGGGGTTCAAATCGCGCGCTTGTCGGAGTTGGCCTGAGTGGTGCCGGTGAAAAGTCTGCGTGCAAAATGACGACCGTTCTGATCACGCATCCGGCGTTTGTTGCTCACGACACGGGCGCCGGACATCCGGAGCGGCCGGATCGGATGCGCGCAATCGATGCGGCGTTAAACGATACCCGGTTTTCGCAGCTTCTGCGTCGAGAAGCGCCGCTGCGCGACGATGATGCGTCATACATCGCGCTGGCGCATCGCCAGCGCCATCTCGACGAAATGCTGGCGTTGGCGCGGCGGGTCACCGGCGGACATGAGCATATCGACGGCGATACGGTCGTTTCGGCTGGGACTTGGGAAGCCGCGAGGCGTGCGGTCGGAGCTGGGCTCGATGCAGTAGACCGTGTCGTCGGAGGGGAAGCAACGAACGCGTTTTGCCAGGTCCGCCCTCCGGGACATCACGCGGAAAGTTTCCGTGCTATGGGATTTTGCCTGTTCAACAATGTCGCGATCGCTGCGCACTATGCTCGTGCGAAGCATGGGTTGGAACGTCTCGCAGTTGTGGATTTCGACGTTCATCATGGAAACGGGACGCAGGAAATCTTTTGGTCCGATAAAAATTTGTTCTATGGATCGACGCATCAGATGCCGCTTTTCCCTGGAACCGGTGCGTTGCGCGAAACCGGGGTTGGCAATATCTTCAACGCGCCGCTTCGCGCAGGTAATGGCCGAGAGCAATTCGAGGAGGCCTTTCGCGACCGAATCCTCGGGCCGCTCCAGAATTTTTCGCCAGACCTCGTGCTAATCTCGGCGGGTTTCGATGCGCACCATCGCGATCCGCTCGGCGGACTGCAGCTCACCGAGGATGACTTTCGATGGGCGACAGAAGCTCTCGCAGCGGTTGCGCGCCGCCACGCAAACGGACGAATCGTGTCGATGCTCGAAGGCGGCTATGATCTGACGGGCTTGGCGCAATCAGTCGCGGCGCATGTTGATGCGTTGATAGAGGCCGGCGCTTGAGCGGCGGCGACAACCGACAACCGCAAAAACGGTTCAGGGCAGGATTATGAGCGAACGGAAGGCAGCAGCGAAGACTTTCGACGATATCAAGGACATGACATTCGAACGGGCTTTGAAAGAGCTCGAGGCGATTGTCGGTCGCTTGGAACGCGGGGATGTCGATCTTGAGGAAAGCATCGCGATTTACGAGCGGGGCGAGGCTTTGCGGGACCACTGCGACCGACTATTGAAAGCGGCCGAGGCAAAAGTCGAAAAGCTTACGCTCGGCGCCGATGGTGCTCCGACCGGGACAACTCCGCTCGATAAGGACAATGGCGCGCCATTCTGACGGCGCGCTCTCTGCCGCCGATGACTCTTTTATCTTCACTGCGGCAAGCGGGCGCACTATTTATCGATCAGGCATTACCGGTTCGGAAACTGGGGAATTGGCGCTATGAAGCAGTGGGACGCCGTTTAGTCCCCTCATTGACCGTCGTTCGCGACGCTCTCTCAGACCAGGGTTCACTTCGTGAGCAAGACTCCGTTACTCGATCGCGTTCGAACGCCACATGATCTTCGTCAGCTTTCTGAAGATGAGCTGCCACAGTTGGCGGCCGAGCTTCGCGCCGAGACGATCGATGCGGTGTCGGTCACGGGCGGACATTTGGGAGCAGGCCTTGGCGTCATCGAACTGACGGTCGCCTTGCACTGGGTTTTCAATACCCCAGACGATCGTCTGATCTGGGATGTGGGCCACCAGGCGTATCCGCACAAAATCCTGACCGGGCGCCGCGACAAAATTCGAACGCTGCGTCAACCGGGCGGACTTTCGGGTTTCACAAAGCGCGATGAAAGTCCGTACGATCCGTTTGGCGCGGCGCATTCCTCGACGTCGATTTCGGCCGGGCTGGGGATGGCCGTCGCTCGTGACCTGAGTGGGGGCGACAACAACGTCGTCGCTGTTATTGGCGACGGCGCGATGAGTGCCGGCATGGCCTACGAGGCGCTCAACAATGCCGGCGCACGCGATGAACGTTTGATCGTCATTTTGAACGATAACGATATGTCGATCGCACCGCCTACCGGTGCCTTGTCGGCATATCTGGCGCGTGTGACGTCAAGCGATACGTATCTCCATCTGCGTGACTACGCCAAACAGCTCGCGAAGATGCTTCCCAAGCAGTGGGAACGCCGGGCGGCGCGGGTTGAAGAATATACCCGGCACATCTGGCAGGGCGGCGCGTGGTTCGAGGAACTGGGCTTCTATTATGTCGGCCCCATAGACGGGCATGATTTTAACCAGCTTCTCCCTGTTCTGAAGAATGTCCGCGACGCGCATCAGGCGCCCATTCTCGTGCATGTCGTCACGAAGAAGGGGAAAGGCTATGCACCCGCCGAGGCGGCCGCCGATAAATATCACGGCGTCAACAAGTTCAATGTCGTCACCGGTGCGCAGATCAAGCCGAAGCCGAATGCGCCGAGCTATACGAAAGTTTTCGCTGACAGCCTGATTGCGGAAGCACGCAAGGACAAGCGCATTGTCGCGATCACGGCTGCGATGCCGTCCGGTACGGGGCTTGATCACTTCGGCAAGGAATTTCCGGATCGTACGTTCGACGTCGGTATTGCTGAACAGCACGCGGTGACGTTTGCCGCGGGGTTGGCGACGGAAGGTTATAAGCCGTTTGCCGCGATTTATTCGACGTTTTTGCAGCGTGCTTACGATCAGGTTGTGCACGACGTCGCCATTCAGAAGCTGCCGGTGCGTTTCGCGCTCGACCGCGCGGGGCTCGTCGGCGCCGACGGTGCGACACACGCCGGTTCGTTCGATATTGCCTATCTTGGCTGCTTGCCCCATTTCGTCATCATGGCGGCGGCGGATGAAGCCGAACTCGTCCATATGGTCGCAACGCAGGCGCAGATCGACGATCGGCCGAGCGCATTGCGTTATCCGCGTGGTGAAGGCGTCGGGGTCGAATTGCCGGAGACCGGGGTGCCGCTTGAAATAGGCAAGGGCCGGATCATCCGCGAAGGCTCCAAGGTCGCGCTGCTATCGTTGGGAACGCGGCTGGCGGAATGCATGAAGGCGGCTGAGCAGCTTGCAACGTTCGGACTTTCAACGACGATTGCAGACGCGCGTTTCGCGAAACCGTTGGACGAACGGTTGATACGCGATCTCGCCACCAATCATGAAGTTCTCGTGACGGTCGAGGAAGGTTCGGTTGGCGGCTTCGGTAGCTTCGTTCTGCACTATCTCTCGGAGCAAGGACTGCTCGATGGAGGTCTGCGTGTTCGCGCCAAGGTCCTGCCAGACGTGTTTATCGATCATGGCAAGCCCGAGGCGATGTATGAAGCGGCGGGATTGAACGCCTCTGGTATCGTGCAGACGGTTTTTTCTGCACTTGGCCGCGCGGATGTTATCGGCGAGCGCGCATAGCAGAGACTGTACGATGAGCTGATTTGGGATGAGGAAGCCCGGTCCGTACCGGGCTTCGCTGCAAATCGCTACTTTACGGTTACGCTTACGACTTCCGATGCAATCGGCGGGTCCGTTGGGATATGATTTTTGTCGCCGAGCAAAAGCTGCAACGTGTGTTTGCCGGGTGTTAAAGTGATCGTCGCTTCGGTTTGCCCTTTGCCGTAGTGGACATGATGGTCGTCTTTCGGGATGGCGGAATTGAAATCGGTGACTGTGGTGTCGATGAGAAGATGGTGATGCCCGCTGTTTGGTTTGTCCGTTCCGGCTGGAACGATATCGATATTCTCGGCTCCGAATTTAACCGTGACAGGGCTCGATACAGTCGAACCATCCTTTGGCTCGATGATGAAAACCTTGGCTCCAGCGGGCGCGGGCGTTCGGTTGTTGTCGGCCAATACAACGCTAGGGCACGCTAGCGCAAAGATCGCAGCAGCGATTGCGGTCTTCATGAATTCTCTCCAATTTGCTTGATCCAATTCCCGCAAATGGGGACCACTGAGTTTATATTCAATGATGGGAAAGTGGCGAACCTTATGCGGCTCGACCAGACACTTGTAGCGCGCGGACTGGCGCCGTCGCGTGCGCGGGCTCAGGATCTGATCAGGCGAGGGTTTGTGCGGGTCGGCGGCAGGACTTGCGATAAGCTTGCACGCGATGTGCCGGACGATGCGCTTATTGAAATATCCTCCGAGGCGCCGGGATATGTATCGCGAGGGGCGGAGAAGTTGACCGCGGCCCTCGATCGGTTTGCATTAGATCCGGCTGGAGTTGTGGCGCTCGATGTCGGGGCTTCGACCGGGGGCTTCACGGAGGTCCTACTCGAACGGCGCGCGGAGCGGGTTTATGCTGTCGATGTCGGCACAGCGCAATTGCATCCGCGCTTGCGGAACGATCCGCGTGTTGTTTCACTAGAGAATTGCGACGGTCGCGCGTTGACGCGGGAGATCGTGCCGGTTCCTGTCGGTGCGATCGTGATTGACGTCAGCTTCATCTCCGTAACGAAAGTTCTCGGACACGTTTTGCCATTGGCCGCACACGGTGCGTGGCTTGTGGTGCTGGTCAAGCCGCAATTCGAGGTTGGACGCGAGCGCATCGGCGGCGGAGGCATCGTGCGCGACGATGCAGCACGGCGCGATGCACTTCAGTCGGTCCGCGCGTGGCTTGAATCACAGTCCGGCTGGCGGGTTGTTGGAGACATGGTGTCTCCAATCGCAGGAGGTTCAGGTAACGCTGAATATCTTGTTGGAGCGCTCCGCGATGTCTGACGAGCGAGAGCTACGCATCGTTCGTCTCGGTGCGCAGGGGGATGGCGTTGCCGATCGTGAAGGCCATCCGGTTTTTGTGCCGTTTACGCTGCCGGGCGAGCACGTTTTGGCTGACGTTTCTGGCGAGCGCGGCAGGCTGGTTCGCATTCTTGAGCCAAGCGCGGAACGCGTGGAACCTATTTGCAGGCATTTTGGCACGTGTGGCGGCTGCTCCGTGCAACATATGTCGTTGGCAGCCTATCGCGCGTGGAAAGGCGAACTCGTTAGCTCCGCTTTTCGCGCGCGCGGCATTGACGCCGACATCGCTGACCTCGTCGAACCGGGCGGACGACGCAGGCGCGCAGCGTTCTCCGTCGAACGTGCCGAGGCCGGGCTGGCAATCGGATTTCATGAAGCGCAGTCGCATGTGCTGGTTGCAATTACCGAATGTCCGGTTCTTGAGCCTAAAATTGTCTCCATGCTTCCGCAACTCGGTGCATTGTTGGCACCGCTTGTTTCCAAGCGCGGCGCGCGCTTGACCATAACAGCTACGAATTCGGGTCTCGACGTGCTGCTCGACGGCACTGAACGCCGATTGACACCGGACGTGCGAAGCCGACTCGCTGCTGGAGCGAGCGATCTGAAGCTGGCACGGCTGACCGTTAGCAACGATGTCGTCGTCGAGACATTGCCACCGTTTCTCTCGTTTGGTGCCGCCGATGTCGTCTTGCCGCCAGATGTTTTTGTGCAGGCGGTTGCCGAAGCGGAGGCAGAGATGGCGCGCCGTATTACGGCCGCTGTCGGTAAGGCGAAGACTGTTGCCGATTTATTCTGCGGCATGGGCGCGTTCACGTTTCCGCTTGCGGCCCGCGCGCGCATATCGGCATTCGATGGCGACAAGGATGCCATTGAGGCACTCGTCGCGGCGAGCAAGAAAACATCGGGGTTGAAGCCGGTCGCCGCGCGCGTGCGCGATCTTTTTCGCGAGCCTTTATCGCCGCTTGAACTCAACGAGCACGACGCGGTTGTATTCGATCCGCCGCGTGCGGGCGCCGAGGCGCAGGCCCAACGGCTGGCAAAATCGAAAGTGAAGACTGTCGTTGCCGTCTCGTGCAATCCGGCGACGCTGGCGCGCGACGCCCGGGTTCTCATCGACGGTGGCTACAAAATCGAGTCCGTAACGCCGATCGATCAATTCGTCTATTCGGCGCACGTTGAAGTTATCGCGGTCTTTCGGCGTTAGGTGCCCGTCTGGCCACGATGGCGCAGGAAGTGATCCGCCAGAACGATGGCCATCATGGCTTCGCCGACCGGCACTGCGCGAATGCCGACGCATGGGTCGTGGCGGCCCTTGGTCACGATTTCCGTTTCGTGGCCGTGGGTGTCGATCGTTTTGCGCGGCGCGAGAATCGATGATGTCGGCTTGACGGCGAAGCGGCAGACGACCGGCTGTCCGGTGGAGATGCCACCAAGGATTCCGCCAGCATTGTTCGACATGAATACCGGCTGCCCGTCATTGCCGATGCGGATCTCGTCGGCGTTTTGTTCGCCAGTTAGCTCCGCTGCAGCCATACCTGCGCCGATCTCGACGCCTTTCACGGCGTTGATCGACATCATAGCGCTCGCAAGATCCTGGTCGAGCTTGCTGTAAAGCGGTGCGCCCCACCCGGCAGGCACGCCTTCGGCAATGACCTCGATAATGGCCCCGACGGACGAACCGGATTTGCGGACTTTGTCGAGGTAATCAGCCCACAGTTCGGCGGCATTCTTGTCGGGCGAGAAGAATGGATTGGCTGCGACTTCGTCCCAATTCCAGTTGGCGCGGTTGATCTTGTGCGGGCCGATCTGGATGAGCGCGCCGCGGATTTTAACGCCGGCGACGACCTTCCGCGCGACGGCGCCTGCAGCCACACGCGAAGCTGTTTCGCGCGCAGATGAGCGTCCACCGCCGCGATAATCGCGGATGCCGTATTTCGCGTCGTAGGTGAAGTCGGCGTGGCCTGGCCGGTATTTGTCTTTGATCTCGCCGTAGTCTTTCGAGCGCTGGTCGGTGTTTTGGATTTCGAGTGCGATGGGGGTGCCGGTCGTCACTTGCTTGCCGGAAGCGTCGTTGAAGACGCCCGACAGGATTTTTACGGCATCGGCCTCCTGGCGCTGGGTCGTGAAGCGGGATTGGCCAGGGCGCCTGCGATCGAGATGCAGCTGAATGTCGGTTTCGTCGAGCGCGATTCCGGGCGGGCAGCCGTCGACGATCGCTCCGATCGCGGGCCCGTGGCTTTCGCCCCACGTCGTTATGCGAAACAGATGGCCGAAGGTATTGTGAGACATTGCTGAAGTAATCGCCCGAACTGGGCCCGGACGAGCATCGACCTCGATGGCTCTGCAACGATTGTGTTGCCGGGTTGCGTCACCGTCCTTCTTAGGAGCGGTGCGTCGGTGCGGCAAGCCCGCATCGCCGTGAAAGCGTAGGTGACAAGCTCGGGCGACGCAGATTAACTCCGCCGCAGTGTGCGTCCGTCAATGGTTCCGCCACGCTTGCGAAACATGACGGTAACAAGTGTACCTGTATCCGCATTCGATCTGCAACTCGGCCGAGCACGCGACGTCTGCCCGATCGCAGCCCGCGTCGCATCGAGGGATCGCACGTCGCCAGATGAAGCGGATTGTACCGAGTTCAAAAGACCGTTCTGCCCGGATTTGAGCGTCCGCGGTCGAGGGGTTTTTCAATATGCGTCCTCGATAGGACGCCGAAGAGCCGGAGAGAGCCGCTTCTCCGGCTCTTTTGTTTTTCGAGTATGTCTAAAGCCACTCCGTTGCGTCGTGGCGCAGCACGAGAATTTTGTCCTGCGGGACTTCCAGGAACGGCACGCGGTTTGGATCGATTCCGAGGAGTGCGCCGCGCGCGACGCGACTGACGCCGCCATGCGTGACGGCGACGGTATCGCGGTCGAGCTTTTCAAGCCACACAGCGATGCGCGTTTGGAGATCGCTGTAGCTTTCGCCGCCGGTCGGGCGCCAGCCGAATGGGTCGGCTGCTTTTGCAGCGACTCCCATCGGATCTGCACTTTGGAGCTCTGAGGCGAGTTCTCCTTCCCAATGACCGTAGCTCAGCTCGATCAGGTCTCGATCGGTACGGTAACGGCTTGCATCGAGTTCGAGCGCCGTGCGGAGGAGCTGCATCGTTTCGACGGCGCGGGCGAGCGGACTCGAAACGAAATCGGCTGTTGCCAGCCCGGGCATCCGCGATTTGAGCACTTCGCCGTGCCGGCGCGCCTGCGCGCGGCCGGTTTCGTTCAATGGGATATCGCGCTGTCCCTGGTAGCGGGACTCTTTGTTCCAGTCCGTTTCGCCGTGTCGGACAAGGTAGAGGGTGACGCCCGGCTTAAGGGCGGCTGCTGCCGCCCTGGCACTCACGCGTCGTCGCTCTTCACGACAGTGATGTCGGGAGCGTCCTCGTTCTTCATGCCCTGGACGTGATATCCGCTGTCGACGTGATGAACTTCACCCGTTACGCCGCGCGACATATCGGAAAGGAGATAGAGCCCGGCCCCGCCGACGTCCTCGATCGTGACGTTTCGACGAAGCGCAGAGTTATATTCATTCCAGCGCAGGATGTAGCGGAAATCGGCAATGCCTGCGGCGGCGAGTGTCTTGATTGGGCCTGCCGAGATTGCATTGACGCGGATGCCGGTTCGGCCAAGGTCCGCTGCGAGATAACGGACGCTCGCTTCGAGCGCGGCTTTTGCAACGCCCATGACGTTATAGTGCGGCATGACCTTTTCGGCGCCGTAGTACGTGAGCGTCAGGAGCGAGCCGCCGTCCGGCATGAGCTTTTCGGCGCGCTGGGCAAGTGCGGTGAACGAAAAGCAGGAAATCAGCATGCTTTGGGTGAAGTTCTTCTCCGTCGTATCGACGTAGCGGCCATCAAGCTCGTTCTTGTCGGAGAAGGCGATGGCGTGCACGAGAAAGTCGAGACGGCCCCATGTATTCGCCAGCGTATCGAAAACGGCGTCCATCGAGGCGGCGTCGGTAACGTCGCAGGGAAGGACCAGCTTCGTGCCAAGCTCGGCGGCAAGCGGCTCAACCCGCTTCTTCAGCGCATCGCCCTGGTATGTGAGCGCGATCTCGGCACCTTGGGAGGCGCAGGCCTTGGCGATGCCCCAGGCGATCGACCTGTTATTGGCGACGCCCATGATCAAGCCGCGTTTGCCGGCCATCAATTGGCCTGCGGCTGCGGACGTATGCGCCTCTGACCCCGCCATGGGCTCGATTTCCTTGAATATTCGGTTTTCTGATGGGTGTAAGCTGGCGCGCATCCTACACAAATGCGTTTGCCGGTCCAGATGGACGGAGAGCCCCGATGCGCGGCGATTGGACCGGGGCAGCAGGACCGGAAATCGGTCGGCCGCGGCCCGCTCCATCGTGGTAAGTATCGGAAGAACCGTTGTTAATTCTTAGTGAGCGGGGACGGCGATTTCCTTGCCTGATGCTTTGGGACGTTCGGATCCTGCGATGCGCCCATCGTCGATGGTGATGATGCGGTCGGCGTACTGCAGCGTACGATGGTCGTGCGTCACGGCGAGTACGGCGCGCCGGGTGTCTTGTGCAACTTTAGCCAGCAATTCCATAACCGCCATGCCATTTTTGCCGTCGAGAGCCGCAGTCGGCTCGTCCGCCAGAATGACGGAGGGTGAACCGGCAAGCGCGCGGGCAATCGAGACACGCTGTTTCTCGCCGCCGGACATCTTCGACGGCATCGCGTTGATGCGATGGCCGAGACCGACCGCTTCAAGGGCTTCGGCCGCGTAGTCATAAGCATCGGGGCCGCTGAGATCGCGGAGATCGAGCGCCAGCATGACGTTCTCGACTGCGGTCAGCGTGGGCACCAGGTTGTATGCCTGGAAGACGAAACCGACGTGCTTGCGTCGCAGATGGGCCAGGTCCTCCTTGTCCATCTCATGCGTCTTGAAGCCCGAGAGAGTCAGTTTGCCTTCTGTCGGCGACAGGATGCAGCCGAGGATCGAAAGCAGGGTGGTTTTCCCCGAACCGGACGGACCCATCAGCAGGGTCAGTTCGCCGGTGTGAAGCTGCATATCGATGCCCTTCAGAACCTTGACCTCGTTCGGTGCGGCTCCGAGCAGTTTGACGATGCCCTGGGCTTCGAGAATGACTTTGCTGTTGATTGGCGTGGACATGTCGGTCTCCAAAGTTATCGGCTAAATACGACGGCCGGGTCAATCCGGACGACCTTGATGATGGCGCTGATGGCAGCGAATACGCACATTCCGACGGTGACGGCGAACAGACCGCCCGCGAGGGCTGGTGTCATGATGACGGTGAGCTTGGTGTCCTGCGCTCCGCGGATGGCGAGCAGCGCCAGCCCCATGCCGAGAATGTAACCGATTAGGCCCGAGAGTACCGCCTGCATCAGGATCACCTTTACGATGTAGCTTGCTCCGGCACCGAGAGCGCGCAGGGTGGCGAACTCGTTGATGTGGTCTTTCGTGCTCGAATAAAGCGTTTGGGCGACGATCACGATCCCGACTATCAGGCCGAGCAAGGCGCCTGCAATGAGCGCGGCACCGGCGCCGGTCTGGAACAGCCAATAATTCTGGCTGCGCTTGCGGAATTCGTTCTGCGTCAGGACTTCGGTATCGGGCAGGCGCTTGGCGATTGCAGCACGTACTCTCTCGATATCGGCACCCGGGGCGATCGTCACGCGCTGGTACGAGGCTTGGTCCTGCTCGGCGCCGGAAAGGCGGCGCGCTTCCTCGATTGAGGCAAAGACGAAGGGCAGCGTCGTGAACGAGCGGATCCGTTTGGTAATCGCGACGAGTTCCACGGAAGCGCCGTTGATTTCAGCGTGCTGGCCGAGCCCGTTGACGCCGAGATCGGGAAAATAGCTTTGGTCGATTGCGACGGTATCCGGCGCTTCGAGGGCGGACCGGCTGCCTTTGATGATGTTCCACGGAAGCGCCTTCGAGCTGTCGCCTGCCGTGCCGATCAGAAGAACCGTGTTCTTACCGCCCTGGGGTTTACGCCAGCTGGCAAACGAAACGACCATGTCCTCTGAGTTTTCGACGCCGGGCGTCGAGAGAACCATGTGCCGCTCGCGGCCTGAAAGGAACGAGGGATCGTCGTAGCTCTTGGTGCCGAGTGGAACGACCCAAAGGTCTGCAGGTGCTGCATCAATGATCGCGGAGATCTTGTTTTGTGAGCCGAGATAGATGCCCGACTGTACTGCAACGAGGACGACCGAAAAAACGATGCCGACGATCGTGACGAAGAAGCTCATGCGGTCGTGA
This sequence comes from Hyphomicrobium sp., assembly GCF_035548195.1. Classification (GTDB taxonomy): domain Bacteria; phylum Pseudomonadota; class Alphaproteobacteria; order Rhizobiales; family Hyphomicrobiaceae; genus Hyphomicrobium_B. Next base: position 210,477 of record NZ_DASZTY010000017.1, read on the forward strand.
AAGAGATTGCGGTAGGCGAGCTTCATCACCATCGGGATCGGGCGGCGTTTTCGAGAGCGGCGCGACGTTGCGGGTGCGGCGGTTATTCCGGTAGGGGCGTTGAGTGCGAGTTCCATGACCTGTCCTCCTCCTTGAGGGCGTTGGCCAACTTCAATGGCACTTAGATCGGATTGCGGCTGTTCCGGGCGGGACACCTTCAGTTCCCGCCTCGGTCATGTTGGTCACTCCTCGCACGGGACGTCGATCAGGCCTGCAATTGCTGCCGAATAGCGGCGGCAGATTTGCTTGGCTTCGGTCGCCGGCTTGTCTGTCGCGGATTTTCCATCCGTGGACGTTTTATCCGCGGTCGCAACTTTGTCCGTCGTGGGCGCTTCGGTTTTTGCGGCGGGTGGCGAGTTTGTGGCCGCTGGGGTCGTCGAAGCGGTTGTGATGTTGCTGGTCTTTGCGATCTCGGTCGTCGTCGCCGGATTGCTCATTAACTTGTCTTCCAGCTTCGCCATTTGGACGACCGGCGGCGTCGCGGGTTTCTTGGCGGCAATGTTGACATGGGACCGTTTGTGCCTGCGGACTGGAGCCGCCTCCGCACGATACACCCGGCGCGCAGCGCGTTCGCGCGCGCAATGTTTGCGGTAACCGTAGCCGTCGCCCGCGTAGCTTTGCGTCGGATGGGCGACGAACGAGCCGAGCGGGAAGCCGAAGCCGAGACGAATGCCTCCGGCGTTGGCGGCGCTGGTCAGCGTGCTGCCGGCGAGCAGTGCGGTGGCGAGTGCGAAAGCGATCTTGGTCATTGGATCCTCCTACGGGCTGAAAGTCTGTTTCTCGTTGATCTCGATGCCAGTCCTCACCGGCGATGGAGGGAGAATGCGTTCTTTCTCTTCCCTCGGCTGTTCCGGCAGGAACATGAGACGATGATCGCCGGTGTTTTATTTTTTTGTTTTGAAACAGTAGCTTGTACTAGGCGGCCGAAATCGCCTTGATGTCGGCATAGGGCGCCGTCTGGTGCGGGGGCACGCCGGTGAGATTGGCGACGAACCGATCGATCGCGTCCACCACGAGGTGGCGTTGCCGATCGACGGTCACGACGTGATAGCAATCGTCCAGGACGTGAAGATCGACGGGTCCGGGCAGGCGGTCGCGGAGATACGTGGCGTTGCTCATTCCGGCGTAATCGTCCTCAAGCGGATGCACGATCAGCGTCGGTTGGCGAACGAAGCGGACGAGCTTCTGAACGGCCTTCACCATCAGGCGGTGCTCGAACACGGCGCCACCGGGCGTCGCTGGATTGCCTGCTTCCGCCGTACCGCGCGATGCGCGGGCTCTCTGGATGAACTCACGAATACGTTCGTCCTTGATGCCGTGCGGGTCGTGATGGGGGAAGCTGAATAGGTTTGCGAACCACTTGAAGCGGACGAGCCGGAAAAGCCGCGCGTACCAAGGGATCATCCATCCGTTGAGCCAGAGCGTTGGCGCGAGAAGGGCCGTCGCATTGACCTTCGCTGGGTTCTTTGCTGCGAGGATCAAGGCGAGGACGGCGCCGGCCGAAAGACCGCCCGCTATGACAACGTCGCATTCCTGTTTGAGCTCATCGAGTGCGAGCTGGGCGGTGCGATACCAGTCGGTCCACGATGAGGACTTTAATTCGTCGTCGCTGCCGCAATGCCCCGCGAGCATTGGACAGTATACGGTATATCCCTGCTTGGCGAGGCCACTGGCGACGAAACGCATTTCGACCGGCGTGCCGCAAAGCCGATGCAGCAGTAATATTCCAACCTTGCCGCCTTTGATTTTGAAACTCGCATCCGTCGCCATCATTCCCCTCCGGGAGCAAGATTTGTTCTATGGTGCAGGGTTAAGCGCCTTGTCCCGAGACGGAAGTTCCGCCCGTTACAGTGATCAAGCGGCCATCTGCGCCGGTGCGAAGGTAAATGCCCGCGGAAGTACCGGATCGGTCGCACCGTCGATTGCGAGAAGCAGCTTCTGTGCGCTGAATCCGAACCGCACATTCAGACGTTGTCGCGAAGCATCGGCAATCGCAGCAGCTATGACTTTGAAACCGCGCGCGAGAAGAATGTCCTTCAGGCGCCGTGTTGCGAACGCATCAACGAGCGCGCGGAACCTCAGCGCGACAGCGAGACGAATTTCGGCAGAGCCGTCGAATTCCGACCAAATATCGTTTTCGAGTTCGCGAATTTCGCTTTCGCTCAGTCCTTTGAGCAATGCGAGAGCTTGGCCTTTGGCGATCAAAACCTGCATGGGCCAATTGAGATCGGAAACCGACACTTGCGGAACGTCGGATGGATCGAGCGTATCAGTCATGGTGTCCTCCCTCCGTTTCGATCAGAGGGCGACGCCGCCGAACGCCATCCACGGCGATCCGGCGAGAACAATGATTTCGCGCGCTTTGAGATCGCCAATCTCGAAATGCACTTCCTGCCCTTCGAGATCTTCGCTGCGATTGAGGATTTCGTTGTAATCGAAGCGATAGGTGCGACCGTTCTCGGCTGAGATGATACCGACGCCGAGATCACCGTGGAATTTCTTGATTTCTCCGTACATGTCTCTCTCTCCTGGGCCAAAGACGTTTTTTTCGACTGTGGTTCGATCATGCGGAGAGACGTGCGCGATCGCTGTTCCTGTCGGTACAGGATTTCGCGTGCGGACATTTTTCGATTTCGCGAAAACAAAAAGCGATGCCGAAGCATCGCTTGACAGCGGCAGTGGAGAGGAACATCGCCGGGGCCTGCATGCCCGCTCTCCTGCTTCCTCTCCACTACCCGGCCGGCGACAGCTCCGCTAAGGAGGAAGCGCGCCGCCGCTGGCCTGTTCGAATTCCGTCAGAAACGCTCGGCAAACATCACTTTGCTATTCATTTCCGACGGCACATCGCTTCCCCCGCTCACTTGAAAAAAGCGTCGGCTCTCATGCCGGGGAGCAATGGGGGATTGCCTTCAAGATCGATCGTTACGGGAAGGACTTCGACGTCCATCGGACGGCGTGCGCCGCGCAGCGAAAATTGCGGCGACGTCAGCGAGGGGGCGAGTTCGGCGACGGTGCCGGTGAATTCCTTGCCGGGATAGGCGTTGCTCTTGACGACGACTTTACCGCCGAGCTTGATCTTCGAGACATCGATCTCGTCGACTTCAGCCTTCAAACGCACGACCGACATATCGCCGAGGACGGCCAGCGTCTGATCGGGCGAAGGCGCGACCATCTCGCCGATTTTCGCGGGCAGTTGCAGGACGGTTCCGCTGACCGGTGCAAGAATGCGCGTTTTATCGAGCATCGCTTCGGCAACAGCGACATTCGTGCGTGCTGCCTGAAGCGCCGATTCGAGCCTGTTCGGCGCTGGAATGTCGGGCTTTGCCTGTGCTTTTGCGTAATTGGCGCGCTCGTCCTGGAGCTTATCTTTTGCCTTGGCGAGCTCGTCGCGCGCTTCCGCTACGCGCTTGTCGCTGCCGGTTCCTTCGCGCCGGGCCTGAAGTTCGTACTCCAATGCGAAATGAGCGTTCGTCAATGCGCGCTCAGCCGTGAAGACATTGTCTTCGGCGGTGCGCAGCTCATCGCGCGCTTTGTCGAGCGGCTGGGCGTCGCGCTCGCGCTTGCGCGATGCGACTTCCGTCTCCGCAGCCTGAAGACGGGCGCGTGCTTCGTCATCGTCGAGGCGGATCAGGAGTTCTCCTTCCTCGACTTTGTCGTTCTGCTTGACGGCAACTTCGGCGATGCGTCCGAGCATCGCGGAGCCGATACGGATCGTTCCGGATTTCGGCTCGACGCGGCCCGGCGCTGCGGCAACCCAGTCGACTTTCGGCGTTACGTCTTCGGCTTTGTAGGTGTCGTCAGCTTTGGTGCTGAGGAGATCGCCGTGGGAGAGCGAGACTGCTCCGAAGGCGCCTGCGCCCGCTGCAAGAACGAGCAGAAAAAGTTTCGCAAGAATGCTCATGTCCAATCCTCCTTAAGAATTCGAGCAACACGAGCCACCGTAGCGATCCTATTTCGCTATCGCTGTTTCGAGCGGAACAGGTGGCGAGGGCGGAAAAATTTCGGCCAACGAAAAAGAAAAAAGGCTCCGGAGGGTTTCCGAAGCCTGCTGAGGTGATGAGCCGCTAGGGGCGGCGTGCGAACTACTGGCACATCTCTCGCAGTGTCCAACCGACGATGCGGCAGGTTTCCGTGCCGTTCGCATTGATGACGCACTTGCGGTTTGGAAGGCGCTGGTAATCGCAATAATAGGCGTTGGAATAGCCGGAGTATCCATGCATCGGCTTTGCGAACTGATAATCCTGAATGAACACGCCCTTGCCGCCACGGGCATAGGCTGCGTCGCCTGAGAAGAATGCGGAGCCTACGATCGTCAAAGCGGCGGCGGCGATTGCGAAGGTGCTGTTGAGTGATGTCATGTCTAGTTCCTCCTTGTGGCCCGGGTGGCCTCGATCTCATTTCCTGGAGGCAAACTAGACGGCTTGAATCGGCGCGGCTGTTCCCGGTGGAACAGGGCTTGTTATCTGCGTTAGAAAGTTTCGGCGCAGGCCGCGCCCGCAAAAGGTGAAATGTTAGATGGCAAAGCTATGGTCGACCGTCGTCAGCCTTATCGCGATGTGGACGGCTGCGCCGAGCGTCGGACCGGCGAAATCGATTGGAGGCTCGGCTTACGATTTCGCGTTTCCGGGGATCGACGGCACGCCGATGAAACTTGCAGATTGGCGCGGCAAGGTCTTGTTGATCGTCAACACGGCATCGTTTTGCGGCTACACGAAACAATATGCCGGTCTGCAAGAGCTTTGGACGCGCTACGGAAAGGCGGGACTTATCGTGATCGGGGTTCCATCGAACGATTTCGGCGAGCAGGAGCCGAAATCCGAGGGCGAGATCAAGACATTCTGCCAGGGCGCGTTCGGCGTGACGTTTCCGTTGACGTCGAAGCAGCACGTTGTCGGGCCTGATGCCCATCCCTTTTACAAATGGGCTGCAGCGGCGATGGGTTCGGCGGGCGTACCAAACTGGAATTTCCATAAGTATCTGATCGGCCGCGACGGGCGGCTGCTACGGTCCTTCTCGACTAAGCTGGCACCGATGTCGGACGAAATCACGAGCCGGATCGAGCAGGCACTCGCGCAACCCGCTCCGGCTAAGCTTTAGAAGCGCCGTTTCGGCGATTACCGAGCGGGCCCGGTTTCGACGGGCAGGCCATTTTCCTGGCCCCACTCAGCCCAACTGCCATCGTAGACGGCGGCGTTGGTTTGGCCGAGCGCCGCGAGCGCCAGGGCGAGCATCGAGGCGGTCACGCCTGAGCCGCATGTGGTGACCACGGGGCGCGTGACGTCAATTCCCGCGGCCTTAAAGAGCTTGTTCAGTTCTTCCGGTGATTTGAACGTGCCGTCGGCGTTTAGCAATTCCTGCGAGGGAATATTCTTGGAGCCAGGAATGTGGCCGCTGCGAAGGCCTGGCCTCGGTTCGGGCTCGCGTCCTTCGAAGCGTCCGGCCGGGCGGGCGTCCACGATTTGCGTCCCCGACTTTTTAAGAAGGGCCTGCATCTCGTCGATGTCGCGGATAATTTCGGTATTCTGCAGTGGCGTGTAGTGCCGCTCTGAGCGCTTTGGCGGCAAGCCGTCTTCGAGAGGGCGTCCCTCGGCTTTCCATTTGCGTAAGCCGCCATTCAACACAGCGACGTCCTGGTGGCCCATGGCTCGGAAAGTCCACCAGACCCGGGCTGCCGAAAAGATGCCGGTGGTGTCATAGACAATGATGCGTGCGCCGTCGCCGATCCCCATTTTCTTCATACGCGAGGCAAACTTGACGGTCGAAGGCAGCATATGGGGGAGCGGCGATTTCTCGTCGGACAGATCGTCGATATCGAAGAAAAGGGCCCCGGGGATGTGCTCGGCGAGGTATTCTTTCTTTGCGTCGCGATGGGCAGTCGGTAGGTGCCAGCTGCCGTCCAGGATGATCAGGTCGGGTGAAGACAAATGGTTCGCAAGCCAGTCCGTTTCGACGATCCAATTTTGGGCAGTCTGCGGCAAGAAGCACCCCGTCTCTTCGGTTTGAAGCTGAAATTGCGTGTGGCTCAGAGCAGATAGGCAAATCCCAGCCGGCTCGCAAGCCGTTGGCGGTCCAAAAGGGGCGATGCGCATTGTTTATATTGAACAATGTTCATTATTGATGTGCGTGCGGCCGGCACCGTGGCGCGGCGCGACCTCGGAGAGCCAAAATTTCTCATTTGCGCATTGTTTTCGGGGACGCTCTTGCGTATGACAGCGGCTTCCCCGCCGCTCGTGTGCCGGACGCCCTCTGCAAAAGCAGGACACTCGCTCCATTGGTCGAGGGATTCCCCGGCGGTTGCGGTTGCCTAACGCTGCCGACGGAAAGGCGCATATGGCGAAAGGGAGGCCGGAACGTCTAGCGGGCGTGGCGGAACTGGTAGACGCACTGGATTTAGGTTCCAGCGGCGCAAGTCGTGGGGGTTCAAATCCCTCCGCCCGCACCACGTAGCGTCTTCAGGATGCTGCCTGAGCTTTGTAGACGAAACGACGCCTCCCTAGATAATGGTCGATCGATGAGTTCGGCGTAGTCATGCCGAACTCCAATCAGGAAACGGACGATGCAGGTCACTGAAACGGCGAGAGACGGACTGAAGCGCACTCTACAGGTGGTCGTCGGCAAGGCCGAACTGGGCGAGCGTTTCACCGCGCGGCTCGATGAGATCAAGGACCGGGTGGAGATTAAGGGGTTCCGCAAGGGTAAGGTGCCCGTTGCGCACATCAAGAAACTCTACGGCAAAACCCTGATGCAGGAGGTCCTGGAGCAGACGCTGAATGATACCAGCGCCAAGGCCGTCAAGGATCGTAACGAGCGGCCCGCTCAGCAACCGAAAGTCGAACTCGTCGACTTTGACGAGAATGCGTTCGACCGCATCGTAAAAGGCGAGGCCGATCTCGCCTACAAAATGGATTTCGAGGTGCTGCCACCGATACCGGTCGCGGACCTGACGACGCTTAAGCTTGAACAGCTCAGCGCTGAAGTGGACGATGCGGCAGTCGACAAGGCTTTGGCCGATCTCGCGGAGCGCAACACGTCCTACGAGCCGGAAGAGGGCCGGGTTGCGGGCGAGGGCGATCTTGTAACAATGAATTTCGTCGGACGTATCGACGGCGAAGCGTTTGAAGGCGGGTCTGGCGAAGGGCAAAGCCTGGTTATCGGCAAGAAGCAGTTCATTCCCGGTTTCGAAGAGGGCATCACCGGCATGAAGGCGGGCGATCAGAAGATCGTTTCCGCGACGTTCCCCGAAGACTATCCGATGAAGGACCTCGCGGGTAAGAAGGCCGACTTCGACGTTACGGTAACGGCGGTCGCCAAGCCGAAAAAGCCCGAAGTCGACGAAGATTTCGCGAAAGGCCTGGGTGCGGAAGATCTCAAGGCCTTGCGCGGCTTTGTTTCGGAGCAGATCAAGCGCGAATACGACCAGGCGTCGCGAGCGAAGTTGAAGCGCGAGATTCTGGACGCTCTCGATAAGGCGCATACATTCGAGTTGCCAGCGTCTCTTGTCGATTTCGAATTCGACAATATATGGAAGCAGCTCGAGAACAATCTCAAAGCCACCAACAAGACGTTCGCCGATGAAGGCAAGACCGAAGAGGAGCTGCGCGCGGAATATCGCGGCATCGCCGAGCGGCGGGTTCGGCTTGGTCTGGTGATCGGAGAGATCGGCGAGAAGAACAAGCTTCAGGTTTCTCAGGATGAGATGCGACGCGCGCTTGTCGAGCAGGCGCGCCGTTACCCCGGCCAGGAGAAACAGGTTTACGAATACTACGAAAAGACGCCGGGCGCTCTTGCCGAACTCCGTGCTCCGATTTTCGAAGATAAGGTGATCGACTATGTGATCGCCGAAGCGAAGCCGGTGGAGAAGAAGGTTTCACGCGACGAGCTTTTGAAGGCGGTCGAAGAAGCGACCGAAAACTGAGATCAATTGCGGCCGGACGGGCGTTCCGCCGGCAGCAAGATATTACTACGTGTGCGAGTTTGACCGGTGGGCCCGCGCGGGTCTGCCGCTCGAAAACGAGGAAAGACCCAGGCGATGCGCGATCCTGTCAACACCGTGACGAATACTTTCTGGCCCATGGTTGTCGAGCAGACGACCCGTGGCGAGCGCGGCTACGACCTGCCGTCGCGATTGCTTAAGGAACGCATCATTTTCGTTACGGGACCCGTCGAGGATCATATGGCTGCATCGATCTGCATGCAGCTTCTGTTTCTTGAATCGGAAAATCCGAAAAAAGAAATCTCGATGTACATCAATTCGCCGGGCGGCGTCGTAACTGCCGGCATGGCGATCTACGACACGATGCAGTTCGTGAAGCCTGCCGTCGCTACGCTCTGCATCGGGCAGGCGGCCTCGATGGGCTCGCTGCTGCTTTGCGCTGGCGAGAAGGGCATGCGCTTTGCGCTTCCGAATGCGCGGGTGATGGTTCACCAGCCGTCCGGCGGCTTTTCCGGTCAGGCCTCGGATATCGAACGGCATGCGGAAGACATCATCAAGATGAAGCGCCGCCTCAACGAAACCTATGTCAAGCACACCGGCCAGAGCTACGAGACGATCGATAAGACGCTCGATCGCGATTATTTCATGACCGCCGAACAAGCTCGCGACTTTGGAATTATCGACAAGGTCTTGGAGAGCCGCGATCAGGCCGACGTCGGGGCGCTGGAGATCAAACCGCCGTCTGAGTGATGCAGCAACAAGTCTAATGGCCGGAAGAATCGCCGCCGGTATGGTCCGGTTGCCGCAGTCGGAACAAATGCCGTACGGATTACGATATTTATTTACGTGAATCGTTAGGCTGAATCTCAAGTTGCCATACTGTTCACCAAGTGTGGCAATACCGCCGCTTGCTAGGCGGGGCCGGGTGCGGTCCATTAATCCATTCTTGATCTGCTGAACGCTAGCGTGTGAGATTGAATCCGTGATTTCATGCCGCCGCAGATCGGCAAAGTGCCACGGCACGGAATAGCGGGCCAAAGCAAGAACATCGTCGCGGATGTGCTTGCACTGAAAGTGAGAAAACATGGCTCAAGAGAAAAACACTCTCTACTGCTCTTTCTGCGGCAAGAGCCAGCATGAGGTGCGAAAACTTATCGCCGGACCGACGGTGTTCATCTGCGATGAATGCGTCGAGCTGTGCATGGACATTATCCGCGAGGAGAACAAAAACACCCTCGTGAAGTCGCGCGACGGCGTGCCTTCTCCGCAGGAGATCTGCACTGTCCTCGATAGCTACGTAATCGGACAATTCCACGCCAAGCGCGTGCTGTCGGTTGCCGTCCACAACCATTACAAGCGTCTCAACCACGCGACGAAGAACAACGACGTCGAGTTGGCGAAATCGAACATTCTGCTTGTCGGTCCGACGGGTTCGGGCAAGACGCTGCTGGCGCAGACGCTGGCGCGCATCCTCGATGTGCCGTTCACGATGGCTGACGCGACGACGCTGACCGAAGCAGGTTACGTCGGCGAAGACGTCGAGAACATCATCCTGAAGCTTCTGCAGTCTGCCGACTACAACGTCGAGCGGGCGCAGCGCGGCATTGTCTATATCGACGAGGTCGACAAGATTAGCCGCAAGTCCGACAACCCCTCGATCACGCGGGACGTTTCGGGCGAAGGCGTGCAGCAGGCGCTCTTGAAAATCATGGAAGGCACGGTTGCTTCGGTTCCTCCGCAGGGCGGCCGCAAGCATCCGCAGCAGGAATTCCTGCAGGTCGACACGACGAACATCCTGTTCATCTGCGGCGGCGCCTTCGCAGGGCTTGAAAAGATCATCTCGCGGCGGGGCAAAGGCTCCTCGATTGGCTTTTCAGCCAAGGTGACGGGACCGGACGAGCGACGCACGGGCGAAATTCTGCGCAACGTCGAGCCGGAAGATTTGCTGAAGTTCGGTCTGATTCCCGAGTTCATCGGGCGTCTGCCGGTTATCGCAACACTAGAAGATCTCGACGAGTCGGCGCTGGTGCAAATCCTGACCGAGCCGAAGAACGCGATCGTGAAGCAATATCAGCGCCTCTTCGAAATGGAGGATGTAAAGCTCACGATTACGCTCGATGCTTTGAAGGCGATCTCGCGCAAGGCCATCGAGCGCAAAACCGGTGCACGCGGTCTGAGATCGATCATGGAAGGCATTCTGCTCGACACGATGTACGACCTGCCGACGCTGAAGGGCGTGGAGGAGGTCGTTATCGGTCCGGAGGTTGTGGAAGGATCTGCAAAGCCGCTTCGGATCTATTCTGAGCGTGCGGAAGAGAAGGGTTCGACGGCGTAATCCCGTCGTGACGATTAGGGCCGTCCCGGGGGCTTGGTCCCGGTACTTGTTTGCGGGACGCCGGTCCCTATTTGTTCGAAGGGAGTGGCATCAAGCGCCGGCCATGCGTTTCCTTCACAATAAACCGGTGTCTCAGGCTTGGGTCTCACCCCGCGCTCGCGCTTCACGAGAATGCTGACCGCCGCCACAAAAGGGGCGGGAAGCGTGGCTCCAAAGTGGAACGAGCGTGGATTGCGCTGGTCGGCTTCTGACAGGGCCCCGGCGCGCGGCGATAGGTAGTGAAATGAGCGAAGATAAAAAGACTAAAGAAAAAGCAGGCGGCAAGGAACTGTTTCCGGTTCTGCCGCTTCGCGACATCGTCGTTTTTCCATACATGGTCGTGCCTCTTTTCGTCGGCCGCGAAAAGTCGATTGCGGCGCTCGAAGAGGTCATGCGCGCTGACAAGCAGATTCTACTCGCCGCGCAGAAAAACGCGGGCGATGACGACCCGTCCCCCGATGCAATCTATGAGATCGGCACGCTCGCTTCGGTGTTGCAGCTTCTCAAGCTCCCCGACGGAACTGTGAAGGTGCTGGTCGAAGGCAACTCGCGCGCGAAAATCACGCGTTACACGGCAAATTCGAGCTATTTTGAAGCCGAGGTTGAGCGCGTGGCCGAAGTGCCGGGCGCCAAGGACGAGCTTGAGGCGTTGGCGCGTTCGGTCGTGACCCAGTTTGAAAGCTACGTAAAGCTCAATAAAAAGGTCTCTCCTGAGGTCCTGAGCAACGTCGGCCAAATCGAAGATTACGCGAAGCTCGCGGATACGATTGCCTCGCATTTGGCGGTGAAGATTTCCGACAAGCAGGATGTGCTGGAGACCGGCAGCATTTCCGAGCGGCTGGAACGCGTCTACACGCTGATGGAGAGCGAAATCTCCGTTCTGCAGGTCGAGCGGAAGATCCGTTCGCGCGTTAAGCGCCAGATGGAGAAGACGCAGCGCGAGTACTACCTGAATGAGCAGATGAAGGCCATTCAGAAGGAACTCGGCGACTCCGACGAGCGCGACGATATCTCCGAATTCGAGGAGAAGATCGAGAACACAAAGCTGTCGAAGGAAGCCAAGGACAAGGCGCTGGCTGAGCTCAAGAAGCTCAAGCAGATGTCGCCAATGTCGGCGGAAGCGACCGTGGTTCGCAATTATCTCGATTGGCTGCTCTCGATTCCGTGGGGAATCAAGGGCAAGGTCAAGAAGGACATTGCGGAAGCACAGACGATCCTCGACCAGGAGCACTACGGGCTTGAGAAGGTCAAGGAGCGCATCCTTGAGTATCTTGCCGTGCAGGCGCGCACCAATAAGCTCAAGGGGCCGATCCTGTGCCTCGTCGGGCCGCCGGGCGTCGGCAAGACGTCGCTTGGCAAGTCGATCGCGAATGCCACGGGTCGCGAATTTGTTCGTATGTCGCTCGGCGGCGTGCGCGACGAAGCGGAGATCCGCGGCCATCGCCGGACCTACATCGGCTCGATGCCCGGCAAGGTTATCCAGTCGATGAAGAAGGCGAAGCGGACCAACCCACTTTTCCTCTTGGACGAGATCGACAAGATGGGCCAGGACTTCCGCGGCGATCCGGCAGCGGCGTTGTTGGAAGTTTTGGATCCGGAGCAGAACGCAACGTTCAATGATCATTACCTCGAGGTCGATTACGATCTGTCGAACGTGATGTTCGTGACGACGGCGAACACGCTCAACATTCCGCCCGCCCTGATGGACCGCATGGAGATCATTCGCCTTGCAGGCTACACGGAGGACGAGAAGCTTGAGATCGCAAAGCGTCACCTGATCCCCGAGCAGATTACGGCGCACGGTCTTGAGCCGGGCGAGTGGACGGTCGAAGATAGCGCGCTCAAGGAAGTCATTCGCCGCTACACACGTGAAGCAGGCGTTCGTTCGCTTGAACGCGAAATTGCCAAGTTGGCGCGTAAGGCGGTGAAGGAGATCCTGACGTCGTCCAAGTCGTCGATCGTCGTTACGGCCGAAAACGTCCACGACTTCCTTGGCGTTCCGAAGTATCGCTTCGGCGAGGCCGAGCTCGAAGATCAGGTCGGTATTGTCACCGGCCTGGCCTGGACGGAAGTCGGCGGCGAGTTGCTCACGATTGAAGGCGTCATGATGCCCGGTAAGGGCCGTATGACCGTCACGGGCAACCTCCGCGACGTGATGAAGGAATCGATTCAGGCTGCGAACGCTTACGTGCGCTCGCATTCGCTTGAATTCGGTATTCATCCGTCGTTGTTCGAGAAGCGCGACATCCACGTGCATGTGCCGGAAGGCGCGACGCCGAAGGATGGACCCTCTGCGGGCATTGCAATGACCACCGCGATCATCTCGGTCCTGACCGGCATTCCCGTTCGAAAGGACGTGGCGATGACGGGCGAGATCACGCTTCGCGGCCGCGTGCTGCCGATTGGGGGGCTTAAGGAAAAGCTTCTCGCGGCACTGCGCGGGGGGATCAAGACGGTCATCATTCCGGAAGAGAACGCCAAGGACTTGGCGGAAATTCCGAATGAGGTGCAAACCAAGATGGAAATCGTTCCCGTTTCCAAACTTGAGGAAGTGTTAAAGATCGCTCTCGTGCGGATGCCGGAATCGATCACCTGGGACGAAGCGGCCGAAGCGGAAGCACTCGAAGCCAAGGATTCGGAAAAGGGTGGTTCGCGGGTTACCGCGCACTGACGCTTCGTTAACAGAATGCCGACATGATTACCGCCCCTGCGCTATCCAAGCGCGGGGGTTTTGTTATGTTTATGATGAGTATTTTGATGCGCTTTTGTCCGGAAATACGGGCGTTTTGTGCTTGACGGGCGAGGCGATTGGGGGCTTCTACGGCTCCATGCGCGGCCGATTTCTCCCCCAACACCCGGCCGTCTCGGACGTTAGAGCTCCGAGCTAGAACCAATCTCCGACACCAAAAGGATCGATGAAATGAGCAAGAAGGATTTGATTGATGCCGTTGCGCGGGACTGTGAGCTGACCAAGGAGAAGGCAAGCGGCGTCGTCGATGCCGTGCTCGCGCATATCCGTGCAGCTATGAAGGAAGGCCAGGAAGTTCGCATTCCGGATTTTGGCACGTTCAAGGTGGCTGCTCGCAAGGCGCGCGAAGGCCGCAATCCGGCAACCGGCAAGACGATCCAGATTCCTGCTTCGCGCGTGCCGAAGTTCACGCCTGCGAAGGGTTTGAAAGACGCGCTCAATATCAACTGAGCTCGGCAGTTTGTTTGTTCACGCGCGCTGCGAAAGTAGCGCGCGTGTTTGTTTTGACAGCCCTTTACGGACCGATTAGCAAAAGGGCGTCGGGCGGTTAGCTCAGTGGTAGAGCGCCTCGTTTACACCGAGGATGTCGGGAGTTCGACCCTCTCACCGCCCACCATTTTTGTTGGTCCCTGCGACTCCGCTACGCGGAGCCGGCCGCAGGGACGGCCCTGTTGAAGCAGTTGAGGTCCACGGCTCCCGGCGACTCGCCTCGGGCGAGCCTGCCGTCGGCGCGGTCCTGTTGAGGCATTCGAATCCAGGCAGTTTCCTGCGACTCCGCTACGCGGAGCCGGCCGCAGGGACGGCCTTGTTGAAGCAGTTGAGATACACGGCTCCTGGCGACTTGCCTCCGGCGAGCCTGTCGCCGGCGCGGCCTTGTTGAGGTAGTCGAGCGCAAAGATTGCGCCGACGGCTCGCCTCACGAGCAAAGGACTATCTGCTGCGCGTCGCGCTGCCAAACTTTGACTTTCATTGCGCCACTGCCTACGGAATTCTGCGGCATAACGGCCTGGAGATCGGGAAGCGCCACTTCGTTCGCAGATAGCGGCGGAGAAGCCGGGCCTTCCTGCTTTGCGGCCTGAACATCGGCTTGACGCCCGGTCGGGCATCACGTATTTCGACGCTGTGACGGCGGGCGCTTCGGCGCCCGTCACTTTCTGGATTGCGGGAGTAGCTCAGTTGGTTAGAGCGCCGCCCTGTCACGGCGGAGGCCGCGGGTTCAAGTCCCGTCTCTCGCGCCATTTTATCTTTCGCAATCATATTCCGGCGCTGAACTAATCGGCGCCTGCCGCTTCGGCCGCCCCACACTTTTAAAATTCGGAAGCAAGGACCGGAGTGTTTTTCGCCGGTTGCTCGCCCTATGTTCGGATTGGGACATGGAGCAGGCGATGATCCGGACCTTGATAAAAGATGACCAGGCGCGCGCCGACGAAACCTCGCGGTGGGAGGCTGTCAAAGCGCGCGATCGGTCATTCGACGGTAGGTTCGTTTACGCGGTCAAGACGACAGGTGTTTATTGCCGTCCGTCGTGTTCGGCGCGTCCTGCGCGCTACGAAAACGTTGTGTTCTTCGGTTCGTGTCCGGAGGCAGAGGCGGCAGGTTTTCGCCCATGCAAAAGATGCAGGCCCGATGAACCGTCGCGCGGTTTGCGAAAGGCTCAACTCATTGCCGATATCTGTCGGCAAATCGAAATGTCCGAAGGCGTGCTGAGGCTTGAAGAGCTTGCCGCCATGGCTGGTCTTAGCCCGTACCATTTTCACCGGCTCTTCAAAGAGATTGTTGGCATCACACCGAAGGCTTACGCGGATGCGCATCGGCAAAAAAGCGTTCGCGTCGATCTCGCACGGGGGGCGACCGTGACGGAGGCAATTTTCAATGCGGGCTTCAATTCGAGCGGACGGTTCTATGCGAATGCGCAGCAAGTTCTCGGTATGACGCCCTCCGATTTTCGAGCGGGCGGGAGCAATGCCGAAATGCGATTCGCGGTGGGACTGTGCTCGTTGGGGTCGATCCTTGTGGCGGCCAGTGACAAGGGTATTACCGCGATTACACTGGGCGACGACCCCGAAAAGCTGGTGCGGGATCTTCAAGACTGTTTTCCTAAGGCGAGGCTAATCGGTGCCGACGCCGCCTTTGAAGAGATCGTGGCGAGGATCATCGGCTTGGTTGAGGCGCCGCAGGTGGCGGTCGATCTGCCGCTTGATATCCGGGGAACTGCCTTTCAGCATCGCGTGTGGCAGGCTCTCCGTACAATCCCCGCGGGTGCGACGGCGACTTATACCGAGATTGCCAACCGCATAGGCATGCCGAAAGCCGTTCGTGCGGTCGCGGCGGCGTGTGCAGCCAACAAAATCGCGGTAGCGATCCCGTGCCATCGCGTCATTCGTAATGACGGTTCGCTTTCCGGCTATCGCTGGGGTGTCGAGAGAAAACGGACTTTGATCGCTCGGGAAGCAAAATCCTGAACGGGAATATGCCGGAAATTCCACCGGTCGAAGTAGGGGATTTTTAAGTGCGGGAATGTTTTATGACCTTGCACTTACACACAAATGATTTGTGCGGCCGATTGGTTCGACGATTTTCGTTTCCCGGTTTGTAGCGTCCGGATCATGACAGATCCGGAGGAGAGCCTTATTCATGATAGATTGTGCGGCCTTGCCCGGCGATATGAGATCGATTGCCGATATGAAGCGGCTGTATGATCAGGCTGCGCATCTCGCGAGGTTCGGTGCGTGGGAGTGCGATTTGACAACCGAAAAGCTGATCTGGACCGACGGCGTCTACGATCTCTTCGACCTTCCTCGCGGTATTCCCCTCTGCAGATCGATGACACTCGATTTCTATCACGACGAGTCGCGTGAGCTTATGGAACGCGTGCGTTCGAATGCCCTGAGCAGCGGGGGCCGTTTTTCACTTGATGCGCGTATTCGCACCCGCCGAGGCGAAGACCGTTGGATGCATCTGACCGGTGAAGTCATAATCGAACACGGGCGGGCAACGCGCATCTACGGAAGCAAGCAGGATATTACTCTCGAAAAGAAGCAGTGGGATCGGTTGCGGCAGCTTGCAGAGCGGGATCCTCTTACGGGATTGGCGAACCGCGGCGTGTTCGAAACTCGCTGCCATGAACTCGGCAAGCTTGATTTTGGAGATCTTCCCGTTTCGGCACTGGCGTTGATCGATCTTGATCACTTCAAGGAGATCAATGACCGGCTCGGCCATGCGGCGGGCGACGCGTGTTTGCGTCAGATCGCCGGCCGGCTTTTCCGGCTGTTTGGCGAACGAAACATTGTTGCCCGCATCGGGGGCGATGAGTTTGCGCTTCTTCTTCGCGGGCCGTGTTCTGTCCAGCAACTCAAACATACGCTGGCTCGCGCTTTGCGTGCCCTGTGCAGGCCGATCTATTGGAGAGATTTGCGCATCGATGCCGGTGTTTCGATCGGCGCGACAATGCTGCGGGTATCTGCCTATCGCGATCCGTCGCAGCTGTTCACGGAAGCGGATACGGCGCTTTACGCAGCCAAGGCCGCAGGGCGGAAAAGGGTACGTATCTTCGGAGACAATCTCGGAGAGCGCATGCAGGCGGATATCTCGACGCACGCCGTGCGCTTTGCGCCGGGCTTAGGCGCCTAGCTCTTTGAAAGGTGATTCGCCGTCTTTCTACCCTCTCACATGGAAAGCTGCGGCGCCCGGTCGCGTGTCTGCTTCTTGTGCGCCAAAATTACAATCCGATGTTTATAAGCGCGGATGTGCTCCGCTATCGCTCCGCGGAGTTGCGCCGCAAAACGACCTGGGCTAACACCGGGCGGTAAACGGCGTCGTCATGCGCCCATCGGGGCTCGCATGCTCAGCGGACGAGATGCGATGATCGACCTAGCTTCCCACTATCTGCCTGTCGCGATCTTCATCGGAGTCGCGTTGTTCATAGGTGCGGCCTTGATGCTGGCGCCGTTCCTCGTTGCCTACCGCAATCCGGATCCTGAAAAGGTTTCGGCATACGAGTGCGGTTTCAATGCTTTCGATGACGCGCGAATGAAATTCGACGTCCGGTTTTATCTCGTGTCGATCCTCTTCATCATCTTCGATCTGGAAATAGCGTTTCTGTTTCCCTGGGCCGTGGCGTTCAAGGACGTCGGCGTGTTTGGGTTTTGGTCGATGATGGTGTTCCTCGGTGTGTTGACGATCGGCTTCATCTACGAGTGGAAGAAGGGCGCGCTCGAATGGGAATAATTCGCGCCAATGAAGACCGGGGCCGTTTGATCCTGGATCGGACGTTCGAGGGCGTGCGAGAGGGCGTTGCCGGCGGCTCCCCCAGTGGACGCGCGCCACCGGATGACCCGTTCTTTACCGGCGTTTCGAACGAACTCGCCGATAAAGGTTTCCTCGTCACGACGATGGATGATCTCGTCACTTGGGCGCGGACCGGCTCGCTGATGTGGATGACGTTCGGTCTCGCCTGCTGCGCGGTCGAAATGATGCAAGCGTCGATGCCGCGCTACGATCTTGAGCGCTTCGGATTCGCGCCTCGCGCTTCGCCACGTCAGTCGGATGTCATGATCGTGGCGGGAACGCTAACCAACAAAATGGCTCCGGCGCTGCGCAAGGTCTACGATCAGATGCCTGAGCCGCGCTACGTCATCTCGATGGGTAGCTGTGCCAACGGCGGCGGCTACTATCATTATTCGTATGCCGTCGTGCGTGGCTGCGATCGCATTGTTCCGGTCGATGTCTACGTGCCGGGGTGCCCGCCGACGGCGGAAGCTTTGGTCTATGGCGTGCTGCTTCTGCAACGTAAAATCCGCCGGACGGGCACTATCGAACGCTAGGTCGCTTCTGCGGCTGAAGGGACTACGATTATGGTCGATCCAATCGCGCTGCAAAATACGGTGACGTCGGTTTTGGGAGACGCGCTGGATGAGGCGTCGATTTCCTTCGGCGAACTCAACATCTTGGTCGCGCGCGATCGCATCGCCGACGTGCTGAGAACGCTTCGCGACGATCCGGCGTGTCAGTTCGAAGTTCTGATCGACATTTGCGGGGTCGATTATCCGGTGCGTGAGCAGCGGTTCGACGTCGTCTATCACCTGCTCTCGCCGCGCCTCAATCAGCGGCTGCGGGTGAAGGTCATGACGGATGAGGCGACGCCCATCCCGAGTGTCAACGACGTTTATCCGGCGGCGAATTGGTATGAGCGGGAGGCCTACGATCTCTACGGCATCCGTTTTACGGGACATCCGGATCTGCGCCGGATCCTGACCGACTATGGTTTTCAGGGACATCCATTACGGAAGGATTTTCCCCTCACGGGCTATGTTGAGGTTCGATACGACGACGAGAAGAAGCGGGTCGTCTACGAGCCGGTCAAGCTTACGCAGGAATTCCGCGATTTCGATTTCGAGAGCCCTTGGGAAGGACCGAACTCCCTTTTGCCCGGCGACGAAAAGGCGCCGCGTCGTGATTAGCGGGTGTCCATCGTTGGCCCTGGCGGTACCTCCGGTTATCCTGCGTTTCGCGTTTCACCTCGTAACTCCGAGCAAATGAATGGACTTTGAAACGAATGTGGCGATATCGGCCGGATTGCTGGTCGCCGCTTTCGTGCTCGATTGGCCGCGGGCGCTGGTGGGCGTGATTTTCGGCTTGCTGAGCCGTTTTCTGCCATATGCGACGATTGTCGTGCCTCTGGGCGTCGTCCTGATCGCGGCGATCGGAGAATTCGTTTATCCGCTGATCGGCCGGACCTCCGGGCCGAGCCTGTCGTCATTCGCGCTTGGGATCTTTTCGGTCGCGGCAACGGCGTCCAATCTTTATATAACGATCCGCAACTTGAAAGACAGGCTGTGAGGGCCGCCGCGGTGAAACCTACGCTCGAAGCAGGAGCGCGCACGCAGTTTTCGTTTCGCGTTCCGGCGACAAAAACGGTACCGCACCTTTTTCCTGAGGCGCGTGAATTTCAGCTTATGCCTACCGTCTTCGCGACGGGGTTCATGGTTGGTCTCATGGAATGGACGTGCCTGCACATTATCGAGCCGCATCTCGATGAAGGAGAAGGCTCGCTCGGGGTTCACATCAACGTGTCGCATATCGCCGCAACCGTTCCGGGGCAAACCGTGACGGTTGATGCGGAGTGCACAAAAGTCGAAGGGCGAAAGATATTTTTCCATGTCAAAGCCCATGACGGCATTGACGTGATCGGCGAGGGCGAGCATCAGCGCATGGTCGTCGATTGGGAGAAGTTCGAGCGGCGGGTCAACGATAAGGCGAAGACCGCGCGCGTCGCCCCCATTACCCGTGGGACAGATTGACATGGCCGAAACGGAAATTCGCAATTTCAACATCAACTTCGGGCCGCAGCATCCAGCTGCGCACGGGGTGTTGCGCCTCGTGCTCGAACTCGATGGAGAGGTCGTCGAACGCGTCGATCCGCATATCGGCCTTCTTCACCGCGGCACCGAAAAGCTGATCGAGCACAAGACGTATATGCAGGCGATCGGGTATTTCGATCGTCTCGACTACGTCGCGCCGATGAACCAGGAGCACGCGTTCTGCCTGGCCGCAGAGAAATTGCTGGGTCTTCAGGTCCCGCGGCGTGCGCAGCTCATTCGTGTGCTTTATTCCGAGATCGGGCGCCTTCTCTCGCATCTTCTCAACGTAACGACGCAGGCCATGGACGTCGGTGCGCTGACCCCGCCGCTCTGGGGCTTCGAAGAGCGCGAAAAGCTGATGGTGTTCTATGAGCGCGCGTCCGGTTCGCGCATGCATGCCAAGTATTTCCGGGTTGGCGGCGTGCACCAGGATCTCCCTGAGCAACTGATCGACGACATTTATGCGTTTTGCGATCCGTTTCTGAAAGTCGTTGACGACATCGACGAGCTTCTGACGGAGAACCGCATCTTTAAGCAGCGTAATGTCGACATCGGCGTCGTTTCGCTGGACGATGCGTTCGCCTGGGGTTTTTCGGGCGTGATGGTTCGCGGCTCCGGTGCGGCATGGGATCTGCGTAAATCGCAGCCTTACGAATGCTACGCCGATCTCGATTTCGATATTCCGATCGGCAAGAACGGCGATTGCTACGATCGCTATCTGATCCGCATGCAGGAAATGCGCGAATCGGTAAAGCTGATGAAGCAGTGCTGCGAACGGCTCAAATCGGCCGAGGGGCAGGGGCCGCATGTTGCCGACAACAAAAAGGTCGTTCCGCCGAAGCGGGCCGAGATGAAGCGCTCGATGGAAGCGCTCATTCATCATTTCAAGCTCTATACCGAAGGCTTCCACGTTCCCCCGGGCGAGGTCTACGCCGCAGTCGAGGCGCCAAAGGGCGAATTCGGCGTGTTCCTGGTCGCGGACGGTTCGAACAAGCCCTATCGCTGCAAGATCCGGGCGCCGGGATTCCCTCATCTCGCGGCCATGGATTTTATCAACCGTGGACACATGTTGGCGGACGTATCGGCCATCCTCGGCTCGCTGGATATCGTTTTCGGAGAAATTGATCGCTAAGCGCGGCCGGAGAGGCACACCTGGCTGGCTCGGCGCTCCGGCAAGGACTAGCGTCCGCCACAAACGGCTGGCAAAAGACGTCCTCCCACCAGTTTTCCCCGCAGGTGACGTATGATCTATGGAGCCGCTCCCATCGTCGATAACCTATTTCTGCTGGCCGTCGCGGCGCTGGGATGGGGATTGAGCCTTGCCACATATCGGCTTTTCGCCCGTTCCCGGGGCTGGCCGATGGGCGCGCTACAGGCCGAAGCTCCGTTCGTCCCGGTACTTATCGGGCTCGCGGGCTTGTTTGCCGGTCTGATCTTTGCCACGGCACGCGGCGCAGAGGATGGCGGCTGGGTTATTATTGCGCTCGGTCTGGTATTTGCCGGCCTCTGGACCGGCTTCTTGCGCGTCGGGTCGCAAGTATCGCTGATCCTCGCTCCGATCGCGACGTTTCTATTGCTGATCGGTTGGCTCGGTTTCGCTCACGGCCGATGGGTTTATGAAAAGCCCGGCGAGACTTTGCAGCGGAAGACGTCTGGCATCATCTCCAGCCCGACGGCGCATGATACGCGGCCGTAAATCGATTTGATCGAAAATTGGACACAGGTTGCGGTTGGTCGCGCTTTTCGTCGCACCTGATTGCTGCTTGTCACGAATACTTCGTGCTTTGGAAGCATCTGCAAATCCTTGCGTCATCGTCATCTTGCGCGTACTGGACCGTGTTGGCGCTGGAGGGGTAATGTCGATTTGAGAGTCGGCATGGGGCGAGGCGAGCCGAGTTCCATCCACCTGACGTGCTCGCGTTTCCTTCGGCGCCCCAAGACTGACGTTTCAGGAGCCCTTGATGGCTGTTCGCCGAGTGCATCCCGATCAACCTGCTGAATTTGCTTTCACGGCGGAAAATCTCGCCTGGGCGCGCGCGACGATTGCGAAATATCCGCCTGGCAAGCAGGCGTCGGCGGTGCTTCCGTTGCTATGGCGTGCGCAGGAACAGTCCGGCGGATGGCTGCCGGAGCCCGCCATCCGTTCGGTCTGCGATCTTCTCGACATGGCCTATATAAGAGGCATGGAGATCGCGACATTTTATACGATGTTTCAACTGTCGCCGATTGGATCGAAGGCGCACTTTCAGGTCTGCGGCACGACGCCGTGCATGCTGCGTGGGTCACGCGATATCGTCAGCGTGTGTCAGCGCCGCATCAATGAGCACCCGCATGCGCCGAGCGAGGATGGTACGTTATCGTGGGAAGAGGTCGAGTGCATTGGCGTCTGTGCGAATGCTCCGGTCGTACAGGTTGGAAAAGATACGTTCGAGGATCTAACGCCCGAACAGTTCGAAAAGATTCTTGATGGATTCCTTGCCGGTCGCGAGCTCAAGTGGGGCTCTCAAATTGGACGCAAGGCATCTTGTCCTGTTACAGGACCTACCACGCTCACCGACGAAACGCTTTATGACGGTTCGACGATCGGCGCTTGGAAGAAGCGGTTCGAAGAGACAGCCGAGGCGGGCGATAAAGCGCAGGAGACGACGCCTGCATCCGCCCTCGCTTCTCCGACGCATAAGGCCGCCGTGGCGGAGGGCAGTTCTCCATCTTCGCCGGGCGGCGCGATAGGCGCGCCGCCGCCGGTGCATCCTGCGGCGCTTGCGGCGATGGCGAATGCCGGACTCGTCAAGGAGTTGGAAGCGCGCGGCGGAGGCAAACCACTTTCTGCGGGCGAGCTCGATAAGATCAAAGCCGACATGCTGCGCGATCAGGCTGTCGCAGCCGGGCGCCAAGCCGTCAAACCCGAACTGTTGAGCGCGCCCCGCAGCGGCCAAGGCGATGATCTGTCGTTGATCTGGGGCGTCGCGGACAAGATGGTTGAGAAACTCAACGCGATCGGCATCTGGCATTTCGATCAGATTGCGCAATGGACGCCTGAAAATGTCGCGTGGTTCGAGAGCCAGCTCGATGGTTTCAAAGGCCGCGTCACTCGCGACAAGTGGATCGAGCAGGCGCAGAAGCTCAGCCAGGGATGGCGTCCCGAGAACAAAGCCGGCGAAAAGCCGAAGGGTTAGCTCTCATGCTTAAGGATCGCGACCGCATTTTTCGCAACATCTACGGTTTCCATTCGCCGTGGCTCAAGGCTGCGGTGCAACGTGGCGCGTGGGACGGCACGAAGTTTTTCATCGATAAGGGCCACGATTACATCATCGATGAGATGAAGAAATCGGGTTTGCGCGGGCGTGGCGGCGCGGGTTTTCCAACCGGCCTCAAGTGGTCGTTCATGCCGAAGGCCGATCCGCGCCCTAGCTATCTCGTCATCAATGCGGACGAATCGGAGCCCGGCTCTTGCAAGGATCGCGAGATCCTGCGGCACGATCCACATCTACTCATCGAGGGCGCGTTGCTGGCGTCGTTCGCGATGCGTGCGCACACGAGCTACATTTACGTTCGCGGCGAATACATCCGCGAGCGAGAGGCGCTACAACGCGCAATCGATGAAGCTTATGAAGCGAAGCTCATCGGCAAAAACAACGTCCACGGCTGGGATTTCGACCTTTACGTGCATCATGGCGCAGGTGCTTACATCTGCGGCGAAGAAACGGCGATGCTTGAAAGTCTTGAAGGCAAGAAAGGCCAGCCGCGTCTCAAGCCTCCGTTCCCCGCCAACGTTGGCCTCTATGGCGCACCGACGACGATCAACAATGTCGAAAGCATCGCGGTCGTCGGTGAAATTCTTCGTCGTGGCGGGACTTGGTTTGCGGCGCTCGGATTACCCAACAACACTGGGACGAAGCTCTTTCAGATCTCGGGCCACGTGGAGCGGCCGTGCGTCGTCGAGGAGGAAATGGGCATCCCGCTAAAAGATCTTATCGACAAGCACTGCGGCGGCATTCGCGGCGGCTGGGATAATTTGCTGGCGGTCATTCCGGGAGGCTCATCTGTCCGGTGCATCACCGCGGAGCAGGCCGAAGCAGTGACGATGGATTTCGATGCGCTGAGCAAGCTGGGCTCGGGGCTCGGCACGGCAGCCGTGATTGTGATGGACAAGTCGACGGATATCATCGGTGCCATCCGGCGCATCGCATATTTTTACAAACATGAAAGTTGCGGTCAGTGCACGCCATGCCGCGAAGGTACTGGCTGGATGTGGCGCGTGCTCGAACGTATGGAGCGCGGACAGGCGGAGAAGCGCGAGATCGACCTCCTACTCGATGTAACGAAGCAGGTCGAAGGTCACACCATCTGTGCGCTTGGTGACGCGGCGGCGTGGCCGGTGCAAGGTCTTATCAAGAATTTCCGCCCGGTCATCGAAGCTCGCATCGATGATTATCAGGCGAAGCACACCCCCGTGGCGGCGGAGTAGGGCGGCGGACAACATGGCCAAGCAACTCATAGTCGACGGCAAGGCAATCGAGGTCGAGGACGGCACGACGTTGATGCACGCCTGCGAAATGGCGGGCGCGGTTATTCCGCGTTTTTGTTATCACGAGCGGCTTTCGATCGCGGGCAACTGCCGCATGTGTCTTGTCGAAGTGCAGGGCTCGCCGAAGCCGGTCGCGTCGTGTGCGATGCTGGTCAACGATTTGCCGCCGAACAAGGATGGTTCTCCCAAGGTCATCAATACGACCTCGCCGCTCGTCAAAAAAGCCCGCGAAGGGGTGATGGAGTTTCTGCTCATCAACCACCCGCTCGATTGTCCGATCTGCGATCAGGGCGGGGAATGCGATTTGCAGGATCAGGCGATGGCCTTCGGAATGGGCGGGTCGCGCTATCACGAGAACAAGCGCGCCGTTGAAGAGAAATATATCGGGCCGTTGATCAAAACGATCATGACCCGATGCATCCATTGTACGCGCTGCGTTCGCTACATGACCGAGGTTGCAGGCGTCGAAGAGCTTGGCCTGATCGGGCGTGGCGAAGATGCGGAGATCACGACGTATCTTGAGCGCGGCATCATGTCGGAAATGAGCGCCAATGCTGTCGATCTCTGTCCGGTTGGCGCGCTGACCCATCGGCCCTGGGCATTTGCGGCGCGGCCGTGGGAAATGGAATCGACCGAAACGATCGATGCGATGGATGCCGTCGGTTCGGCCATCCGGGTCGATACCCGGGGCGGTGCCGTCATGCGCATCCTGCCGCGCAACAACGATGCCGTGAACGAGGAATGGATCTCCGACAAGACGCGGCACGTGGCCGATGGGTTGAAAATTCAGCGTCTCGACCAACCCTACATTCGTAGGAACGGGCGGCTGGAGCCGGCGAGCTGGGACGAGGCGCTTGGTCTTGTCGCCGACAAGATCAAGGCGGCGAAGCCCGATAAGACCGGCGCCGTCGCGGGCGATCTTGCGGCTGCGGAAGAAATGTTCGCGCTCAAGGATCTTCTCGGGCATCTCGGCGTCGTCTCACTTGACTGCAGGCAAGCAGGTGACAAGCTCGATCCGAAGCTCGGCCGTGCGAGCTACGTGTTCAACTCGTCTATCGAGGGAATCGAACAGGCCGACGCGATACTGATCGTCGGTTCCAATCCGCGACTTGAAGCGCCGGTGCTCAATGCGCGCATCCGTAAGCGCTGGCGTGCCGATCCGTCGATCAAGATCGCGCTGATCGGAGCGAAGGTCGATCTCACTTATCCGCATGGGTATCTCGGCGCCGGGCCGGAGACGTTGGCAGACATCGCAAGCGGAAAGCATCCGTTCGCGGAGGCCCTTAAGGATGCCAAGCATCCAATGGTGATTGTCGGTCAAGGTGCCTATGCGCGACCGGATGGACTTGCAGTGCTGTCGCTTGCCGCGCGTATCGTGGTGGCGGCCTCATCCGGGAAAGATGCGACGTGGAACGGCTTCAATGTCTTGCACACTGCTGCGGGGCGCGTCGCGGGGCTCGATCTCGGTTTTGTGCCGGGCAAGGGCGGCAAAGACCTTGCTGGGATTCTCGGTGGCGGGATGGAGCTCGTGTACCTGCTCGGCGCCGACGAGTGCGATCTTTCGAAACTTGGATCGGCGTTTGTCGTTTATCAGGGCAGCCATGGCGACCGAGGTGCGGAACGCGCCGACGTTATTCTTCCCGGTGCGGCGTATACCGAGAAGCATGCGACCTACGTCAACACGGAGGGCCGCGTACAGCACACCATGAAAGCCGCCTTCTCCCCGGGGAGTGCGAAGGAAGACTGGACGATCATTCGCGCCCTTTCAGCCCGCGCAGATGCAACTCTTTCTTATAATACTTTGAAAGAACTGCGCGCCGCGATGTACCGCGCGGCCCCGCAACTCGCGGCCGTCGATTCGGTCGAAACGCGCGCGGTCTCGGGTCTTGAGACGCTCGCAAAGCTGTCCGGGCAAACGACGGCGACGCCGTTCGGTTCGGCAATCGGCGACTTTTACCTCACCAATCCGATTGCTCGGGCATCGGCCGTGATGGCTGGCATGAGTGCGCTCAGAAGCAGCGCAGAACAGAAACTCACCGCGGCGGAATAGGATGCAATGCTGGATACGCTGCAAACATTTATGACGGACTACGGCTGGAACTTGCTGGCGCTGATCGGCTTTTCCCTGCTGCTGCTTGTCGTGCTCCTCGTCATCATTGCCTTTCTGCTGCTTATGGATCGCAAAGTCTGGGCGGCAGTGCAGATGCGGCGAGGTCCGAACGTCGTGGGGCCGTTCGGGCTTCTGCAATCCTTCGCCGACCTTTTGAAATTCGTGCTGAAGGAGCCCATCATTCCGTCTGGTGCGGACAAGGCCCTATTTCTGTTAGCGCCGCTTGCGATGTCGCTATGCGCCCTGTCGGCATGGGCTGTCATCCCGGTCAATGAGAACAGCTGGGGCCGGTGGGTCATATCCGACATGAACGTCGGAATTCTTTATTTGCTCGCGATTTCGTCTCTCGGTGTTTACGGCGTCATTATGGGCGGCTGGGCGTCGAATTCGAAGTATCCGTTCATGGGCAGTTTGCGCTCGGCGGCGCAGATGGTTTCGTATGAGGTTTCTATTGGCTTCATCATCATCTGCGTGCTGTTGTGCGTCGGATCGCTCAACATGACCGATATCGTCAACGCACAGCGCACCGGCGTCGGGACCCGCCTCGGGCTGACGAACTCGTTGCTGGATTGGCATTGGCTGACGCTTTTTCCGGTGTTCGTCATGTTCTATGTCTCGGCACTTGCCGAGACGAACCGCCCCCCGTTCGACCTGGTTGAAGCTGAATCGGAACTCGTGGCGGGTTTCATGGTCGAGTATTCATCTACGCCCTATCTCCTTTACATGCTCGGCGAATACGTCTCGATCACCACGATGTGCGCCCTGACGACGATCTTGTTTCTCGGCGGGTGGCTTCCGCCCGTCGATATCTGGCCGCTGAACGCGGTTCCCGGAATCTTCTGGTTCCTGATCAAAGTCGTCCTTGTCTTCTTCATGTTCGCGATGGCGAAGGCGATCGTTCCGCGTTATCGCTACGACCAGTTGATGCGGCTCGGGTGGAAGGTGTTTTTGCCGCTGTCGCTGCTCATGGTCGTTGCAACGGCAGCGGTTCTGAGATTTGGAGGCTTCCTGTCATGAATTTGGCGCGTGCCACCAAATCGCTGTTTCTTAGCGAATTCGTCGCGGCGTTCTTTTTGACGATGCGCTATTTCTTTTCGCCGAAGAAAACGCTGAATTATCCTTACGAAAAAGGGCCGCTGTCGCCGCGCTTTCGAGGCGAACACGCGTTGCGTCGCTATCCCAACGGCGAAGAACGGTGCATCGCCTGCAAGCTCTGTGAAGCAATCTGCCCGGCGCAGGCGATCACGATCGAAGCCGGCCCACGCCGTAATGATGGTACCCGGCGTACGACCCGTTACGACATCGATATGACGAAGTGCATCTATTGCGGTCTTTGTCAGGAAGCGTGCCCGGTAGACGCCATCGTCGAGGGCCCGAATTTCGAATTTGCGACCGAGACGCGGGAAGAGCTGTTTTACGACAAGGAACGTCTGCTTGCGAATGGCGACCGTTGGGAACGCGAGATTGCGAAGAACATCGCACTCGACGCGAAGTATCGGTGACCGGCATGAGCAAAGATGAAGTCGGAGCCGCCCGCGAGAGGTGGAGACACTAATGGCCGAAGCTGGCTTCTTTTACCTTTTTGCGGTGCTGGCGGTGGCATCGGGCGCGATGGTCATTCTCGCGAGAAATCCTGTCCACGCCGTGCTGTTCCTGATCCTGGCATTCTTCAACGCGGCGGGACTTTTTATCCTGCTTGGCGCTGAATTCATCGCCATGCTGCTGATAATCGTGTACGTCGGCGCCGTTTCGGTCTTGTTCCTCTTTGTCGTGATGATGCTCGATGTCGATTTCGCTGCGCTGAAGGCCGGATTTATCAGTAACGCGAAGGTGGGCGCGCTCGTTGGTGGCGTCGTGCTTGCGGAACTTGTCGCGCTTTTCACCTATCGTGGGCTGGTTATGGCTCCGTCTATCAGTGCCGCGTCGCCAGTGCCGGCGTCGGGGTCCGGGATTACAAACACCCAAGCGCTCGGTGATATCCTTTATACGAAGTACGTCTATTTCTTTCAGAGCGCGGGGCTCATCCTGCTCGTTGCGATGATCGGCGCGATCGTGCTGACGCTGAAACATCGTGAAAACGTCAAGCGGCAGTCCATCGCGGAACAGGTGGCGCGCGGGCCTACGACGGCATTGGAAGTTGTCAAAGTGCCGAGCGGCGGCTCGAAAATTCCAGCCGCGAAACGTCCGGAGGCAGCGGAATGACCATTGGGCTCGGGCATTATCTAACGGTCGCGGCGTGCCTTTTCACGCTCGGCATCTTCGGTATTTTTTTAAACCGCAAGAACGTCATCGTCATTCTGATGTCGATCGAGTTGATGCTGCTCGCAGTGAACATCAATCTGGTTGCGTTTTCACATTTCAACGGGGACCTGGTCGGACAGGTGTTTACATTATTCGTGTTGACGGTCGCGGCCGCGGAGGCCGCCATAGGACTCGCAATCATCGTCGTCTATTTCCGCAATCGCGGTTCGATTGCGGTTGAAGACGTCAACATGATGAAGGGGTAGGCGGGGAGCATGATCTACGCAGCAATCGTTCTCCTGCCGCTCGCCAGCGCGCTCATCGCAGGGTTTTTCGGGCGCGCCATCGGGGACCGGCCGAGTGAGGTTATCACGACCGCGCTCCTGTTTCTGGCGGCCGTACTGTCGTGGATCGTCTTCTTTCAGGTTGCCTTCGGACATGAGACGCATACCATCACGCTGCTTCGGTGGATTGCGTCCGGGGAACTCGATACGTCGTGGGCGCTCAAGGTCGATACGCTGACCGCCGTCATGCTTGTCGTCGTGACGACGGTGTCGTCTCTCGTGCATCTCTATTCCATCGGCTACATGCACGATGATGACTCGCGGCCGCGCTTCTTTGCGTATTTGTCGCTTTTCACATTTGCGATGCTCACGCTGGTGACGAGCGACAACCTCGTACAAATGTTTTTCGGTTGGGAAGGCGTCGGCCTCGCGTCCTATCTGCTTATCGGATTCTGGTACAAGAAGCCGTCGGCATGCGCCGCCGCAATCAAGGCGTTCGTCGTCAACCGTGTCGGCGACTTCGGATTTGCTCTCGGTATCTTCGGGCTGTTCTACGTCTTCCGCACCGTAAACTTCGACGCCATCTTTGCGGCGGCTCCGAGTGCTGTCGGGAAGACGTTTCTATTCGCAGGGTATGACGTCGATATCCTGACAACATTGTCACTCCTCTTGTTCATGGGTGCGATGGGCAAGTCGGCGCAGTTTCTGCTCCACACCTGGTTGCCTGATGCGATGGAGGGTCCGACGCCTGTTTCCGCGCTGATCCACGCTGCGACGATGGTGACTGCGGGTGTCTTCATGGTCGCGCGGTTGTCGCCTATCTTCGAGCTGGCGCCGGAGGCTTTGAAGTTCGTGACGCTGATCGGCGCGATCACGGCATTCTTCGCGGCGAGCGTGGGGCTCGTTCAAAACGACATCAAGCGCGTTATCGCGTATTCAACCTGCTCGCAGCTCGGCTACATGTTCGTCGCCTGCGGAGTAGGGGCCTACGGCGCCGGCATCTTTCATCTTTTCACGCACGCGTTCTTCAAGGCGCTTTTGTTCCTTGGCGCGGGCTCGGTCATCCATGCGATGCATCACGAGCAGGATATGCGCGCGATGGGCGGCCTACGCGCAAAAATCCCGTGGACGTTCGCCGCGATGCTGGTCGGGACCTTGGCCATTACGGGCGTCGGCATTCCGCATCTGACGGGTCTATCCGGCTTTTATTCGAAAGATGCCATCATCGAAGCCGCATACGCTGCGAATACACCGAACAATTATGCGTTCTGGCTCCTTGTAATAGGCGCGCTGATGACCGCGTTTTATTCGTGGCGTCTGATCTTCATGACATTCTTTGGCGAGACGCGCGCGGATCATCACACCTATGATCATGCGCACGAGAGTCCGCCGACGATGATGGTGCCTCTGGCCGTGCTATCGCTCGGCGCTGCTTTCGCTGGATTGGTGTTTACGAGCTATTTCATCGGTTCGAACCAGCACGCATTCTGGAACGGTGCGATTTTCTACGGCGCGGACAATAATATCCTGGAAAAGATGGAAGAGGTTCCGGGGTGGGTCGGATTGTCGTCGTTCGTCGCGATGCTGATCGGTTTTGCGATTGCGTGGCTCTACTACGTACAGATGCCGTGGCTTCCGGCTGCTACAGCCCGCGCGTTCCGGCCGCTGTACCTGTTCTTGCTGAACAAGTGGTATTTCGACGAACTCTACAACGCTGTTTTCGTCCGTCCGGCGTTTGCTATCGGGCGCTTCTTTTGGAAAGGCGGGGACGGGGCGGTTATCGACGGCGCGATCGACGGCACCGCCGCCGGCGTAGGGCGCGTCACGGCCAGGGTCGTCAAGCTTCAGACGGGCTATCTCTACCACTACGCCTTCGCCATGCTGATCGGCGTCGCGGCGATCCTGACTTGGCTCACATATAACGGGCTCTTCGCCGGGGCGTTCAAATGAGCAATCTTCTATCCGTCATTATTTTTCTGCCGCTCGTCGGCGCGCTCCTGATTGCGACGCAGAACGCGGAAGCCAAAGGCAATGCGCGGTGGATCGCGCTTTGGACGACGCTCGTCACATTCTTCGTGTCGTTGCTCGTCTGGTGGAACTTCGACACGACAACGGCCGGATTTCAGTTCGTCGAGGAGCATGCTTGGCTCGGACCGCTGAAGTATAAGCTCGGCGTCGACGGCATTTCGATGCTGTTCATCATTCTGACGACGTTCCTCATGCCGCTCTGTATCCTTGCGAGCTGGGTATCCATCCAGGATCGCGTCAAGGAATACATGATAGCCTTCTTGGTTCTCGAAACGCTTATGCTCGGCGTTTTCTGCGCGCTTGATCTCGTACTGTTCTATCTATTCTTCGAAGGCGGCCTCATCCCGATGTTCATCATCATCGGTGTCTGGGGCGGCAAGCGCCGCGTTTATGCGAGCTTCAAGTTTTTTCTCTATACGCTTCTTGGCTCGGTGCTGATGCTTCTCGCGATGATGGCGATGTACTGGCACGCGGGGACGACGGACATTCCAACTCTTCTGCAGACAAAGTTTCCGCCGGAAATGCAGAAATGGCTTTGGATTGCGTTCTTCGCATCGTTTGCCGTGAAGATGCCGATGTGGCCGGTGCATACGTGGCTGCCGGATGCTCACGTTGAGGCGCCGACAGCCGGTTCGGTCATCCTTGCCGGCATTCTGCTGAAGATGGGCGGTTACGGGTTCTTGCGCTTTTCGCTGCCGATGTTTCCGAACGCGTCGGCCGATCTTGCTCCCTTTATTTTCACGCTGTCGATTGTCGCGATCATCTACACGTCGCTCGTGGCCCTCGTGCAGGAGGATATGAAGAAGCTCATTGCGTATTCCTCCGTCGCGCACATGGGCTATGTCACGATGGGTATTTTTACGGGATCGCAGCAAGGGCTTGACGGCGCTATTTTCCAGATGCTGTCGCACGGTCTCGTATCGTCGGCGTTGTTCCTGTGCGTCGGCGTCATCTACGACCGAATGCACACGCGCGAGATTGCCGCCTATGGTGGGCTCGTCGAGCGGATGCCGAAATATGCGTTTGCCTTCATGGTGTTCACGATGGCCAATGTCGGTCTGCCGGGCACAAGCGGTTTTATCGGCGAATTCCTGACGCTGCTCTCTGCGTTCAAGGCGAACACCTGGGTTGCGATCCTGGCCACGACTGGTGTTATTCTGTCGGCCGCTTATGCACTTTATCTCTATCGCCGTGTCATATTCGGCGCGCTGGAGAAAGCGAACCTCCGCAGCATTCTGGACCTTTCACCGCGCGAGGTAGCGATCCTTGCGCCGCTCATTCTGCTAACGATTTTTTACGGGGTTTATCCGGCACCGGTGCTCGATGTGACGGCGACGTCCGTAAAAAATCTGGTGCAGAATTATCAGGCGGCGCAGCAGACGTCGGCCGCGGCGCTGGTGCCGTAGGGATTTTGATCGATGGATAGCACGCTGTTCCACACCGTAATGCCCGAGCTGATCCTTGCGGTCGGTGCGATGGTTCTCTTGATGGCCGGTGTCTTCATGCCCAAGGGCGAGGCGAGCGGCCGTATCATTTCGTGGCTTGCAATCGGCGTGCTTGTCCTTGCAACGTTCGCGGTGCTGGAAGGCAGCGGGACGCAGAGCCTGTTCGATGGCGCGTTCATTTCGGATGCTTTTAGCCGGTTTCTGAAAGTCATTATTCTGGTTTCGGCGGCTCTGACGCTCGTCATTACATTCGACGATTTCGGCCGCGAACGGTTGATGCTGTTCGAATATCCCGTGCTATTCCTGATCGCGACGCTCGGCATGCTGCTGATGGTTTCGGCGAACGATCTGATCGCGCTCTATCTCGGACTCGAGATGCATTCGCTGGCGCTTTATGTTATCGCCGCGTTCAAGCGCGATGACGTGCGATCGAGCGAAGCGGGGTTGAAATACTTCGTGCTCGGAGCGCTTTCGTCCGGGATGTTGCTCTACGGCGCATCGTTGATCTACGGCGTAACGGGTGTAACCGGCTACGCCGGGATTGCGGCTGCTGCTAAGGCGCCGGAGATGGCTGCGAATATCGGACTGACGGTCGGTCTGGTTTTCGTGCTCGTCGGGCTGGCGTTTAAGATTTCCGCCGTGCCGTTCCATATGTGGACGCCGGATGTCTACCAAGGCGCGCCAACGCCGGTGACGGCATTCTTCGCCGGTGCTCCGAAGGTTGCTGCAATGGCGCTGATCCTTCGTTTCACGTTGGCGGCACTTCCGGGAATTGCGCCCCAGTGGCAGCAGATCGTTATCTTCCTTGCAATTGCGTCGATGGCGCTCGGCGCCTTTGCTGCTATTGGGCAGACGAACATCAAGCGGCTGCTTGCGTACTCGTCAATCGGGCACGTCGGATTTGCATTGATCGGGCTCGCGGCCGACAATACCGAAGGAACAGCAGGCGTTCTTATTTACCTGACGATCTATGTCGTCATGACCCTTTGTGCGTTCGCCTGCGTTCTGACGATGCGCCGCAAGCACGGCAATGTCGAAGACATCAACGATCTTGCCGGGCTGGCAAAGACGGATCTGACGTTTGCGGCGATCATGGCCATCCTGATGTTTTCGCTGGCGGGAATTCCGCCGCTGGCCGGATTCTGGGCTAAATGGTACGTGTTTCTGCCCGCGATCAAAGCCGGGCTATATCCGTTGGCGGTTATTGGCGTGGTGACAAGCGTCGTTGGCGCCTTTTACTATTTGCGGATCGTGAAGATAATGTTCTTCGACGAGTCAGCGGAAGCGTTTCTGCCGCGAGAGAGCAAGACCTTTGCTGTCATGGCGCTCTCGGCGGTGTTCGTTCTCTTGTTTTTCCTGCCGTTCATCGGCGGCACGCTGGTCGATGCGGCCAACGCCGCAGCTGCCGCATTAGCGCAGCCGCAGACGCTTTAGCAGAGCAATGGACGCATCCGGCGCGCCCCGCGTTATCCATATTGAGGAAACCGGCTCGACGAACGCCGATGCGATGCGGTTAGCCGTCAATGGCGAGGATTTGCCTCTCTGGGTTCTTGCCGACCGGCAGACCGCGGGGCGGGGCCGACAAGGCCGGACGTGGATTTCACCAAAGGGAAATCTTCACGCGAGTCTCGCCTTTTGCTGCGGCGCCCCCATCGAAAAGGCGGGACAATTGTCACTTGTCGCTGGAATCGCGCTTTTCGAAGCTGTCCGGGCCTTGACGGACCTTGCGCATGGCACCGGACTTCGCCTCAAATGGCCGAACGACGTATTGATGGGGGGCGCTAAGATGGGGGGCATTCTCGTCGAGAGTACAACGGCGCGGGGAAGCCCCGGGTTTCTCGCGGTCATCGGGTTCGGCGTGAATATAGAAACTGCGCCCCAGGATCTCGGCGGCTCGGCGACTGCTCTTCGGCTTCATGCCGCAACTGCCGCCCTTTCGCCAAAGGGCTTGCTGGCGCCCCTGGCAGATCAGTTTTCGCGCTGGCTTGCTGTTTGGGGTGACGGCGAGGGGTTCTCAGATATCCGGAAAGCCTGGATCGAACGCGCGGGGCCGATCAGCGAGCGAATCAGGGTCAATTCCGTGGATGGACCTATTTCCGGCCGGTATCAGGGGCTTTCGGACTCCGGTGCGCTTCTGATGGACGTCGACGGCGACATTCGCGAAATCAATCACGGCGATGTGGCGCTTGGCATTTCGGCCGTAGAGAACGGGGACGCATGAGCGAGCGCGGCAAACCAAACCAACGGCTGGGAAATAACAAACGCGACGAACTCGTCTTCATGGCCCTCGGCGGTCTCGGTGAGATCGGAATGAACGTCTATCTTTACGGCTACGGTCCGCCGAACGCGCGCTCGTGGCTGATGGTGGACCTGGGCGTCACGTTTCCGCATGAGTCGGAGCCGGGTGCGGACGTTGTCCTGCCGGATCTAAGATACATCGTGTCGGACCGGAAAAATCTTGCCGGATTGGTTCTGACACATGGACACGAAGATCACATTGGAGCGGTTCTCGATCTTTGGCCCTCGCTCGAATGCCCTATTTTTGCAACGCCCTTTACGGCCGGGTTGCTTAAGCTGAAATTCGGAGAAGCTGAGCGAAAGAGCCTTCCCGTCCGGACCATTCCACTCGGCGGCCGGTTTCAAGCGGGGGCGTTCGACGTTGAGTTTGTTGGGCTGACGCACTCGATACCGGAGCCGAACGGGCTTGCCATTCGCACGCCTGCGGGTCTTGTCTTTCACACAGGCGATTGGAAGTTTGACGCAACACCGGTTGTCGGCAAATCGCATGACGTTGCGAAGCTGCAGTCACTCGGCGACGAAGGCGTACTTGCGATCGTCTGCGATTCCACGAACGCCATGCGCGACGGGCGCTCAGCTTCGGAAGCCGATGTTGCGAAGACGTTGACGAAGATTATTGCCGATGCGCCGCGCTGCGTGGCGGTTACGCTGTTTGCTTCGAATGTCGCGCGGATCGTCTCAGTCGCGGCAGCCGCACATAAGGCCGGACGCACGTTGATTGTTGCGGGCCGGGCTCTGCATCGTATCATCGAGGTGGCGATCGAAACCGGATATCTGCCGGAAAGCTTCACATATCTCGACCAGCAGCGCTTTGCGGATGTCCCGCGCAATAAAGTTGTCGTGCTTTGCACCGGCAGCCAGGGTGAAAGCCGTGCGGCTGTCGCGCGCATTGCTGAGGATGAGCATCCAGATATATCGCTCGACAAGGGCGACATTATTATCTTTTCATCGCGGACAATTCCAGGAAACGAGAAAGCAGTCGGACGCGTGCAGAACGGGTTCGCGCGGCTCGGCGTCGATATCGTCACCGATGCGGATGCGCTTGTGCACGTCACAGGTCACCCGCGACGGGACGAGCTTAAGGATATGTATGCGTGGCTAAGGCCTAAAATTGCCGTGCCGATGCATGGGGAGGCGCTTCATCTCCGAGCGAACGGTAAACTGGCGCGCGCATGCGGTGTCAAAGAGACGCTCACGATCGTCGACGGTGAGATGCTGAAACTATGGCCAGAGCCCGCGAGCGTCATCGACGAAGCTCCGGTCGGGCGACTTTATCGCGATGGAAATTTGATTGTTCCGGATGCCGAGGGGCCGGTCAAGTCGCGGCGCAAATTGTCCTTCGTCGGCATTGCGGTTGTCTCGCTCGTTCTCTCGCGGCGCGGCGAGGTTCTGAGCGAGCCCGGGCTTGTCCTCGAAGGCATTCCGGCTGCCGACAGCGATGGCGAAGCGATGCGGGAAGTCGTCTACGACGCCATCGACGGGACGCTGAGATCGATCCCGCCCAAGCGCCGGAGTGACGCCGCTATGGTGCAAGAAGCGGTACAGCGCGCCGTCCGCTCGGCCATTAACGAAGCCTGGGGCAAGAAGCCGGTTGTCAAAGTGCTGCTCTCCGTGGTGGAAGCTAGGGGCTGACGGCCATTGCGGCCGCACGAGTTCATTCCCAGGCCGGAGATAGACGTATGATCGGACGTTTGAACCATGTCGCAATCGCGGTCAAAGACCTCGAAAAGGCTGCATCGGTTTATCGAAACGCCCTCGGCGCCAAGGTCGGGGAACCCACCGCACAACCGGAACATGGCGTTACCGTCGTCTTCATCGATCTGCCGAACACGAAAATCGAACTGCTTGAGCCGCTCGGCGAAAATTCGCCAATTGCGAAATTTCTCGAAAAAGCTCCCGACGGCGGCATTCATCATGTATGCTACGAAGTTGAGGACATCATCGCCTCACGTGATCAGCTGAGGGCACAGGGAGCTCGCGTACTCGGCGACGGCAATCCGAAGATCGGCGCGCACGGCAAGCCCGTGCTGTTCCTGCATCCGAAGGATTTTTGCGGCACCCTCGTCGAGCTAGAGCAAGTATAGATCGGGCCGCAATCCCGCGTCCGAAGACCGAAGGGAAACAGACGATGCGAACATCGGTGGCTGTCGCGACCTTCTTTGTCTTATGGTTTATCACCCTCTTTGCGGTGCTGCCGTTTTTCGCCCACACGCAGGACGAAGCTGGAGAAGTGGTTCCCGGCACGCCAGAAAGCGCCCCGCACAGGATCAACATGTTCAAGGTGTTTTGCGTCAATACGGTCGTGACGGCTGGTGTTTTTGCCATTGTTTATACGATCATTGCAAATTACTGAGCGCGCCGTTTGTCGTGCGTTCGCGTTTGCACTTCGCATTTCAGACCACTCGTCGTTCACGCCGGCTTGGCGACGACGGCGTTGCGACGTTGCAAGGTCGCCATGAACGGGGTACTTGGGCTTGCTTTTGGCACCCATGACCAACCCGGCGCGGTTCGCCCGCGCAGAAATCGACGAGCGGATCACAATGCGTCTTCCGATGCTATCTGTCTGTGTTCTACCTGCCGCGCAACGGCACGCGTCGGAGCGGGCCTATGAGTAAGCGCGCGCTTCCGGTCACCCGCGAACAGAATTTTCCCGATTGGTATCAGGCTGTCGTGCGCGATGGCGATATGGCGGAGACGAGCCCTGTCCGTGGCTGCATGATCATCAAGCCCTGGGGCTGGGGTGTCTGGGAGCGTATCCAGGCGGAACTCGATCAGCGCATCAAGGATACGGGGCACGACAACTGCTATTTCCCGCTGTTCATCCCTATGAGCTTCATCGCCAAGGAAGCCGAGCACGTCGAAGGCTTCGCGAAGGAGATGGCGGTCGTCACACACCACCGCTTGAAGAACGAGGGTGGCAAGCTGGTTGTCGATCCGGACGCCAAGCTCGAAGAACCGTTGATTGTTCGCCCGACCTCCGAGACAATCATCGGCGATGCGTTTCAGCGCTGGATCAAGAGCTATCGCGACCTGCCATTGCTTGTGAATCAATGGGCGAACGTAGTGCGCTGGGAAATGCGGACGCGTCTTTTTTTACGCACGGCCGAATTCCTTTGGCAGGAAGGACATACGGCGCATGCCGACCGTGAGGATGCTGTCGCCGAAACCTTGAAGATGCTCGAAGTCTATCGCTCATTTGCCGAAGATGTGCTGGCGATGCCGGTCATTGCGGGCGAGAAGCCGGCGAACGAGCGTTTTCCGGGCGCCGATAACACCTACTCCATCGAAGCGATGATGCAGGACGGAAAGGCGTTGCAGGCGGGCACGTCGCATTATCTTGGCACGCACTTCGCCGAGGCACAGAATATTCAGTTTCAAAACGCGGATGGGCAACTCACGTTCTGTCATACGACGAGCTGGGGCGTCTCGACGCGCCTGATCGGCGGCGTGATCATGACTCACGGCGACGACGACGGTTTACGGCTGCCGCCGATGATTGCTCCGCGCCAGATCATCATCGTGCCGATGCTGCGGGAGAAACCGGAGGATGCCGCGCTCGTCGAATACTGCACATCGCTTGAAAGGGAATTGAAGGCGGCCGGCATTCGTACGCTTGTCGATCTCAAACCAATCAAATCGGCCGAGAAGCGATGGAACTGGGTGCGCCGTGGGGCTCCGATCATCGTCGAAATTGGAGGCCGCGATGCGAGCGGTGGAAACGTGACGTTCATGCGTCGCGACCGGCTGCGTGACGGCGACAAAGTCATCTCACACACGCAGCCGCGCACATCGTTCGTCGGGGCTGCACAGGAGTTGCTGAAGGAGATCCAGGCAAATCTTTATGCCGAAGCCAAGGCGCGGCTCGACGGTAATATTGTCTCGAACCTCAC
Source organism: Hyphomicrobium sp. (assembly GCF_035548195.1). Lineage (GTDB taxonomy): Bacteria > Pseudomonadota > Alphaproteobacteria > Rhizobiales > Hyphomicrobiaceae > Hyphomicrobium_B. The sequence continues at coordinate 248,755 of NZ_DASZTY010000017.1, forward strand.
GTCGTTTGACGAGCTTGCCGATTATTTCGGACCGGCGGGGGGAGAGGACGAAAGCGCCGCGTTCAAGGGCTGGGTCCGCGTCCCATGGGTGCGTCCGGAGGGGGCAAGCCTTGAAGCCATCGCTGATCGGCTCAAGGCGCTGAAACTGACGATTCGCAACGCCCCGCTCACGCAAGATGCTGTCAAGGGGGCATGTCTTTTCACGGGAGAACCGGCAAAGGAGTATGTTCTGGTCGCACGGGCCTATTAAAAGGCTGAAAAAGCGGAGGCGGCCTTAACTGCGACACAGGGAGGTGCGATGCGGCGCGCACCCAGGGCCAGACGGAGCGAGGGGCAATCATGACGGACGTCCGGGACACCAAGCCCTTTTCACGTTTCGAGTGGATGATTGCCGGACGCTACCTTAGGGCGCGGCGCAAAGAAGGGTTCATCTCGGTCATTGCCGGCTTCTCGTTTCTCGGCATCATGCTCGGTGTGGCGACACTCATCATCGTCATGGCGGTGATGAATGGATTTCGTCACGACCTGTTTGCGAAGATCATGGGCCTCAACGGCCACGTCATCGTGCAGAAGCTTGCCGATCGTTTTGACGATTATCAGCAGATGGCCGACAAGATCAAACAGGTGCCCGGAGTTGTCTCCGCGATGCCGGTGATCGAGGGCCAAGTCATGGTTTCGTCGAGCACGCAGGCGCTTGGCGGTCTGGTCCGGGGCGTGCGGGAGAAAGATCTTAAATCGCTGAAGCTCGTTGCCGGGAACGTACGTGCCGGAACGCTTGACGGCTTCGATAAGCAGGACGGCATTGCGATGGGCGTCCGGCTTGCGAACCAATTGCACGTCGGTCTCGGGGATCGCGTGACGCTCGTTTCGCCACGTGGTGCCGCGACACCGTTCGGGACCGCGCCGCGATCAAAGTCGTATCAGATCACGTCGCTCTTTGAACTCGGCATGAGCGAATACGATCGCATGATGATCTTCATGCCGCTTGCGGAGGCGCAGAAGTATTTCGCGAAGAACGGCGAAGTGGATGTGATCGAGGTTGTCGTCAACGATCCCGAGAATGTCGCAGCTTTTCGCTCTGAAATTCTTAGGGCCGGCGGTCCGAGCATTGCGGTTGCCGACTGGCGGCAACGCAACGAGACGTTCTTCAACGTGCTTTCGGTCGAGCGCAACGTGATGTTCATCATCTTGTCGCTTATCGTGCTCGTGGCGGCGCTGAACATCATCTCCGGCTTGATGATGCTGGTGAAGGATAAGGGCCGGGATATTGCAATTCTCCGGACGATGGGCGCGACGAAGGGCGCGGTGATGCGCGTGTTCCTGATAACGGGTGCATCGATTGGCGTCGTGGGGACGCTGGCGGGTTTCGTGCTGGGCGTCGTTTTCTGTTGGAACATCGAGCGCATCAAGGATTTCGCCTCGTGGATCACGGGGGCGACCGTCTTTGATCCCAGCGTCTATTATCTGACGAAGCTACCGACCGACATCGATCCGCACGAGACGGGGGGCATCGTCATCATGGCGCTGGTTCTGTCGGTGATTGCGACGCTGTATCCGTCCTGGCGCGCGTCGCGTCTCGATCCCGTCGAAGCGCTACGGTACGAGTGATGGCCATGGATACATCTCCTGCCGGAACGACATTTTCGCCGATCCTGAAACTCGAAGGCGTGACGCGGCGCTTCCGCCAGGGCGAGCGCGAGATCGTTGTGCTGACGGGCGTCGACGCCGTTCTTTGGCCTGGGCAGGCGGTCGCTCTCGTTGGACCGTCGGGTGCCGGTAAATCGACGCTGCTGCACATCACGGGGCTTCTCGAATCGCCGTCGAGCGGCCGCGTGTTTCTCAACGGTCGCGATTGCGCGACGCTTTCGGAAGCCGAGCGCACGCGGCTGCGGCGCAAGGAGATCGGCTTCGTCTATCAGTTCCACCAGCTGCTGCCGGAGTTTTCGGCGCTGGAAAATGTCGTTCTTCCGCAACTTATTCTCGGTCGAAGCCGGAAGGCCGCGGAAGCGCGAGCGCGCAATCTGCTTGGCGGCCTCGGTCTTGCGGAACGTGCCGACCATCGGCCGGCCGAGCTTTCGGGCGGCGAGCAGCAGCGGACCGCCATCTGTCGCGGGCTTGCGAATTCGCCGAGATTGTTGCTCGCGGATGAGCCGACGGGCAATCTCGATCCGCACACGTCTGAATACGTGTTTCGCGAACTGGTCGAGCTTATTCGGCGTCAGGGGGTGGCGGCATTGATCGCGACCCACAATATCGAGCTTGCGCGGCGAATGGACAGAGTGCTTCAGGTCCATGAGGGCAGGCTGGTCGAGCTGGAACCGGCATCCATGGGGCGCTAAGAGATATTCGCTTTTTAGCTGTGCGCCATTCGGGGATCGAGGTGTCCGGTATACGTGCTTGGCGTACATTGGCGGCATGAATTCTCCGATTCGACTGCCGCCCAAAGCGCCCCAATTCATTCATCTGAAGGTTCATTCGGCGTATTCGCTGCTTGAGGGCGCGTTGCCGATCGCGAAGCTCGCCAAGCTTGCGCAGGCCATGAATTTTCCTGCGCTTGGGCTGACGGATACCAACAACTTCTTTGGCGCTCTGGAGTTTTCCGAAAAGCTCTGGGGCGCCGGTGTGCAGCCGATCGTCGGCGGCTCGATCGACGTCGATTTTGGAGACAATCGCGATACGCAACCTTCGGCTCTTCGGGCGCTGAGCAATGAGCCGCGCAGTAAGCCTGCCGGAAAGATTGCGCTGCTCGCGATGACGAGCGACGGGTTCGCCAACCTGATGCGACTGTCGAAGGCGCTCTATTTCGAGCCCGCGCCCGATGAAGCCGCTCACGTGAAGATCGCGCGTATCGAAGAATTTTCCGAAGGCATTATTGCGCTCACAGGCGGGCCGCTCGGTCCGATCGATGCGGCGTTGCGCGACGGTCAACGCGATCTCGCGGCCGACCGCCTCAAAACGCTCGAAAAGATTTTTGGCAACCGTCTCTATGTCGAACTTCAGCGGCACGGTCTTCCGGAGGAAGCCGATGTCGAGCCGGATTTACTCGATCTTGCCTACGAGCGGCGTATTCCGATCGTCGCGACAAACGAGTGCTATTTTGCCGAACGAGGCGATTACGAAGCGCACGACGTTCTGCTTTGTATCGCCGATGGCCGTTATGTCGTGGAGGACAATCGCCGGCGTGCAAGTCCTGAACACTATCTCAAGAGCGAAGCCGAGATGGCGGCGCTGTTCGCTGATCTGCCGGAGGCTCTTGCGAACACGATCGAAATCGCCATGCGCTGCACGGCGCGGCCGGAAGGTCGAAAGCCGATCCTGCCGCGCTTCGTGAAGGCCGACGATAGCCTGAGCGAGATCGAGAATTTCCGTCTTGAGGCAGCAGAGCTTAAGAAACAGGCCATCGAGGGGCTAAAACGTCGTCTCGATGCGCATGGACCGGCGTCAGGTTTCACCGTCGAGGATTACGAAAAACGGCTCGCCTACGAGATCGAAGTTATCACGCAGATGAAGTTTCCCGGCTACTTTCTTATCGTGGCCGACTTCATCAAATGGTCGAAAGCGAATGGCGTTCCCGTCGGTCCGGGGCGTGGCTCGGGTGCGGGCTCTCTCGTCGCTTACGCGCTGACGATCACCGATCTTGATCCTTTGCAGTTTGGATTGCTGTTCGAGCGCTTTCTCAATCCCGAGCGTATTTCGATGCCGGACTTCGACGTCGATTTTTGTCAGGAGAAGCGCGACCGCGTCATCGATTACGTGCAGAAAAAGTACGGCGACGATCGCGTTGCGCAAATCATCACGCACGGAAAGCTGCAGGCTCGGGCCGTGCTCCGCGACGTCGGGCGCGTGCTGCAGATGCCGTACGGGCAGGTCGACCGGCTGTGCAAGCTCGTGCCGAATAACCCGGCCAATCCCGTTACCTTAAAGGAAGCGATCGAAGGCGAACCAAAACTGCAGGAGGAGCGCGATCGCGAGCCTATCGTCGCGCGGTTACTTGAAATCGCACAAAAGCTCGAAGGGCTTTATCGTCATGCTTCGACGCACGCAGCGGGTATGGTGATCGGTGACCGGCCGCTCGAAGAGCTCGTTCCTCTCTACCGCGATCCCAAATCTCATTTTCCGATCACGCAATACAACTGGAAGATGGTCGAGGCGGCCGGTCTCGTAAAGTTCGACTTTCTCGGTTTGAAGACGCTCACTGTTCTCGAAAAGGCCGTCAATCTCATCAAAAACGTGCGCGGGATTACGGTCGATCTTCCGAGTTTGCCGCTGGACGATAAAGCGACCTACGAAATGCTGGCGAAGGCCGATACGGCAGGTGTCTTCCAGCTTGAAAGCACAGGCATGCGCGAAAGTTTGAAGCGGCTCAAACCCGACCGCTTCGAGGATATCATCGCCATGGTAGCGCTTTATCGCCCCGGTCCGATGGACAACATCCCGACTTACATCAACCGCAAGCACGGCGAAGAGCCCGTCGATTACCTGCATCCGATGCTCGAAGGTATTTTGAAAGAAACCTACGGCGTCATCATTTATCAGGAGCAGGTTATTCAGATCGCGCAGGTGATGGGCGGTTACACGCTCGGACAGGCTGACATGCTTCGTCGCGCGATGGGTAAAAAAGACAAGGCCGAAATGGCGAAGCAGCAGGCCCGCTTCGTGGAGGGCGCTGTTGCCAAGGGCGTCAAGAAGGACGAGGCGATTTATATTTTTGAGCTTGTCGATAAGTTCGCCGGCTATGGTTTCAACAAATCGCACGCGGCGGCCTATGCGCTCGTCAGCTATCATACGGCGTATTTGAAGGCGAATTTCCGCGAGGAGTTCTTTGCAGCTTCGATGACGCTCGATATGGGCAACACCGATAAGCTCGCGATGTTTGCGTCCGAAGCGCGCAAATCCGGCATTCGCATGCTGCCGCCGTGCGTCAACCAATCGGGTGTCGACTTCGGGGTCGAGCCTACGAGTGGCGACAGCGAGCGCGGCGCCATCCGGTATTCGCTCGCGGCTTTAAAAAATATTGGCGCGGGCGCCGTCGAATCCGTCGTCAACGAGCGCAATATTGGCGGACGGTTTACGTCTCTGGCGGATTTTGCGGCGCGCGTCGATGCAAAGGCGTTCAACAAGCGCGCGATCGAGACGCTCGCGAAGGGTGGCGCTTTCGATGCCCTGAGCGACAATCGCGCCGTCGTCGCGGCGAATGCCGATACGATCCTAGCTTCCGCGCAACGGCGAAACGCCGACGAAGCGCAAGGGATAACGGATCTCTTTGGTTCGGGCGGAAAACCGGCCGAGCTCGTTTTGCGTGCCGCTGAAGGCTGGACGCCAATGGACCGGCTGGCGGCAGAATTCGAGGCTATCGGCTTTTATCTCTCGGGGCATCCGCTCGACCAATACGAACGCGTGCTGAAAAAGCTTGGGGTTCGCAAATTCACCGAGTTCGAGGCGCTGACGCAGCGGGGAGCGACAGCCGGGCGTCTCGCAGGTGTCGTTATCGCGGCACGCGAGCGCCGTTCCCAGAAGGGCAACAAGTTCGCGTTCGCTATGTTTTCCGATGCGACAGGACAATTCGAGGCGGTGATTTTTTCCGACACACTTGCTGCCAGCCGCGAGTTGCTCGAACCGGGTACGCCCGTCATCGTTTCCGTCGAAGCCGAGCGTGATGGCGACACGCTGAAGATGCGGGTGCAGTCTATCGAAGCGTTGGACAAAGCGGCGGCGAGCGTTCCTCGCAATCTCAAGCTTGTGCTCGATCACCGAGAATGCGGCCGTTCGAACGCAGAGAAGCTGTCGGAGATGAGCAGTCGTTTAAAGCCAGCGGTGCGCGGTGGCGGCGAAGTCAGAATCGTTTTGCCGCTGCTCGATCGCGGCCGTGAAATGGAATTTGTTCTACCCGGCCGATACGATATTTCTCCGCAGGATGCGGGGCGTATCGCGGCTCTCGCTGTCGTTAGAGAAGTGGTGGAAGCTTAAGCCGCGCGGCATATATGTTACACTCGTGGCTTTTAAAAAATCTGTGTCGTCAACGACGGCTTTTTTATCCGTTAAGCGTTAGGGGTTCAGACGCTGCGAAGCGTCGCCTACCAGATAGGAGCCCTTAATGAAAAAAAGCCTGATAGCAGCAGCGGTTCTCGCTGCCGTCACCTTCGGCGCGGCCGGCACGGCTGCGAATGCGGGTGTTGCTGGTGTGAGCCTCAATGGCATCAGCGCGCATGCTGACAAATCTGCAGTTGAGCACGTTTATTACAAGAAGCGGTATTACAAGCGCCGTCATTGGAAGAGGCACCGCAAGTGGGTTTGCAGATGGCGTCATCATCGCCGTCACTGCTACTGGCGGTATTATCGCTAAGTGACCAGATGCTTTCGTCGAAGGTAGCGCTCCGCGCTGCCTTCTTCTGACACAGTTTGAGTGCATAGCTCCGCACCCCGAGCTAGCCAACAACGAGGCAAAACATGTCAAAATTCTACGCTGCTTTGGTCGCCGCTTTGCTGCTTGCTCCCGTTGCTCACGCCGCAGATCAGGATGCCAATGACGCGCCTGCGCCGAAAATGAGTGCGGCCGACATCAAGAAAAATCTCGAAGCTGCCGCGTCTGATCCTGCGAAGGTGAAAGCCTATTGTGCGATGTCGAAGAAGATGGACGAAGTTGGAGACGACGAAAAGAAAGCGGAAGCGGCGAGCGATGAAATAGACGGGTATTTCAACACGCTCGGCGAAGGTTTCGAGAACGCCTGGGATGCCGGTCAGGACGCTGCTGATGGAACGCCGGAAGCGAATGCGATGGATGCGGCGATGACGACGCTCGACGGCAAGTGCAAGTAATTCGTGTAATTCCACGGGGCATTTGCGACGCTCTTTATTGATCGCGTCGCCTTCCAAAAAATAGACGACACGCTGCCGATTTCGATCGGATGCCGACAGCGTGTCGTTTTTTTTATTGCCGGGCAGGTTTGAAGCCTCTGCAACTTTGGCGCGTTTCTTCCCGGCAGCCCCACGTGTCGCTTGCGCATTTCTGCAATCCCCCGTATACAGCCGCCATCTCACACGCGAGACCATGCGCCATGCGGATGAAAAGCCCCGCGTCGCGCTCCGGTGGAGAAACGCAAGCGATTGGAATTGCTTGCTAATCTCTTCTCAGTCTTGCGGAGGTTTAACCGGAAAAGGATAACTTTTCGATGGCGCTTCCTGCCTTCAACATGCGTCAGCTTTTGGAAGCTGGCGTTCACTTTGGCCACCAGGCTCACCGCTGGAACCCCAAGATGGCTCCGTTCATCTATGGGTCGCGGAACAAAATTCATATCGTCGACCTTACGCAGACGGTGCCGATGCTGCATCAGGCGCTGCTTAAGGTTTCTGATACCGTCGCGGGTGGTGGGCGCGTTCTCTTTGTCGCGACCAAGAGGCAAGCTTCCGAAGGTATCGCCGAAGCCGCAAAGCGCAGCGCGCAATACTTCATCAATCATCGCTGGCTCGGTGGCACGCTGACGAACTGGAAGACGGTCTCGCAGTCCATCCGCCGCCTTCGTCAGCTCGATGATATTCTTGCCGACCCGCAGGGCCGCACAAAGAAGGAAGTCCTCAATCTTACGCGCGAGCGCGATAAGCTCAACCAGTCGCTCGGCGGCATCAAGGATATGGGCGGCACGCCGGATCTTCTCGTCGTCATCGATACGAACAAGGAATCGATCGCGATCCAGGAAGCGCGCAAGCTGAATATTCCGATCGTTGCCATCGTCGATACGAATTGCGATCCGGACGGCATCGACTATCCGGTTCCGGGTAACGACGACGCTGGCCGCGCGATCACGCTCTATTGCGATCTGATGGCGCGCGCCGCGCTTGATGGACTGGAGCGCTCGCAGGGTGCTTCGGGCGTCGATGTCGGTGCTTCCGAATCGCCGCCGGCTGAAGATTTGCCGAAGGTTACGTTCAAAGGCATCGAAGCGCCGCGCGGCGAAGCCGACGATTTGAAGCGTATCAGCGGCATCACGCCGAAGCTCGAACAGCGTCTCAACGATGCCGGCGTCTATCACTTCTGGCAGATTGCCGATCTCGATGCCGATCATACCGAAGCCCTCGATCGGCAGCTGAAACTCAAGGGCCAGATCGCCAAGGAAGATTGGGCAGGTCAGGCTAAGAAGCTCGTAGAGGCGACCGCCGCATAAGGCGGTCTTCGGCCCGCGCCGCGGGTTCGAACCGGAAATCAGAACCAAAAGAGGCGCCTCGCGGCGCCTCAAACCTAATGGGTGACAGGATGACGACGATCACCGCCGCTGATGTGAAGAAGCTGCGCGATATGACCGGCGCAGGCATGATGGATTGCAAGACGGCGCTGACGGAAACAAACGGCGATATCGAAGCCGCCGTCGATTGGTTGCGCAAGAAGGGCCTTTCCAAGGCTGCAAAGAAGTCGGGCCGCATCGCTGCCGATGGCCTTATCGGTATCGTTGCGAAGGGCCGTGAAGGCGCGGTCGTCGAGGTCAACTCGGAGACGGACTTCGTCGCACGCAACGAGCAGTTCCAGACTCTGGTGCGCGACATTACCGGGCTCGCCCCGGCTGCGAAGGGCGACCTCAAGGCGCTTCTCGCCGCAACGTATCCGGGCACGAAAAATACGGTTGAAACGCAACTCCAGGAAGCGGTTGCCACGATCGGCGAGAACATGACGCTGCGACGGACGTCCGCGATCGCCGTGAAGGAGGGTGTCGTTGCCGATTACATCCATAGCCGGGTCGCCGACGGTCTCGGCAAGATTGGCGTCCTCGTCGCTCTGGAAAGTGCCGGCGATGAGCCGACGCTTTTCGAAATCGGCCGAATGCTCGCTATGCACGTCGCGGCGACGAATCCGACCGCACTCGACATTTCTGCCGTTCCAGCCGACGTAATCGAACGCGAGAAGGCAATCCTTGCCGAGAAGAACCAGGGCAAGAAGCCTGACATTCTGGAGAAGATCGTCGCGGGGGGGATCAAGGCGTTCGCGAAAGAGAGCTGCCTGCTTGAGCAGCAGTATATTCACGACACAACAAAAACGGTGGCGCAGGCCATGAAAGAGGCCGAGAGCCGCGCAGGTGCGCCGATCAAGGTTGCAGGTTACATTCGCTATGCACTCGGCGAAGGCATCGACAGGAAAGAAGAGGACTTCGGCGAAGAAGTCCGAAAGCTCGCGAGCGGCAGTTAGGCTAGGCGGAATCGCTTTGCCGCTGTAGGTATCGACCGGCCGATTGGTTCGATCGGCCGGTTTTTTGTATCATGTCGATGGGAGATGAAGCGATGGCAGCGCGGGGATCGCCTCTCAAATATAAGCGGCTGCTGCTCAAGCTTTCCGGCGAAGCTCTGATGGGGCAGCAGGACTACGGCATCGATATGTCGGTCGTCGACCGGCTGTCGCGTGATATCGAGGGGATCACGGCGGCGGGCGCCGAGGTCGCGATCGTTATCGGCGGCGGTAATATTTTTCGCGGACTTTCCGGGGCCGCAAAGGGCATGGACCGCGCGACTGCCGATTATATGGGCATGCTTGCAACTGTCATGAACGCGCTCGCCTTTCAGAATGCGCTCGATCACCAGGGCGTCGCATCGCGCGTTCTGTCGGCCATTCCGATGCCGACGGTCTGCGAAAGTTACGTCCGGCCGAAGGCGCTAGGCTATCTTTCCAAGTCGCAGGTCGTGCTGTTCGCCGCTGGAACGGGCAATCCCTTTTTCACGACCGATACGGCTGCCGTACTGCGCGCCATAGAGATGAATTGCGAGGTGGTTTTGAAGGCGACGCAGGTCGACGGCATTTATTCCGCCGATCCCAAAAAGGACCCGAACGCGGAGCGTTTCGACCGTCTCAGTTATTCGGAAGTTTTAGCTAAAGATCTCAAGGTGATGGATGGAGCGGCCATTGCACTTGCCCGGGACAACGGACTTCCGCTAATTGTGGGTTCCATCGAAGAACCGGGCAATCTCTTGAAGGTGCTGCGCGGAGAAGCGCGGCAGACGATCATCGAGGCAACCGGTTGAAAGCCGCGGTCGCGTTCGCGCTTCTGCGCCGCGCGTCCTCGTGGTTGTCGCGGCTTAGCGCGTCCGGCTCGCTCGGAGGATAACGCATGTCTTTGGCTACGCACGATATCAACGAAATCGAGAAGCGCATGCGCGCCTCGATTGACGCATTGAAGCGCGAGTTTTCGGGGCTTCGAACGGGGCGCGCCAGCGCCAATCTTCTCGATCCGGTGCAGGTGATGGTTTATGGCTCGCGGATGCCGCTTAACCAAGTTGCGACCGTTTCGGTGCCGGAGCCGCGGATGATATCGGTTCAGGTCTGGGATCGCAGCAACGTCACGCCTGTTGAGAAGGGTATTCGGGAAGCTAATCTCGGACTTAACCCGATCATCGACGGGCAGGTTCTGCGGCTTCCTATTCCGGCGCTCACGGCGGATCGCCGCCAAGAACTCGTAAAGCTAGCTCATAAGTATGCCGAGCAATCCAAAGTCGCCATTCGCAACGTGCGCCGCGAGGCGATGGACGTTCTGAAGAAGCTCGAAAAAGACGGTAAGATGAGCCAGGACGACCATCGCGGCCAATCCGAGAAGGTTCAAGAGCTGACGGACCGGCTCATCAAGGAGGTTGACGCGACTCTTGTCACGAAAGAGGCTGAAATTCAGAAAGTCTGATGTATTGAGGGCGAGGCGGCCGGGGCGCCTCGGGTTTTTACGCGCCTTTTGACGCTTCATTTCAGAGGCTATCCGATAGTGGCGGCAGCACCGAAGCCTTCCGATGACGGGGCCCTCGCCCTGACGCCGCCGCGCCATGTCGCCATTATCATGGATGGCAACGGCCGGTGGGCCAAAGAGCGAGGGATGCCGCGAACGCTTGGTCATCGGCAGGGTGTCGAGGCGGTGCGGCGGGCCGTGCGCACGGCCATTGAGCTGGAGATCACGTATCTGACGATCTTCAGCTTCTCATCGGAGAACTGGAAGCGGCCGGTCGACGAAGTCGATGACCTGATGGGGCTGATGAAACGGTTCATCCGGCGCGACCTCGCCGAGCTTCACAAAGCCGGTGTCTGCATCCGGATCATCGGTGAGCGTCAGCACGTCGATACCGAACTTATGACGCTCATCGACGAAGCGGTCGAACTGACCAAAGGCAACGATCGGCTGACGCTCGTCATCGCATTCAATTACGGCTCGCGTGGAGAGATTGCGAAAGCAGCGCGGAGGCTTGCAGAAGAGGTGGCCGCTGGCAAGCTCGATCCCGCTGCAATCGATGTCGGCCGCATGGCCGATGCACTCGATACATCCGGCATTCCCGATCCCGATCTTTTGATCCGCACCTCCGGAGAAATGCGACTTTCCAATTTTTTGCTGTGGCAGACGGCGTATTCGGAGTTCGTATTCCTGGATTGCTATTGGCCGGATTTCGACAAAGCCGCCTTCGAGGGTGCGATCCGTGAGTTCTGGTCGCGCGAACGCCGCTTTGGCGGCTTGACCAAACGATCGACCGCGTGAGGCTGCGTGATGTCCGCTGGCAAGCCTGACGATCGTTGGCAATTCCTTTCCGGCCGACTTGATTTTGTATCTCCGGAGCTGGCCAAGCGTATCGTTTCAGGTGCGGCGCTCGGGATCGTCGCTCTGGTGCTGACGTATTTGAGTTCGACAACGTTTGCGGCAATGATGTTTCTGATGGCCGCCGCGATGTGCTGGGAATGGGGACGGATGGTGCGCGGGCCGATGCCCGACACCGGAATGGTCATCAACATTCTGGCAATTTTTCTCGCCGCGAGTTTGAGCGCAACCGACATGGCAGGACTCGGCGTCGCGTCAGTCATTATCGGTGCGATCGCCGTTGCGGCGCTGGTCTTCGGGACGGGGAAAGCGCAGCTTTCTGGTCTCGGTGTTCTCTATACTGCGCTTCCGGTCGTCGCCCTCGGTTGGCTTCGAAACGACGAGCCGCTCGGATTTCTGGCGACACTATTCGTGCTGATCAGCGTCGTCGTTACCGATGTGGGGGCCTATGCGAGCGGGAGAACGGTTGGGGGCCCGAAGCTGTGGCCAGCGGTTTCTCCCAATAAAACGTGGTCGGGCCTTCTCGGCGGGGTGGTCTCGGCCGGTATTGCAGGCGCTCTCTTTTCCTGGATTTCGGGCTCCGGATCGCCGCATTGGCTTGCAACATTGGGCCTTATTCTGGGGCTGATTGCACAAGGCGGAGACTTGGCCGAAAGTGCCTTGAAGCGCCATTTCGGCTTGAAGGATAGCAGCGACTTGATTCCCGGACACGGGGGCGTCATGGACCGGATGGACGGCGTCGTCACGGCGAGCATCGCCGCTGCTCTGATTGCTTTCGCGATCGACGCTTATGCGCCGGCTCGTGCGCTCCTCTACGGATCTTGAGACAATGGCAGTAATGGCAAGCGTTCCGAGTAGACCGGTCGCGCAGGCGCATAGCATGACAACATCCGATCTCTCGGCGTTGTCGCGGCCGATGCGTCTCACGGTTCTCGGAGCAACGGGGTCGATCGGGAAAAGCACGCTCGATCTTGTCTCGCGGACGCCGGAGCAATTCGAGATCGTGGCGTTGACGGCGCAATCGAACGCGCAGGCGCTGGCTGCGTTGGCACGGCAGCATCGCGCCAAACTTGCCGTCATCGGTGATGAAAACTGCCTCGATGCGCTTCGAGATGCGCTTGCGGGGACGGGTATTCGCGCCGCTGCCGGCGAAGCCGCGCTTGTCGAGGCTGCCGAAATACCCGCCGACTGCGTGATGGCGGCCATCGTCGGGGCAGCGGGGTTGCGCCCGACGTTCGCAGCGGCCGCGCAGGGAAAACGCGTCGCGCTCGCCAACAAGGAATGTCTGGTTTCGGCAGGGCATGTCTTCACCGCCGAGATCAAGAAATCGGGCGCTGAATTACTGCCTGTCGACAGCGAGCATTCGGCGGCTTTTCAAGCGCTTGCGGGAGCCGACCCCGAAGCGATCGAGAAAATCGTGCTGACGGCGTCCGGCGGTCCGTTCCGGACGTGGACGCGGGAGGCTCTCGAAACAGCGACGCCGGAGCAGGCACTCAAGCACCCAAACTGGTCGATGGGTGCCAAAATCACAATCGACAGTGCCACGCTCATGAACAAAGGCCTGGAGCTGATCGAAGCGTTTCATCTCTTTCCCGTTTCGCATGATGCGCTCGATTGTGTCGTGCATCCGCAGTCGGTCGTGCATTGTCTCGTGAGCTATGTCGATGGGTCTGTGCTGGCTCAACTCGCGGCACCCGACATGCGAACGCCGATTGCGGTGGCGCTCGCGTGGCCCAATCGCATGACGTCGCCGACAGAAAAGCTCGATCTTGCACGTCTCGGCTCGCTGACTTTCGAAGCACCGGATGAATCGCGTTTTCCCGCGCTTCGTGTTGCGAAGGCTGCGATGCGGCGCGGCGATACAGGCCCTGCGGTGCTCAACGCGGCCAACGAAATCGCGGTCAGAGCCTTCTTGGACCGGCGCATTAAGTTTCTCGAAATCGCCGCGCTGGTCGAAGAAACGCTCGACGCGGCGGAGCGACAGGGTGCCATCTGCCCGGCAAGTTGCCTCGATGACATCCTTGCGGTTGACGATGTGGCGCGGCGTCTGGCGGAAGATAGCCTAAGTCGCTATTAAAGACTGATAAAACGAGAGCGGCGGTACTGCCGCTCGCCGCGATTCGAATCGCGAATCAGCGCTAAAGGATTGCAATTTCATGGACTCTTTGGCGACATTGGCTACCTGGATCTGGCAGTACGGGATCATGTTCCTGCTCGTGCTGACGCTCGTGGTGTTCATTCACGAGCTCGGCCACTTCCTGGTGGCGCGCTGGTGCGGGGTTACGGTCCGGGCTTTCTCGATCGGTTTCGGGCCTGAGATCTACGGATTCTATGACAAACACGGCACGCGCTGGCGGTTCGCTTGGATCCCGCTCGGAGGTTACGTAAAATTCATCGACGACGATAATGCGTCGTCGCAGGGTTCGACGTCGATGAAGGGCCTGTCGCCGGCGGAGCGCGCGGGGGCTTTCCATTCAAAGCCGGTTGCTTCGCGGGCGGCTGTCGTTGCGGCCGGACCGATCGCCAACTTTATTCTTGCGACGGTACTTTACGCGGCACTCAACGCGACGGTCGGCATGCGTGTGCTGCCGGCCTACGTCGATGCGGTCGTTCCGAATTCTCCTGCCGCGGCGGCCGGCTTTCAGCGCGGCGATCAAATCACGGCGATCAACAATACTCCGATCGAGAAATTTGAGGATCTGCAGCGCATCGTCGGTTCGAGCGCTGGCGAGACGTTGACGTTCACGGTCGAACGCAATGGGGAAAAGTTGGCGCTCAGGGCGACGCCCAATGTGGACGAGCAGCGTGATGCATTTGGCCGCACGTATCGCCGCGGTCTCATCGGCATTCAGCGTTCGGTGTCGCCCGATAAAATCCGCACGGTTCATGTCAGCCTTCCTCGCGCCATTATGCTCGGCGCGGGCGAAACCTACGGGAACATCACGCAAACGATCGGCGGCCTTTGGGATATCGTCACGCGCCGCCAGTCGGCCGAGCAGATGGGCGGCCCTATTATGATGGCCGAAGTCACGGCCAAAGTTGCGGAATTGGGACTTGAGCCGATGCTCCGGTGGATTGCCTTTATCTCCGCGAACATCGGGTTTCTGAACCTGCTGCCAATCCCCGTCCTCGATGGCGGACATCTTTTGTTCTACGCTTACGAGGCTATCCGCAGAAAGCCGGCCAGCGAGCGCATGCAGCAAATGGGGTTCCAGTTCGGCCTGGCGCTCTTGATGATGCTGGTCGTTTTTGTGAATTTCAACGACATTATGAACGTTTGGCGGCGTCTGACCGGGACGGGATAATGCTTTGCAGAATCATGGGGGAGTGACGTAAACTTACAACTTTTCGGGGCCTTTCTGAATCGTTAAAAGCGGTATGGTCCGCAGCAGGTTAGAACTTCGAATCGGGGGGCCGTGACGGAGTTCGAGGAGTTGGCTGCGGATGTTGAGTGGAAGTCGAACGATAACAACAAGACGACGAACAAGAACACGACGACGTTGATAGAACGCATGAGTGTGACGCTGCCGCCGACAGCGCGCATGTGAATTGGGGGTCGGCGGCACACGGGGGCTTATCCGCGTATGCAGAGAATTCAGGTCATCGTGGCGGGCTTGCGCCTACTTCTGGCGTTCGCACTGATCTCGCCGGTGATCGCGATGGGAGATGCCACCTGGGGGTCGGGTGCGGCGTTTGCTCAGGGCGTCATCAAGAATATCGAGGTCCACGGCAACCGGCGCGTGGAGCCGGAGACCGTGCGTTCCTACCTGCAGTTCGGTGTGGGTGATCCCTACAGTGCAGCGAAGGTCGATGGTTCGATCAAGGCGCTTTTCGCGACGGGTCTCTTTTCCGACGTTTCCATTCAACCGCACGGCTCGACGATCGTCGTGACGGTCAAAGAAAATCCGATCATCAATCAGGTGGCTTTCGAGGGGAATAGCGAAGTCGATACGGCAACGCTCGCGGGTGAAGTCCAACTCAAAGCCCGATCGGTCTTTACGCGCGCCAAGGCCCAGGCCGACGTGCAACGCATTCTCGACGTCTATCGCCGGCAAGGTCTTTTTGCGGCGAATGTCGAACCTCAGATCATTCAGCTTGAAGAAGATCGCGTGAATCTCGTCTACGAGATCACCGAAGGTGCCGCGACGAAGGTCAAAGGCATCAATTTCGTCGGCAACCACGCTTTCACCGACAGTCAGCTGCGGGACGTGATTTCGACGACCCAAGCCGGCTGGTTCGACTTCCTCAAAGGAACGTCCGTCTACGATCCGGACCGGATGAATCTCGATCGCGAGCTTCTCCGTCAGTACTATCTCAAGAATGGCTATGCCGACGTTTCGGTGACGGCGGCGAACGCCGAAATCGATCCGGCGGGACAAGGCTTCCTCATCACGTTCGCGATCGACGAAGGCCCGCTTTACAATTTTGGCGCGATCAACATCGAAAGCTCGCTGCCTGGCGTCAATCCGGATGCGTATCGCGGAGATCTCCTGACGCAGTCTGGAGAGGTCTATGATGCGTCGGAAATCGACAAGACAACCGAAAAGCTGACCCTGGCGGTCGCCGACGCCGGATATGCGTTTGCTCGCGTTCGTCCGCGCCTTACGCCCGACACCGCTAATCACACGATTAGCATCAGCTACGTCGTCGACGAAGGTCCGAAGATTTACATCGAGCGTATCAACATCATCGGCAACACGCGTACGAAGGATTTCGTCATACGTCGCGAGTTCCGGCTTGCGGAAGGCGATGCTTACAACCAGCTGATGGTCGATCGCGCCAAGAAGCGCATCCAGGCGCTCGGTATATTCAAGAGCGTCGATATCAAGCGGCATCCAGGATCGGCGCCCGACCGGGTCGTTCTCGATGTCGTCGTTCAAGAGCAGTCAACGGGCGAACTGTCGTTCGGCGCGGGCTACTCGACGAGTGAAGGTGTCATCGGCGACGTGTCGATTACCGAACGCAACCTGTTCGGCAACGGGCAGTACCTGCGCTTGGCGCTCGCCGGTTCATTCGAACGCTTGCAGGTTGACCTGTCGTTCACAGAACCGCGGTTCCTAGACCGCAATCTGTCGGCCGGTTTCGACCTCTTCTATAAAGAACTCTATTATCAGGATGTCGCGGGCTTCGATCAGTCGAAGGCCGGTGGCTCGCTTCGTCTCGGCTTCCCAATCGCCGAAAATCTGTGGATGACGACGCGCTACACCATCTCGCGTGACCGTATCTTCGATGTGGTCAGCAATGCATCTCTGGCAGTTAAAGAAGCTTGCGGCGCGGAGAATCCTACTCTCGATGATCAGCCGAGTTGCCGGGACTCTGGATATTGGACGTCGCTCGTCGGCACGACGATTGCCTACGACAAACGTAACAATCCGAAGAATCCGAACAGCGGCTATTACCTGGAATTGAACAACGACTTTGCCGGCGTCGGCGGTGACGCGCAGTACTGGCGCGTCCAAGGCGAAGGTCGTGCGTACTACCCGATCACCGACAAGATCACTTTGGTTGGACGCGCCATTGGCGGTACGATTCAGGGCTGGGGCGGCGAGGACGTTCGCTTGCTCGACGGCTTCTTCAAAGGCGGCGAGACGATCCGTGGCTTCGACATCGCCGGTATCGGGCCCCGCGATATTACGCCTGGCGGCAATCGCGATGCGCTGGGTGGCCAGACGTACTGGGCAGCGACGGCTGAGGTGCGTTTTCCGCTGCCCTACGTGCCTGAGGATATGGGCTTGAGTGGCGCCTTCTTTGCCGATGCGGGTTCGTTGTTTGATGCAACGGGCGGTGCGAAGAAAGCGCTTGTCAACAATCCGAGCTGCTCGACTTGCGTCCTCGCGGACAGCGACTCGATCCGGTCGTCGGTCGGCGCCAGCATCATGTGGAACTCGCCGGTCGGTCCGATCCGTATGGACTTTGCCAAGGTTCTCACCAAAGAGAGCTACGACGAGACGCAGTTCTTCCGGTTTGGTGCTTCAAGCCGCTTCTGACCGGCTAAAAGCGGCCGGTTTGGCCGGGGTGGGCTTGCCTGACCCCTTGCCAGTTTGTTTTGGATGCGCCGAGGGCTTGCCAACGCCCTCGGCGTCGTTCATCAAGCCGTCGATCACCCAGACAGAACCGAAGCATGAGCGGGCCGGAGGCGGCGAATGGAGCATCCCGGATTTTTTGAGAGGGCCGGGCCTTTCCCTCTTGCCGAGGTTGCGGAGGCCGCCGGTGCGGAGATTCCTGCCGGTGCGGACCGGGCGATGCGGATCGAGGACGTGAAACCGCTCTCCGAAGCGGGCTCAGCGAACATCTCCTTTATCGATAACAAGAAATATTTGGCTCAACTCGATGCGACCACTGCTGGCGCCTGCCTGGTTTCGCCGGCGCTTGAGAGCCGCGTTCCCGCAGGTACGGTCCGGCTCGTAACGCGCCAGCCCTATCACGGCTTCGCGCGGGCATTGGCACTTTTCTATCCGTCTGCGTTCCATCCGATGGCGGCGACGCCGGGGGCCGACGCAATTGACCTCTCGGCCCGCCTGGAGGATGGCGTTTTGGTAGAACCCGGCGCCGTAATCGGGCGCGAGGCCCAGATAGGGGCTGGTACTCGCATCGCCGCCGGGGCGGTTATCGGGGCGCGCGTAACGATCGGCCGGAACTGTTATATTGGCCCGCTTGCGACCGTGACCCATGCGCTTGTCGGCGACCGGGTCATTATCCATTCCGGCGTGCGGATCGGCCAGGATGGATTTGGATTTGCTATGGGTCCAGGCGGACATCTCAAGGTGCCGCAGATCGGCCGCGTCGTCATCCAGGACGATGTGGAAATAGGAGCAAATACAACAATCGATCGCGGTGCGCTAAAGGACACGATGATCGGAGAAGGCACGAAGATCGACAACCTTTGCCAGATCGGCCACAACGTCGTCCTCGGTCGGCACTGTGTGATTGTCGCTATGTGCGGTATTTCCGGTTCGACGGAGCTTGGCGATTTCGTCGTCATGGGCGGCCAGTCGGGCACCGTCGGCCACATCAAAATCGGAACCGGCGCGCAGGTCGGGGGTGCATCGCATCCCAACCATGACGTTCCGGCCGGTGCACGTTACTTCGGTACTCCGGCGAAACCGTTACGCGAGGCGGCGCGCGAGCAGGCGCTCATCAAGCGGCTCGCCGCTCGCGACAAAGGCAATTATGACGACGGCGCAAAAGGTTCCAGCGAGAGCTGAGATTTAGGACGAAGCCGCACGAGACGCTCATGCGGGATTTTTGGAGTTGGACGTTATGGACGACAAGGCAAAGGCTGGCAAAACGCTCGGGACCGCGGACATCGCGACCGTCATGAAGCTGTTGCCGCATCGTTATCCGTTTCTGTTGGTCGACCGAATGTACGACATGGACCGGGACGAAAGCTGCGTCGGCGTCAAGAACGTGACCATCAACGAACCGTTCTTTCAGGGGCACTTTCCGCAGTATCCCGTCATGCCGGGCGTGCTGATTATCGAAGGTTTGGCGCAGACGGCAGGAGCGCTTTGCGTTTCGAACGTTGGCGAAGACTATCGCGCCGAGCTCGTCTACTTCATGGGCATCGATAACGCCAAGTTCCGCAAGCCTGTGTTGCCCGGGGACCAGCTGCACTACCACGTCAAGAAGGTTCGCAATCGCGGTCGCGTCTGGCGTTTCCGCGGCGAAGCCAAAGTGAACGGCCAAGTTGTGGCTGAAGCGGAAATCAGTGCCATGCTCGCCGATACTTCCGATGCCCGCGCCTTTGCGAGCAAAAATGGCTGAAGCACACGTTCACCCGACGGCCATCGTCGAGGATGGCGCGCAACTCGCTTCGGGTGTGAAGATCGGGCCCTTTTGTGTGGTCGGTCCCGATGTCAAACTTGGCGAGGGCGTCGAACTGGTCAGCCACGTTGCAGTGGCTGGAACGACGGAGATCGGCGCGCGCACGCGCATTTTTCCGTTCGCCTCTATTGGTCATCAACCGCAGGATTTGAAGTATCAGGGCGAGCCTTGTTCGCTGACGGTGGGCGGCGATTGCATCATCCGCGAAGGCGTGACGATGAACCCCGGCACTGCGGGCGGCGGCTCGGTGACGACGGTCGGCAACGGCTGTGCTTTCCTTGCGAACAGCCACGTCGGACACGACTGTCATGTTGGTAACGGCGTCATCTTCTCGAATAACGTCATGCTGGCGGGACACTGCACCGTTGGCGATTACGCGATCATTGGCGGCGGCGCGGCGGTCATTCAGTATGCGCGCGTCGGGCACCATAGCTTTGTCGGCGGGATGTCGGGGCTCGAAAACGATCTCATTCCGTACGGCATGGCGCTTGGAAATCGGGCGTATCTGTCGGGGCTCAATATCGTCGGTTTGCAGCGCCGGGGGTTTTCGCGCGCCGATATTCACGATCTGCGCCGCGCTTATCGGCTGCTATTCGCGGCGGAAGGCACGCTCATCGAGCGGATGGAGGACGTTGCCGAAGAGTTCTCGGGGCACGCATCTGTACAAGAAATCCTGGCCTTTATCCGTGAAGGCGGCAAGCGTTCGCTGTGCACGCCGAAGAACGGCGCCGAGAGCTGAGGCCCGGCCATGACGGGGCCGGCGAAACGCATTGGGATCATCGCCGGTTCGGGATCGCTGCCGCGCGAGGTAGCCGAAAGCGTCATTGCGCGCGGCGGGCGGGTGCATATCGTCATGGTCGATGGCGCCGCCGATGCGTCATTGGCTATGTTTCCGCATACGGTCGTGAATTGGGCGCAGCCGGGCCGAGCGACGGCAGCGCTGCGAGGCGCAGACGTGCGCAATGTCATCATGCTCGGCGGTTTCCAACGGCCGGCTTTTCGAACCGCGCGGCCTGATCTCGCTTTCTTCAAGGTCGTTCCCTCGGTGCTGCGTCTCCTGAAGGCGGGCGGCGACGATGCCGTTTTGCGTGGGCTTGTGACGCTCTTCGAGGCGCGGGGATTGACCGTCGTCGGCGTGGCCGATGCCGCCCCGGATCTGCTGATCGGCGAAGGCGTTCTGACGCGACGCGGCATGTCTGAGGAAGATCGGGCCGATGCCGAGCGAGGCTTCGCGCTGGTTTCGGCGCTCGGGCGCTACGACATCGGGCAAGCTGCGGTCGTGACGAACGGGAAGATCGAGGCGATTGAAGGTGCGGAGGGAACGGACCGCATGCTGAAGCGTGTCGCGGCCGCTCGTAGTGACTCGGGACAGGGGCGCGGCGGTGTGCTCGTCAAGCGGCCGAAGCCCGGGCAGGATTTGCGCGTCGATCTGCCGGCCATTGGTCCGCCGACAATCGAAAATGTCAGTGCTGCGAGTTTATCCGGCGTGGCTGTGATGGCAGGTCACGTGTTGGCGGCGGAACGGGCGCGGGCGATTGCGCTGGCGGACGAGCGTAACGTTTTTGTTGCCGGTCTGGCGGGCGTGTTGTCCGGGAGCCATGGTCGTGCACACGAGGGGCTTTCGAATGTCGCTGGGCTGAGTTCTAGCCGTGTCGGGACGAGGATGGCGAACGATATCAGATGCGCGGCGGGCATCTTGGGGTCGCTTTCGGACTTCGATACCGGATCGGCGGTCGTCATTGACGGCGGCAGGGTCATCGCAGTCGGAACGACCGAGACGGCGCTCGATGTCGTCGGCCGCGCGAACGAACTTCGTCGTGGAAAGCACCGGAGAGGCATCCTCGCCGTGGCTTCATCAAGCGTCGTAGATGAAGTGCTATTGCGGGCCGTCGGCCAATGCAATCTCCAAGGAATTGCTGTTGTTGGGAAAACGCCCGATGCTCAGTTGCCGGAGCGTCTGCTTAGCATAGCCGATAAGCTTGGGGTATTCGTTGCGGCATCGGCCGTGCCTTGGACCGGCGGAGACGGCGACCGTGCTTGATGTAAATCGCAATGGCGGCGGCGAACGCGTTCTGAAGATCTTTCTTGTTGCTGGGGAGCATTCCGGCGATGCGCTCGGCGCCAAACTGATAGCGGCGTTAAAGAAATTGCGTCCGGGTACGATTGAATTCGGCGGCGTTGGCGGCGAGGAGATGGCGCGCGAAGGGTTTCATTCGCTCTTTCCGATCGAAGACGTTGCGGTGATGGGGCCGCTGTCGATCCTGCCGAAATTGCCGCGCATTTTGCGACGCGTCTATCAGACGGTCGATGCGGCTATCGCATTTGCGCCGGATGCTGTGGTGATCGTCGACAGTCCGGAGTTCACGCATCCTATTGCCAAGCGCATCCGCACACGGGCGCCGGAAATTCCGATCATCGATTATGTCAGCCCGAGCGTTTGGGCGTGGCGCCCCGGCCGTGCCAAACGAATGCGGGCCTATGTCGATCATGTGCTGGCTTTGCTGCCCTTCGAACCGGATGCGCACGTTCGCCTCGGTGGGCCAGCGTGCACGTATGTCGGGCATCCGCTGATCGAAAAGCTCGACGATATTCAAAATGCCGATGGTCTCGCGCTGGCGCGGCGGCTTGGGCTCGATGCCACGAAGCCTGTGATTCTTGTTTTACCCGGCAGCCGGACGTCGGAGGTCGAGCGGTTGATCGATGTTTTCGGCGATGCCGTTGCGCGTGTCTCGGCTAATGTGCCGGTCGAGGTCGTCATCCCCGCTGTGCGGCACGTCCGCGATCGCATTTTGGCGGAGACAGCGAACTGGTCGCCGCGTCCGCACGTCGTCGATGCCGGAACGCCGGATAAATATGCGGCGATGCGCTTGGCACGTTCTGCGTTGGCGGCGTCGGGCACGGTCACGCTGGAGCTTGCACTCGCGCAGACACCGAGCGTCGTCGCGTACAAGGTCGACAAGCTGATCGCCAGGCTGAGATTTCTTTTGAAAGTGCCGAGTGTGGTGCTTGCCAACCTTGTGCTCGGCAAGAATGTCTATCCCGAATATCTGCAAGAGGCATGCACGGCCGATGCGCTTGCCAATGCACTGTTGCCGTTGCTCTCCGATACTTCGGAAAGACGAGCGCAACTTCTGGTGCTTGCTGAAACGCCTCAGAAGTTGCGCCTTCAGTCATCTAGTCCAAGCGCTGCGGCAGCCGAAACAGTGCTTTCCGCCATCGCCAATCATGCAGCCGGGAAGTCGCGGCGAGCAGGACCGACGTAAAGCTGACGCGGGCGGCCGATGCGCTGCTCGGGATCCTCAATCATCTCTTTCCACTGTGCGATCCAGCCGACGGTGCGCGCAACGGCGAAAAGCACCGTGAAAAGATCGACCGGAAATCCCATCGCGCGGAGCGTGATGCCGGAATAAAAATCGATGTTGGGATAAAGCTTCTTTTCAATGAAGTACTCGTCCTGGAGCGCGATCCGTTCCAGTTCGAGCGCGATTTTCAAAAGCGGGTCGTCGCCGTGGCCGAGCGCGTCGAGAACCTCGTGGCAGGTTTTCTGCATGACCTTCGCGCGCGGATCGTAATTTTTGTATACGCGATGGCCGAAGCCCATCAGCCGGAAGCCAGACGACTTGTCTTTGGCTTTTTTCACGAATTCCGGAATGCGATCGACGCTGCCGATCTCTTTCAGCATGTTGAGCGCGGCTTCGTTGGCGCCGCCGTGGGCCGGGCCCCACAGGCAGGCAATGCCCGATGCGATGCAGGCGAATGGATTGGCGCCCGACGAACCTGCCAGCCGCACGGTGGATGTCGATGCATTCTGCTCGTGGTCGGCGTGCAGAATGAAGATGCGATCCAGAGCGCGGGAAATGATGGGGTTGACGATGTAGGGTTCGCACGGAACGGCGAAGCACATCTGCAGGAAGTTCGACGTATAATCGAGGTCGTTCCGCGGATAGATAAACGGCTGTCCGATCGAATATTTGTACGCCATCGCCGCGATCGTCGGCATTTTGGCGATCATGCGGTGACTTGCGACCTCGCGCTGCTCCTGATCCGTGATGTCGGTCGAGTCGTGATAAAACGACGAGAGCGCGCCGACTGTTCCGACCATCACCGCCATCGGATGTGCGTCGCGGCGATAGCCGGTGAAGAAGCGCGTCATCTGTTCATGCACCATGGTATGGCTGGTGATGGTGCGCCGGAAATTGATGAACTCTGTGTTGTTCGGAAGTTCGCCGTAAAGTAACAGGTGGCAGACCGCGAGGAAGTTCGTGTTCTCGGCGAGCTGATCGATGGGATAGCCGCGATAGAGCAGCTCCCCTTTGTCGCCGTCGATATATGTAATCGCGCTCTTGCAGTTTGCCGTAGAGGTAAAACCGGGATCGTACGTAAAACAGCCTGTCTCTTTGTAGAGATTGCCGACGTCGACGACGTCCGGTCCGATGGTTCCGGACCTCACGGCCAGTTCGACCTGCCTGTTGTCGATGGTCAGCGTCGCATTCGGCTTTCTCTGCTCGCCGGATTTCGCCGGGTTGCTCTCGTGGATGTTCATGGTTTGCCACCTCGCCCGTGGATCAACGCGGATGCCGCCCTTGAGATTATTTGCTCTCTGTTTTGGACGGCATCTTGCAGTAGGAATAATGCTCGCAGCGGCACGTCACGCGCATCAAGAAAAGCGGCTGCATGCGTAGGGTTTAGCGATTTTTTTGCAGTGCGGCAACTGAGACGTTAACCAAGCTGCGCATTACCCGACGGAGGCCGAAATTCGTGCGAGGGCTTCGTCCCGGCCGAGCACTTCCAGAACGTCGAAGACAGGCGGAGAAACCGCGCGTCCCGTCAAGGCCGCGCGCAGCGGTTGGGCGATACTGCCGAGCTTCAGACCGTGAGTTTCGGCGTAGGATTTGATGCGGGTTTCAAGCGCTGCTGCGTTCCAATCCGAATCTAAAATTTCAGACAGGATTTTCAGGACGGTGCCGTTTGAAGCGCGCCCGTCGCTGCCGAGCAGTTTCGCTGCCTTGTCATCGGGTGCGATCGGGCGCTCGGCGATAATGAAGAGCGCGCCGTTGACAAGCTCCGTCAGGGTTTTCGAACGCTCCTTGAGGGCCGGAATGGCGCGCTCGAATCTGTTCCATCCTTTCGCCGCGAAGCGTTCCGAGAGTTCAATGCCGGTCGCGATGGCGGGAAGCTGGCGCTGCACCTCCCGCGCCAACGCGAGATCGGCGCGCGGGGGCGCTTTCGGGTCGGGGGCAATGCTTGCGAGTTGCGCGAAGTCGAGATGCGGTAGCATCTCCTTCACCTGACGGACGAGTTCTTCGTCCGGAGTATTACGGATGTAATGCCCGTTGAGATCGTCGAGCTTTTTGAAATCGAGCCGCGCCGGGCTCTTGTTGATGTCGTCGATATCGAACCAGCGGATGAGATCTTCGGTCGAAATGATTTCGTCGTCGCCGTGGCTCCAGCCGAGGCGCACAAGATAATTGCGCAGCGCTGCCGGGAGATAGCCCATCGCGCGGAATTCCTCGACGCCCTGAGCGCCGTGACGTTTCGATAGTTTGGCGCCGTCGGCCCCGTGGATCAGCGGCACATGCGCGAATTCAGGGATGCTCCAGCCCATCGCCTGGTAGATCTGTGTCTGACGTGCAGCGTTTGTCAGATGGTCGGCGCCGCGAACGACGTGCGTGATTCCCATGTCGTGGTCGTCGACGACGACGGCAAGATTGTACGTCGGGTTGCCGTCTGAACGGAGGATGATCAGGTCGTCGAGATCCTTATTAGGAAAGACGACCCGACCCTGAACGTGATCTTCTACGACCGTTTCGCCCTCACGCGGCGCTTTTAGCCTGACAACGGGCTTCACGTCGTTCGGTGCATCTTTCGGATCGCGGTCGCGCCAGGGTGACAAGAAAATCTGCGGCCGCCCTTCCGCCTTGGCCTTTTCGCGCGCGGCATCGATTTCAGCCGGGGAGGCATAGCAGCGATAGGCGGCGCCCCGCCTCAGCAACTCGGCTGCGACTTCGCGATGGCGATCCGCGCGTGCAAACTGTGAGACTGCATCGCCGTCCCATTCCAGGCCGAGCCACTTCATTCCGTCGAGAATGGCGCTTATCGCCTGCTCGTTGTTGCGTTCACGGTCGGTGTCTTCGATGCGCAGCAGAAATTTCCCCTGGCGGCCCCTGGCATAGAGCCAGTTGAAGAGCGCCGTGCGAGCGCCTCCGATATGCAAGTAGCCCGTCGGGGACGGTGCAAATCGAACGACGGGCGCATTGGAAGTCGCGGTCTCTGCCATCGGACCTTTTCGCTTATCTGCCATTGAGGGAATGCGGTTCCGCTCGTAGCATGCGGCCCTCGACAAGTTAAGGGGGCAGGGGGCTCCTTCCGTCCGCTCGCATTCGGTCCAGGGCTATGTCCGCACACACGGGCGACCTCGATGCTGCGCTGATTGCCGCGCCCGAGAGCGGGGCGTGGCGCTTGGCGTCGGCAGTCGAAGCGGAGCGCGAGCAGTTCTTTCTCTGGGCGCCCGTTTGTCTCGGCGCCGGGATCGCCGCCTATTTCGCGCTTCCGGGCGAGCCGCAACTGATGGTGGCATTCGTGCCGCTCGCGCTGTCGCTGATCGTTCGATCGGCGACGGCGCGGGGTTCCATTCCCTCCGTGCTTGTGACGGCGCTGATCCTTGCGAGCATGGGATTTGCGGATGCAAAGCTGCGCGTCGAAGCGGTTCGTGCGCCGGTTCTCAAAAAGATGCTGCGGAATGCCGGGATCGTGGGGACCGTCACGCTCGTCGAGGCTAAGACGCCGCGAGGACAAAGGCTGACGATTTCGTCGCCAAAGATCGCGGGGCTAGCGCCGGATGCGACACCAGCCGTCGTGCGTGTTCGTACGATGTCGTCGCGCGTGATGGCGCAACCCGGCGACCGTATCCGCCTCAAAGCAACGCTTTCGCCACCGGCAAAGCCCGCGCTTCCCGGAGGCTTCGATTATGCGCGCACGGCGTGGTTCGATCAGGTCGGCGCGGTGGGATATTCTTTCGCACCTCCATTGATAGAAGCCCACGTTGATGGCGGAACGTTTGCGGCGCGCTACCGGCGCGGCATCGAAGACCTTCGCCAGCTCATTGCGCGGCGAATCCGTGCCGTGCTTCCCGGCGAGACGGGCGAGATCGCGCTGGCGCTGATCACCGGGGAGCGCGGAGGCATCAGCGCGGCGACGAACAACGCATTCAAGAATTCCGGACTTTTCCACATCCTGTCGATTTCCGGTCTGCACATGGTGATCGCTGCGGGTGCGGTGTTTTATTCCGTCCGTTTGCTGCTTGCCGCCATTCCGTTTTTCGCGCTGACGCTGCCGATCAAGAAGATCGCGGCCGTGGTCGGGATCATTGGCGCCCTTTTTTATCTCGCGATCTCGGGCTGGGCGTTTGCGACCGTTCGCTCGGGGCTCATGATTCTGATCATTTTCGGCGCGGTTTTGCTGGACCGTCCGGCGCTTGCGTTACGCAATGTGGCGTTGGCTGCATTTTTGATTTTGGCGATTTATCCGGAAAGCCTGCTCGATGCGGGATTCCAGATGTCGTTTGCGGCGGTGACGGCGTTGATCGCCTCGCATGAATTGCTGACGCGGCTTGTCGGGCGGACTTCACAGCCAGGTCCGATCGCGCGCGTTTTCAAGTTTTTCGGCGAGATCATTGCCTCGACGTTGATCGCCAGTGCGGCGGTCGCGCCTTTCGCGGCCTACAACTTTCACCAGAGTCAGCAATACGCGGTGCTCGCGAACATGATCGCTATTCCTATCTCCAACGTCATTGTCATGCCGGCGGCGCTGGGCGCGATGGTGTTGATGCCGGTTGGGTTGGAATGGGTCGGGCTCAAGCCCATGGGATGGGGGATCGAGGGGATGGCGTGGTGTGCCAATACGGTCGGGGCGCTTCCCGGCGCGGTCGGTCACATCCCGGCAATTCCGACGCTTGCCTTTGCATTGATGCTGGCGGGCGGGCTCTGGCTGGTGCTTTGGCGAACACGACTGAGGCTGCTCGGGCTCAGTCTCGTGCTGCTCGGAGTTCTTCTGGCGCCGTGGATGCCGCGGCCGGACGTTCTTATCTCCCAGAAGGGGACGATGGTCGCCGTGCGGGATACGTCCGGTAAGCTATCTTCGCTTCCTGCGCACGGATCGAAATACGATCTGGAGCGCTGGCTTGAGTACGACGGCGATGGGCGTACGGCGCGAGAAGCACAGGCGCCGGATGCGTTTTCGTGCGACGCGGTCGGATGTATCGCGCATGTTAAGGGGGCGACCATTGCCGTAGCCCA
Source organism: Hyphomicrobium sp. (assembly GCF_035548195.1). Taxonomy (GTDB): domain Bacteria; phylum Pseudomonadota; class Alphaproteobacteria; order Rhizobiales; family Hyphomicrobiaceae; genus Hyphomicrobium_B. Next base: position 276,416 of record NZ_DASZTY010000017.1, read on the forward strand.
GCATCCGGCCGCGGTGGCGGATGACTGTCTCAACGCCGACATTCTCATTCTCGACGAGCCGAAGCCGCGCGACTGCGCCGTTCCGAAAACCATCATCGATGTCTTTGATCGTTGGCGGAATGGAGCCTATGCGCTGTATCTCAACCAAAGTGCGGATAATCCCGAGCCGCACGTCCGACTAGAGACGGTCGCGGCGCATCGGGGTGAACGGCCCTGGAGCCCGCTTCCGAGGCGGACCGTGCACCGCGCTGCTAAGAACGCTCTGCCGATGCCGCTTATCCGCGGGGCGCCGAGCGCTGCAGCCGATGGCAAGACTCCAACAAGTCCTGAGACGCGAGGCGCTCAAAGTAACGAACCACGCGCGGCGTTCAACGAAGATCCTGGTGAAATCGGCGAGCCGGCCGCGGACAGCGATGGTCAGTAGCGGCGCAGTAATCCGACGAGGCGCCCCTGGATGTCGATTTGGTCTGGTCCGAAGATACGGGTCTTGAATTCCGGATTCGCAGCTTCGAGCGCGATGGTCGAGCCCTTTTTGCGGAGCCGCTTGAGGGTTGCTTCCTCGCCCTCGACGAGGGCGACGATGATGTCGCCGTTCTCGGCCGTATTGCAGCGGCGGACGATGACCGTATCGCCGTCGTGAATGCCGGCCTCGATCATCGAATCGCCTTTGACTTCCAGGGCAAAGTGCTCGCCATTCGTTAAAATGTCAGGAGGGACGGCGATGTCGTGGGTATGGTTCTGAATGGCGCTGATGGGCGTGCCGGCGGCAATACGGCCCATGACGGGGATCGAGACGGTACGGGCGTCGATGACGTGTGAGGGGGGCGGCGCGACATTCGGCTTCGGGCCGCTTCCTTCGATGACGCTGGGTTGGAATCCGCGCTGAGGCGCGATCGAGGCGACGGAACCGTTGCCCTGGTTCTCCGGCAGCTTGATGACTTCTATGGCACGGGCGCGATGGGGCAGGCGGCGGATGAAGCCGCGCTCTACCAGGGCGGTGATCAGACGATGGATGCCGGACTTGGAACGGAGATCGAGTGCGTCCTTCATCTCGTCGAACGACGGTGGCACGCCGCGCTCCTGCATGCGTGCGTGGATGAAGAGCAGCAGGTCTTTCTGTTTTTCCGTGAGCATCGCTTTTGTCTTTAGCCTTGAGCTGGCGTGGGTTGAGGACGCACGCGTGGCGTTCGACGCTGCCGAAGATAGGACCGGCCGGCTGCCAAGTACAAATCGTGTATGTACGCTACACGTTCTCGTCTCGTTCTGCAAGTGGCGCCTCGGTCAGGGGTCGTTTCTCAGTTCGCAGGCGGTGCACTAGCTTTGCGCTCAGTGCATAATGTTGGCTTTCAGCGCACAAAATGCGCTTTAAGTGCACTCGAATATGCTTAGAGCGCATAAAATGTGCACAGAGTGCACAGGGCTGGTTCGTGCCGGTCCTTGCGACGGGGCGAAGGACGCATGATCCCGCATGTGCCCCGCTAATAGGCCACATTTCTCTTGAGCCACATGACACCAGCGTGCTTCGCGCGGAGGCACGACCAATAGGAGCCCGATTTCAGCTCAAGCACAGCCAGTCCGTCATCAAGGTCGATCATTTTCTGAAGATCATCGCGGAGCTGCGGTGCTGATTTCGCCGACGTCAGGACCCATAGCGTTTCGAGCAAACGGACCGCCCCCAAGCCTTCCAGCTTCGACCGGATGTGAGGGCTATGACGCGAATCGTGAACTTCGTAGCTGATCGCGTAATGGGGCATCTTGACTCCAGCATGAATAAAACACTGGCTTAACAGGGCAATTCGCGGACCGACGCTCCAACACCCACTCCGCACCCTTAATCCGTTGTATTTTTGAGATTGGGTCAAGCGGCGCGGGGTGTTCGCGTTCCGATTTCATAGCGACGCGTTTGAAAAACGACGGAATCCGGGACTAGGTTGGTTCTTGGAGGGGTGCGGCGATCACATATTTCCGCCGCGAGAACGGGGTAGGCGTCCGCGCATGCAGGGATGGTTCTCACAAATTGTGATCGGCATCATCGTGACCGTTATCGGCACGGTCATCGCCAATGCGCTTGTCGGCGGTGGCGGGCGCGGCGGGCATCATTTTGTCCCCGGCATTCATTTTGGATCGGGCAGACGGTAGGGCGGATCTGCCGTTTCCGCACTCCTCAAGGTAATGATGACGAAAGAAACGAAATTTCGATTGGCTTATCCGGCCACCCTTCCCCCGGTGGCGGCTGATTTTGCACGACTGATTATTAAGGCTTGGTGCCGGCTGTAAATCTTCTTCAATGCCGTAGCCCGGCTCGAAGTGGCAGCGCCTACAAACTGCTTAGCAATTGCTATCATTTCCTTTGGACGAATATCTTTTCTGCTTTCAAGCTCTGAGAAGAGTGAAGGGAAGCCAATTTCGTCTCCAAGCGCATCTTCGAGTTGGCGTGAGAGTTGGCTGACAATATCCGAACGGATTGATGGCGGTGCCGATTTCTTGCTTTTTGCCGTTTTCGGCGTGCCCAAAATTCTTTCGGCTATCTGTTGCGAGTTTAAGCCTATCTGACGATTAATTGCGGCGGCTAGCGCCGCCAAGTCTCGCGCGACGGGAGGTTTGATAACGGGATTTAAAATCTGACATAGCCCCGTCACAAAATTGCTCGCGTTTTGAAGAGATACTTCGCTCTCGTTTGTAATTTCAAAGGAGTTCAGTTTCTCGACGAGCCAAGTGACGTTTTTCGAGCGGCACACCTGTAACACAGGAAGCAGCGCATCGACGGATTTCTTTACCTCGGCGCTAGCGCAGAAGCTTGCGAAGCTGGTGAGCAGCGTTTCTAATTCTTCACATTTCATTCGGCTGCGACCGGCAAGCTCAGTTGCTGATTATCATCCAACTCATCATCGAAGGGCTGCGCCGGTGGAACCCCGACTTGATTAGCGATGTGGCGCGCTAGTTTTCCAATTGCTCGTTTAGGATATGGAGATGCGTCCGGTGCAAGGGAAAAATATGCTATGCCTTCGTCTGCCCGTCGAACTAGCCTGACGGTGTTGGGTATAAACGTCATTTGAGGAACGAACCCGCAGCGGAATTTTCTCGCCTGTAGGTCGTCGCGAATTTCTTTTATTGTTTCGCCTGTCACATTTAACTTGTCATCATAGCGCGTTGCCACGACGCCGATGTGTCTAATGAAAGGGCAAAGACCGGCCTTGCGCATAATTTCTAATTGGTCGCAAAACGAGACAACGGACTCTCCTGAGGGTTTATCCAGTATTGTTGGGATCAGCACATGAGAGCTTGCGCAAAGGGCTTGGATGGTTCCGGCTGTCAGTCTTGGAGGGCAGTCGATTATGATAAGATCGAATGCATCTTGTACGGACTGGGAATGGAGCAATCGCGCTAGGTTGAAGCGCATTTCATTTGCCTGGTAGATTTTTCCTATGAATAGATCGGAAATCCACCGCCCCCATGAGCGATCATCAGTCCGGTGGACGTTGAGAAGCCATTCGATGAGGAGCCGATTTTCTGCTTGAGCCAAATCATAATATGCAGTTGCAACGCGCACGCGTGGCTCTTGGCGAATTTCTTTACAGGCTGCCACGAACAGGTTGGGTTCTAGATCGCCGCTGATGGCTCTGGTAACGATTGAATCCGTTCCCGCCGTCGGAATCCAGCTAATGTCATCGGGAAACGCCATCGAGGACAAAGAGCCTTGGTAGTCCAAATCAACAAGTAGGACACGCTTGCGCCAGCTTGGATGATTTCCAAGATGGGCGGCTACATTAGCGGCAATCGTCGTTTTTCCGACGCCTCCTTTGAGGTTGACGATTGAAAGAATCCGAGCGTTCTGAACGGATGTTTTATAATTTTCTGGCGGGGTTACAGGACTAAGAGTCCAGACGCCGCTGCCTTCTTGCGGTCCGTTTGGCGTGCTCTTTCGCGCCACCGCCGTAAGAGCTCTCGTTCGGCTGGTCCAAAAATCGCGAAGGCGAAGGAGTTGCGCGCCTATCAGCTTGATAATGGCCCACAGGACTGCCCCGATAATTGGCAACGTCCATATTACGATGTTGTCAGCAGACCGCTGAAATATATGAGATGAAATCTCCCCAGTCATGACGCATCCCCCAACGCCACATTTGCGCACTATAGGCAACTGTTGGCCGATTGTCATCGGGGTGAGCATTGATGTGTTCGATTGAGCATAAGCATTCCTAGTTCCAGGCGGATAGGTCGAGTGAGATGACGCTCAATGCTCTTTGCTTCTATGACTTCCAATAAAGAAAGGCGACCGCGGGCCGCCTTTCTTTGTTTTGCTGGATCGGAAAAAAGATAATCGGGCGATCAGCTTTCGAGTTGCCAGATCCCAGTCGGAAGTCTGCAGGCTACGATCTCGGTGCGTTTCGTGATTTTCACGTCGCTGAGGACGACGACCGCGTGCCGGCAGACGGCGCCTGTCGTATCCTTGAACGATGAGACCGGCCGGATCAGGCCCGACAGGCGGCCATGGTTGCGATGCCAGATGTAGCTTGAACCGTCAGCGACTTCGGTCAGCGCGAGTTGGACTTTCTCAAGTGCTGCGATTTCGTCGATCTCGTTCAATGCGGGCTGGTCGAGCTTGAGCGCCAGATCTGCGTTTCCGCTTTTCGGGCTGGGGCACCCTGTCGGCTGTTGCCCGGCGTGGGCGAAATCAACGGAGAAAAAAAGCGCTGCGACGAGCGCAAAGGCCGTCACTCCGGCAGCGGCGAGAGGAAAAAGAGACGCATTATTCGACATGACGTTACTTTCTACGCGACGACAAAATCTCGAACCGCCATATAGGGCGGTGACGCAAGTGTGGCGCGGTATGGTTAAAAGGGGCTGAATCCCGGCGGGCGAATGTCTCGGTTCCGCGCGCGGAAGCGGGTTAAAATAAACTATTGGATCTGCAACATGAGTGAACCGGCAAAAGCATCGATTGGGGAGGGGTTAGCGGACTTCAGCGGCGCGGATGATCCGTTTGCGTTGTTTCATGCCTGGATGGCCGAAGCTGAAACATCGGAGCCAAACGATCCGAACGCCATGGCGCTGGCGACGGTCGATGATGCTGGAATGCCGAACGTCCGCGCCGTCTTGCTCAAAGGGATCGACGAGGCATCGAGTCCGGAGCGCGGATTCGTGTTCTACACGAATTTCGAAAGCGCGAAGGGACGTGAGCTGCTTGCAAATCCGAAGGCGGCGCTGCTTTTTTACTGGAAGACCCTGGAGCGGCAAATTCGCGTGCGCGGGGCGGTTTCGCTCGCCTCGCACCAAGAGGCCGATGCCTATTTCGCATCGCGCGCGCCGCTGAGCCGTATTGGTGCCTGGGCCTCTCAGCAATCGCGTCCGCTGTCGTCGCGCGACGTACTGGAAGCGAAGATCCAGCACTTTGAGAAAAAGTTTTCCGACGGTCACATTCCCCGGCCGGCTTATTGGTCAGGCTTCCGCGTGGTTCCGACCGAGATCGAATTCTGGGCGAGCCGTCCGTTCCGGTTGCACGACAGGGTTGTCTTTCGACGCGACGCACCGCACGATTCCTGGCACAAGACGCGTCTCTATCCATGAGGTAAGGCGTGTTTCGGCGGGGCATCTCAAAATGGCGCCACTTATGGCGGACAGACTTTGCATGGAAGAATTTTTCGCATCCTTTGCCATCGTAGCGGCGTAGCGTGGCGCCGGACATGGTGACGAACAGCATCGGGCAGCGCCGGGCCACGAAGCGATTGCGCGATCGCCGCCGGTCGACGCGCATCTACTACGCGGGCGGGCAGCCTCCCTCATTTCTTGCGCGATGGACGAGCCGGATCGCGCTTTTCGCCGCCCTTGCCGCGATCGTCACCGCGGTCCTGCACCGGCTGTCGCTGCTGCCGACGGCTGTCGCGATTACGCTCGCGATAGCGGTCATCGCCGGAGCGGCGCTGGCGCTTGCGATGGCGGCGGTCGCGGGGCTCGATGTGTGGTTCACGGGCCGTCAGGGCGCGGCGCGCGTGTTGTGCGGAGCGGTTGTTGCTCTTTGTCTTCTCGCCGTGCCGGCAGGGGCGTGGGTGTACAGTTTCAAGTGGCCGAAGATTAATGACGTCTCGACCGATCTTGCCGATCCGCCCGATTTCACCGAAGCGAAAGACGAGCGTGCTGCTGGCGCGAATTCGGTCGATTATCCCGGCGAGAAATTTGCCCGGCTGCAGCGTGCCAGCTATCCCGACCTCAAGAGCCTGGTGCTGCCGCGCCCTGCGGACGATTCATACGAACTCGTGCTGCAGGCTCTGGCAAAGATGAAATACAAGCCGACGCTCGAATTGCCGCCCGAGCCGGAAGAGAACACGCCAGGGTTCATCGAGTTTTCGGATCACTCGCTCATTCTCGGAATGGTCGATGACGTCGTGATCCGTGTGCTCGATGAGGATCAATCGGCGCGGATCGATATACGTTCGGCTTCACGTTACGGCACGATCGATTTTGGCCGCAACGCCGAACGCGTTCGCGCAGTACTCAAAGAGATTGTCGGGCGCTTCGAAGCGTCTGTTCCCGATCCCGATAAGGACGCCGCTAAGGCCAAGCTTAGAGCGCGGAAAGGGCGCCATCCGGCGTCAAAGGCTGATCGGAAGCGACAAGCCCTTTCTCGATCAGGTATTCAACGTGGGCCTGGACGGAAAGCGTCGCCGCGGGGATCATCTGCGGCGCGAGGCCCTGGTAAATCTCGGGCACAATTCGACGAATAGTGTTCGCGCCTGCGGATAGCGCTGCGAGCACCGATTGCTCGCGCCAGCGGCGGTGAAGCAGGTAGGCTTTCACCGTGCGTTGCGGATCGATGATGCGGCCGCCGTGACCCGGAAGAAAAACGTCGTCTTGCCGGTCGAGTAAAATTTCGAGGGACGCGATGTAATCCGACATCCGTCCTTCAGGCGGCGCGACGACCGTCGTATTCCATGCCATTACGTGATCGCCGGAAAAGACGACCGGTCGATCTTGAAGGGCGAAGCAGAGGTGATCTGGCGCGTGGCCCGGCGTATGGATCGCGGTCAGGGCCCAGTCGGCACCCCGGAGGATATCGCCGCCGCTCAGAGCGATATCCGGCTGGAAATCATAATCGACGAAAAGCTTGCCCTGGGGCGTATTTTTGAGCGCCATCCGCCCCGCTTCCGGATCGCGCGGGTAGGCGGCAACGGTAGCGCCCGTTTCGCTTTTGAGCTTGGCGATGCCATCGACGTGGTCGCGATGAGCGTGGGTTGAGACAATGTGTGTAATCGGGCGGCCGCCGGCGGCTTTCAAAATTGCTTCGCGGTGCAGGGTGTCGTCAGGGCCGGGATCGACTACGGCGAGCGACATTGAACCGACGAGGTAGGTGTTCGTGCCTTTGAACGTCAGCGGACTTGGATTTCGTGCAACGACCCGAACGATTCCCGGTCCCATGGGAGAGGGTTCGCCATAGACGAACGACATGTCCGTTTTAAATTTGAGCGCTTCCAAGCTGCAAGCCTTCCATAGGTTCTCGGCTTGCATACGCCGAGCGCCCGGGAGACCTATCAAAAAGACCGTGAGTTTCAAACTGCGGCGATGGCCCGCCGGACGTGATTTTAGGCGGAGTCCGTTCCAGCAGCTTTAATGGCCTCCTGTTGCGCCAAGGCGGCAATGACACGGACACGCGCGTGCTCGAACAGAGCTGCTTCGCGCAAAAGGTATGCGCAGACAGGATCCGTTTCTGTCAGAGGATCGACGAACCGGACGCCGGCTTTGTGCCAAACCAGCCACGCAATGCTTCCGTCGATCGACAGATCCGGTGTGAATAAGATCGTGATGCGATCTCCTGTTACAAGGCCGGTCAGCCCGTCGAGGCGTAAGCCTGTCATCGAGAAATCTACAACTTTGGCCGTGCGTGAGATGCCGCGGCATTCGACGGCGGCCGGACAGTCGATGCGGCGGCGCACGTCCTTTCTGCGAAGGAATTGTCCCGGAACGAGCAGTCTTTTCATGAAAACAAACTCCGGTCGCGCTGGTCACTATTCTATATAGCAATAAAGTACTAGTTATGGGTTAAATGGCGATATTTCACCCGTCCTCCAAGGTTTGCCAGCGAGACACCTTGCGCTCCGGCCGTGAACTAGTAATTTTGTGTTAATACTTTGCGATTCGTGGAGATATGGCAGATGCGATCGGAGCTTGAGGCCGTACTGGAAGCCTACCGGCAGGACGCCGCTTTAGAGGAGCAACTGATCCAAGATATTCTGACCGTTCTCGCGGTGACGGGGGCGGCACGGAAGCGGACGGTTCAGGAAATCTCCCAGGTTGTTAATCGCCACACGGTCAAGCTTGCCGAAGAGCGCGACTTTCGACAGGGCTCGGAAGAGATAGCTCGTTATGATTTTCAGCAGCCGCTCAGGCAAATGTAGAATGCTTCGAACCGTAATGCCTTGATCGGCGTCGCGAAGATTTTGTTCGTGCGTCCTGGATCGTCATCTCGCCTCTATTTTCCGGAGGGCCGCTGTGGCAGCAACCTATTTGGCGCGCATTGCGAGTCTGTGTTCGGACATTACGATCAAGCTGGCGGCGGTTTCGGCGGCTGAGAAATCTGTTTCGCGATTGCCTCAATATTCCAAAAATGTAGAAAATACGGAGGCTGGGCGAATAAAGTATGTGCCGCGGCGGCCGACCGTTCGCAACAATGTCACTTTAATAGAAGCGGCTTCTCCCGATGCAAAAGCTGAAGGATCTGAATTCTTGGCTTTTATACGGGATCTCGAAGCGCTTCGTTCGCAAATGATAAAATCCTGCTTACAGGGGCGAGAGATTTCCGTCGAGATGTTGTGCGAGGTTGTTGCGGATAAATCGATAGTAACGGCTGCGGTAGACGTTGGTTTGGCCGCGGGGAGGCCGGTACTCCCTCGGGCATTTCATGAGGCCGTAACGGATGCGGTCCGCTTGCTGAACTGCCCTTAGATCTGTGGCGCGGCGAATCTGAGCGCCTCTCTGCACAATCAGCCACCACGCCGGGCTCTTGTTTTCTTCATGTCATGCGGTTCGTTTGTCGCCGGATGAAATAGGCTGCTTTGGCTTGTCCGCGCATTCTGAAGCGAAGCGGTTTCTAGTTCTAAAGTGTGATGCATAAGCCCCACTGCTGACTTTTATCCTCTGGTGCCATGCTCTCTTGTGCGCGAAAGCGACAAAACGGTCGCGCGGAGTCTTTTTGACGTACTACTTATATAGTACCTAGAGACTACAAATCACGATTCGCCGGGGCGTATGCCGCCGGCTTTCAACGGAGAGCATGCCGCTTTTCCGATCGTGACCTTGTGTGTGCCGCGTCCAAACGGGGGAACTACGCATGGGCCGCAGACGCGCTTCGACCCACGATTGTTTTGTCTTCAAATCACACTTTTCCATTCAGTACGCCACACGCAAGACATACGGCAGGCAAAGGTCGTTTGCGCCGCCTGCCTGCTTCATTTCCGCGTTGGCTCTGGGGCTGATTATCGGTGGAAATTCAGCCGCGGGCGCGATTGGGGGCTGCATCTCTACGGTCGCCGGAGTTGAACTGACCTGCGTAGGCCAGGCGAATAATCCAGATGCCTTTACCGCAGCGTCGGATTTCACCGTCAATATCGGCACGACGACGCCAAACGATCCTGCTGAGATCACCCGAGACAACACCAGCGACCACGCGGGTCTCAAGATCGACGGAGGTGGCTTTGGCGGCACGATCAACATGACGCGCGGTTCCTCTATCACCGTCGATCCCGGAGTCCACGGCAGCTCGTTTCGCAATGGTCTTTCGGTGCTTAGCAGTGCGGTGGGCGCCAGCAAGACGTACACGATCGATATCGATGGCAGCATCGTCACCAACGATGCTCAGGGCGACGCGCTCCGCTTAGAAGGCCATTCCGGTACGGTTTTCGATGTTACCGTTCATCGCCATGGGACCATCGGAGGCGAGGACGGTGACGACTCGATCATGGTAACGGGCGCGCAGAGCCTGCTCTTGAAAAACTACGGCGAGATAGCTGGCGGCAACGGCCAACCGTCGACCGGCGGCGAGGGCATTAACGTCGGCAATGGAACGCGGATAGCCGCCGAAGGCGTGACGATCGAAAATCATGGTTCGATCACAGGGAGAGGCGACGCTGGCGTCAACGGTCAGGGAATTACCGTGTTCGGGGCGGGCGACGTGCACATAGACAACAGTCGGCGAGGCGATATCGTCGGCGCGTCGCAGGGTATCCATGTTGAAGCCGATGGGGCGGTGTCGATCAGCAATGACGGTCACATCGAGGGGCACTCCGAGTCTGGTGTGGAGGTCGCGGACGGAACTGATGTCGAGATTACCAACCGCAGCAGGCACACCATTGAAGGGGCGACGGACGGTGTGTTCGTGCATAACGTCGACGAAGCCAACATCGACAACGATCATGGACGTATCGTCGGTCACGATGGTGATGGTGTCCATGTCCACAACGTCGATGGCGCTGTCTCAGTGCAAAATAGATTTGGCGCGTCCGGATGGAATGCGGCCAGAATTTCCGGATCCGATGACGGCGTTCATATCAGCCGCGTCGAGGATGATGTCTCGGTTGATAACCGATTTGGCGGCAAGATCATCGGGCATGGGGACGACGGCATCGATATTCACAATGCCGGTGATGACGTAACGATCGCGAACTCTTTTGGCGGCAGCGTCAGCGGTCGTGAAAATGGTGTCAACGTTCACGACGTTCGCGATAACGTTCGGATCGACAACGGCTTTGGCGGCAGCATTTCGGGAGAGCGTGACGATGGGGTCCATATTCGCGATGTGCGCGGCGATGTGGATGTCTCAAACCGCTTTGGCGGGCGTATCGGCGGGCGCGATGATGGCATTGATGCCGATCATGTGCGTGGCGATGTAACCGTCAGCAATGACTTCGGCGGTCATATATCGGCGCGTCGCGGCGACGGCGTTAAAATCGAGGATGTTGGAGACGACGTCAGGATCAGTAACAGTTTCGGTGGGCAGATTCACGGCCGTGACGACGGCGTACATGTGGATGGTGTTCGCGATCATGTGACGGTGAACAACAGTATTGGCGGCTCGATCGTCGGATATGCCGACGACGGCATCGATATCGATGACGTTCGGGACGACGTTGATATTTTCAATCGGTTTGGTGGAACGATTGCTGGGCGCGATGCCGGTGTTGAAGTCAGCGATAGCGGCGACGACGTCCGCATCGATAACGCGTTCGGCGGGACTATAGCTGGCTGGCGTGCTGATGGTGTTCGCATCGACGATACCGACGGTTTCGTTGCCATCGATAACAGCCGGGGCGGCAAGATCTCCGGCGGCGGGGATGGAGTTCATGTCACGCACGCCGATGACGGCGTTCGGATCGACAACAGCTTTGGCGGCAGTATCGAGGGGCGACATGACGATGGCATCGACGTGCGCGATGTCGATGACGACGTTCGAATTGACAATCGCTTCGGCGGCAGTATCGCGGGTGACGATCACGGGCTTAAGGTCCACGACGTCGACGGCAGCGTGGCGATCGCCAATAGTTTTGGGGGCAAAATTCGCGGCGACGGTGGCAATGGCATCGATATCGATGATGTCGACGATAATCTCCGCATAGACAACAGGAGAGGCGGCTCGATCAGCGGCCGCAACGATGGCGTTCACTCCGACGACGTCGACGGGAATGTTCGGATCGATAACGGCAGTGGTTCTATTCGGGGCCGGAGAGGCGATGGCGTCGACGTTTCCGCGGAAGGGGATGTGACAGTCAACAATGGTCGGCTCGGGCGCATCGAGGGGGCGGACAGCGCCATTGAGATCGATGCGCAGTCTGCGGAAATTAATTCGGCTGGATTGATCCGAGGATCAGGCACCGATCATCCGACGATCAAGATTTCGACCGAGGGCGGTGCGACGATCAACAATTATCGGAGCGGAAAGATCGTCGGCCATGACTATTCGCCGACAGACATGATCGTAAAGGCGCATGGCGGCCCGGTCACGATCAACAACGACGGCACCATGCTCGGCCGTATCGACCTTTCCGATGCGGGCAATACGCAAGAAGGAAACGTCTTCAATAATACCAGCAATCATAGCTGGACATTTACCGGCACGAGTAATCTCGGTGGCGGATTTTCCGACGCTTACAATAATTCGGGTACGGTTTTTACGACCGATCCCGGTCGTCCCGAGAATAACGACGTAACGGAGCTTGCAGGCGTTGAAGCTTTCAACAACGGCAGCTCGTTCAGAACCGGAACGATCGATCTGCAGGATGGCTTCACCGGCGATGTTACGACCTTAAGCCCGACCAGCGGTGCGACGCTGACGTTCAATGGCGCGGCAGGGCATAGTTATCTCAAGGTCGATAGCTATCTCGGTTCTCCGACCAATTCGAGTTCCGATCGCCTGCTCATCGATGGAGACGTCACGGGCAAAACGGCCATTGACGTCAATAATGTCAATCCGGGCTTTGGAAGCTACAACCCCGTCGGAATTGAGGTCGTGAAGGCGGCGGGCTCGTCGTCTGCGAACAATTTCTTCCTCCGGAACGGGCCCATCGACACTGGCCTGTTTGATTACAATCTTTATCTCAAGAATCCGAACGACTGGGTGCTTGCCAGCGCGCCTAATCGTACGTTTTTCGAGTTGCCAAGCTTGATCTCGGCGGCACAATCGATGTGGCACGACGCGTCCGGCGTGTGGCTCGACAGAACGGCCGATCTCCGGGCGTCACTCGAACATCCCTGTGTTTCCGAGGGGCTTAAGGGGCCGAGCTCGACGTGTCCTCCGGCCGCCAGAGCGGGCGGATGGGTGAAAGGACTAGGCGTAACGGAATCGCGCACGCCGAAGCAGTCATTCTCACTCTTCAACACGGCCCAGACTTACAAGACGGGCTACGATCAAAGCGGCGGTGGCGTTCTCGCCGGCTACGATGTCGTGCGTCGTGCCGATGACGGACAGAGCATCTGGCTGGCCGGCGTCATGGGAGGCTATCTCCGATCGGTCGTCGATTTCGATAACTCAGCAACGGGTGTCGATTTCGAAGGCGGCGCCGTCGGCGGTTATGTCACCTATCTGAAAGGTCCATGGTTCCTTGATGCCAAGTTGTTGGCGAACATTGGCAATGTCGAGTACAGCGGCTCGCATGGAGTGAAGGACAGCGCCGGCGTGACGTCCATCGGCGGTGTCCTCGATACGGGATATCGCATGGACCGTGGGCGCTATTTCATCGAGCCCGGGGCGACACTGGCTTACGTCGATAGCAATATTGACAGCCTCGGTATCTATGGTTCGTCGGTCGGCTTTTCCAATGGGGACAGTCTGCGCGGCCGGCTCGGCCTTCGCGTTGGAATGTCGCTTCAGGATCAGCAAGCCAAATATGAGCCGTTTCTCGGCATGAGTGCCTGGTACGAGTTTCTCGGAGACAATACGGCGCAACTTGCAAGCAACGGCTATACCCTTGGCGCAACCGATAACGTGAGCGGCGCGATCGGAGAGCTGAGTGGGGGTGTCGATGTCTACAGCCTTGCCGGTGACGGTCTTAGCGGCTTCGTGAAAGGCAATCTGCAATTCGGCAAGGACGATTATCTCGGTTTCGGGGGCAGCTTTGGCGTTCGCGTAGATTGGTGAGGAACCGCAAGCCGGAGCAAGGGTACGCGTGCGCTCCGGCTTGCGCCGCTTGATGCGTATGAAATTTTTGGAGCGGCTTAGGAGGGCAAATGAGGTACGGGATCAGGTTAAGTGGTGTGATGGTTGGTGCACTCACGTTCTTGTCGGCTGGCGGTATTCGCGCGCCCGTTTTTTCCTTGCCAGCGACGGCGATCAAAGAGACCCGGAAGGTGGTCGGCGATTGGGTGGTGGCGTGCGCGCCGGTAGCCAACGGACGGAAATCCTGCGCCTTGTCGCAAACATTGCTGAGTCAAAGCTCGAGCAGCCCGTCAGTGTTTTTTTTATCGGAAGGGACGGCACGGGGAAACTCAAAGGTTCGCTGCGCATGCCGGTAGGTCTCGCGCTCAAGGACGGTGTGGTCGTCGGGGTCGAGGATCGAGAGGCGTTCAAGGTTCCTTATGCCGCGTGTCATCGGATCGGTTGTTTCGCGCCATTCGATTTGAGCGCACGATCACTCGGAGAGCTTAAGTCGGCAACGAATATATCCGTCGTTGCTCATAGCGTCTCGCATAGCGCCTTGCGCTTCAACTTTTCCGGCCGAGGTTTTGCCCGCGCTTACGACACGTACATCGCGTGGTCAAAATAGCCGGAAGGATTGTTCCAATGATGATTACAGCATTTCGGATGCGGCTCGTGTTGAGACGTCGCGGTGACGAGCAGATGCGTCCGGTATCGAGACCAGTCGCGAAGCAGAGGCTTTTATCAAAGCACTCCGTGGACAGAGATGAAACTGACGTTGACGATTGCAATTCAAGGTAGTAGTAATTTATGTGTAGTCTATTCCGTGGTGTAATCGACGGTGTAGGTATGTAAGCCTATGCAGTGGCCTAAACTCGCCGGTTCCAAATCGTTTTGGGTTTTCGTTCAACGGGTTAGGTCATCGCTGTCGAAGTTGGGGTTTGGCCGCCATTGGCAAACGGAGCGGGAATGATCCGGTCTCTCAAAGGTAAAGTCGTGGCAATTCCGTTGGCCGCGTCGGCCACAGGATTGGCTGTCGCCCGCTTGGTAGCGGAGGATGACGGTGACCTGCTCCTTGGCGCTGGCACAGCGGCGCAACTCAGGTCGCTGGAAACACGTCTGCCGCGCTCTGATGCATTCTACGCGGTGCAGGTGGATCTTGAACGGCCAAAGTCGGTCGACGAATTCTTCAAGATCGCAATGGGGCAGTTCGGGCACGTCGATGCGATCGTGCTTGAAACAATGAAGGTCGCTCCTCGCGCAACGCTTTCGGAAAAGGCGCTCGGTCTTGGTGCACGTCGTCTGCTGCATTGTCTTGACGCGGCGCTCCGATATTCGGCCGGAGATCTGCATGTGATCAACATCGCACCCGTGGCTGGCCGGTACGCCATTCCCGTTGCGACGGCATTTCTCGGCGCAAGGCTTGCGACGGGCAAATCCGGCGGCGGGCCGGCGCCGAAGCTGCGCATGTCGGTCGTCTCGCCATTCGACGGGGCGGTGTCGGACGATGGGACACTAGCGCGGACTGTGCTCCACGTTTTACGGGAACCGCGTACGCCGGATATTGCCGAGCTAATTTTGCGTCGGCGGCTGGAGCCAGAGGTTCGAGACCGTCGACCGGTTGCGGCGCGGAGCAAGATGATGGTGCCGATGTAAAAAACACCGCGCGCGGGAGGCGACTTCAGCGGCGATGATTGGTCGGCCGCAGATTCAACTGGTTTACAAGCATTGCGGCTCGCGTGCGGTTCGGCAAATGCAATTTCTGTAGAACGGCCGTCACGTGCCGCTTCACAGTATTCAGCGAGCACTCAAGTTCTTCGGAGATCTCGAGATTACTCTTGCCCGCACCGACCAGCAGCAGAACTTCGTACTGCCTTGGGCTGAGACTTTCTATGTCCGGCTGTGGTTGGTAATTCCGCTGCGGTTCCGCGAAATGGCCAACGAGTGTCGAGACCGTATCCTGAAGCAGCTCTGGGTTGAGCGTAATGGGGGCGTCGGTGTTTTGCTTGCCTTCGGTGACCCAAGGCGTGATGTCGACATGCATCAAAACGGCACCGGTGCCGGCATCGGGGCTGACGGGAATGCCGAGGACAGCGAGCCAATGTTTTACTCTGGAGGATGGGGAGGACGTCACGAATGAGATCAGCGTGCGCTTACGCTTGAGCAGTGCCTGGATGTCAGCGCGGTTCGCTTCATCGGCGCAATGGTCGAAATAGGAGTCGCCAGCCGCGTAGCCGACGGCGTTACGACGATTCGAAGGACCACTGTGCGTCTGTACGCCGGTTATGGTTCCGCGGCTATCGATGAGTACGACGTGTACGGCCGGCTCGCGTAAGTCAGTTCGTTGAACGTTCATCGTTGCCCCGTAATTTGCGGCTTGTTGTCATAAGCGGTTAAGGCCTGAGTGCTTGCGCGACCGGATGAAAACAGGACTAGTCCGGCCGGCTTGCGATGACTCTCGCCCAGAAGCGTATGGCTTAGTCAACTTGTGGCCCGAGGGCTAGATAGAGCGCTAAAGGGGTTGTGCATCGTCGGGGAGGGCGCCCTCGTAGCATGGCAGGTTCCGGCGCAATCAATTTATGGCGGGGACCGGATGCACCGGCGCCGGTCGAATATTGCTCGACGCATGTATCAGTGGTGGCTGGGATGCCAGGATTCGAACCTGGGAATGGCGGAATCAAAATCCGCTGCCTTACCACTTGGCTACATCCCAATGCCGCTCGGGGAAACCGGTGCCGCAGCACCGGCGGACGCGCACCATAATCAGTCGACACCGAGGCCGCAATGGCGCGTGGCAATGCGCGCACATCCCTGCTGGGCGGCCTCTACAAGCCAGTATCCATGGCTTTCGGCACGGCCCTAATTGGCTTATCGTATCGGTCGGCAGGGCAACTTAAACCGTGCTTGCGGTACCGTGAACAGGTGGCTATAACGCCGGTCTCCTCGCCGCTCGATACGTCTTGAGCGTGCGGAAGAAAAGCCTAAATTCAGGCTGTTCGGTCGGGCGGAGCGTAGCGCAGCCTGGTAGCGCACTTGCTTCGGGAGCAAGGGGTCGGAGGTTCGAATCCTCTCGCTCCGACCAATTCTCATTCAGTTCGATAAAATGCCGTGGGGTGTCCGAGGCGGTTGCCAGCGGCCGCTGCCGCTCGTGCATACGGCGAAGGCGCGTGGCGAAAAAGACTATGACCCGCCAAATGACGCCGGAGAAGCGTGACGTTACGAATATTGGACTTATAAGAAGCGTCGAAAATATCACCGGCGATCGGGATGCATCCGACGAGCGTGTCGAGGGCCGAATTGAGCAGCATGCGGAGTACGAGCTGGCGGGGCGCGCCGAGGCGCCTGGATTTCCAAATGATGTAGGCGCCGACCGATCCCCCGAGCACGTCGCCGACGACGGGAACGATGCCGAGTAGTGCATCGAAGCCGACCGTCATTTTTGTCCCTGGTATGCACATCGCGCTGTCAAAAACGTGGGCCAATCTTTGCAGCCGTCCAAATGTCTGCCCGGCTGGACCTTGTGATTGGCTGAAGTCTGTTTCAGCAAGCCGGAATTTTCGTTGCCCCAATCCATTCGGGGCTGGTTCGACGTACGTCGTCGGCGCCGCGAGTTTGCTGTTCGCCCGGCGCATGACCGTATTTTCCCACTGGGCGTGAACGGCCTTGATTTCGGTGTCCCGTCCGTAGCGCAAGCAGTTGCGAAAGTTCTTTTCGCGAACGTCGGCCCGTTGCGCCCAGCGGCGGCCGAAATGGCTCGCCGCGTTTTTTACGCGTGCCGGGAGCAGCCGCTCCAATTCGAGCATCAGCGGGCCGGCGCGGCTAGCGAGCGGCCGTAAAGGGGCAGGCAAATGCGTTACCGCAGCGCGTCCTTCAAGCTGGCGAATGAGCTGCTCTTTGGGAGCTTTAATGACGACGAAGCGCACGTCTTCTGCGGCGTCGAGAAGGGTATGCAGATTTTTTTCTTCACGATGCAGGCTGGGGACGAGCGAGGCTGGCGTCTCCGCAAAGGACTTCCGATACGCTGTCGAGGTCTTCATATCGAAATGAAAAATCTGGCCGTTTGGCTTGGGCCCGCGCCGGAGCAGCCGATAATAGAAACGGCGCTTTCCCCAAACGTGGCGCCAAGTATGAACGTCAGGGGGTAGTCGGCACAGAATATCTTCCGGCAGCCGCCTCCGTTTCAGCTGCCGGATGAATGTCGATTTTCCCGAGCCCGAGAGGCCTGCGATAACAAGGAGGCTTTTTATCTCCGGGTCCCAGGGAATGCGTCGGGAGCCTCTTGGCAAGGCCCGCCCCCCCGTCACTTGACTATCAAAATGCGGTTGCTGGAAACTCAAGATGGCGCGTGCAGGAGCAGGAACAACGCTTTTTTGCGTTTTTATGACATTCCTTCCTTTGATTGTGACAGTTCGGCCCAGCTCATGAGTTCTGGCGCCGGCAGCGCCTGAGATGCCGCGTAACCAAATCGCCGTCCAAACTTTCCCAACAACCGCTATGGGGCGATGAATTTATCGTTCAAGCCGCTCGGATGAGGCGGCGGAACGCAAGGGACATAGGTTGGTCGGGGTAAATGGCTCCGCGGGTAGGATTCGAACCTACGACCATCCGATTAACAGTCGGACGCTCTACCACTGAGCTACCGCGGAATACCGTGCAATACTGCCGGAGAGCGCTCCGCATAGCAGAACACATCGGCGCTGGCGAGGCCCTTTGACTATTTTCTTCGTGCGAGGGTCTCGACGCGCAAAGTCTTTGCACTTCAAGGCGGAAGCCGCAACTGCGACGCCCGGTCTCGGCCGATCCGATCCACGACTAAGAGCATGCTGCGACGGCCTAAAAAAGCACGTTGGGTCAATGCCAGCACTTAATGGGAGAACTATTGGAGGCCACGCCCGGAATTGAACCGGGGTACGCGGATTTGCAGTCCGCTGCGTCACCACTCCGCCACGTGGCCTCAACGCGTCGCTAGCGGATTGCCCGTTAGCATCTTTTATGTCGACAGCGGAACGTCTTGCTGATGCGACGGCCGTCTAACATAGAGCGGCAACACCTTACAAGCCGTTACGATCGCCTTCGCGCGGTCGGTTTGCAGTGGCGGCTTGCCAGACGCGCCGTGCGACGGGTTTCCTGTCGCGCCGGAGGCGCCGCTCGCGTATAGGAGGGTCGGAATCGCGGGCTGCGGCGGCAGGCTTCGGCGGCGCGAGCATCGACTGAAGTGCGAGGACGAGCGATGGCGGACGCCGCTTTGCAGCGAAAAAATATGGTTGAAAGCCAAGTGCGTCCTAGTGACGTGACGGACCGGCGCATAACTGCGGCGATGGCGAAGATACCGCGCGAACGGTTTCTTCCCGCACGGCTGACGGCATTTGCCTATAGCGATGAAACTCTGAACCTCGGGCCGGGTCGTGTCGTGCTGGCGCCTTCGACGTTTGCCAGACTTCTGCAGCTCGCCGAGATCGATGCGAAAAACAACGTCCTGGTGATCGGCGGTTGCGGATACGCCGCCGCGATCGTTGCTGAGATGGCGGCGACGGCCGTTGCATTGCTGCCGGATGGACAGGCAGCAGCCAACGTTTCCGAGATCTTCTCCGCAATCGGCACTGCCAACGTGACGGTGGTGAATGGCGAACTCGCAGCCGGATGGAAAGCGAAGGCGCCTTACGATGTCATCGTCATTGAGGGCGGGGTTGAAGCCGTGCCGGAGACGATCACGGCGCAGCTGGGAGAGGGGGGCCGACTCGTCGCAATCGAGGTCGAGCGCGGCCTAGGCCACGCATTTCTGCTCCACAAACGAGCGGGATTACTTGCGCGCCGCGACGCATTTCAAGCCGCCAGTCCTTTGCTGCAAGGTTTCGAGGCCGCCAAGCCAGCTTTCGTTTTCTAAACGGAAGGTTGAGCAGCCGTTGCTCTGGCTGAGGGGTGTCTGCGTGTTCGTATTCTTGGACGCCGTTCTTGGAGAAGCAACTCAAGCCCTTGTATAATCACACCTGTCGATGACCTACTTCGGAGCAAAAGAGTGTGATTGCTGCCACGCTGGGGGAGCAAATTGGGGGCGGTGCTCGACGGATAGGCGTTTCGCCCTAAGTTATCCAGTAGCTTCGCGTTCGGGGGTTTGAGTCGGTAGGGGCGTTTTCGTCCGAATCGGATAGAGACACGTCGGAAGTTTGGGGGTTCCGCCCGTAGTTCGGGGTCCGGGCGGCAAAACGGGTTCATAGCATTGGCAAAGATAGCGGTATTTCAACCGTCACGCGGGCGTGCGGCGATAGCGTCGCAATGTGCGCTTGCTGCTTTTCTTGCGATTGCTGGCATCTTGGCGCACCCGGCGCCAAGTTTCGCCGAGACGTTACTCGACGCGCTTGCCGCGACCTATCAATACAGTCCGACACTCGATGCTGAGCGCGCGCGCCAACGAGCCCGCGACGAAGACATCGCACGCGCGAAGTCGGGGTATCGGCCAGATATCAACGCTTCGGCCAACGTCGGCCGCGAAGGTAGCTGGACCAAAGGCAAGCCCGCTTTCGGCAACGATCACAGCGTAACATCGCCTCGCGGCTACGCCATCGATGCGGTGCAGCCGCTCTTTACCGGTTTTCAGGTTACGAATGCAGTGAATGCTGCCGAAGCGACAGATCGCGCCGGACGCGAGACATTGCGTTCGACTGAACAGCAGGTCTTGCTCGATGCGGTGACGGCGTATGGCGATGTCGTCCGCGATCAGGCCATCGTGAAGCTCAACGAGAACAACTTGAAGTTCCTCGACGCCGAGCTTAAAGCCACACAGGATCGCTTCAATGTGGGCGAAGTGACGAAGACCGACGTGGCTCAGGCGCAGGCTCGCCGGGCGCTTGCGCAGTCGGATCTCGATCTTGCTCGGGCAAATTTGAAGTCGAGTCGTGCGATTTTCGAACAGGTCGTAGGGCATCCTCCTGCGCGTCTGGTCGAGCCTAATCCGAACATCAGGCTTGTCCCGCGCTCCGTCGACGAAGCGATTGCAATCGGGATCAAAGAAAATCCGCAGGTCGTTCAGGCACTCTACTCGGAGCAGGCGGCACGCTTCACTGTCGATCAAATTCGCGGTCAATTGCTTCCGCAGGCGCAGTTGGAAGGCAATTGGACGGAGAGCTATGATCCGTCGGATCAGATTGATCGCGGCAGCTCGGCATCGGTGGTTGGCCGCGTGAATGTGCCGATCTATCCGCAAGGCGGCGAGGTCTATGCGGAGATCCGGCAGGCGAAGCACACGCACATCTCGTTGTTGCAGCAAATCGAAGAAGCGCGCTCGCTGACGCAATCGCAGGTCGTTCAAGCCTGGTCTCAACTTCAGGGCTATAAGGCGCAGTCCGAATCTGATCGTGCTTCGATCACGGCCAACACGACGGCGCTCGAAGGTGTGAAGGAAGAAGAGCGGGTTGGCCAGCGGACCTTGCTCGACGTATTGAACGCGCAGCAGGAATTGCTGCAGTCACAGGTCAACCTGGAAACCACGAAGCGGAATATCCTTGTCGCGTCCTATACCCTCATATCGGCGATCGGCCGTTTGAGCGTCTCGGAAGTCGGCGCGGCGACCCAGGTCTACCATCCCGAGGTGCACTATCAGGATGTGCGCAATAAGTGGTTCGGCATCGACATCACCCATGACGATGGGCGTCGCGAGCACATCGATCTCAAAAATGCTCCTATGAAATAGAGGTTGGCGTTCGCGTTCGCTTTCGCCGTCCCCTCGCTTTCGACTCGTTTTGACACACGGCGGGGGCAATAGTATTTCCCCCGCTTGCCATGAGAGTGCCGCGCTCGGGGGATAACTGGTGCCCGGATCGTTGCTGCTTATTGTGCAACCTGTCACCATATTTGCTATGGCGGGTTATTCGATCAGGCGGGTGCGCCGGTCGCCGCCGCCCGCAAGATCTCTGGGACCCTGAGAACGGGCGTCGCTGACGCGAGAAGGTACGAGTATGTCGAGATTTGAGCCCAACGTCGAACCGAGCATGGAGGAGATCCTTGCTTCGATCCGCAAGATTATTGCGGAGGATGCGTCGGGCTCAAGAGTTGTGCCGCCAGCGCCTCCTCGAAACAACGGGATAAAGTCAGCGTCTTCGGCGCAGCGCGGGTTCATGTCGCGCGAAGCCTTCATGCGCTCCTCGGCTCCACAGGAGGAGTCGGATAATCAGCGCTATTTCACTCCTGTTACGCCGCACGATCCTCAGCCCGCGCATGAGCCGACTGCGAAAGCCGAACCACTGGCGAATAGCGACAAGGTCGACTCTGAGCCAGCACCGGCCGTCGCTCTCGAAGCAGAGAAGCCGTCGCCAAAGGTTGAGCCAAAGCAGCACAATCAACTTGAAATCGAAACGGCGACTGTCGTGGAGGTTGAGCAGGCGAATCTGAAAAGCTTAGGTGCTGTCGAGCCCGAAAAGGAAAAGCATCCTAAGGCTGCGTCCGAGGCGGCTATTGTCGATGCGCAGATCGACGAGCATTCGAGCGAAGATCTCAAAGTGCTGCGCGATGGCGAGAGCCATTCGCAGGCAAGCGAGTTAGACGCGAAAGGCGAAGTTCGCGACAGCAACGCCAGCGAAGCCCTAGCAGACTTGCCGCAAAAGCAGGCTGCATTGGCTTCCAAGTCGGCGGCCGAGCCGGCGTCTCCGGTATCGACTCCGGCTGCAAAAGATCCTGCTCCGGCGATCGAAAGCCAGGATAGCAGCGATCCCTTTGCGTTCGATCTGGGACCTTCGCCTTTTTTGCTGCGTCCGTCTGCGGAACGAGCAGTGGATCCGAAGATTTCTATCGAACCCGCCTCCGATGCTGTTCCAACACGACCAAGGGAGCCGTCGCGGGCTGAGCCATCGCCGTATTCGGGCCGCGAGACTTCCAGAATTAATGGGACTTCGATGCCATCGGAGCCCGGACGCTACGCCTTTTCGCCGCCGAAAAGCTACGAGCCCAAACCGGCGGCCTCGCCTTCTTCTGCGCGTCCCGCGGCTCCGTTTGCCGTTCCAAGCGTTTCGGCGACGCTCGGTCCGCATCGGCGGCTGGAGCCTTTGTCGAACGCATTCAAACCTGCTCCTTCCGATGATCCTCGCGCGCGTTCGGAGCTCCATTCTGCGGACCCTTATCCCCGCCAGTACTACACGCGCGACGCAGAAATTCCGGCAGAGTCTCGTGAGGAGCGGCGCGATTCGATGCTTCAGCACGCGCCAGCTCAGCCGCCAGCGCCTCCACAGTTGGATACGGCCGCGAATGCGGTCAGCAATCTCGACCGGACGATTGAAGACGCCGTCGCAGACCTTTTGCGGCCGCTTCTCAAGACCTGGCTCGCTGAAAATATGCCGAAGATCGTCGAGCGCGCTCTGCGTCGCGAAATGTCCGAACGCTTGTTGCCAGACCATAAGAGCGGACGCGACTAGTGACCTGACTTCCATGGTGAAGTTGTAAGAAAGCGGGGCTTCCCCGCTTTTTATGTATCTGCAGCAATTTTTTCTTGCTCGTGACTTTTGCCACACGGCTGCCTCGACTGGGCCTTAGCAACTTGTGTCAGGCGCGCGTGGAGAAGACCTTCGGGTGATGCCATCCACTCGCGCGACGTCACTGGGGGGTAGTGCTGCGTTTTTGTCGTGCAGCGATCGCTCTCCAGAATCGACGAACCGGAAGGGCAACGGGGTGCCGACGCGGTTCTGCGAATTGGGTTCTCGTACGCAGAGAGGAAGCGTCATGACGATGATGAACGGAGCAAAACACGACGTCGAAGATATTCTTGCATCGATCCGCACGAGCATTGCCGATCGAGCGCCGGAATATGACATGGACAGGCGGGAGGCACGTGTGGCGACATTAAGGGGTCGTGGAAATATCGCGGATGAGGCATTGGAATTCGAGCTGCCGGCGATCTTCAAGGCGGCTTCGCAAGCAGCGCCCGAGCGGCCCAATTTGCTCGGGCGGTTGAGTGAAGCGCTGGGCTCGAACGCGCAGCATGCACAGCAGAGCGATTGGGGTCGAGGATCGCGGACGGTCATTCCGTTCGAACCTGCCCACGGACGCATGATCGAGCCGCCGCCGAGGGCCCTCAAGGCCGCCAGGCAGGAGCAGCCCGAGGACGTCGCGGAACCTGAGGCTCACGATGTCAAGCGAGTCATGCCGACCTTTTTCGATACGCGTATGAGCCGCATGAGCCAAATGGCCGCCAAGCCGACACCCGTCGAACCGCCCCGGCAGGCGCCGCCGCAGCCTTCGCTGCGCGCCGAACCGCCGCGTCTTCCCGAGGGTCCGGTGACGGACGCCGCCCATGGCGCCAACGGCGGTGGCGTGGAAGATGCCGCAGCGCAGCTGCTGCGTCCGATCCTGCGTCAGTGGCTGACGGAAAATATGCCCAAAATCGTCGAGAAGGCACTCATGGACGAGACTGGCAAGCGCTGACGTTACTCAAGGTTGTGACACGGCGAACTGCATCCAAGGGGGTGGCAAGGTTGACAGCGAACGAATGTCAGCCTTACCACCGATGGCGAACAACCGCGGTTGGAAACGACACCCCCTCAGATGCTTGAAAAAACGTTCCGCCCGGCCGAGATCGAGCCGCGCATCAATTCCGAATGGGATAAGGCCGACGCATTTAAAGCTGGTCGGGCCGTTTCGGGCGGAAAGAATGCTTCTTATTCGATCGTGATCCCGCCGCCGAATGTGACGGGATCGCTCCATATGGGGCACGCGCTCAACAACACGCTGCAGGACATTCTCGTGCGCTTCGAGCGCATGCGCGGCCGCGACGTCCTTTGGCAGCCGGGTACCGATCACGCAGGCATCGCGACGCAGATGGTCGTCGAGCGCCGGCTCGCGGCCGATAAACAGCCGTCGCGGCGTGAGCTTGGGCGCGAAGAATTCTTAAAGCGCGTTTGGACGTGGAAAGAAGAATCCGGCGGCACGATCATCAATCAGCTGAAACGACTAGGGGCGTCCTGCGATTGGAGCCGTGAGCGTTTCACGATGGACGAGGGCTTGTCGAAGGCCGTCGTGAAGGTCTTCGTGCAGCTTTATAACGAGGGGCTGATCTACAAGGACAAGCGCCTCGTCAACTGGGATCCAAAGTTTCAGACAGCGATCTCCGATCTCGAAGTCGTGCAGGTCGAGGCGCGCGGCAAGTTCTCGTGGTCGAAAGACAGCGGCGAGCCATTCGATGCGACAGCACTGGCGAAAGTGCTCGCAAAAGATCCAAGCGGGCACATGTACCATTTCCGCTATCCGCTGGCGGCGAAGGTTCCGGGCTACGACAGGGATTACATCGTCGTTGCGACGACGCGGCCCGAGACGATGCTCGGCGACACCGGCGTTGCGGTGCATCCGGAGGATGAGCGTTATTTGGCGCTGATCAAAGCAGGCGCGAAAGTGAAGCTGCCGCTGGTCGGGCGAGAGATTCCGATCGTCGCCGACGAATATTCCGACCCTGAGAAGGGTACAGGCGCGGTGAAGATCACGCCCGCGCACGACTTCAACGACTTCGAAGTCGGCAAGCGGCATGAACTGGCGCAGATCAATGTGCTCGATGCGTATGGCAAGATGATCGACGTGCCCGAAGCCTATCGTGGTCTTGATCGTTTTGAGGCGCGCAAGAAAGTCGTCTCGGACATCGACGCCCTGGGCCTGCTCGAAAAGGTCGAGCCGACGACGCATACTGTTCCGCACGGGGATCGTTCCGGCGCCGTCGTCGAGCCGTGGCTGACGGATCAGTGGTACGTCAATGCCGGCGAGCTGGCGAAGCCTGCCATGGCTGCGGTCGAGAGCGGCAAGACCGTGTTCGTGCCGAAGAACTGGGAGAAGACCTACTTCGAGTGGATGCGAAACATCCAGCCGTGGTGCATTTCACGCCAGCTGTGGTGGGGTCATCAGATACCGGCTTGGTACGGGCCTGATGGCAAATACTTCGTCGCAGCGACGGAGGAAGAAGCGCGAGCGCTCGCCAATAGTCACTATGGCAAGGACGTTGCCCTGACCCGCGATGAGGACGTGCTCGACACGTGGTTTTCGTCCGCGCTTTGGCCGTTCTCGACGCTCGGGTGGCCCGACGAGACGCCGGAGCTTGGTCGATATTATCCGACGAGCGTGCTCGTCACCGGCTTCGATATCATCTTCTTCTGGGTGGCCCGGATGATGATGATGGGCCTCCACTTCATGAAAGAGGTGCCGTTTAAGGACGTTTACATCCATGCCCTCGTCCGCGACGAGAAGGGGCAGAAGATGTCAAAGTCGAAGGGCAATGTCATGGACCCGCTCGTCCTGATCGACGAGTTCGGCGCCGACGCATTGCGCTTCACTCTGGCAGCGATGGCCGCGCAAGGCCGCGACATCAAGCTCGCGAAGTCTCGCGTCGAGGGTTATCGCAATTTTGCAACCAAACTTTGGAATGCGTCGCGCTTCGCGGAAATGAACGAGTGCGTGCGCCAGCGGAACTTCGATCCGAAATCCGCGACGCAGACGTTCAGCAAGTGGATCATCGGCGAGACGGAGCTGACAGCGAAAGCAGTCACCGAGGCTCTCGAAGCCTACAAATTCAATGACGCGGCTGCAGCGATCTACGAATTCGTGTGGGGGCAGTTCTGCGATTGGTATCTCGAACTGATCAAGCCGATCCTTGCGGGCGATGACGAAGACGCGAAGGCCGAGATGCGCGCGGTGACCGCGTGGACCCTCGATCAGATTCTAAAGCTGCTGCATCCGTTCATGCCGTTCATCACGGAAGAGCTCTGGGACCACATGGTCGAGCACGGCGTCAAGCGAGACGATCTGCTCGCGCTCAGCCAATGGCCAGCACTCGATGGGCTGGTCGAGCGCGACGCGGTGGACGAGGTGAACTGGCTCGTCGCGCTCGTTTCCGAGATCCGTTCGGTGCGGACGGAGATGCGCGTCCCGGCCGGCACCAAGGTCCCGCTGGTCATTGTCGGTGCCGACGATCTCACGCGGGAGCGCGTTCGCCATAACGATGAGACGCTGAAACGGCTGGCCCGGATCGACGAGATCGATTTCGCAGATATCGCTCCGAAGGGCGCCGCGTTGATCGTTGCCGGAGAAACAACGGCGGCGTTGCCCCTCGCCGGGATCATTGACATGGACGCCGAACGGCGGCGCCTTGCGAAGGAAATTGAAAAGGCAGACAGCGACCTTAAGAAGATGGATGCGAAGCTTTCCAATCCGCAGTTCATCGAGCGGGCGAAAGAAGAAGCCATCGAAGAGGCGAAAGATCGCAAAGCCGAGCTTGAGGCGGAGATCAAACGCTTCTCAGCGGCTCTCCGGCGCTTGGAAGATGCGGCTTAGCCCGCAAGTCTTTGGATAGCGCTTTTAGCGGTCGTCAGAAGCCTGAGGCGAAGCCCGGTCAGTTTCCAACCGGTGCGCGTCAGTTCGAGCTTGCCGAGGTAGATGCGGGAAGCGTCGTGCTTGTCGGCCATGTCGATTTCAAAGGTTGTCAGGGCGGTGAACTTGGCGCGTTTGACGCGAGCCCAGCCGCGTGAAATTCGTTCCAGAATCGGAAGCGCGTTCGTTCCGTCGTCTGTTTCGACGTAGTTGCGATAGGCTTTGCGCATCGTGAAGAGTTTCGGGAGCCCTTCCGGCGTTACGTAACTGTCGACAAGCTGATCGACGGCGCTTTTTCCCCAATAAACTTTGAAACGCTGCCAGAGCGTGGGGGCCTTGGGCGGGGTCTGTTCCTGTTCGGGCAAATCCAGGGCGATATGCGCGATAGACGGTTTTAAAGTTTCGCGCACGCTTGGCCATTCGATTGCGGTCGCCAGGTATTCCGAATTGCCGCTGCGGACTGCCTCGCGGATGCGCCACGCCGTCACAAATGGCGATGCCGCGTAGGCCGACGCCGCAACGACAGCAAAGATGATCGCGACGCAAAAGCGTTTCATCGATTATGCCATTCCTTGGCGCCGATTATTGCGGTCGACGTTTGCAATGAATTCCGACAATCGTCGGGCCGAGCACTAGCCCTTTCCGGCCCTTCAGCCGTCATCCTCGGTTTTTTCGGGCGCTGCCGTCGTTTTGCAGATGGCTTTCAATTCTTGCCAGGACTGCACGTCGAGCGCTGGTGTTGCAGGGTAATCGGTTTGCCTCCGAACGAGCGCGACGCGTTCTGTAACGGGCGGGTGTGTGTGCAGCCAGGTGAAGGCGTCGGAGTTCCCGCCGGACGGATCCTGCGCTTCCATTTTCATCACGCGCACGAAGAAATTTCCGAGCCCTTTCGGTGCGATACCCGCCTCTTTCAGTAATTCGAGTGCCCGCTGGTCCGCCTGGCGTTCGGCATCGCGAGAGTAGCCGAGCTGCGCCAACATCAAACCGACATTCGCAAGTCCACCGCCCGCCCCGCCCCCGAGCATCACCTGGACGGCAGTCGCGAGGCCGATGCCGCGCAGAATGGCCGTCTCGGGGTGCAGCTCGATGCCGTGGCCCATCTCGTGGCCGAGGACGCCTGCGACTTCATCGGCTGTTTCGGCTTTTTCGAGCAGGCCCTTGGTCAACACGATCTGACCTCCGGGCACGGCGAAAGCATTCATCAGGTCCCAGTCGTAGACGCGGACGTTGAAGGCTGTTCCTGGCGGCGCGTTCTTCGCCAGGCGTTCGGTCAAGTGTGTGAGGGCCGTAACACCGTCGGCATCAACACATTGCTTATGCGGCGCAGTCATCGATTCGCGTGCCGCATTTCCCAGCCGCTGGCGCCAGTTTTCGGGCAATGTTTTGGCGACAGATTTGATCGGGCTCCATCCAGCGGCGAAGCCCACAAGGATCAGCACGGCGAGCATGGTTGCCAAGAGCAAAAATTGCCCTAAGCGGCGCCCACGAACGGATCGGTAGGAGAGGTGGGGGGCAAACTCCCGCAGACGCGCTGCGAAATCATGCCCTTGGACAAAGAGCGATGCGCCGGGCTCGTCTCGCGACGTGAGGAGCACGTCGATCGCATTGGGCCGTACCGGCTCCGAAGCGTGGAGTCCGGCGTAATGCCAAACGCGTTTGGGTTCTCCAGGTCCCAGATCGATTTCGATGCCGCTCAGACCGAGTGACGCCGTGCCGTCGTGAGACAAAGAGGATCGTCCGGACGTGAAGCGGCAATAGCTGCTTGCGGGATGAGACTGAGAGCTTGGCGGCATCGGTGCCCACCTGTTCGCGGCGTTAACCCTGGAGCGGAAGCGCCGCGCCTTGGCTCATTTAAGCACGGCGAAGGCAGAAGGGAATGTCCCGAGGATGCCTAACTCGGGCCCTCGTAGTGACGTACTCGGCTCGCTCTATAGGCTTACGCTGACGCCTGACTCGACGCCTGGATCGAATAATCGGAAATTCGCGCGACCGTTTTACTGGACAGGCCGGTCGTCGGCCCATCCTCGTGAGTTGTGGCTGTTAAGCAACTTTTTCAAACGCTACCGCCACTTTCGAGCCACAATAACCGCGCACGTGCAGAAGTCCGGTCCCGTATCGCGCCAACGTCCTTTCGATAGAATCGAGCACTTGCGGCTGCCGGATTGGCATCTCTGCCCTATTCGTATGCACAGCCGCTACGTGAAGCAGAGAGCCCGATGAGGAAAGCAATGGACGCGAAGACGTTCGACAAGTCGAAGCTTCCGAGCCGTCATGTGACGGAGGGTCCGTCGCGCGCGCCTCATCGTTCGTACTATTACGCGATGGGCCTTGAGGAAGATGACATCAAGCGTCCGTTCGTTGGCGTTGCCTCGTGTTGGAATGAAGCGGCGCCGTGCAACATCTCGCTGATGCGCCAAGCGCAGTCTGCGAAATTGGGCGTGAAGGAAGCGGGTGGCACGCCACGAGAATTTTGTACCATCACCGTCACCGACGGCATCGCGATGGGGCATCAGGGGATGAAGTCCAGTCTCGTGTCACGCGAGGTGATCGCAGATTCGATCGAGCTGACGATGCGCGGCCATTGCTACGACGCGCTCGTTGGGATCGCGGGTTGCGACAAGAGCCTGCCGGGCATGATGATGGCGATGCTGCGGCTCAACGTGCCAAGCGTTTTCCTGTATGGCGGTTCGATATTGCCAGGCCGGTTCAAGGGCCACGACGTCACCGTCGTCGATGTTTTCGAAGGCGTTGGCATGCATTCGGCGGGTAAGATGTCGGATGAGGACTTGCATGCGCTTGAGTGTGTCGCTTGTCCGTCGGCGGGATCATGTGGCGGACAATTCACGGCGAACACAATGGCATGCGTCTCCGAGGCGATCGGGCTCGCTTTGCCGGGCTCGGCGGGCGCACCGGCACCTTATGAAAGCCGCGATGCTTACGCGCTCGAAAGTGGCAAGGCAGTCATGCGGCTCATCGCGGACGGCATACGGCCCCGTGATATTTGCACACGGAAAGCGTTCGAGAATGCCGCCATCGTTGTCGCCGCGACGGGCGGCTCGACCAATGGTGCGCTACACTTGCCCGCCATGGCAAATGAGGTCGGCATCGACTTCGACCTTTTCGATGTCGCCGATATTTTCAGGAAGACGCCGTACATTGCCGATCTGAAGCCTGGCGGCCGGTATGTCGCCAAGGATGTTTTCGATATCGGCGGTGTTCCGCAGATTCTGAAGGCCCTTCTCGAAGGTGGCATCCTGCATGGCGACTGTCTCACTGTGACCGGAAAGACGCTCGCGCAGAATCTCGAAGCCGTAAAATTCAATTGCGACCAGAAAGTCGTATTTCCGGTTTCCAATCCGATCTCGCCGACGGGCGGCGTCGTCGGGCTCAAGGGCTCGCTGGCGCCAGACGGCGCGATTGTAAAAGTAGCTGGGCTCAAGACTTTGAAATTCCGCGGTACGGCAAGATGTTTTGATTGCGAGGAAGACGCTTTCCACGCCGTCGAAACGCGCGATTACAAAGATGGCGACGTGATCGTCATCCGCTACGAGGGACCGAAGGGCGGTCCCGGCATGCGGGAGATGCTGTCGACCACTGCCGCTCTTTATGGGCAGGGCGCGGGCGACAAGGTCGCGCTCATCACCGACGGACGCTTCTCCGGCGGTACGCGCGGCCTTTGCATCGGTCACGTCGGACCGGAGGCCGCAGTCGGAGGGCCCATCGGGCTTCTCAAAGATGGGGACGTGATCATCATCGATACGGAGGCTGGAACGCTCGACGTCGATGTCAGCGAAGAGGAATTGGGGCGACGGCGCAAAACGTGGAAGGCGCCGCCGAATATGTATCAGTCAGGGGCACTGAAAAAATTTGCAGACCAAGTGGGACCGGCCAGGTACGGCGCCGTAACCCATGCGGGCGGAAAGGCGGAAGTGCACTGCTATGCGGACATTTAGATTTGCGCTCGCGGGAAGCGTCGTCGTTTTTTTCTCGACGCTGAGCTTCGCAATGGCGGACCAGGTGGCATTCCGGTCGTCCGACGACGCCATGAAGCAAGGTATCTCGGCCTTCAACGGTGGATATTACGAATTGGCGCTTCCAGCATTCGAAGCGCTTGAGGCGACCAAACCGCGGATTGCGCGCTTTTACGAAGCGCGCATCTACGGCGACAACGATGGCGCCTATACCGATCATGGCAAGGCGTTCCGGCTTTACAAAGAACTCGCCGACGAACTCAAGGACATCGATCCGGATGACGAGGATTTAGCGCCGATTGCGGCAAAGTCGCTGACGGCGGTTTCGATGTACTTGCGCAATGGCATCAAAGATGCCGGCATCCGTCCGAATATCGAATTGGCGGATTTGGATTTGCAGCGCGCGGCGCTGACGTTCAACGACGAAGACGCGCAATTCGAGCTTGCGAAAGTTTTGCTCCGCGGCGAAGGACCGGAGATCGCGGGTTATGAAGATCCGGCGAGCAAAATCGAAAACGGCCGGCATTGGCTGTCGCGTCTCTCGCGCGCCGGGCATCCTGGAGCGCAAGCGTTTCTTGCCGATTTGTTGTGGCGCGGCAAGTTCGTTCAGAAGGATCAGGCGGCCGCGCTCAATCTGATTGACGTTGCCGTTTCCAACGCGCCGCCGAATGAGCGCGTGTGGATCGAGGACATCTACCAGAACATCTTCTGCAACGCGGGCGAAGGCGTTCGTCAGCAGGCGACCGGCCGCGTTGCCGAATGGCACAATCGCTACGGCCGCCGTCCGATCGTGCGCGATGACCGAGACGGCCTCGACGAGCTTAACGCTGAGCCAATCCGGACCTGCGCCAACGGCGAACTGGTGCGGCCGATGACGGCGATTAGTGCTCCAGCTGCAGTTCCACCGCCGATAAATGCATCGCGGTCCGCGGCGCATCGCAGTGTCGCTATCGACATTGAATTGGGAAAAGCCTCCGGCTTCGCAAGAGCTGCGGGCGTCGGTGCGCAATCCGCGCCGAGCGGCTTTGCGCCGACAGCAACCGTGCCGCAGGGTGAAGCGCGCTAGGCGGCGAGCTTGATCCAGACCGGCGCGTGATCGGAAGGCTTCTCTTGTGCCCGGGTGGCGCGGTCGATTCCCGATGACACGAGGAGATCGGCTGCCTGAGCAGAAAGCAGCATGTGGTCGATGCGGATGCCGTCGTCTTTCTGGAAGGCGCCAGCCTGATAATCCCAAAATGTGTAGACGCCCGGCCCCGGATGGCAGGCGCGGGTCGCGTCGGTGAAGCCGTGGTTTACAAGAGCGCGCCAAGCGGCACGGCTTTCGGGTTGGAATAGCGCGTCGTTGACCCACGCCTGCGGGCGCTTGGCATCGACCGGGTCCGGAATGACGTTGAAGTCGCCCGCGAGGACCAGGGGCATCTCGTCGTCGAGTAATTGCAGCGCGCGCCTCTGCATCCGCTTCATCCAGGAGAGTTTGTAGGCGAATTTCTCGGTGCCAATCGGATTACCGTTCGGCAGGTAGAGCGATACGATGCGGATCATGCGATTGCCGAGTGGAACCGACGCTTCGATCCAGCGGGCATGCACATCGAGATCATCGCCCGGCAAACCGCGCGTTACGTCTTCGAGAGGCGACTTTGAGAGGATCGCGACGCCATTGAACCCCTTCTGGCCGTTGGTCGCGACGTTATAACCGAGGTCTTCAAAGGCCGCTTTCGGAAAGCCTTCGTCGACCGACTTTATTTCCTGAAAGCAGATGACGTCCGGCCCATGCTGACGCAGATAGGCCAGCACCGATTCAAGTCGCGCCTTGACGCCGTTGATGTTCCACGTGGTGACGATCATGGCGTCCATGTGCCACTGCGGCGCGCCTAAAGCAATTTTTGATTGGTCAGATCGAGAAGCTGGTGCCACAGCCGCAGGAGGCGGTTGCAACGGGGTTTTTGATCTTGAAAGCGGCGCCGATGAGGTCGTCGACGAAATCGATCTCGGCGCCGTCCATGTATTGCAGCGATACCGGATCGATCACCACGACCGCGCCGTTTCGCTCGATGACAAAATCGTCCGCCTCCCGCGCATCGACGAGATCGAACTTATACTGAAAGCCGGAACAGCCGCCGCCCTCGACGGAAACACGCAAAACGGGAGACGCGGGTTCGCTACCAGCGATTTCGGAAATTCGTGTCGCGGCTCGATCGGTAACGGTGACGGTCATGGTCTCGGCGTAGCTTTTGAAAAAAGGAAAACGACAGCGGGCGTGGGTGGCGCCTTCGGTTCCGAAAAGATAGGAAGGCGCATGATCAAGTTAAATACCAAGTGCGGCAGTCTATGCCAATCAGGTTAAAGCCGGACATCGATCCCGACGATTACGGGGAAAAGCTGCAGCCCGGCGAACGCGCGCCTGCCTGCTATGCCGCGAGTGCAGAGCCCACGCGGGGGCGGTTCCATGCGGAACCCGAATGTACGACTCGCAGCCCGTTTCAGCGCGATCGGGACAGAGTGCTTCATTCGACAGCGTTCCGGCGTTTAACCTACAAGACACAGGTCTTTCTGCCCCATGAGGGCGATCACTACCGGACCCGGCTGACGCATACGCTTGAGGTGGCTCAAATAGCCCGCACGGTTGCGCGCCAGCTTCGGCTCGACGAGGACCTCGCCGAGACGGTCGCGCTGGCCCACGATCTCGGGCATTCGCCGTTCGGACATGCGGGAGAACGGGCACTCGACACGGCAATGGCTGACTTCGGCGGTTTCGATCATAACGCCCAATCTATTCGCATCGTGACCAACCTCGAACGCAAGTATCTGGCCTTCGATGGGCTCAACTTGACGTGGGAGACGCTTGAAGGGCTAGCGAAACACAACGGCCCCGTCGCGGACCGTGCATTGGCCGTTGCGAAAGCGGTCCATCATCTTGAGGACGCATGGCGGCCCCTTGCGCTCGATAAGTGGGCATCCGCCGAGGCCCAGGTCGCGAGCCTTGCCGACGACATTGCTTATCTTTCGCACGATGTGGATGACGGTTTGCGCGCGGGGTTGATTTCGCTCGATGTCTTGTCGGAGACGCCGCTCGCAGGAGAAATCACTCGTGATGTCGCCGCACTGGCGCGTGACGCGGAACCCGGGCGCGCGATTTACGAAATTACGCGGCGCATGATCACCGTCATGGTGAGTGATCTGATTGCGGAAAGCAGGCGCCAGCTCGCCAAGCTAGCACCGAGATCGAGCGATGACGTTCGCGATGCGGGCCGGGCGGTGATCGCATTTTCGGCACCAATGGCGGACGATCTTATGCAGCTTAAGTCGTTTCTTTTCCAAGCCGTCTACCATCACCGCAAGGTGCTCGACGTTATGGAGCGCGCGGAGAAGATCGTTCGCAATCTTTTCGAGCGGTACAACGCCGATCGCGCGGCGCTGCCGGAGGATTGGCGTGCGGCGTCCGAAGGGCTCGATTTGCGCCGACGTGCGCGGCTCGCATGCGACTTTCTTGCCGGGCAGACCGATCGCTACGCTCTTGCCGAATATCGCCGATTGTTTGACGCCACCGCGGAACTGCGATAGGCGCGAGAAAACTCCCTCTCTCATTCGTCTGCGCTTGGAATGGGGGCAGGATAAGCATCTCAAGGACTCCCATGAACGTTTTCACCGAAGTGCAAACGCGCGTCAGAGCCGCGCTCGAAGCGTTGAAAAGCGAAGGCGCGCTGCCTGCCGATCTTCCGTTGCCGGATTTCGAGGCCGAGCCCCCGCGCGATGCGAGCCACGGGGATATTGCGGTGAACGCGGCCCTGGTGCTGGCGAAAGCGGCCAAGATGAAGCCGCGTGATATCGCGGAGGCACTGAAGTCGAAGCTCGAAGCGCATCCTGACATTGCGAAAATCGAAGTCGCCGGGCCGGGATTTCTGAACATCACCTTCAAAAGCGAAGTGTGGCACGATCTCATCCGCACGATCCTGCAGCGTGGCTCAGCCTACGGAGCGGGGTCGGAACGGAGCGACGGGAAGCTCAACGTTGAATACGTTTCGGCTAATCCAACGGGACCGATGCACGTTGGGCATTGCCGCGGCGCAGTGTTCGGAGATGCGCTTGCAAATCTGCTAGTGTTTGCAGGCTACAACGTCACGCGCGAATATTACATCAATGATGCAGGCGGACAGGTCGATGTGCTGGCACGGTCAGCGTACCTCCGATATCGCGAGGCGCTGGGCGATGACATCGGCGCCATTCCGGAAGGGCTCTATCCCGGGGAGTATTTGCAGCCGGTCGGCGTTGCGCTGGCCAAGGAGCACGGGAAATCCCTGATCAATATGCCGGAAGAACGGTGGCTGCCGATCGTTCGATCGTTTGCGATCGAAAAAATGATGGAGATGATCAAGGACGATCTTGCTGCCCTCAATATCCGGCACGACGTCTTTTTCTCAGAAGCATCG
Organism: Hyphomicrobium sp.; assembly: GCF_035548195.1. Lineage (GTDB taxonomy): Bacteria > Pseudomonadota > Alphaproteobacteria > Rhizobiales > Hyphomicrobiaceae > Hyphomicrobium_B. Next base: position 311,758 of record NZ_DASZTY010000017.1, read on the forward strand.
TTGCGGTCTGGCGGCCGCGACCAGATTAAGGCTGCCATAGAGGAACTGCGGAAAAAGGGGTTGATCTACGAGGGCAAGCTCGAAAAGCCCAAGGGCCACGACGACGGAGAGTGGGAAGATCGTGTCCAGACGCTTTTCAAATCGACGGCCTTTGGTGACGATGAAGACCGTGCGCTGCAGAAGTCGGACGGCAGCTACACGTATTTCGCGGGCGACGCCGCCTACCATTACGACAAGTTGCAGCGCGGCTTCCGGCACCTGATCAACGTCTTCGGCGCCGACCATGTCGGCTATATTCCGCGTATCAAGGCGGTGGTTGCGGCGCTTTCCGACAAAGCTGCCGATCTCGACGTGAAGGTTGTGCAACTCGTCCGGCTCTTCAAGGCTGGCGAGCCCTACAAGATGTCGAAGCGGGCTGGGACTTTCGTGACGCTTCGCGATGTCGTCGACGAGGTTGGCCGCGACCCTGTGCGTTACATGATGCTCTACCGGAAAAACCAGGAAACCTTGGATTTCGATTTTGCCAAGGTGACGGAGCAGTCGAAGGATAATCCCGTCTTCTACGTGCAATATGCACATGCGAGATCGGCGAGCGTGCTGCGCAACGCCGTCGAGCAGATCCCGGGTCTCGATGTTTCCGTTGAAGCCTTGAAGAATGCCGACCTATCAAGCCTCACCGATCCAGGTGAGATCGATCTCGTCAAGCGTCTGGCGGCATTTCCGCGTCTCGTCGACGGCGCTGCATCGGCGCATGAACCGCATCGCGTGGCGTTCTATCTCTATGATCTGGCAAGTGCTCTCCACTCCCAATGGACACGAGGCAACGATTCGCCACATTTACGATTTATCCAGTCAAATGACGGGGTTGCGACTGCTGCACGCTTGGCGCTGATCATAGCGACAAAGACGGTGATAAAATCGGGACTGGACATTCTCGGCGTCGAGGCTCCCGAAGCGATGCGGTAAAGTCTCGAATCGAAGATTTGGCGCAAGGGGTGCTGCGCCCGATATTGAGGGGTTTCGCGATGTCCTCGCAGAACGCATATCCAGGACCGAATGGGGCGCGGGCCGCTGCCCGCCAGCCAAACCACGAGCAATCGCGTCAGCCCTCGTGGGTCAATCCCCACGCTCAGCCGCAGTCTCAACCCGGATATACGCAGCAGCCAGCAAATGCCTGGCCGCCGCAGGATAACGACTACGGTCACCAGCCTGGATATGGCCAAGCCCCGCCGCAGCAGCCGGATTATGGCCACTGGGGCGCGCTGCAACCGGGCGCGCGTCACGAGCAATCGGCTCCGTCGCCTGCGTCTGATCCATACGCGCCACAATTCGAGCCCTATGTTCCTCCGTCCAATGGGCCATCGTTCGGACGTCGCGAGCAGGCGCCGGGATTTGGGCAGCCGCAGCCTGCACCGCAATGGCCGGGGCGGACCGGCGCCGAGCAGCCGGGGTTTTCGGCTGGGTCGTATGGCGGCTCGGGGTATGCACAGCCGAGCCATGGCGGTCCGACATATGGCGAGCAGGCCTATCGCGAACCGGAGCTCAGTGCCTCTGACTGGGCGGGGCAGCCGGGGGACTTCGGTCCGGATCCCTACCAGGAGCAGGGCGATAACCTTGGTTTTGCGCAAGCCGAGGGCGGGGAGCTCGACGCCTACGACGACGAAGGCGACTATGATGACGAGGAGGCACCGCGCAGCCGCCGTCCGCTCATGGTCGTCGCAGCGCTTGCCGGTGCTATCCTCGTTGGCGGCACCATGGCTTACGGATACAAAAAGCTTGGCCTCAGCGAGCCTCAGGGCGATCCGCCCATCATCAAGAGCGAGGCGTTTCCGGCGAAGACGAAGCCTGCTGATGCCGGCGGCAAGGTCTTTCCCTACACCGATACCAAGATCATGGGCCGGTTAGGTGACGGCACATCTTCTTCGGCCGGAGGCCCGGCGACTGCACCTCTGCCGCCTGCAGCGCCCGACAACGCACAGGCCGCATCTGCCGACTCGGAACCCATCGATGGCGGTCCCAGGAAAGTATCGACGCTGGTCGTAGGGCGCGACGGATCCATTCAACAGCCGCCTGACAGTGGCCCCGCGGCGCCAAGCCAGGTTTCCGTTCCCGGGACGTCGCTGGTCGATGTCTTCGGCCAGCAGCATGCGAATGCCGGTCAGCCGCCACCACCTGCGCGTGATGAACCTCCGTCGCAAGTAACAAAGTCGGTGAGCGGCGACGACACACCTGCGCCGATGAAAAAAGCAGCGCCTGTGAAGATCACAACGCTCAATGCCAAGCCATCGACCACAGGCAGCGTGGATGCGAATGACACGCCCGTCCACAGCAAGAGGCGGCTAAAGAGGGTCGCCCGCGCCGAATCCGGGATGACCTCGGACGCTTATGAGCCGGGAGCGCCGGTTACGTCGGGCAAGTCGAGCGGCTTTGTCGCGGTGCTCGCATCGATTCCGCATTCGTCGTCGAGCCGCATGGATGCTCTCAAGCGGTACGCAGACATGCAGCAGAAGTATTCGTCTGCGCTCGCCGGGAAGACGCCCGATGTGGCAAGCGCGAATCTCGGCGCCAAGGGCAGTTATGATCGATTGATCGTCGGTCCGCCCGGGTCTCGCAGAGAAGCGAACAACGTCTGTTCAGAGCTCAAGGCGGCCGGCTACACGACCTGCTGGGTGACGTCTTATTGACGGGTATATGAAATACGGCGAACTCCAAATGGCCGATGCCGGTGCTTCGGCCATTTTTGTTTGTTTGGCGGTCATTCCGTAAATCGGGGTCGCGTCAGATCGTCAGCATACGAAGGCCCCAACGGCCGGTATGCTTGCATTCGCCAATCCGAGTCTTACGATTTACGGGGCCGCTGCAACCTATTCGCTTGCGATCCGCACATCGAGCGGGCGGACTCCCGCTGTCTGAATCAGTGTAATGTTGAGCGCCGGATCCCGATCAAGGGCGCCCCAACGGGTATCGAATTCCATAAGAGCGATGACAGAAACGACCACACAAGGTGAGCCGGGCGCGCAGGAATGGGATGCCCTCAGTTTCGAGGCCATGCCGACGGCCGAGGAGGCTTTCGTCGTCGATATCGATGGCTTTGAAGGCCCGCTCGATCTGCTCTTGGCGCTCGCCCGAACACAAAAGGTCGATCTTTCAAAAATCTCCATTTTGGCGCTGGTCGAGCAATATCTCGGCTTCATTGCCGGGGCGCAGCAGTTGAAACTCGAGATTGCCGCCGACTATCTCGTCATGGCGGCTTGGCTCGCTTTTCTGAAATCGCGTCTCTTGCTGCCGAAAGAGAAAGACGATGCAGACACGGCGTCGGCGGAGGAAATGGCGCAACGGCTGGCTTTCCGCCTGATGCGTCTGGATGCCATGCGGGAGAAGGCCGCCACACTCTTTACGCGGCGGCGGCTCGACAAGGATGTTTTCGCACGTGGTCAGCCGGAACGGGTTCGCGTCACGCGGGATACGACCTACACCGCGACGATCTACGATCTTCTGAAAGCCTATGCAGACCAACGCAAGCGGACGATAAAAGTCGTCCACGTCGTCAAGATGCGACGGGTGTGGTCGATCAAGGAAGCGCGGATGCGGCTGCAAAAGCTGGTCGGTGCGACGGAAGGGGATTGGGCGCAGCTCGATCTTTTCCTTGAGCAGTATCTGCCCCGAAACGAGGAGGAGCGCTCAGCGCTGGCCAGCTCTTTCGGGGCAACGCTCGAAATGGCGCGAGAAGGGTTAATCGAGCTTCGCCAGGACGAGCCGTTCGCGCCGATCTATATGCGCAAACGTGAAGCAGGGGCTGAGTGGGAAAAGATCGGCTAGCGCCGCCGTAAAGGCCGTTATAAGGGGGGCTCGAAATAGCCATGGTTCCGCCGAGACTGAGTGTCGTGTCGGACATTAGCCGAGAGATGGAAGTGATGTCGGCAAACGACGATGCCGATAATGCGCGCGATCAAGGCGAGCCGCATGTGCTGAGCGATCCGGAGGCCGCCGTCGATCATCTGTCGAAGAGTGCGCAACGTGAGAAGCTTCGCCGTTTGGAAGCGCTTCTCTTTGCATCGGCTGAGCCGGTCGATGTGAAGACGCTTGCGCGCTGTGTCGACCCCGAGGACGACATCAATGCGCTGCTGGCGGACCTGCAAGAAGCATACAAAGATCGCGGTATCGCGCTTGTCCGCGTCGCTGGGCGTTGGCAATTTCGCACTGCCGATGATCTGTCCTATCTACTCGAACGACAGCAGAAAGAGGAGCGGAAGCTTTCAAAGGCGGCGCTCGAAACGCTGGCGATCATCGCTTACCATCAACCCGTCACGCGGGCCGAGATCGAGGACATTCGCGGTGTTTCGACCTCGCCCGGCACCCTCGATGTGCTGATGGAAACGAGTTGGATCCGACCACGCGGCCGCCGACGGGCGCCGGGAAGGCCGTTGACCTACGGCACGACGGAAACGTTCCTCGTGCACTTCGGGCTCGACACGATCAAGGACTTGCCGGGTCTTGCCGATCTCAAGGCTGCTGGGTTGCTCGACGCTAATCTGCCGCCCAACTTCACGATGCCGGCGCCCACCGATGTCGCCGCGCTGATGCCCGACGAACTACCGCTGTCCGACGACGGTGATGAGGAAGAGCAGGAGGCTTTGCCTCTCGACGGGGACGAGAGGGAAGCTGGCGAGGAGAGCGATGGCGCCGAAGGCAGCGAAGCTCCGCCGGAGCCGAAGGGGGAATAGGCCGTTCGGCAGGCTGCGCGTCGAAGTTAACGGAATGTAATTCGATTTATTCCGGCGATTCTTCGCTGTTTTAAGGTCATTGGTACGCCAACGCGCCAAGATCGCGTCAATTGGTGTTTGCCCGAACCTTGCTCGTGCCTAGCGGTTCTGCGATAAGATACTTAACTCCCACGGGTGGCCGCTGCCGCCGAGAGGTTTCAATGGGTTTTAGTGCACAACATATTCTTCTGCTTTTGATCATCGCGTTGCTGCTGTTCGGCCGCGGCAAGATTTCCGAGCTGATGGGCGACGTCGCGAAGGGCATCAAGAGCTTCAAGAAGGGCATGGCCGAGGACGACGAGCCGGAGAGGCCAGCGCCCCGCACGATCGAGAACGATGCGGTAAATTCCGATCGCACAAAGGTCGGTTGACGTTTCTCATTTGCGGTGCGGCTCGGCTGAGCTCGGCAAGGTCAACGCATGTTTGAAATCAGCTGGAGCGAGCTTCTGATTCTCGGCGTCGTGACGCTGGTGTTCGTCGGCCCGAAAGAGCTGCCCGCGTTGATGCGAACGCTCGGCAAGTATGCGGGCATGGTCCGCCGTCATGCCAACGACTTCAAAGCCCAATTCGATGCGGCGATGCGCGAGGCCGAACTCGACGCGATGCGCGAAGAGGTCGAGAAAATGCAAACCTCGATCAACGCTGAGGTGATGCGTGCGAAGACGAGCATCGGCGACGCAGGCAAACTCGCGCGGATCGAGCCGCCGTCGACCGCAAATACGAGCGCGTCGGAGAAGCAGGACCCGCCCGCTCATGCAGCGGTCTTGAAGCCGCCCATGCCAGCGCCTCCAGGCATGGAGTCTTGAGGCGATGCTCGAACGGTTGCCGCCATCGGGTCCTTCGGGGGACGATGTGCCTCGCGAGGGGCAGGACGAGATCGACGCCAGCAAAGCGCCGTTGCTCGATCATCTCATAGAACTCCGGCAGCGGTTGATCTGGGCGCTCGGCGCCTTCGTCGTCATGTTCTTCGTCTGCTTCTCGGTTGCGGGGCACATCTACAACGTGCTTGTCTGGCCGTATATGTGGGTGACAGGCAACGATCATGTGAAGCTGATCGCGACGCACTTCCTCGAACAGATCATGACGCAGGTGAAGCTTGCGATGTTCGGCGCGGCTTTCCTGTCGTTTCCGGTCGCCGCCACGCAGGTCTATAAATTCGTTGCGCCGGGGCTCTATCGAAACGAACGGCGCGCGTTTCTACCGTATCTGATCGCGACGCCCGTTTTATTCGTCATCGGGGCGATGATGGTCTACTTCGTTGCGATGCCGGTGCTGATCCGATTTTCCATCGGGCTCACGCAGTCCGGGGGGCCAGGCGCTCCGACGATCGAGCTGTTGCCGAAGGTTTCCGAATATCTTTCGCTGATCATGACGCTGATCTTCGGTTTCGGCATCGTCTTTCAGCTGCCCGTTGTCCTAACGCTATTGGCCCGCACCGGCCTGGTCACTTCGACGGCCCTGAAGCACGGACGGCGCTATGCGATCGTCGCAATCTTCGCAGCCGCGGCCATTCTGACTCCGCCCGATGCATTCAGCATGGTCATCATGGCGCTCCCGACGATTGGGCTCTATGAGATTTCGATCCTGGCCGTGCGCTTCGTCGAGAGACAGCAGGCGGCTGCTGCGAAGACCTAATCGGCTTCCGTGTTCTAGACCTCGCGCGCGGTTCGCCGTATGACCTGCGGGAATCTGCAAAACGAGGCCCGCCCGTGTTCGATATCAAATGGATCAGAGACAATGCCGAAGCTTTCGACGAGGGCTTGAGGCGGCGAGGGCTTGCGCCACAGGCTGCCGCTTTAATCGCGCTCGACGATAAGCGCCGCGCAACGCTGACGACGCTGCAAGAGGCTCAGTCGCGCCGCAACACCGCGTCGAAGGAGATCGGCAAGGCGAAGGGCGCCAAGGACGAGGCGACGGCCGCGCGTCTTATGTCGGAGGTCGCCGCGCTCAAGGATACGATTGCAAAGGGCGAGGACGACGAGCGCAGGCTCGATGCGGAGATAAAGGCCGCGCTCGAAGTCATTCCGAACCTGCCGCTTGCCGATGTTCCCGAGGGTAGCGACGAAACCGGCAATGTCGAAATGCGGAAGGTCGGAACGCCTGCGCGTTTGGATTTCACGCCGAAGCAGCATTTCGAGATTGGCGAAGCGCTGGGATTGATGGATTTCGAAGCCGCGCAAAAGATTTCGGGCGCGCGCTTCGTCGTGTTGAAGGGCGCGCTGGCGCGGTTGGAACGCGCGCTCGCAAATTTCATGCTCGATCTGCATACGGGCGATTTTGGATATACGGAGGTCAATCCGCCGATCCTGGTCAAGGATCAAGCAGCGTACGGGACGGCCCAGCTGCCGAAATTCGCGGAGGATCTCTTTAAGACGACGAACGATTTTTGGCTCCTTCCCACGGCCGAAATTTCGCTGGCGAATCTCGTGCGCGAGCAGCTTTTAGACGAAGCGCAATTGCCGATGCGCGTGACGGCCTGGACGCCGTGCTTCCGGTCGGAGGCGGGTGCGGCGGGCAAAGATACGCGCGGCATGATCCGGCAGCATCAGTTCTCGAAGGTCGAGCTTATTTCGATCACGACGCCGGAAACGTCTCTCGAAGAACTCGAACGTAAGACGGCGTGTGCAGAGGAAATTTTGAAGCGGCTCGGTTTGCCGTTCCGCACGGTGGTTCTGTGCACGGGAGACATGGGATTTGCGTCGCAGAAGACTTACGACATCGAGGTCTGGCTGCCGGGACAGGGTATGTATCGCGAGATTTCGTCGTGCTCGGTGTGCGGTGATTTCCAGGCTCGGCGCATGGACGCGCGCTATCGTCCGAAAGACGGCGGCAAGCCCGTTTACGTGCATACGCTGAATGGCTCGGGACTCGCGGTCGGGCGTACGCTGATCGCGGTGCTCGAAAATTATCAACAGGCCGACGGCAGTGTCATAATTCCCGATGCCTTGCGCCCGTACATGGGCGGGCTGTCGAAGATCGCGAAAATCTAACCGCACCCGGCGGCCGGCTCTCCGTCAGGAGAGTCGCCGGGTGCAAGGAAAAACATGCGCATACTGATTACCAACGACGACGGCATCAATGCGAAGGGGCTTGAAATCCTGAAAGCGATTGCGCTCGGCATTTCGTCGGACGTCTGGACAGTTGCGCCGGAGACGAACCAGTCGGGCACGTCGCATTCGATGACGCTGCACACGCCGCTCAGATTGCGCACGCTCGACGATCGCACGCACGCGGTCGCCGGTACGCCGACGGACTGCGTAATCATGGCGGTGCGCCATATCCTGAAGCATCAACCGCCCGATCTCATTCTGTCGGGCATCAATCACGGATCGAACCTGGCGGAGGATATTACGTATTCGGGAACCGTCGCGGCGGCGATGGAAGGAGCGGTTCTCGGCATCCGTTCGATCGCGCTGTCGTTGATGATGGGGTTTGAAGATGGAGAACGCCGTGCGTTGTGGGACACGCCGCTCGCGCATGCGCCGCAACTCATCAAGACACTCATTGCGCAGAAGTGGAATCCCAATACGCTGATCAACGTCAATTTCCCGGATACTCCGCCTGAGGCGGTGAAAGGCGTCGCCGTCGCGACGCAAGGATTTCGGGATCAGGCGCTGCTCAACATCGACAGCCGAGCTGATCCGTGGGGGACGCCGTATTTCTGGTTCGGTTTCGAGCGGCGGAAATCGACGCTTGTGCCGGGCACTGATCTGGCCGCGATTGCGGAAAGCAAAATTGCCGTCACGCCGTTGACACTCGACCTGACGGATCGCGGCGCCGCGAAGACGCTCGCGTCGCGCCTCAAGTAAATCGTCTGCGGACCTCTGCAACGCAAACGCCGCTGGAATGCCGAAATCTTTTCGCGAATAAAGCGCAATTCTCACCTAATGAACTAACTCTGGGTGAGGCCGCTCTCTGCGAACCTCGTTCGACGTTATCGATCCTTCCTTCATGCCGGCTGTGCGCGGGGCACGGACAATCGGCATGCCGCATCGCTACTTTCAGGATTTGGGGCAATCCGTCTGGCGACGTTTACCGCCTGTTAACCGGTTAACGGTTAATGGATGGTGCGAGTAGAGGTGCGTACCATGACCATTTGTTTTGGCGTAGGCCAGCGCGGGCGTTTCAGCCTCAAGTCCGCAGGTGCCGTTTCGATTTTATTTGTCGGCCTCGCGATTGGAGGCTGCAGCGCAGACGTGACGCGGTTTGACAGCGCGTCGTTCAATCTCAACGATCCGCCAGATGCTGCCCCGGTGCCTTCGGAGCCGGTTCGGACGAGTGCACTTAACGATAGCCAAGTCGTCGCGTCGCAGCCGCGCGGGCCTTACGGTGCCGGTGCATCCTCGGTGCAAGTTGCCGCTTTACCAGATGCAGGGCCGCCAAATCAGCCGTCATCTTACGCGCAACCGTCCTACTCGGCGCCCGCCTATTCGCCGCCGCCGCCCGCCTATACGCCTCCTGCGCCTGCGCACAGCTACAGGCCGAAACCGTTCGGCTATACAAGCTATGAAGTTCCGAACGGCGGTCACGCGGCATCGTCTAATGCGCCTCGGCCAACAGTGCGCGGCGATGAGATCGAGGTGCAGCCTGGCGACACACTCTATTCGCTGTCTCGCCGCTACAACGTTTCGATGTCCGAAATGATGTCGATCAACGGGATCAGCAACCCCAATTTGCGTCCGGGCCAGAAGCTTTATCTGCCGAGCGACGCTCACATGCCCCAGCCCACGCGCAGCAGCGTGGCGGCTGCGAACGCCGTCGAAGCGGCGCGGCCTGCGCCGGCACCGCTGGCACAAGCGGCTCCCCCCGTCGCTGCCCGATATAACGCGACCTATACGGTAAAGCCCGGCGATTCCCTTTACGGCATTGCGCGCGCCCATCATGTGAAGTTCACCGAACTGCAGCAGGTGAACGGAATTGCCGATCCGCGTTTCGTGAAGCCAGGAGCCGTGCTGAAAATTCCGGACAACGGAGGATCGCAGGTCGCGGCGTCGGCGCCTCCAGCGCGCATACCCCGACACGCGACGAGCGTTGCCGACAATGCACCTCCGGCTGTCGTGCCGCCGCTTAGCGCGACGCAATCGAAAGCGGATATTCCGAATTACGGTCAGTCGCTGACGACCCGTCCGACCATTATCAACGAGCGGCGCGTCGCCTCGCTGACGGACAAGCAAACCGACGCCGCACCTGCACCGCCTCCGCAAGCTCCTGCCGCGCCCCCGGCCATCGCGCACAAGGTTGCGGCCGAAGCGGCGCCTGCCGCCGCACCGAAGCAACCGGAAAAGAAGGTCGCGATGGCGGGCACCGCTGCGGCGTCTGCTCTCGCCGGCGCCGTCAAGCTGCGCTGGCCGACGACGGGCCGGATCATTGCGGGCTTCGGCGGTCGTCCCGACGGCACGCATAACGACGGTATCAATCTCGCCGTCCCCCTTGGTACCGACGTTCACGCTGCCGAATCCGGTGTCGTCGCGTATGCCGGCAACGAGCTCAAGGGCTACGGCAATCTCGTGCTCCTTCGGCATGACAACGGTTGGGTGACGGCTTACGCGCACAACGATCAACTGCTGGTCAAGCGTGGCGACAAGGTGCAGCGCGGACAGGTCATTGCCAAGGCCGGAAAGACCGGATCGGTCGACCAGCCGCAGGTGCACTTCGAATTGCGTCAGGGATCGCGGCCGGTCGATCCGATACCGTACCTCGAGAAGCTCTGACGCTCACGGGCTAGCGCGGGGTGAAGCGCTGGCACAGAGGGAAACGAGGAGAGCCGGATCGTTCGATCCGGCTCTTTTTTGTGTGCGCTTGGTATCTTTGATTGCGCTTGGCGACTCGCGTTCCGCGAGCCGGCCGCCAAGCGCGGAAAATCAGATCTTGTCCATCGGTGTTTTCAGGCGGCCGGCGAGGTCTTGGACGTACTGCCAGGCGACGCGGCCGGAACGTGCGCCGCGAGTCGTTGCCCATTCGAGTGCGTCGCGTTCGAGATCTTTATCGCTAATCTTCAGCTTGAAGTGCGCGACGTAGGCGCGGACCATCGCCAGATAATCATCCTGGCTCGCATTGTGAAATCCGAGCCAGAGTCCGAAACGATCCGAGAGCGAAACTTTCTCTTCGGTCGCTTCACCGGGATTGATGGCCGTCGCACGCTCGTTGTCGATCATATCGCGCGGCATCAAGTGACGGCGGTTGGACGTCGCGTAGAACAGCACGTTCTTCGGGCGTCCCTCGATGCCACCTTCCAAGACAGCCTTGAGCGATTTGTAGCTCGCATCGTCGTGATCGAACGAGAGGTCGTCGCAAAATACGATAAAGCGGTATGGCGCTGCTTTGAGATACCCCAGGCACTTCGGAAGCGACGCGATGTCTTCGCGGTGGATCTCGATGAGCTTCAATTTGCGTGAACGGCTCTGAGCGTCGGCATGCGCGGCCTTGACGAGGCTCGATTTTCCCATACCGCGGGCACCCCAGAGGAGCGCGTTGTTGGCGGGTAGGCCGTCCGCGAACCGGCGTGTATTGTCGAGCAGGATGCCGGCCGTGTGATCAATTCCCTTGAGCAAACCGAGCGGCACGCGATTGACCTCGGGCACCGGCTCGAAGCAGGCGCCTTCCGCGTGCCAGACAAAGGCTTCGGCGGCCTCAAAGTCGGGTGCCCGTTCCCGGAGCGGACCAAGCCGCTCCAACGCATTGGCGATCCGTTCGAGAAGGGGTTTTAATTTGTCGGCGTCGTTCATCTGCGGTCCAAGCGGCTATCTATCGGAAACAGCGTGTTTAATCGCAGCGGCCGGAGATGCCAACGGCAAACACCTGCGCCTTTGCGAGGTTGCAAATGGGCCGCTGGCCACTATAGTCCGCAGCGAATTTGGTAAGCGCTCCCCTGAGGCCAACGGGCTCGGGGCAGGGGCGCTTATTCCGCTCGCACCCAGAGGACTCGCCGTTCCGATGTTCGCCACCCCCGCTTTTGCGCAGACTGCCTCCAGCCCGATGGAGCCTCTCGGCGGTTTGCTGATCCCAATGCTTCTCATGTTGGGAATTTTCTACTTTTTTCTGATCCGCCCGCAATCGCAGCGCGCCAAGGAGCTTCGCGAGCGAGTCAACGCGGTGCGCCGCGGCGATACGGTCATTACCTCGGGCGGCATGGTCGGCAAGGTGCTGAAGGCATCCGACACTAGCGATGAGATCGAGGTCGAATTGGCCGAAAACCTTCGCGTGAGGGTCGTCAAAAGTACGCTGCTGGAGGTGCGCTCGAAAGGCGAACCTGTCAAAGAGGCAACGTGATTTAAGCGACGTTTACATGCGAGAATGCCCAGGCGGCCCGGCTCGGCCGCTCCACCAGGAATTTTGAGATCCTTTCAGATGCATTTCACACGATTTAAGACCTTGTCCATTTTGTTGATCTGCCTCGCGGGCTTCCTGGTCGCGATGCCGAACTTCTTTTCGAAGGAGACGGTGCAGTCGTGGCCGTCGTTCATGCCGAAGAAGCAGCTTCGGCTCGGCCTCGACCTGCAGGGGGGGGCCCATCTGTTGCTCGCGATGGATGAGGACGAACTCAAAAAAGACTGGATCAACAACTTGCGCGATGAAGCGCGCAAGGTCCTACGGGACGCAAAAATCGGATTTACCGGAATCGGCGCGCAGGGCTTATCGCAGCTCGTTATCAAGCTTGCGAAACCGGAGCAGCGGGATGCGGCGATGAAGGCGCTGCATAAGGTCCGGCAGCCGATTGGCAATGCCCTGCTTGGTAGTAGCGCATATGACGTCGACCTCAGTGAAGGCTCTGATCCCGGCACGATCATCATCAAGGAGAGCGAGCAGGGCCTTCGGCAGCGGATTGCCAATGCGGCTTCGGCTTCGATCGAGACGATCAACCGGCGCGTCAACAATCTTGGAACGTCGGAATCGACGATCGTTCGTCAGGGCACGGACCGAATTCTCGTCCAGTTTCCAGGGCTCAAGGATACGAAGGAGCTGAAAAAGCTCATCGGCGAGACGGCGAAGCTGACTTTCCATGAGGTGCATCCGTCGCTGACGACGGAAGAAGCGAAGATGACCTCCATCCCGTCAGGTTATAAAATTTATCAGGGCGACAAGGGCGAAAACGAGTACCTGCTGCGCGAGCAACCCGTGGTGCAGGGCGCCGATCTCGCCGACGCGCAACCCGGCTTCGATAGCCGCACCGGCGAGCCGGTGATCAACTTCCGCTTCAACCAGATCGGTGCGCGCAGGTTCGCTGCCTTTACGAAGGATCATGTCGGGCGGCCATTCGCGATCGTGCTCGATGACAAAGTGCTGTCGGCTCCTGTCATACGCGAGCCCATCCTCGGCGGCTCCGGACAGATTTCGGGTAACTTCACCGTCGAGAGCACAAACCGCCTCGCCGTCCAGTTGCGATCCGGCTCGTTGCCGACCAAACTGACGATCGTTGAAGAGCGTACGGTCGGTCCGTCGCTTGGTGCCGACTCCATTGCCGCCGGTAAACTCGCGGGCATCATCGGCGGCCTTGCCGTCGTCTGTCTGACGATTTTGGCCTATGGTACGTTCGGTATCTTCGCGTGCGTCGGTCTTGTCGTGCACTTGATGCTGACGCTGGCGTTGATGACGCTGATCGGATCGACGCTGACACTGCCTGGCATCGCTGGTCTCGTTCTGGGTGTCGCCATGGCGGTCGATGCTAACGTTCTCATCTATGAGCGCATTCGAGAGGAACTGCGGGTCGGCAAAATGCCGGTTTCGGCTATAGACGCCGGGTTCAATCGCGCGTTCGTGACGATTGCGGATAGCCAGCTCACGACGCTTGCTTGCGCGATCATCATGTTCTGGCTCGGTGCAGGGCCGATACGCGGCTTCGCCGTCACGCTCACGATCGGCATTCTGACATCGATTTTTGCTTCGGTGACCGTCGTTCGGTTGCTGATTTCGTTGTGGCTCAAGGCCCAGCCGAAGGGCCGTATCGCTACCGTTCCCGTTTAGGAGACCAGAACCCGTGCTAATGAGACTTATTCCGGTCTTCAGGGGCGTCGACTTCTTCCCGCACGACCTCAATCTGCCCTTCATGAAATTCAAGGGCCCCGCTCTCGCGCTTTCGATCATTGCGATGCTGATCTCGATCGGCCTTTGCGCAACGTTGGGATTGAACTATGGCGTCGATTTCAAGGGCGGTTCGCTGATCGAGCTCAAGACGAAAAGCGGCGATGCCGACATCTCAGCGCTGCGCGATAAGCTGAACGGCCTCGGCCTCGGCAATGTTCAGATTCAGCAATTCGGTGCTCCTGATGATGTGCTTGTCCGGCTCGAAGAGCAGCCGGGGGGAGAGACGGCGCAACAGGCCGCTTTGAAGAAGGTCACCACTGCAACGGCTGCGAATTATACCGAACGCCGGGTCGAGGTCGTCGGACCGGCGGTATCCAGCGAACTCCGGATGACCGGTTTCATCGCCGTTGCTGCCGGTATTCTGGCGATTGTCGCTTATGTCTGGTTCCGCTTCGAATGGCAGTTTGCCCTTGGCGCGGTCGTGGCTCTGTCGCACGACGTTCTGGTCACGGCGGGCATTTTCTCACTGTTTCGTTTCGAATTCGACTTATCGACGGTCGCTGCGCTGCTGACCATCCTCGGCTATTCGGTGAACGACACCGTCGTCGTGTCGGATCGTATCCGCGAGAACTTGCGTAAATTCAAAAAGATGGAACTCAACGAGCTGTTGAACCTTTCCATCAACGAAACGCTGTCGCGGACGATCCTTACCGGCATGACGGCGCTCGCGGTGCTGCTGGCGCTTTACATCTTCGGCGGCGAAGTGATCCGGAACTTCAACCTCGCGATGCTGCTCGGTGTCGTGATCGGGACGTATTCGTCGATCTTCATCGCGGCTCCGCTGCTTGGTTATCTCGGCGTGAAGCGAGATTGGAGCGATGCAGCCGCGAAAGCAGTTGCCGCATCGTCGAAGGCCAAAGCCAAGGCATAGCGCTTGACTGGAGGAGCGGCGCTCCAATGACGGATGCGGGCGCCCGCTATCCTTACGAAACAGCCATTACCGCCTATGGCAACGGCGGGTTCCGCTTTGCCGAGATGAGCCATCGTGGCTCGATCTTCTGTCTTCCGAGCGGCATTTATGCGTGGAGTGCGACGTCCGCGGCAGCGCTTCGGCCGGAAGACTTCGCGTTTGTTTTGGGCACACTTGAACCGCCGATTGCGCTTCTGCTTGGTACGGGCGACGCACAAGTCTGGCCGGAGCCCTCAATTTATCAGGCGTTTGCTAAAGCCAATATCGGGCTGGAGCCAATGTCGACGGGCGCGGCGGCGCGGACCTACAATATTCTCGTCGCCGAGAAGCGAAGGATCGCAGCGGCTTTGATCGCCGTTCCTTGAGGGTGCTTGCATCGTGGAGCGGGAGTGTGAGCGAGGCTCGCGATAAATTCGGCAACATCGAAGCCGTGCGAGCGAGTGCGCGGCGCAATGCGCCTGACCGATACTATGCTGCGCTGTTTGCGCCGCCGGCCGTTCGTGATGACCTGATTGCCCTTGCCGCTTTCGACGGCGAGATTTCTCGTATTGCCCCGCTCGTGAGCGATGCGATGCTCGGCGAGATCCGTATTAGCTGGTGGCGCGATGCTCTCCTCGGGGATAACAGTGAGCTTGGCCTTTCGGGAAATCCGGTGCTCGATCAGTTCGCGGACGTGATGAGGCGCCACACGCTCTCGCGCGAAGATCTCGCTTGCTATCTCGATGCCCATGTTGATGCGCTTTTCGCCGATCCGCCTCGGGATGACGCGGCCCTCAATCAGTCGCTACGCGCCATCGACGGGACGCCGCTCGCTTTTGCTTTGCAGATTTTGCACGGGCCGCTCGACGCGGCCGGCCGGGATCTGATTAACGCGGCGGCACGGGCTTCTGGGCTTACGCGCATCGCTTTAGAGCTTCCCTATGCTCTTGCAGCCGGCCGTTCGCCGCTGCCCGACAATAGATCTCCGGCCTCATCCGACAGCGATTGGCGTCCGCAAATCGGCTGGCTTGCGGAGGAAGCGCGGGCGTCTCTCGCTGCCGTGCGTCGCCAACTGGCGGGCAAACCGAGGGTTTTTACTACGGCCTTGCTTAAGCTCGCCCTGATCGAGCCCCATTTTCGCGCTTTGCAGATGGCACGACATGAGCCGCGCCGTGACATCGTGGACATCGCACCGCTCACGCGATTGTGGCGCATTGCACGCGCGCATTGGATCAGAGCGCTCTGAAGAGCGCCATGTCAGACGACCAAAGCGAAGGGGGCAGATGATATCTCGCTTGCAGTCGGCGCCGCGCCGGGCCGCGGTCCTGTCGCTTTTCGCGACCGTCGCGGTGGCGCTTCTTTCGATGGCTGCGCCGCGACCGGCGGAGGCGTCGGCGTTCATCACGTGGCGCGTCGAGAATCCGTTCCGATTTTTTACCGACCCGAGAGACACCGAAGCGCATCGACTGGCTTATCGCGCGCTTGGGCCCGAACAGAAGGCGACACCGGTTCTATCGGAAGAGCGGGCTTTGCAAAGCAACGATCCTGGCGGTTGGGCGTCCGCCGTCTACCAGAAGACCTGCTGGCACGATAACCGCTTCAAGTGCAAAGCGTACGACGATTACATCAATCCGACGAGCCATGCCGTCATCTTCAAGGTCATCGGTATCGACGATCCCAAGATGCTCTCCTGCACGTGGCTCACGGCGCCGAGGGATGCGGAGCATCCGCGCGGGGATGCCGTCACGCAGCCGTGCAGCGCGCCGGTGCGCTTTGTCATTCCCTATCCGAAGGGTGCCATCGTCAGCGTGCAGATTGGTGGGCTGGAAGTCGCCAAAGCGGACGTCAAGGTTCGCGACATTCTGATCGCGGGCATGGGCGACAGCTTTGCGTCGGGCGACGGCAATCCCGACGTTGCGGTTCGGTTTTCCCGTAAGCGATCCGCCGATTACAGCACGGTCGGTCTCTACAGCGATTTGACCGGCTATCCGGCGCGGGTGGGAAACTGGCGCGAGTTTGGGGACAGCGCATTTCAAAAGGCTAATGCGCGCTGGCTCGATCAGGCATGCCACCGCTCGCTCTATTCCGAACAATTGCGCACGGCATTGCAGTTGGCGATTGAAGATCCGCATCGTGCGGTGACGTTCGTCGGCGTGTCGTGCGCTGGCGCCGAGGTCACCGATGGTCTTTTCCTTCGTTACAAAGGCAACGAGTGGGTGCCGAACCCTCCGCGCCTATCGCAAATTTCGGCCGTCGCCCAAGCGCAATGCGGAAATAATCCTACCAAGTCGCTCTATGCGCCGGAGGCGTATCACATCAACGGGCAGATTCCCGAGCTGCAGGGCGGCCTTGTTTTGCGCAAATGTCCGCAGGACGAGGCGCGTAAGATCGATCTCGTTCTGGTTTCCATCGGCGGCAACGATATCGGCTTTTCGCGGCTTCTGGCGAATGCGGTGCTTTCCGATGAATCGATATTGCGGGAGCTCGGCGGCTGGCTTGGCGAAGTACACGGGGAAGCGGAAGCGTCGGCCGAACTCAGTCATCTCGGCGCGCGCTACAAGGCGCTCAATCGCGCGCTTCATAACATCCTCTATATGCCGTGGGACGAGAGCGATCGCATTCTTCTCGTCGCCTATCCCGGGCTTGCGTTGCAGGGCGACGGCAGCGACACCTGCGCCAGCGGCAATGCCGGGATGGAGGTTGTTCCTGATTTCCATCTCGACGGGACGAAGCTCCGGCTCGGAACTTGGTTCGCCGATAAGCTCAACAGGCAGATGCGGAAAAGTGCCGAGGACTATGGCTGGACGTACGTCGAGACGCACAGGCGTGCCTTCATCGGACGCGGCATCTGCGCTGGTTTGAGCGTGACGGGCGTCAGCCAGGTCGACGATCTTCGGCTGCCGCGCAAAGTGAATGGTGTTTGGACGCCCTATAATCCGGCCGACTATCTTCCGTATGCGTCACGGCAGCGTTGGTTCCGCACGCCCAACGATGCATTCATGACGGCGAACTTTCACGTCGCTGCGGGTCTGATTACCAAGGTTCTCAAGATCGAACCATTCGCGCCGCTACAATTGCTGCTCGCTTCGACGTATTCGGGAGCGTTCCATCCGACGGCTGAGGGTCAAGCGGCGATTGCCGACGCCGTTGTCGACAAGGCGCGCGCGGTTCTTGCGAAATACGGGCAAGGGCCGGACAACTCCGAAGCCCAGGCCATTGCGTCGGACGACGATCCGTTGGCTTTGCCGCTTCCCGATAAGCCGGAGCGTGTGAAAGTCAAAGCTGTGGTTTCCGGTCCGAACGACGTACAGTCGGGAACACTGTCACAGCCAGAGGCTCCGGCCGATGCGGTTCCAGCCGATGCGGCTTCGTCCGAAGCGAAGGCGAACCCGCCTCCGGCGCCCGAGCGTTTGCCGACGCCGACGAATTTAGCCGAGCCGCCGCGAACCACGGGCCCGAGAGTCGTTCCGGCGACGCAGGAAGATATTGCGGCTCCGAACTCCGCCGCCGCACCGCCGCAGCGTCAACCTCCACCACCGGCAGCGAACCTCGAGCAAAAGCCCTTGCCGCCGATACCTTCAGCGGGCGGAGACACGGGCCTTGGCGAAGCGAAGGCCATCCTGGCGCCGGCTGTACCTTCGGCGACTGGACAGGTGCCCGTCGTTGGTGCTCCGCCATCCGCTCGTACCGGTCCGGTGCCGGTCGTCGGGTCGCAGCCGCCTGCCGCAGCGACAGGTGAGGCCGCATCAACGGCTTTGCCGCCCGCTGCAACGAACGCTGAGACACTTGCGCCTCCCGCGCCGCCATCGCAAAGCGATCCTTCGGCTACTGGGGCGCTACCTGAGACGGCCATTCGGCCATTCGCTCCTGCGAGCGGCGGCGGGCCATCCGGTTCGCCTTAGGAGCGAGACCTTGTCGTGCGCATCCTAGGTCCGGGCTCTCCGCTACGCTTCTGCCGGGATGACAATGCACGCCGAAGTGTTACGCCGAACGTCGGATGGTGCGCGCTGCATCGGCATCGAGCCACTGCGCGAGATCGGCGAGCGCGCGGCGGGACATTGCCCGTTTCTTTTCACGTCCTCGCTCGGGGCCTTTGAGGCGTTTCCCGTCCTTATCGTGCGTTGGTGCGGTTTTGAGATCGGGCAATAAACCGTAATTGATGTTCATCGGCTGGAACGACCTCGCGTTCGAACGTTCGGCGTCTTCGCTGATGAGATGGCCGCCGGTGATGTGATCGAGGAGTGCGCCAAGTGCCGTCGTTGCGGGTGGCGCATCCATTCGCTGTCCAAGCGCTTCGGCCGCTGCGAAACGGCCAGCAAGCAATCCCATGGCCGCGCTTTCGACGTAGCCTTCGACGCCTGTGATCTGTCCCGCAAAGCGGAGACGCGGTTGCGCCTTGAGGCGCAGTGAACGGTCGAGCAACTTCGGAGAGTTGAGATAGGTATTGCGGTGCAGACCGCCGAGGCGGGCGAACTCCGCATTCTCCAGTCCTGGGATCGTGCGGAAGATACGCACTTGCTCCGCGTGTTTCAGTTTCGTCTGGAAACCGACCATGTTCCATAGCGTTCCGAGTGCGTTGTCCTGGCGAAGTTGCACGACGGCATACGGCCAGCGTCCCGTGCGTGGATCGTCGAGGCCGACCGGTTTCATTGGGCCGAAGCGGAGTGTGTCGCGGCCGCGCTCGGCCATGACTTCGATGGGCAGGCACCCGTCGAAGTAAGGCGTGGATGCTTCCCATTCCTTGAATGACGTTTTATCGCCATCGCGTAGCGCGTCGACGAAGGCTTCGTATTCGTCCTTCGTCATTGGGCAGTTGAGATAATCGGCGCCAGTGCCGCCGGGACCGGCTTTGTCGTAGCGCGATTGGAACCAGGCAATCGAGGTGTCGATACTGTCGCGGTGGATGACCGGTGCGATCGCGTCGAAGAAAGCGAGCGATTCTTCGCCGGTCAAAGCGCCGAGCGCTGCGCTCAACGCGGGCGACGTCAGCGGCCCGGTCGCAATGATGACATTCGTCCAATCATCAGGCGGAAGACCTTCGATCTCGCCGCGCACGATGGACACGAGAGGACTTTCCGAAAGCCGCTCTGTCACCTCGGCGGAAAAGGCGTCGCGATCGACGGCGAGAGCACCGCCTGCGGGAAGCTTGTGCTTGTCGCCGGCGGTCATGATCAGCGAGCCCGCGCGGCGCATCTCCTCGTGCAACAGGCCGACGGCGTTGTTTTCCCAATCATCGGAGCGGAAGGAATTCGAGCAAACCAGCTCTGCGAAGCCATCCGTCTTGTGCGCTTCCGTTCCGCGTTCCGGACGCATTTCGTGGAGCACGACGGGGACACCGGCGCTCGCGATCTGATGCGCGGCTTCCGATCCGGCGAGACCGGCTCCAATGACGTGAACGGGAAGGATATTCTTCATTGTGTCGTGCTTCCAAAATTCCGTTGGGTCGCGGCTAAACGATCGCCCGTGCTCGACGCGTCTCGGCCGCTACTTAAGCTCGGTGGGGTGTGCGTGCAATGCATCGCGCTTGGCCGGTCGATTTTGCCGTAATTTTTGGTGCCTTACCGATCTTCCGGCAAGAAGCGTCAGGTACGCGTAAACACCGGTAACCATCGCTTCCGACTGACTAGCCAAACGGCGATGAACATGACTTCTATGCCGTGCGGACAGAAAATGGCCACGCATCAGCGGAAGTGTCTGAAAGACCAGCAGGACGAAACACGGTCGACGGTGAAGAAAAGTTCAAAATGTTGACGCCATACAAAAAACGCCTGGCGCAGGATCTCGATCGCTGGCGCAGCAACGGCTGGGTCAGCGAAGAGGGACGTTCGGCTATTCTCGCCGATGTCGCCAACAGCGGCCGCGATTTCAATCTACCGTCGGCGCTCGCCATCCTCGCGAGCGTGTTGTTTGGATTCGCGGCGATTTCATTTGTTGCCGCACATTGGGAAGACATGCCGCGGCTGGGCCGCTTGCTGTTACTGTTGGCGTCGGTCTGGGCCGGTTACGCAGTGGCAGGCTGGCTTGCGAGCAAGGGTCACGACATGTTCGCAGACGCGGCCATTCTATTTTCGGTCGCGATGTTCGGCGCCAGCGTCATGCTGATCAGCCAGATGTATCATATCAGCGGCGATCCGACGGATGGCGTGCTGATGTGGTGGATCGGCGCGCTTTTCGCGGGCGTACTGCTGCGGTCCAATCCGGCGCTGGCTTTGGCGATGGTGCTCGTTTGCATTTGGTCGAGCATGAAGACGCTGGACCGCAACGAGGTCCATTGGCCGTTCCTCATCGGTTGGGCGGCGGTGACGGCTGCTTTCATTTGGCAACGCTGGTGTCCCGGATTGCACCTTTCGGCGCTTGCGCTGTCGCTGTTCGTCATCTCCCTCGGTTATCTTTTGGACCGCGGGCATGAGCACGCGCTTGTCGCGATCCTCGGTCTCGTCGCGGCCGGGGCAGCGATTGCCGCGGAGAAAGCTTTGCCGGAATTCGACTCTGTCGCGGCTCCGAGCCTCGGCTACGCGGTCGCTGTAGCGTTTGCCGGATTATATGGCTTGCAATTCTTCGAGGATCCGACACTCGGTACGCTGATCGCGCTTGCTGCTTTGACTCTCGTGTTGCTGCTCGCAGCCATCAGCTACGCGCTCGCCACCGGCAATCGCGGTGTGCTTTGGCTGGGATATATTGGGTTTTCGCTCGAAATTCTGTCGGTCTATTGGAAGACGGTCGGATCGATCCTCAATACGTCCTTGTTCTTCCTCATCGCGGCGCTGATCGTTGCGGGACTTGCTTACATGGCCTTGCGTCTTGCGCAGCGTGGGCCCGGCAAGGAGGTCGCGGCATGAGCGGAACGCGTCGCTATTTTTGGCTGCTACTGATCTTCGTCGCGCTGGTGCAATCGGCGGCGCTGTTCAAGATGGTCTATGACAAGGACCGGCTTTTGAAGGACGGTCGCGAAATTACGATGCCGGTGAAGCCGCTTGATCCCCGTGATCTGTTTCGCGGTGATTACGTGACGCTTGGCTACGACATCACGACTTTGAACAAGACGAACGCGCCAGAGGGCCGCCTCGCCGACGTTCAGACCGGATCGATAGCCTTCGTGACACTCAGTCCGAAGCCTGATGGCGGATGGACGGTCAAGGAGCTTTCCACCACCTATCCCAAAGAGGTCGCTTCCGGAGATGTGGTGCTCAAAGGCCGGGTTCATAACGCTTGGGGCGGCGCGGGTGCCTACGATAAGGTTTTGAACATGCGCTATGGGATAGAAACCTATTTCGTGCCCGAGGGAACGGGCCGCGCGCTCGAAAGCAAGGTCAGGGACCACAAGATCGACGCCATCGTCGCGGTCGGCGGCGATGGCACGGCGGCGCTCAAAGGGCTCATCGTCGATGGTGAGCGGCACGTCGACCCGCCCCTCCTTTAAAGTCTTCTGGTGTGTGCCGGTGCCTGCTATGAGGCGCCGGATAAGCACCTGGGAGGCGCACGTGACCATCAAACGCTATGAAAGTTCAGCCGTTTATTCAAAAATGACGGAGGCCAACGGCTTCGTTTTTACGGCGGGCGTCATCCCGACCGACCTTTCGCGCGACGTCGAAGGACAGACGGCCGAAGTCCTAGCCGAGATCGACCGCCTGCTGGCACTTGCCGGAACCGATAAATCCAAGGTCGTGCAGGCGACCGTCTGGCTCAATGACATCCGGAACCGCGACGGCATGAACAAGGCGTGGAGCGCGTGGCTCGGCGGTAAGGACGCCCCGGCGCGGGCATGCATTGAAGCCAAGGTCATCGACCCGCGGATGCTGGTCGAAATCTCGGTCGTCGCGGTCAAATAGAGCTGTCGCCCCTAAGTAGGATGATTTTGATGCGCCGTCCGGCCGTCCTGCGCCGGCACGGTGCATCTGTGCCCCGTTTGCCGCTTTCCGAGAATTTCTTGAGGGACGCCATCGACAACGCTTCGAACCGCCTTCTGAATCTGCGAGATATCCGCAGGGGTTCGCCCTAAAGTCGTTTCCGGGGGGTCGACAATGACAATGACGGGATGCGTTCGGGGCGGTCTTGCGCTCGCCGCGGTTTTGTTCATCGCTACGCCAGTCGTGGCACAAGAGGTTGCCGATATTCATGAGCAGCGTCGCGAGCGCGGCTCCATCTGCTTCACTGATCACTACCATTACGGATCGAGTTCTGGGCTTCCGACAAAAAAGGCAGCGACACTCGCAGCCATAAAGTCGTGGGCCGATTTCGTCGATTTCGAATACGGCGGAGCGTGGACGAGCTGGCGGCGGTCGGGCAGCAAGAGCATCAAATGCTCTCAAGCCGGTATTCGCGGTCCCTGGAGCTGTGACGTCAGCTCGCGGCCGTGCCGTGGCGGCCGCTAACGCACACAGTTGGGATATTTGAGATTTGGCGCCGCGCGTTAATCGCGCGGCGCCTTGCGTATTGTGTTCCCGTTTTATCGGGCGCCGAACATCCGCGATAAGAAACGGCGTGCAAGCGATGCCAGCCAGCGGATCAGAAAGAGCTGAATCATTGTGCCGATGACGCCGCGGTTCGAGCCGAGCACGCTGCCGAAGATTGAGCGAATAACGTCTTCTAATGAGCCACCGCCCGATCCGTTGTCTTCCGGCACTTGTTGTCCGCCGCGGCGGATAATGTCGGGTAGCCGCTGATACGGGTTTTGCGGATCGGGGTAGCGCTGCGGCGACTCGCGGCCGAGGCCCGGAATGTTGTCTCCTGGGATCGGCAATGGTTGCCCGGCGTCAACGGGTCCGCGCGGCGCGGACTGTGGTGGAGATGCCGTCGGATCCGTATTCCAATTGCTCTGCGATCGAGCCGACGGCAACGTGTCTCCGGGCAGCGGAAGCGGACTGCCCCCTGCACTGACGAGGCCGGGCGCATTGCGGACGAGATTTGCCAGCCCCGGCTGTGATTGGCGCTGAAGCTCTCCGATGAACAGGCTGGCTACGGCGGGCAGGAGTTTCTCGACGGTGCCGGTGTCAAGGTCGGACTTCGTGGCAGTACGCCCGGCGATCTTCCGGCTGACGTGCTTGTTGCCGATCAGCACGTCGAGGATGTGATTGCCGGCTTCAGCCGCTGCCGGCGAGGCGAGCGTGTCCGGTTTTGCAAGAGTGTTTCCTGCTGCGGGGCTCGTTACCAGGGCGGCGACGTCGGCAATGCCGCCGCGGGACAGCATACTTCGCTGTACGCGGGCATTCAGTTCGTCGGTTAGCGAGCGAACCGCAGTCTCCGCCTTATCGTCATCAATATTGAACGCCTGTGCAACTTTGCTGATGAGCAGGCGACCTTCCGGACTTCTCAGGCTCGCATCGATCGTCACGTCAGTCTCCGCTCGGGATCATGGCGCTGTTGGCAGCCATCCTTATACCCAGCATGGGTCATCAGATCTGGCATCTGTCCGCTGTTTAGCAGCGTGTAAGGAAAATTTCACCGCGCTTTCGCATTCAGCGGGCGTTCATCCCACAGAGCCTTTACGTTTGAGCGTGTGAGAGACGCGGACGCCCTCTCATGCGTACGTGCAACTTTGGCCGCACTGCGGCGTTACGAAACCAAGCAGAATGCTGACCGAATACTTCCTCTAAGGGAGGATGCGAAGGTGGAGAGTTCCATGCGAAAATTGTTGATGTCTTTGTCGGTCATTGGCGGGCTTTTGCTGGCGGGAACACTTCCCGGTCCAGCACATGCGGCTGCGGGTCTGACTGCCGCACAAGTTGGAAAGACTTCTGGCCTGGTCACGCAGGCCCGTTGGCATCGCGGCTGGGGCCATCGCGGCTGGGGCCATCGCGGCTGGCATCGTGGCTGGGGGCATCGCCGCTGGGGCTGGGGTCACCGCCGGTGGTGGGGCTATGGCATCGGCTGGGGATGGCCATATTACGGATATGGCTATTATTATCCGCGCTATTATTACGGCGGGTATTACGGCTACGGCGGCTGGGGATGGCGGCATCGGCACTGGCGCCATCGCGGGTGGCGGCACCACGGTTGGCGTCATCATGGCCGGCGGCATCATGGCGGCTGGGGCCACCATCGCGGCCATCACGGCGGTCACCGCCACCGCTAGCAGGCAAAGCTCGTTTTTAGAATTTATCGTCCCAGCGGCCGGAGGCAGACCCGTCTCCGGCCGCTTTTTCTATGCCAAAGGTGGCACAAGCGCTCAGTTGCAACGCGGAAGCACTTTTGGCATGGTCCGCCGCGACTTTCGCTAGGCGAGTCTGTCTGGGGAGCAGTCGGGGTCTGTCCCGGCAGAACCCGCGTGCACAAACAAAAAAGCGGGCCAAAAAGGACCACTTCATGAGCAACATACTTTGGGGGATCATCGCCTGCGGGGCGTTGGCGATCCTTTATGCATTTATTACCTCGAATTTCGTGTTGAGCG
Source organism: Hyphomicrobium sp. (assembly GCF_035548195.1). Classification (GTDB taxonomy): domain Bacteria; phylum Pseudomonadota; class Alphaproteobacteria; order Rhizobiales; family Hyphomicrobiaceae; genus Hyphomicrobium_B. The sequence continues at coordinate 336,878 of NZ_DASZTY010000017.1, forward strand.
CCGATCAGGGCAATGCACGGATGCAGGAGATTGCAGCGGCCGTCCGCGAGGGCGCGCAGGCATATCTCAGCCGGCAATATCGAACGATTGCAATTGTCGGCGTCGTCATCTTCATCTTGGCGTGGTTGCTTCTTGGACCGCTACAGGCGTTCGGCTTCTTGATCGGTGCCGTTCTGTCTGGCCTCGCGGGCTTCATCGGCATGAACGTCTCTGTGCGTGCCAATCTCAGGACCGCGCAAGCCGCCACCGTCTCACTTGGCAAGGGACTCGACATTGCCTTTAAGTCAGGAGCGATCACCGGACTTCTGGTTGCTGGTTTGGCGCTGCTCGGCGTTGCGGGCTACTACGCATTTCTGGTCGGTGTGCTCGGCAAAGAGCCGGGGGGCCGTGAAGTCGTCGACGCACTCGTTGCGCTGGGCTTCGGTGCTTCGCTGATTTCGATCTTTGCGCGTCTCGGCGGCGGCATCTTCACAAAAGGGGCAGACGTCGGCGGCGACCTCGTCGGTAAGGTCGAAGCCGGTATTCCGGAAGACGATCCGCGCAATCCCGCAACGATTGCGGACAATGTCGGCGACAATGTCGGCGACTGCGCCGGTATGGCTGCGGACCTGTTCGAAACTTATGCGGTGACGGTCGTTGCGACGATGGTTCTGGCGGCGATTTTCTTTGCCGGTCAGCCGAACCTTTCGATGCTGATGCTGTACCCGCTTGCGATCTGTGCCGCGTGTATCGTGACGTCGATCATCGGCACGTATTTTGTGAAGCTCGGCACAAACGGTTCGATCATGGGTGCGCTCTATCGCGGCGTGATCGCGTCGGGGCTGCTTTCGATCGCCGGACTTTGGGTGGCAACGCAATACGTACTCGGCGGCTTCGGTGACGTCGGCACGGCCGCCGGTCAGACGATCACCGGATGGAACCTGTTCCTGTGCGGCCTCGTCGGCCTTGCCTTGACCGGCCTCATCGTCTGGATCACGGAATACTATACCGGCATCGGCTATCGGCCGGTGAAGTCGATCAGCCAGGCTTCGGTTACGGGACACGGCACGAACGTCATTCAGGGCCTCGCCGTTTCGCTCGAAGCCTGCGCGCTGCCAACGCTCGCCATCGTTGCGAGCATCATTGCTACGTATAACCTCGGCGGCCTTTTCGGCACCGCAATCGCAACAACGACAATGCTGGGTCTAGCCGGCATGATCGTCGCGCTCGACGCCTTTGGTCCGGTGACGGATAACGCGGGCGGCATCGCGGAGATGGCGGGACTTCCGAAGGAAGTGCGCCGGTCAACGGATGCTCTCGATGCGGTCGGTAACACGACGAAGGCCGTGACGAAGGGCTATGCGATCGGTTCGGCGGGCCTCGGCGCGCTCGTTCTTTTCGCGGCTTATAATTACGACCTCTCGCACTTCATCGAAGAAGCGAACAAGGCAGGCGCGACCGGCTACCAGTTCTTCAAGGGCGTGCAAGTCAACTTCGGTCTTGAAAACCCGTATGTCGTCGCGGGGCTCTTGCTCGGCGGGCTCATCCCGTTCCTGTTCGGCGGTCTTGCGATGACGGCCGTCGGGCGTGCAGGCGGTGCGATCGTGCTTGAGGTGCGCCGTCAGTTCAAAGCCAAACCCGGCATCATGAAGGGCACCGAAAAACCCGACTATGCCGCTGCGGTCGACCTGCTTACACGCGCCGCGATCAAGGAGATGATCGTGCCGTCGTTGCTGCCGGTGCTGTCGCCGATCGTGCTCTTCGTCGTCATCAATGCGATTGCAGGGAAGGGCGCGGCGTTCTCGGCAGTCGGTGCGATGCTGCTCGGTGTCATCGTCACCGGCATCTTCGTTGCGATTTCGATGACTTCCGGCGGTGGCGCTTGGGATAATGCCAAGAAGAGCTTCGAAGATGGTTTCGTCGACAAGGATGGCGTCAAGCACGTCAAAGGTTCCGAGGCACATAAGGCTTCGGTGACCGGCGACACCGTCGGCGATCCTTACAAGGACACCGCGGGTCCGGCCGTTAACCCGGCGATCAAGATCACCAACATTGTGGCGCTGTTGCTGCTCGCGGTGTTGGCGCACTGGTGATCGCCGCGCGAGGTGAAAACGATAGAGGCTCCGGTAACTCCGGAGCCTTTTTTTGTCGCGTGCCTCTGTACCCAGCCAGCTAACCCGCGAGGTTTGGATCTTCGCTGTCATGCGCGTGGCCGACGGCCGCCAACAAACGTTTGTCGAGCCGGCCGGGTACTAAGATGACCTTTTCGGAATGCACGTCCTTTACCGCAGAGCGCGGCACGACGAATTCGCCCGCGTTCTCGACGTAGATCACGATCGAGGTGTCGTTGACCTCGCGGACCGCACCGATACCTTCCTCGCCGTCGGCGATGAAAGCCATAAAACCTTCCTGGATGTTTTCGGTCATGTGGTACTCGCGCGCTGCTTCGGTTTCGACATTGTGCCGGTGGTCGCGAATTTCACTGCGATTCAGGCTTAGTTGCTTCTCCTGCATGGCCACGTAGTGGCTGCGGCGGTCTATGCTAGCGACAGCTTGCGCAGGGTAAAGCCTAATATTGTCCGCTTCCGAAGGCACTTCCTGCGCCGAACAGCTGTTGTTTTCCGAGGTTGCGGAAGAGCTGCTTCAGGATGCCTTCGTCCTTGCCACCCGGGGCAGGGGTTGTGCGGCTGACGAAGTCAAACACTTTGCCGTCCTTGAGGCCGTAATTCGCGACCTTGTCGACCGTGCCACCCTGATTGAAGTAAACGGCGACCACCTGCCGGCTCTGCTCGGTCGGCAGGAAGAAGGATGCCTGTGTGTCGGTACTTGAAATGTAATAATAGGCGTGGCCATCGCCGATGACAGCCGTCGTGGCGGGCGTGCCCAGGGCGGCTCGCACCTGATCCTGGCTCATGCCGGGTTGAACTGCCTGAAGGTCTGTTTCGGTAAATATCTGGCCGTGCCGGGTGACCGTTCCGCCGCAACCTGCGAGTGCGACAAGCGACGCAAGGGCAAGTCCACGGCAAAGCGCCGCTCCGAACCGTTTCGTCTTGCCAAGCTGTCGCATTCGACCCTTCATTCGTTGAGAATCGCTTCGATATCTCGTGCGGTGTGTTTAGAATGTGCTGTAGAAGCGGGCAACGCGAGCCAATGCCGTTGCGCCGCACGATCCCCAGACATTTCCCCCCGGCTTACCGGCGAACCAAGGTCCTTTCCGCGCATGTTGCACTGGTTCAGACGGCGCGCCACAGTAAGCCGCAGAGCAGAAAAGCTTTATGGCAGCGTCGTGACCGCAGCGCGGCATCGTGCGCTTTATAGCGATGTGGGCGTACCGGACACACCCGAAGGCCGTTTCGAATTGGTCGCGCTTCACCTTTTTCTGGCGTTAGAACCTATTAAGTCCGATTCGACGGCCATTGAGCTTTCGCGGCGCACAATCGAAGCGTTCGTCACCGATATGGACGACTGCATGCGGGAGATGGGCGTCGGCGATATGGCCGTCGGGAAAAAGGTCAAGCGTGCCGCTGCGGCGTTTTACGAGCGCGCCGGAGCTTATCGGCGGGCGCTTGCCGGACAGGGGCCGGATCTTGAGGCTAACCTTCGTGATTACGTACTTGGGAACGTGATCGACGATGGGGCGAGGCAGGAACGCGCAGAGGCGCTCGCCCGCTATATGCGCGCCGCATTCGCTGTGTTGGCATCCTCTGACACGCCGTTCGAGACAATCGTCGAGAATGGGACGCTCGACCGGCTTCTGAGCAACCATTGAGGATTGGGGCGTCGTGACCGAACCGCTGACCGATTGGACACACAACGTTACAAGCATCCCCGCGGGCGGGTTCGATGGCGAACGACGCGCGACCGAGGCCGAGCGAGCAGCTATTGCGAAAGTCCTGGAGCTGCTGAAGCTCGATGGGCTTGCCGCGCATTATCGTATCAAATCCGTGTCCGGCGGAGGATACCGGTTGTGGGGCAGGTTGACGGCTGATGTCGAGCAGGCTTGTGTCGTCACGCTCGATCCGGTCGCCGCCAAAATAGATGCGCCGTTCGATGTCGAATTTCGACCGAAGGTCGAAACCGCCGACAACGATGAGGATGCAAGCGTTCTCGCCGGCCCCGACGTCGATGTTCTGGAGCGTGGCATCGTTCCGGTCGGCCGCATCGTTTTTGAGACGCTTTCGGCATCGCTCGATCCTTATCCACGTCGGCCCGATGCGGAGTTTACATGGAGGGACCCACAGGCGGGCGAGCCTGAAAAGTCGAACCCTTTCGCGGCGTTGTCCAAGCTCAAAGACAGAGATTGATAAGGCACTGCGGCAACCGTGCATGAGCCGCGTTTTCGCCTTGTTCCGAAACTTCAAAGGACTATGGTCGCGACCAAATTCGGGAACAGAGAGGGCCTAGGATCGGGCACCGGCATTGCCATGCCGGGTTCGGCGTCACGGGCAATCGGCAAGCATGGCGAGCCCTAAGACAATCGCAATCGATGCAATGGGGGGAGACTTCGGGCCTGAGGTTGTGATCCCTGGAGCAGCTCTCTCGCTTGAACGTCAACCAGCGCTGAGCTTCATTTTCTTTGGGCAACAGGAGCGGATCGACGACGCCCTGGGTAAGCATCCGAAGCTGCTTGCCCGCTCGCGGATCGTCCATACGGATCATGTGATCGGGATGGACGAGAAGCCGAGCCAGGCGCTGCGCCGTGGCAAGGGTTCGAGCATGTGGCTCTGCCTTGAGGCTGTGAAGTCGCTTGACGCCGACGCAGCTGTCTCGGCGGGTAACACGGGCGCGTTGATGGCGATTGCGAAGCTCGTTCTGCGGCCCATGCCCGGTATTGAGCGACCGGCTATTGCGGCGCTTTGGCCGACCGTCAAATCGGAAAGCATCGTGCTCGACGTCGGCGCCAATATCGGTGCCACCTCAACGCAATTGACCGATTACGCTTTGATGGGCGCGGCGATGGCGCGCGCTGTCTTCCACATCGAGCGGCCGTCGGTGGGACTGATGAATGTCGGCACCGAGGAGATGAAGGGCAACGAGGATGTCAAGGCGGCGCACGCGTTGCTCAAATCTGCAGAGAACCTGCCTTTGGACTACAAAGGTTTCGTCGAGGGGGATCAAATCGGGCAGGGAGCCGTCGATGTCGTGGTCGTCGAGGGCTTTGCGGGCAATATCGCGCTCAAAACGGCGGAAGGGACTGCCCGGCAGATAGGGACGTACCTCCGGGCCGCAATGGGGAGTTCGTTAATGAGCCGATTGGGCGCGCTCTTCGCCCAGGGTGGTTTCCGCGTTTTGAGAGAGAAAATGGACCCGCGCCGGGTTAACGGGGGCACTTTTTTGGGACTGAACGGCATTGCGGTGAAGAGCCACGGCGGGACCGATGCCTTTGGATTTGCGAGCGCCGTCGATCTTGCTTACGAAATGGCCGATTCCGGTCTGATTGCGCGCCTGACGGCCGACATCGGCGGGTTTCATCATCGGCTGTCGGAGGCCGGCTCCGGCGGTGTGCCGCCAGAACGTTCTGCCGGCGGCGCGCTCGGAAAGGTCTAGGCGTGGTCGCAGTTCTCCGCTCCGTCATTCGTGGCGTCGGCGCGCATCTCCCCAAGCGTATCGTATCGAACGACGATCTTTCGAAGATTGTCGATACGAGCGATGCGTGGATTCGGGAGCGCTCGGGGATCGTCAACCGGCACATCGCCGACGAGACGGAGAAGACGTCTGATCTTGGTGCGGCCGCGGCGAAGCAAGCGCTCGTTCGCGCTGGGATCGATCCGATCGACATCGACTTGATCGTCTGCGCGACCGCGACGCCGGATCGTACGTTTCCGGCGACGGCTATCAAAATTCAATCGATGCTGGGCGTCACGAAGGGAGCGGCTTTCGATGTGCAAGCCGTTTGCTCCGGATTCGTTTATGCTTTGACGGTCGCGGACAACTTCCTGAAGACCGGACAATCCAAGCGCGCGCTCGTCATTGGTGCCGAAACGTTTTCGCGCATCCTCGACTGGTCGGATCGGTCGACGTGCGTGTTGTTTGGCGATGGCGCGGGCGCGTTGGTGCTCGAAGCTCAGCCGTTGCATGGGATGCGGGAAGATCGAGGCATCCTGGCGACCAAGATTCGATCCGACGGCCGTTATGAAGATCTGCTTTACGTCGACGGCGGCCCGGGATCGACGAAGACCGTCGGACATCTCAGGATGAATGGGCGCGAAGTTTTCCGGCACGCCATTCAGAAGATTTCAGGCGTTATCGAAGAAACGCTCGTCGAAACCGGATATGCTGCCGACGAGATCGATCTTTTCATTCCACACCAGGCCAACAAGCGCATTCTTGATGGCATCGCGAAGAAGCTCGGCGTCGCGCCGGAGAAGATCGTGATGACATTGCATAAGCACGGTAACACTTCGGCCGCCTCGATCCCGCTGGCGCTAAACGAGGCTTTCGAAGCCCATCGGGTCAAGGAGGGCAGCCTGATCCTGATGGAAGCGATGGGCGGCGGCTTCACTTGGGGCGCTGCGCTGGCACGCTGGTGATTTCCTGGCCTTACGGCGCATTCGCTGTAGCAATTTCCGACCAAATTTTTTAGTGTTTCTTCAACGCATTACGTTGACCCCGCGACCAACTGCCGCTACCATTCTCGGTCGACGTTATGCGGGATGGGAGGAAAAAAGATGGTCGGCAAGACGTTGACGAGGGCAGATCTCGCGGAAGCGGTCGTCGCGAAGGTTGGGTTGCCACGTAACGAGAGCCAGGACCTTGTCGAGCGCGTTCTCGACGAGATTTCCGGCAGCTTGGCAGAGGGAGATGCGGTCAAGCTTTCCTCGTTTGGATCCTTCGGCATCCGGCAGAAGGGCGAGCGTATCGGGCGGAATCCGAAGACTGGAGAGGAAGTCCCCATTACGCCGCGGCGCGTGCTTGTTTTCCGGCCGTCGAACATCATGAAGGATCGCATCAACAAGGGTCACCTGAAGCGCTAACGGCGTCGGTTCGGCACGTTCAGGCAGCGCAGCTTTCAGCCGCTGTAATATTCGGCACATTGGAAAGGTGAGGGCGATGAACAAGTCGGCGGAGGCATTTCGCACGATCGGAGAAGTCGCCGAGGAACTGAATATCCCCAAGCACGTCTTGCGGTTCTGGGAAGGACGTTTTCCGCAGATACGACCGATGAAGCGCGGCGGCGGCCGGCGCTATTACCGGCCCGAAGATATGGAGCTTCTGAGAGGCATTCGCGCGCTACTGCACGCTGAAGGTTACACCATCAGGGGCGTGCAGAAGATTTTGCGCGAGCATGGCGTCGATCAGGTGAAGGCGGCGGCCAAGCGTACACCGCGGACCCAAACAGCCGCAGAGGCGGCTTCGTCAACGAAGCGAAAGCGCGGCCGCAAGCCGCTTGCAAATGCGAACCAGAACACGCTACCGTCGCAGTCGGCACAATCGGCAGTGATTGGCGAGGACGGACGCGATAGTTCGAGCACCTATATCCTCGCGGCCATCCGAGAGTTGCAGATTGCGCGCACGATATTGCTAGGTCAGCCGATCAATCCCGTAAGCGTGGCATCGGAGCCGAAAAAGGCACGCGCGGGCAGGACGTGAACGTCTCGCCGGCGCTAACTCCGAGTGCTGCGCGGATGCCGTTTTCCGATTTTGAAATTGTGCTCGTCGATCTCGTCGCTTCGGCAGGGCTTATTGAAGCGGAAGAGGCGCGCACGCCGCGTCTCGGAGCTGCCGATGTCGTGCGCGCCGCCCGGCTCGGCGACGATCCGCAGGCGCAAGGCCTCTGGCGCGCGGCACGCATTGCGACGCGCATCGTGCTGGAACGCGCGGCCGGAGCGGGCATTCGGGGAATGGATTTTGCAATTGCCGCGGGCGGGCGTCCGTCGCTTGGCGCGGGGTTTCCTTCCTTCAATGTGTCCCACACGGGCGACGTTGCGTTGATCGCCGTGTCTTCTCAATCTTCTCTTGGCGCGGACATCGAGCAGCGGAAGTCTTTGTCGATGACGGCAGACCGGCGCGAGCGCATCGTTCGTGCCGCGGCGGCCATGGGCGGCGCTTCGCCGTTTGATTCCGATGATGACACCGACGTTCTCAGAGCTTGGGTTCGTTTGGAGGCCGTCGCCAAAGCACGTGGTACCGGCATCGGCGTCTTGCTGACAGAAGAAGGTGTGATCGGCGGTGTCGGCGGGCGGAGCGCGCAATCCCAGGTTCCATTGGCCGTTGCGGAACTCGATGTGGGGGCCGATTACGTGGCGGCTGTCGCTTCAACTGTGATGCCGGATCATCCTATCGTCAGACACTTCCCGACGCGCGTGGATGAGTTCGCAGCATTCATGGCAAATCCCCACCAGCGATAGCGTTCGCTCGGATGAGGTGCCGGACGTTCTTTTAGATTACGGCGAGTAGCCGAAGAGCTTGTACGGATAGAACACCGTCTCTTCCTTATGCTGGCGGCGTCGATAGATACGCCCTCGTCTGCGCGGAGCTTCCGACTTGGCTTCCTCGCGGCGAGACCTGTTGGCGTTTCCTTCGGGGCTCGGCGGCGGGAGTTCCATTGCCGTCGCCGTTTCGTCCTTTACGGCAAGAAGCATGTTCGATTCATTCGGCCGCCAGCGGTAGCCGATGCCAAAATCGATCGGGGTGGTTCCTTTGCGGAAAACCTGAGAGAGTTGCGACTGATATTGGCCGCCGAACAATGCAATCGGACCGACATACCGGCCATAGGGCTGGAGCCGCCAGCCGTGTGCGAAGTAGCGGATCGGGATTCCGGAATCGTCTTCGAGAATCGACGCGCTGTGTTTCAGAAGATAATCGCGGACCATCGAGAACTTATCCTGGTGCATCAGGTAGGACGCGCTCTTGATGAAGCTGTCGGGGTGCTGAAACGTGTCGCAGAATTGCGTGAAGCCGCTCGTCTTGATGCCGCCGTCTGAAAGATCGGTGCTGAAATAATAGAGGGTCTTCTTCTTACCAATGTTGTCGGAAAAGACGATCTTTGCGCCTTTGGCGGTGACGTCCGGCACTTTGTTTTCTGCCGGATGGATGGTTCCGTCTTTCTGAAGGTCGATCAACGTAACGTCGTCAATCGTTTTGCCCGAGCGCGCCAGGAAGGCCATCAGAACAGGCAGCGTTCCCTGAAGCTGTCCCCGGCCGAAGTCGAGGCGCATGAATTTGGTTTGGAAGAAGCTGTAGCTTAGTACCGAATTGAGGGACGATCGCAGTTCCCGAAGAGCGCCCGCGAGCTGAGGCCGAGAGAGCCTTGTCAGATCCGGAACCGGGCCGGGAGGTTCAAGGCCCGCCATGATGTAAGTGTCGGCAGACGGGAAGAACGTATCGGCGTAGAGGAAGTCTGGGCCGCTGAAGAAGTAGAACAGCACGGGCTGCGGATTTGTGAAATTCTTCGAGACAAACGCCCGGATCTTTGAGAGCTGGCGCTTTTCAAGGCCGTTCCAGGAGCCGTTGAAGCTTGCGGCGTGCTGTTTCCAGAAGGCATCTTTTGCGTAATTTGCAAGCGGCGAGCCGGCAGATGGCGGCATTCCTGCGAGGAAGCGTGCCGTATCGTCGGCGCTCGCGCTCGGCGCCGCGAATGCGGCGCTGGACGTCCATGACAATGCCGTGACGACGACACTGACAAGCGTTGCGATCAGTCGCGTTTTCAACATTGTCGTACCTGCTCAGATCCTCGCCGCAACCCGGCGCATTTGCGAATATGCATAGATCGCCAAACCTGCGAGCATAATGCCTAGCCCGGCGAGGGACTGCAGAGGCCGCTCGGCGATCAGGTGATACATCATGAACGCCGTGACCCCGAGAAAGATCAGGGGCGTTATCGGGTATCCCCACGTCCGGTACGGTCGTGCAAGGCCGGGTTCGGTCCAGCGTAGAACGATGACACCAAGCACCGCCAGGAACGAGCAGAGCGTCAGGCTGAACTGGATGACATCGAGCACGGCTTCGAAGCTTTGCGTCATCAGCAGCAGGCTGACGATGGCAAGCTGTAGGAGGATCGCCGTGGTCGGCACGCCGTCGGCGGTCGTTTGAGCCAACGGTGAAAGCAGCGGGTGGTCCTTGCCCATGGTCATCGTTACGCGCGGCCCGATCCAGGTCATGGCGCTAATCGAGGACACGAGGCCAATACAGATGAGGGCGCCGACGATACGCCCTCCAAAGTCGCCAAAAATGTGCTTCCCCGCAATCAATGCGACGTCCAGTTGTCCGGCCATTGCCGTGATCGGTGTTGTGTAGAGGAAGACGGCATTCAGGACGACATACAGCGCAATCACGATGACGGTTGCCGCAATGATGGCGCGCGGAAGAGCGACGGAGGGGTCTTGGATCTCACCCGCGATATAGGTCGCGGCGTTCCACCCCGAGTAGGCGTACATAACGAAGACCAAACTGACGGCGAACGGAGCGCTCGCGATGTACCCGATATCTCCGGCCGATGGCGTAAACGAGATCGGCTGCGGGGTACCGTAGGCGAAGCCGGCAACGATCAGTGCGACGATCAACGCCGCTTTGACGACGGTCGAGACGTTCTGAAACGTGGCCGAGTGCTTGACGCCGCTCAAGTGGATGAAGGTGATGATCCAGGCGACCGCGAGCGCAAGCAGCTGCGGTGACGAGCCGGGGACGACACCTTTGAAATAAACACCGAAGGCCATGGCAGCGAGCGCAATCGGTGCGGAAAAGCCGACGGTGGCTGATATCCATCCGGCTAGAAAGCCGAGGGCGGGATGATATATGCGCGAAAGGAAATTGTACTCGCCGCCGGAGCGCGGAAATGCGGCGGATAATTCCGCATAGGATAGCGCCCCGCAAAGCGCCGCAATGCCGCCAACAATCCAGAGCATCAGCACCGGAAATGCCGAGGGGATATCCTTGACTTGAAAGCCGAGGCTGGTGAAGACGCCAATGCCGATCATATCGGCAACGGCAAGGGCGATGGCCGTCATCGTCGACACCGTCCGGACGTCGAGCCGGGGTGCTATTGGAGACGGGACGCTCATGCTGGTCGCGCTTGTCATAAGAGACGCTTAGCCTTGGCCGACTCGCGGACAGTATTGACTCGCACGCCCGCCAACAACGGGAGCGGCGACATGTTCAATTAGAGTGGCGAAAATACATCTGGCGTGAACCGGTTGGCATTCTTTTGCCGGAAGGTCCGAAGATGCGCCAAATATCATTTACGTCTTCCACTCACGATATGGACAATTTTGGACTTTAGTGCGTTAGGCGGAATCAAGGCCAGACGTGAGTCGACTATTATTGGTGACGGTAAATCGGACTCTAACCAGGCCACGCACGCTTAGGACTATCGCAACGAAATTGCGCCCAGGACCATGAAATACGGACGACGGGGATTCCTCGCGGCGGCATTTAGTACAGGTTTGGCTTTAACTTTCGGTATTACGGGCGCTTGGGGTGCTCGCAAGATCGCAAGGCATCGCCAGATTGCGCCGTCGAAGACGCTTGTTCGGTCGCGCAGCGCGCCGCTGAAGTCCGCGCGGACTGCGCTTGTGCCCTTCCAGACGGCTCCCTTTCCCTACCATGGCATGATCCCAGGCACGCATACGCCATTCCTCAACGTCGATGAAAACGGCCGTAAAGGGCACCGGACGGGCTCCGGCCGAGTCTATTGGGAAGATCAGACGTACAACGATAATCGGGTACTGCTGCACATTCCGAAAGGCTTCGATATCCGACGCCCGGCGCTGATGCTCGTCTTCTTTCACGGTCATGGCGCAACTCTCGAACGTGACGTGCTGGATCGGCAGAAAGTTCCGGCGCAGATCTCGGCCTCGAATGCCAACGTCGTGCTCGTCGCTCCGCAACTGGCTGTCGATGCCCGGGATTCGAGCGCAGGGAAATTCTGGCAGCCTGGCGCCTTCGGCAGGTTCATCGGTGAAGCTGGCCAGCAGCTTGCGCGGCTGCAAGGCGATCGCAAGTCGCTTCGGACATTCGCCAGCATGCCGATCATCATCGTTGCGTATAGCGGCGGGTATGTCGCTGCGGCGTCCGCAATCGAGCGCGGCGGATTGAAGAAACGGGTTCGCGGGGTTGTGCTGCTCGACTCTCTCTACGGCGATCTCGACAAATTCGCGAACTGGATCGAGGGCGACCCTTCCGCTTTTTTCGTCAGCGCTTATCTCAATTCGACCCGAAATCAGAATGCACGTCTCGAAGACATTCTCGCGGCCCACGACGTGGATGTCAGCCCAGTGATCAATACCCGTCTAGCTTCCGGCGGTGCGACGGTCCTTCGGGGAGGGAGCGGGCGCCATCGTGATCTCGTGACCCATGCTTGGGTCGATTATCCGATCATAGATATTTTGAAGCGTCTTCCTGAATACCGGCGCTGATGCCCCTGCGGTTACGGAAGGTCATGTCCGGGCAGCCGCGAAGGGCGGCGCCTACAACGGACCTGCCGCCTTGACGCCAGGGAGCCGTTCCTTTACCCAACCCGGACGACCGCGATGGCGGCCGTGGGCCGGCCAAGCGGCCCTGCACGACATCGTCGAATGGCCAACGGAGCGTAGCGCAGCCTGGTTAGCGCACCAGTCTGGGGGACTGGGGGTCGGAGGTTCAAATCCTCTCGCTCCGACCAAATCTTTAAATCAGTGCAAGACTGACGTGGCGGGACGCTTCATCCGGCTGTGCTGCGAACCGCTTCTTAACGCGGGCGGTGTCGTGCCCCATCCGGTAGCGGGTAGCCCGCCTCGATTTCAATCCGTTTCCCGCGGCCGTTTCTCCTTTCTCAGTGACGCGATGGTTTGTTCCGCGAATTGTTCCAGCTCCGGCAAAAGTACGACGCTCTCTTGCTCATTAGGATCGGTGCGCGCGATCACGGCGGAGGCTGGTTTGTCACTCAAATTGATCGGCAGATGAGGGACACCGGCGGGAATATAGACGAGGTCTCCCGCCTGCGAGCGTATTGCATGCTCAAGGCGCTCGCCATAAAGGGTCACCGTTTCGCCATCGAGCACGTAGACGGCTGTTTCATGGCTTTCATGCAGATGCGCTTTGGCCCGCCCGCCGGGCGGAATGGTGAGCAGATGCATACATATGCCCTTCGATCCTACGGTCTCCGCGGCAATGCCGCAGAAATAGGTCAAGCCTTGTTTCCCGTCGTAGGTATCTGCGGCATGAATTACCCGACACGCCAAGCCTGAGGGGCTATTCATCGAATGGGTCCTCTCGATCGGCAACGACGTTCGCAACGTAGATTAGAAGCGGCTGTGAGCCAAATCGGGGCTGGCATGGCAGCCGGATTTTCGCGGCCCGCATTTCAGACGCTTGTGAAAACGGTGGAGTTCAACACTCGCGCGCGAGTGTCACGCAATATTTTGCGATCGCAAGGCACGATGTGAGACCTGGACTCTCGATCCCGTAGAGGGCGACGAGGCCCGGGATACCGTGGTCTTTAGGCCCGTGGATTTCGAAGTCTCGTGCCGGCTCGCCTTGTCGTGAGGTCTTGGGGCGGATGCCGGTATAATCGGGCGTCAATGCGCCATCAGGGAGACTGGGCCAGTATCGGCGGATGGATTGCTCGAATTGGCGAAGGCGAAGCCCATTATCTTCTTCGAAGGCATGGTCGACGCGGTCGATCCATTGCACGTCTGGTCCGAAGCGCACATTGCCTTCGAGGTCGAGAGTCAGGTGCGTGCCAAGTCCGCCCTCGACCGGCACCGGGTAGACGAGGCGTTTGAAAGGTCTTCCGCCGCGCAATGCAAAATAATGGCCTCTGGCGAAATAGAGCGGGGGCGGCGTGTAGGCTGCGGCTCGGGGGAGTCGCGGTCCAAGCTCGCCCATTCCGAGTCCGGCTGCCACGTAGAGATTGCGGGCAGTGACATTTGCAATTTCACAGCCGGTCGACATTTCGATTTCGAAAAGATCGTCTGGGCGGCGCCTGACGTGGCGGACTGCCGTTCCCAAGACAACCGTGCCGCGATGGTCGGTGACGTCCGTTTCCAGCGCCTGCATCAGTCCGTGGCTGTCGATGATGCCGGTTGAGGGAGAGAAGAGCCCTTTGACCGCGGCAATCTCGGGCTCAAGCGCATGGATATCGGCGGCGTCCATAAAGCGGATATCGTCGACGCCGTTGATTTTTGCTTTTTCGGCTATTTTATTGAGCGTCTCGGCTTCTGTCGGTGAGGTCGCGACGACCAGCTTGCCGAGTTTGCGAAACGCGACGTTTCGGTCTTTTGCGTAGGCGTAGAGCCTTTGCCTACCCTCGACACATAATCGCGCTTTGAGAGATTGCGCCGGATAGTAAAGACCGGCGTGGATGACTTCGCTCGATCGCGAGCTGATCTCCTGTCCGATCGCGTTGTTGCGTTCGATGACGTAAGTTTCTTGCCCTGCTATCGCACATTCGGCGGCGATGGCGAGGCCGACAACGCCTCCGCCGATGACGAGCGTTTCGGCGTCGGGTGCGAGGGATGAGGTCATGTCTTTGGAATTCGATCAGAGGGCTGCTGCACGCCGCGTGATTTTAGCGATCGCGCCAGGCGTATGATACGGGTCTGAATCGCGCGGTAACTTGTCGGGGGAATGTTGCCGCGCAGTCAATGACCGCGCTCCGAGCGTATCCATCGCGCACGCTGTCCCACGACATAATCTTTTATCACGACCAGCTGCCGCGCAGCGTGCCGCAAGATATCGGGAATTTCGCGGAGGCGAAGAAGATTGCGTCCAGTTTTTATCCATGCCGCGATCAGCGCCAGGGCGGCGATAACGAGGCTCGTAACGCTCAGCACCAGCGGCCATAAATGTCCGGTAGCAGCGAACCAGCAGAGCGTGGCGAGGTTCAACGTCGCAACGAAAATGAGCAAAAATCCGAGCGGGACGACAGAGGTATCTGCCGCAAGTGCCAGCAGCCGGGGATCTCGGCGGCGAAGGGCCGCCACGACAAGCAGCGGACCAAGCTCGAAAAGGGCCGAGAGCTGTCCGTGAATCCATCGCGACTTCTGTATTTCGCGCCCAGATTCCGTTGGTGCGAATTCGCTCGTGATGACCGCGTCCGGACAAAAAGCCGGAGGCTTTCCCATTAATGCGCATTTGAGGCCTATCACCGTATCCTCAGTGATGTGATCGGTGGCCAGACTGAGTCGGTCGAGAAGATGAATGGGCAGGGCCATTCCGGTTCCCATCAGAAGACAGGGCATTCCCAGTCTATAGTACCCGCGCGGCCGCAGGTCATTCTTAACACTCCATGCAAACGCGCTTATCCGTTGGCGGATATTGGCTTCTTCGGGGAGGGTCATCAAATAGAGACCCTGGATGGGCCGATCTTGCGTGGCGCAGGCATGTGCCAGCGAAGTGATGGCGTCCGGCGCCAATACGCAATCGGCATCGACGAATAAGACAATCTCAGGCGCGTCTGAGGACAGGAGATATTTCACCCCGGCGTCGAGCGCGTAGCCCTTTCCGATCTTGGTCCGATCCGCACGCACGACGACCTCGGCTCCGAGGCCACGTGCTACGTCCGCCGTGTCGTCGGTGCAATTGTCGGCAATGAGGATCATACGATCCGACGGTTTGAGCTGCTCACGGATGGAATTTATCGTTCGCGCGATCCCGGACTGCTCATTATGTGCTGGAATGATTACAGCAACGGGCGGTCTCTCCGTGCCAGAGGGTTTTCGGGTGCGAAGTGGGATACACGAGCAGGCGATCTGCAATCCGAGCGTCGCGACAGGCACGAGGGTCGCGGCGCCTGCGATCAGGAATGCTGCGTTTAGGATCGATAGCAGGGTGTCCATTCTTATGACGCCAAAGACGGTGATAACTTATTGAGTGATTGAGCACGTCGGCAGGAAGCGTGAAACAATGACGCGAGCGCTTCGGATTCGCTGTAAACATTGTGCGATCGCAAGACTTTGTCACGCGCCGCTCGGCCCATGCGCCGTAGCTGTTCCTCGGATGCCGAAAGACACGCGGTTAGTGCTCGGGTCAGGCGTTCGAGGTCGCCTGCAGGAAGGAGCCAGCCCGAAACGCCGTCCTCAACAAGCTCGGGTATGCCGCCAACGTAGGTTGTGATAACGGGGCGCTCGAGTGCCATCGCCTCCATCAGGACGACTGGAATTCCTTCGGCGAAGCTTGGCAACACCAGCGCCCGGGCCTCGGTAATTTCTCGGATGACTCGATCGTTATCGATCCAGCCGGTTATGGTGATGTGATCCTGAAGTCCCAACTCGGAAATGCGCTGCTCCACGTCGCTGCGCATTTCGCCGTCGCCGGCGAATACCAGTTCGGTGGTTCTGCCCTGCGCAATTAATTTTCCGATTGCCTCGACGAGAAGGAGTTGGCCCTTCTGCTCGCAGAGGCGGCCAACGCATACCAAGCGATTTCTTGGGTTCGTTGAAGGAGGTTCGGAGTGAACGAACTTATCGTCAACCCCACAATGAATTACGCGAACCTTGTCCCATTCCGAGTACGGGAGCGATCGCCAAATTTGGCTGCGGCCATACGAGCTTATGGCGCAGACGAATTCGGCTGCTCTGACTTTAACGGCAAGGCCGAGAGTATCGGCTTTGTCAAATTCTTCCGGACCGTGGGCGGTGAAGCTAAACGGAAGTCCGGTGAGGCAGTGGACGAGCATCGCGACCTCTGCGGAATTCGTTCCGAAATGGGCGTGCAGGTGTTCGACTTTGTCGTCGATGGCCCATTTGGCCAGCACGGTGGCTTCGGCAAGGTAGGCCAAGTGCACGAGTTTTCGATTGGTGGAGAGCCGCATCATGCCGAGTGCAGCTTTCGCGGCAGAAAAGAACGCGCGCGGACTGCGGATCAGAGTAGCGAGGAATATGCGGGCTAACGTGTAGACCGGCTGTTTAAGGACATAAACAGTCCGCCGCTGTTCTTCTTTGTCTGCCGAGTCTACGAGGCTTGTGTCGTCCCAACCTCTGATCGCGTATCGCGAGACGGATATTCCGCAGTCTTCTACGGCGCGGATTTCTCTCCTAATGAAAGAATGGCTAACCTTCGGGTATTGATTGACGATATAGCCGACGTTTGACGTAACTGCGGGCCTGATCCTGTGGGAATGATTTTGCATAAGGTCTAAAACCCAATCAGTGCATTCGACTGGATTGGAGACATGGCCCGTCATTACCCGCGATACTCACGATGCCTGCATTTTTCCGCACGGCGCTCCGATGCGCCGGTGCTTTTGGCGCCGCGAGATTGCGGCCCCGACGTCGTAGCAAACGCCATGCCCGGCCCGCTGTCGCGAGATCAGCTAATGCACAAACAGGCAGGCGCGGACGGGAAAGGTTTGGTCAACCTTAACAAATGTCCCGCAATGAACACGTATGTGAGACACCTTTTGTATTTCTGCCTACGTCGTTTGGACTCGCTGACGACCAAGTGGGCTACTCCCATTTGATAAACCGTCGAAATGAGTGCGATTGTCGATAGGATGTAAATTTGTCTCTATGCCTCCAATTATAATTCTGTCGCAAGATGGGACGATATCTTTCGACGGACAAAGACCGCCAACGTATTTTGCAGACAGCAGGATCTCAATTTTTTCGCAGGGTTAGGACTGGGCCCCCGAGACAGGACGGCTATTGTGGCTCGAAGCGCAGCCGGTCCATGGCGGACGCCCAAGAACACGTTCGTTAACGAAGAGCGACGGCGGACGTATCCGGCATTCGCGTTGGCATATTGCATGCAGGTAGCCGGGATAGTCGGTTAATTCGACTGCACGTACGAAGCAAGGCACGCGGAGCGTCTCATATGGGGTTCGAGCGACGGATTATCGAAGCAGATGAGGTTCCGGACGGCCGCGGCTTTGAGCCATATGCTAAATGGGGCGGTAATTTCGATCTGACGTTGCTTTGGGAAATCCTGCGGAGGAATGCACGCGAACTGGCCGGAATAGTCGCCCTTGGTGTCGGACTTATGGGCTTCTACCTGATCGTTGCGCCACGAGCATACACCGCGGCGGGCAGCGTGATCTTGGATTCCAGACAACCCAAGCTATTTAATATCGGTGGCGTGCTCGCGAGCGCTGACTCTGATCAAGATAATATAGACACTCAAATCGAATTGATGCGGTCGCCGCGCATTGCCGAACGTGCAATGGATTTGATGAAGTCGCGCAATATTCCGCTGCCCGTTGCCTCAGCTAATGAAGATTCTAAAAGCGATGCAGACAAAAGAAGCGCAAGCAAAGGCAAGGCGTCGGAGGACCCTGTGCTTCGTTATTCGCCGCGCAGCGTCGAACTGCTTCAACGCAACTTGAAAATAGAGCGCAAGGGGCGAAGCCTACTCGTCGACATTATGTACACCGACACCAGCGCAAAGCGCGCGGCTGGTATCGCCAATGCGTTCATGGATGGCTACATCGCCGACCAGTTGAGTGTGAAGTCGGACGCCACGCACGCTAATAGTCGTTTGCTCAAAGAACGCGTAGATGAGTTGAGGGACGAGCTTCTCGCCGCGGAAAGGAAGATTCAAAAATACAAGGCCGACAAAGATATCGTTGAAATTGGCGATGTCACTTTGACCCAAAAAGAAATTGGGGATCACGAGCAAGAGCTTGCGAAAGCTCGCGCGCGCGCTGCCGAGGCCGAAGCGCGCCTTAGCCAGGTAAACTCGATGGCGAACCAGGTCGAGAGGGACTCCGCGAAGGATCAGGTCAAGCTTCTCGAAAGCGGACTCGATACTCTCAAGCAGAAATTGCAACGGAGTCAGGAGGAGTTTCTCAAACTCAACGAATTGAGGCGCGATGCGGCTGCGTTGAAGACGATTTATTTGACACTTCTCAATCGATACCGCGAAGCGCAGGCGCAAGAAAATGCGGTTTCATCGGATGCGCAAATCGTCAACTATGCGGTGCCGCCAGCCGATGCGAGCTTCCCAAAAAAGAAGCTGATGCTCGCGGCAGCCTTGCTCGGCTCGCTCATTCTGGGAAGTGCGGGCATTCTTTTGCGCGAGTTAGCCCATCCGACGATTTATTCGGCCGCCGACGTCGAACGGGCGTTCGGGCTGCAGCCCGTTGCGGTCATCCCGCTCGTTCCTGAGCTCGAATCCGGTTTGCGGAATCATAAAGGAGAGACGGCTGCCGATCGTTTTTCCCCAAGCAGCGGGTACGATGGAACGTTCGAACGCGCGATCTTCAGTGTTAGAAAATGGATCGGCTCGACGTCCACGTCTAAGAACAACGTCGTCGTCATCGCGTCGGAAGACGACGGCGATGGGCGCAGCACGATCGCCGCTCAACTAGCTGCGGGGGCAGCGCGTGCAGGCAGAAAGGCACTATTAATCGATGCCGATCTTCGAAATCCGGGTCTTACTCGTGCTTTTGGAGATCGTACTGCAAATGGGCTGTGTCAGGTCGCCGGCGGGGATTTCTCGGACATCGTAGTCAGACGAGGTGATGCTCTGCCTGACTTCTGCGCGGCGGGGTCCATTGACACGGGTTCGCCTCTGGACATTCTCAGCTCTCCAGCTGTCGGAAAGTTTATCGAAGCAGCGCGGAGCAAGTACGATCTGACCGTGATTGATACCGCGGCTATGGGTCAGCACGTTGATGCTGGTGCGCTCATTGATATGGCGGACGTCGTGCTGGTCGTCGTCAAATCCGGTCGAACGGCACAATCCGCAGCCGAGGATCTGATGAGGCAAATTTCCACCATCAGTCCTAAGCCCTTTGGGGCGATTTTGAATATGGCGCAGCCTAAAGCGCGAGGGACATTCCGCGCTTCGAAAATTGCTGCGTCCCGCAGCATGTGGTCGGCATTGATGCGCTCGTGGCGATTGGCTGAAAAAAAACCGAAACCCTCGGGTCGTACTTGAGCGTTCGCCCGGGCGTATCGGGATCGAGAATAACGCGATGTCTTATTCGAATACCAAAAGAGATCGAGTCTTTCTAATAATTGACAGAAGGGCTTGGGCACATATTTCCGACGATTGGCGACCACCCGTCTGGTTAACTCTGATACGATCCATACGTCGTATCAACTTGATTCAATGTGTTAGCTTTTGTCGGGGCAGCCGGTTTTGGCGACGCATTCTCTGCTTTTCTCCATCATCCGGTGACGGAGGACGTCCCCATCGAGATGCGGTCGGTGCCGAATGAGTTTCGATGCAGCGAAGTTGGTGCTGCGGCGGCGGTCAAGAATGTTGTCCGCCAATGTGGAAGGCGTGTTCGAAACTTTCCATCGACAGCATTGGGCAATGTTTTGGGGCGGCTGTCGTCCGGCAATATCGTGAGCATGAGAAACTTTGGAATTCAACGAATTGACTCTCGTAACAGGTGATGCGTCATGAAAGTTGTTTTGTTCTGCGGCGGGCTAGGCACGCGCATTCGCGAATATTCCGAAAATATACCGAAGCCAATGATTCCCATCGGACACCAGCCCATCCTTTGGCATGTCATGAACTACTACAGTCAATTCGGGCATCGGGATTTCATTCTGTGTCTTGGCTACAAGGCAAGCGCCGTCAAGGAATTCTTCCTGAACATGAAACCCGAGTTGTTCGAGGACTGTGTAGTTTCCAGGGGCGGTACGAACGTAGAGCTTCTGAGTGAGTGTAATTACGACTGGCGTGTCACACTCATCGATACGGGCGTATGGCGGAATATCGGCCAGCGTCTTTGGTTTGTGCGCGATAAGCTCAAGGACGAAGAGATCTTTCTCGCCAATTACAGCGACGGCCTTGCGGATATCGATCTCAATGCAATGATCGAGGAGTTCAAGAAGTCAAATAAGGTCGGCTGCTTCGTCGCGGTTCGTCCGCCGTTGACGTACCATCTTGCTGACATCGCCGATGACGGACGAGTCAGGGATATTCGCTCGGTGCAAGCGTCGGACATTTGGATCAATGGTGGCTTTTTTATTTTTCGCCGTGAGATCTTCGACTACATGCGCGAAGGGGAGGAACTCGTCGTTGAGCCCTTCCGGCGGTTGCTCGAAGCCGACTTGTTGATGGCTCATAAGCACTCGGGTTTCTGGCGCTCGATGGACACCCTTCGCGACCGCCAAGCTCTTGTCGATATCGTTGAGCAGGGCAATGTGCCTTGGCAGATCGATGCCAGTCATCGTGCGGAGCAGCCTCAGCCCGATTCTGAAAAGCAAAGAGTTTTGAGCGGGCAGGACGCATGAGAGCTCTGACGCTCGGCCAGCCTGGCCAGAAACTTTCTGTTTTATGCTTCGGAGCTCATTCAGACGATATCGAGATCGGGGTGGGCGGCACGATCCTCGGCTGGATTGCAGCGGGTGTGGAAGTCGATGTGCACTGGTGTGTCCTAAGTGCTGTCGGTAAGCGTCGCGAGGAAGCAACCATGGGAGCGGCGAGTGTTCTTAAAGGGTGCGCCGGGCAGCGGATCGAGATCGGCGAGTTTCGTGATGGGCATTTCCCCTATCAGGGCGCCGAGGTGAAGGCCTGGATCGAAGACGTAAAGTCGCGATCGGCGCCCGACGTTGTCTTCACACATCGTCGGGATGACGCCCATCAGGATCACCGCGAAGTCTCTCGCCTGACTTGGAATGCGTTTCGTGATCATCTCGTGCTCGAATACGAAATTCCCAAGTGGGACGGCGATCTATGCCAACCCAATTTGTACGTAGCGATGTCGGAGAAGATCATGAACCGCAAGATCGAGGTGTTGGATGCATGCTTCGGGTCGCAGCGGTCCAAGGATTGGTTCGACGACGAGACGTTTCGCGGGCTTGCCCGCCTCAGAGGAATGGAATGCCGCGCGCCCGAGCGATACGCGGAGGCGTTCGTGGCGAGAAAATTGCAGATCGGGTGATCTACTGTCTGAGTCACATAAATGCGTCCGGTGTTGATGTTACGTCCGAGTAGGGTGTGATCCAATGACTTTCAGTGCGAGCGATTGGGTGGAAGTCAAGTCCAAAGAGGAAATATTGGCGACTCTCGACAAGCGCGGATGCCTTGATGAAATGCCATTCATGCCGGAGATGTTTCGCTACTGCGGACAGCGGTTTCGCGTCTACAAGCGGGCACACAAGACATGTGATCCGATCTTTACGCTGGCCGGCCGCAAGCTAAAAAATACCGTGCATCTCGATGTCCGATGCGACGGCAGCGCGCACGGCGGATGTCAGGCCGGCTGCCTAATCTTCTGGAAGGAAGCGTGGTTGAAGCCCGCAAGTTCCGGCACGGCGATTGTCTACTCTCCGAAGAAGGCAGGCGATGCGGCTGGGGCGGGTCACGGCAAGGGATGCAGCGAGCGCGACGTGATCGCCCAAGCGACCCAAGGTGGCCCGGAGACTGGGCCGGACGCGCGCTACATGTGCCAGATCACGCAATTGCCTAAGGCGACGAAGCCGCTTGCGTGGTGGAACCTCTTTCAATACGTCGAAGACTATACTTCGGGGAACACGCGGTTCGTCGATCTTCCACTGGGCTTGCTCTATGTCGTTTTGGGGCGGCGGCGTGGACGCAGATTTCCGATACTGAGGAAGACGTACAATAAGATCCAGGAGATGGTCGGCGGAATGGCCAGCCCTCACCGCGAGGGAACACTGCCAGATGGAACCGAATATCCTGTTTCTAGGCTCAATCTGAAGGCTGGAGATCTCGTTCGCGTCAAATCGCATGAGGAAATTCTGGCAACGCTCGATAGCCGAAATCTTAACCGGAATCTTTATTTCGACGTTGAACTCGTGCCCTATTGCGGGGGCACGTATCGTGTCAGATCACCGATTGAAAAATTCGTCGACGAGAAGACGGGAAAGATGCGGTCGCTCAAGACGCGCGCCGTCATCCTTGAAAATGTGTGGTGCCGGTCTCTCTACAGTACGCATCGCATGTTCTGTCCGCGCAGCATCTACTCGTGGTGGCGCGAAGTGTGGCTCGAACGCGTGGAAGAACCGGCATTGAAGGATGCCGGAGAAGGCAATGTGGTTGGCGCGACAGGCGCAGTGTGCGACCCTTCCCGAGCACCGGCTGGCCAGGCGCTTCATTGCTCACATTGAGGCGGATGTGGACGGGTTGAAGCAGAAGACTATTCGCGGCGGCGCTGCCAAGCTTGTGGGCCAAGTCGCGAGCATGGCGCTGCGTCTCGGCACACTGATGGTTCTGGCGCGGCTGCTGGAGCCGACTGACTTTGGCATCGTCGCCATGGTTACCGTGGTGACCGGCATATTCGACATCTTTGCAACCGGCGGGTTGTCGACGGCGACCGTGCAAAGGTTCGAAGTCTCGCACGAAGAGATTTCGACGCTCTTCTGGGTCAACATGGCGATCGGTGTCGCACTGGCGTTGCTTTGTCTTGCCGCGGCCCCTCTGCTGGCCAGCTTCTATCATGAACCGAAAACGGCGTACGTCATGATGCTGGTCTCGCCGGCCTTCGTGTTCAATGCCGCGGGGGTGCAGCACCTCGCACTACTTCAGCGCGATCTCAGATATCTTGCGCTTTCGCTGATAGAGTTTATCAGCCAGTTCACCTCGGCCATCATCAGCATCGGGATGGCGCTTTCCGGCTGGGGTTTCCTGGCGCTTGTCGGTGGCGTGGTTGCGGGACCTCTCGTCATGACGATCGGGGCTTGGCTGGCGACCGGTTGGGTCCCGGGGCGGCCGCGTCATGTTCGCAGCGTGGCGTCGTTCGTCCGCTTCGGCGGTGCGGTGACAATAAATAGTCTCGTTGTCTATTTTGCCTACAACGCCGATAAAATGCTTCTCGGCCGTTACTATGGCAGCAATGCACTCGGCCTCTATAGCCGCGCGTATCAGCTCATTAATATTCCGACGCAGACGCTCAACTTCGCGTTCGGCGGAGTGGCGTTTTCAGCCCTTTCCCGTCTGCAGTTCGAAAGGGACCGGTTCAAGAGCTACTTTCTCAAAGGCTACAAGCTGGTCCTTTCCACCACCATGCCAATCACGATATTCTGCGCGGTCTTCGCCGACGACATTATTCTGATTGCGCTTGGGCCGCGCTGGCACGATGCAGCGATGATTTTCCGAGCGCTTTCGCCGACGATCGTGATTTTGGGAATCATCAATCCGCTCGGCTGGGTAATGCAATCCGTCGGGCTGGTGAAAAGGAGCTTGGTGATTGCAATCGTGCTTTCGGCCGTCGTCATCTGCTCGTACCTCGCCGGGCTGCCCTATGGCCCGGTGGGCGTCGCATCGGCATTTTCGGCTGGAATGATGCTTTGGCTCGTGCCGCATGTTGCGTGGTGCATTCACGGCACTGGAATTACAATGCGCGAGATCTTCGCCGCTGCGGCTCGCCCGTTGGCCGCCGGAATTATCGGAGGCGGAGCCGCCGGCGTTGTTCAATACCTCGTTGCAGACTTGGCTCACCCGATCATCAGATTGGCGCTCGGCGGTACTGCGATGATGATCGTGTACGGTGGTGCACTGCTGTTTGTCTTCGGACAGAGGCATTTGTTTGCGGACGTGCTAGGCGGCCTCAGGGGAGCATCTTATCCGCCAGAGCGCATGGCAATAAAGCCGGTTGAGTAGATCATGATCCTTAGCGTCATCATCGCGACGATGAATCGATCTGCCGACCTCGAAAGGGCGCTTCTCTCGCTTGGCTCGCAGGCGCGTCTGCCCGATGAGGTCATCATTGTGGATCAAAGCCGCGATGATGCTACGCGTGTTCTTTGTGAACGTTTCAATGCCGGCGGCGCGCTTATGGGGCGTCTTCGCTATCTGCCCCAGAGTCAGCCGAGCCTCGTTGCGGCCCGTAACAGGGGCGTGTCGTCGGTCAAAGGCGAAATCGTCAGCTTTCTCGACGACGATGTGGTTCTTCTGCCGGACTATTATCAGCGTATTCTGGCGGCTCTTGAGGCCGATGCCCATCTCGGCGCGGTCGGCGGATGTGTACTCAACACGCCCTTCGGTGGTGTCCGGTGGAGGCTCCGGCAGGGGCTTGCTACAGCGTTTCTTCTGAACTTTTGGAATGGAAGAATGACGCCATCCGGTTTCGGTTATCCGATTTATCATCGTGCCATCACGCGGCCGACACGCGTCGACATGCTGCATGGATGCAATATGACCTTTCGGAGTCAGGCGCTTAGGGGGGAGGCGTTTGACACGTGGTTCAGCGGCTATTCGTATCGCGAAGATGCGGAATTCACGTATCGAATCTCGAAGCGCTGGAAAATTTTGATGATTCCGGAGGCGCGGCTCTATCATAACGAGTCAACTTCAAATCGACTTGACCGGCGCGAGCTTCGATCGATGAGAATGCGAAGCTACGAATATGTCTGGCGCAAGCATAAAGGCCCAGGGTCCATCAGCTCGCTGCTTTTCCGTTATTCCGTTTTTGGCTTGCATATGATCGAGCAGATCGAAGCCTATTTTCAGACGCGGAGCGGGCGGACGAGCGGGGAAGCACAGCCCGCCTCGCCAAAGGGCGCGCGCGCAGAAGCGAAGGAAATCTTAGGTTCTGACCAGCGTTAGACGAGGCGAGCAGTGCCCAGTATCGACGTCATAGTGCCGTGCTACCGATACGGCCGCTTTCTGCCCGACAGTCTCGGCAGCATTCTCAGCCAGAACGTCGATAACCTTCGGGTTGCTGTCATCGATAACGCATCGGGCGACGATAGCGTCGAGGTCGCGAAGGCAATCGCTAAGAACGATCCGCGCGTAACGGTCATCGCTCACGATAAGAACATCGGCCAGGTCGGAAACTACAATTCGGGGCTCGACTGGGTCGAGGCCGACTACCTCATTATCTCGGATGCCGACGACATTTTGCCGGCTGGCGCGCTGGAGCGTGGCATCTCGATCATGGAAAGAGATAAGAGCGTCGTGTTTTGTCACGGTACGGAGCTGCAAATCCCATTCGAAGCCGGTAAGATTCCGCCTGAAGCGAGCGAGCCGGGTGAAGACAGCTGGACCGTGGTACCGGGGATCGATTTCATCAGGGATGTGGCGGTCAATTATAAGTTTGTTGGCGCGACGACGGTGATAAGGCGGACGTCAGCGCAGCGCAGCGCCGGCCGCTATGTCGAAGGGCTCAAGTATGCATTCGATTCTAACATGTGGTTTCGGCTCGCGGCGCTCGGCAACGTCGCGGAAACGAAATCCGTGCAGGGCATCAGGCGCATTCATACCTCGCAAATCACTGAGCAATACCGCCGCGATCCGTCGCTCGACTGCATTGAGCGCTATAATAATATGGCGCACTTCTTTTTGCAAAACGAAGGCACGCTGCCGGAAGCAAGAGAGCTGCTCAAGGAAACCGAAAAGGCAATCGCAGTCAGCGCGTTCTGGTTGGGCATGGATCTTGAGCGGCTCGGCGAGGTAGACAAGGCAAATGCTTGCGTCGATGTCAGCATGGCGTTGTCGCGGCGAGCGATCATGCCGCGGATACTGAAGCAGGCGATGCTTGGGCGGATGCCTCTATCGAGCCTCGCCAGGTATCTTTCGTCGGCATCGCGTGAAAGGGGAGCGGAGGCGATCCGAAAGTCGCGCGAAGGGCTGACTTTCCCGATATTGCGGATGCGTTGAAAACCGCGAAGGCCGCGCTTTCGACGATGCATTGAATAAATAAAGGCGGGACGATTGCTCATCCCGCCTGTTTTAAATCAGCTCGCTCGATTTCGCTGTCAGGTTGACGCCAAAGAAACGTCGCGCGATCGCATTTCCCCTGTATTTTGGCTAGTCGCGCGCAAATGCTCGAGCAGCCATGTTTCGCCGCGGAAATTCTTATACTGCTCGGCACGAAGTTGATCGGCCAGTCGGCCTACGGGAAGCACAACGTCGTCGTAAGTCAGAACCTGATCGCGAGGGATATCGCGTTTCAAGCGGCAGCCAGCCACGAGGCCTTCGGGAAGATATCGGCTCGATGACATCTCCTCGGCGTTGGCGGCTTCGCCGTAGGTCATGTACATGCCATAGTCGTCTAGAGTCTCGCCTGCTTTCAGATCACGCTTCGCGACGGCGCAGACCTCGACGACGGGGCCGCCGAGCGGCTTTGCGAGATTGTCCTTAAAGATGACCGCGCGGGCGATGGCTCCCGGCACCTCGAAATGCACGAGATGATAAGGCATGAAGAAGGGATAGAGCGGCCCGTCACCCATCTTATAAAGACTGAGATAGTGTTGCTGTTTCGGGTCCGGATGTTCTGCGAGGCAGTAAATCTTCGTGTGTGGGGTGGCGACGACATAGTCGATTGCGCCGCCGAGGCTCCGCAGCTGATCGATATCGTAAATATCGCCGATCTTCATGACGTCGCCATCGTAGACACGTCCTCGGGACATGCCGCGCGACAGAACCTTGAAGCCGGTTGCATTGGCGACGATGGCCTGCTCAAAGCTGATTTTTGAGCCATCCGCGAAACTCGTGACCATAGCCGGGTTTTGACCCCAACGCTCGGCGAAGCCCTTCTGGGTTGTCGGATTGCGATAAGGATCTTGCAATCCTTTGACGTTGCCCACCAGGCGGGGCGTAAGTCCCAAACCTTTTACCCAGCGATAGAGATTTAGTTGTGCGCCAGGTTCATCGCCGTCGCAGGCCGTCAATATCACACCGTGCTTGTCGGCTTCGGCGTGCAGGATCGGCCCGATCGTCGCATCTAGTTCGGCGTTCATGAGCACGACGTGCGTGCCGTGGCGGAATGCTTCGAGCGCGAGATGTGCGCCAAACTCGACTGACCCTGTGGTGTCGACGATTACGTCGATCAAGTCGCTCCGCGCCAGCAGCATGCCGTCTTCGGTCGCGACGACCTTGCCGTTGGCGAGTGCGCTGTCGAGTTGCGTTTGACTAGCAGTCTGGACGACATCGTCGTGTCCAGCGTAGCGAAGCACGTCGAATGCGCGCTCGATGCGCCGGTTAGAGATTGCGCAGAGCCGCATGCCGGGTGTGCTGTTGACAATCTGGTTGGCGAGACCTTGAGCCATGAAGCCGGCACCAACTATGCCGACACGGATGGGCTCACCAGATTCTTCACGCGCTCTCAAAGCTGTGTCGATGATGATCATGCTGCGCTCGTTTGGCGGCGTTCTTGCCGCGAGTTGGATATATTGCTCGACATTTTCGCTTTCAATTCGGCCTCGATTTCATCGAAACTGCGAAAGGCCATGTCTTTAGGGGAAACAACTGTCGGTTCCAGAGGCCATATTAGCCCCAATCGCGGATCGTCATACTTCAGGCCGCCTTCGGCCGCAGGGGTGTAGAACTCGCCGACTTGATAGCTTGTATCGGTATTGTCTCTGAGCGCCTGATAACCGTGAGCGAAGCGCTCCGGAACATAAAGGGCGAGCATGTTGTCTTCATTGAGCTCGACCGAGAAGTGCTGCAGAAACGTTTTGCTTTCCGGGCGAAGATCCACGATGATGTCGATAATCGCGCCACGCGTACAGCGAACGAGCTTCGTCTCGGCTGCCGGCGGATATTGAAAATGCATTCCGCGGATCGTGCCCTTACGAATGTTGTGGGCGATATTTGCTTGGGCGATCGTCGGCTTCAATCCATGATCTTCAAATTCATTTTGACAAAAAGCACGAGCAAAAAATCCTCTCTCATCCGTACGCCGCTCAAGTTCGAGGACGAATGCGCCTTTGAGTTTGGTCTCAATAAATTTCACGATTATTCCTCCGTTCGCGCGCTACAAAAATCTCAAAGGTTGCGCGCACTTTCCCTATGCTGATTACGCGTATGTTTCACGCCGCAACAAGCGTGTCGCGTTAAGAGAGTTAACCACGCAAGTTGCGACGTTGCCCAGATCTTGATCACTCAAAAAGTTGTTTACTTGCTTTCAAACACAAGCCGTGACGATGGTTTAGTTAGACAGTGCGCCGACGGGGAGTCTGTAGATCCCGCCCCCCGATCGAGACATGTAAATGTAATTCCCGTCGGGACTGAATTTCATTGCCGCAGCACCGCTTCCTGGCGGGAGATCGCCTGTGACGTCTCTCCAGGTGGCTCCGCCGTTCCGGCTTAAATAAATCTGCTCGGGCGCGTTACCTGACCAATTCACCGTGCCGACGGCGAGCGTCTTAGTGTCCACCGGGCTGAGCGCGATGGGTTTGGCGCTCTCTGAACCGAATACCTTTAACGTTTTCCAGGTTGTGCCGTGATCGCGGGAAACAAAGAGCGCCCCGCCGCCCATAGATCCGGAGGCGTAAATTGCACCATCTCTTGCCACGTCAATCTCGAAGATCGCTCGGCTTCCTTGAAACACGATCTTCCAGCTTTTGCCTCCATCGGTGGAACGATAGATTCCTCCCGCATCGCCGACAGCACCCCAATAGATCGTATTCGGATCAGCAAGATCGACGGCGAGACCACTGTATATCCGCAGTGACGGCGGTTGGCCGGGCGACCGTGACCAGGTTTCGCCGGCATCGTGCGAAATGAACAGTCCCCCACCGTCATCGCCATCTATGCCAAGATAGACCGTGCGCTTGTCGTGAGGACTGACGGCTAGGGCGCGCGGGTAGCCTTTGTCCCAGAGGGTATTTTTTCGCGGTGGCCGGGAAGGCAGTCCGGTCCGGATTTTGCGAAACGAACCGCCACCATCGTCGCTCAGGAGGACTTGATTGATGTCCCTGTTCCAAGGAGACGACGTAGCGAGAAGGCGACCTTTATCTAAGCTCATCACTCTCCATACGTGTCCGCTCTCGTCGGATTTATAACTGCTGCTTGGAAAAATAGGAGTGTAGGTTTTTCCGTGGTCGCTGCTCTTCAGTAATCCGTCGTCCATGCTTGCAGCATAGAGCTCGCCGGCCGGTGTGATTGCGAGGTCTGTGCCGACGGTATTTGGTGCGCCGGTAATTACTTCCGAAAAATTTACGCCTTGATCGGTGCTTCGCCAAATGCCCCACCAATCCGTTTGGAAGATCGTATTTGGATCAAACGGATCGATTTTTAGGCTCGTTTTCTTCGAGTCTGAAGCAGCCCATCTGCGTGTGGGGTTGCCGCGATCGTCTGGATTGACTGTCTGTCCAATCACCTGCCAGCTTGCGCCGCTGTCTGCGGAGATAAGAAGTCCGCCGGTCCAGTCCCGGGTGAAAGCTGCGTACGTGATGCTGTCCTTGTCGTCATACGCCACTCTGAAAACTTTGCCAGGATGGCGGCCTATTGCCCGCTGCCATTTCAGCCCCGTGTTGTCCGACGTCCAAAGCTCTCCACCTGCGGCAGCGATATAGCCTGAAGCGGAGCGGGTCATGTCGGTGATGTCGGCGGTGCCGATCTCGGCATTCTTCCAAGAGTGGCCCGCAAAATCGTATCGAAGGATTTCTTTGCTCTTCGCGACTATCAGACCCGAACCGTCTCGCAAGTAGTCGAGCGATACAACTGGCGAAGACGCAGTTGCAGAATGCGGGGCGGAAAGATCGCTCCAAGTTGCGCCGTCATTATCCGAGCAGAACACGTTGCCATCGAATGTGCCGACGCAAACGGAATGGGCCTTCGCCGGATGGGGTGCGATTGCCCGATAGCTTTCGGGCCGGCCGAATTTGATGCGGCCGCCGAGATCGTTTGTCTTATTCCATTTGTCCCCAGAATTTCGGGAGTAATAGAGCCCTGCTGCTGTACCGGCATAAAGCGTACCCGCGGTCACGTGCGATGCGGCGACCTGTGAGACGTTCAGATTTGTAAGCCCGTCAGTGATGAAATGCCACGTGCTTCCCCCGTCTTTGCTGCGCCAAATCCCGGCGACATCAGAAGTCACGTATAACTGGTTGCGTATGAAGGGATCGAATTCCACATTCGGATAGCAGCCGCCGCCGTACCAGCCGGCAAATTTCCAATTCTCGTCGGCGACAGAAGCACTACTCCCAGCGGCCGCGAATATTAAAGCCCATAAGCACGCGGCAGCGAACTTCATGATTGAGCTTTTTGTTCTTGTAAGCTGCATGGCATTGGCGTCCGAACGCGCGCATTGACTTAAAGCCGTGCTGCTATGGTTCCTCTATCCGTCGGTAAGAACGGTGGCCACAGGTTTCAAGTCTTAGGCTGAGTGATGTTGAGTGTCGAGACGTTGCTCATATCTTGGCAAAAACCGCGGTTAAATGCCTGATCTGTCGTCCGCCACAGGCGGGGATGGAGATGCGCTTCCACAAAGGAAGCGCGTGCATGAAAAAAGGCGGCACCATATTCGATGGCGCCGCCCGATAATCGGAATGCCTAGACGCGCCCTAATCTCTCAGATTGAAAGAGCCGAGCCGACTGGAAATCGTTGTTATATGATTGGGGCTGTTGACGACATTGTTGTCGACGTCGAGGTTGTTGCTCTTCTTCTTGGACTGCCCAACCGAAACACGAACAACATCGCCCGGCAGAAGCCTTGTTGACTCATCGCCGCTGATCGACACAAGTCCGCTCCCGCCAACGCTTTTGCGCAGGATCTCATAACGATAATGGGGCGACCCGTCGCGGGACATCGTATCGTCGGTCAGGCCGACCTGATGAATGATCTTCGATGAGCCCTGTATTGTCGTTTCGAGGCTTGCGAGCTGGTCGTCGACGGCCTGTAGCTGTTTATCAATCTCCTGCCGGCGATCGAGAGTAAGAACCGCGAGTTCGCGCTGCAGGCGAGCGACATTTTGCCGGCTACGAGCAATATTTGCGGCCGTCTCCCGCTGATCCCTTTCAACCATCGCGACTAGGATCTCCGAATCCGTCAAGCGCTGTTGTGTCGTCAATCCTGATTTTGCGAGCCTGCGGATGGCTTCCAGCATCGTCTTTCGCGTCGTGAGCTGTTTGCCAATGCTTTCCTGTTCTCTGACATAGGAGTCGACCTCGAGCTTTGCCTGCTTAATCGAGTCCTCAAGCGAGCTTATCTGGTTCTTTCGACTTTCGCGTTGGTTATCGTAATAGCGCTGCTCATCAGCAATGAGCCGCGTTGCTTCGAGAGGTCCCGCTACTTCGACAAGCAGTTGCGGCATATCAATTTGATTGTGGCCTGTCTGGTCCGCGATAAGGCGAGCCTGTCGCGCCACCAGTCGCCGATATTCTATGTCGGAAGCGCGCAATCGCGCCATTTCACGCAAAGCTTCGGTCGGGAGATAGGAAGATCCGCCGGCCAACGAGGTTCCCCCTGCCAGCGCCATAGCCTGGATAACGGTCATATCCCGAATGTAGGGATAGGAGCCCGGCTTGGCCACGAGCCCAGTGACAAATACCGGGCGCCGTTCGATAACATCGACAGTCACATCGGCCTTGCGGTGGGTGGTGTTCTCTACAGCGACGCCGATTTGGCTCTCCAATGTCATCGGGCTTTGGCCGGCAGCATCGAATGCGCCGAGCGTCGGAACGCGGATCTTTCCCATTTCGTTGACACTATACTGGCCGGACAAGTCGACGCGGCCGTATACCGACACTTTTATTCGGTCGCCGATTTCAAGGGAGTATGTCTGATCGACGCCGTTGCTGTCCGCGTCCTGCTGATCGGCGTCCGAGAGGGGAGCGGCGCCCAACGAATCTGTTGTCGCGGTCGACTGTGATTCATGTACCGGAGAGTCTGCGACCGCTGCAGGCCCGATAGGCAAGCCCATACCTATGAGCAGGGCGATCGATGCGATGAGGCCGTGTGCCCTTGGACCTTTGGAGATGATGTTGTCGCTCGAAGCGGCTCCTTGAGAAAAACGCTTCGGCGAATCAGATCGGCCCGCCGATACTCCGCGAGCGGAGTTCTCGTACCTGATTGCGTGCATCTTAGTTCTCCCAAATTGGCATTAGTTGAATGCCGTGTGCCGTATTGCGAACGTGCTTTCATTGCAGTCTGACCGGAGCATCCGCCGTTCATTCCGGATCATCGCATTCCTTTTCGATATACCGATCGGAGCCGCGTTACTCGATAATCGCTTTGTAGCGTTTTCTGCGGCACCAGTCCGATCGTCATTGCGGATCAGTAAATCCGCGTTTGCGTGCGCACCAAGCACATCTAGCGTCCACGGAGCGCGGGCTAAATCACGATGCCCAATTTGATATTGCGAGCCGAACGTCGCAAACAGGCCGACATATCCGTTCGCAACGCGCCGCTTTCTTGCAAATTCCGTGCTCTCATACGTCCGAATAGACACGATAAAAACGCCCGCGAGAACGCTGAAATAGATAACCAAAACCGGCAGCTCGCAGCTGCTTGTAACGGCAGTGATAGTTATGCGCGAGAATGGACTTTGGCGGATGTATTCGCAAGCTGTACGGTATGACAGTTCTTGTTTTCCGGATTAGGTCCGATGGTTACATCGAATACGCCAATAGGCGTAGGTTGCTCCGGTGCTATTATCCACGCGAGCGCCTCGCTTGGTGTGTGAGCATCGCATGCGGTGCGCCGAAGGCGAGAACTTTCGAATTTCTAATTTTCCAGTCGGCCGTCGATATGCGCGTTGGATATCTCAGCGGCCTATGATGGCTGCTGGCCACATGACGCCGATAAGGAAGTTCGTCGTAGACCCTGAGCGAAGCGAGGAGCACGCCCAGCAACATGT
This sequence comes from Hyphomicrobium sp., assembly GCF_035548195.1. GTDB lineage: Bacteria > Pseudomonadota > Alphaproteobacteria > Rhizobiales > Hyphomicrobiaceae > Hyphomicrobium_B. The sequence continues at coordinate 370,216 of NZ_DASZTY010000017.1, forward strand.
AAAGGTACCAATTGAACGCCAGATAATCCAAAACGTTATCCGAGTAGTCGACGGCAAGATAGAAAATGCAGCATGTTATTCCGATCAACACGGTATGACGTTCATACTTGTAGTACGACCAGAAGCTGAAGGAGATCGCGATAAATATGGCGCAAAATAGAATTGGCCCGATAATTCCGACTTCGAACGCAAGTTGAATAAACACGCTATGCGCGAATACGCCGTTGGTTTCGAGCGTAAAGAATTTTGCCGAGTTCTGGATGAAACTTCCGAGTCCGCCGTGGCCGGAAAGGGGACTCTGCCAAATCCAGGTGATTGCATCCTGCCATAGTTCGCGCCGCCACTCGTAGGAATTCAGGATTACGCCGTTGCCGATATACTCGGCAGGCGCGGTAGCGTCGAGCAGTCGCTGGCGTATCTCTGGCGTTGCAATAGCGACAGCCGGCAATGCCAGCAGCACTGGCAGTGCGCGCCAATTGACGAAAAGCGCATACACGAAGATCAGCAGCGTAGCGCCGAACCAGGCGCTGCGTGTTTTGGTATAAAATAAGAAGATGCCCAGCAATGCGCTGTAGCCGATTAATAGCAGGCGCTTGAATGCCGAATCCCGAAAATCGGGGGAGGCGAGGCGGTAGCAGATGATGGCGCCGATGACGAGCAGATAGAACGCGAAGATGTTCGGATGCGTAAACGTCGATTCTAAGCGGAAATCAGGATCGCTTTTTGCGTAGACAAGAATTTGTCCGATGGCCGCGAGGGAAGGGATAAAAGACGAATAGAGAATGATAGCGAGAAACGGCTTGGCGTCTTTGAACGATCGGACGAAGAAAAACGGCAGCATGAATGCGCACTGGTACGAGACGAGCACGAGCAGAAGTCGCGTTGCGCCGAAGAGGTCGGGCGAGGAGAGCGACATTATTGCGCAAAAGGCGAGGAAAGCGATGCCAAATATCTGATTGTGCCAGCTTATTCTGTTCGCGTGCTTTAAAACCAAAAAAAGCGCGATGCCGATTATGAGCAGGTTGAGGCCGGCGCCGAGTGTTATGCCGCGCCCCGAACCTACATTGAATTGCAATTTTTCAAGAAGATTATCGAGCGACGAGCGGAAAAGGAAAATTGCCAGAATTAAATAATAGAGCGCCGCGGGTGGAGCGTCCGGTTGCTGCCTGAGTGATCTCGATCGTGCCATTGGCATTCGGGACTTGAGTTTTTGATGGGCGAACGTCGCAGGATGGAGCGCCCGATGCGTCTAGCGATTAAGTCTACTTGCCAGAAAAGCGACCTCTGTGCGATTTTTGGCATTGAGCTTTTTCATGATATTCCGCACGTGAACTTTCACTGTGCTTTCGCACATGGAGAGTTCGTATGCGATGAGCTTGTTCGACTTCCCTATTCTGAGCTTTTCGATTATCGCGGCCTGCCGCGGCGTGAAGCCCTCCACCGTGAGCTGGTTATTGGCGGTTTTGAACCCGTCTGTCGTTCGCTGGGCGGCAATGATGCTACTTGCCGGTACGAACGTTCCACCTGCAATCACCAACCTGATTGCTTCGACGACGACATCCAGAGGGGTGGTCGACGCGATATAACCGCGTGCACCGCGTTCAAGCGCGCTCACAATGTGTTCAATGTTCTCGTCGTCGGAAAAAACGATGAATGGCGGCGGATCCGATTTTGGAAGTGTCTCAAGTGTGCGAGTAATTTGAGATTCGATCGATAGTCCTGATACAAATAGTAAGACCATCGCGGGTGCGGTCGTCGGGGATATTTTTGCCCAATCACCGATATCGCCGACGGAAATCACATTCAGCCCATATCCCGAAATAAGGGCTTTACTGATGCAATCTCTATTGAGTGCACGCTTTTCGATCAGAACAATAGGGCGACCGCGTCCGGGATGCCGAGTGGCTCTTGGCTCAATAACTGGAGACGGAGAATGCGCCGCCGGCTCAGGAGAAGGGTGTACTATGTCCCCGTGCTCGATAGTCACGATGGTTACTCACACAAATACGATTTACTCAAATTTTACGCCAATTGGACTGCCCGACCTACATTTCCACACTATGATGTGGAGACGATATGCGAAAGGAGGATAATTCAAATTTGTATCAAAAGCTAGCGGACTGGTTAATAATTGTATCGGTAAGTCGTTCTCATTACGGCGAGGACTGACGCGAATGGAAATTGCATAGAAATCGCCCCGCCAAACAAAAGCGGCAAATTGTGTCCGCCCATCGAGCGAAATGACCGGCACGATATCGAGCTGCTTTCCAACAACTTGGCGTCGCGCCGATCTGGCGGCCGATGGCTGGAATGCTTACGCCCCAACGCTATCTGTGTGGCGGAGGTTGTAGTCCAGGATTTGATCTGCCAGCAGCTTTTTGATGTGACTGATGCGCTGATAATGGGGACCTTCGAATTCTTCGAGGGTTAAACCGGAATTCCTATAGGCTTCATATATTTGCGCGGCGCCTTTGCGTGCCGTCCATTGGGGTTTGAACGCGGGCATGAGGCGGGAGATTTTGCTGAAATCCACGCGGTAGCAGCGCTTGTCAGGGCCTGCGTCGGCCGCATATTCGACTCGGCAGCCCGGAACGGTTTCGGCGACGATATTTGCGATCTCGCTGATCCGATAATTTTCGTCCGTGCTGCCGACATTGAATGCCTGGCCAGCGACATTTTCCCGTGGAGCCGAAAGAGCCGCGATAAATGCGCGGGAAATATCTTCGATGTGTACGATTGGCCGCCAGGGCGATCCGTCCGATTTCAGGTAAATGAGCTGAGTGGTAACGGCCCATGCGACGAGGTTATTGAGAACGATGTCAAAGCGCATACGAGGAGACACGCCATAAGCCGTAGCAGGTCGCATGAATACCGGGCAGAAGTTTTCGTCGGTGAGGCGTGAGATATCTCGTTCGGCGAAGACCTTAGATTCGCCGTAGGGCGTAACCGGATTGAGCTCGCCGGTCTCGTCCATCAGCTTATCGTCGGCCATCCCGTAGTTGCTGCATGACGACGCGAAGATAAATCGCTGGACGCCGGCTTTCTTCGCGAGTTCTGCGAGCCGCACGCTTGCTCTATAATTGATCGCATACGTCAGGTCGGGATTGAGGTTACCTAGCGGGTCGTTTGAGAGTGCCGCTAGGTGAATAATCGCTTCACAGCCTTTTAAGTCCTCCTGAGATAGATCCCGAACGTCTTTGCGAATGTGGGGAACATCGATAATTTTGCCACCTGAAGCAAATGTGCAGCGTTCATAAAGATTGCTGTCACATCCAGTCACTTCATGCCCGGCAGCAACCAGCGCTGGCGTCATGACCGTGCCAATATAGCCTAGGTGCCCCGTAACGAGCAGTTTCATGGTGAGTCTTTCCTTCGGAATGCGAACTGGGCGACGTATTGCATATTCTGCGCCAGCCGGATGATCTCTAAGTCCGCGACAAAAAATATTGATCGGAAGCTCTGTCGTGGTGGGTAGCAGTTAATGTGGCTGTTTACATTGTGCCGCCGCCGACGATGTCCAACCCAAGAAATTGGTTCAAAAAACTTCATCTCTCACCGCCGCTTTTTCGATTCCGACAGCGTTAGTTTCTTGCTCTTTTGATATCTAAAACTCGTACGCTCGAGTAATTCCATGTCGGAAGAATGCTAGCTTTCAGAAACCCTGAGAATGCGTTCAGTAAACATAAGGCGTACGAGCAACAACGCGCACTGGAAGTAGCGGAATGCAAAGCGTTTCGGATTACTGCCTAGTCGCCAAAGCCACTCAATGCCCATTTTCTGAAACGACTTAGGAGCCCGGATTTGGGCGCTAGCTAGGAAGTCCAATCCCGCACCAATGCAGATGAATCCGGCGTTGACCCCCTGAGAGACGGCGCGGGCTGCAAAAATTTCTTGTTTCGGCGCGCCGAGCGCGACGAAGCATATCCGCGCTCCTGAGCTCTTGATCTGCTCAATTGCTTCGTCAGCGGCTTTTCCCAGAGGATCGAAATCTTGTGGGGGGGACATGCGTCCGACGATTTTGAGTTCGCCGTTTGTATGATTTGATAAGCGCTCGCCAGCACTCGCCAGAACGGACGGTGAAGTGCCAAACAGAAAAATCGGAAAGTTTGCGTTCGCGCACATTGCGGCGAGAGGTAAAACCAGGTCGGCTCCAGTTGTCCGAGTAAAATTGGGGTATCGAAATCTAATAATGCGTGCGACTGGTGCGCCGTCTGCGGTGACAAACGTGGCGTTTCGGTAGGCCTCACGAAATGACGCGTTCGTCCGGAGTTTAACCAAGTGATCGAGATTGAGTGTGAAAACGCTAAACCCCGCTCCGGATTCTGCTGATGTTTCAATTGCCTCTAAGGCGGCTTTTTGGTCTGGAAGATTTACTGTCCAACCGCCTACGGACGCGCACCACGCTGCAACCGCATTTGTCATAATGACTGCGTCTACTGTATCCCGCTATTACTTCAGAATTTATAACTTGACCGGCGCGGGTTTGCGCTTACCGCTTTCGTCTGAGATGCTACTAAAAAAGTGTTCGATAATATCTCTTTGGATGTAAATCAAAGCGTCGAGTGGGCGAGTGCTTATTGTCAAAGCATTTTTCGCGGATTCATCCGGATGGTTTCTGTTTCGTCGGGTATTTAATATGGGGCATTGCGCCATTTATTTAATTCGACATGCTGCATCTATTTGAGGCGCAACGCCGCGTGATTAGTAGGCGTTATTTTGTGTTGCCCAGACGCCAAGCGTCCGAATTAGAATTTTTATGTCGCCCAATAAAGACCAGTTTCGAGTGTACTCATTATCGAGCTGCGAGCGCATCATGAGCTGGTGCGGATCCTTTGTCTCGCCACGATAGCCGTTGACTTGTGCGAGTCCGGTAATTCCCGGTTTGACGCGATGGCGGATTTCGTAATCGTCCAGCATCTTCGCATAGATCTCGTCATGAATAAGAGCGTGCGGGCGCGGCCCGACGAGGCTCATATCGCCTGCTAAGACATTTATTAGCTGCGGGAGTTCGTCCAGGCTTGAAGACCTTAAAAATTTTCCGACGCGTGTAACCCGACTATCATTGCGAATGGCTTGGACCACATCGGGACCGTCCTCAAGGACGGTCATTGTCCGAAATTTCCAAATCCGGAAAATTTCATTGTTGTATCCCGTCCGGCGCTGTCGGAAAAAGATTGGTCCTCGGCTATCTATTGCGATGGCTGCCGCGATAACGAGGAAGACGGGACTAAGGAGTAACAGGGCGATGCCTGAAAGAACGCGATCAAATGCGTTCTTTAGAAGACGTTGGCGAGCGGAAAGCGGTGCGCGCTGAACCTCTATCGCAGAAAGGCCTCGGAATTCGATGAATTTAAATTTGGATGCCTCAAGTTTCTGAAGCTCGGGCATGATCGGGATCACGATGATGTCGACCGGAAGCGCAGCCAGCCTTCGAATGCTACGCAAGAACAGAGTCTGATCTTCAATTCTGGTTATCAATATTATTTTGCTGTATCCGCCGTGGCGGCCCAGCTTTATCAGATCCAATGCCTTTCGTTTGACATCTTCGGGATCGGCGGCTTCGGCGAGATGATAACTTACGATCGCATCTGCTTCGTAGTCCCAAAAGCTCTGATCAAGTGCGTCGATCGATTCCCGAGTGCCGAATATGACGCTTCGTCTGCTTGCCAGCCCTCTTTCCATCAGCGAGTTCACGCAGAGACGAAATGTCATTCGCCAAAATGCGACTCCGCAAATAGAAAAAAACATCCATAGGGTCAAAAAGCTGCGGCTGGGAATGAATTTTATGCCTCCGGCAATGAATAAAATTACTACTAGTGCGCAGAACGCAAAAACATGAGCAGCCATTAAGCGGGGTATCAGTCGCGAGATTTTTGGAACTTCTGTAGAGTAGAGGCCCGCTGCATAGGTACTAGCAGACGCAGTCACCGCGCCTAGAAGGGCGATGCCAATGTCGTACATGCTTGCGACGTGTGTCTGAGTTCCAAGGAAATGTACGCAGACGGTTGCCGCGAGCCAAGCGGCGCCGAATGTTGTCGCCAATTCGAATAGCAATAGGCAAAAAACCGCGACTTTGGGTGGCATAGACCTTGCCGCAGGTTTGTTGAGCTTTGCTAATGAACGTGTACTGCTAACGATAGTCTGAGTCACGACTATCGACCTCCGCTATGCCGCTACGAAGGGCGGCCTCGCCGCAATTCTTGATGACGAATTCGTATAATTATACTTTTACATTGTATTATTTCAATACGAGATAAGATTAGATGCTTAATGCATTCGGGTTCGACCTCGGCGCTCGAAGTGAAGTCTGTCGGCGCGCATGCAAAACTAAATGATATGAGTGAATGGGGAACGTAGTAAAAAGGCGTATATCGTCGTTTACGAAGTCAACTCCTGGGGGGTGAGAAAATTGCTTGCTATACCACGGATTGCGCTATTCTTGGTGTCATCGCTCGATTGTCTTCCGTAACAAGACGGTTGCAGCGCGGTTCGCCAATGGCATGCTTGGACGATAGCCAGCGGGCCACCGCAGTCGCGATGTAAAGCTCGACCGCAGCTTGCAGCAAATCCGTCGCTCGTGGACGGCGAGGGTCTCACAAGCAAGCTGCAATTTCGGGCATCCCCGTTATCGGTGAGAACTCGGCAGCGAATTTCGCAACCAACGGCGCCGCTAGCGCTGTGAAGCTCTGTTGTCGCCAACGGACAAAGACCAAGTCCGTGCACTCGAAGATACGTGTCGGCACTTCGCGCGGAAATCTTTTGGCACTCATCAGTGCCCGGCCTTCGATCGCGGTGAGCAGTGTGTTTCGTCGAAATAAAATGCCGCGGGGCATGTGGGCGCACGGCATTCGGATAGAGAAAACAGCGGTTGCCACGTCCATTGGAGGCCGGTGCTTCTCTCCAATTTTTTTCCCTTAGTCCTTCATCACGCTTGGGAATTATGGGCATTGCGGATAGTCAGTATAAAGAAATAGGAACCTACGCTGCATGCTGAGCATATCGCGAGCATGTGATTTATGCGGGTCTATTTCACGTAAATAGCCGCATCGATGCCCCATTCTCGTCAGTTTGGCGGGTCCAATATCCCCGCGGGGAGATCGTGATTGGCGATGCATTGCGGTACGTCGCCTCTCGACCTGGAGTGTCAGTAATGTGCGTGGCTCAAGCGATGCGATCTGCCGTCGGTCGATGCAACGACCGAAGGTAACATTCCTCATTTTCAGATTCTGAAACCGCGTTACCCGAAGCGATAGTCTTTGAGTAGATCAATTGCGTTGTGTGGTCGGCTGACCGCGAACGCCGATGTGCCAAAGCGATCGGTCAACGGGAGATCAGAGATCTTGAACGAGGATTTTTCTTGTGGGCTCGCGATCTCATCTGACACCCGTTAGAAGCAAAGGAACTCGATATGCCGACTACAGCCTACACAGTGCCGTTTTCGTCGTCGTCATCTTGGAATACCCCGATTGGGGATTCGGCGACTTATAGCGACATCAAGTGGCCTGCCTTTACCGGCTATAATTACAGCGTTGCGCCGGAAGCGTACTATACGGCGAAGCCTACCGATCCCGTGGTCGCCGTTAAAGTTCCCGCGGGATGGGGATATCCCGGCGGAACCGTAAACGTGCATATTCCTGCTGGCGCCACCGGAACAGCCGACAATCCAGATCATTCGATTGTGATCGTCGATGGCACCACAGCATATAACTTCTGGCAATTCGATCGGACCAGCGCGACTACAGCTACTGCCGAAGCCATGGGTAAGGCTGATATCGTAACCGGCACCGGTTGGGGTTCAAGCAGCCCATTCCTGAGCGCCGGTATAAGTGCGGCGGGGTCAAACCAGCTCGCCGGTCTGGTGACGGCAGCCGATATTAACGCCGGTACGATCAATCATGCGCTGGCATTGCAGGTCGAATTTTCGCTTGCGAAGGCCGGCCATATTGGTCAGGCGATTTCCGGAGACGGAAGCTCATCAAGTGGGCTTTTCCAAGAAGGACAGCACTTGGCCATTCCAAAGGATGTTGTCATGCCGGCTGGGCTTTCTCCCATCGGCCAGGAGATTTTTCATGCCCTGCAAAACTACGGCGCCTTCGTAGTAGATGTTGCTGGGGGAACCACCAATATTCTCGCTCAGGAAAACGCGCTCACCGATGCGCAATCGAATGCTCTTTGGCAGCACGACCTCGGTGCGATCACTCCGCTTCTTGAAATCCTAAAATCGGCTGGCGCGGCTACCGCGTCGGGTGGCACCGGCGGCACTACCTCGCCGGCCTCATCTGGCTCCGCATCGTCTGGAAGTACTTCGGGTAACGCGACGTCGGACGGTACGGTCGCAAACGGTACCGGTAGTACGGGCGGAACGACCGCAGCTCCCACGAACAACGATACGCATCGTACTGGCGGCACTTCAGGCGGCACGACGACCGGCGGAGCTGTCGCAAGCGATAACGGGAGCTCAGGTGGTACGACGACGGGAAGCGGTACGACTTCTCCGACCCACACTGGCAGCGCACCAGATGGATCAACCGGCGGCACAACGAGCGGTTCGACTTCGTCCGCGGCGCATCATTATCTCGGCAACAAATACGCCAATACCATTTCAGGCAGTTCCGGTAACGATTTCATGCACGGACAAGGCGGAAACGACCATCTCCATGGTGGCGCCGGAAACGACTGGATCTTTGGCGGCTCTGGCAACGATACGATGTCCGGAGGCGGCGGCCGTGATTTCATGTTTGGTGGCTCTGGCCGGGATGTCTTTACCAATTCCGTCGGTGCAACCATAGATGGAGGCAGCGGGACGGACAGGCTGGTCATTGATGGGCAGTTCCAGGATTACAAGGTCCAGAACTCCCACGGCGCGACGAAGCTCACGAACGCAGCAGGTGATGCGACGACGATCAAAAACGTCGAGCAGGTTACGTTTTCGGGTGATAACAGCACGTACAACGTCAAACAACATGGCCTGCAACCGACTGATCTCGCGCATGGCATCCAGAAGCTAATGGCGAATCTCCACTCATCGGGAAGCAGTCACGCATTCACGCCTGCAACCGGAACCAGCGATACGCATTTGACGGAACTTCAAGAACTTGCTCTGTCGTCGCAATCTAGCCATGGCTCGATTTCGCACGTTTCTTCGTTTGGTCAGCCAGCGCTGGCGACTGTCGATGCTCATTTTGGGCACCAACAGTTCCATTGGAACGTATCCGACCACAGCCACCACGATAGCTTGATCGGATGACGGCACATTTCGCCCAACTGTTGCAAGCGCCGCGCGTCGTCGAAAGGTTTTCGACGCCTCCGCCGCTTGCGGCAGAGACCTCAGAAGCTCCGACCGTGGCAGGCGCGTTTCGCGCCTGCCGTGGGGCGCTGTGGGGTGTCTTCGCCATCAGCTTTGTCACCAACCTGTTGATGCTGACCGGTCCTCTCTTCATGCTCCAGGTCTACGACCGGGTGCTTTCGAGCGGCAGCATGGAAACGCTTGTCGCGTTGGTGCTGCTTGTGACCGGCCTCTTCACGTTTATGGGCCTTCTAGAGCTGATTAGATCACGTATCCTGACCCTTATTGGTCTTCGTATCGACCGGCTGCTCGGCAAAGCACTTTTCGACAGCGTGCTGAAAGTCAAATCTGCCGTTTCCGGCAGCAGTCAGACACAGGCGTTAAGGGATCTCGAACAGATACGTCATTTCGCGGGCGGTGGCATTTTGCCGGCGGCATTCGATGCGCCGTGGGCACCATTCTATTTCGCGATCATCTTCCTGTTCCATTATGTGCTCGGCTTCGTGGCACTTGGCGGTGCTCTGCTGCTGGTGATACTCTCCGCGCTCAATGAGTTCATGACTCGGCGACCCGTCGCCGAAGCCGCAAAGCTTTCGTTGAAAACGCTAGATCTTGCGGAAGCCGGCCGCCGCAATGCCGAGACGCTGCATGCGATGGGTATGGCAGAGGATTATAGCCGCCGCTGGCTTCAGCAGCATCGCAAATCGCTCGCAGCGCAGCTTGGTGCCACGCAGGCTTCGATTGCACTTGTGGTGACTACTAAGATCTTTCGTCTTTTTCTTCAGTCGTTCATTCTCGCAGCGGGTGCGTATCTTGCGATTTTGCACGAAGTCACGCCGGGCGTGATGGTGGCGGCATCTATCATCATGTCGCGTGCGCTGTCTCCGATCGAGCAATTGACCAGCCAGTGGCGGAGTATTCTTTCCGTTAGGCAGGCCATTCCGCGAATCGAGCAACAGCTCAAACAGGAAGGCACGAAATCGGGGCGTATTATGTTACCGAACCCTCGGGGACATCTGAGCCTGTCGGGTGTTTACGCTTCGCCGCTTGGCTCGACGGAGATCATTCTCAAGAATCTCAATTTCAGTTTGCAGCCGGGGCAGGCGATTGCGGTCGTTGGGCCGAGTGCATCCGGAAAATCGACCTTGGCGCGCGTGCTTGTTGGCGTCTGGCCAATCAGACAAGGAGAGGTAAGGCTCGACGGAGCTTCGCTCGATCACTGGGACGCCGAGCAATTCGGGCGGCATATCGGCTATCTGCCACAAGATATCGAACTGTTCGATGGCACGGTCGCCGAAAACATCTCGCGTTTCGATCCGAGATGTACCGAAAGGGGCATTCTCACTGCGGCGATGCGGGCGAATGTTCACGAACTCATCCTGCGCCTTCCCGACGGTTATGCGACTAGGGTTGGTGAAGGCGGAGCAGTTTTGTCGGGTGGGCAGCGACAGCGGATTGCTCTCGCGCGTGCACTCTACGGAGATCCGCGGCTGATCGTACTCGATGAACCGAACGCCAATCTCGACCTTGAGGGCGAGCAGGCGCTTTGCCGATCGATCATGCAGCTGCGCAGGGATGGACGAACCGTCGTGGTGATCGCGCATCGTCCCAGCGTCATCGGCGCTGTCGATCAGCTCCTTGTCATGCGGGATGGCCGACAGATCGGCTTCGGTCCGCGCGATCAGGTCCTGCGGGAAGTTCTCAACTACGACGTGAGTGAGCAAAATGGCCAAAACGTCCCTTCGGCTTATAACGCCTGACGGCGCGCCGGGTATTTTGCCGGCCCCGGCTCCGGCATTTCCCGATCAGCAGATCACGCGACAGCTCGGCAAGGCGTGGATACTTATAGCGTTGCTCATCGGGGGCTTCGGTGGGTGGGGCGTCGTCGCGTCGATCCATGGCGCTGTCGTCGCGCAAGCGACCATTGCGGGCCAGACTGCGACCAATGCCGTCCAGCACTTGGACGGCGGCCTTGTGGCCGAGATCTACGTCAAGGAGGGAGATTTCGTCTCTGCGGGTCAGCGGCTGATACGACTTGATGGGAGAGATATCGCTGAGGATTTGAAGGGCACGGAAGCGGAGCTGCAGGCGAAGAAAAACCAGCTCGACCTCGACAAGAGGGAACTCGCGTCGCTCAACGGCCTTTATCAGAAAGGTCTCGTGCCACGTACAAGAATCCTTAGCATTCAACGGGACGCATCGGCCTTGTCGGGCGATGTCGGGCGGCTTGAATCGCAGAAGGTGAGGGCGGCGGAACGTGTCAAGCGATTGATTATCAAAGCGCCGGTTTCCGGACAGGTGATGAACCTTTCGGTTCATACGGTCGGTGGCGTTATAGCTCCGGGCAAAGAGCTGATGCGGATCGTGCCGACGGGTGATCGGCTCGTTCTCGATGCAAAGCTGGATCCCAAAGATATTGAACAGGTTCACCGTGGACAGCCGGTGGTCATTCGCCTGACCGGACTCAATCAACGCGTTACGCCGGAGCTAAAAGGAAAGGTCGTTTTTGTTTCTCAAGACAGCGTCCAGCAGGAGGATCCGCGCAATGGCGGACCTTATTATGAGGCGCGTATCGCCTTTGGGGAGCATCAGCTCGAACGATTAGAGGGTGTTCAGTTGCAGCCCGGGATGCCGGCTCAAGTCATGATCCAGACGGGCGCGCGTTCGCCGATCAGCTACCTTATCAAACCGCTGCGGGATCAGATTGCTAGGGCTTTCCGAGAAGAGTAGCGCCACGAGATAGTATCGAGGCCGCGTCGTCATTGATCGACCGGCAGACGTCTCAGCCAATTCAGAACGTCGGCAGGGCCGCTGAACGAGGCTTCGGCTTTGGTGAAGTTTTCGCCCGCAACTTTCATTCCGCAACCGCCGAGGGATTCAGCGGCGCGGAAGGCTTCCATATCGGCGATGTCATCGCCTATCATGACGGGAATACGGTTGGCGAAAGTCGGAAGCGCGGCGAAGTTGCGAAGCGCCTGCCCTTTCGTGAATCCCACCGGCAGGATCTCCACAACCTTTCGTCCTTCACATAATGTGAAGTGGCTTGGGTACTTGGGAACGAGCGCTTCAAGCGTTGCCAAGAGAGAATCGCGCAACTCTGGCACGACGCGATAGTGCATCGCGATTCCGGCTCCCTTATCTTCCATGACGATACCGGGAAGGTCAGCGGCGATCGATTTGAGATCGTCGTGAAGCCCCGGCTCCAACGCGGGCGTGAGCCGTTCCACGCTGCCGGCGGGAGATACCCGCATTTCGGCGCCGTGCACGCCTGCGGCAGCAAACTTCAGCGGTTTGAGCAGATGATCGGCTTCAGCGATCGGGCGTCCGGTGATGATTGCCAGCGCTCCGGCGAGATGTTCCGATAGCGCTCCGAGCAGTTCCGCAAGGTTGGGCGGTACGTGAACGGCCGATGGCGTTAGGGCGACATCGAGAAGCGTGCCGTCTATGTCCAGAAAAAGGGCGATCGGTTTTTTTTCAGCAACGAGTTGTTCGACCTTACTTCGAAGTTCGATAGCGCACTCTCGCCGGACGCGTTCCGTTCCGTGAAAAATTTCGTTCTTCTTCAACTGCTGCATTGCGTCGAGCGGCTCCTAGATCGACCAGTTGTAAAGCGACTGCGGTTGCGCAGCTGCATTTTCCAATTCCTTTTCCAATCCCGCATGGGTGAGTAATCCGGACTGGGTATCGACGAATTTGACGACACTCGCCGCGTTCAGGACAGCAGCGCTTAAAGCTCTGCCTATGTCTTTCGTTTTCGTCTGATAGCACGCGAACGTTGCCGAAAACGCATCTCCTGCTCCTGTCGTGGCCGCGGCTACCACATGCGATGCTTCGCGGAAATAGAGATCTTGGCCCTTGGCTATGAACGCACCATTAGCGCCGTCGGTTAAAACGACGACGCCGACGCCGACTTCAATGAGAGCGCCCAAGAACTTCACGAGGCTCATTTCATAACCGCCGTTGCGAAGCCCGCGCTTGGCGAGCGGTGGAATAGGCTCGCCGCTTCTGACCGACAGAGGTGCTCCGCCTTCTCCGAATGATTGTAAGAGACGTGGCATCAGTGCTTGAGCTTCTGAGCGATTGACGCACAGAATATCAATGTGTTTGAGGCTCGCCCAGAAATCGTCGTAGCGCGCGGTAAGCTGACGCACGCCGGGATTGACCGCTAACTCTGCCTTCGCGGCCTTTGCACGTTCCACGATCAGAGGGTAGCAGTCGGCCGATTGGTTGCTGAGATTTGCAACGTAGACGAGATCCTTGCCTTCGAAGGCCACAGCCGGCAAATCGTCGGGCCCAAGGCGCGTGTTGGCTCCGCGATAAGTGAATACAGCGGCGTTACGATCATGCGAAGAAATGATAACTGATGCGCCTGTCGGTTCTTCTTCGTCCATCGCAACCCAGCGGAGATCGACCCCTTCCCCGGTAAGTCGGTCAAGGATGGTTCGTGCTTTTGCATCTTTGCCGAGTTTGACGACCGTCGATGTTGCATTTCCGAGGCGCGCTGCGGCGACGGCAGCATTTACGGCTCCCCCGCCCGTGCTCGTCGCAATCTGTTCGGCTTCTGTCTTCAATCCCGCTTCAAGCAGCAGGTAAGAACTCTCGGCATTGAGCATTTTCATCTGCTCAATTTTATCGCTTGCGATGGTGACGATTGTGTCGACCATCGCGCCTCCGATCGTAAGGACGTTCATCTCCGGGCCTGCGATGGGATCGTCGTTTGTCTGGCGGTAAACCAACGATCGAGGTCCGGATGCCAGAGACGGGCACCGCCGGCGACGCCCGATGATGGTGCAACGACTGCCGCCCAAGACGGGAGAGCAAAGGTGATGCGCCGTGAATTGCCGCCGCCAAGGTAGACCCGGTCGCTGTTCGTCAATGCATGCACCGCCGATATGACGCGTTCGGCGCGTTTGTTCCAGGCTTCGAGGCCAATTTCGAGGTAGGCGGCATGCCCGACGTATTGATCGTAGCTGCAGTCATCGCATGCGTAGTGTTGGCCAAGTTCGAGGCCGAAGAACGTTACGCCGTCAATGAAAAGGGCGCAGCCCATTCCTGTGCCAAATGTCAGGACACATTCGCGACCTGGTCCCTTTGCGACTCCTAATCCATAGACGATAGCATCATTGAGAATTCGCACAGGTGTGCCAAACGTGCCGTGAAGCGCGCCTTCCAGATCGAAATTTTTCCAGTGCTGCGTTCCGAGGTTGGGCGCCGTCGAGATGCAATCGTGATCGACGACGCCTGGAAATCCGACCGATATGCATCCGAACTCAGGCAACGGTTCGGCAATGCGCGTAATGAGTGCGATGACGGCTTCCGGCGTTGCCGGGCGCGGTGTCGGCGTTGTCACGAATTCGGAAACCAGCGAACCTGTCTCATCGACAACCGCAGCCTTGATCAACGTGCCGCCAATATCTACCGACAAAACGTTGGGGTTACCGGCTTTGCGCTCCCGTTGGAGGGTGCGCTCGCTGTCGATAGTTGCGGGCATTAACCCCCCACATGCGCTACGATCGGTTTAGTGTCCGCCTTTTTTTTAGGAGCGGCCGCCAGGCGCCGCATCGCATCTGCGACCCTCGCCGGGGGCTGCGATCTGTGCAAACGCCGTTTGCCGGCTTTCACAAGCGCGGAAAAGTAAGTCTTGGCCCACTTTCCGCAATCGCTTTCGCGCACGATGCGTGCAAGTTTTTCGTGACGTTCGATCCGTTCGTCGAGCGGCATTTTCAATGCGATATGCAGGCTCTGTACCATATCGTTGACGTCGTACGGATTGACGAGCACCGCATTTTCAAGCTGCGATGCGGACCCCGCGAATTTTGACAAAATAAGTACGCCGGGATCGGTGGGATCTTGCGAGGCAATGTACTCTTTCGAGACCAAGTTCATCCCGTCCATCAACGGCGTCACCCAGCAGATGCGTGATGATCGATACACATCGCGCAATTCCTGCCGCGGCATCGGCCGGTGGATGTAGTTGATCGGAACCCAGTCGAGCTCGCCGTATCGGCCATTGATGGCGCCTGAGAGAGATTCCAACTCGGCTCGGATGTCGGCATATGCTTCGACGCTTTCGCGAGTCGGAGGTGCGAACTGCGAAAGCACAATGCGCCGCCGGTGCTCCGGAAAGTCTTCCAGGAATTTGCCATAGGCGCGGAATTTTTGCGGTAGGCCCTTCGTGTAGTCCAGGCGGTCGATGCCGATGATGCGGTCTATCTCGGGACTTTCTTTTTCGCGCACGATCGGAGAGCCAGCAAAGTCGGCCGGATTTATTCCGACGGGGAAGCATCCGACATCCAATTCGGAATCGAGTGCCCGAATGCGGCCCGAAGGCAGAAGTCGTCCGAAAACACTCTGCTGCAGGAAGTCTATAAGGTTCCTCACGTCACGGTGCGTTTGAAGTCCGACGAGGTCATAGGCGCTGAGTGCGCGGGCAAGTTCGCGATGTTCGGGAATTGCGAGTAGGGCTTGAGCTGGTCCGACGGGAATGTGGAGGAAAAAGCCAATTGGATTTTGAATGCCGAGTTTTCGCAGCTCCAATGCAAGTGGAAAAAGATGATAGTCGTGAACCCAAAGGATGTCGTCGGGTTCGATCAGAGGCGCGAGGTGCGCGGCAAATTTTTGATTTACGGCTACGTACCGTGCATAATATCCGGCCTCAAACTGCGCGAGATCGAGACGGTTATGGAAGACCGGCCATAGAACGGAATTGGAATAGCCGAGGTAGTAATCGTTATAGTCCGCCGCCGTCAGCGGCAATGTTGCGGTTGTGTGACCGTCGTTGCTGACGAGCGATGTTTCAGGGCTTTCGGTTTCGTCGATCTGCCCATTCCAACCGAACCAAAAGCCCTTATGCCGCGCCAGGGTATCGAAAATTGCAACTGTTACGCCTCCTGCCTGGGTCGCGGCGCCGAAATCAATGACGCGGTTGGAAATCATGACAAGGCGGGTCAAAAGAAACTGTCCTTTCATCTCTCTGGGATCGTCGGATTGTCTTGGTAAACGGCCATTTCGCCGCGCAATCCTCGTTGATCAGTAAACGTCCGGGATTACTGGGAGTTCCCCCATTTTTTGCATTGCGATGTCGCAGCCGAAATAGGCTTGTATGGCTCGTCAGCCGCAGCAATCTAAGTGCATCTTGTGCGATGCGCTTTTGTAAGCAATAACAGTAATTAACCTGCGGCGTTCGGGCTCGCAAGGGCCGTTTATCCGTGGTATTTCCGCGTTCTGCGTCGCGTCCACCGGTCGGGGCGCCATAATCTCGCAGCGAAGGCAGGGGGCCGTTCGTGAGACGGATGGTTCAGCTCGTCGACAGGTTGGTCGAGCGTGTGTTGCCACGTATCAGGCGACGTCGCCTGCTCGCGTACCCCGTCGCGGCAGGGATTTTTCTGGCGGCGGTTGGCGTGCGCATTTTTCTGGCGGACTGGTTGCCGTCTAGGCAACCGTTTGCAACATTTTTTTTCGCCGTTCTTTTCGCCAGTCTCATAGCCGGCACAGGGCCCGGGCTGTTGGTGATCGCGGCTTCGCTTCTTTTCACTTGGGTCTTTTATTTCTCGCCACCTCACCACGTCGAGGGAATCAATGCAGGTTTTGCGCTTTTGGCGTTCGCAGTATTTGCCGGTTTGATCGTCGGCATCGTGCACTTACTCAATCGCAAGGTTGAAAGCCTTTTGGATGAACGCGATCGCAACGAGGCCTTGTTGCAGGATAGCGCTTTGGGGGAACTGCAACTCGAACAGTTGAATGTGGAGTTGCGCCATCGGTTGAAAAATACGTTTGCGGTTATTGCGGGACTCGTCAGCCAATCCGCGCGCTACAATTCCGATGTGCAGAGTTTTGCTACATCGCTTTCCGGTCGCCTGTCGGCGATGGGGACGGCGATGGATCTGGTAGCGACCCAGAGCTTCGTCGGGGCGTCGCTTGCCGAATTAATCGCCTACACGCTGAAGCCGCTGGTGCCGCCGGGCTCCTCTCGTTTTGCCGTGAAAGGGCCAGAGTTGATCGTGCCGGCAGACATCGCCAATGCGCTCGCGTTGACGCTGCACGAACTCGGAACGAATGCTATCAAATACGGTGCATGGTCCAATGAGACCGGCATCGTTCGCATTTCATGGAAACTGGAGCAGTTGGACGATACCGAGGCCAACCTAGAACTCGTTTGGGATGAACGTGGTGGGCCGTCAGTCGCTCCACCGGAGCGGCGTGGATTGGGTTCGATGTTAATCGACGGCGGATTTCCCAATGCCAAGGTGGAGAGAACCTTCACGCCGGATGGTGTGCAATGCCGTATCTTAGCCGTCGTCAAGCAGACAACGACGCGGAGAACGCGTGGGCGGCGCAGTCTGCAATCCAGCTGATGGCTGTCTTCTACGCCCGGCGCTGTCGCGTAGTCTCAACTGGCGCAGCGTCGAGTTCGGTCATCTCCGGCGTGCGTACGTGTTCGGGATCCGCATGTGGCAACGGAGCCCATGCATCGTCCCAACGGCGGGAAAGCCGCATCGCGGAGTTGATAAGCCCAGCCATCGAATATGTCTGCGGAATATTTCCCCAGAGCTGGCCGGTCGCCGGATGCAGATCCTCGCTCAACATACCGAATGCGTTGCGATGGCCGAGCAGCTCGCTGAAAAGCTCGCGGGCCTGACCGGTGCGTCCGATAGAGGCCAGGGCATCGATATACCAGAACTGGCAAGCGAGAAATGCCGACTCGGGCAAACCGAAGTCATCCTCCGCCGCGTAACGCAGCATCAGGCCATTGCGCATCAGTTCGCGGCCGATGGTATCGCATGTCTGGATGAAGCGCGGGTCATCGGGCGCGACAAGACCAAGCTCGGGTAACAGAAGAACGCTTGCGTCGAGTTCTGTATTGTCGAATGCACCTGTGAATGCGCCGCGCTTGGCGCTCCAGGCGCGCGTCAATATCTCAGAGCGGATGCGGTCTGCCGATTGCCGCCAATAGTCGGCGCGATCCGGCAGATTCAAGAGAATTGCGATCCTCGCCAAGCGATCGCAGGCGACCCAACACATCGTGGCGGAATGCGTATGAATGCGCTCGCGGCCGCGATATTCCCAGATCCCAGCATCGGGTTCCAGGTAGCGGCGGCGCGCCTGCTGTCCGAGGTGTTCCAGTTCGCGGAAGAGACTGACGTCGCCCATGCGCGGCAATCGCTGGTCGATAAACATCTGAGACGCGCCAAGAATAACACTGCCATAGGCGTCATGCTGAAGTTGCTTCGATGCCAGATTTCCGACGCGCACAGGTCCCATACCAAGAAACCCTTGCAGATCCGGCGCGATGCGTTCTTCCGTCGTGTCATTGTGAACAATGCCGTAAACCGGCTTCAGGGGGCTTTCGGTATCGGCGACTATGGTCGTGATGTAGTCGAGGTAGTGTTCCATCGATTGCGTGGCGCCAAGGCGATTGAGCGCCTGAATGACGAAATAGGCGTCGCGCAACCAGCAGAAACGATAATCCCACGTTCGCGGCGTGTTCGGTGCTTCCGGTATCGACGTCGTAAGCGCGGCGGTGATGGCGCCGGTTTCTTCGAAGGTACAAAGCTTCAACGAGATGGCGGCGCGGATGACGTCCGGCTGCCATTCATAGCTGATGGCGAGCCCGCGTACCCAGTTGACCCAATATTCGCGAGTTTGTTCGAGAAACTCGCGCGACATGGGATCGACGGCGCTTTCGATGGGTTCGTCGCTGCCGAGCACGAGGGTGATCGGACGGCTCAGTATAAATGGTGTCTCATGGACAATGTAGGAGACGGCGAGATCGGTCGTTACGCGAATGGGTGTTCCGCTGCCAGCGTAGCGAATGTGGTTTGAGCCTTGAGAGGGGATTGCTGCCGTCTGACCGTAGTCGAAGGTCGGCCGCACGCGGCAGGTGATACGCGGAAGGCCGTTCAGCGGTTCGATGCGGCGGATCAGTTGCGTCGGATGAAAAGAACGGCCGTAGCGCGGGAAACGCGGTGCGAAGTCAGTGATTTTAATGCGGGCGCCATTGCCGTCGACCAGGACTGTTTCCAAGATACCGGTATTGCGGACATAACTCGATGTCGCTGACACCTGTCCTTCCAGGATGACGTCGCAGAAGCCTTTGTCTTCGGGTCCAGCAAGAAGGCGACAGAATACGGGATCGCCGTCGAGCCTGGGGAAGCACCACCAGACCATACGGCCGCCGGGATCGATGAGCGCCGCGACGCGGCCATTGCCGATGGCGGCAACGTCGAGCGAAGAACGATAAGAATTGGCAGTCATCGAGTCCCCCGAAGGAAGGCGCTGTTTGCGGCCCGGATTAACTCTCGATTCAACGTCTGACTTTCGTGCAACGAATTCATCGGGATGAGAGCGGCATTTTTAGAGGATTGCCGCGATCGGGCCGAGACATTCGCGGCGTGAAACATTGGTTGAGCGCGTCGCGGGCGCATCAACTGCTTTCGAACGGGTACAAAGTCGGAGATTATGTGCCAATTCAAGAGCAAAACTCTATTTCAAGGCAATCCGCTGTCAATGGTCGATTGAGGTTGTCAGGCGACTTGGTTTGATTCGTCACGTGTTACGGTCCGTTTTTCGGATGCTTGTCGTTGGAGTTTGAGCACCAGCTCTTTCACATCGGCAGGATTGTACGGCTTTGTCAGGTGCGGGTATTCGCGCAGCGGCGGCGGCAGGAAGACCAGATCATTGTAACCTGTCGTGAATGCGAATGGCACTTCGCGGCGGTCGAGAATTTCGGCAATGGGGGCGCTATTGTCGGCGCCAAGATTGATGTCGATCAGCGCGATGTCGAATTCCGTGTCGGCGGCCGTATGCAGAGCTTCCGAAAGCCGTGCGACGGGACCGATGACGGTATGGCCCTCGGCTTCGAGGTCGAACTTCAATTGAAGAGCGATGAGGGCTTCGTCTTCTATCAGAAGGATCCGGCACCCTCGCGGCGTCGGAACATTGACCGCAGGTAATGGCTGGCTCGATTTCGGAAGAATGGCGATATGGCGCGGGCTCACCATTTGCGTGCGGGTCGAAAGGTCGCCCTGGAAACTGAACTCAAAGCCTTCGGGCGCCAACTGCATCTCGGCTTGTCCGCCGCATTCGCAAGCTGCGCTGCGGATCACGGTCAGGCCGAAGCCGTTTTTGATCGGTTTCGTGCATGAAGGGCCGCCGCGCTCCTTCCAGGCAAAGCGAATCTTGTCGCCGGCCGGCGAGACCAGCCGGGACCAGCTGACCGAAACGGTGCCGCCGGGTTTTGAAAGCGCGCCGTGTTTGACCGCATTGGTGACAAGTTCATGCAGGACGAGCGCCATCGATTGCGCGAATTTTGAGGTGAGGCGAACTTGGTCGCCTTCGACCAAGATGTCGTTGTCGGTGCGTGATCGGAACGGTTCGATCGCTCCGGTTACCAATTCATGCAGATCCACGCCTGTCCAGCTGCTTTGACGCAAGAGGTCGTGGGCCGCGGACATCGCGTGGATGCGGCCGTCAAGCGCGGATGCGAAAGCTCCGATCGAAATCGCGTTCGAACTCGACAGGCGGGCAATGGCCGCGACGTTGGCGAGAATGTTTTTCACGCGATGATCGAGTTCGGCCATCAGCAACTGTTGATGGCTGTCGGCCGATTTTCGCTCGGTGACATCGAGAATCGTTCCAAGGACGCGCGCAGCGCCGCCTTCGCCGATCTTGAATGCGCGCGCCCGCGCGAGCACCCAGGCCACGCCGCGTGCTCCGTTAACGCGGAACTCCAGCTCGGCCGTGGTGTCGGCAAAGTTCGCCGCCCTGAAATAGCTTCGCACCGCCTCGCGATCGTCGGCGTGAACAATATCTATGAATGCATCGAAGCGCTGCGGTGACGGAACGCCAACATGCAAGACCTCGGCGGCGTTCGGTGACCATTCGAGGGTTTGTTCCGTCTGCTCATATTCGAATGTGCCGAGCCGAGCCGCTTCGCTGGCGAGGCGCAGACGTTCTTCGCTCTGCTGCAGCATCGCGTGAGAGTGTTCGAGCTGTTCCGTGCGCTGTCTGACGCGTTCTTCGAGTTCGGCATTGAGGGCGTCGAGCTGCCGGCTTTTGCGGTACAACTCTACAAAAATCTGCACCTTGGCTTTGAGAATTTCCGGCACCACCGGAACCGGAACGTAGTCGACTGCTCCTGTGCGATATCCCTTTAGAAGATCGTCGGTATCCAGTCGCACGGCCGAGATGAATATGACGGCGGTTTTCTCGTGGCGCGGGTGGTCTCGGATCATGGATGCGAGCTCGAAGCCATCGAGATCGGGCATGCAGACATCCATCAGGATGACGGCGATTTCGGTCTTCAGGAGCGCTGCCAGCGCTTCTTCGGCGGTGGTCGCCTTGATGAGCCGGGCATTCAGTCCATCGAGGATCGCTTCGTAAGCGAGGAGTTTTCCCGGCTGGTCATCGACAAGCAAAATGTTGACCGTGTCGTCTGAAATCACATCCGTCCCCCTTCAGCGATGCAGCCACATGCGAAGCGCCGATAGCAGTTGCTCGGTATCGACCGGCTTGGCAAGATAATCCGAAGCGCCGGCCTCCAAGCATTTTTCGCGGTCTCCTTTCATTGCTTTCGCGGTCAGAGCAACGATCGGCAGCCGCTGGTGCCGTTCACTACCACGAATACGTTGCATCGTCTGATATCCGTCCATATCGGGCATCATGATGTCCATCAGTACGATGGAGACGTCGGTCGAATTCAGTATTTCTATGGCTTCGAGGC
Organism: Hyphomicrobium sp.; assembly: GCF_035548195.1. GTDB lineage: Bacteria > Pseudomonadota > Alphaproteobacteria > Rhizobiales > Hyphomicrobiaceae > Hyphomicrobium_B. The sequence continues at coordinate 392,223 of NZ_DASZTY010000017.1, forward strand.
CCGTGGTCGCTGTCAAAACATGCATGCCGCGGCGTTCGAGCAAGCTGCTTAGGGCAAATATGTTGCGGGCGTCGTCGTCAACGAGCAGGACTTTGCGTCCGATAAGACAATCGTCGGTTCCATGCAGCCGCGACAGGAGCTTCTGCTTCTCATCGGGCAGGTCCGAAATGACACGGTGGAGAAACAGCGCCGTTTCATCGAGCAGCCGTTCCGGCGATTCAACTCCCTTGACGACGACTGTACGGGCCAGCTGCCGGATCTTCAATTCCTCGTCGTTTGACAGCTCGCGGCCCGTGAAGACGATGACGGGAATATCGCGCATCGAGGGCGCGCATCGCATTTGCTCAAGGATTTCGAAGCCTGACATATCGGGCAGCTTTAGATCCAACACAACGCAATCAATCGATCGAGACTTGAGCGTCTCCATGGCTTTTGCGCCGTCGTTCGCCGTCAGGATCTCGATGTCGTCGTTTCTCAAAAGTTCGGAGACGCTCATGCATTCTGCCGGGTCGTCTTCGACAATCAGGAGGCGTTTACGTGGCGACTTGGAGAATTCCGCAATGCGCTGCAACGCCGATTTGAGATCGTCCGGCTGAAGCGGCTTCGTCAAATATGTAAAAGCACCTCTCGACAAGCCGTGCTGGCGGTCGTCATCGAGCGTCACGACTTGAACGGGAATATGGCGCGTTAGCGGATTGTGTTTGAGTTGGCTCAATACCGACCAGCCGAGGACGTCAGGCAGATGGATGTCGAGAGAGATTGCCGTTGGATTGTACTCCGTGGCGAGCGACAGCGCTTGCGCTCCGCGTCGGCAGATAATTCCCTTGAATCCCGTTTCGCGTGCGGCATCCAGAAGAATACCGGCGTAGCGTAAATCGTCTTCGACGATAAGCAAGACTTCGTCGCCTGCCTCTATACTGTTGCGGTCATCGTCGATTGGTTCCGGCGCCGTGACGGCGGCAACGAGCGGCTGCGGCGATGCGCTCAATGCTAATGGTTTCACACCTGGCCGGACCTCGGCCGGGGGCGCATACTTTATTGGCAGGTACAGCGTGAACGTGCTGCCCTTTCCCGGCTCGCTGGTGAGTTGAATTTCGCCGCCGAGCAGATGCGCGAGTTCGCGGCTGATGGCAAGACCAAGCCCCGTTCCCCCGTATTTGCGGCTCGTGCTCGCGTCGGCCTGCTGAAACGCTTCGAAAATGAGTTTCTGCTTGTCGGGGGAAATGCCTATACCCGAATCTTCAACTTCGAATGCGACGACCGTGGAAGCCGCCGCGAGCGTTGGATTGTCAGGTCCCCATTTGATGGCCGTCGGTTTGACTTTGAAGCGTACAAACCCTTCTTGAGTAAACTTGAAAGCGTTGGAGAGCAGATTTTTCAGAACTTGTTGCAGACGTTTGGAGTCCGTATGCAGCGTGCGTCCGAGATCAGCGTCGAAGGTCATTTCAAAATTCAATCCACGGCGCTCGGCTTCGTGACGGAACGGCCGGGCGATTGTTTCGAGCAGGCCGTTGAACATGATCTCTTCGGCCTCGACGGAGACGGTGCCGGATTCAATTTTTGAAAGATCGAGGATGTCGCTGATGAGGTTCAGTAAGTCTGTTCCGGCGGCGTGAATGGTGCGAGCGAACTCAACCTGCTTTTCGGTCAGGTTATGGTCGGGGTTATCGCTCAGCTGCTGACCGAGAATGAGGATGCTATTGAGCGGGGTGCGAAGCTCATGGGACATATTCGCAAGAAACTCTGACTTATAACGCGAGGTGAGCGCAAGTTCCGCGGCCTTTTCTTCAACCGCGCGCCGAGCTTGATCGATTTCCTGGTTCTTGCGTTCCACCTCGACGTTTCGTTCGGCGAGTTGCTGCGCTTTCTGTGCCAGCTCCTCATTGGTTTTTTGCAGGGCTTTCTGCTGATCCTGGAGCTCGGAAGCGAGTTCTTGCGATTGGGCCAGCAATTCTTCGGTCTGCATCGTCGCTTCGATGCTGTTTAGGACAATGCCGATACCGACCGTCAACTGTTCGAGGAATGTCAGATGTGCGGATTCGAAATCGTGAAGCGAGCTAAGCGAAATGACGGCTTTGATATTATCTTCAAAGGTGATCGGCAAAACGACGACACTGCGCGGCATGGCTTTGAATACGACAGCATCGATCGGAGCGGAGGACGTGGGGATGTCGGTCAGCAGGCGGCGCTGTTTTTCGAGCGCGCATTGTCCGATCAGTCCGGTGCCGAACTCAAGCCGTTCCGGATAGCCGTTGCCGGTATCGTCGGCATATTTCGCAAGTAGCTTGAGCTGGTTTTCCGTAGAGTTGTCGAACTGATAAATCACGCCTTGATGCGCGTTGACGAGCGGAACGAGCTCGGAAAGCAACTTCCTGCCGACGGTCGTCAGGTCGCGCTGTCCCTGAAGCATGTTGGTGAAGCGCGCGAGATTCGTTTTTAGCCAGTCCTGCTCGGTGTTGCGCTCGGTCGTGAGGCGAAGATTGTCGATCATCGTATTGATGTAGTCTTTGAGTTCGGCGACTTCGCCGCGAGCCTCGACCTGAATCGATCGTGTCAGATCGCCTTTCGTGACCGCAGTCGCGACCTCCGCGATGGCGCGCACCTGACTCGTAAGGTTCTCTGCGAGCAGATTGACGTTGCCTGTCAGATCTTTCCACGTTCCTGACGCGCCGGGCACGTTCGCTTGTCCACCGAGACGGCCTTCGACGCCGACTTCGCGCGCCACCGTCGTGACCTGATCGGCAAAGATGGCGAGGGTGTCAGTCATGGCGTTGATCGTCTCTGCGAGGGCCGCGACTTCGCCTTTCGATTTTACGGTCAATTTCGGTTTGAGATCGCCCTCGGCGACGGCGGTCACGACCTTGACGATGCCGCGCACCTGCTCGGTGAGATTGGCAGCCATGACGTTGACGGTATCTGTCAAATCCTTCCATGTGCCGCCCGCCCCGGGGACTGTCGCCTGACCGCCGAGGCGGCCTTCGGTGCCGACCTCGCGGGCAACGCGTGTTACTTCGGAAGCGAAGCCGTTCAGCTGATCGACCATCGTGTTGATGGTATTTTTCAGTTCCAGGATTTCGCCTTTGACGTCGACGGTGATCTTGCGCGAGAGGTCGCCGCGCGCGACGGCGGTGGTCACTTCGGCAATGTTTCGAACCTGTGTCGTCAGGTTGGCGGCGAGCAGGTTGACGTTATCGGTCAGATCTTTCCATGTGCCGCCGACGCCGGGCACGACGGCCTGGCCACCGAGGCGGCCTTCGGTGCCGACTTCGCGGGCGACGCGCGTCACTTCGGCGGCAAACGAGCGAAGCTGCTCCACCATCGTGTTCAGCGTTTCTTTCAGCAGCAGAATCTCGCCGCGCACGTCGACCGTGATCTTTTTCGACAGGTCGCCAGAGGCAATGGCGGTCGCGACCTCGGCGATGTTACGAACCTGGGCCGTCAAATTGCCGGCCATGAAGTTTACGTTGTCGGTCAGATCCTTCCATGTTCCTGCAACGCCTGACACCTGTGCCTGTCCGCCGAGCTTGCCTTCTGTGCCGACCTCACGCGCAACACGCGTCACTTCCGAAGCAAAAGCGTTGAGCTGATCGACCATCGTGTTGATGGTATTTTTCAGTTCGAGGATTTCGCCTTTGACGTCGACGGTGATCTTGCGCGAGAGGTCGCCGCGGGCGACGGCGGTCGTGACCTCGGCAATGTTACGAACCTGAGCCGTCAGGTTCGACGCCATCGAGTTGACGTTGTCCGTCAGGTCTTTCCACGTTCCTGCGACGCCGGGGACCTGCGCTTGGCCGCCGAGCTTACCGTCGGTGCCGACCTCGCGGGCGACGCGCGTAACCTCTCCGGCGAAAGCGTTGAGCTGATCGACCATCGTGTTGATGGTCTCCTTGAGTTCCAGAACCTCGCCGCGAACGTCGACTTCGATTTTTTTCGATAAATCGCCCGACGCAATAGCGGTCGAGACTTCGGCGATGTTGCGGACCTGGGTCGTGAGATTGGAGGCCATCGAGTTGACGCTGTCGGTCAGATCTTTCCAGGTTCCAGCCACTCCACGCACGTCGGCTTGGCCGCCGAGCTTGCCTTCTGTGCCGACCTCACGTGCGACGCGGGTCACCTCTGATGCGAAGCCGTTCAGCTGATCGACCATGGTGTTGATCGTTTCTTTCAGCTGCAGGATTTCGCCGGAGACGTTGACCGTGATCTTTTTTGAGAGGTCGCCGCGGGCGATGGCGGTCGAAACTTCGGCGATGTTGCGAACCTGGGCCGTCAGATTGCCGGCCATGGAGTTGACGTTGTCCGTCAGATCTTTCCATGTGCCCGCAACGCCTGGGACTGTCGCCTGGCCTCCAAGACGTCCTTCGGTGCCGACCTCGCGGGCAACGCGTGTTACTTCGGAGGCGAAACCGTTCAGCTGATCGACCATCGTGTTGATGGTATTTTTCAGTTCCAGGATTTCGCCTTTGACGTCGACGGTGATCTTGCGCGAGAGGTCGCCGCGGGCGACGGCGGTGGTCACTTCGGCAATGTTTCGAACCTGTGTCGTCAGGTTGGCGGCGAGCAGGTTGACGTTATCGGTCAGATCTTTCCATGTGCCGCCGACGCCGGGCACGACGGCCTGACCGCCGAGCCGGCCTTCGGTGCCGACTTCGCGGGCCACGCGTGTCACTTCGGCGGCAAACGAGCGAAGCTGCTCCACCATCGTATTGATGGCTTCCTTCAGTTGCAGAATTTCGCCACGCACGTCGACGGTGATTTTTTTCGACAGGTCACCATTTGCGACGGCGATCGTCACTTCGGCGATGTTGCGGACCTGTGCCGTCAGGTTCGAGGCCATCGAGTTGACGCTGTCGGTCAAATCTTTCCAGACGCCCGTCACCTCTCGGATTTGTGCCTGTCCGCCGAGCTTACCTTCGGTGCCGACCTCGCGGGCGACACGCGTGACTTCGGACGTGAAGATCGACAGCTGCTTAATCATCGTGTTGACGATCGTTGCAGAACGCAGGAATTCTCCTTTCAGGGGGCGGCCGTCTACCTCCAGCCGCATCGGCTGCAGCAAATCGCCTTGAGCGACGGCGGCGATTGTGCGCGTTGCTTCGGCTGTCGGTCGTAGCAGGTCGTCGATGAGTGAATTGACGGATTCTTCCATTTCTCCCCACGCCCCGTGAGGAGAACCGAGATTAACGCGAAGGTTCGTCATGCCGTCCTTGCCGACGACCTCTCCGACGCGGCGCAGCTGGCCCGCCATTCGTTCGTTGGCGGACACTATGTCGTTGAAGGTATCGGCGATTTTTCCGGGAAGGTCGTCCCAGTCGCTCGGCATGCGAACCGAGAAATCTCCGCCCTTCACGGCCTTCAGGGCTCGAAGCATTTCGACGAGCACGGCATCGGAGCTGTTCTTCAAGCGCTCGGCTTTAACCGCGCCTATATGCTCCGACATCGAGTTCTCCCCTCACACCCAAAGTAAACACCCGTAAACTCCGGAACAGCCGATCCTGTTCCGCGAAAACATCCAATGGAAACTCAAATTCCGAGCCGATTATCGCCGCGCCACGCCCTGTGTGGCTGAAACCAACAGAGGACGTCCCGTTACTTGCCAAAGCGATCGTTCGTATGGCGCATAAAGCTCAAGGAAGGTGGCTAGAAATTGGCTTTTTTCAATGACATCGGACCCTCGATGAGCTTTTCGCGCACATGCTGCGTGACATTTGCTATGCGGAAATCAGATCGTTAAATCGTTGCGCACCGAGGATCGAAAAGGCCGTCGACCCGTGTCTCAAACCGGGCTTTGAATAACATTAAGAGGAAACTCGGAATCTCGGAGAGGAGCAGGCGACGGATACCAAACTCAAAGATCTCGCGGAGCCGCGCCCCACCAGAAGTCGGGATAAATTCAAAGCCATTGGCGGCTCCAACGGACCGGCCATTCTTTTGCTATCCGATTTCGATTTGGACTGGAGTTTTGTGGGGCCGTCTAGCGGCTCGAACTTTTGATGGGCGGGGTCTCTTCCGCGGGCCGATGGTGGTCTCCCTCGCTTTTCGGCGGTTGCCCCGAGGTTTCGTCGACCAATCGGCTCCGTGCCCGATTGACCCGGCTCTTCATCGTCCCGACGGCGCAGCCGCAAACCCGGGCGGCGTCTTCATAAGAAAATCCTTCGGCGGTGATCAGGAGCAGCGCTTCGCGATGGTCGGGAGAGAGGCGCATGAGCGCTTTTCGCATGTCCTCGAATTCAAGCTGGGTTAGCTGCGTTGGCGGAACGCAGGCATTCATGGCGGCATGGTCTTCATCCAGCTCTTCGCGCTGGGATTTCCGGTAATGCGTGAAATAGGTATTGCGCAGGATCGTGAATAGCCATGCTTTAAGGTTCGAATCTGGGACGAAAGAGTCCTTGTGAGCCCAAGCCTTCAATAGTGTTTCCTGGACGAGGTCATTCGACAGTTGCCCGTCGCCGCTGAGCGAATGTGCAAACGCCCGCAGGTTTGGTATCGCAGCGATCAAGGCGTCCGCGAAACTTGGCGTTTCGGTCAATCCGATCCCTCCTTGGATTCGAGCTTGCGAATGAGGTTCAGGAGTTCGTCGGGGACCGGCTCACTGACCATCGTCGAATACATGACACGCATGCGTTCACCGATGAGCTGAGTTGCAATTCCCGGAAGACGAGCCACCGCAGCGCGGTCCGCTTCGGCTTCCGGATGCCGTTCACCGCCGGTAATTTTCGCGTCGCTGCGCGAGTGCTCCTCCGGTTCATCAAAGCGATGGTGCATAATGAAAACCTGGATGAAAAACCTGCTCGTAGCGATGACCCGATTGGCCTCGTTTGAAACAAACTTTTCGAAGATGTTGCGAGGCGAGCCATCCTGTTCCGAGCCAACGTCGGGACAGAGAATTCGTTCCGCACTGGAACCAACGCGTTTGTCTTGCGTTGGCGTGCCGGTGCAGCTTGACTGCAGGGATGCTAGAGCGCCCGCAGTCGGCCCGGGAGGTGCAGAAAGTTCATGTCGATCGCCCAGACAATTCGTCCCCATCTGCCGTACCTGCGGCGATTTGCTCGTACGCTGACGGGAGCTCAAGAGGCGGGCGACGCGTATGTCGCTACCTTGCTCGAAAGCCTCGTTTCCACGCCGTCCGATTTTCCGACGGACGTGCCGGCGCGGGTGGCGCTCTATCACTCGTTCCTTCGCGTGTGGAATTCCGTGCGGCTCTCATCGTCCGGGGGCGAAGACACCGCAGGATCGATCGGGACCGCGCAACGGCGGATCAATTCCATAAGCTCGCTTCCTCGTCAGGCATTCCTGCTTGTCGCGGTGGAAGGTTTCACAGCAGGAGAAGCTGCGGCCATTCTTGAAGTCGGCGAAAAAGACATAGAAAGCCTGCTTGATGTCGCCGGTCAGGAGATTGCGCACCAAGTTGCGACCAACGTTCTCATCATCGAGGATGAACTTCTGATCGCGATGGATCTGGAGACGATCGTCACCAGTCTCGGTCACACCGTTCAAGACGTGGCGACGACCAAGACCGAAGCATTGGCGGCGGTCAAACGTCAGAAGCCGGGGTTGATCCTTGCGGACGTCAAGCTTGCTGACGGCAGCAGCGGCCTCGACGCGGTGAGAGAAATCGTAGCCGGAGGCGAGTTGCCCATTATCTTCATCACCGCGTACCCGGAAAAGGTTCTGACGGGGGAACGGCCCGAGCCGACATTCCTTATCTCGAAACCGTTTCAGCGAGAAACCGTCATGGCGATCATCAGCCAGGCATTATTCTTCGATACGAAGGCACATCCGCGTCCTGCTGCTGCATAAGGCAGGGCTGCATAAGGCAGGGCGAGACGTCCAGGCGGCTTACGGCTTTTTATCAAGTCATGATGACTTTGGCGCCGCCACGGGAATTCGTGACGTTAGCAATGACTGTGCCGCCGTTGTTGGTCAGCACGAAATCTGCCGCGCCGCCACCGACTCGCAGGTCACGGATGGTCACCTTGCCGACGCTTTCAGGAAGCCGCGGGGAGTTGAGGGTGATCGTCCGCGATGCCGCGTCGACCTTGAGACCAAGTAGAGCACTCAGCATATGGAGCATCGCGCCACTCGCCCAAGCCTGTGGTGCGCATGCGACAGGATAAAGGATCGGTGCTCTGCCGGCGCGCCGTCGAAATCCGCAGAAAAGCTCGGGCAGGCGTCGTTGATCCATCTGCAGAGCGGCGTCGAGAAGTCCGTCGAATATTGGCGGAATATTATCGCGCAGCCCATAACGAGCGAATCCAGCGGTTATCATCGCGTTGTCGTGCGGCCAAACGGACCCGTTGTGATAAGACATCGGATTGTAGCGGGCTTCCGAAGCCGCAATGGTGCGAACACCCCAGCCGGAGAAGAAATTCGCCGATACGATCTGGGTTGCGATGCGGGAGGCGCGTTCCGGCGATGCAATGCCCGTGAAGAGGACGTGCGCCGCGTTGCTCGACCGGACTTCGACGGGCCGCTTCTTGCCATCCAAAGCGAGCGCATAACAATCGATGTCCTTCGACCAGAAGGCCCGTTCGAAATTCGTGCGCAGCTTTTCCGCTTGATCGAGGAGCTCTTTGGCGCAATCGCGCTCGCCGAACGCCCGCGCCATGTTAGCTGCTGCGATTTTTGCAGCATAGACGTAGCCTTGAACCTCCACGATTGCGATCGGACCATGGGCTAGGATACCGTCGCGGTGAAAAACCGCGTCGTGGCTGTCTTTCCAAGCCTGGTTCGCGAGCCCGTTTTCCGTTTCGCGTGCGTATTCGACGAAGCCATCTCCGTCAGGGTCACCGGGGCCGTCGATCCACGCGAGTGCACGAAGGATGGCGGGCCAGATCTCTCGCAGGAATTCATTGTCGCCTGTCGCTTCAAAATATGCTCCTGCCACGACGATGAAGAGCGGCGTGGAGTCGACACTACCGTAATAACAGCCGAACGGGATTTCGCGGAGTGCAGCCATCTCGCCGCCGCGCATCTCGTGCAGGATTTTTCCAGGCTGAGCATCGGCATCGGCATCATGGGTTTCGGCTTGAAAACGCGCGAGACGGCGCAGGACGCCGCGCGCAATGGAGGGATCAAGCCACATAACCTGCAAAGCGGTGATGAGCGCATCGCGACCAAAAGTGGTCGAGTACCAAGGCGTCCCTGCGTAAGGGTAAGGTCCGTCATCGGTATTGGTGGTCAATATCCTGAGATCCGCCGTGGCGCGCTTCAAGACTGTATCGAGGCCCGGATTGGAAACCTCGATGCTCGTCATTTGCTGCCCGGCACGCCGGATAGTGCGGTGCGCGTCCCTTAACCCTTTGATATAGGAGCAGGCCGGGTGAACCTGACCCTCATCGACGGTCGCGCTCAGGAAAATTTTGGCGGCGCGCTTCGGCGGCAAATCGAGGTGGTAGAGCGCAGCCGTCTCAGTCAGGGACGTGGGTTGAGGTTCGAAATGAACGGTCGTGCGCCGGACGACATTATCCAGCCCTTTGTAGGCGAAGATGACCGATTGCGGCGCATGGATGTGCCGCGATGTCGTTCCGCGCCTTTTCCGACGCATGCCGCGAACTTCGAAAATGTCGGCGAAATCGCTATCGAATACGAGCGAGACGGCGAGTTTCAGATCTTCGCTGCTGTGATTGGTGATGAGCAGGCGTTGCCGCATGGCGCCATCTCGGACGTAGGTCGTGCGATAGATGTGGACCGCATCCTTATGCAGCCATAACTCGCCGTCGGCGTATACGTCGGGATTCGTCAAATCAGAGCAGAGCTGCAGGTCGGTGCCGTCGAGCGTTGAACCGAGGAGAAGCGGCGCGCTGCGCGCAACAAGAAGCTCAAGACGAGAGAGGTAACGCGTGTCTTTATAAAAGAAGCCGTTGCTCCTGTCGCCGAAAGCGCCAATGTCTCCGTGCGTGTCGATGACGGCGAATGCGTCGTCGTGCTTCAACGTTTCCTGCAAGCGGCCCGATCCGTTCGATGACTCGATGAGGAATGCGGGTTCCTCCCGATCGTGCTCGTTCGCCTCGCGTCCTGGCGCAGATGCCATCGTTCGCTCTCCCCAAAAGGCGGTGCCGATTTGCGCTGGCTGGCGATCCCCCTCCGGAAAGGCGCCGGGCCGCCGTCGGTTAGTTGACGGCGGATTCAATCGACGGTGCGATGACTTCCTCAGCGTGGACTTTCAACCGGCCGAGGGAAGCAAAGGCACGACTATAGAGCGATACGTAAGATTTTGCCATCCGTTCCGCTGTAAAGCGCTCTTGAAAGCGTTGATGGATGCGCCGTCGATCAAGGCTCAACAGGCGCGGAATTGCAGCGATTGCGCTCTCGACATCGTCGACGATATAGCCGGTTACACCTTCATCTATGACTTCGGGTACGGAGCCGTGCCGGAACGCGAGCACGGGGGTACCGCATGCCATCGCTTCGATCATAACCAGACCGAAGGGTTCGGGCCAATTGATCGGAAAGAGCAGTGCTGCGGCCTCGCCGAGGAAGTCGGATTTCTCGTGGTCGGCGATTTCGCCAACGAATTCGATATCGCTGCCGCCGAGCAGTGGTTTGATTTTACTTTCGAAGTATTCAACGTCCACCGCATCGACTTTTGCGGCGATCTTCAACGGGAAGCCGACAGCGCGTGAAATCTCGATGGCGCGATCGAGCCGTTTTTCCGGAGATATCCGGCCGAGAAAGGCAAAGTAACCGCCGCGTGGCGAGAACGTCGGGCGATGCAGATCGGCGGGAAGGCCGTGATACACGGTGCCCGCAAAATTCGCGAATGGTATCGGGTCGCGCTGGGCATTCGAAATCGAGACCAGGCCCATATCCGGAAAGGCGTGGTAGAGCTGCTGTAGATCAGGCAAATCCTGCCGGCCATGCAAAGTCGTCAGTGTGCTGCGCGCGATACTGCGAAAAATCGGAAAATGAAACTGATCGATGTGAAAGTGAAGGACGTCGAACGTATGCGCCATGCGGCGCACGCGATCGAGCATGATCATGTAGTAGGGAATGGGATCGCGAACGTTCGGGTTCAGCCGTAGGGCTTCCTTGCAACAAGGAACGAGGTTCGCGGACGTTATTGAGTCTCCGCTTGCGAAGAGCGTGACGTCATGGCCTTGAGCAACCAATTCTTCGGTGAGGTACGACGCGATGCGCTCGGTTCCACCGTACAATCTGGGCGGTACGCTTTCGATCAACGGCCCAATCTGTGCGATTTTCATGGAGATCCTTCCCTGCCACTGGCGACTCCAACTTCGGCAATTGAATTTTGTTCCTGTAGGGAGCGAAGCGAACAGCGATCAAGACGCCGTGTCGCAAGGCTTATCTGGATGTCGGTTTGACGGTTGTCCCGGCCCGCCGTGCTGGGCCGCGTGTGTGGCGAGTTGAGCGAGTCATTTGGAAAACGATCGCGCGAGGCCGGAAGCGAATTTGGGGGGCGGGGGCTCGCGAATTAGGCAAGTTCATGGCAATGGATTTCATCCGCGCAGCAATCGGGATTTTCGAAATTGCCTTCATCCTGGTTTTCGGCGCCTAATAACGGACGTTGGAGCACGGCGCTCACTCTTATGACGCACCCGCCCGGGGACGGGCGGATTGCTTCTTGACGAGGACTTTACGGCGGGCTCCAATGCTGCAGCGCAATGCGCGCACACGGGGACCATAATCGATGAGTTTTGCACGGCGGCTATCGCCCCGCCCGGCGATGGGCTTCGCGATTTTCCTTTTAGGATTTTTGTCATGGGCCGTTGCGGTGCTTCCGCAAGCTTCGCTTGCCGCCGATCGGGAATTCGGGGCTTTCGGTCCACAAGGCGCGCGGATGCGCGAGCAGCTTTGGATTTTGCCGAGCGGCGATCCGAAGGTGCCCATGCGCGCGACGGTGTTTCGCCCCGAGGCTAGTCCTTCGGGTGCCGATCCCAAACGTCCTCTTGTCGTGATCAATCATGGAACGGATGAAGCGACGCGGCTGGCGGTTTCGATGCCGGTTTACTATTGGATGTCGCGTTGGTTCGTTGAACGCGGCTATGTGGTCGTTCTGCCGCAAAGGCGCGGGCATGGCGCAACCGGCGGTCCATTGAAAGAGTCGATCGGCACGTGCGCGCATCCGGATCATTACGCGTCCGGTAACGTCGCCGCGGACGATATCGCAGCGGCCGTCACGTACATGACCAAACAATCGTTCGTCCAATCCAATGGTGCCATCGTGGTCGGCGTCTCGACCGGCGGATGGGCATCGCTTGCACTCTCCGCGCGTAATCTTCCGCAGGTGGAAGCAATCGTAAATTTTTCCGGCGGCAGGGGCGGACATGCTTACGGTCAGCCGAATGCCATTTGCGACGAGGCAAATCTTTTGTCAGCGGCGCGACGGTATGCGAGCCGAGCGCACGAGCCGACCATTTGGTTTTACGCTAAAAACGATAGTTATTTCGGACCGAAGCTGGCAAAAAGCCTGGCGCAAGTCTGGAGCGAGGCGGGCGGAAGCGTCGAGGAGCACATCTTGCCGCCGTATGGCACGGAAGGCCACACGATTGCAGATGACCGCGCCGGATGGGACATCTGGGGGCCTAGCTTGCAGAGCTTTTTAACGCGCGTGCATGAGCAGGCTCCGAAAGGTGTTTTGGTCGCGGCCGATCCATCGGCCGCATCCATGGCCGAGACGTCCGCAGGCGCGCCCGTCAGCAAATAGAGCTGCTCGCTCGATCTCTCACTTCGGCTGAACGCTCTGATCGCCTCCAGGCTCTCCGGGCGGTACGATAACGGGCATCTTATCGCCGGTCTTAGGCGGCTTCTCATGTATGCCCGGGTCGACGCCAGTCGGAGGTTTCAGCACGCCCTCGCTCTTGTCGAGCTTTTTGCTCAATGGTTCGTTGGCCGAATTATCGCCGGGTTTTCCTGCCGGCTTTTGCGCGGTATCCGGCGGTGAGGTGTCTGGACTCTGACTCGGTGCTGATGGCGCCGGCTGGGCATTTGCAACAAGCGACGTGGCCGCCAATGTTGCGAGGGTCATAAGCGCTGCAGCGACAGCTGGTGCGAGTGTTTTGTGCATTTCGCGTTAGCCTTTCGGAACGACGCCACAGGCGATGCGTCCCATGCCGCCGCCGTTTTCCGGATGGTCGGTGTAGTTGTCTCCGCCGGCATGAACCATCAATGCGCGGCCGCGTACGTCCGCCAGTTTTAGATGTGGCGCCGAGACGACAACATTGATGCCTTTGTCGGTTGCCGTCAGGAATGGAAGGTCGCCTTTATGACCTTTGCCCATCGGCCCTTTGTGAGACTTGGTGTCTGCGGGATCGTAATGCGGGCCTGCGGCGAGACCTGCCTGAGATTTGCCATCCTTTGTCTTAGGGCCGCAGTCGCCGTTCGTATGCAAATGAAATCCATGTTCACCGGCGGGAATGCCAATCATATCGACCTTGAGGGACAGGCCGCCGCCGGATTTCTCAGAAATCTCCGTGGTGCCGAGTTTTTGGCCGATGCCATCCGGTGTAACGCGGCGCATTTCAACGGTGATGCTAGCGGCCGTCGCGGCGTTGGATGCCACACTGGCTGCGAACAAAAACGCTGCGACAGATAAAATCGGTTTCATGGCCTCTCCTGACCGCTTCATAAGACTGAACAACCAACTGGGCGGAGATGCAGTTCCGCAGAGAGTCTATCTTGAGTTCGTGGCAGCGCGCGTTTCGCCGCAAGTGCAACTTCCGAGCCTTTTGCCGGTAACACTAAAGCCACAGCACGCACCTCCCTCAGTGCGACTGTCCCCCAACGCTGTGGCATACAAGGAGCACCCCGGTTCGCAGGGGATCGGGGTGTCTCCGTCTGTGCGATCGCATCGCTTCGCCGACGATGTCAGAGCGGAGCCGCAAGCCTGGCTGCGCTCCGCAAATCGTGAACGAAACTCGTGTACGCGGCGTCACGCGTTTCCTTATCGGTATGCCGGAGCAGCGACGACGGATGGACCGTGATAAAGCCACGGAATTCGCCGAACTGCGCTGCGCCTCGGTTGCGGGAGATGACAACCGGTGCTCCCGATAACGCCAGTGCGGCAGTCGCGCCGAGCGCGACCACTAGGTGCGGGTGGACGAATTCGAGTTCTTTCAATAGCCACCAGCGATAATGTTTTACCTCGCCGACGGTCGGCTTTTGATGAATGCGGCGCTTTCCGCGCTGCACGTATTTGAAATGTTTGACGGCGTTGGTCACGTAGGTGTCTTTCCGATCGACGCCTGCGGCTTCGAGAGCGCGATCCAGAAGACGTCCGGCCGGTCCGACGAAGGGTCGACCTTGCAAATCTTCCTGATCGCCCGGCTGTTCTCCAACCAAGGCAAGCGGGGCGCCGACTCGCCCCTCACCAAGGACGGCTTTATGTCCGCCGTGGACCATCGGCTTGGCTGCCGCAATCATCATGTTCAGCTCGGCCAGGCTCTTGGGCTGATGCCGCTGAGGTTCGAGATCGGCGAAGCTTTCCTGCACTTCGGGACCGTGCGCTGACGTGGTTTTTTTCATCCTTCAACAACGTCCCAGCCATGGGTTTGGACGCATTCGACGCCAATTTTCTGAGTTTGGGGAGCCCCAACTGCATTACCAGCTGGATGAAACGTTCGGCAGAGGCGTATCGTACTCCGTCTCAGAGCAGCTTTTACGAGCGGAAAGCAGGACATTCCAGATGAGCGTCGAAGCCGTCGAAACTGGGCGCGAGCCGCTTGAGAAGCCGGAGGTCGTCTACAGGCATGCACTGCCGGTGCGGCTGACTCACTGGGTTAACGTTCTATGTCTCGCCATTCTGCTGATGAGCGGCTTGCAGATTTTTAATGCCCATACACACCTTTACTTCGGAAACCGATCCGATCCCCAGAATGAAGTCTTATCGATGCGCGCCGTTCGTGGCGCCGACGGCAAACCGGTCGGCCTGACCACCATCGGCACCACGACGTTTCATACGACGGGCGTGTTTGGACTTTCACGTGGGGACGATGGGCAGTGGGAGGCACGAGGTTTTCCGAGCTGGATCACGCTGCCGTCTTACCGTGACCTGGCGACCGGACGTCGTTGGCATTTCTTTTTCGCGTGGCTGTTCGTCATCAACGGCCTGGCATATCTGACGTATTCTCTTTTAAGCGGACACGTGCGGCGCGATCTGTCGCCCACCGGCCGGCAATTGCGAAACATCGGGCATGATATCGTCGAGCATCTTCGCTTGCGATTTCCGAAAGGCGAGGAGGCCAAACATTATAATGTGCTGCAGAAGCTCGCATACCTTGCCGTTATTTTTGTGCTCCTGCCCCTCGTCGTACTGACGGGGATGACGATGTCGCCCGGGCTCGACGCGGCCTTCCCGTTTCTGGTTGAGATATTCGGCGGCCGTCAGTCGGCGCGGACAATTCACTTTTTGTGTGCGACTGGCATCGTTTTGTTCGTCTTCGTGCACGTCGCGATGGTCCTCATCTCCGGTGTCTGGAACAATATGCGTTCGATGATTACCGGGCATTATCGCATCGAGCCGGCGGAGTAGAGCAAATGGATTTGAAACCGAAGCTGAGCCGCCGCGGCTTTCTCACGAGCCTTTCCGCCGTCAGCGGTTCGCTCCTGCTCGGCGGATGCGATCAGCTTTCGCAGTCGCCGACCTTCCGCGATATCCTCAGTAAGGCAGAGGGCGTAACGCAACGCGTGCAACGCTTCGTGCTGTCACAGAAATCAATGGCGCGGGAATTCAGCGAGAGTGATCTTTCGGCGCATTTCAAGGCGAACGGTTCGACCAACGTCGATGATCCGTCGTATGAAACGCAAGCGAAAAGCGGCTTTTCGAATTGGCGATTGAAGATCGACGGTCTTGTCACACGGCCTACAACATTAAGTCTCGATGAGTTGCGCCGTCTTCCGTCTCGCACGCAGATCACGCGGCACGATTGCGTCGAAGGCTGGAGTGCTATCGGAAAATGGAAGGGTGCTCAGCTCGGACCCCTGCTGCAAAGCGTCGGATTGAAGCCGGAGGCTCGCTATCTCGTTTTTCATTGTGCGGACGAACTGGAGGCTGGCTCAAAGTATTATGAGAGCATCGATCTGATCGATGCCTTCCATCCGCAGACGATCCTAGCCTACGATATGAACGATGCCGCTTTAACGATCCCGCATGGGGCCCCCATCCGCCTCCGTGTCGAGCGACAGCTCGGCTACAAACAGGCGAAGTACGTGATGGGTATTGAGGCGGTTTCGTCGCTTGCGAACATCGCCGGCGGCAACGGAGGATTCTGGGAGGATCGGGGTTATGAATGGTACGCGGGAATTTGATCCCGGCGATTGAGGCGTCCAGAGCCTTTTCCCGATGCTCCCATCGTAATACAGTAACATGCTTGTGAAGGCGTCAGCCTGCGTTTTCTCGTAAGAGGCTTGCTGGCCAGGAGAACAATGGGAGTGGAACGATGAGGTTTGTACAGAGCATCGCAGTCGCCGGGGCTTGTGCGCTCGCGGCTTCGATTGCCGTCGGCACGGCGGCCAATGCAGCCAGCATTGCCGTCGGCAAAAGGCTCGAACTCAAGGTCGATCCGAAAAAAATGGGCGAAGAGCAGGCGAGGCTCTGGAAGCAGTTCGGCGGGTGGTGCGCCATCAAAGATTGGCATCCCGCGGTCGAAAAGTGTGAAGAGAGCACCGAAGGCGGCGCGAAAGTCCGAATTCTGACGCTGAAGGGCGGCGGCACGATCAAGGAAAAGCTTCTCGACGTAAAGCCGAACTTCTACCGGTATGAAATTGTCGAGAGCCCGCTTCCGGTCAAGAACTATCAGGCTCAATTCGCGCTGACGCCCGATGATGACGACGAGGACGAGATCAACTTCGCATGGTCGGCAACGTTCGACGCAAACGGCAAGACGAACAAGGAAGCCCACGACGCCATAGACGGGATTTTCAAAGCCGGTCTCGATAACATCAAGAAGATGGCGGGCACGAAGGCCGACGACGATGATGACGACAAGAAATAAGCGTTTCGGCGCATGAGTCACGTTCGGACGAGGGGGCTTACTCCCTCGTCATTTTTATGCCGCCGTCTAGCCTGCGAAGTACGTGCGACGTTCTGAAATCAGGTTTTCAGCGTCTCTATCGCCAGTCGAATAAGGTCTGCGGTGCGGTCGACGCCGAGTTTCACTTTCATCTGCGTGCAAATGTTGGCGACGGTTTTATACGCGATGCCGAGACTTTCGGAGATCGCCGTCATGCTTTTGCCCTGGCCAAGCATGCGAAGAATCTCGACCTCACGGATTGACAGGGACTGGAGGGGATCATCGGTCGAAATCTGGCTGACGGCGATGCGCGAGGCCAGGTCGCGATCTATGTATTGTTCGCCGGCTCGAACCTTACGGATTGCAGAGAGCAATTCTTCGACAGGCGCGCTTTTGCTGACGTACCCCTTTGCTCCGCCCCTTAGTGCGCGCACGGCATAGATCGGCTCGTGATGCATGCTGAAGATGATGACGCGGGCGGCCTGATCGGCGGCAAGGACGCGGCGCAATAGCTCAAGACCGCCGGCGCCTTCGAGGTTGAGATCAAGCACAACGATGTCGGGCCGTTCGCGCGCGTAGACGGCAAGTCCGTCCTCGATATTGGCGGCCTCAAATGCTTCGGCCTCGAAATGGGCCACGAAAAGTCTTTGCAGACCCTCGCGAACGACGCCGTGATCATCAACGATAAGTATTTTCATGCTGCGCTCGTGGCTCTCGTTAATTTCTTTCCGCGCGTTTCGGCGGGAATTGGAATTTCGGCAATCAAAAGTACGCCCTTGTTTTTGTCCGGGCGGGCGACGCGAAGTTCGCCGTCGAGCGCGGCAACGCGCTCCTTCATGCCGGAAAGACCGAAGCCGCGCTTCGCCGTCGCATCGATGCCGCTGCCGTCATCCGAGACGACGACGCGCAAGATGGCCGCGTCTGTGAGGCGCACCGTGAGATGAATAGTTGAAGGCTTGCCGTGCCGGACGGCGTTACTCGTACCTTCCTGCAATATCCGGAAAGCGGTTTCTTCGATATGTGCAGGAAAGCGCATGTCGTCTATATCGGTGTGGAAGGCGATCGACGGCTGGCGCGTACGCCAGAAGGCGACGAGGTGTTCGACGGCGTGCGTCAATCCCTGGTCAATCAGCATTGCTGGTCTCAAGCGGCTTAAAATGCCTCGCAAATGTACCTGCATGTGCTGGACCGATTGGCGGATTGCTTTCGCACGGCTCGTGACCCCTTCATTCGCGCCGCGCATCACGAGGATCGGGATCGATTGGGCGTCGACATCGGCAGCGAACAGGAACGGGCCGATTTCATCGTGTAGGTCGCGGGCGATTTCAGAGCGTTCTTCTTCCTGGACGGTCGAGAGCTGTTCGTTGAGACGTTGGTTCTGCTGCTCGGCGGCGCGGAGCCGTTCGGCCATGCGGTTGAACGCTCTGTAAATCAGGTTCAGGTCTTCGGGGCCTTCCTCTGCGACGTGAGCGGTATAATCGCCTTCGCCTACGCGATTGAGGGCGGCGGAAAGATCCTCAAGCGGTTTAAGTGCCCGGCCGAGGCTGGCATAGATCAACGCCAGGACGATGCCGCAGAAACTCGAGATGATGATGAACTTCAGCTTCAGGTCTTCCCAAACCTCACCGATTTCGTTGTGAGGATCTGCGCGCAGTTCGATCTTGCCGAGGTTTTTGAATTGCTCCGGGAGATTAAATTCCCTCGTGTGGATTTTTCCGGCAAGAAGCCAATAGAGCCATGCAGGCGGCGGATCGACCGGCTTCCTGATGCGGGAAACGTCCCGCACGCTGCCGTCCGGTGCGACCAGGCGGGCGAGGACGTGACGGTCACCGTCAAACGATCCCACAATGCGATGAAGCTGCTGCATCTGCGCGCGCGAGTCACCGCCAGCCGCTATCGACGACAGTGCGTCGCTGACCGTGCTGCTGCCAACCTCGATCGCTGACGACATTTCGAGTTCGATCTTGCGCAGCCCGGTCCAGTATGTCAGCGCGCCGCCTGCCAGGAGGCATACGCCCAAGACCAGGGCCACCAGAGCGAGCAGGTGGCGTCTCAAGGGCATTGCTTCACGAGCTCCGCCGTATTTTGTAACATTGTAACCTTCTGGCGCAGTGCCCGAGGCGCGTCAAGACCGCAGCTAGCGATTGCGCGGACATGGCAACGAACGTGCATGGCAATGGCCGAGAGCAGAGAGCAATTCACCCAATGACACCATATTTCCAGGCCTATTTGTCGAATCTTAAGCGTGTTCGCGTGGTGGAGCTTGTCGATCATCGCGCAGCGATTTTGCGTCATTGCCAGGCGCGGCCTTCTCTCATCATTAATCCGCTTAGCGGCCAATCCTATCTAGATCGTACGTGCAAGGCACGTTCCCTGCTGACGGTTCGCGTATCTCCACGTTAAGATCATTCCCAATTCCGGGCTTGGAAATTTCCCACGGGAGCGCAGGCTTTTTCCGAACGGGGCATTCGTGCCAGTGGAATAGTCCGACAGCGGGGCGAGCGCCATCCGGGAATTTTTCCTACTATTTTGCCGTCACGCTTCAGCTTACGTGCGGTGCGGAGGGCGGACCAGTCGAGCGACGCGCCGCGAGGCCGGAATGAAAAGCAGGCTCTCTCGCGAAATCGGGCGAAGATTGCGGAGGGAACGTGCGGGGCGGCTTTGGCGCTGCTCTGCCGCCATCATTCCCCAGACCAGCGCCAACAGAAGATAGAAATGACGCCAATGATCGCTATCGATCAGAACGCCTTCACAGATGTTGCCCGCGAGAGCCGCGAAAACGATTAGAAAAAACGGCGATGTCGCGGTCTTCTTCAGGGCGTGCCTGAAGCCAAGCAGCAACGTTCCGAGGCACGTCATCAAATAGAGGAGGCCACCGACCCAGCCGGCATTGAGGAACATACTCAGGTAGACGTTATGAACTTCTTCGTGATGGTAGAAGCGGGTAAAAATTTCGGAGCCGATGCCGAGTGGATTTTCGAGGATCAGGCCGACGGCTTTCATCTGTCCGCCGAAACGGCCGTCAGGGCCGACGTCATAGGATTGGGTCAGCGCGGCGCGCTGCTCAAGCAGGTCCGAGATGGCAGACGACTGTAGCGCTGCAGCGAGGATCAATCCAAGGACGGCGACGCCTAACAACACTAACGCGGCAAGCTTTACGCGCTGGCGGTTGGTTTTTGCTGTGATGGTGTAGACATAGCCGTAAATCGCAAAGCCGATTGCTGTCGCGGCCCAGGCTCCGCGCGAGAAGCTGAACAGAATGCCGACGGCCAATATCATTGCCGCGATAAGGGGGAGAATTCCGCTGCGCAGCGGTCTTACCAACCAAAGATGCAACACCGTCAGGAGCGGTGCGACGAGAAACGGTCCGTAGACGTTCGGATCTTTGAACGGCCCGGAAGCTCGCCCGTAACGGGTGAAATGATCGAATGCGCCGGGAAAGAGGCTTAAGTAGCCGGCGATGCCGCACAAAGCCGCAACAATTCCAGCGAAAAGGTACGCGTTGAGGATCAAACGCGTATGCTTTTCAGGATTTTTGGCGATGAACGTTGCGAAAAGGAACGATGCAGCAACAAGATAGAGCGAGACGGTCATATGCGAGACGGCTATTCCCGTTTCGCGGGCGAGCGCAGCGCTCAGCTCTCCACATGCTGTCATTGTGAGAATGACGGCGAATGCACCCCAGAGCATAGGCTTCGCATCCACCAGGCCAACCACGGGAAGCAGGATCATCAGTCCGATGGTCAGCGCGTCAACAGGTGCCGGTTCGCTGAAAACGATCGAGCTCGACGCAACGGTTAGCCAGACGAGCGCCAGTGACAGCCGATGCGCAATGCTTTTTCGCGCATCTCTGTCGAGATCAAAGCGGGCAAGCGTCTGTGGCAAGGCTAAGGCCGGCGGCATCGCGGGAGGCTCTTTGATTGTAAGTGCCGTGAAGGCGCGCGCAATCAGTACGCGCTCTTCGTGTTGAGCAGGGCGAACGGCGTTTTCAGAAGAATGTAGAGGTCAAGGAACACGCTCCAGTTTTCGATGTAATGGAGATCGTGCTCGATGCGTTTGGTGATTTTTTCTTCCGTATCGGTCTCGCCGCGCCAGCCGTTGATCTGGGCCCAGCCCGTGATGCCGGGCTTGACCTTGTGGCGGGCAAAATAACCGTCCACTACCTCGTCGTAGAGGTGTCCGGCGGCCTTTGCCTGCACGGCGTGAGGGCGCGGTCCGATGAGCGAAAGATTGCCCTTTATGACGTTGAACAGCTGCGGAAGCTCGTCGAGACTCGTCTTGCGGATGAAGCGCCCGACACGGGTTACGCGCGGATCGTCCTTCGTGACGAGCTTTGATGCGGTCGCGTCGCATTGGTCTACGTACATAGAACGAAACTTGAAGACCTCAATCAGCTCGTTGTTGAAGCCATAGCGCTTCTGGCGGAAGAAAACCGGCCCGCGGCTTTCGAGTTTTATGGCGAGCGCGATGAGGAGCATCAACGGTGTTACGACGGCAAGCAACAGAGTGCCGACGATCTTGTCGAAGAGCCACTTCGAGACATAGTCCCAGTCGGCGATCGGCTTGTCGTGAAGGTCGATCATTGCGATCGAACCAAGGTGCGAATAGGTTCGCGGAGAAAACCTCAAGCCGCTGGCGCGCGCGGGCATTTTGACATCGGCGGGAAGTACCGACAAACGTCCGACGACGTTCGATAGCCGGCCTTCGGCTGCTAGCGGCAGCGATACGACGACGAGGTCGATCTGGTTTCTGCGGCTCATGGTGATGAGGTCGCTCAGATTGCCGAGGCGCTGATAGCCGGCAATCTCGCCAGGTGCGCGGCCATCGTTGCGGTCGTCGAAGATGCCTGCGACGCGCACGATGGCGTTGCCGTCGGCTTCCAGCTCCTGAAGAAGGGATTCCGTCAACGGGCCGGCGCCGTAGATTGCGACACGCTGATAAAGGCGGCCTGTACTTGCCGCTTTGCGGACGAACCAGCCCGTGATCAGCCGTTCCGTCATCACGAAAAGCGCACCGGAGACGAACCATGTCGCCAGCCAGACGCGGGACACTTCCGATCCGATCTTGAGGAAGAAGATGCCTGCCACGAGAACCGCGAATGCGACCGTCCAACCGAGCATGATGGCCGGCAAGCTTTTGATGGAAGTTGAGAGCGCACGAAGGCTGTAGAGATCGAGCAGCCCGAAACTGACGACTGCGGCGGCGCCGACCAAGGCTGTCGCAAAAAGATATACGGTGTTCTGGAGAACGCCCTGTTCTGAAACGTAGAGGTGCGCGATCGCCAATCCAAGGATCGTCACGAGGAGAAATTCGACACAGCGAATGCTGCCGCGAACCACGACAGGTGAGAGCGTCCGAAGATGTGCGGTGCGCGCGGTATCGGCCAGTTTCGCTGTTTTTGTTTGAAGCGCCTGGGTCGCCGATTTGGCAGGTGCAAAGAGATCCGTAGCTGACGAATTGAATTCGAGGGTGAGTGACATTTCCAATGCGCGTCCCGTTTCGATGAACGTGACGCTGGAAAAGCAGATCGCATGCCATGCCGGTTAACCGCGATGGCTTTGCAACTTTGCGGTGGGCTGGGTCAGCAGGCCGGGCCGTTCCGATAATACGCCGTAAAAGCTCAAAATCGCGTCCGTCATCGCTGTTACTGTGAACTTTTGTCCTACCTTTTGTCTCAGCGTCTCGGCGCGTGCGCGGAGGGTTTCAGGATTGTCCAATCCAAATGTTAGTGATGCAACGATAGCCGACACGCTTCCCGCTTCGATCAGCGGCGTGTCCGTTTCCGCAACGATTTCCGGAATGCCGCCGACATTCGTTGCGATGAGGGGCAAGCTGGCTGCTGCTGCCTCCAGAACGACGTAAGGGAAGCTCTCGGCGCGGGAGGGGACGACCATGATGCGGCCGAGCGCGAACGCTTCGCGGATCGGCAGCGCACCCGTAAAGCGCACGCGTTCGTCCAGTCCCAGAGCTGATGACATGGCCTTGAACCGGGTTTCGTCGGGGCCTGACCCGACAATCGTTGCGGTAACGCCTCGATCCTTCATTTCGGCGAGCGCAAGGAGCAGGACGTCGATGCCTTTGAGATCGCGAAGTTCGCCCACAAACAGAACATCGCTTGCGTCGGGATGTGGCTCGACCGACGCGAAATCGGCAGGCTTGAGGCCGTTGGAAATGACGCGTTGCGGTGCACCCTTAGCGCTAATGCGCTCGCGGTAGACCCGTGCGGCATGCGCGCTTTCGAAAATCAATCCGGTCGTCATCGACTCGAGGGCGCGTTCGATCATCATTAGGACGCGTTGCTCGATCGAGCCCGGTTTCAGGTTCAGGCTGCCGCCGTGCGGTGTGTAAAATGATTTGACGGTGCGTCCGCGTATCGAAAGGCTTCGGGCCGCGAGACGTGCGTAAGCCCCGCCCTTGGCTCCATGACCGTGCAACACATCGAGGTCGAGCTTTCGGGCATGGGACCAGACAGCACGGACAGCGGTAATGTCTCCAATGCCCGGCTGGCGGGGCATTGGGATCCGTGCGATTCCGAGTGAGAGCTTCGATGAGATCGCCGCAAACTTGGTGGCTGTTAGCGTGTCTTCGGCGTTGCTGTCGGCGAGAATGCCAACGTCATGGCCGCGGTTTGCCTGCTCCTCCACCACATCGAGGACGTGGCGGAAAAGACCGCCGACCGGCGCGCGGAGACAGTGGAGGATACGCATGCTGACCTGCCCGGGAACGCGGAAAGGTCTGATGCTTCTCAGAAATATCTCTCAAAGACGTAAACGGTATCGCCCGGCCTGACGAGGGCATCGCCCGGCACTTCGAGTTCCCGGATCAACCCATCGGTCCTGCGGGTGATACGGAACGACCGTTGGCTGGCGCGCTCGGTGTAGCCGCCTGCAATCGCGACGGCCGTCTCAACCGTCATGCCCGAGACGTAAGGGAACTGGCCGGCGTTTCTGACTTCGCCGAGAATGAAAAAGGGCCGGTTTTGCTGGATGTCGACGGTCACCTGCGGGTCTTTGACGAATTGCGTTCCAAGACGCGCACGGATCGCGGCTTGCAACTGGTTCGTCGTCCTGCCTCGCGCTCTGACGTTGCCGATGAGCGGGACCGCGATCCTGCCTTCGTGGTCGACGATGTAAAGGCGTGAAAGACTTGGTTGACCGTATACGAATACGCGTAGGCGATCGCCGGTATCCAGCCGATAGGGACCGTCCGGATCTGCGACCGTTTCGGATTGGATAACTGCCGGCGTTACAATGGGCGGGCCCCATGCGCCCGGGGCCGTCGAAGCGGTCATTATCGGGACGGGCCGATTGTCGGCTACCGCCGCGCGGACCGGCGGGGAGGTTTCGGCTGTTGCGCCCGGAAGCCCGGCATTGAGGTCGGAAATCAGTCCTGGGCCAGAAGCGCAGCCGCCGAGCAGCAACGTCACCGCTGACGCAGCGAACACGAGGGAACGTACCGACATTTGAAAAATTTGCCCCGCTACGAATACAACGTTCGCGAGGTTAGTCAGCCGGAGTTAATAAACTCTGAGAGCGCGCTTTTTTTTGAAACGCTTAAGGACTTGCTAACCGCGACGACCGATTACTCTCAAGGTCTTTAGAACCTTCCATCGAGTAAAGTTATGCGGTCTCGCGGTCACGCTTCGCCTGATGACATCGATCTGGGGTCGGTGTTTCATTCATTGAAGAGAAACATGCGATGGCTGATCCCTGCGAGCTTAGTGCTCGGCAGCATGACTTACGCAATCCTTTCGTTCGTCGCTCCACGCTATCAAAGCGAAGCCGAACTTGCCATCGTCGCGAAGGGGGTGGCGGGGACTTTTGCCGATCGCAATTCCGCTGCGGGTCCCGATCTTGTAACGACGCGCATGGATAAGGAAGCGATCAACACGCACGTCCGCGCGATGCAATCTCCGGAGCTGATGGAGAAGATCGCTAACGATCTGAAGTTGGCGGAGCGGCCGGAATTCAACTCCGCGCTGGGTCCAGTCGATAAGCTCGACGCCGTGCTCCGGTATTTTGGTATCGGCGGCCCGAGAAAAGGCGAGACCACGCGCGATCGTGTGCTCGACGCGTTTCGAAATCGCCTCGAAGTCTATGCGGCAAAAGAGAGCCGCTTCATCGGTGTACGCATGACGTCGAACGACCCGGCGCTTGCGGCGAAGATTGCAAACGCTCTTGCTGAAAATTATCGCGCATCGCTCGCGGAGCAAGGCGTGTCCGAAGTCGATGACGTTCAGAGCGTCCTTGAAGCGAAGGTCAAGAAGCTTTCCGCGGAAGTTGCGGCCGCAGAGACGGAGGTCGATCGTTACCGCGGCAAGATCGATGGTTTCTCCGGTGGTACGCAGAACATCGGCCTCAATGCGCAGCAAATGTCGGAATTGACGGCCGAGCTGACGAAAGCGAAAGCGGCACGCGGGGAAGCTGAGGTTCGGGCCAAGTCGGCGCGCGAGATGGTCAAGCTCGGGTCGGCCGATCAGCTAGCCGATGTGCAGAAATCGCCGCTCATTCAGAATCTGGTGCAGCAGCGCGTGCGCATCGAGCGGCAGATCTCGGAGCTTTCCGCGACGTTACTGCCGGGGCATCCTCGCATGAGGCAACTGCGCGCCGATCTCGCCGGTCTCAAGGTTCAGATTAACGGCGAGATCTCCAAAATCGTCGATAGCCTGGAGAAGGAAGCGAGTGTTGCCAAAGGCCGCGAGGAGAGCATCGAGCAGAGTCTCGCGGACATCAAAGCGCGCGTCGTGACGAATGCGCCGGAAGAAGCGCAGCTACGTCAGTTGGAAGCGACGGCGAAAGCCAAGCGGACGGAGCTTGAGAACATCCAGGCGCAACTTGAATCGAACCGTAAACGGCTCGATGCGCGCGCGCAGCCAGTCGCGGCGCAGATTATTGCCAAGGCACAACCCGAAAGCGTCCCGGTATTTCCGAGGAAGGGTGCACTTTCTGCTTTGATCACGCTCGCATCGTTGATGTTCGGCACTGCGGCAATCGTTACGACTGCGCTCTTCCGTGAGGCTCGGCGCAGCTCGGCGAGTGACGTGCCTCACGCAAAATCTGCGATATCGGCGCCGGTAGGGAAGCGGTGGGAACCCTCTCTGCTGCCGCAAAGTGAGCCCTTGCTCCGCGAAATGTCCGATGATGCCGAAACGGCGCCGCCGCTGGCAGCGCCCGTAGCGGCGCCTGCATCAGCAGCGGAACTAACCGACGTCGAAGCATTGGCTGGCCGGCTGGTCAACTCCCGCCATGCAGATAGTGGTCACCGGACGCTGCTCGCGGGTGAGGCCGACGCCGTCGATCCAAAACAGGAGGCAATGGACCTCGTAGAGAGGCTGACCCAGAAGGGCGCGCAAGTCATTCTTATTGACTGGAACTCAGAAGGGCGCGGCATCGCGAAAGCCATCGGCCTCGATCCGAATGTCGGGTGGAATGAGCTGCTGCGGGCGGAGGCTACCTTCGGAGAAATCATTCAGCGCATTCCGGGAAGCTCTGCGCACGCGATCGCCAGCGGTAAAGCCCTGGGCTTCACCGCGGATGCGATCGACCGCGAAAGGCTCAATCTCGCGCTCGATGCACTCGACGAAGCTTACGATCATATCGTCGTTGCCGGGACTCATGACGAGGCGCGGAAACTTTTCGAGATGATCGAAGGCCGTTTCGATACCGGCGTCGTCGTTGCGGAGGCGCGAGGAAATGGGGCCAAGCGCGAGATCCCCGCAGGGACGTTCCTCGATTTCGAAGTCGCGGATATCGATGTCGTTCGCCTCGAACGCACGCCTTCGCAAACTGAGGCCATTCATCCCCGTATCGCGCGCGTTACGCAGCGGCGAAATTTTGAATTGGTGCAGGGGGCGTGACGGCCGCGCGTACCGAAACAGAAATAGATGACGAAGTTCACCGATGTCTCGCCGCACAACCAAGCTTCTAAAGGTTGCCCTATCGACCCTCCACTATAGTGGAGCCGATCGGCTTGCTGCGCCGTTCACCGGGGGCAATGGGGTCATTTTCATGTTGCATCAGGTCGTTCCTGGTGCGCCGCGCGCGTTCGAACCGAACGGAATTTTGAAGGTATCGCCGGATTTTCTCGACGACGTTATCCGACAGGTGCGCGCGGCAGGATACGATGTCGTCCCGCTGGATGAGGTCAGAAGCCGTCTCGGAGGCACGTCTCGGAAGCCGTTCGCTGTCTTTACGCTAGACGACGGCTACAAGGATAACCGGGATTTCGCGTATCCGGTTTTCAAACGGCATGCGGCGCCATTCACTATTTATGTACCCACTGCTTATGCAGATGGGCACGGTGAACTTTGGTGGCTGGCGCTTGAAGAGGCGCTGCGGAGGTTGCCGCGCGTCGAGATCGAACGCGACGGCGCGGCGCAGGTCTACCCCCTCGCAACAGACGCGGAGAAAGCTTCCGCGTTTCACGCGATTTACTGGTGGCTTCGCAAGATGCCCGAGGACAGCGCTCGCACCGTCGTTCGTGGCCTCGCGGCGAAGGCTGGGTTTGATGTCGGCGCACTGTGCCGAGATCTTGTGATGAACTGGGATGAAATCCGGACGCTGGCCAAAGATCCGCTCGTGACTATCGCGGCGCATACGACAAACCATTTTGCGCTTGCCAAACTTTCTGACGAAGACGCGCGGCGAGAGATCGCCGACAGTGTCGCACGTATCGCACAAGAGCTCGGCCGGCCTGTCCGGCACTTTAGCTATCCCTATGGCGATGAGGGGAGTGCCGGGGAGCGCGAGTTCGCTATTGCGCGTGAGCTTGGCTTGGAAACGGCAGTGACGACACGAAAAGGCCTGCTTCGGCTTTCGCATGCGGGTTCTCTGACGGCGTTGCCGCGTCTGTCGCTCAATGGCGATTATCAGGACGCACGTTACGTCAAAGTGCTGCTCTCAGGCCTGCCATTCGCGTTGCGCGATGGTTTGAAGGGCGCGCTCCGGAAGATGAGGCAAGGTGCTCGCGGGGGCGTAAAGGGTACCGTCAGCTATCCGGCTTCTGCATCCACGAGATAAGCATGCCGGCCGGCAAAACCCAGAGCAAGCCGGCGACGATATAATACGCCAGCTCGGTGAACTTGTTAGCATTGTGCACCTGCAGCACAATGGCGACGGCCATGGCGATCAGGGCATAAACTGCGATCATTGCAAACATCGCGATGGTACCCACGAATTTGCGCTTGCGCTGAGTCATAGAGGTTGAGCTACAGGGTCTCAGGCCGCGTGGCAACCGCGCCGGATGGGCGCATTGTTCCAATTCCGAGACGGAGTATCACACCGGCAATGGGTTCGTTGAAGGATATTGCTCGCAATGGCGATGGCTCGTGCTGCAGATGATCCTCGAAACGTTGCTGCCGCGGGCGGCGTCACTGGCGATCGCGCCGTCTCGATCTGGCTGTGGTCTGTCGCGGCGCTTGTCATTGCGATGGTCGTCGTTGGGGGCGCCACGCGACTGACGGAAAGCGGGCTCTCGATTACGGAGTGGCAGCCCCTGCTCGGGGCTATTCCCCCCCTCAATCATGCGGATTGGGTGGCAGCGTTCGAACGGTATAAGCAAATCCCACAATATCACATCATGAACCAGGGCATGACGCTCGATGCGTTCAAGTCGATCTATTGGTGGGAGTGGAGCCACCGGTTTCTCGGCCGCTTCATTGGCGTCGCGTTCGCTGTTCCGTTCGTTTTTTTCTGGCTGACCGGGCGTCTCAAGAAAGGCAGCGGGCTGAAGTTCCTCGGGGTGCTGGCGCTCGGCGGTGTGCAGGGCGTTATCGGCTGGTACATGGTAAAGTCCGGACTTGTCGATCGCGTCGACGTTAGCCAGTACCGCTTAGCGCTCCATCTGACCACGGCCTTTGCAATTTTAGGTCTGCTCGTCTGGCTGGCGCTCGACGAGTGGCCGGATGCGGCTCGACGCACGGCGGGCATGGTGACACCCACGATCCGGCGCATGGGAATTTTCATCGTTGCGCTGGTCGTCACGCAAGTGGTGCTTGGCGCGTTCGTCGCCGGGCTTAAAGCCGGATTTATATACAATACGTGGCCGACGATGGACGGCCAATGGTTTCCCAGCGACTACTGGACGAAGCCTGCGTTTCTGACCTTTTTCGAAAGCCATGCAGCGGCGCAGTTCAATCATCGTTTGACGGCTTATTTCGTCGTGTTCGTGGTGCTGACGGAACTGTGGTTCGTTCTGCGTTCGCCGGTCGATCGGCGTGTGCGCACCACCGGAATTGCGCTTGCCGGTGCGGTTCTGGCGCAGGTCGGACTGGGCATTGCTACGCTGTTAGCGCATGTGCCGCTGGAGCTCGGCGTCGCGCATCAGCTTGGCGGCGCGATTGTTTTCGTGTTGGCGATCGTGCACCTGCATGCAATCCGGCGCGCGGCCGCCGCCGCCGCTTGACCGGGGTCTAGCTAAGGCCGAGCATCAGCTTGATATTCTGGACGGCGGCCCCGGCCGCGCCCTTGCCGAGGTTGTCGAGCCGCGCGATGAGTACGGCCTGGTTCAGTTCGGGTTTGCCGAAGACGAAGAGTTCAAGCTTATCAGTATCGTTCAGTGCTTCGGCTTCGAGCCGCACGAGATGCGCCGTTGGTTCCGCGACGACGCGCACGAGGTCGCTTCCCTGATAGCGCTCCCTGAGAGCAGCCTCGATATCCTGCGGTGAGGGGCTGCCTGGCAGCGTATCGAGATGGAGCGGAACTGAGACAAGCATGCCCTTGTAATATGCCGCGACGCTCGGCACGAAGATCGGCCGCCGCGTCAATCGCGCATACTTTTGCAGTTCCGGCACATGCTTGTGCTCAAGACCGAGGCCATAAAGCTCGAACGATGGTGCCGTCCCCGCGTCGTAGGCCTCGATCATGCTGCGCCCACCGCCCGAATATCCTGAGACCGCATTGACGGTGACAGGATAATCGGCGGGGAGAATGCCGGCGTCGACTAAGGGCCGAATCAGCGCGATCGCGCCCGTCGGATAACAGCCAGGATTGGCTACGCGCGTGGCATGACGAATGTCATCCGCTTGCGTTGGCGTCATTTCGGAAAAGCCGTAGACCCAGCCGGGCGCAACGCGATGCGCGGTCGAAGCATCGATGATCTTCGGCGCATTCGGTCCAAGCTCGTCTGCATTGGCGACGGCTTCGCGTGCGGCGTCATCCGGCAGGCAGAGCACGACGAGGTCGACGCTGCGCATCATCTCTGTGCGCGCAGCCTTGTCCTTGCGGTGTGCGGGATCGATGCTCTTGACGGCAAGGCCGGTCGCACCCGCGAGGCGTTCGCGGATTTCGAGGCCGGTTGTGCCGGCTTCGCCGTCGATGAAAATCGTGGCGTCTTTCGCCATTTGCGATGTCACCGCTGTCATATCAGCCGCCAATGCCTAGCCGATGCTTGATACCTTGCCAGATCGATTCCGAGCAACCGACGCCGTAGTTGAGACAGGCGATCCGATGGCTGTCGCGATAGATCATGTCGAGCGCGACATAGAGAATAATGAGAAGGCCGATCCACGCGATCCAAGGGTAGCGCGCAAGGAGTTTGGCAATGTAGTTCGATGCGACGGCCATCAAAACGATGGCGATGGCGAGGCCGATGACGAGCACGAGCGTCGATTCTCCTGCGGCGCCTGCCACTGCGAGGACGTTGTCGAGCGACATCGAGAGATCGGCCAGGATAATGGTCCAGAGCGCGCCCCAGAACGTCGTCGCATTGGGGTGCGGCATCGACGAGGCCAAGTTCTTTTCAACCTCGTGGATAGAGTGCGTATCCGCCTCGACGATCTGCTTGTACATCTTCCAGCAGACGAACAGGAGCAGGATGCCGCCGGCCAACGTCAGTCCGATCACCTGCAGCATCTGTTGGGCGACGCTGGAGAAAATGATCCGCAACACGACGGCGCCAAGGATGCCCCAGAAAATGACCTTGGTGCGCATCGATTGCTCGACGCGAGATGCTGCCATGCCGACGACGATAGCGTTGTCGCCGGCAAGCGTCAGGTCGATCATCAGGATGTTGAACAGCGGCACGGTGTGGTGGCGCCACCAATGGGGAGAGAAGAGATGGGCAATATCCGTGGCAAGCGCCGACAATAGTTCGTTGATGCCGTGCAGCAGCCAATCCATCTGTCTCTCCGAAAATCCCGGCTGCGAGCGCCACGGGTCATTGACGAGAATATGCCGGTATGTGGCATCGCGCCGACGGTCCGGCAACCCTTTTGACCGCCGCACGCGCAAACAAAACAGCCCGCCGGTGGCGGGCTGTTGCAGTCTCCGAAGGTCTCGGCGCTTAGCGCTTCGAGAACTGGAATGATTTTCTCGCCTTCACCCGGCCATACTTCTTGCGCTCGACGGTACGGCTGTCACGCGTCAGGAAGCCTTGCTTTTTCAGCACGCCGCGGAGTTCCGGCTCGTAATAGGTCAGCGCCTTGGAGATGCCGTGACGGACGGCGCCAGCCTGGCCCGAGAGGCCGCCTCCTGCGACAGAAATACGAATGTCATATTGTGTCGCACGGTTGGCGATGTTGAGCGGCTGTTGCAAGAGCATCTGAAGAACAGGGCGAGCGAAATACGCCTTGAAGTCCTTTTCGTTGACCGTGATCATGCCTTTGCCCGGTTTCAGCCAAACGCGGGCGACGGCATCCTTGCGCTTGCCGGTGGCGTAGGCGCGGCCGAGCTTGTCGAGCTTCTGCGTGCGAACCGGGGCGGCCTCAGGCGTTGCACCTTTGACGGTTGCTAAATCGGCGAGGGTCTTCGTTTCGGTCGTCATGGTCTCAGACCCTCACATTCTTGCGGTTGAGTTTTGCGACATCGAGCTTTTCCGGATTCTGCGCCGTGTGGGGATGCTCACTGCCTTTATAAACGCGCAGGTTACGCATGATCTGGCGATGGAGAGGTCCGCGCGCCAGCATGCGTTCCACGGCTTTCTCCAGGATACGCTCGGGGTGCTTGCCGTCAAAGATCTGGCGCGGCGTACGCTCCTTGATCCCGCCCGGGTAGCCGGTGTGTTTGTAGTAGATTTTGTCATCGCGCTTGGCGCCGGTGAAGACAACCTTCTCGGCGTTTATGACGACGATGTTGTCGCCGCAGTCGACATGCGGCGTGTAAATCGCTTTGTGCTTGCCCTTTAGGCGCGTCGCGATGAGAGCGGCGAGGCGGCCGACAACGAGCCCTTCGGCGTCGATGAGGACCCACTTTTTCTCCACCGTGGCCGGCTTGGCGACATAGGTAGACATTTGATTTGAGGCTCCTTGGCGGATTGGACCGGCAGGCGCCAGCGCGAGCTGACCTGATCCGTGAGCGGTCCGGAAAGCGCGATTGATACCCGAGAATGCGCTCCGAATGCAAGTTCAAACGAGCCGAAAGTAGCAGAAAGTCCCAAAATATGTGCGATTTTTTCGTGAGGTATCCTGATACCGCATATACGGTATTTTATTACCGCATTGATCGGCAGGTATATCGGCTTTACAAACCCAAGGCGGCATTCAACCTCTGCACGAGCGGAGGTAAACGGATGAGCCGCTTACTTTTTGGATTTAGGGGCGGCCTTTTTGGCCTTTGCCATTGGCGCGGACGCGATAGCAGTCAGCGTTCGTTCGAACGTTCGTTCGGAGTCGTCCGTTCCGAGTTCACGCGCCTTGTCGATGAACTTCTGGCGTTGGGTTCGCGTGTCTGCCGGTTCGGCTTTGGGCTTGGGCATGTCGCCTCCAGTGAGAGCGTCAGTTTAGGCGATTTGCTGGCGCGCCGCGAGGTGCGTCATGGGTAAGAAAAGGAAGATAACGAAACAGAAGCTGTCGTGGGTCAAAGATAGTACGGGCTTACAAAGGGGAGATCGAGTAGTGGTCAAACGCGCGGGCCAAAAGCCGAAAGCTACTAAAGTCATTCGGGTTTTTTAGCGGTAGCAACCTGCACCCTGTGGTTGTCATCGGCATTTCGCAGCGTGCAGAGCATCACCTTCTTCTCTGAAATGGCGATCATTTGTATCGCCAAATGATTTGCGATTTTTTGGCCCCAACTTGATATTTCCGGAAGGTTTATCTCCATATCGATCGACGTCGCTGAAGATAGAAGTTTCTTTATGTTTCCT
Source organism: Hyphomicrobium sp. (assembly GCF_035548195.1). GTDB lineage: Bacteria > Pseudomonadota > Alphaproteobacteria > Rhizobiales > Hyphomicrobiaceae > Hyphomicrobium_B. The sequence continues at coordinate 425,267 of NZ_DASZTY010000017.1, forward strand.
CTATGCAAGAACTTGTGCGTCTTCCCATAGAGCGACAGAAGGTCTTCTTTTGGGAGCGGCTGTGGATGCAAAATATTAAGTTCGAACTCGAAAGAGCTTCCCACCTGTATCCGTGTTTGTTTGCACGCGATCGGATAAAAGTGAGGACGCAGCTCGGAAAGGCGCGCTAAAATTTCTTCTGCTGAGTACGCCCTACCGGTCCGGTGCGACTGCAAAGATGCAATGTCGCCATGTGCGACGAGACAGCCAAGCGCGATCAGCTCGCACAACATGCGAAGTTGAAGGTAGCAGAACTCTCGAACAATCGGATTGGGAAACCCGGTGCGCCCGTTGAGTGCCGCGCTCGTGCAGTCCAACCGGAGCTTGACCTCTTCCATCAGGCTCGCATAGAGGCGAAGTTTCTTTTCCTCAGACATTAGCGCGTTACCGTTTAAGCCGCTGGCTCGGAACTTTCGCTTCCGACGTCAGGCCGTCGGTATGTCAACCGCTTGCCCTTTGCGCCTGCGATGGCACGCAGGGCGCGCGCCTTGTCATCAACGCCGCAAGCAATCCGGTTTGAATACCGGAAATCGAACTCGGCCAAGTAGCGATGCAGGTGCTTTTCGCTGCAATGCTGATAGACGCCCTTCATGCCCCGCTTGAAGATCGAAAAGTAGCCTTCAACCGTGTTCGAATGAATTTCGCCGCGACCGTACTGCCCCGCCGAGTGATTGACGAAGGCGTGCAAAAACTCCTTGTCGAGGTTGCGATAGTAGCCCGCGTCATCAGTGATAATGCGCGCCTCTTTCGCAAGGTTTTCGCGGATGATCGGCAGAATGTTTTCCTGATTGGCGGCGTCGATGTGAAAGCTGCGGCTTTCGCCATCGCGGCTGACGAGCGTCAAGACGACGTGCTTATGCGCAGTGCCGCGCGTGACCTT
>NZ_DASZTY010000018.1:0-62953 GCF_035548195.1 Hyphomicrobium sp.
AAGTCGCAATTCGTCGGGATCGTGAAGGGCGGAAGCGGCTGAGATCTAGCCGCGTCCATTAACTGGCCGCGCCAGAGTGTGCCGAGCGTATCCGACCACGACGAATAGAACGACGCGAGATACTGATTATCCCAGAAAAAAAGAGTGTTTCGCCGCTCACCTTTGGCGTGACTCGCCCAGGCTGCGCTGGCGACACAAAGTATAAAGAGTGCACCGCTGACCGTTCGCGAAATGCGCGTCCCATCGAGTTGCCAGAGGGCCATCCCCGATCCCGCGGCCAGAGCAATCATTCCCGCGAGCGCCAGAAGCATAAGCTTGTGGTCTGCCCACAAGAAGATCAGCGTCGACCACGAGGTGAGATAGAAGACAATATCATAGGAATGCAGCACCATCTCGATGTAATGCCGCTTGACGTCGGCCGCGATGACGATGCTGGTCACCATCAAAGCAATCAGGACGACGGAGAATAGGATTCGGCGCGAAAGGAATGTGAGGCCAAAGAATAAGGCCGCCGTGATTGAACTCGCGAAGACGATGGTTTCCAGCCATCCTTCATATCGCAAATGATAAAAGGCCAGACCGGATGCGATGAGGCCGGTGATCGCCCACGTCACCGCAGGTGATAGTGTTCCGTTGGACGAGCGAGCGTGAGAAGGCGCAGATGAAGCGTCATAATTCGCAATAGGTTCGGCAACCATGTCGCTTCAAACGCAAAAAAATTATATTCGAGGGTGCACAGCCGCAGCTCGCGATAGTGAAGTGGGGCACGCATTTTGTCACGGGTCAATGGCCTCACTGTGCCCCGCAATAAAAAAGGCCCGGCTGACGAGAGCCGGAGCCGCCGATGTCTGGGATGATCGTTCAACAATCAAGCGTCATCTCGCGCTCCCATTCGGTGAAATGAGACGCGAACGAGTTCCAGTTATCCGTCTTGAGCTTGATGTAGGCGGCAGCAAATTCCTCGCCAAGAGCGCTTTTGAGCGAAGTATCCTTATCAAAAGCGCGGATTGCATCGAGCAGGTTCAACGGCAAACGCGGCGCATCCTTAACCGTATGACCATGCTGATACATATCGATGTCGAGCCGCTTGCCCGGCAATGCTTTGGAGCGGATGCCATCGAGCCCGGCCGCGATAATGACGGCCTGGAGCAGATAGGGGTTAGCGGCGCCATCAGGTAGACGCAACTCGAAGCGGCCTTTGCCTGGCACGCGGACCATATGTGTGCGGTTGTTTCCGGTCCACGTCACCGAGTTCGGTGACCACGTCGCTCCTGAGGTCGTCCGCGGCGCGTTGATGCGTTTATAGGAATTGACCGTCGGATTGGTGATCGCTGCGAGCGCCTCGGCATGTTTCATGATGCCGCCGAGAAAATAATAGCCTTGCTGTGACAGGCCCATTTCGTCGGTCGGGTCGAAGAATGCATTCGTTTTCCCATCCTTGTCCCAGACGGAAATATGCGCGTGGCAGCCGTTGCCGGTGAGCGTCGGGAATGGCTTCGGCATGAACGTCGCGCGCAGCCCATGCTTTTCGGCAATCGAGCGCGCCATGAATTTGAAGAACGAATGGCGGTCCGCCGTGACAAGCGCATCGTCGAAGTTCCAGTTCATTTCGAACTGGCCATTCGCGTCCTCGTGGTCGTTCTGATACGGGCCCCAGCCAAGATCGAGCATCGAATCGCAGATTTCCGCGATGACGTCATAGCGGCGCATTAATGCCTGCTGATCGTAACAGGGCTTCGTTGCGTTATCGCTAGTGTCGGAAATCGCCGTGCCGTCCGGCGAGATCAGAAAGAATTCGCATTCGACACCGGTCTTGACGTGAAGGCCCAGGTCCTCGGCTTGTTTAACCTGGTTCTTGAGAACGACGCGCGGCGCCTGCGCGACATGCTTGTCTTCCATCACGCAGTCTGCCGCGACCCAGGCAACGTCCCTCTTCCACGGCAGCTGGATGACGGAATTGGGATCGGGCATGCCGAAAAGATCGGGATGCGCAGGAGTCATGTCGAGCCACGTCGCGAAGCCCGCAAATCCGGCGCCGTCTTTTTGCATGTCTCCGATCGCGGCCGCCGGAACCAGCTTTGCACGCTGTGACCCAAACAGATCGGTATAGGAGATCATAAAATAGCGGATGCCACGCTCTTTCGCGAGTTGGGCGAGATCCTGAGCCATGCTGTCTGTCCTCAACGCTAGCGGTTCATTTCCAATTGTTTTGTTGGATAAAAGGCAAAAAAATGGGCGGCCTGGGCCGCCCGCGTGCACGCCATCTTCCAGAAAAGTAGGCCGTATTCGAACCTCACGCACGAATTGGCCATCTTCATCGGAATATTCGGCGACATCAGTACGAGTCCGCGTTGTCTATATTGAAGTTGTAGAGTTTGCGCGCTGAGCCATAACGGCGAAATTCGCTCGCTTTGATATCCGTGATGCCGGCAGCCGACAGGAGCTTGGCGAGGGCGTGCTGGTGTTCGCTCCGCATTTCCTTCTCGATGCAGTCGGCGCCGAGGCTCTTGACGTTGCCGCGCACGAAAAGCTTCGCTTCGTATATTGAATCTCCAAGCGCATCGCCCGCGTCGCCCAGAACGATCAGATGGCCCGATTGCGCCATGAATGCCGACATATGTCCGATGTTGCCGCGAACGACGATGTCGATGCCCTTCATCGAGATCCCGCAACGGGAAGATGCGTTGCCTTCGATGACCAGAAGTCCTCCGCGCCCCGTCGCGCCGGCATACTGGCTGGCATCGCCTTTGATGACGACCCTGCCGGACATCATGTTTTCGGCAACGCCGGGACCGGCCGACCCATGGACGACGACCGATGCTTTCTTATTCATTCCGGCGCAGTAGTAGCCGACGCTACCTTTGATATCGATGTGAATAGGCGCATCGACGCCGGCGGCAATGGCGTGACCGCCGCGAGGGTTCAAGACTTCCCATTGTGCTTCGTTGACGCCATCGGACTGTCGATGAAGCTCCTCGTTGAGGTCCCGTAAAGAGCTTTTAGCCAGATCGATCGTACGCATTATCCCCCCGTACGTATCAGCGCTAAAGGAAATCACCGAGGACGAACTCGGGCAAGGCGGCGAGCCGATTTTCGATCTGAGGATCGTTGAGAAATAGTCCGACGATGCCGCACATGGATCGCCTCCCGGCTCCAGCTCAACGACATTTTGAGACTAATCGCGCGTCCTGCGCTATGTCAACTGGGAAGAAAAATGGTTTCTCAATGAGAAATGAGTGCTGACTGTCGAACTAGGGGCGCTGGTAAATGATGATCGACAGGTAGGTCATTGGCGTCTTGATCAGACGCGCCGGACCGTGCGGTGCAGCACTGTCAAACAGGATGGCATCTCCGGGACTTAGGAGGTAGCTCCGGTCGGCGTGCGCATATTCGATCTCGCCGCTGAGCATGAAAATGAACTCCACGCCTTCGTGCTGAAAGCCCGTATAAGGGACGGCATCGTCCGAGAGCGTGATGAGATAGGGTTCGACCACTACGTCGCCGTCGAGGGAGTGCCCCAACAGCTGATATTGGTGCCCGACCTTGGTGCCACGCCGGCGGATGACGACGCCTTCGCCCGACTTCACGTAAGAACAATCGCGCCGCTGCTCGAATGATGCAAAAAGCGCCGTTAGTGGAATGTTCAGCGCCGCAGCCAGCATCTGCAACGTGCTGAGCGATGGTGAAATCTGCCCGTTTTCGATTTTTGAGAGCATGCCGGGGGAGATTTGCGCTGCAACAGCGAGTTCGGCAACGGTTAATCCCGCGTGTTTGCGGTGGTGGCGCACCTGATTGCCGATGGCTTGCTCAAGCGTGTGCTCCGCAGCGCCCGGCGCGCTGGAGCCCGTAGCGAGATGGTCGGGCTCGACGAGAGCCACCGAAGATTTGCGAGTCTTTTCCGACATGAATGCCTTCCGCAGCAGACCGGGCCATGGAGATTGGCTTAAAGGTCGCGCAAGTTGGCACGTCTCGAAAGAATATTCCACCCGGACGCCTGCGGCGTCTCACAGTCGGGCAGAAATTCGCGGATTTAAGCGTAAATTTTCTTGGCGCAAGCGTCGGAAAGCCACTCGGCAAACGCTTCCGTATAGGTTCGGGGGCACGCAAACTCGTAACCTTGACCGTTCGGAAGCCGCCAGACCATGACACCCAGATGACTCGCGTGCGTGATCGCGGCATCGCCCGGCTTGAAAACGCTGTCGTGGAAGTCGATGGCCATACTTGGCGCCAGGACCTCCAACGCCTTCGCGCCGGTCACCCGGAAGACGGTCCGGCTATCACTGACATCGACGATGGACGCCGCGCCTTTGAAAGCTTCCGCGAGGTCGGCGCTCGGATCGCTCCCCGCGCGTTGCGGCTCGATGACAATCCATTGTTCCGGACCTGCCCAGACGACCGATTTACCGGCTGCTTCGACAATGCGGGGCGTTGATGGAAGCGAAAGCCCGAGCGTTGCACTCGCCCTAGCGTCCAAGTCTGCCTGCATACCGCGCCGAACAGCGACGTGCGTCATAGCAACGTCATCGCGCCGCGAAATCGTCAGCCCATTGCTTTTCAAAGCCGCTTCATTTTCAAGATTAGACACGGAGGCGCGCTCCTTCGCTATCGTAGAACACCGGCGAAACGACCTCGACGAGAGTGTCCTCACCGCGTACCGGATCATAGGCGCGTACGATCTCGCCCATGCGCGACTCGGCATTCGAGAGAAACCCTAGTCCGACCCAATGCCCAAGCGACGGCGAGTAGGCGACCGACGTCATATGTCCGTGATCGTTTGCTGCTGTAGGTTCCGCATTGCGGCTGAGGAAGTGTGCGCCGGATCTGAGTATCGCTGCCTTGTCCACGGGCCGGAACCCCGCGAGGCGCGGCCTGCTCGGATCGGTCAGTCCCGGCCGTCCCGCCAGCACGCGGCCGATATAATCTTTTTTCTTCGACGCCATCTTCCCGAGTCCGACATCGGCTGCGGTGGTCGTGCCATTAAGCTCCGGGCCGCCGACGTGCCCTTTCTCGATGCGCATGACGCCGAGCGCTTCCGTTCCATAGGGAATGACGCCGAGATCTTTGCCTTTTTCCATCAGCGTTCGCATCAAGAGCTCGCCGTGGCGCGCTGGAACGCCGATCTCGTAGGCAAGCTCGCCAGAAAACGAAAGTCTGTAGAGTCGCGCCTTGATCCCCCCGAGAGCTGTTAGCTCCGCGACGCCCATGTACGGGAAAGCTTCGTTCGACACATCGAATGGCTTGTCGACGATCCGCGAAATAAGTTCGCGCGCGCGCGGACCGGCAACCGCGTACTGTGCCCATTGATCGGTTGATGGAATGATCTGCACATCAAGCTCGGGCCAATGCCATTGCTTGCACAATTCCATGTGCTGCACGACCTTGATGGCGTTGACCGTCGTCGTCGTGACGAAATAGCGATCTTCCGCGAAACGTGCCGCCGTGCCGTCATCCATCATGATGCCGTCCTCACGTAGCATCGCGCCATAACGCGCCTTGCCCACAGCCAAGGTGCTCATCATGTTGATGTAAAGACGGTCGAGAAACTTACCCGCATCCGGTCCGTGGACTTCGACCTTGCCAAGCGTCGAGACATCGCAAACGCCGACGCCATTGCGGACACCGTTGACCTCGCGAATAACTGTCGTCAGCGGATCGTTCTCGAATGGCCTCGGAAAATACAGCGCCCGCAGCCACAGGCCAGCCTCGACAAAGACGGCTCCTTGTTCCTTTGCCCAGTTGTGAGAAGGTGTCAGCCGGAATGGCTTGAAGTGCTTGCCGCGATGTTCGCCCGCGAGCGCGCCCAGAGAGACCGGCGAATACGGCGGACGCGCAGTTGTGATACCCGTCTGAGGGATCGACTTGCCGGTGAGGCTGGCGAGGATCGCAAGGCCGTTGACGTTGGAAGTGCGGCCCTGGTCGGTTGCCATGCCGAGCGTGGTGTAGCGCTTGAGGTGCTCGACGGCGCCGAATCCCTCACGCTCCGCGAGCACGATATCGCTGGCCGCTACGTCGTTTTGGAAGTCGACGAAGGCTTTATGTTTCGCACGATCGACGTGCCAGAATGCCCCAATATCAGTCGGCTCGTCATCGGCCGCGGGAACCGCAACGGGCTTCGCATCGAAACCGACGTCCGCGGCGGCGGCAGTACCCGCTCGCGCGCCTTCCGCGAGGCAGGAAGCGAGCGAAAATGCACCATTGGCGGCGCCCGCCGCGATCATGCCCCTCGGCATCGTGTTCGGAACGAAACCAACGAGGTCATCCCGCCACTGCGGACGGCCGCCGAGATGCGTCGTCATCTGCATGTTGGGATTGAAGCCGCCCGAAACGGCAATGAGATCGCAAGCTATCGAATGAACAGCGCCATCCGACCCAATGATGCGTGCCGCCTTTACGCGCGATCCGCCGACGGCATCGGAAACGACACCGCCTTCGAAAACGCGAATGCCAAGCGCTTCCGCACGCTCTTCGATTGCGTCGGGCAATGCCGGCCGGCTATCGACTAGCGCCGCCACTTTAATGCCGGCGGCGCTGAGATCGTTGATCGTCGCCGCGCCGTCGTCGTTGTTGGAGAAGACGACAGCCGTTCGTCCGGGCGCCGAGCCATAGCGGTTGATGTAGCTGCGCACCGCGCTCGCGAGCATCACGCCCGGCCTGTCGTTGTTGCCGAAAACGATCGGCCGTTCCGTTGCGCCTTGCGCGACGACGGTTCGTTTCGCGACGATACGCCAGAGCCGCTGTCTCGGTTGCCCCGAAGCCGGTTGCGGTAGGTGGTCGGCGACGCGCTCGACCGCACCGAATGTTCCGCCGTCGTAGGCACCGAATACCGTTGTCCTGGGCAACAGGCGGACATTGGAGAGGGAGGAAAGCTCTCCAACGGCCGCCTTTGCCCATGCCGCTGAATTTATGCCGTCGATGGTCCGGCTTTCTGCAAGAAGCCGTCCGCCGAGGGCAAAACTCTCGTCGGCGAGAATGACACGTGCACCAGCGCGCGCGGCCGAGAGCGCCGCCATCAGTCCGGTAGGGCCTGATCCAACGACAAGCACATCGCAAAACGCGTTGGCTTTGTCATAGCTGTCTGGGTCGGCTTCCATCGCGGGATACCCGAGACCGGCAGCGCGGCGGATCATCGGCTCGTAGACTTTTTCCCAAAAGGACGCCGGCCACATGAACGTCTTGTAGTAGAAGCCCGCGGAGAAGACGGGCGACAGAAGGCCGTTGACCGACATGAGATCGAGTTTCAACGAGGGAAAACGATTTTGGCTCGTCGCTTCGAGGCCGTCGTAAAGCTCAATCGTCGTGGCCTTGGTATTGGGTTCGCGCCGTGCGCCGGACCGAAGCTCGACGAGCGCGTTCGGCTCTTCCGAGCCCGACGTCAGGATGCCGCGCGGACGATGGTATTTGAAAGAGCGGCCGACCAGCCTGACGCCGTTCGCGAGTAAAGCCGAGGCGAGCGTGTCTCCGGCGAAGCCTTCGTACGGAACGCCGTCGAACGTGAACTGCAACGGTTTGGAGCGATCGACGAGGCCGCGCCCTGCAATTCTGAATTCCTGTTTTCCGGCGCTCATGCTGCACCTGCCGTCGATTTGACCCGCGTCAGAGCGACGTCTTGGGCGGATTTCACATCGGAAATTTCATGCGTGCGTGTATCACGCGTGACGACGAGCCAGGCATGGCATCCGGCTTGATGATACCAGAGCTCCTGCGTCGGGCCGGCAACATTCCGTCGCTCATAAGCGTAGGTGTAGAAGCTGTCTGCGGCATCCTCCGAGGCAGGATCCGGACGCGTCACGCTCGCGTCCCCCAGGTAGGTAAATTCGTCGACGGCTCGTTCGCCGCAATACGGGCAGCTGATGCGCATGTTTCTAAGCCTCAGTGCAGATTCGGTTGATTGCCCATGCCTTTTTCATCGACCATATGGCCGGTGCGGAAGCGGTCGAGGCGATAGGCGCGCGCGACCTCGTGCGGTTCGTTCCGGGCAAGCAGGTGAGCGAAGCAAAGGCCGGCAGCAGGAGTTGCCTTAAAGCCGCCGTAGCACCAGCCGCCATTGAAATAGAGACCCGTAATCGGCGTCTGATCGATGATGGGCGAGCCGTCCATGCTCATGTCCATGATGCCGCCCCACGACCGCAGCAGCCGGACCCGGCCGATACGTGGCATCAACGCCATGCCGCCCTCGACGACGTCCTCGACGGTAGGTAGATTTCCCCGCTGCGCATAAGAATTGTAACCGTCGAGGTCGCCGCCGAAAACCAAGCCGCCCTTGTCGGACTGGCTGATATAGAAATGACCCGCGCCGAACGTAACGACACCATCGATGAACGGCTTGATGCCTTCGGAGACGAACGCTTGCAGCACATGGCTCTCGATCGGCAGGTTGAGGCCAGCCATCGCAGCGACGCGTGAAGAGTTGCCCGCGCAGGAAAGCCCGACTTTTCGCGCCGCTATGAAACCGCGCGTTGTTTCCACGCCATTGATCCGGCCATTATCGATGCGGAAACCGGTGACCTCGGTGTTCTCGATAATATCGACACCGAGCCGGTCAGCGCCGCGCGCATATCCCCACGCAACGGCATCGTGCCGAACGGTGCCCCCTCGGCGCTGTAGAAGGCCGCCTTTGATCGGAAAGCGCGCATCGTCGTAGTTGAGCCAAGGATACATCCGTTGGACGGCGTCACGGTCGAGAAGCTCGGCATCGACACCGTGCATGCGCATGGCATTACCGCGCCGGGCAAAGGCGTCGCGCTGTCCGTCGGAGTGATAAAGATTGAGAACGCCGCGCTGCGAGACCATTGCATTGTAGTTGAGGTCCTGCTCAAGACCCTCCCACAACTTCATGCTGGTCTCGTAGAACGGGATATTTCCGGGCAGCATGTAGTTGGAGCGGACGATCGTCGTATTGCGGCCGACGTTGCCGGAGCCGATCCATCCTTTTTCGATTACCGCCACGTTCGACAGGCCATAGCGCTTCGCGAGGTAATAGGCGGTGGCGAGTCCATGTCCGCCGCCACCGACGATAACAACGTCGTAGGACGGTTTCGGTCTGGCTTGGCGCCACGCCGGCTGCCAGCCTTTTTGGCCTCGCAGCGCCTCGAAAAGAACGGAAAACATGGAATAGCGATCGGACGGCATGATGTTTTCAAAGCCTCGGCGCGGAGGATCTAAGGCATCCCTAACTCGAAAATGACTTATACATCAGCCAATAATTGACCTTAATATAAGTCGTACTTATTATGCGGGGTATGACCGCACGGATTAGCCGCCTTCCGTTCGATTTGCACGCGCTCGAAGCGTTTCTCGCTGTCTGCGAAGCGCGGTCGATGGCGGCCGCGGCGCAGAAACTGGCGCTGACACAGCCAGCCATTTCGCAGGCCATTGCCGATCTCGAAACACGAACCCGCGTGAAGCTGTTCGACCGCAGCGTCCGCCCCATCGCGCTGACGCCTGCTGGCGAGGTCATGCGCCAGCGGGCCTCGGCGTTAATATCGGAAGCACGGCAAATCTCGTCCGCGATCCGCCATACAGCGCGCGGTCGTCTCGCGCTTATTCGTGCCGGACTTGTGGATAGTTTATCGCGGGTACTGACGGGGCCTGTTGCGTCGTTTCTTTCGGAGCACGCGGAGCAGGTCTCTATTCAATCCGGTCTCACGTCGGCGCATGCGGGTGCTCTTCTGACGCGTAACCTCGATCTTTTCATCGGCGTCGATGACATGAGCGATGTCGAAGGTTTCGATCGCTTCGATCTCGTGAGCGAGCCCTACATCCTGCTCCTCCCGCCAAAATCTAAAGTGCCAAAGTCGGTCTCGGACCTGGCGAACTATGCTGAAAAGCTTCCCTTCGTGCGCTACAGCGCACGCTCCCGGACCGGCATCGACATCGAACGTCATCTCCGGCGCTTGAATCTGGACATTCCGCCGGGCCTCGAATTTGATACGCCCTTCGGCGTGACCGATATGGTTGCCCGCGGCAAGGGGTTCGCCATCTCGACACCGATCTGCGTCACCGAGGCCGGTTTCGCAGACAGCGGGATTCGCACTGCACCGCTTCCCGGTCCAAGCCTTAAGCGAACGCTGACTCTCGTGAGCAGGCGCCAGGAACTCGGGACCCTGCCGCGCGATCTGACACGTGCCTGCAAGTCCGCACTCGAAACCTCGACTCTCGATAGTTTGCGCAAGTCGATGCCGTGGCTCCAAAACCAACTCGGCTGAGCGAGCGCGCCAGCTCGTCGAGGTCCCGGATTTTATTAATTTAGAAGCGTTGCAATCTCGGCTGCGGTGTTGCGCCGCGATATCGGGCCCCGATGCAGCCTATCTTTTAGCGCCAGATTTTAAGGCACGTTTGACAGACTTTACGTCGCGTTGGCGCTGGCGACGGTAGGGAGTACCTACCGGAAAGACCTTGATGAACGAACGGCGGTAGATGACTCTTCAAGTCATCATTATTCGAGCAGACGGCGCGCTCGCGGAGACCGAAGAGGTGCGCTGGCGCGCGTTCGCTCAAGCGTTTGCCGAGTCGGATTACGAGTGGTCCTGCGATCGTGAAGGCTTTGCCTTGACGGCAAAGCTTGGAACTGGCGAAGCGCGCATGGCGCATTTCGTTCGCTCCCTCCTTCGCGGCCGGCCGGAGACCGAGGATTTCTCTGTTCTCATTGGCGCGATGCACCGGCGTGCATCGAAAATCTTCACCGAGATGCTGGCGAGCGCCGACATCGAGCCGCGTCCCGGCGTTCGCGACCTCATCGTAACCGCACGAGCGGAGGGGCTTCGGCTGGTCCTCGCTTCAATGTTGAAGCGGAGCCAAACCGAAAAGTTGTTGGAGACGGTCCTAGGCCAGCGCGGACGAGAGGTCTTCGATTGCGTTATCGCCGGCGAGATGGGCTACGGCGACGATTGCGATCGTCTTTATCAGGACGTACGCGCCGCCATCGATGTTGCGCCCCAGCATTGTCTCGTCATCGAAGCATGCCGCCCTGGAACGCAAGCCGCAAAGGCTGCGGGCTTCCCCGTCATCACGACGCGGAGCGCGTTCTGTCGCGAGACACCGGCATTCAGTATCGGCGGGACAGTCGTCGTTCAGGACCTGACCAATCTCATCGGGCCCGATAGAAGCCGTCTCGACCCTTTGACGGCCGAGGACCGGGCATCGCTGTTGTCGTCTCTGCAACGCTTGCATTCGGGCAATTGCGAAGGCTTGTCCGATCTCGACTGGAGTCACTCGATGCGTGTTTCCGATATTCTGAAGACCAAAGGCTCCGCCGTTAAGACCATAGAGGCGAACGCAACCATGCGCGCCCTTGCCCAGGGCTTCAGAAAGGAAGGCGTCGGCGCGATGTTGGTGCTCGACGCCGATGGCAAGCTGAATGGCATCATCTCCGAACGTGATCTGGCGCGCGGCATCGACGAGTTTGGCACCGATCTCCCGCAGATGCGTGTTTCCGATTTGATGACGCGCTCGGTTGTGACATGCGCGCCCGGAGATGCTGTCGCGATGGTAGCGAACGTGATGACGGAGCGCCGTATCCGCCATCTTCCCGTGGTCGTTGACGGGAAAGTTGTCGGGCTCATCAGTATCGGCGACGTTCTGAAATATCGGCTGGATGAGGTACAACTCGAAGCCAATATCTTGCGAGATGTCGCACGCGCCCGTCGTTAAGCGCGCGCCGAAAGCGGTTCATCTCACCAGCTTGCGGCAAGGTCCGCATGGCAGACACTACCCATGCTGGATCCGGACTATCTCGACGCCATCAAGAAATTCGAGGGCTACTCTGCAAAAGCCCGTTGGGATTACGCGCAGAACTCCAACGGCTATGGAACACGTGCGCGTTATGCCGGCGAAGTCATCGACAAGGCCGAAGCCGACCGCCGCTTCGCGGGCGAGATACAAAAGGCCGCGGATTTCGTCGATAAGTTTGCCCCCGACCTGGACGACGGCAGCAAAGCCGCGCTGACATCCTTGACCTATAACGCGGGGACAGCATGGGCGCAGAGCGGGCTCGGCGACGCCATCGCCAATGGCGACATGGACAAAGCGCGGTCGCTTTTCCTTCAGTATAATAAAGCGGGCGGCTCGGTCGTCGATGGATTGGTGCAGCGCCGCCTCCAGGAAGTCTCGTGGTTCGGACAGGGCGCATCGGAAAGCACGCATGTGCTGGCAAATCTTGCACAGTCCACGTCCTCTGCTCCAAGCGGCGCGGCAGTATCGTCATTTGAACCGCTCACGCTCGCCAAACCCGCAAGCGTGGTGCGGCTCGCACGTAACGACGTAGACATGCCGCCATCTTCGACGGACCGGCCTTTCGCAGATCTTGGGACCGATCCGGCGTTGCTTGCTCTGCTTGCCCATGTCGGAAAAAGCCAGCCCACGCGAAATTCCGACGAGAATACAGCCAAGCACGATGTGCAGATCGTGCCCCCTGGCGTCGACGCGAGCTAGGAGCGCTTAGCGCGCGATCCATCCTATAATTATGATTGCAAGCCAAAGGCCGACACCTGCTATCATGGCGGTCCGGACGAGCGGCACATTTCTGAAAACCGTCGAACCGTTGCTCTGCTGAGAGCGCCCGGCTTTGTAACCCATGGCTTCGTCGATCGCGGTTTTGCTGGTCGCAAGCGCAATAAATCGTTGCATGAAAGTTTGCAGATCGCCGGATACGGCGGGCGCCATAGAGGTGGTGCGCGCCGCGTCTGGCTGCATGAATTGCGGCGGTCCCGGCAGATCGTCTCCACCCAGGAGACCGTCCGAAGCATAGCGTTGGGCAACGCGCTTCGAAGCGTCCCCGTCTTGGGCGTTTGACGACCGCCGTCCAGCTCCTGCTGCCACTGCTGCATCCGCCGCCTCTAGCTGATCGTCGAGCATCGCCAAGAGCACCGCCGCGACCGCCTTAGAATCGTGCGCAATAGGCTCGGCCGCCGGCTGAACGGCTGCTTTTGCAGGTTCGGCAGGTGCCGCATCCTGTTTGCGAAAGAGGTCGCGCTCGCCCTTCATGAGAGCGCTGTTAGCCAGTAATTGGCCGACGCTTTCCGCGCTGTTAGCCACGTTTGTTGCACCTCAAGCTAGAGTGAACGCTTGGATCGGCACACATCCGCTTGTCGCCAATTATGCGATTCTAGCGAGGCGGCGGGGAATTTGGACGCGGAGAATTGGGTAATACTTGCGAGAGAAAGGCATAGACGTCCTCGACCGGCGGCTCATCGAGGTTTTGCTTCAACGCATCGTAGAGACGTGGCACCACTTCCATCGCCCGATCGAGAATAGCGTCGCTGCCAGGCCGATAACCCCCGATGGCTCGAAGATCACGCGTGTCCTCGAAGCGCGAAATAACCTCGATCAGCTGCGTCGTGTATTGCGCCTGCTGCTTCGTACGAATTTTGGGCGCCAAACGCGATAACGATGCAAGCGGATCGACGGCAGGGAGGCGCCCCTGGCTGGCGATACTTCGATCGAGAACGATATGGCCGTCGAGTATGCCGCGCGTCGCGTCCGCAATCGGATCGTTATGATCGTCGCCGTCCACCAGAACCGACAGGATAGCGGTGATCGTGCCAGCGCCTTCCTCGCCCGTTCCCGCGCGCTCCAGTAGGCGCGGCAGAGCGCTGAAAACGCTCGGCGGATATCCGCGTGCCACAGGCGGCTCATTAGATGCGAGCGCCAATTCCCGTATGGCGTGGGCGTAGCGCGTTAGCGAGTCGATGATTAGCAGGACGTTTTTGCCCTGGTCGCGATAGTATTCGGCGATGCACATGGCGGCGCTGGGCGCCATCCGCCGCATCATCGGGCTCTCATCGGATGTTGCCACCACCGAAACGACGCGTGACCGCGATGCACTGAGCGTATCGTCGAGAAAATCGCGCACTTCTCGGCTTCGTTCTCCAACGAGCGCGAGAACGGTAACGTCACTGGACGGTGCGCGGCTAAGCATTGCGAGAAGTGTCGATTTCCCGACGCCCGAGCCCGCAAAAATTCCGATCCGCTGACCGGCGCAAATCGGCGTAAAAAGGTCGACGGTTTTGACCCCTGTCGTCAACGCCTCTCCGAGTCGGTTCCGGCGCAGCGCCGCCGGAGGCCCGCCCTGGATCGGCACGGCGCGATCGCCCGCAATAAGCGGACCGCCGTCGTCGATGGGATGGCCAAGCGCATTCAACGTCCGTCCGAGCCACGATTCATGCGGCGAAAGCGTTAGCTGACCCGACATGGCAGTCACACGGGCGCCAAGCTCGATCCTGTGATCGGCGATGAATGGCGTTACGTTGATCGCATTGGCTTCAATGCTTGCAACCTCGGCGAGGACCGATCCGCCGATTCCCGCAATCGAGACGGCATCGCCAATCGATACGAATTTTGAAAGCCCCGAAACGATGATATACGTCGGGCTGATGCGTGCAACACGGCCGGAGACCCGATGCGCCGGGCGGGAGGCGGCAGCGGAGGCAATCAGCGCATCGAGCTTGTCGAAAGGCGTGAGAGAAGAGGCCTCGATCACGAGTTAATCCCTGATCGCGAATGGCCAGGCCATGCCGCGCCAAGTTCCGCGCCCGACCGGTGCTTCATCACGATCCTGCCAGCGTTTTCAGAGAATCCTGCAACGACGACTCCGTGTCCTGCAGCACCTTGCTGACGGCATCGAAGCTCCTTTGCAACGTCGTGAGATGCGTCATCTCTAGAATTGGATTGACGTTCGACTTTTCGACATACCCCTGCACGACGCCGGTGCGAAGAAAATCGATTTCCGGAACCGGAGGCAAATCCGAGATCACCGAAGCGCCTGCAGCGCGCGAGAGCTTCGCGCCCTGCGGCATCCGGTAGAGGCCGAATGCGCCGATGTTGTTGCCATCCTGCTCGATGGTTCCGGCTTTGTTGATGGTCGGCCGCCCGCCTTGAGGATCAAGCTGGATAGGAGAGCCACCGGCGTCGAGGAACGGATCGCCCACGAGGTTGGTCAGCACGCCATCCTTGTTCATCTGCATGCGGCCGTCGCGTGTATAGACAATTCCGGTCGGCGTCTGTACGGCGAGCCACGCGTCGCCACGGACCGCAATATCGAGCGGATTGCCTGTCTGGGTCAGCTCGCCACCCTCGGTCGAAAGATGGGTCTTGCCGTCGGAAACGAAGCTCACGGCATTTTCGCCGTTGCGCGAAATTACTTCTTCGAACGACATCTCTTCAGCCCGGAAGCCCGCTGTCGAAGCGTTCGCAACGTTGTTGGCAACCGTATCCAGTCGCTTCTGCAGGGCAAGCTGAGCCGAAAGCCCGACGTAAATATTCGATTGCATCGCTTAATGGTCCCATGGGCGCTTGCCGCGATAGGCAAGCGCTTTCGAGCATTTGAACTCGAATGTTAGCGGCGCCGACTTGTGGGGGCCTGACACCCTGTCGGCGCTGAAATTTGTCAAGTGAGTACGTTCACGGGGGCAAGTCTCACGCAAGCCAAAGCGCCGCTTATGGAAGCTCCGCATAGAATACGGGGGCGGCCGCGTGACCATCATCGTCGGACTTATCATCACCTTGGCATGTATGCTCGGTGGCTTCACAGCCATGGGCGGCCATGTTTGGGTGATCTGGCAGCCCTGGGAATACGTCATCATCTGCGGCGCGGCCCTCGGGACGTTCGTCGTCGCCAATCCGATGAAGACGATCAAGGATTCCGGAAAGGCGTCGCTGCAGGCGTTCCGCAACGACGTCCCGACAATGGAAGAACATATCGAGCTGTTGTCGCTCCTCTTCTTCATGATGCGCGAGCTTCGCGACAAGTCGCGCGCAGAGATGGAAATGATCATCGATGCGCCGGGGGAAGCCGAAGTTTTCAAACGCTCTCCCTCGGTTACGGCGGACGAGGAACTAACGACTTTTATCTGCGACTACTTCCGCTTGATTATCATGGGGAACGCGCGGACTCACGAAATCGAATCCCTGATGGACGAGGAGATCGAGACCGCGCGCCATGATAAGCTGAAGGCATACCATGCGCTTGTCGCGGTCGGTGACGGCCTTCCGGCGCTTGGCATCGTCGCGGCGGTCCTCGGCGTCGTGAAGGCGATGGGTGCCATCGATCAGTCGCCCGAGATTCTCGGCCATCTTATTGCGTCGGCATTGGTCGGCACGTTCGCCGGTATTTTCTTTTCGTACGCCGTGGTCGGACCGCTTTCCACGAAAGTGAAGATCGTGCGCGAGAAACGCCTACGTTCCTACGTCATCGTCAAGCAATCGCTTTTGGCATTCATGAATGGGGCGATGCCGCAGGTCGCGATCGAGCATGGCCGCAAAGCCATCTCGGCCTATGAACGGCCGACGATTAACGAAGTCGAGTCCGCGACCATCAGCGGCGGCGCCGCGCGCGCGTCAGGCGAAAATAAGAAAGCGGCCTGATGATCTCGATGACGCTTAGCGCAGCTCCGGACGTAATGGCCGCCGCGCCGAGCGCATTCGCATGCTTTAAAGAGCGGATTGCGCCGTGACCGCGGAAGCGAGCAAAGAGCTGCCAATCTCGCAAAAAAAAGCACTAGAGCGTGCTTTGTCGGCTGGACACAACAGGCCCGACCGCCTTCCGGGCCTGCAGATGATTTTCAATCAGCTGCCCCGCGTGATGGTCGAGGAAATCGGCAACCTTTCGTCATTGCCCCTGCGCGTACACTTGTTGGAACTATCGGCAACGACGTTGGGAGAGGCGTGCGCCCTACCGCAGGATTCGCTCGCGGCTGCAGTGCGCGCCGAGCGCTGGCGCAGTTGGCTCTATTTCATTGCCGACCGCATGACGACGATGCTTTTCGTCGAAGCGGCGTCGGGCTGCGAGAGCTTCCCTGCAGAAGGTTTTTCGACACGCAAACTGACCAAGACCGACGCAAATCTGGTTCATGTTTTATTTCGTCGTCTTGCACGTTCTCTCACAAGCGCCTTTTCCTTGCTCGTCGATATCCCGTTGGATGTCGGCGAGACCGTTGACAAGATAGAGCTGGAGCCGCAGCTCAGCGCAACGTCGCCGGTCATTACGGCCCGCCTGACGCTCGAATACCCAAGCTATGCCGGAACCGTTACGGTCGTAATTCCTCAGGCGGCAATAGAACCGATCAGGGATTTACTCGCCGGAGCATCCGCAACCGATAACGGCACTTCGAATGCTTCCCCATCTCACGAAGATCCCACATGGTCGAGGCAACTCGCAGACGAAATTGCCCGCGCTTTTATCGACCTGACGGGCGTTCTCGAGGAACGGCCGATCGCACTCGGAGAGGTGCAGCGTTTCGCAGTCGGCTCCGTCGTAGAGTTGCAGAGCACATCGCTGTCCCGCGTCAGACTCGATTCCGACGAGATTCCCCTATTCTGGTGCGAGCTCGGCAAGCGCGGAGCAGCGCTGACGCTACGCGTCGAGGACGACTTCGATGGAAGCAGGGACGCGATTGATGAGTTTTATGGTCTTTAAACTCAGCACCCCACAAGGCTGCGGCACGTTTCGGGAGCGATTATCGTGAATCGGCGGACAATGAGACGAAGGCACTAGGAAATGACTGCTAGCGAAACCGATGAAATGGAATCAGGCGTCGAACCCGCCGTCCAGGACTTCGATCAGGCATTCACCGACATGGCCTCGGCGACGTTTGCCGCGAGTGAAAAATCCGACGCATTCCCCGAAATTGCGCAATCCGGCGAAGAAGAGCCAGGCGAACCGGCGGTGGAAGTGGACAATAGTGCCCTGATTGCGGGGCTCCCTGTTATGATGAAGGTCGTCCTCGGTTCTGCGCGGATGCCCGTCGCAACCCTGGCGAAGCTGACAAAAGGATCGGTCGTCAAGCTCGATAAGATGGTCGGCGATTCTGTCGATATCCTTGTGAATGGTCGCCTTATTGCACGCGGTGAAGTTGTCGTCCTCAATGAAGCGTCCTCGCGCTTCGGCGTTGTGCTGACCCAGGTCGGCAAGCTCGCACCGTCTGGAAAGTAGACGCGCCAATGATGCCGCGAGAACAACATTCGATGGGGCCGTCTCGTCCTCTGACCGGCGCCGAGAAGGTCGGCGTTCTTCTTCTCGCCCTCGGTAAGGAGCGGGCGAGTGGTCTGCTCAAAAAATTCAACCCGGAGGAGCTGAACATCATCGTTCGCTCGACCGAGGTCATGCCCACCATCTCGGCATCCGAGCTTGAAGGCATTGTTGAAGAGTTCGAAGGGCAGCTCGGCCTCGGAACGCCGTTCGTGGGCCGGCCCGAAGACGTCAAGCGTCTCGTCACCGATGTTATATCGGAAAATAAATCGACATCGGACGCGGACGATGCCTTCGTCACGCGTCAGGATGTCTGGGGCCGGTTCGGGGCATTGCCGGACGATGTCGTGCACGGCTTTCTAAAAACGCAGTCGCCGCAAATCGCCGCCTATTATCTCGACCGCCTCGGCAGCGAGCGTGCTTCGAGCATCCTCAAGAGCTTTTCTCCGGCGGAGCGCAACGAGCTGATGAATCGCATCCTCAGTCTCGGTCAGGTCGCGCCCCAAATCGTTGAGGCGCTGGAGACTTCGCTTCACGAGGAGCTATTCGATAACGATCGCAGATCGTCGGATAAGCACGTTACGATGGCCGGCATTCTGAACAACATGGATAAAGAAGAATCGGCGGACGTGTTGCGATACCTCGCATCCATCAAACCGAAAGATGCCGAAGCCATCCGCAAGATGCTGTTCAAGTTTGAGGACCTCGTAAAGCTATCTGCAAAAGCGATGACGGTTCTGATGGACGGTGTTCCTGTCGAGCGTACGGTCATCGCGCTGCAGGGCGCGAATGTGGAGCTGCAAGGCAAGGTGCTGGCTGCGCTATCGCCGCGCGCGCGCCGGATGGCAGAAGCGGAATTGCAAAGCCCTGCTAACGTCGCCGCCCGCGACATTACCGATGCGCGGCGTGCGATTGTCGATTCGGTTCTTCGGCTATCCGCTGAAGGAGCGATCGAAGTTCCAAGTCAGGCCGACTAACGCCGCCAAACGTTAGGAGCCTTTCTTGTCCGAACAAGACCAGCAAAGCCGGACAGAAGAAGCGACCGACAAACGTTTGCAGGACGCGAAGGGCGACGGCAATGTGCCGACGTCGCGCGAAGTTCCAAACTTTGCCTATTTGATGTCCTGCCTGCTTGTTATTGCCGTTCTCGGAAAGGCATTCACCGAGCATCTCAGCAGTTTGCTCGCCGGACTTCTGGCGAATGTCGGGTCCATTCATCTTGAAAACGCCGGTGACGTCATGCTGTTGTTTGACGTCGTGGGTAAGACCGCCGCCGCCGTCACCGCACCGATTATCCTAGCTTTCGCCGCCGCCGGCATCATCGCGTCGGTCATTCAAAATCCGCCGGCGATGATCTTCAAACGAGTCATGCCGGATATTTCGCGCCTTTCCCCCGCAAAGGGATTGAAACGGCTATTTAGTATGCAGGGTTTCGTCGAGTTCCTGAAGTTGGCGTTGAGAATGGCCGTCGTTGCTGTCACGAGCGTCTCCATCCTGATGATCATGTGGCACGACTTCACTGGCTCGATCTGGAGTGATCCCACGGCCATTTTGACGCTTTCGCAACAAAGCGTCGTCGCCTTGCTGACGGCATTGGCGCTTCTGTCGTTCACCTTGCTGGTCTTCGATCTTCCTGTGGCACACGTGCTTTGGCGGCGTTCGCTCCGTATGGCGCCGCAGGAAATCAAGGATGAGAGACGCCAGATGGAAGGCGACCCTCACATGAAGGCACGGCGCCGGTCGATCGCCAGATCGCGATCGCGTCAGCGCATGTTGAAAAGCGTGCCAAAGGCAACCATCGTCATCGCTAATCCGACGCACTTCTCCGTAGCGCTCCGCTACGTGCGCTCCGAGGGCGGCGCGCCACGCGTCGTCGCCAAGGGCCAGGATCTCATTGCGCTCAAGATTCGCAGGATCGCAGAAGAAAATGGCATTCCGGTTATCGAGGACAAGGCTCTTGCAAGGTCCCTCTATGCAAAAGTGAAAGTGGACCAGATGATCCCTGTAGAATTCTACAGAGCGATCGCGGAGATATTGATCCGCTTGCAGGCGCGGCGGAACCGTACAAGCCCAGTCCGCGCCTGAGAGGACGTTCGTTGATGCAGACTGTTCGGATCGACCATTCCCTTGAGCGCGAAAAAATCCTTGGCGAAAGCATCCGCACAGTTGCCGCCGATCTTCGCTTGATCGATCTGCCAGACCTCGTCACCTATATTAAAACGGGCCAGATCGGCAGCGTCGGCGCCCTGGTGCAAGCCTCGATCGAGCTTTCGTTCAAACCGGAAACGCTCATGTTCGGGCATTCCGGCGATGTCTATCTCGATTGGGGTCAAGTCCCGCGCGTGTCCTTCGACATGGAATTTCATCATCGGGCGATCCACGTCTATTTCCGGCTTCTCCTGGAAGCCGAAGAGGCTGGTGTAGAGATCACCTACATTTCCTTCGAAGGCGAATCACTCGGCCCCACGCATAATACGACGCGCCTGCACGAAGCACTCGGCGAGGCCCGCCTGAATTAAGGGCTACCGGTAACGCCTTTATTCGTCCGCGAAAAAAGCACCCCGCTCGGCCGTTTGTCCAGGCCGACGCAAGCGACGGCAGGCAAACAGGGGAAGGCCATTTTGAGGACTCGCCTATGCAGCCCCTGCAACTCTTTGACCTGGCGTTTCGCCAAAACGAGTGGCTTGCGCAGCGCCAGTCGGTGATCTCCGCAAACATCGCGAACGCGAACACGCCCGGTTACAAGGCGAAGGACGTCGAAAGCTTTGAAGACGTCATGCGCCGGTCCGTCTCAATGACGACGACAAATCCTGAGCACATAGCGTCCTCGGACGACGGGCAAGTTCCCGCCTACGAAAATGATCCCAATCGCGCTGAGGTTCTGGTCTCCGGAAACGACGTCAGCCTCGAAGACGAATTTCTCAAATCCGGTGAGGTGATGCGAAGCTATTCGCTGAACACCCAGATTTTGAAGACCTTCAGCAGCATGTTGCAGTCTGTCACGAAGGGCTAGAGAGATGAGCGATCCCCTTCTGGCATCGGAAAAATCTGCGGCCGCGGGCCTTTTTGCGCAATCGGCTCGCATGCGTGTGGTTTCGGAAAACATCGCCAACGCCTCGACGACCGGCAAAACGCCAGGCGCCGATCCCTACCAGCGCAAGACGATCAGCTTCGAAAGCGTTTTGAACGACGATACGGGCGTAAGCACGGTCCAAGTCGATCAGATTTCGCGCGACGAGACGCCTTTTCAAACGGAGTACATGCCGGGAAATCCGGCCGCCGACGACAAGGGCATGGTGAAGATGCCCAACGTCAACATGCTCGTCGAACTTGCGGATATGCGTGAAGCGTCCCGCTCTTACACAGCCAATACGCAGGTCATCAAACAGGTACGTGAACTCGTGTCGATGACCATCGATCTTTTGAGGTCGTCATGAGCTTATCGATCGCGATGCTGTCGCCGGACATAGATCGCATCACCGGTTCGTCAGCGGCTGCGACAACAGCACCCGCAGCTCCCGCTGCCGCAGCAACCGGCGCGGCGCCGCAGGCGAGTTTTGGCGACACACTCGCCTCGATGGCGGCAGACGCAATCTCCACGATCAAGGCCGGCGAGACGACGGCGACGGCGGGCATGAAAGGCCAAGCCTCTCTGCAACAGGTCGTCCAAGCTGTGATGATGGCCGAGCAGACACTTCAGACGGTCGTGGCAGTTCGCGACAAGGTCGTGAGCGCTTACCAGGAAATCAGCCGGATGCAGATTTGAGGTCGTGAGAGATGAGAGCACTTTCTATTGCCGCGACGGGTATGTCGGCCCAGCAGACGAACGTCGAGGTCATCGCTAATAACGTCGCGAATATCAACACGACGGGTTTCAAGCGCGCGCGGGCGGAGTTCACCGACTTGCTCTACCAGACGGATCGCGCGGCGGGCACCCAGGCAAGCGACGATGATTCGATCATTCCAGAGGGCAATCAGCTCGGTTTGGGCGTTCGCACAGTCGCCATTCGCCATCTATCGATGCAGGGTGCACTTTCTCCGACAAGCAATAAGTATGACCTCGCACTCGACGGCAACGGCTGGTTTCAGGTCCAAGGGGAAAACAACGAAATCCTTTATACGCGTGACGGCGCTTTCAATAAGAACGCCAACGGCCAGCTCGTCACTCTCGACGGCAATCTCGTCATACCGAACATCACGGTTCCGAGCACCGCGACCGACGTTCAGATCAATTCCGCCGGGCAGGTTTATGCACTCATAGGAGCTACAGGACAGCAGCAGCTTCTTGGGCAACTGACGATTGCGAACTTCTCGAACGAAACAGGTCTTGATGCGTTGGGCGGCAACTTGTTCCGGGAGACGGAAGCATCGGGGCAGGCCATTATCGGCAATCCCGGGGATCCGGGATATGCGAAGATCCAGCAAGGCTATCTTGAAAGCTCGAACGTCGATCCGGTGAAGGAAATTACCGAACTCATCGCGGCACAGCGCGCCTATGAGATGAATTCCAAGGTCATCTCCGCCGCCGACGACATGTTCAGCACAATCACGAAGAACATGCCATGATGACTGTACTGTGCCGTCGTCTGTCTGGGCTGATCGCCGGACTTGCGCTCGGCGGGTTGGCCGTCGCGGCACACGCGACCGAAATACACACCGTATATGTACCCCGCACGGTAATCTATCCGGGCGACGTGATTTCAGAAGACGCGATTGTCGGGCGGCAGGTTGAACGTAATGACGGCACGCCCGCCATTTTTGGAGAAAACCCCGAAGACCTCGTGGGAAAGGTCGCACGGCGCACATTGATGCGCGGTGAACTCATTCCAAGCTCCGCGGTGCACCAACAGGAAATCATCACACAGGGCCGGCCCTATAAGATGTCGTACAATTCGGAATTCATTTCCATTGTCGGCGTCGGGGTGCCTTTGAAATCTGGCGCGGTTGGAGAGGTCATTCCCGTACGCAACCCGACGAGCGGCATCATTGTAAAGGCGCGTATCGAGCCAGATCGAACATTGACGGTCGATGATCAATGAGAATCTGCATTGTATTGCTGGTCCTCCTGCTCGGCATTGACTCTGCCAGTGCGCTGACGCGCATCAAGGACATCACCGACGTAAAAGGCGTTCGAGCTAATCAGCTCGTTGGATACGGCTTGGTGGTCGGCTTGAACAACACTGGCGATACCCTGCGGAATGCGCCGTTCACGCAGCAGTCGCTTCAGGCCATGCTCGATCGTATGGGCGTCAATATCCGCGGCTCGCAATACATTCCCAACACAAGAAACGTCGCCGCCGTTATGGTCACCGCGGAGCTGCCGCCTTTCGCAACGAAGGGAACGCGCTTCGATGTGACAGTCGCCTCGATGGGCGATGCAAAATCGCTGGCCGGCGGATCGCTGATTATGACGTCGCTTGCAGGCGCCGATCAGGTTATCTACGCGGCAGCTCAAGGTCCGATCACGATCTCAGGCTATCTCGCCAAGGGCGCAGCTGAATCGATTACGGCCGGTATTCCGACGCGCGGACGTATTCCAAATGGCGCGATCGTCGAAAAGAATGCACCGGCCTCGGCGATGGACGGGATGCCACTTGAGCTGGAGCTTCGCAATCCCGATTTCACTACGGCAGTCCGCATCATGGACGCCATAAACTCGTATTCGTCCCGACGGTTCGGGATGAAGCTGGCCGAAGCTCGCGATTTCAACAGCGTTGCTCTTCGCCGACCCAGGGGTATTTCGACATCCCGCCTCTTCGCGGAGGTTGGCGAGCTCATGGTCGACCCGGATCAGACCGCCCGCGTCGTCATCGACGAACGTACAGGAACGATCGTCATCGGGGCCGACGTGCATATTTCAACAGTCGCGGTCGCTCACGGAAACATCACCGTACGCGTCAAGGAAAAGCCGAAGGTTTCACAGCCGCTGCCTTTCTCGAAAGGCAAAACCGTTACGGTGCCTGACACCGATGTTGACGTCTATGAGGCGGGCGGCAACGTCTCGACCGTACGCGGAGCAAGCCTCCGAGAGCTGGTGTCGGCGCTCAATCACATGGGGCTGAAACCCATCGGCATCATCGCGATACTGCAGGCAATGAAAACAGCTGGCGCGCTACAAGCCGAATTGGTGGTGCAATGACCGCGCAGCTTTCGCCCGACCGGAAGCAACTCACATCGCCAGATTATCGCTGGCTCTTGAGTCTTTTCGGCATCATCTTCGTCTGGGCGATGCCGGCTGTCGCAGCGGAGGATCAAGCGAAGGCTAATAAGGAAAGAGAAGCCGCAGACGCATTGCCTTTGCCCCCGGCAACGCCGATGAAACTCAGCCCCGCGGAACAATATTGCTCGAACATTGTCGATGCCGCCGCCGCCGCTCAGATAGCGCAACAGACGAACAAGCTCAAAAAGGCGCAAAAGCAGCTTGATGACCGCGTTGCGCTTCTGACCGCCAAAACGGAAGAACTGAAAAGCTGGGTTAAGAAGCGCGAGGATTTCACCTCGCATGCAACGAAAGAACTGATCGAAATCTATAGCAAGATGAAGCCGGACGCCGCCGCCAGCCAGCTTACGGCGATGGATGAGCTGACTGCCGCGGCCATAACCTCGAAGCTCTCTCCGAAGGTGAGCAGTCTCGTCCTGGCGGAAATGGATCCGACCAAGGCAGCGCGGCTTTTGGCAATTGTTGCTGGCGCTGGCGATATCGCGATGAAACAGGAGTCCAGGGCCGATGACCAGCAGAGGTAAGCTGCGGCTCGCGCCTATTATTGCCGCCTCAATGGCGCTGCTATTGCAGGCCTGCGCATTGGATCAGATAAAAGAAATTGGGCGCGAACCGACGTTGTCGCCAGTGGGCAGCGGCCTCGTCGCGGATCGCGTCCCGCACGTCCAGCTTCCGATAACTCAGGCGGCTTATCGCAGCGGAAATTCGACGTGGCAGGATTCGGGAGCGGACCTGTTTCGCGACGCGCGCGCATTCAAAGCCGGTGATGTTGTCACGGTAAACATCCAAATCAAAGATCAAGCCTCGCTGGACAACACACTCAACCGGTCACGCGATTCGAGCGTCGGTCTGCAATCCAATCTCGACTTTGATTTCGGTTTCGGCGCGCCCGGACCGGCAGGTTCCGGCAAGCTCAATGGCAACCTCGATCGAACGACAGCAACGGATTCAAAGGGCGGTATAACGCGATCTGAAAACATCAATTTGCTCGTCGCGGCCGTTGTCACCCAGGTTTTGCCGAACGGCAATTTGGTGATCAGCGGAACTCAGGAAGTGCGCGTCAATTACGAAGTCCGCGTCTTGAGCGTCGCGGGCGTGATTCGGCCCCGCGATATCTCGACGGACAATCAGATTTCATATGACAAGATCGCGGAAGCCCGGGTGTCTTACGGCGGCCGAGGCCGCGTGATGGAGGTCCAGCAACCGGCTTACGGTCAACAGATTCTCGATATGGTTTCACCGTTTTAGGATCGGCGGCGAACCATGGCGCAGGCACTTACGAAGGCAGACAATGTTCCCGCTGCCGGAGGCATGAGCACCGGCGATTTGATAAAATCGATGGTGGTTGCGGTGCTCCTGGGGATCGGAGGCGGAGCCACGTTTGGATATTTCGCCATTCCGAGCACGCCGGCGCTTCCTGCAAAGGAAGCACCGCCAACGGCTACGTCCACAGCCGGCGTTACCGACGGCCGCTTTCCAAGCGACGCGTTGGAAATCGCTATTCCCTCCATCATTGTCGACTTGAAAGGCGAACCCAGGTCCAGGGTTCGGCTCGATCTCTCCATTGTTGCCGTTCACGGCACCACCCGAACGGGAGTGCTGAAAGATGAAGTCCGAGAGGATATTATCGCCTTTCTCAAGGGCCTGACGGTCGCCGACATTCAAGGGGTGCGTGGATTCCAGAATCTCCGCGAGCAGCTCAATGATCGCGCAAAAATTCGCGGCCGGGGCTCGATCCTCGGCGTATTAATAGGCGGCTTTGTGATTGAATGATCGCCAAACGCGTCCCTCTTGCCCTTGCTTTGTTGGTACTGACGCCGGTTGCCGCCGCCGCCCAGACCATCAATTTGGATACGATCTTCCCTGCTGGCGACGCGTCGGTTTCCGGACGAATCGTTCAGCTGCTCGTCGTCATGACGGTCTTGTCGGTGGCGCCGGGATTGTTGATGATGGTGACCTCGTTTGCGCGGTTCGTCATCGCCCTGTCGTTCCTGCGTTCCGGTCTTGGTTTGCAAACGACGCCGAGCAACCTGATTCTCGTCAGTTTGGCTCTGTTCATGACCATGTTCGTTATGGCGCCGACGTTCCAGGCGGCATGGGAAAACGGCGTCAAGCCGATGGTCGAGAATAAGATTAGCCAGCAGGATGGCTATACACGCACGACAGAACCATTTCGCGCGTTCATGAAGGCCAACGTGCGTGAGAAAGACATTGCCATTTTTCAGGACATGGCGGCAACGCGTCTTGGAGAGAAGACGGTCGCCGCACCCGATGATCTCCGCGTGCTCATCCCAGCCTTCATGATCTCCGAGCTGCGGCGCGGATTCGAAATCGGGTTTCTCGTAACGCTGCCCTTTCTCGTCATAGATCTCGTGGTCGCAACGATCATGACGGCCATGGGCATGATGATGATGCCGCCAACAGTGGTGTCGCTACCACTCAAGATCCTGTTTTTCGTTCTCGTTGACGGTTGGAGCTTGCTCGTCGGAGCGCTCGTTAAATCGTTTTCCTGAAGTCTCGTACGCGGATATGCGCCACCCTTCGGATGCGCCAACACGTGTCCCGGCAAAGAAGACTTTGTGCCCTCCCGCCCAAAAGTAACAATTAAGAAATAACTTCCAGCTAATTGATTTGGCCATGACAGAGTGGCGGAGTCGCGCCACAGGCATGACGCCGATCTGCCAAGCCGGAAGAGCCGGTATGTCCCCCAGTAACGCGCTTATTTAGTGCCGAGTAGAAGGACAAGGGACATGGGCATGAATAGCATTAACACGAACATTGCAGCTATGACGGCGCTGCAGTCGCTGCAGCAGACGTCCAAGGACATGCTGACGACGCAGAGCCGCATTTCGACGGGCCTGAGGGTCGCCTCTGCCTCGGATAACGCTGCCTATTGGTCGATCGCGACGTCGATGCGCTCGGATAATGACGCGCTCTCGACGGTGCAGGACGCACTCGGCCTTGGCAAAGGCACCGTGAACGTCGCCTACACCGCGATGGACAGCAGCATCGACCTCGTTTCGCAGATGAAGGACAAGCTGGCTGCCGCCCTCGGACCGGGCGTCGACCGCTCCAAGATTCAGAAGGACATCACGGAACTCCAGAACCAGCTCAAGGGCGTTGCCGATTCGGCAAGCTTCTCCGGCGAAAACTGGCTCTCGGTCGACTCCTCGCAGACGGGCTACAACGCAACGAAGTCGATCGTTTCGTCCTTCACGCGCGATTCGAGTGGCAAAGTCTCGATCGGCTACATCCAGGTCGACACGTCCAGCGCCGTGCTGTTCGACGCCAACACGTCAGCTTCGGCTGGCGGTATTCTTGATTCGCAGCGCGATTCGACCGGTGCGGTTGTCACCACCGGCGGCACCTCGGTCATGGATATCGACATCAGTTCGTTGACCGACAGCGACGCTGACCAAGCGACGTTGCAGGGCTACATCCAGGGCGTTTCCAAGGCGCTCGATGCGATGACGGACGCGGCAACCGGGCTCGGCGCCAACCAGACCCGCATCAACCTGCAGAGCGACTTCGTGTCGACCTTGATGGATTCGATCACGACGGGCGTCTCTCAGCTTGTCGACGCCGACATGAACCAGGAATCCACGAAACTTCAGGCACTGCAGGTTAAGCAGCAGCTCGGCGTTCAGGCGCTCAGCATTGCCAACCAGTCGAGCCAGAACATCCTGTCGCTCTTCCGCGGCTGATGAGGAAGGCTCGGCGCCATCTCCGCCGAGCCTTAGTTCCAGTCCCAGGCCTTCTATCGAGACGGGCCGGTGATCTATGCTTCGGTTGCTTTTGCAGCCGAATATAGGTCCCCGGCCCGTCACCTTTACACAAGGTTCGCTCTCTACCGTCGGCGCGGAACCGTGCCTGCAGGATCCGAGCGATGGACTGGCGTCAATTCCAGAATCTGTACAACAGTCTCAAAGGGCTGGGACGCCAACGGCTGATTGCGCTTGGCGCTGCCGGTTTTCTCGTTTTCGCGCTGATTTCCATCGGCAGCTATTTCGCGTCCCGCTCCGGCTTCGAGACGCTTTATGTTGGGCTGACGCCTCCGGACATCAGCAGCATGGGCCGGGTGCTTTCCGAGGCCGGCATTCCCTTCGAAGCAAGCACGGACGGCACAAAACTCGGCGTTCCGATCGGCCAGGCCGAGCAGGCACGGGCGCTGCTCGCTGAGAAGGGGCTGCCGGGCAGCCCGAACGCCGGATATGAGCTTTTCGACAAGCTTGGTGCGCTCGGCCTCACGTCGTTCATGCAGGAGGTTACCCGCGTTCGCGCCCTTGAGGGCGAGCTCGCCCGCACGATTCAATATCTGAAAGGCATTCGCGCGGCCCGCGTTCATCTCTTTCTGCCGGAGCAAAACGCGCTCCGCACGAGCAAAGAGGCGCCCACCGCATCCGTCGTTATCAGAACGGATGTGGCGGGCGATGCCACCGCTGCGCCCGCCATCAAACATCTCGTTGCCGCCGCGATCCCCGACATGAAACCGAACGAAGTGCAGGTGATCGGCACCGATGGCTCGATTCTCGGCGGTGGAAACGATACCTCGGCTGGCGATGTGCCGGTTCAAATGCTCGACCTTGAGCGCACAGTTTCCAAGCAAGTCCGTGATAGCGTTCGGCGGGCGCTGGCGCCCTATCTCGGAATAGAAAACTTCGAAGTCAGCGCCATCGCGCGTCTCAATATCGACAAGCATCAGACGAGCCAGACGAAATACGATCCTGACTCGAAGGTCGAACGCTCGACGCGCGTTATCAAAGAAGCCCAAAGTTCGTCGGATGGATCCGGCAAATCAGACGTGAGTGTCGACCAGAATATTCCAAACCAGGATCAGGCTGCTTCAAAGCCGGAAAAGAAGCGCGCACAGGATCGTAAGGAAGAAACGACGAACTATGAAATTAGTTCGTCTTCCGCTTCGACGACAAGCCAGGGCTATAAGATTGATAACGTCTCGCTTGCTGTCGTCGTAAATAAAAAGCGCCTTGCCGAGATCATCGGCAAAGATGCCAAGCCGGAAGACATCGATAAGCAGGTTGCCGAAATTCAGAAGGTGGCTCTTTCAGCCGCGGGCCTGGATACCAAACGAGGCGACCACATTAGCGTCGCCGCGGTCGATTTCGCGCCGTCGCCGCTCGGAGATACGCAAAATTCGAGCGTCGATTGGACGGCAATGCTCCTGGCGCTCGCAGGGACAAGCATCAAGTCTCTCACCATTCTTCTCGTCGCTGCGATCGTGGTTATGGCCGGCTTCCGGCCAGTCATGCGCACGCTTTTGAATGGTGCTGCACCGGCTGCAATCGAAGGCAATGCATCGATGGCGGCTTTAGCAGGGCCGAGCATCCCAGAGGGCAGCAGCGCCGCTCCGCTCGATATGCCTGAAATGGCCTCGCCGCTTCTCGAGCCCGGAGCAAATCCATTTGAGACCGATTTCAGCGCGTCAGGATTTGCTGGCGGGGGACTGTCGCTTGGCCGCTCGCTGGCATTCGGACCGGTCGAAAAACTCGGTGCCATCATTGACCGGGACGAAGAGCAGGCAACGGCGATCATGAAGCACTGGGTCAAGAACGGATGACGGCCAAAGTACACAATCTGGCCTTCAATTTACTCTCGGATTTTGACCGCGAAGAAAGCGCGTTTGATAAGCCCGATCCGGAGGTCCAGCTAAAGACGGCATTTGACGATGGCTATCAGCAGGGACTTGCGGATGGCCGCGCTGAAGCTCAAGCCGACGCAGAATTGCGTTTGGCAGACGCCGAGACAATGTTTTCGGAACGATTGAACGAGGAGCGGCAAGCCTTTCAACGCGATTGTGCCGATGTTTTGCTCATGCGCTTCGATGGCGCCATGAGAAGCATCTCCCGCGCCATCGAGGAGCGAGTCGCGGAGCTTCTTCGCCCTTGGCTTAAGGAGCAACTGCGCATTCGGGCCGTGCAGGAATTGGAGCAGGCGATTAGTAGGGCACTCGTCGACGGCGCAAAGGTCCATATAGAAGCACCGGCGGATGTGTTGAATTTTCTTCGCGATCGGCTTCCGGTCGACGCCTTTCACATCGGTTTGTCCGAAAGCCCGTCAGCCGATATCCGCGCCCACATCGAAGATACACAGATCGAGGCGAACATTGCCGCCTGGATCTCGGAACTTGAGGCGCTCGCGACATGAGCGACGGCCAGGAAGACGTATCATCGCAGCCGCTCGTCATCGTACGCCGGCGGAGAAATACGGACGAAGCCCATCATGGAGGCGTCTGGAAGATCGCTTACGCGGATTTCATGACCGCGATGATGGCTTTCTTTCTGGTCATGTGGCTGATCAATGCGGCCGACAAGAAAACGATCGTGCAGGTCGCTGCTTACTTTAATCCAATGCGTCTCACGGATCGGTTCGATGCGCCGAAAGGCCTCGACGATCTGACGGAGATGGACACGAAGCAGAACGAGGAAAAGAGTAAACGGGGCTTCAACAAGCAGGTTGACAAGAAACAAAAGCTCGACGCGCCGAAAAAGAGCAAAGACAACATCGGCGAAGCCATGGACGAGGAGGCACAGAAGACGAGCGCCGCAGCGGGTGGCAAGAGTTCAGAGGCTCAGAAAGAGGAAGCGCTGTTCGACAATCCTGGGCAACTTTTGGACGAGCTGGCCGATGAGGCGAAAGCCAGCCAGGCTATGACCGCCGCCAGCCCGTCGGACGGCAACATCAGCGATCCATTCGATCGGCTAAATCGCAGGGCCGGAAAATCCCAAAGCATTGAGAAGCCCGCCACCCAGCCAGAGCCCATCGCCCCGGCGTCTCCAATAAAGATATTGAAAAAAGTGACGCCACCTGCCGGCCTGGCGGGCAAGGATAAAACTCAAGGCGCACACGCCATTGCAGACAACGGCGAAAAGCCGGCCGCTCCCGCGCCCCAAAGAAAAGAGCAAACGCCCGCGGCCCCGACAGTGCAAGCGATGGACAGTAAGCAAGTTCCGCCTGTACCGGAGCTGCTAGCCAAGACTGAAAAGCCGGACGAGGAAGCCAAAGCCAAAAAGTTGTCCGCCGACATCAGCAACGCCATCGCGAAAGTCTCAGATGCATTGCCCGACGTCGAAGTAAAGGCGACATCCGAGGGCTTGCTAGTCAGCCTGCTAGACGACGCGAAGTTTGGGATGTTCGAGATCGGCTCTGCCAAACCGCGTCCCGCATTGGTTCTTGTAATGAGCAAGGTCGGTGACGTTCTCAAAAACAGGCCGGGAAAAATCGTAATCCGCGGGCATACCGACAGCCGCGCATATAAGCATGGTGGCTACGACAATTGGCGGCTATCCAGCGCACGTGCGCAAATGGCGTATTATATGCTCCTTCGCGGCGGAATTCTTGAAAACAGGTTCATCGCCATAGAGGGACGCGCCGATCGCGATCCGAAGCTACCCAATGATCCCGAAGCAGCTCAGAATCGCCGGATCGACATCCTCATCAAAGAGGATAAGTCATGAAGCGTATCGTCCTGATAGCGGCCGCAGGCTTCGCGTTGCTTTCCAGTATCGGGCTCGGCGTTTATCTTTATCAGCGGCAATCCGGCGCGACGAAGACGACGGCGACGGCTCGCCATTTGGCTCCCAAGCCAGGAGCTGCTGCATCGAACTCGATTCCCCCCAGAACCGAAGATGTGCCCCACCTCGTGGCGGACCTCGGCCAAGTGCAGGACAAGATCGTCTATGGCGATCGCAGCGCGCTCGCTGACCAAGGGCGTCTATTGGCCAAAATATCGAGCGTTCTGCGTAACTTTCCAAAAAAAAATTGGGAAGACTATGAGAACATCAGATCGGCGTTCGTCTATGTTCTGAGTGGCGGCGATTATGGCGTCCTGCAGCCTTTGATCGAATCTGGTGTTCTGTCTGAAGCCGACAAAACACTCGCCGAAGGTATAGGGCTATACGCTCGAGGACAGAGCAGCGCCGCGCGCAAGATTTTACTGGATATCGATCCGCGATCGCTCGACGTTAGTTTGGTCGGTCCGTTCGCGCTAGCCCGAGCGTCGTTCTATATCGGCCACGATAATAAGAAAGCGATAGAGTTTTTAGACGAAGCGAGATTAGCGGCACCCCACACGGCGATTGAAGAAGCCGCCGTGCGCCGGGAAATAGCCTTGCTGGTCGAAGCAGGCGATAGGCCACGTGCTGTGATGCTGATGGCCGATTATGTCCGCCGCTTCGGAAAATCAATCTATGCCTGGAAATTATTTCAGGATTTTGCCACGGCCTTAGCCAAACAGGACGATCAAGACGGAAGCGGTGTCGTTGAGGACCTCGCCTCGACGACAACAACGGCTGATAAGAATGCCAGAACCAAACTTTTTTTGAACCTTGCCGGCGAGGCCCTCTTGTATGGCAAGATCGTGCTTGC
Organism: Hyphomicrobium sp.; assembly: GCF_035548195.1. GTDB lineage: Bacteria > Pseudomonadota > Alphaproteobacteria > Rhizobiales > Hyphomicrobiaceae > Hyphomicrobium_B. The sequence continues at coordinate 32,565 of NZ_DASZTY010000018.1, forward strand.
GAAAGCGGCGGCAAAAGCAACCTTGCATCTCAAGCCGGAATCCCAAATCGACGTCGATAAGGCAACGCTTTATGAAGCCGCTGCGTCAGCTCCCACCGCGAACGCGGAACGTGCCCTGAAAACCTTGAATGGATTGGCCGGCGATCATCTGTCCGACGATGATTCCGAAATCCATGAAGTGGCCGATTACATCGCACGCACTGTCTCCGGAGACGATATCAAGGCTGATGCAAAGCCCGGAGTACGCCCAATCGGCCCAGCCGCGGATGCGAAACGTTCTGCCAGTTCGCTTGCGCTACCCCGCGTCGCGGGAGCTATAGAAAGCGCAGACGCAGCGCTCAAACACGCCGATATGCTCATATCGAGGAACGAACAATGACAGATGCTGTCGGTCACGCTGCAAAAAGCCAGAGTATGGTCGATGCGATTACGCAATCGGCGAAAGCGGGCAGCCACGTGAAGAAAACGGATTTTGAGCGCACTCGCGGAACAGATGAGAACGAGGATGGAGACAATCAAAAAGGCGAGAGCAACGTAAAGCGGGCGCAAAGCAACGAGCGCGCAGGAGACGAGGCGCCGGTAGATAAAACCGAAAAAGCCTCCAGAAAATCGCACCATAAAGATGACGATAAAAAAAATGACTTCGACAAGTCATTCGAAGCGACGATCGATAAACTTGACGATAATCATGCGGCTGCCGGTGCAACGCAGAACATCGCCGTTGCAGCCCTGCCCGTGGGCTGGGTCGGCCAGCTCACGCTTCGACATGCGAACGGCGGCTCAAATCACACCAACGGACCTGTAGCTCAAAGTACGGCTGACGCCGGTGCTGTTGTGTTGCCGGGCAAGCTGCTGAAGCAAGAAAGTATCGTAGCGCTGCTCGACGCGAAGCAGAAGCTCATGTCGGCTCAGGTCGCGAAAAATGCGCATCAAGACGAAAAAATTCAAAGCACCGAAAATGCTGCGTCCGCCGATGCGCAGACCACGTCCATAACGGTGCAGTCTCAAGAAGCGCATTGGATTTTTGACCGCACCGGTAGCACGTCGAATCCTCGTATTTCCGGATCGCTGGTAGAAGCCGTCAGCCAATTGAAACCGGCAAATCCTACAGGCGCTACGACGGAGCTCGTCGCAAAGGGCGATGAGAAGACGCAAGCCCAGCCGGGCACGCAAATCCAAGCATCCGCCGTCGTCGCTCCGGACGATGCAAAACTGCGCCAGGCATTCGACGGTCAGCAACAGAGCGCCGGAAACGGCCGCGATCAAGCACCGGCCGGCACACCCGGTGAAAAGCATGTCGTTGACGTCAAAACCGCAGTCCCCTCAGAGCACGTGTCGCCGGATGGTTCGCATTTGCCCGGGAGCTTGTCCGGCGCAACGCTGCAGGTGCGCACCGGTATCGTCAACGTGCTGAAAGGAGACAGCCCTGGAGCGCCTGCGGCGACCGCAACGCAGTTGCCGCAAGACCGTCCGGCGATGGCGACGCAAGTCCTCAGGACGATCGATTTGACGCTTTCGCCTCCGGACCTCGGCACGGTCAGGCTGAAACTCAGCCTGACGTCAAACGCGCTTGATATCAACGCCGAAGCTTCAAAAGCTTCAACGGCAAAGTTGCTCGATGATGATCGCAAAGGGCTTGAGCAGAGTCTTAGGGACGCCGGCTACGACGTAAAAAGCGTGAAGATTGCCGAACTCTCGGCAAGCGGCAATTCGAGTTTGAACAATTCGCTGAGTGGCGGCTCCTCGTTCCAAGATGGCAGCCAAACGCGCGCAAACTTCTCCGGTCGCCAAGATGGGAACATGCAACGGCGCGATGGAGCGATGCCCGATCAGCAGCCACAACAGCGCCAGCCTCGCGACGACGGCAGGAGAGCTTCAACGGCGTCCGACTTAGGAAGCGGGCGCCAATCAAACGCGATATACATCTAGGGCCCGTTGAATGATGCAGCAGGAATTGGTCGGAACGGGACTTCGAGGTCCCTTTGCTCTGGCAGCCGATTCGATCGACGAGGAGCTAGTTGAGAATTGCCCAGGGGCATATGCCCTGGGCTTCATCGATAATCTTGGGCGGTTTTCGATTACGTTCGTCGGCAGCGCGGGCGAAGATCTAAAATCGGAGCTGAAAGCTCGTATTGGAACCGCACCGCAATTCAAATTCCGTCACTTCGCGCTTGAGAAACAGGCATTCGAAAAAGAATGCGAGATGTTTCACCACTTCATGCCGGTCGGAAATTTCTTACATCCTAGCCGGCCGCCCGGCACGGATTGGATGTGTCCCCGCTGCCGTAGATAGGCTGGGGACCTTCGATAAGACAAAGTAGATCGGCAAGTGCCTGATGGTAGCCCGAATGCCAATAGGCGCACTCTTTGGTGCCGCGATCGAGATGGCGATGGTCACGCAGCTTCTCCGACCAAACGCTGTCGAGGCGCTCGCCTATGCCGGCCATGCGCGCGCGAAGGATCTGTAAGTCGAAGCCACTTTCACTCATTATCAACCCCGTTACTCTCGGTTGGCCAGTTAGGCCATACGCAACAGTACCCGATATTCGTCGCAAGTTCGCGAACGCAGAACTTTGCATTTTATCGAATTCGTCGATTCTGTTTACTTCAGCCACGCCGTAAGCGCTCGACGTAGCGATCCATCAGATCGTTTGCGATCATCATACGTCTGGTGGCAATGTCTCTCAGTTCGGCAGGGACTCTGTCAGGGTGATTGCGGAGCGCAAACTCACGTCGAAGCAAGGCAATCTCTTCTTCCGTGGCACCTGAGTGGAGGCCGAGCTCGCTTAAGATTTTGTTCGGATCAAGGAGCATTTCCGTGGAGGTGCCGCCGTCATCATCGGAATAGAGCATTCGCCGCCCTACGCCGCCCGGATCTTGGTGCGGCAGCGCGCGAGCAGTAGCTGCAACACCCCACGCTGCCTCCAGACTGTTGATAGAAAAGGGATGAGGGGGACGCGGCGGTACATCGCTCGCAACGGCATCGTCGGCGAGATCGGATATCAGCGTTTCGAAACTGGACGACGGAGGCATCCGAAGGCGCATGGATTTTATCGAGCAACAACCGGCGGGATGCTCGCTTTAGCACGTCGGCCTTGCCGAGCGCTGACAGGCGCTTCCTATGAGCGCCGGGTCGACTTCTGCAGCGTAACGGCCTTTCCGAAATACGCGCTCCCGAGATCCTCAAAATCGAGCCGCTCGTCGACGTTCGCCAAAGGAACTCGGAACTCAATGCCGATGTGCTTTTCACCGATCCACGTCACGTAGCCTTCGATGTAAGTCCCGTCAAAAAGGGTCAACGAAAGCTTTTCATCGACGTTCGGAACAGCCCCATCGAGGATGCTGATCTTTGCTCCGGTTTCCGAGAGGTCGACGAGATCGCAGATGCGCGTCGTGTTGCGGAATTGTACCGCCACGTGTTGATGCGCCAAATGGCGAAAATCTTGACGGCGTTCATTGCGGCGACCGACTGCGGCGATGATTTCGCGTCCCAGCCCGTCACGGCGCAATTTTCGCGTCTTCGTCTGTCTCATGATTTAAGACTCATGCGGGCAAGCCGTCAGCAGCGACGATAGCAAACCACCGGCACAATGAAATGCGATGATGGATTGAACTCCAATAAACCTACAATATCGCTATATAGACCAATTCAAATTCGCCGATTTAATTCAGCCTTTGAAAACGAATAGCCGGCCGCCGGCAATGATCGCCCACCGGGAAGATTTCGTCTCCTAGCACCTCGCCCGCGACGATGCATTTTCGAGTGTAGCTGCACCGATGTGGCGGTATTGATTTGCAGTGTCATTTCGGCCCCAGGCAATTATGAAATAGTTGTTAATAAAGCATATGAATCACTGTATTTCCTTTGATTCAGGGAAAGACATTTGCGGGTGGGGGCAAAGATGTTCGTGGTTTTGGACGACCGTTCGGCGGTCGCAGGGGGCTGTGTTGCGTGTTTCGAGCGCGAAGGCATCGCCGCCGTTTCAGTTGATCCAGCTGAATTTTCCGAATGGTTCGAGCTAATCAATGATGCCGATGTCGCCGTCATCGAAGGTTTTCTGATCGGCGCGATCGACAACCGGCGTCAAGTATCGGCCCGCATCCGCGCGCGCTGCCGGGCGCCATTGATCGGATTGGTCGAAGCGCGGACCTTGAATGAAACGCTCGACCTCTTTTCTCTCGGATTCGACGACGTCGTACCGAAGCCCTTCCACATCCGCGAAATTCTGGCACGTAGCGGTGCCATTCGGCGCCGCATGAAAATGTCTGAGCAGTGTGTCGATGTTGCCGGAATTCGCATATTTTTTGACGGCCGCGACCCCGTAGTGAACGGCGAGGTGTTGCCTCTGCCCCGTCGCGAGCGCCGGATCCTTGAGTGCCTTGTTCTCAGCCGCAATACGCGCGTGACAAAGTCGCAAATTTTCAATCGCGTCTATGGCATCTTCAACGATGAAATCCATGAGAACGTCATCGAAAGCCATATCAGCCGCCTGCGTAAACGCCTGAAGCAGCGGCTCGGGCATGACCCGATCGATTCCCAAAGATTTCTGGGCTATCGGCTGAAGGAGTTCGCTGGAGAAGACCAATCGCAGGCCAATAAAGAGCCGGCGAACAGTCTCACGCAAGGCCCGGATGATTCACTTCCCGGACGCAGCATTCGCGACCAGGAGAGCGTCGATGGGCCTTTACGGACTAATGACTACCAGCATCTCAGGCATGTCTGTTCAATCTGACCGTATGGGCACCGTTGCGGACAACATCGCAAACGTAAACACGACAGGTTACAAAGAAGCATCGGCGGAATTTGCTACTCTCGTGGCCGAGGGGCATGTCGCTTCATACGTGCCAGGTTCCGTATCGACGATATCTCGTCGGGCAATCACGCATCAGGGCGACCTGTCCTACACCACATCGCCGACCGATCTCGCCATCAGCGGCAATGGATTCTTCATGGTCCAGAGCCCGTCTGGAACGCCCTACTTGACGCGCGCTGGCAGCTTCATTCCTGTAAACGGTCAGCTCGTCAATGCGGCCGGCTTTACCCTCCTCGGCTACGACCTATTGAACGGCGGCAGCACGTCGGTCATCAACAGCGCCGCTGGACTGGTTCCCGTCGGGACAGCGAATTTGGGATTGAAAGCGACGCCATCGACGTCCGGCACCTTCCAAGTCAATGAGCCGTCTGATGCCGCGATATCGACCAGCCTGCCATCTGCTAACGCCGCCACCGCCGACTACGCCGGTATGACCTCGATCGTCACGTATGACAATCTCGGCCATCAGGTCACTCTGGATATCTACTCCGCAAAGACCGCCAACAATCAGTGGGAGGTCACTGTCTATGACCATGCGGGTGCCGCGTCGGGCGGTGGTTTCCCGTACGCCGCTGGTTCGCAGCTTACAACGCAAAACCTCGTGTTCGACGGCACGACCGGAAAGCTGACGTCACCGTCGCCGCCAACGCTTGCTGTCAACATTCCGAATGGTGCGACGCTCAATCTCGACATGGCGAATACGACGCAGCTCGCGGGCAGCTATTCACCGACCAGCGCAACCGCAAACGGAAACGGTCCGTCCGCGGTCGACAGGCTCGAGATCAGCGCCGACGGCATCGTAACAGCGGTTTATGCGGACGGATCGCGTGTCGACGCATTTAAAATTCCGCTCGCGAATGTCGCGAGCCCCGACAACCTGACCGCGATTTCCGGCAACGTATTTGCGACAAATAAGGATTCCGGCGATCTCCAGCTCGGCAGCGCAAACTCAGGCGCGCTGGGCAAAATCCAATCCGGCGCACTTGAAAAATCGAGCGTCGATCTCGCATCCGAGCTAACGACGATGGTTGAAGCACAACGGAGTTATACGGCCAACTCGAAGGTCTTCCAGACCGGCACCGAGCTTTTGGACGTGCTCGTCAATCTTGTCAGGTAACTAGGGGCACGAGGGGAAGGTCCCGCTGATGTCGCTTACGCTGAGTGTCGACACCGCGCGCTCAAGTCTCCAGGCAACGTCCGAGCAAATCTCGGTCGTGTCGCGGAACATCGCGCGCGTCAACGACCCTGATGCAACGCGCAAAAAGGCGACCATCGTCAGCGGCCCCGGTGTCGGCGTAAGCATTCCGTCGATCGATCGGACGTCCGACCAACTTCTGTTTAATGCTTATCTGACGGCGAACTCCAGCAATCAGGCGCAGACGTCGATAACGTCGGCGCTCGATCAACTTCAAAACACCGTCGACGATACAGACCAGGAACGTTCGCCTGCCGCTTTGATGGCCAAGCTGAGCGCGGCGCTTCAAACCTATTCCGGCGATCCACAGAACTCCGCTGTGGCGGCAAGCGTTGTTTCCGCCGCCAAAGATCTGTCCAATTCGATCAATTCGGCGGCAGCAACAGTTACGCAGGTCCGCCAACAAGCGGACTCCGACATTGCGACCTCGGTTTCCAACATCAATAGTTTACTTTCCCAGTTCCAGACCCTGAACAATCAGGTGATTAAGGGTACGAGCAGCGGGAGCGATATAACTGACGTGCTCGACGCGCGGGATGCTGTCCTGAAACAGCTCTCGACCGAAATAGGCATTCGGACTGTCCCGCGAGATAATGGGGATATGGCGATCTATACCGACAGCGGCGTGACGCTGTTCGACAAGGTCCCGCGCCAGGTCACGTTCCAACAAACATCGAATCTCGCCGCAGGAGCGACGGGCGCCGCCGTCTACGCCGACGGCGTTCCTATTGCCGGGACGCCGCACGTCATGGAGATTCAGTCCGGCAAGCTCGCCGGATTGGTTTCCGTGCGGGACGATATAGCGGTGACGTATCAAAGCCAGCTCGACTCTATGGCCGGCGGTTTGATCAACGCATTTGCGGAAACGGATCAGTCTGCGACCCCGACTCTCCCCGCCGCTGCAGGACTTTTCACATATTCCGGTGGCCCCGCGTTGCCCCCAACCGGAACGGTCACCGCAGGCCTGGCCAACACACTCAAAGTCAATCCAAACGTCGACCCGAGTCAGGGCGGCGATGCCGATCTCATCAGGGATGGCGGGATATCTGACCCCGGAAATCCAGCGTACACCTACAATTCTTCGAACTCCGCATCGTACACCGATCGCATCCAGAGTCTGATCACAAGTCTTGGAGACTCGCAATCCTACGATCCGTCAACCCAGCTGCCATCTTCAGGCTCGCTATCGGATTACGCAAAAAATTCGGTTTCCTGGCTGGAGGCCCTCCGGCAATCCGCAAGCGCGGAAGCCGATTATCGTAGCACCGTGGCTCAACGCGCAACGTCGTCGCTATCCCAGGCGACGGGCGTCAATCTCGATGAGGAGATGACAAATCTTCTCGATCTGGAACGCACATTCCAAGCGTCGTCGCGGCTAATCAATACTGTCGACGACATGCTCACAACACTCCTCCAGTCATTTAGCTAGACCGATGATAACTCCGACATTCATCTCGACGGCGGCCCTATCGAGTGAGACCAAGGCGTCGATTGCTCGAATACAGAAGCAGTTGGTCGATGCGCAGACCGAGCTTTCAACGGGTCGCCATGCCGATGTCGGCGTTACGCTTGGTGCACAGACGGGCGTATCCGTTTCGCTGCGTCAGGACATCGATCAAATTCAGTCGATCAAGGATACGAACAGTCTCGTACTGACTCGCATGGAAGGCTCTCAAGCTGCGCTTAATACGCTCGCAACGACGAGCCAGACGTTCTTGGATGCCCTGACGCCTGCGCAGTCCGCCGGTTCGATCTCCAATACTATCGTCGGGCAGGCCCAAGCCGCGATGCAATCGCTCCAGGACCAACTTAATACGTCGTTGGATGGACAGTATCTTTTTGCCGGTATCAACTCTGACGTCAAACCGCTCGACGATTATTTCAGCGATCCGCCGTCCGCAGCCGCACAAGCGGTAAAAAATGCGTTTGTTGCGAAGTTCGGAATGAGCCCGGACGATCCAAACGTTTCCTCCATTTCTGCAACGGATATGCAGGATTTTCTGAATAACGAATTTTCAGATCTCTTTTCCGATGCAAATTGGTCCGCAAACTGGTCGGCGGCATCTGACAAGCCCATCAACAGCAGAATTTCCAGGACCGAGACAGCAAATACGTCCGTCACGGCAACTGATGGCTCATTCCGTCAGTTGGCGCAGGCATTCACGATGATCAGTAGTCTCGGATTCTCCAACCTCAATAGCAATACGCAGCAGGTGGTCATGCAGCAAGCGACCCAGCTCGTGAGCAACGGCATGAGCGCGCTGACAAAGGTACAATCGTTCTTGGGCGTAACCCAGCAGCGCGTATCCGACGCCAACGATCAGATCGATACACAAACGGACTTTCTAAATAAGTCGATCGACGGTTTGGAGAGCGTCGATACTGCGGCAATAACCACGCAGATATCGGACCTTTCGACCGCGCTAGAAGCCGCATACGCCGTCACTAATCGCCTCAGCAATCTAAGCATCATGGATTACCTGACGTCATAAGCAGCCTGGACGCAATAGAACGACCGGAATCGGACCATGTATAAGTTTTCTTATGAAGAGACGTTGAGCGAATCGAGCGAGCGCAAGCGCGAAAACGAGCGGCTGGCGATCGAACAATCCGTCACGATGCTGAAATTGGCGGAGAAAGCCGGTCCGAATTCTCGCGAGGCAGTTGATGCAATCTGCTTCCTCAACCGGCTTTGGAGCTTTTTGCTTGAGGACCTCGTGAAGCCGGAGAACGCACTGCCTGACGATATTAGAGCAAAGCTGATTTCCATTGGAATTTGGATGCTGAAAGAAGCGGAATCCATCAGCAATGGAAAATCGCGAAATTTCTCAGGCCTTATCGACGTCTCGAACGTCATCGCGGAAGGACTGTGATGAGCGGCGGTTTAAAAATAACATTGCGCGCAGGTGAACGAATTTTCGTCAACGGCGGCGTGCTCAAAGTCGATCGCAAAGTTAGCATCGAACTCATGAACGATGTGATCTTTCTCCTCGAGCAACACGTCATGAAACCGGAAGACACGACGACACCCCTCCGGCAATTGTATTTTATGATACAAATGATGCTGATGGATCCGTCGCTGCACATGAAGGCACGGACGATGGCGAAGGAGTCCGTGGCAAATCTTCTCGCAAGCATACGCGACGGCAAGATCCTTCAAGGGTTGATGGAGGCGAGCGATCTCCTGGATGGCGATCGTCCATTCGAAGCACTTAAGAAAGTCAGGGCACTCCTTCCTTTGGAAGTTGCGAATACCGAGCCGCAGGAATTTAGCAAGGAGGTCGCATGACCACGATTCCGCCAACCGGCAGCACAACGAGCAACCAAGACACGACATCGAACAGCACGACTTCGACCGATGGATCGACGCTTGATTATGACGACTTTCTGCAATTGATGGTGGCTCAGCTCCAAAATCAGGATCCGTTGAACCCGACAGATTCGACGGAATATATGTCTCAGATCGCACAGTTCTCGAGTGTCGAGCAGGGCATCAACACGAACGCGAAACTCGATCAACTCTTAGTAAACTCCAATATTTCCCAAGCGAGCACGATGGTCGGACATACGCTGGTTTCGGCAGATGGCTCCGCATCCGGGATCATTGCTTCGGTCAAAATCGACTCTTCGGGAACGACCGCGATTCTCGATGACGGCACACAGATTCCGATCACCGCCGGCGTTACATTGGGGTACTGATGACAGAAGGCGATGCACTCGGAATCGTTCAGCAGGCAATCTGGCTGACGATAATCCTTGCGGGGCCGGTTATCGCATCCGCGATGATCATCGGCGTCGGTGTAGCCTTCTTTCAGGCATTGACGCAGGTCCAGGAAATGACCCTGACCTTCGTACCCAAAATCATTGCAGGATTTTTGATCATTCTAATGACAGGTAGTTACAGCGGTGGCTTACTCAAGGCCTTCACTGAGCAGCTGTATATTCGGATCGCCACGGGTTTTAAGTAGCAAAATACGTTCTTCGCAATTCCTTGGAGAAGATATTCTATCGAGCAAAGTAACTGAACGTCGCCATCCTAAAAGATCAATTGCGGACGAACGCGACTCATGTTCGGGATGGTCTAGGAAGATAACGGTCGAATAGGTCTTCCTATTCGGACACGGAATAAGTTCAATCGGAACACGTCGGTATGAATGAACCCGCAGAAGCCGGATTTATGTGCCTAAAAATAGGGCGCATACTGAACGCGTTAAAATATACAGCCCCCTGGAATTGATTGAGAAGGAACCGATGAGCGCCACGACCTGGAAGCAACTCCCGTCTTCTGCCATCATCATGTTGGCGAGTCTTGTCGCTGTCTGTTCGACCTATTTTTTTTGGGCTGTGTGGATGCGTTCCGGCTCCGATCTGGCGTCGTGGACGAGTTGGTCGGATACGACTTGGCAAATCGCCGAAGTCGATTCTCGCGGCCGCATCATTCGGCTCGGTTCGCATCCTCTTGCTATTGCGGCGCTTGTCGGATCGGTCACGGTCTGCTGCCTGGCGTTCGCGTTCGGTGCCTGGCAATTTCTCACCGGCAAGGAGGTGCGGCGGAGGCAGGATAATGATGCGATTTCGAGCCGAATTGAAAAGGTCGGTCAGGAGCTGGACGAGGAAGTCTATGCCCTTATGAACGTCCTGAAACAGCACCTCGATTTCAGCAGCTCGCATTCGGAAGCTTTGGCGAAGGTCAATAAAACGCTTCCTTCAGTGACATCACCCGAACAGATTCGCGCCATCGTTCAGCGGCTCATCAACGAAAATACTCGAATTCAAAACGAGGTCGATACGCTGAACGCACGCGTCCAACATTCTCAGCAGCAAATAGAGAAACTCAGAGCCAGCTTGAGCGAAAGCCAAAGGCTGGGAATGCTCGATGCCGTCACCCACCTGAAGAACAGACATTGGCTCGAAGCGAATCTGCCGCGCGAAGTCGCGTCCGCTCTTGAATATAAAGAGCCTTTATCTCTGGTGATGGCTGACGTCGATCACTTTAAGAACATCAACGACAGCTTTGGTCATGCGGTCGGCGATGAAATTCTAAGGCGATTTGCGGAGCTGCTATCGAAGAACATAAAGGGTCGCGATACGGCCGTTCGTTATGGAGGCGAAGAATTCATTTTGGTCCTCCCGCACACGGAGCTCGAAGGAGCGCATAATCTGGGCGAGCAAATTAGGGCAGAGCTTGAGGGTAAGAAATGGATGCACCACAAGACCGGCTTGCCGATAGGAACGGTAACGGCATCTTTCGGAGTAGCCCAGCTCAGACCGGAAGAAAATCCAGATTGCCTGCTCGAAAGAGCTGATGCCAAGCTTTACGAGGCAAAAGCGGCAGGACGGAATTGCGTTAAATCTGACGGCGGAAGCATTTAGTGCGAGAAGGGTGTTGGCTTCACTTTCTGCATTTCGTGACGCAACCATAAAAAAGCAAAGATAAATTACCCGGCCAGCAGCTTGTCGTCGTCGGGAAGTGAGCTAATGAAGCGAGCATCGGTCCTGCCACCGCTGCTACAGACAATGTGACCTTGCATTTTACGACCGTTTCTCAAGCTTATTGAGACGGGCTCTCTGAGCGCCAAGCTACGGTCGCACTCGAAGCTGATGCCGTCCTTCGAAATACTGCGAGCGAGCGAAATTATCGTTCCGGCTTGCCACGAAATCTTACACGGTTGGTCGAGACGATATTGAGGCGTTCTTCGCCGTTGCGGCAGGATCGGCAGAGCAACCTCGCCGTAATGATCGACGCAAGCTCGAGACCCGGCCATTGCTTCTTTTAGAAATCTGCCGAGCACGAGCGCGTTGGCGGTATATCCGCCGGCTAGCTTCCACCTCGTTTCTGGCTCAAGCTCGACGATAGCGTTCCGGCAATCTTCGGCAAGTTTTCGCCAGACGGCGGTAATTTGTTCAAGTTTGGCAAGAGGAATTGTCGGCGCAGCGAAGCCGCCTGCACTGGTGATGAGCGGGAGTGCAAGCTGTCTGGCATCCCGCAAATCGAAATGAATCCTCCCTATGGAAGCCGCCAAATCACGCGACAATCCGATGTCGTGCCACGACCTCAGTCCGGCTTTCACCACGGGCGATTGGACAGGCACCAAGTTGCTGCAGGTTCTCAGCATCCAGCTCCGTCTGGTGGCGAGACTCGCATTCATGCAGCAGGCAATCGCGCCGATTTGCAGGGCAGTCCAATGAAACTCGCAGACGACGGCTTCGAAAAGCGCGTTTCCAAGAAGCTTCTCACCCGGAGATATGCGCGATGCGGGCAATTTCGCCGGCTCAGAGAATTTTAACAAAGCGCGCATCATGAACATCGACCCTTCGTATCTTAACGATCTTCCTAAACGCCGCGCGCCGCTTATAGAGAATGAGAAAATAACTCGCGCACTTTCGCCCCAGAAACGGCAGGGGAGAAAAGGAATCCCTGCGCCTCCAGGCAGCCTTCGGCGCGCAGTCGGTCGAGTTGCTGTGTCGTCTCCACGCCCTCGGCGACGCTGGTCATTCCGAGATTGTAGCCAAGCTGAATAATCGAGCGGCGCAGTGTGGTGGAGCGCTTCTGATTCTCAATGTTTGAAACGAAGGAGCGATCGATCTTGATCTTGTCGAACGGGAAGCTCTGCAGATAGCTGAGCGAGGAAAAGCCAGTCCCAAAATCGTCGATTGCAAACCGCACTCCGAGCTTTTTCAAGCGTTCGAGCGTTAGTGCCGCATTATTGCGATCCTGCATCAAAAGCGTTTCAGTAATTTCAAGAACGAGTCGAGATAGCGGCAAGCCTTTCGAAAGCGCGACAACTTTATCGACGAGACTATGTCCGTTGAATTGAGCCGCCGAAATATTGACCGCAATCCATAAATCGTCGGGCCAATGGCGCGCCTCCGCGCAGGCCGTCTTCAAAACCCAGTCGCCAATCTGTCCGATCAATCCGCTTTCTTCGGCGATCGGTATGAATTCCGATGCTGGAATTAGGCCGTGTTTCGGATGTGACCACCGGATCAAGGCTTCGCAACCGACAACGCGCCGACTTTTGACATTGACGATGGGTTGATAATGAAGCTCGAATTGGTCGGTTGCGAGTGCGTCACGCAGTTCCGCGGCAATCTTGAGGCGACGTCCCAATTGTTCGTGCATGATCGGTTCAAAAAACCCGTACGTACCTCGAGCACTGGATTTTGTGCGTGAAAGTGCCGTGCCCGCGTTGCGCATCAGCTCTTCGGCGTCGGTACCGTCATTAGGCGCCATCGCAATGCCGATGCTGGCACCAATCGCCAGTTCGTGACCACCGATGACGAACGGTTCCGAGAGTGACGCCATGATCCGCTTCGCCATCGCCTCAACGTCATCGGCAGAATTGGGGGTGGCTTGGATGACGGCGAATTCATCCGCACTCAATCGTGCTGCGGTATCCGATGCGCCAAGAACTCGCGTGAGGCGTTGCGCGGTCAGCTTCAATAATTCGTCTCCGCCCGCATGACCGAGAGCTTCGTTGATCGCTTTGAAACCGTCGATATCGAGGCAATGCAATGCTAAGGTCTGACGGCCGAGACTTAAGAGACCGGCATGGACGCGATCTTGAAAGAATGAGCGGTTGGGAAGTCCGGTCAAAGCATCGTGACAGGCGAGACGACCGATCATCTCCTGGTCGCGCTTCCGTTCCGTGATGTCGAAATGCGCTGTGACGAAGCCGCCGCTCGGCAAAGGCGTACGGCGAAGCTCCAGGTATGTTCCGTCCGGTCGGCGCCGCTCGATCGATTGCGGAAGCGACGTAACGCGCCGGACCCACGATTGGATATGATCTTCGATATCGCCAGACCCGTATTCTCCCCGATCGGCATTGATGCGGATGAGTTGTTCAAGACTGGGATGATGATTTTTGAGCAATTCGTCAGGATAATCGAACAGCTTTCTCAGGGCATCGTTGCAGAGAATGAGGCGATGATTTTTATCGAACGCCGCAACGGCGCCCGGAAAACTATCGACAATAGCCTGCAGAACGTCATTGCGTTCTTTGAATTCAGAGCGGAGTGAGATCGTTTCAGTGATGTCTCTCTGAATAGACAGATAGCCTTTGATTTGATTCCGGCTCTTAAGGGGCGCGATAAGAACATCGACCCAGAACAAAGTTCCGTCCTTGGCGCGATTCATAATTGGCGCGCGCCAGGGAGAGCCGCGGGCGAGGGTGCGATAGACATCGGCCCAATATTCGGAGGAATGGCGCCCTGACTGCAGAAGCGCGTGTGTTTGGCCGAGCAGCTCGTCTCGCTCGTATTTGCTTGTGCGAACAAATTCATCGTTGACGTGAAGAATCCGGCCATCGGCATCGGTAATAGAAACGATGCCGAGCTGATCGAGTGCAGAGGCCAGTCCCCTTGTTCCCCATGACGTGGTCAAAAAGGGCTGCGTCCGCGCCTCCCGCTTGGGGGGACGGACGACCGTCGCGCCCGAGGCTAGTCCATCAAAATTGAGTGCCATGACGCCGTCGCCGATCGATTGCACTGACTAGGCCGCCCCTTTGAAATCGGCGAAAGCCCAGCCGCTGAACTTTGATCAACATGCCGCTAAGAGACTGAGCCCGCTCGTCTGTCACCAAGCCCGCCGCTGGATGCGCGCATACTGAACAGGGAAAAATTGCTCGAAATATATTAAAGTTGAATTAGTTGATTGGCCGCATTCCGCCGGCGTTTGCCGGCTCGTGCCCGCCCGGCGAAAGCTTGGCAACGGCAACGGCTTTGTTTGGCAGGAATCATATGCAACTTCCCGCTATTTCCACCTAATATTGTAAGGCTCTTATTATTAAGACGACTCAAGTTATTAAAAGCACATGGCATCTCGACAAAATTGGACGGAGGTCCGATGGCGATAACAAAACAATCGGAGCGGCGTCAATTCGGCAGACGGTTAGTCTTCAAGTCTGCCGCGATCGTTCTTGGCGATGGACAAAGGTTGCCCGGCCGGATCATCGATCTTTCGAGCGCCGGAGCCCGAATCAAAATTCAAAAGCCCGATTTAGTTGAGGCCGAATTCGATCTCGAAATTCCCGAAGACGATTTCGTCGTCCGTTGCAGGCGCGTCCATATAGACGAAGCCACGATCGGCCTTCAATTCATAAAACCGCCCCGGAGGATCTCCTGGGGAAAGCGGTAGTACGGGTTATTTAAGGAAAACACCGCCCAAGAATGCGATCCATATATATAGGATAACAATCCGATTATTGGGGTCTTGGGTCGGAAGCTGGCTACGTGTACCTTTTTCGTATGCATAGCCTCGGTTTTGTAAAATAGAAAAATAATCGCCAAATTGCATTGCCATTTTAGCTCGTAAACGAATTCGATAGTTTTAATATCTATTTGTAGTGATCGGTTGCTTGATAATAGAAAATCATAGGCATGACGCCGCGCAACCGGGTCGGTTACAACCGACATGTTCCGGGCTTTTGGAAGCAGGAACACGCCTATGGCGCATGCTCATGAACGTTCGGCGGTTACGCCGGACCCGAAAAAGTCGCCTATCAATAAGGGCCTTTGCCGGTCACTCTTTCGGCAGGCCAGAAGGCGACGGATTCTTCAATAGCCCCCTTTGAAATTCAGCGACGCTGCCCCTTCCGCCGGTAAGCGAGCGGACGGGCCGTACGCACAAAGCGCAATCGCCGATCGAACAACAGTATCAACAGCCAATTGAAACAGGTCAAAGACATGGTCATCGGGTATATCAACAGCAAATGGTCAATGCCGCGCCGGCTTGCTCTTATATCGGCGATCTTTTTGCTCCCGTCGCTCGCCCAATTGTACATCTACGCCGATCATAAGCTCGGGCAAATCAGAGTGGTCGACAAGGAAGTTTTGGGTGCAAAGCTCGGACGCGCAATCTGGAACGATATGTCCTCCGATCAAAGCGCTGCACCGGCGGCTAGCGGCAATGAGCTCGCGAAGCTTGCATCGTCCACGGGTAGAGATCTCGGAATCGAATCAGAAATTAACGCCTTCGCCACCGAGAAACAGGTAGCAGAAAAAGCCTCTGCTGGTCAGCAGTTGCTGGGTGATCTCGCCGATGCGTCGCAGCTGACGACGGATTCCTCGATGGACACGTATCATGCGCAGGAAATCTTCACGAAGCTCCTGCCGCAAGTCAAACTCGCTCTGTCGCGACTGCAGGAAACCCTCAGTACACCTACGAGCGAGGATGCGCCGCTGGTGATGGCATACGCTGGTCTGAACACGGCGTCCGAAAACTTACGAAAACCGCTCTCTGACCTTCTTGCCAGCGATCCGTCAGGCGAAGCCAGGCGTATGCTCGGGTCAGCGGGCGATCAGCTTCAGGCTCAGCTCCATAGTATCGCTTCGAAGATCAAGGCAGCCAACTATCAGCGCGTCAGCCTCGCCGCCGAAATGCCGGACAGTATCGCAAATGCGAGCAAGGCAACTGTCGCGATGGCGAACGAAACCGCCGGGTTGTTCATTAGCCTTGCAGAAAAACGTTCCAGCGATGAAAGCAGCGCGCTGTATCGCACGCTCGCTCTCTTGATTGCCGCAACCATTGCTGCCGTCGTTATGGTCGCGTTGCTGTCGAAAGGTATCACGACTCGCCTCTCGAATCTCGTGCGCGCCATGGACTTGATCAGCCGCAAAGATTTAAACGCGGATGTACCGTATCTTTCGGACTCGAATGAAAATGGCGCGATTGCTCAGGCATTGGCTCGCTTTAAAGAAGCCGTCATCGAGAATAAAGCAATGACCGATGCCGCTGTCGAGGCTGCCAAGCAGCAGCAGGAACAGGGCGATCACTATGCCAAGGAACACGAGCGCTTCATGGACGCCTTCACGTCCGCGGCGGACCGCATCTCGCGGGGAGATTTCTCGCATCGCATCGTCGAGAAGGTGATTCAGGAGTACGACCCGATCGTAAGCCAGATGAACTTGATGATGGAGCAGCTTGAGCAAGCTCAGATCGCCAAGATGGAAGCCGAAAAGCAGATCAACGTCGTCGTCGAGTCTCTGGGAGCAGCACTCTCCGAACTGGCGGAAGGCGATCTTGAGACGGGCCTTTACATCGAAGTCGCGCCGCAATTCGCCAAGCTCAAAGCGGACTTCAACTCTGCAGCGTCGACGCTGAAGAGCACGATCGCGCTCGTCAAAAAGAATGCGGGCAGCATAAAGCTTGGCACGGACGAGATCTCGCAGGCTTCCGACGATCTTTCTCGCCGAACGGAAAATCAGGCCGCTAGCCTCGAAGAGACGGCTGCCGCGGTTAAGGAAATCACTGACACTGTCAATAAGACCGCGCGTGGCGCAACTCACGCCCGCGAAACCGTCTCGGTCGCCAAGGGTGACGCGGAAAAGAGCGGGGAGATCGTTCGTAAAGCGATCGAAGCGATGACAGGCATTGAGAATTCGTCGAAGCAGATCAGCCAAATCATCGGCGTCATCGACGAGATTGCATTCCAAACTAATCTTCTCGCCTTGAACGCCGGCGTCGAAGCCGCGCGTGCAGGTGACGCGGGCCGCGGATTCGCCGTGGTTGCATCCGAAGTGCGTGCACTGGCGCAGCGCTCGGCCGAAGCTGCCAAGGAGATTAAGGGCCTGATCTCGGCATCGACCGGACAGGTTGCGCAGGGCGTCCAGCTCGTCGGCGAAACCGGACTCGCGTTGACGCGCATCGTCACGCAGGTAGGTGAGATCAACTCGATCGTGACAGAAATCGCCGCAAGCGCCAACGAACAGGCGCACGGTCTTGAACAGGTCAATACCGCCGTCAACGAGATGGACCAGGTCACGCAGCAGAACGCGGCAATGGTTGAGGAAGCGACAGCTGCCACGCAAGCCCTCGCCCAGCAGACCGAAGAGCTCGCACAACTCGTTAGCCGCTTCAAAACGGGAGATGACACGGTCGTCGAAATCGCCTCGCGCCGCGAGACGGCCAAGCCTGCCGCGCGCGCTGTCCGTCCAGCCGCCAAATTGAAGATGGCAGCCAACGGCAGCAGTCGCCCGTCGAGCGTCGGAGCAGATGCAGGCTGGGAGGAATTCTAAATGGCGCGCGCCAAGCAGAAATCCGCCGGCTCGCGTAGTCGGCGGAAACAGGGTTCTGCACGTGCGAAAACACGGTCGAGGTCAAATGCGAAGGCCGAAGCAATTATGCAGAACCATCCGACACATGATGCAGAGATCGAAGCCGGAGCGGGTCACGAAATGACAACGGAGGCGGCGTCAGCGTCGTGTGAGCGAGAACGAAGCCATGTCGTCTTGCCCGACAGCCTCGACTCAAGCGCCGCCGCATCCGTCAAGGATATGCTGCTTGCAGAGCGCGGGAATGCGATCGTTGTTGATGCGAGCGAGGTTCGGAGAGTCGGAGTGCAGTCGTTGCAGGTGCTCGTCGCCGCCGCTCGTACATGGACGTCGGAAGGGCACAGCTACCGCTTGACGAACGCAAGTACCGAACTTCTCGAAGCGGTCGCGCTTATCGGATTGCCGCACGAAGACCTGCTGCTCGAAGGATCAGATCAATGACTCAGACGATTCTCACCGTCGACGACTCGCGCACGATGCGCGACATGCTGAAAATGGCGCTTGCAGAAGCTGGCTTTAACGTCCTGCAAGCCGTCGACGGAGTCGATGGCTTGGAGGTTCTTCAAACCGCAATGCCGGACGTGATCGTAACAGATATCAACATGCCGAAGATGGACGGCTTTGGGCTCATCGAAGCGGTGCGCAAGGATAACCGCTACCGCAAAGTTCCGATTCTCGTTCTGACGACGGAAAGCGACGCGGCCAAGAAAATGCGCGCCAAGGAAGCCGGCGCGACCGGATGGATCGTTAAACCCTTCGAACCGACCAAACTCATTGCCGCCATCCGGCGCGTTGCGGCTTAACACAGCAAGCGGGGGCAACGGCCGTGGATTCAATGGCAGCAATACGGCAGACCTTCTTCCAGGAGTGCGAAGAGCAACTCTCGGAAATGGAACTTGGTCTGCTCGCAATGGACGAAGGCAACGCCGATTCCGAAACGGTGAACGCCGTCTTTCGCGCGGTTCACTCGATCAAGGGGGGAGCGGGCGCCTTCAAGCTCACGGAGCTGGTGCAGTTTGCGCACACGTTCGAGACAGCACTTGATCATGTCCGCAGCGGCAAGCTCACGCCGACACCGGAAATGATGAAGATCATGCTCCGTGCAGCCGACGTGCTCTCGGATCTTGTCGAGGCTTCTCGCGATGGCCGGGAGATCAACGAGGCGAGTTACGAAGGTGTTGCGACCGACGTCAAGGCGCTGACGATGGTTGATGGCGTCGAAGAGGTCGAAGAAGCCATAGATTTCCAGCCAACCGTCATTGATTTCGGGCTTCCTGACGTATCGGTGGAAGCGGTGTCTGAGCCGGATAAATCGCATGAATACCGGATTAGTTTCACGCCCCGGCCAGAACTCTACGCGAACGCAAACGAGACGACGCTTATCCTCCGGGAATTGAATCGTCTGGGCGTCATGGAGGCGTCTTGCGACACATCGGGAGTGCCGCGTCTCGAAGAGATAGATCCGAACGGCGCTTATTTTTCATGGTCGCTCCGCCTTGCGTCTGCGGAAGAACTACCCGCTATCAGGGAAGTGTTCGAATTCGTCGAAGGCGAAGCCGAGCTCTCGATTGAGACTGATGGGCAGCCAGAAGTATCTGACGCAGACATCGCTGCTCTGTTGGCCCAGGCCCTTGGCAACACGGCTTCGACAGAGACGACGGAAACACAGGAAACGACCGAATTACGCCCGCCCGAACCGGCACCGATTGAGCATGCTGCGCCGGTTAGGGCTGGCAGTACGGAACCAGCCGCCGTCCCACAACCGGCCAACGACGTAATAAAGCAGGAAACGAAGGTCGCAGCCGCCGCCCCGGCGCAGACGACAATCAGGGTCGAATTCGATCGCGTAGACCGTCTAATCAACCTCGTCGGCGAATTGGTCATCAACCAGGCGATGTTATCGCAACGGGTGATCGAGGCCAACTTCGCCGGATCGTCTTCGGTCGTCATCGGTCTAGAGGAACTCGAACAACTGACGCGCGAGATCCAAGAAAGCGTCATGGCTATTCGCGCACAACCCGTGAAGCCGTTGTTTCAACGGATGTCGCGCATCGTTCGCGAAGTGGCGGACGCCACCGGAAAGGAAGTGCGGCTCAAGACCGAAGGTGAAGCTACCGAAGTCGACAAGACAGTCGTCGAACGCCTCGCAGAGCCGCTGACGCATATGATCCGCAATGCGGTAGATCATGGAATCGAAACGCCTGAGGAACGTCTCGCCGCCGGAAAGCCGGCCGAAGGCGTGGTTCGCCTGACTGCCGCGCATCGCTCTGGCCGCATCATCATAGAAATTTCTGACGATGGTGCGGGCATCAACCGCCAGAAGGTTCTGGCGTCGGCGATCAAGAAGGGGTTGATCCCGCCGGATACTCAACTCTCCGACAACGACATCGATAATCTTCTTTTCTTACCCGGATTCTCGACGGCCGCGACAGTGTCCAACATTTCGGGCCGCGGTGTCGGCATGGACGTCGTCAAGAGATCGATCCAAGCCCTTGGCGGGCGCATATCGATTTCGTCGCGGCCCGGCCAAGGCTCGACATTCTCCATGAGCTTGCCGCTGACACTCGCGGTCTTGGATGGTATGGCCGTTTCCGTCGCCGGGCAAACGCTCGTCGTCCCCCTCACTGCAATCGTCGAGACATTGAAGCCTAAGAAGGCCGACGTACACGGACTGGGAGCGGAAGGGCGGGTGATGTCCATCCGGGAAACCTTTGTCCCATTGATCGATGTCGGCACGCAGCTTGGTTTTCGTGAAACGGCGACTCAGCCTGAAAACAGCGTCGCAATTCTTGTCGAAACCGACGGCGGTGCCCGCAATGCGCTGTTGGTCGATTCGATCCAGGATCAGCGTCAGGTCGTCATCAAGAGCTTGGAAACAAACTACGGCACAGTCGCAGGTATAGCCGCCGCGACAATTCTCGGAGACGGGCGCGTTGCCCTGATTCTTGATGTCGACGCGCTGGTTACGAGGTCGTTCGAAGACTCGTTATCGAGCGAACTGCGCTATGGAACAGGAGGATAGCGTCGTGGAAGAGAACGGATTTGCAGCCAACTCTGAGAACAGTGAATTCGTAGCCTTTCGTGTCGGTGCGCAGGAATTCTGCGTCGATATCATGGGCGTTCGAGAAATTCGCGGTTGGACTCCCGCGACGCCGCTACCGCATGCGCCGGCTTATGTCCGTGGCGTCATCAACCTACGCGGCGCTGTCCTCCCGATCGTTGATCTCGCGATGCGCTTCGGACTGGGTTCGACCGAACCGACGCCGCGTAGTGTCATTATCGTCGTCCATGTGCATCATCAGGTCGTTGGACTGCTCGTTGACGCCGTATCCGATATATTGACGTCCTCTAAAGCGTCGATGCAGCCGACTCCCGATATTGCCTCCGACATGGCGAAGACGTTTGTGAAAGGCGTATACGCCGTAGATGGCCGCATGATCAGTATTGTGACTTTGGATAGTGTTCTCCCGATCAGCGCGAAGGCGGCCGCATGACACTGGCGCATCAGCGCTCGCTGGCGAGACCATCCAAGGTTCTCGTTACCGGAGAGTTCGAGTTTTCTGCTGCCGATTTCAACGCAATCGCCGAAATCGCGAAGGCACAAGCGGGCATCGACCTTGCCGAATCGAAGGCAACGCTCGTCTACTCGCGGCTTGCAAAACGATTGCGCGCGCTGGGGCTGAAGAGCTTCGCCGAATATTGCGATACCGTTTGTCAAAACGAAGAAGAACGCGGCGGCATGATCGCCGCGCTAACGACGAATGTAACGCGGTTTTTTAGAGAGCCGCACCATTTCGAGCATCTTCGCAAGAACATCTTGGAGCCATTGACCGATCAAGTCCGGAAAGGCCGAAGGCTGAGACTCTGGTCCGCTGCCTGCTCGACTGGGCAAGAACCCTATTCGATGGCGCTGACAGTGCTTTCCGTATTTCCTGATGCCGCAGAGCGGGACATCAGAATTCTCGCTACTGACCTTAATCCCCATGTCGTCGCGCACGGTAAGAGCGGCATCTATCGGAAAGATGAGCTGGCGGATGTTCCGCAAAACATGCGGGCTAAATGGTTCGAGCCTGTTGCGGGCGATTCGGACTCGATGCGTGTCAGCGATACGGCTCGCGCTCTCGTCTCGTTTCGCGAGTTAAACTTGATGGGCTCATGGCCCTTCAAAGGCCCGTTCGACGCTGTGTTCTGCCGGAACGTCGTCATTTATTTCGATCGCGATACGCAGAGCGTAATCTGGCGACGTCTTTCGGGTCTCATAGAGGACGATGGAGCGCTCTATATCGGTCACTCGGAGCGTGTCTCTGGCCCTGCAGTAAGCGTATTGAAAGCCGATGGCATTACAAGTTACCGGAAGAAAGCCGGTCTGCGACCATGAAAAAAATAAAAGTTCTCGTCGTCGACGACTCATCAACGATGCGCGGTCTGATTGCGACAGCTTTGTCGAACGACCATGAAATTGAGGTCGTGGGTCAGGCCGAAGATCCCCTTCAAGCTCGTCAGGCCATCAAGGCACTCAATCCGGACGTTGTAACGCTAGACGTCGAAATGCCGAATATGAGCGGACTTGAGTTCCTTGAAAAGATCATGAGACTGCGGCCGATGCCGGTCATAATGGTATCGACACTGACAAGCCGTGGGGCGGAAGAAACGGTGCGCGCGCTAGAGATCGGCGCCGTCGATTGCATTGAAAAACCCCGGCCGGGAAATGAACATAATTTCGAGGAACTCCCGTTCAAGGTCAAAATCGCCGCCATGGCGAAGGTTCGCGCGCTCACGCGAGAGGGTGAGCGGCCGAGCCCATCGGCCGAGGCGCGGCCCGGTCATGCTCAATACCTCCCGGATGGTCGCCTGCTCGCCATCGGTGCATCGACAGGGGGCGTAGAGGCCTTGATCGAACTGCTCTCGCGTTTTCCGGTGAACTGTCCTCCGACTGTCATCGCGCAGCATATGCCGCCTTCATTTACCCGCAGCTTCGCAAATCGACTCGATAGAGTTTGCGCCGCGAAAGTGCAGGAAGCATATACTGGCGCAAAGCTCGAGCCCGGACATGTCTATCTGGCTCCAGGTGGATCACAACATCTGCAGGTTTCACGCACGGCCGATTTGCACTGCCGGCTGAAGCCCGGCGAACGAGTCAACGGCCACTGTCCGTCCGTCGATATTCTATTTGAGTCGGTGGCCCATGCATGCGGCCGCAATGCCGTCGGACTTATTCTTACCGGTATGGGCCGCGACGGTGCGGCCGGCTTGCTTTCGATGCGCAAAGCGGGGGCCCGGACATTCGGTCAAAACGAATCGAGCTGCATCGTCTACGGCATGCCAAAAGCCGCATTCGATCTTGGCGCGGTGGAGAAGCAATTGCCGCTCGACAGCTTGGCGGCTGCAATCATGTCAGAAACGTCAACGATCAAAAAGCACTAAGGAGGCAAACAATGCCCTCAATGCAGCAACTTTCGATAATGGTGGTGGATGACACCTCCGTCAGCCGTGCTCTACTGACCGATGGGCTAGATCAGATCGGTCTCAAGTCCTTCAAAGTCGCCAAGGACGGCGAAGAGGCGTTAAAAATGATGATGACCGCGCCGTGCCATCTAGTCATCTCCGATTTCAATATGCCCAAGATTGATGGTATCCAACTTTTGCGTGCCCTGCGTCAGCACGGACCGACGAGCAAGGTCGGTTTCATTCTTGTCACCGGCAAGGGCGACAAGGCCCTGATCGACGAGGGCAAGAAATGGGGTCTCAATAATTTTCTTGCCAAACCGTTCACAGTGCCGGCGCTAAGAACATGCATCGAAGCTGTGGTCGGCAAGTTGACATGACCGCGCCGATACAAAAGGACAATCGTGTCCATATCATTCAAGGCGAGTACTACGTGGCGGACAATAAGGACGTCATGGTAACGACGATCCTTGGCTCCTGTGTCGCTGCCTGTATTCGAGATCCCCTGGCGGGAGTCGGCGGCATCAATCACTTTCTCTTGCCCGGCACGCCAGGCAGAACGAAAGCCGGCGAGGCCGAGCGTATGGGCGTCCATCTCATGGAGTTGCTCGTCAACGGTCTCTTGAAACGCGGCGCGCGCCGAGATCGGCTGGAGGGCAAGCTTTTCGGAGGCGCGCGAACGGTTAGGGGTCATAACGACATCGGCCGGCATAACGTTGAATTCGCCGAGCGCTTCTTGCGCGATGAGGGGATAGCCCACATCGGCGGAAGCACGGGCGGATTGCACGGGCGCCGGATTCAGTATTGGCCGGTCTCAGGACGCGCACGGCAAATTCTACTCGCCAGCACGGTGGAGGTTGAGCGCCCCGCCATCGCTCCGGCGCCCGCCGTCGTCAGCAATGCGGGCGAACTGGAATTGTTCTGATTTTACGGATGCAATGGGGAGGTGCGCTATGAGCGGTACAGATTCTGAAATGAAGAATAGCGAAACCGCAATCGTGCCGGTGCCCAAGGTTCTGGAAGCGGTGGGCCATGAGGTCCGTGTCTTGGCAGACGGCGTCAACGACCTTCAGGAATTGGTCAGCAATCTTGTTGTTGCCGGTGCGTTCAGCGGTTCGAATTCGCTATACGGACTGCAGTCGCTCGACCGCATCTCCCAGGGCCTCGATGCCATTTCGGATTATCTCGGCAGCCTTTCGAAGCTTTCCTCGCCGAATTGGAAAATCGACGTGGCAGAAGCGTCTAAAGACGTGAAACTTACCGAAATCTGCGACCGCCTGAACGGAATAGCGAACGAACACGAGCCGCATGAAGGCGCCGGTGATTTCGAAGATTTCGCATTGACAGGATGAAAATCTTAGGCGCCGACGAATTCCCGTGCGGCGTCAAGTGATACGAAGCGTCGGCGACCGACGAGCGTATTGATCTCGATCGAGCCGTCGTCGAATTGCAGAAATTCCCGCCCTGCAAGCTTCCCGCCCACCGTAGGCTTTCTTGGCGGCGGAGCTGGGATGCTGGCCTGCGGCTGTTCCGCGGATTCGCTCCGTCGATCCGGCAGAAGCTCGCGCTTAACTGTAGTGCGGGGGCCGATGCGTACAGAAAAGTACCGGCGTTCAATGAGCGGCAGAAGTTTCATCGCGACAGCCGCGATCAGAATACTTTGGGCGACTGTCAACGCCATGAGCCTGTGGATCCATATGCCCGGCGTATCCGACATCAGCGCCGAATAGCCGGTAACAAAGATGATTGCCGAGATAAGGCCAAGGCCAGCGAACACCGAGAATGCGGTGATACTCCCGGGCGAAGTCCGTCGCCCGCGAGGTCTTCCGATTGCCATGTCTGCAGGATCTATCTTGAACGCTGCGGCGGCAGCTGATTCGCGTAAAACCGCCTCGAATGCGAAGTGATCAGGGTTTGCGTTCATGGCTTCTCATCATGTCTTGCTTTGAGAGATAGGTCCAACTGTCGATCATAATGTCTTTGATGACGTCATGACCCAGCCGCTTGTTTGTACCCGCGATGATATTTGCCGTGAGATCGTTGAGTGCCTTTTTCCGGCCGGTCTTAATGTCCTTTGGCGTCGTCTCATAAATAAGGCGAAATGCTTCGTCGGCGACGAAAGCTTCCGGCTGTATAGAACTCGTCTTCACGAGATCGGCGTCTGCCGCAAATCGTAGTCTCGTAACGACATATCCAAGGACTTCACCATTCGACAGGATGGGCACGCTGACCATCGGCGTTTTCATCATCTGCAGCTTGGGTACGTCCTCCTTGCCTGCAGTGTTGGCGGCGGAAGCTTTCCAGGTCACAGCACCATAGACGCCGCCGACTGTCGAAAGACACGCCACAACACTGAGCAGGATCATGCGGATCACGGCAGATTCCCGTAAGGTCCGATATTGCGTGTGTAGGTGCCGTCGGATTCGGCGCTCTGGATCGCTTCAGATAGCATCGCCGCAATTTCGCGAACTGCGTCGAGATGGAGCCGAATGCGGCGCAAATTGACGGCTAGTTTCTCGCGGAACGCCACCAGCCGCATTTGCAGATCGGAATTGACGTCCGATCGTTGCAGCCTTCGCATTGCTTGGTTGAGATCGAGAAGGCCCTGATTTTTACGATCGTTCGACGATTTGAAATCGAATTCCAAAGATTTGCTCAGCGCAGCCGTTTCTTCGTCAAGATAGCTTTCAATCCGCGCGATGATCGAAAAAACCACGGTGCGCGCAGCTTCGGGATCCTGAGGCGTCAGGCGCGCCGCTGAAGCGAGACGGCGTCCGGTAGGTGGTACACCCGTCGGTATCGGTGTCGACGCTTTACCCTTGGTTCCAAGTGCAGCAGCACTCATTTTACTTTCCCTTGAGCCGATCGGTTTCGGTTTGGATCATCTGCGCGATGCCGATTGTTCCGGTCTTTGAAAGTGTCGTCGCGAGTGTGTCGGCGAACATCGATCGCCACATTGTTCCTGCCGTCCCATCGCCAAATAGCGCCTCGGAATCCTTCGGCATCGACGCTTCCAGCATCTGTTTCAGATAAAGGGCCTCGAATTTCTGCCCGACCTCTTTTGCCTTATCGGTCGGCTTGCCCGAATGAGCATCTGTCGTACCCGTGCCACGTGTCGAGGCTGGCCGGACCGTTTGTCCAGCCGTCCAGGTCGCCACGTCGGCGGCGGAGGCGCGGAGTATTTCGGACATGATCGGGCATCGCGCAAAAAAACCGAAGATCGCCCTAGCTTGGACCCAGAGACTTACCCCGGCCTTGCGCGGCAATCGCTTCCTGGAATTCTAAGAGTGATTCGAGCTCCGCCTGTTCGAGTTTGCGGTCTTCTTCAGCCTGTGCGCTTGCAAGCAGCTCTGTAGCTGCTCGCCGGCGGGCGGCGGCTTGCGAATAGCGCTTCAGAACAATTTCGTGCTCTCGGGACAGCTGCTGGATGCGCCGTTCGAGGCGTCCAATTCGGCTCGAAAGCAACGCCGTGAAGAGCCCATTGATGGTCGATGGATTTTCGAGACTTCTGAAAATGTCGTCTTGGGTAGCCCGGTGCTCCGCAATTTCCTGTGTCAATTCGCTGACGCGCACACGCTCGACGGTTTCGAGGTCATGAAAGACATCGACTAGGCGTTGCAGCTTCTTCGCGGATTTAGCCATGTTGCCCGAGTGTCGCGATTGCCTGTGTAACCAGGGAGCCGAATATCTGCAGCATTCCCGTATCGATCTGCAGCAGAATGATAAGACCACCGACAACGACGAATGGCGTCGACACGAAGTAAGATGGAATTTGCGGAACCATCTTATTGAGGAACCCGAACGCCAAATTCACCATGATCGAATAGACGACCAGCGCCGCGCTAAGTTGTAGTGTGAGCTTGAACGCAGTCCCAAACGTATTGACGATCGTCGAAAGGTCCGGGGGCAATGCAAATTGCGACCCGACTTTCAGAACCTGATAGGAGTTCTGAAGCATCCGAATGATGGTCACGTGCTGGTTGGTTATGAAAAACAGGACGACAGCGGGCGTCGTGACGAACTCGGAATAGGGCGTTGAGGGGTCATTGCCTTCAATGGCGTGCGAAAATGCCGAGCCGTAGCCCGCCAGGTTAGCCATCCCGATCGCCGCAAATTCGAGCGCAAGAAAAAAAATTCGCACCATGAATCCGAGGAACAGGCCCGCGAGGCTTTCGGTCACGATGAGCCCGATAAGCGCATCGGGTGGCCCACTCGTCAGCGGCCGCACGTCATTATAAAGAAGCGGAGTGATGGCAAGGGCTACAGCAATCGCAACGAAAAGACGGAGCTGAACCGGAATGCGGTCGCTCGAAAATCCGGGAAGCACCATGAAACACGCGCCGACACGACAAAATACGATAAGCGGCACGAGTAAAGTTTCGTGCGTCAACTCTATCATGAAACCGAGCCGAGAGACTGGATCTGAACGCCCCGGCTGATTTCAAGGTGCGAGAGGACAGGCAACGTACCGTAAAGCCGTTCGGTGACCGTATGCACATAAGGCCGCGTTTCGGCCGCAGTGACGAGAACAAATTGATGGCCCGCATCCATGAGTGGCTGTACGACGCGCGCAAGATCACCGCCGAACTGCTCAATCAGCCTTGGATCGATATCGAATTCGACGACCTCGCCTTTCGCATCGCGCCGCAAAGCCTGATGGAATGCGACTTCCCATTTGTTTCCGAGCCGTACGACCTTTAGGTTGTTGTGCTCGCTGAGATCGCCGCAAATTTGCGACGCAAGACGCATCCGCACATGCTCGGTAATCTGCTCGGCTTTGCGCGAGAATGGCGCAATTTCCGCAACGGCTTCCAGAATAAGGTGCAGATTCCGGATCGAGATTCGCTCTGCCAGCAGCATCTTCAAGACGCTTTGCAGGCCAGAATAAGAGATCTGGGATGGGCAGATTTCTTCAAGAAGTTTGCGATATTCGGGATCCAGCCGATCGAGAAGCGAACGCAAATCGCGATACGAAAGCAGCTGCGCAAGGTTGTTGCGAATGACCTCGGCCACGTGTGTCAGAAGCACGGACGTATTTTCGACCGGCACGAAGCCGTCACGCTTCAAGGCGTTGGTGAAAATATCGGGTACCCAGATAGCCTTCATGCCGAACGCCGGTTCGCGCGTTTCGTCGCCGGGTGTGTCGGGCTTTGGACCGTCGCCGACGACGACGAGGACATCGCCCAGCCGAAGCTCGGCACTTGCGACGACGGTTCCGTGTACCTTGATTTGATAGCTCTTTGACGGGACAGACAGGTCTTCCGCGAGTTTGATATCGGGGACCACGAAACCATATTGCTTCGCGAATTTGCGCCGCATCTTCGCGACGCGTTGCGGCAAGTCGCTTGAAGGGCGCATGAGCACCGTTGAGATTTGCTTTCCGAAGCAAATCTCAATTTCGTTGGTTTTGAGTTGCTCGCGGATCGATTGCCGCGATTGTTCCTCCGCCGATACGACTTGCGCAGTCTTGGCCGACGCAGCCGCGCGTGCTCCAGCCTCCTTTTGCCGCGTCAGCCCGATACTGATGAATGTCAGCATTCCGCCGATCGCAGCGAAGGGCAGCAAGGGCAATCCGGGAGCGGTCGCGAGAACAGCCATGACGCCGCCCGCGAGCAAAAGCGCCTTCGGATAATTGCCGAACTGATTGACGATAACGCCTTCAGTCGAGCCATGCGTGCCGCCCTTAGAAACGAGAAGACCCGCGGCGAGCGCGACAATCAGGGCGGGCATCTGCGTGACGAGACCGTCGCCGACGGAAAGCTTCACGAACGTATCGACGGCGTGCTCGAAAGAAAGATCGTGCTGCGTGACGCCGATAATGATGCCGCCGAAAATATTTACGGCCGTGATAATGAGCCCGGCGATCGCATCACCGCGCACGAACTTCGACGCGCCGTCCATAGCGCCGAAGAATTGGCTTTCTTCTTCCAGCTCTTTTCGCCTGCGAATCGCTTCCTTCTCGTCAATGGAGCCGGAAGACAGATCGGCATCTACCGCCATCTGCTTGCCGGGCAACGAATCGAGTGTGAATCGCGCGCCGACTTCAGCGATACGTGTCGCGCCTTTGGTGATGACGACGAAGTTGACCGTGACGAGGATGATGAAAACGACGATGCCGATGACGAAGTTGCCGCTCATCACGAATTGCGCGAAGCCGGCTATAACGTGCCCCGCGGCGGTCGGTCCTTCAGCGCCGTGAGAAAGGATGAGGCGGGTCGTTGCAACGTTGAGCGATAGGCGAAGCAGCGTCGCAATCAACAGCACGGTTGGAAATGCCGAGAATTCGAGCGGCCTGCGTATCCACAACGCAACCATCAGGATGAGCACGGAAAGTGCGATCGAAAGCGCCAATCCGAGGTCAAGCAGGAACGACGGCAAGGGCAGGAACAGGATCGTCAAAATGGCGACGACGCCCACCGCGAGACCTGCGTCGCGTTGGCCTAGGACGAGTTCGATGCCGCCCTCTGCGGTCTTCGTTGCTGCCATGAAACTGGAATCCCCGACTACGGTGCGGGGAAAGCTTGCAAGCCGAAGCTTGCGCGAGGTCGGCACGCTACCAAAAAGCGACGACAATTCGCGTCCGGCGAGGCTGATAATCCTCACCAATCAGCGGCTTGGCAGAGCTAAGTATCAACAACCAAAAGACAGTAGCGCGTGCAACTCAAGCGCAAGCCGCATTTGCTCGTGAAACCCTCACTTAGAGCGTGCGCCGGGACGTCCGCCGCCCCACCCCGGAATACCCGATACCGAACGCTTGCACCGCCGTCGGATCCAGGACGTTGCGAAGGTCGATAATCGTGTTCCCGGCCATTTGTGACTTGATCGTTTGGAGATCGAGCGCGCGGTATTCGTTCCATTCCGTCAGCACGACGAGAATGTCCGCA
>NZ_DASZTY010000019.1:0-29034 GCF_035548195.1 Hyphomicrobium sp.
TCTTGCGAGCTGTTCGCCACGTTTATCCACATTTCGTTGAGTGCTTGACCGTGTTGCGGGCGGGCGGAGCTGCTTTCAGTCGGACAACGTGATCAAGCCGTGTGCGACGGCAAGCGCGACGGCTTGCTCGCGAGTCTTAGCGTCGAGCTTTCGTCGCGCGTTGCTCAAGTGGAGAGCGACAGTTGGCACTGAAATCTCAAGTCGTTTGGCTATGTCGTTATTGGAGCAGCCAATTGCGAGGCCCTGAAGGCATTGCCGCTCACGTCTCGTGAGGGAAAGTGCTGCATGAGGCTTGGCGGACGGTTCCATGCGCGCATTTTGAAGAAAATTTTTTTCAGTTGTAATCAAGAAACATTTACGGCGTTAACAGGGTCCGACGCGCGCGAAATTGAGGCGATTCGGTGGCATTGCGGACACACCTATCGATTGCACTAGCTTTTCCACAAAAAGAATTAATGCGCTGATCACCGTCCACAGGATTGAGCGGCACTGTGGAAAAGCTTTGCCGCCGGGGAGGGTTCAATACGAGCGATTAGCGGCGTCACAGCAAGAGACTAGTTTCAACGGTTTACGGCGTCGTTCCCTGATCGTGTTGCGTAACGGGGAGAGTTTTTATGTATCGCGTATCGCGTGTTGTTGCACGGAGGTCTTTGCTAGCTGGCGTCAACACAGTGGCGCTGGCAACATCGATGGCGTTTTCGACCACCGCTACTGCTGGGCCTTGCGGTGCCAGTAATAACATATCTGGCGTACTTAGCGGTGTCGGAAATACGGGCACCTGTACTTTCAATAATGTGACCGGCAGCGGGTCTTTGAATAAGAATGGCTCAGGTGCTGTCGCTCTCAATACAGTGACGGGCAATGGCTCGGGTAATTTGAACGGCTCGAACTTCTCTCTCAACGATATTTACGGAAATATCTCGGGCAATAATAACGGCGATGGCTTTGCAAGCAACGTTATCATTGGAAACCTGTCTGGCAGCAATAATGGCGATCAAGCCATTGGTAACATGATCGTTGGCAACGGCTCTGGCACGCACAACGGTGACGGGTTCGCGAGCAATGCGATCTTTGGTAACCTGTCTGGAAATAACAACGGCGATAACTCCATATTCAATAATGTTGTCGGCAACGGCTCAGCCAATCACAACGACGAAGGATTTGCCAACAACAATATCTTTGGAAATCTTTCCAGTAATCGCAATGGTGCAACCTTTGTAGGTAACACGATAATCGGTAATGGGTCGGGAAATGATGCTGGTGACAACGTCACCGGTAATTCCGTCATAGGAAACGCTTCTGGCAACAGCTACAGTAATGGCGCAAGCTTCAATAATGTCCTCGGCAATGCGTCGGGTAACGGCGTAGACGGCACTGGCAATACAGTGGTTGGGCTAATCTCTGGAAATGGTGTTACTGGCGACGGAAACACCGCTGTCGGGGTTGTGACCGGAAACGTGGTTGGCGGCAAATTTAATACGGCTGTCGGAACCGGATCCGGGAACGTTGTCTTCGGTCGGGGTAATCAGGCCAATGGATTTGTAACGGGCAATTTTGTCGGCGGGGCCTTCAACCAAGCTTCCGGCGCTTTTTCTGGCAACGGGGTTTTTGGTATTGCCAACCAAAGCTCCGGCCTCGGCTCCGGAAACGGCGTCTTCGGCGTCGGCAATCAGGCGAGCGGCGTCGTGGCGGGCAATCTCGTTTTCGGAAGTTTTAACAATGCCGTTGGTTCATTCTCCGGCAATGGGGTCGATGGGTCTTCCAATAGCGTTGTCGGTAGCGGTTCAGGAAACGGCGTAACCGGCGATAATAACCAGGTGCTTGGTGATCTCTCGGGCAATGGTGTGACCGGCAGCCGGAACAGCGCAGATGCGTTTTTCAGCGGCAACGGAGTCAGCGGCAGCGACAACCACGTTACAGGTACGTTATCCGGTAATTTTATAGACGGAGACAATAACGGAGCGGCGGGCTTTTCCGTCGGCAATTTTATCGAAGGTGATAGCAATCAAGCGTCGGGGGCGTTTTCCGGAAACGGCGTCTTTGGCGACGGCAACCAGGCGAGCGGCATCGGTTCCGGGAACGCGGTGCGCGGGGACGGCAACCGCGCGAGCGGAGACGGTTCCGGTAATTTTGTATTCGGCGCCAATAATAGTGCTGATGGTTTCAATGCCGGAAATGGCGTCCTGGGCTTTAACAACGCTGCATCGGGCGCGTTTTCGGGCAATGGCGTTCGGGGCGTGAACAATACGGCGAACGGTCTTGGTGTGGGCAACAACGTTCGCGGAGAGAGCAACCAAACATCGGGTGAAAACTCGGGTAACGCAGTTCGGGGCGACGGCAACCAGGCGAGCGGCATCGGTTCCGGGAACGCAGTGCGCGGGGACGGCAACCGCGCGAGCGGAGATGGTTCCGGCAATTTTGTATTCGGCGCCCATAACAGTGCTGACGGGTTCAATAGTGGGAATGGCGTCGTGGGCTTTAACAACGCGGCGTCGGGCGCGTATTCGGGCAATGGCGTTCGGGGCGTGAACAATGCGGCGAACGGCCTTGGTGTGGGTAACGACGTTCGTGGTGAAAGCAATCAGGCGTCCGGGGAAAATTCCGGCAACGACGTCCGCGGCGAGGGCAATCAGGTCAGCGGTCTCAACTCGGGCAACACGGTGCGGGGCGACGAGAACCGGGCGAGCGGTAATGGTTCCGGTAACTCCGTGTTTGGTGACAACAATAGTGCTGAGGGGCTCGGCAGTGGAAACCTTGTTTCCGGCTTTAGCAATATCGCGCGAGGTGCGTTCTCGGGTAACAACGTTTCCGGTGACAACAACAGCGCAAGCGGTCTGCAGGGCGGAAATAACGTCGTCGGGTTTAACAACTCCGCATCGGGAGCGATGTCAGGCAACGGGGTGACTGGAGCGAACAACCAAGCCAGCGGCTTTGCATCGGGCAACAATGTCGTCGGATCTGATAACCAAGTCAGCGGTTCAGCTTCAGGAAATGCTGTTGTTGGGTTCAATAATCAGGCGAGCGGTTACGCTGTGGGCAACAACGTGGCTGGCGAAAATAATATTGCCGGTGGGTTTGCGTCCGGTAACGGCGTGGCCGGCGACAACAACGTCGCGTTCGGGTCGGGTGCGGGCAACGGCGTCAATGCCTCGAATACGGTTGCCATTGGCACGAACGCAAATGCTCAAGGGAATGGCGGGATAGCGGTCGGCAATAATTCCTTTGCGGCGGGGCCGGGCGATGCTGCCGTCGGTGACGGAGCAAAGGTCTATGCCGATCAAAGCACTGCGGTCGGTAACGGAGCGACCGTTGCGAGCGGCGCGACGCACTCGACGGCGATCGGCGCTGGAGCCTTTGCGGGCCAATCGAACGAAATGGTGTTCGGGACCAAGAACGATACCTACACGACGCCCGGCATTACATCATCTTTCAGCAAGTCGCGGCAGAGCGGACCTCTTGAGGTCGTCACATCGGATCAGGGCGGGCATCTGGCAACGGATGGCGGCTCGATCTTCCGGCAGCTCGATGAAGCTCAGTCCGGCATCGCGCTGGCAATCTCGATGGAGAATCCCGATCTCGTTGCCGGCGAGCGGTTTGGCGTTGCGATCAACGGCGGCTTCTATGAAGGAGCGGCTGCCCTCTCCGTCAGTGCCGAAGGGGTGATGGGATATAATGTCTTTACTGATGGCGACCGGGTGGCAGTCTCCGGTGGTGTCGGCGTCGGCTTCGATAACGGCCGCGGCGACAATACGGTTGGCGGCAGGGTCGGAGCGCAGATCACTTTCCGGTAGTAGTGGGGCGCGTAATTGCTCCTAATGGGCGCTGCGCCGGCACAGCCGGTGTGGCGCTCATCTTGTTTACGCCAGATTTACGAGGCTCGTAGCCCTCGCCTGAAGTTTCGTGCTCCAGCGCTTAAGTGCGGATTTTCTCGATATTGACCCGGCGATGAAACAGAAAGACTTGAGAATAACCGCCGGGCTTGCGGGCTGGCCGCGATATCTCGCTCTGCTCGGGTTTGTGTTTGCGGTCAGCGCTTGTTTCGTCAAACTAGGCGTTGCGGCGGAACGGACGCCGCAGGAGGTAAAGTCGCCTGCTGCTGTACCCGCGGCTCAAGACAAATCTTCAAAAAAAGAAACGCAGCGACCGCCAGGTGTGCCTCCGCTCAGAAATCTTCTGATCATGATCCGGACAACGCTCGTCGCTCTTTATCAAGCGAACCTCACCAACAACTATTCGGTTCTTCGGGATCTCTCGGCGCCGTCCTTCCAGCAGGCGAATAGCACCGAGCAACTCAGTGCTGCGTTTGCCAATTTGCGCGCGCGCGGTGGTGACATGGCTCCCGTCGTTCTGGCGCTGCCGACACTGTCGGAGCCCGCTGCTATCGATCGAAACGGAATGTTGCGATTAAAAGGCGCATTCGATACGCGCCCGAACGAACTCGCATTTGATCTCGTGTTTCAAGTGGTGGATGGCTTTTGGCGTCTCGACGGCATTGCCGTTCAGTTTCGGCCGCCACTTACGACAAAAGTCGGCGAGGCGGTGCCGCCGAAGGCCGGGGGTTCAAGCGCTGAATCCGAACCTAAAAAGAAGGTGAGGAAGAAGGCTTTGCACTGAGTCCGGCCGGGGGTGTGCGATCTTCTTCGGCAAATACGAGCCGACCTTCTTCCGCCTTATGATAATATTGGCTTGCGACAAGCCAGCCCTTCAGCGGTCGAAGCGGCGGTATGCAGGTGAGAAGGATAAACGGCAAGCTCGTTACGAGATGAATCCAGAACGGTGGGGAGTACTTTACTTCGATCCAGCAGGCGAGCGCGGCCGCCGGAATGCAGGCGAAGCAGATAACGAAGAATGCGGGACCGTCGGCAGGATCGGCAAACGACAGATCCAATCCGCAGGCCGGGCAATTTTTTTTGAGCGTGAGGAACCCGTCGAAGATCTTACCTTTGCCGCAACGCGGGCAGAGGCCGCGCAGGCCGACCTTCATCGGTGAAAGCTTGGGCCAATGCTGCTCATGTTCGGCGCACATCGCGTTCCCTTTCTCCGAATTTATGCCTACACTGCAAATTTGTATGCATATTGTATGCGTCATGGCGGCATGACTAGACGGGCAAGTGTCGCATGGCCGGAAGTCTTGCTGTTTTTAAAATATTTTTAGGGGAGCGTAGATGTATGCCGGCGCTGCCGGGTTAGTAGGTTCGCCGGCGCTTTTCTTTTATATCCATACATGTTAATCTAATTGTATGGATAGAAGCGCATCGGCTCCCTCGACGGATTATTGGCGCCCCTGGCTCATGCCCGAGAGCGAACTTAAATATCTCGGCATCGCCGATGCGCTCGAAGCCGATATTCGCGGCGGGCGCGTGCGGTCCGGTGTCCGGCTTCCCTCGCAGCGGGCGATCGCCGGGCATCTCGGAGTCGATTTGACGACGGTGACGCGTGCCTTCAATGAGGCGCGCAAGCGCGGGCTTATCGACGCGAAGGTGGGCTGCGGAACGTTCGTGCGTTGGCTTGGCGGTAATGCCAAAAGAATTGGGCTTGCAGCCGTTCCTGCGATTGATCTCAGTCTCAATATTCCAGCTCAACCTGCAGCCGCCCGGTTGCAGCATCGCATTCCCGAAACGATGGCAAATCTTCTGTCGGGTGAGCACGGTCTACTGCATCTTCATTATCAGGAAAGCGCGGGTAGCGGTCCCGACCGGGCGGCGGCAGCGGTCTGGCTGAATGAACGGATCGAAACTGCCAAGCCTTCCAGGGTCGTACTAACAAGCGGGGCGCAAAGCGCGCTCTTCGGAATATGCGAATGCCTCATCGCACCGGGCGAGCGTATTGCTGCGGGTGCGTTCACCTATCCCGGCCTCAAGGCGATTGCGCGTCAGCGGGGGTATGGTCTTGAACCACTCGCGATGGATGGCGAGGGCATTCTTCCGGATGCGTTTGAAGCGTGCTGCCAGCGTTCGGCTCCGAAGGCAATCTATCTCATTCCCGCAATAGATAATCCGACGGCTGCTACGTTGCCAGAGGATCGCCGCCACCGGATTGTTGCGATTGCGCGTCAGCATAACGTCACGATCATCGAGGACGATCCCTATTCGCCGCTGCTCGATGTACCACGGGTGCCGTTCGCGCGCTTAGCACCGGAGCTGACATGGCATATCGCGACGTTGTCGAAGTGCGTGTCGCCTGCGCTTCGGATTGCGTATGTTGCGGCGCCCAGCGAGGCGCATGCGATGCGGCTTGCCGGTGTGCTCCGAGCGGTCAACCTCATGGCGCCGCCGCTCAATGCGGCCCTTGCCTCGAGTTGGATCGTGGAAGGCGTGCTCGAAGAAATCAGAGGCGCCATTCGCGAGGAGGCTGCTGCACGGCAGCGGATCGCGCGATCTGCGCTTCGGCAATTCGCGTTTGCCGCTGAGCCTCATGGGCATCATGTCTGGCTGCAAATGCCGTCGTATTGGCGCGCCAATGATCTGGCGGAACATGCCGAGCGTGTGGGGATTGCGGTTATCCCGAGCGCGG
This sequence comes from Hyphomicrobium sp., assembly GCF_035548195.1. Lineage (GTDB taxonomy): Bacteria > Pseudomonadota > Alphaproteobacteria > Rhizobiales > Hyphomicrobiaceae > Hyphomicrobium_B. The sequence goes on from NZ_DASZTY010000019.1 coordinate 6,514, forward strand.
CATTCGCCGTTTCCGAACCGGTTTACGAAGCCGTGCGCATTTCATTGGGCGCAGCCGAGGATCGGCAGGTCCTTGCGGATGGGCTGACGCGGCTTGCCGACCTTCTTGCGCAGCCCGTGCTTCCGGCGAAGGCGATCGTTTAAAGCAATTTGCGCCTAGGGGTGCTATTAAACTTGTAAGATATGCGCCCAGCTTATCTTGGTGAAATCCGGCGCGTCGTTTCTGTTATTCAAGGTGCCCGCGCATGAAAACATATCTTCTGCAGCGCTTCGGGGTCGATGGCTTGGCGATCAAAGACGCGCCGATTCCGGAACCGGGGCCGGGACAAGTACTGGTGAAAATGCGGGCTTGGTCGCTGAACTATCGCGACGTGCTTGTGGTGCGCGGGATCTATGCTCCGAAACTCAGACTTCCATTCCAAATTCTGTCGGATGGCGTCGGCGAGGTCGTTGCGACCGGCGCCGGTGTGACGCAAGTCAAAGTTGGCGAGCGGGTCGCGGGTGCCTTCATGCAGAAATGGGTCGAGGGCGAGCCGGATGCTGAGAAATCCGAGAGCGCGCTGGGCGGCGCGATTCCTGGAGTTGCCGCCGAATACGTTGTGCTCGATAGTGACGGTGCAGTGCCGGTTCCCGAACATCTTTCAGACGAAGAAGCGGCTACGCTTCCCTGCGCGGCGGTGACGGCGTGGCATGCGCTCGTCAGTTCGGGAAAATTAGCGGCTGGAGAAACCGTTCTCGTTCAAGGCACAGGTGCGGTTTCAATATTTGCGCTGCAGTTCGCGCGTATGCTCGGTGCACGTGTCATTGCAACGTCGAGCAGCGATGCGAAACTTGAGCGCGTGCGCGCGCTCGGTGCGTCAGATGTGATCAACTACAAGACGAGAACGGAATGGGGCCGGCAAGCGCGCGAGTTAACGGGCCGGCGCGGAGTCGATCACGTCGTGGAGGTCGGTGGAGCAGGAACTTTGCCGCAGTCGTTGGAGGCCGTTCGGATTGGTGGGCGTATCAGCCTTATAGGCGTGCTGACCGGAGGAGCGGTCAATCCAATCCCAGTCTTGATGAAAAACATTACGGTCCAGGGAATATACGTCGGCAGTCGCGCAATGTTCGACGCGATGAACAACGCTATCGCGGTTAATGGTCTGAAGCCGATTATTGATCGAGTGTTTTCCTTTGACGAGCTTCCGCAGGCGTTGAAGCATATGGAAAGCGGCGCGCATTTCGGAAAAATCGTCGTCAAAGTCTGACCGCGCTATTAGTCCTTAAGGCTGGTCTAACAGAGCGAATGTCCTGAAAGGATGTGTTGCAAATGATGGCTGCCTAGATATCCTTGCGGCTATATCGGGAAGCCATAAGGATCGATAGTCAATGGTCTCAGCACCAACATTTTGGCGCTATGCTTTCAAGCTCGCCGTCGCGTTTCTGCTGGCATTTTCCACTCTTTGTGGATCTGCGTCGGCGCAAAAAACCAATACAACAACCACAACGGTGTTTGCGGCAGCGAGTCTCAAGAATGCGCTCGATGCGGCAGCTTCCGCGTACGAGAAGAATACCGGCAATAAGATTGTCGTGTCCTATGCAGGGTCGTCGGCCCTGGCCAAACAGATCGAGCAGGGTGCGCCCGCAGATATTTTTATCTCCGCGGATCTCGATTGGATGAACTACGTCGAGAAAGCCAAGCTCATAAAGGAGGGGACGCGCTTTAATCTGCTTGGCAACAAGCTTGTTCTTATCGCTCCGACAGCAAGCTCGGTATCGTTGAAGGTCGAGAAGGGGTTCGATCTTGCGAAAGTACTTGGCGGCGGGCGCCTCGCGATGGCCAATGTCAAGTCCGTACCAGCCGGGAAGTATGGTTCGGCGGCGCTTAAAAAACTCGGGGTGTGGGACTCGGTTCAGTCCAAGATCGCGCAGGCTGAGAACGTGCGCGCCGCGCTGGCCCTCGTCGCCCAAGGGGAGGCGCCATTCGGCATCGTCTACGAAACGGACGCCGCCGCGGAGCCAAAGGTCAAAATCGTCGGCGTTTTTCCAGAAGACACGCATCCTCCGATCATCTATCCGATCGCGGTGTTGGCAGCGTCGAAGACGCCCAGGGCGGCTGAAGCCTTTATCGATTATTTGAAAACGCCTGACGGGCAAGCGGCTTTCACAAAGCAAGGCTTTACGATTCTGAAGTAGATGACGCGTTGAAGGCGACAGGAAAGCGAGATCAATTCCGTGTTGGGATTTTCCGCGGACGAGTGGACGGCAATTTTTCTAAGTTTGCGGGTGGCTACGGTTGCGACACTCGTTGCGCTGCCGTTTGCGATCTTCGCGGCTTATGCGCTGGCGCGGTGGCGCTTTCCGGGCAAGATCCTTCTAGATAGCGTCTTGCATTTGCCGCTCGTCATGCCGCCCGTCGTAACCGGCTATTTGTTGCTTCTGACATTCGGAAAGCAAGGTGCCGTCGGCAAGCTGCTCTACAACCTATTAGGGATCAGCTTTTCGTTTCGATGGACGGGGGCAGCATTGGCGTGCGGAATCATGGGTTTTCCGCTCATGTTGCGCGCCATCCGACTGTCGTTCGATACGATCGACCGGCGGCTTGAGATTGCCGCGGGAACTCTTGGTGCCAATCCCGGCTGGCGCTTTTTGCTCGTCACTTTGCCTCTTGCACTTCCTGGAATCGTCGCTGGTGCGATCCTTTGCTTCGCGAGGGCGCTCGGTGAATTCGGAGCGACGATCACATTCGTGTCGAATATTCCCGGTGAAACGCAAACGATCCCGTCCGCGATATATACCTACATCCAAATGCCCGGGGGTGAGGCGCAAGCGCTTCGACTGACCTGTGTATCTATCGCCATTGCGATGGTTGCTCTTGTCGTTTCGGAAATTTTGAACCGTCGCATTCACCGGCATATCGCAGTCTTCGAATGACAAGCATGCAGCCGGCCATAAGTTTTCGAGCGCGTCAGCGTCGAAACGACTTTTTGCTCGATGTCGCGTTCGAAGGCGGGTCCGGCATTACAGCTTTGTTTGGTCCTTCAGGTGCAGGTAAGACGACCGTTCTCAATATCATCGCCGGAATTCAGCGTCCGGACAGTGGGCGCGTCGCGGTTTCAAATCACATTCTGGTCGATACGGAGGCCGATATCTTTTTGCCTCCGCACAGACGCCATGTCGGGTTCGTGTTTCAAGACGCTCAGCTGTTTCCGCATCTGACCGTCGAGCAAAACATCAAGTTCGGCCGGTGGTTCTCGCGGGGGGAGGATGTGTCGCCGCCTCTGGATATCGTGGCCAATGTGCTTGGTATCGAAGGTTTGTTGAGGCGCCGCCCCGCGACATTATCGGGCGGAGAAAAACAGCGTGTCGGCTTAGCGCGGGCGCTTCTAGCTGCCCCGCGTATTCTGTTGATGGATGAACCTCTATCCGGTCTCGACGACGCGCGGCGTAACGAGATCATGGGTTTGATCGAACGCGTGCGCGATGATTTCAAAGTTCCGATTCTCTATGTTACGCACACCCGTGAGGAAGTCAGAAGGCTGGCAACGCAGGTCATCTGGTTGAAAGCGGGGCGTGTCGAAGCGGTCGGGCTCGCTTCGGAGCTGCCCCAGGCATAAGAATGCCTTGGTGCTATTTGTGGGCAGCTTTATGCGGACGCGCGAGATGCTTTTCCATTGAGGCTAACGGCTTGGCGAAGACGGTGAGGGCTTTGGCTTCCATATCGCGATACTGGCGCAGGATTTCCTCGCCGAACGGTGTCAACCGCGCTGCGCCGCCACCACGTCCGCCGTGTTGACGCTCGATCAGGGGTTCTGCGAATATGGAATTGAAAGCATCCATTAAATACCAGGCGCGCTTGTAGGACATATCCATCGCTTTGGCGGCCTTGGCGATCGAACCATGTTCGCCGATCAACTCCAAAAGCTGAATGCGGCCGTGACCGATATAGCGTTCGTCGCCGAAGTCTATTCGAAGCTTTATTCGCGTCATTAGTGCACCGCGTCATCGTCGGACCGCGACCCGTGAATCGCGCGTTTTTCAATGGTAGAGATCTTGGCCGCTGTACCCTGGCAGACCGGTCTGCGACAGGAAACTTCCTTAGGAATTTAGCACACGATCCGCAACCGGTTCGGCACGTGTCAATTGTCATGCGGCCGAAGTCAAGTCTCTTGCGCGGTCTCCGTTCTACCGTCTCGACGAGATGTGGAAATCGGCTTATTTGCCCATTCACTAACGTATTTCCGAATTTTTAGGTTTGAGGGATATGTCAGCCACCGACGAACGGCATGAAGAGCTTCTGCGGCACCTGCAAGTCTTGGCGGAGCGTTCCGCCAGACGGTTTGGGCTGCCTCAAGATGCGGCCGTCAAGTTGATCAACGTCTCGGAGAACGCGACCTATAAGGTCGAGGATCCTTCAAGTCATCGCAAGTGGGCGCTTAGGGTTCATCGTGAGGGCTATCACTCGAGACGAGCGATCGCGTCGGAACTCGCGTGGCTTTTAGCCCTGAGAGATTATGGGGTCGCGACGCCAACGCCGATACGTGGCCTCGATGGCGAATTCATTCAAACGCTCGGCATCGAGGGGTTGGAAAACCCGCGGAATGTCGTTCTTTTTGCATGGGAGACCGGCAGTGAACCGGCGAGGACCAACGTCGCGGGGTTCGAGCTGCTCGGGGAGACGGCTGCTCGGATGCATGCGCACGTCCGCAAGTGGCGGCGGCCGCCGTGGTTCGAACGTCATACATGGGATTTTGATACGAGCCTGGGCGATCGTCCTCATTGGGGGCGCTGGCAGAACGGTATGGGTATGACTCCGGAGGCCATGGAGGCGTTCTCGGCAACGGTCGACCTGATCAGACGGCGACTTGGGGCCTTTGACAAATCGCCGGACCGATTCAATCTGGTTCATGGCGACATGCGTCTCGCCAATCTGCTGATGGACGGCAACGAGGTTAAAGTCATCGATTTCGACGACTGCGGTTTTTCGTGGCTGCTCTATGACTGCGCAACGACGGTTTCGTTTTTCGAACAGGCGCCTGAAGTACCGGAATTGCTCAAGGCGTGGGTGCGCGGCTATCGCCGGGTCGGCACGTTGAGCGTCGAAGATGAAAACGAGATCGAGACTTTCGTTATGTTGCGCCGCCTCCTGCTCGTTGCGTGGATCGGGTCGCATTCGGAGACGGAGCTCGCGCAGTCCATGGGGGTCGCATACACGCAAGCAACGATTCCGCTTTGTGAGCACTATCTTTCGCGTTTTGGCGAGGCGTCCCTGAAGGCTGCCGCACCTACCCAAAAACGCGGTCTTTTCCAGCGGTTTTTGGGATAGTTCTGCACGGCGATTGTGCAGTTGCGTTATCGATTGTCGATTTATTCATCGCGCTCATGGCTTGACCAGTCTCGCGCTTCTGCTAGCTTTTTTTACTTCATATGGTCGTAGCTACTCACCAGGATATTCCATGGGAGTCGGCGTAACTAACATAACAGCTGCGAACGCTGGCGAATGTACCGGGCGGGATGCGGGGCCTTCCGTCCTTGCATCGGCTGCGACGGGTATCGTCACCAGTATCGAACGCTATAAAGGCGATGTCGATCGGATCTTCGGCCACGCAGGTATCTCGCCTGAGATGGCGGGGTCTCCGACGTTGCAGTTGAGCCTCGATGCTTATTGCCGGCTCTTCGAGGAAAGCGCGCGGCAGACACAGAACGATAACTTCGGACTTTGGTTTGGTAACAGCTTTGATCCGAGGGATCTCGGATTATGGGGATATGCGGCGCTGTCGGCTCCTACTCTCGGGGCGGCGCTCGAAACGCTCGTCGAACTTTTTCCATTGCATCAACAATCATCGTCGATGGCGCTCGTCAAAACGGCCGACGGTTTGGTCCGGCTGGAATACCGGATTGACGCCCCGCAGATCGTCGAACGTCGTCAGGATGCCGAGCTTTCGCTCGGCATGTTCTTGAATGTTATCCGTGATGCGCTGGGGCATAGCTGGGCGCCAGAAGAAGTCCATTTCGAGCATCCGAAGCCCGAGGCTTGGCGCGAACATGAGCGTGCTTTTGCGGCGCAGGCATTTTTTTCGCAGCCGACGAACGCCATTATCTTTCGTCCGCAGGTATTAAAATTCGCGATGCCGGGCGCCGATCCGCGCCTGATGTCCGCTATGCGGCTCTGCCTTCAGCGGCTTTCGCAACGCAATGACGTTCGGTTCACCGTCGCCGATCGCGTACGGACGGCTGTGCGTGCGCGGTTGCCGGAAGGCTTCCCGCCGATTGAAGCCGTCGCAGCCGAATTGAGAATGCCCTTGAGCGCCATACAACGCGAGTTGCACTACGATGGCCTGAGCTATAGTGCGCTGGTTGAAAATACGCGGCGTGATCTCGCGCTTTCCTACATTCGGCAACGGCAGTTGTCGTTTTCCGAAATTGCGTTCCTTGTCGGATATTCCGAGCTTTCGGCATTCAGCCGCGCCGTGCGCCGGTGGACCGGCTTGTCGCCACGAGCACTTCGGGCGCAGCTTGTCAGTGTGCGTGTTTAATTTCGCAGTGTTAGGCTTGGGCTAGAGCGTCCATGCTTTCGGGCAGGATCTGTCCGCCATCAACGATGATCGTTTGGCCCGTTATGTACCCCGCTTCCTTCGATGCGAGGAAGAGTGCGGCGTAGCCGATATCCTGAACCGTTCCGAGTTTCTTGAGCGGAATTGATGCGGCCATAGATTGCTCATATTCGGCGCCGAGTTCTGCCAGTCCCTCGGTCGCGATATTTCCCGGGAGGACAGCATTGACGGTGATGCCATATTTGGCCAGCTCGATGCACGCCGTGCGCATGAAGCCGAGTTGGCCGGCTTTCGTTGCACCATAATGCGACCAACCGGGAAAGCCGGTTATTGGCCCAGTGATCGACGATGTGATGACGATGCGCCCCTGATCAGATTTCTTCAGATGGGGAAGGCAGGCTTTGATCGGCAAGAATGTGCCCTTCAAATTCGTCGCGCTGACGAAATCCCAATCCTCAGGCGACAGTTCCTCGATTTTCATCTGCGGGAAAATGCCAGCGTTGGCACATAGGATATCTATGCCGCCATGTGCGTTCGCTGCGGCGTCGGCGAGCATCTGCATGTCTCCCATCTGGGTGACGTCGGCAGCGAAACCCTTGGCGGTGCCGCCTTCGCGGCGAAATTCTTCCGCGGTCGCCTCGGCCTCTTCCAGGTGCCGCGAGACGACCATGACTTTGGCGCCGTTTTTCGCAAAGACGCCTGCGATGCCTTTGCCTATGCCTTTGCTTGCACCGGTGACGATGACCGAGCGGCCAGCAATTGAAGTCAGCATTGGCTTTCTCTCCTCACTTGTGCGGAGCCTCGTTGTGGAATGGCGGACGCCCATGACAGGCATCCGCCGGTTTATTCCTGACGTATCGTGACAGCGCTATTCGTCGTTCAGGACGAGCCTGCCGATTCTGGCGTGAGCGGTCGGTGAAACGAAGCGCAATACAAGGCCCCATATCAGACCGATCGCCAAAATCGTGAATGCGATCCAGGGAATCCGGCTGCCGAAGCTTCCTGTGCCGCCGAACGTTTCGAGGTTCTGCACCAGCAGATAGACCAGGTAAACCTGCGAGACGAAAGCGATGATAGGTGCGATCAGAGATGCGAAAATCCCAGCCTCACCGGGGTGGTTCGCACGAAAGTATGCGATGATGGCGATCGAAACGACGGCCTGCAGGATTAGCAGCAGCATCGTGCCGAGAATTGCGAGCATCGTGTAGACGGTAGCGTAGGCTTGCGCGTTTGGATCGTTGGTGCCGAGGAAGTATGCAAACAGTCCGACCCATACGGCCGCAAGAACAGACTGGAGCGTCGATGCCACGTGCGGGCTTTTGTGCGTCGGGTGTGTCCGTCCGAGAAAGCCTGGCAGTACGCCCTCGCGGCCTAGCGAGTACATATATCTAGCCGCCGTGTTGTGGAACGCCATCCCGCACGCGAATGAACTCGTCAGGATGAGCAACGCCATTGCCTCGACGGCCCATTTGCCGACGTGCTGTTCCAACGGCGCGAGGAAGAAGTTGCCGGAATCGCCGACGGCTTTCGCGAGCATGTCGCCTTCGGTCGGGTAAGCGGAAACCGCACACCAGCTCGTGAAAATATAGAATAGTCCAAGTCCGATAACCGAAATGTAAAGTGAAAGCGGAATGATGCGTTTGGGGTCTCGCGATTCTTCGGCGTAGTTCGGCGCCATTTCAAATCCGACCCAAGACCAGAACGCCATGAAGACGCCGACCGCCGCAGCCCCTGCCGCAATGTCGACGGGGCCTACCTTTTGCGCCGCGACAGGTGTCATGACGTTGGCGATGTTCAGGCTTTCGAGGTTGAAGTTGGTACCGCCCTTCGCCAATAGGATGCCGGCATCGAAGATCAGAAGCATGACGACTTCCAGGACGAGCGCGACTCCGAGAATCTTGGCGGAAATCTGCACGTCCTGATAGCTCAGGATCGATGTCAGCAGGATCATGAAGAGCGCAAGCCAGATCCACGGCACATTGATTCCGAGGTGCGATTGTAGCCAGGCGTTGCCGAAGAATGAAAACAGCCCGGTGAGCGATGCTTCAAAAACGCTATACGATGCGAGCGATGCAAATCCCGCGGCCATTCCGACATCGCGTCCGAGGCCCATGCTGATATATGAATAGAAGCCGCCGACTGACGATACCTTGCTCGCCATGGCAGCATAGGCGACCGAAAAGATGGTCAGGACGATGGTGGCAAGCAGAAAGGCTGCGGGGACATAAATGCTGTTACCGAATCCGGCGGCGAACGGCACATTGCCGAGCATCGCCGATTCCGGCGCGGCCCCGGTGACGGTCAAGAACAAGACGCCAATGAGCCCGACGGCCTTTGCGTGAAGTTTCTCGACCGATTGATCTTTGCTGATATCGAAACTTTCTTGGGCCTCTAGGGCGCTGGCAGTCGGTGACGTCACGTTGGCTACTCCCCCTGGAGTTCAGTTGATCGATAATCACATATTGCGGACATCGTATTGCTGTTGCCCGGGCAAGTCAGACCCCGGTACCAGCACTCTTATTTTACGTTGAGCGTATATGCGGACCACCCGCAAGGCTTTGACATTGTACTGTCAAAACTTGACCTGGGTCAGCCTAATCCCATGAGTTGCTTTAGTTCAGCGCTCGACATCACATGACAATAGATCATGTTGATGATTTCAAGCTCCTTGCGATGAAGATCGTCTGATCCGGCGGCGCAGCAATCTTCCACCACGACCACGTTAAAGCTTTCGTCCGCCAGGCTTCGGACGGTTGAGGACACGCACTGGTCGGTGAAAATTCCGCAGCAGACCACGGTTTTGATCCCAAGGTTGGTCAGGATCAGCCGCAGGTTGCTCCCGGTGAGGGCGCTGTCGGTGGTCTTCGTGACCACGATTTCATCCCCTACAGGTGCCAGCTCCGGGACGATTTGGGAGGCTTGCTCGTCTTTCGGGAGCAGAAGGTTGTTCCAGCCGGGCATCTTTTGCGATAGCGAGCGGTCGCGGCCGTCCTTGGTGTGGCAAGCGATGCGTGCGAACAGGCATTCAATCTCGTTTTTTCTGAATATGGCCAATAGATCTTGCGTTCGGGGCAGAACGATATGGCGCATGCGATCGTGAAATGGAGTCCACGCGTCGTAGCGTTGTTGTTCTTCTGCCGTCAACGAAGCACGGTCTGGGCGTTCTAAATAGGTGTTCTGAACGTCAATGACGAGGAGAGCTGTGTGTTGCTTTGCGAGATCGGGATCATCGGGTTCGGGCGCACCGTCGTAGTAAAAAGAACGAAACGCGGTTTTCCAGCTCATGCTTCCCTCTTTAGTAACGGCGTTTGAAGAGTGCGCGACGTTCGTAAACTTCGGCGGCTTCCTCAATAAAGCTCGCGATGGCGGCGGCGCCGTATGCTTCGCGCAGTTCTTTGGCGGCCGTTAGCAGCTCAGTCTTGGAGTTGGCGCGCCCGGGACGTAGCAATTCGTAAGTCCGCATGATCACATCTTGGGGGACGTCGACGAGTTCGGCGCCGCGTTCAAAATTCTGAGCCAAGGTCGGACGGCCGGCTGCGCGGGCGATTTCCGCCTGCTGTCGGAGCGCGGTACTCGTGATGCGCAAATCTTCGAGCGTTATTTGCCCGGAGAGCACGCCGTCGAGTGTAATGTCCTCGATGCTTTTGCCTGCCTTCGTTCGCACAACGTCGGGCCGCTTTTCAGCGAGCGGATAGTCCGCGGCCGAAAGATGATCTTTGCTCATGCGGCGGCTCCCAGAAACGCGACATCGATTTCTTCGGGCTCGGCGCCTTCGGCCGTCATTTCGGTCTCGATGGCGTATATCAACGAGACACGGGCATGGTAGCGCGACCCCATCGCTTCGCCGCGCGTCGGCACGATGACGGGTTCCGGCAATTCGCCCAATGCGTAGGCAGCCGCGTTGAAGCCCATGCGCTGATAGTGGTCGAGTTTGGTGATCGGTGAGTTCGAGAAAAGTTCGAGGTTGTTGTGCGGCAGCCGATCCTTCTGGTGAATGACCGCGGTGCCTTTAGCTTGGATACCGACGCCGACCCCCGAACCTGCTAGGCGCGCGGCGCTCAGCCCCAGGAAGGATGTGTCCGCCGTGTGCCGCATGCGCACGACGCGCGCGGTGCAGCCGCCCTCTGCGATTCCGGCTATCAGCGCGCGTAAGACGGCGGAGAGCGGATGGCCTGCTACAGTCTGAAAGAGTTTGACACCAAATGCGGGGCTGATCCCGATCACGACATCGCGGCCGTTCTTCGTCGGTTGTGCTGGGCCGAGCGTACTGTAGAGAATGCGGCTCGATTCCGCAGAGCGATAGTTGGATTCGACGCGAAGCACCTCCGGGCGGGTCAGAACGTCCCGAATTCCCACGATCTGTTCGCGTCGCGCTTCGCTGAGACGATAGCCGGTGCCCGGGCCTTGGTAGTTGTTTGGGTCGTTGACAGCACTAACGACGCGACCATCCCGGACAACAGCGGACGTTTGCAAATAATCTCCCGAGATGCGCAGGCGGACGAGATTCAGCAAGTTTTGTGCTTCCTCTTCGAAGCCGCGTTTCGCAAGCGCCTTGATGACTTCGATGACGGTGATATTGCGATCTTTTATGGTTTCGCTGATACGCCCGACTTCGCGGCCGGAGAAAGTCCGGGTCTCGTCGGAGCCGGATGCCGCGATGACGCTTTGCTTCATATCGATCGTCGGTTCAGCAAGGCCGAGTTCAACGAGGACGGCGCTGACTGCATCGACGGCGCGGGCTCGGAGGTCCATCACGCGTGTTTCGCTGACCGGCGTCAGGCCGCCGTCGGATTCGAAGTCGCGTTGCAGAACGAGATAGTCCTCCAGTTCTTCGCCATTCAGCAGCGAAGCGTTGAAGGAGTTATCGTACTTTAGGATTGAACCGAAGCCGGAGCAGATAAGATCCGATCCCGCAATTAAGTAAGGGAGGATCTTTGCGCCGACACGAATTTCGGATTCGGTCGCGCGGGCGTCGTTGCCGGACGCGCATTCGAGATCGAGCCATACGGCAATGAGGTTTTCTGCCATCAGCTCGCGCATGCCGCCTGGAACCGTGCAAGTCACCGGTGCGCCGTCGATGCCGCCGTTCTGGGTGCCCTGGACGCCCATGGCGCGCTGCAAGCAAAGGCAGCGAGCTTCAAGATAAAGCAGCGACTTGCGATCGTGAAAGCCCATCAGCAACTCGGAGCCAGCGCCCGACGTGCATCGCATCTTGATGCCGCGCGAGGCATAAGCGGCAGCCAGAAACGCCTTCGACCAGGGTGTATCGTCGCCGTCGAGGAAGCTTTTCTCGGTGCCGTAGACTGAAACTGTTTCGGCGTAGGAGGTGAATCCGGCCATGCCGATCTTCAGTTCCTCGGCTTCCTCGCTGGAGCATTGAAAGAGCGTTCCCCAGCGTCCGACCGAAGCACCGACCGCGCAGGCGACGGCGTTCGACCAGGCGTTGCGCGCAACGCGCATTGTTGTTTCGATTTCGTCGAAGCCGAAAGCAACGGCGGTAGCTGCATCGGCGGCCATCTGTAGAGGATCGTCCTTGGCGTTCGTGACGTGTGCCTGATTGCCCGGCGTCTTGCGCGCGCGCATTTTGCCGTAGGCGAATGCAATTTCGAGCGAAGACAGTTGCGAGACGACATCGGCGAGTTTGGCGGGGGTCATTCCATGTGCGAGCCGCACGAGCTCGGCTCGCGGGACGTTCATATCGACGAGCATTCGCGCGATATCGGCCGATGGCATTCCCATTGCTTCAGGGACGACTTCCGGGTCGAGGTGATAGCGTGCAATAAAAACGTCGATCATATCGAAGTCGCGCGCAAGGGCGCCGTCCATCGATGCTATACGTCCCGCTTCGATCGCGAAGCCCGGCTTTGGGTCATGCGGACTCTTAAACGCAGCAAATCCGTTGTCGGGGTCTTCAACGGCAAATTGGTCGAGCCGGAGCGGACGGTCGTCCCAGTCCGAAAATCGCTTCCAGCGATTGGCGCGAGGGCGGGTTTCTTCAGCCATCATAATAACTTTCGATGAAAAGCATAACTGGGGCGCAACTTACTATTCTATGCCATGGGCATTCTTTGGATTTGACCCTGATCCGTTCAGAGTTGACGCGATCTTTGCCGCCAGTTGCATAAGAACTGAACAGGCGCGGCCAGTCACGGTCAAGCCCTCTTCGTGTGGCGCCTATATATATTCTGAAACCGGATTCGGTGCCGATGCCGATCGTCAGAGAACGTCATGGACGCAACGCGAAAAATTCTGGAACTCAATGCCTTCGACATGGGAACGGCGGATCAACTCGATCCGGCGGTGCAGAGCCTTGTCAAACGCCGTCGCCAGACCTTTGGACCGACATCAATGTTATTTTATGAGCGGCCACTCAATCTGGTGAAGGGCGAGGGCGTTTGGCTCTACGATGCAGATGGCTCGCGCTATCTCGATGCCTATAATAACGTGCCATCGGTGGGGCACTGTCACCCGCGGGTCGTTGAAGCCGTGTCGAAGCAGATCGCGACGCTTAATGTTCACACGCGATATCTCTACGACAACATTTACGCCTATGCCGAACGCCTTCTTGCAACGATGCCCGATGCGGTTTCCAACATCGTGTTTACGTGCACTGGCAGCGAGAGCGCCGATCTGGCTCTACGCATCGCCCGGGTCGTGACCGGGGGGACGGGGTTTATCGTCACGGAAAATGCCTATCATGGCAATACATCGGCGGTGACGGAAATTTCGCCGTCGTCGGCTAGTCCGGAACCGCGTCCGCCTTATGTCTTTCCTGTGCCTGCGCCCGACACCTACCGTCTGCCGGCGGGCGAGGCGGCCCGGAGGCTCAAAGAGGCCGTGCGCGCAGCAATAGCCAGGATGCACGAGAAAAATATACGGTTCGCCGGATTCATTGCAGACAGCATTTTTTCGAGCGACGGCGTGTTTCCGGGCGAGTCGGGCTTTCTTTCGGAGGCTGTTGGGGCAGTCCGGGACGCTGGCGGCCTCTATATTGCCGATGAAGTGCAGCCTGGCTTTGGCCGAATAGGCGAAAAGATGTGGGGCTTTGACCGTCACGACGTCGTGCCGGACATGGTCGTGATGGGCAAGCCGATGGGTAATGGGTTTCCCATGGGCGGCGTGGCCGTCAAGCCGGCATTGTTGACCAAGTTCGGATCGAGTTCCGGCTATTTCAATACATTCGGCGGAAATCCGGTTGCTGCGGCTGCGGGACTCGCAGTTCTGGACGTCCTCGAGTCGGAAGGTTTGCAAATGAACGCGTTCGAAATCGGCGCGTACTTCCGTTCGGAACTGCGAATTCTTTCATCGTCACGCAATCAGGTCGGAGACGTGCGCGGGGCCGGGCTTTATACGGGCGTCGAGATCGTCAAAGACAGAACCTCGCGTGAACCGGACCGGGGTGCTGCGGAGGCGATGGTCAATGCTCTTCGCCAACGCAACATCCTGATTGGCACCGCGGGGAAGCACGGAAATGTCCTAAAGATCCGGCCGCCGCTTTGTTTCAGCCGCGAGCATGCGGATATGTTCCTCGACGCGTTTTCGGACGTGCTCGCGTCGGCTGAGTGATTGGATGGTACGGCAGCTTTTCATTAACGGACATTGGTGCGATCCGATCGACGGCGGCGTTCTGAACGTGATCAATCCGGCGACCGAGCAGGTTTTTGAAACATGTTCTGCTGGGGGCGCAAAGGATATCGACGCAGCCGTCGCGGCAGCGAAGTCTGCTGTGCAAAGACCTTGGCGGCGGACGACCGGCAAAGCGCGAGCCGAATTCCTTCGCGCCATTGCTTCGGGGATCGAAGAGAAGAAGCAGTTTCTTGCGGAACTCGAGGTCAAAGATAACGGCAAGCCGCTGCCCGAAGCACTCTGGGACATTGCCGATGCCGCATACTGCTTCAATCTCTATGCTGATTATGCGGAGCAGCTTGATGGGCGCCAGGGCGAGATAATCGTGGTGCCGGACGCGCGCTTTCAATCGCGCGTTCGTTATATGCCCGCAGGGGTGGCAGGGCTTATCGTTCCGTGGAACTATCCGTTGCTGATGGCCGCGTGGAAGGTCGCGCCCGCGATTGCGGCGGGCTGTGCTGTGGTTCTGAAGCCGTCGGAATATACGCCGCTCACGGCGCTGGAACTTGCACAGATTGCAGCCGACGTAGGGTTACCTCCGGGTGTGCTAAATGTCGTGACGGGTTTGGGTTCCGAGGCTGGTGCGCGGCTCGCGGCCCATCCCGATGTTGGCAAGCTGGCGTTTACCGGGTCGGTGCCGACGGGAATTTCCGTCGCTTCGGCTGCTGCTCGGGACGTAAAGAGCATTAGCCTAGAGCTCGGCGGCAAGTCGCCGATCGTCGTTTTCGACGACGCCGATATCGATCAGGTGGCCGAATGGGTGATGTTCGGTATTTTCTGGAATCAGGGACAGGTCTGCAGTGCGACTTCGCGAATGATCGTGCAAGAGACGATCGCGTCGCGGATTGTGGATCGTCTCGCCGAGGAAGCCAAGAAGATCACGATCGGGGACGGTATGGCACCGGGCGTGCTGCTTGGGCCGCTCGTCAGCAAGATGCAATATGACAAGGTTTTTCAGTATATCGAGATCGGAAAACGGGAAGCGAAGCTCGTTTGTGGCGGACGGCGGCCGCCGCATCTCAATACCGGTTATTTTGTCGAACCGACGATCTTTGCGGATGTTCCCGAGACGGCGCGCATCTGGCGCGAGGAGATATTCGGGCCGGTGCTGAGCGTCAAAACATTTCGAACGGAAGATGAAGCTATTGCACTTGCCAACAACAGCGAGTTCGGATTGGCGGCCGCTGTCATGTCGGGTGATCTGGAGCGTGCGCAGCGCGTTGCCGACGCGTTCGAGGCCGGCGTCGTTTGGATCAATTGCTCGCAGCCGAATTTTCTCGAAACGCCATGGGGCGGGATCAAGAAAAGCGGCGTCGGGCGAGAGCTGGGGACGTGGGGGTTGAATAATTTCCTCGAACCAAAGCAGATCACGACCTATGCGACGCGCGAGCCGTGGGGTTGGTATCTCAAGGGCTGAGCAACGCGGATAAATCGCAATCGATCGACGAGTCGCTGTGCCGAAGCCGGGATAGATCCCGGCCTACGTCGGGATGACGTCTGTCGATGTTTGCGGCGTCTTCTAAGCCTTAAGACGGTAGCCGGTGCGGAAGATCCACCAGGCTATAGCCATGCAGATCGCCAGAAACACGAATGTCATCAGCAAGCTGACGCCCACGTTGACGTCAGAAATTTCAAAGAAGCTCCAGCGGAAGCCGCTGATCAAGTAGACGACCGGATTGAGCAGCGTCACTTTCTGCCAAAACGGTGGCAGCATCTTTATCGAATAGAACGTGCCGCCGAGGAACGTCAGCGGCGTTATCACGAGCAATGGAATGATCTGCAACTTTTCGAAACCGTCGGCCCAGATGCCGATGATGAAGCCCAGCATACTGAATGTGATCGCGGTCAGCAGCAGGAATGCGACCATCCAGAACGGGTGTGCAATGTGAAGCTTGACGAAAAGGCTTGCGGTCAAGAGCACGAGCAAGCCGAGGATAATTGATTTCGTTGCCGCCGCGCCGACGTAGCCGAGCACAATTTCAAACGGCGAGACCGGCGCGGACAGATGCTCGTAGATCGTGCCGGTGAAGCGCGGGAAATATATGCCGAACGAAGCATTGAGCGTGCTCTGCGTCAGGAGCAGCATCATGACGAGTCCCGGGACGATGAAAGCGCCATAGTCGATGCCGTCCACCTGCGAGATGCGCGAGCCGATGGCGGAGCCGAAGACGATAAAATAAAGGCACGTCGAGAGCACCGGCGATACGATGCTCTGCATCAAGGTGCGCCCCCAGCGAGACATTTCGAAGCCGTAAATGGCGCGGACTGCTTCGATGTTCATGCTTTCCTCACGAGATCGACGAAGATGTCTTCAAGCGAGCTTTGCGTGGTGCTCAGGTCTTTGAAGGCGACGCCTGCCGTGCGCATGTCGTTCAGGAGGGCAGTGATTCCCGTCCGCTCGGCTTGCGTATCGTATGTGTAGATCAATTCATGCCCGTCGTTGGAGATCTGCAAATCGTAGACTGCAAGCCCGGATGGGATTGCATCCAAAGCTTCGTGCAGTTGAAGCACGAGCTGCTTCTTACCGAGCTTGCGCATCAGCTCGGCTTTTTCTTCGACAAGAATAATCTCGCCCTTGGCGATGACGCCGACGCGATCGGCCATCTCTTCGGCCTCTTCAATGTAGTGGGTCGTCAGGATGATGGTGACCCCAGAAGCTCGCAGCGTGCGAACGATGTCCCACATCTCCCGGCGCAGTTCGACATCGACGCCGGCGGTCGGCTCGTCGAGGAATAGGACACGCGGCTCGTGGGCCAGGGCCTTTGCGATGAGCAATCGTCGCTTCATGCCGCCGGAGAGCGTCATGATGCGGCTGTCCTTCTTTTCCCAAAGAGAGAGATCTTTCAAAACTTTTTCGACGAAGGCGTGGTCACGCTTCTTGCCGAAGAGGCCGCGGCTGAAATTGACGGTCGCCCACGGCGTTTCGAACATGTCGGTCGAAAGCTCTTGCGGAACGAGGCCGATCATCCCGCGCACGGCGCGGTAATCGCGAACGATATCCTTGCCGTCCACGGTTACGGTACCTAAGCTCGCATTCACGATGCCGCAGACGATGCTGATCAGCGTCGTCTTACCGGCGCCGTTGGGTCCGAGCAGTGCAAAAATTTCACCCTGCTGGATGTCAAGATTGATATTCTTCAGAGCCTTGAACCCCGAAGCATAGGTTTTCGAGACGTCTGCGATGGAAATCACGGGATTCATCAACCTGCTCGGGGTGCGTGCTGGCATTGACGGGCTCCCGCATCGCAGCGTCGGCAGCGGCTGTCAACGTCGCGGCAGAGGACGCTTCGCCGACTGAAAAAAGGAGATCCGCAGGTCGGTGCGGATCTCTCAGTTATGCTCGTTCGTCTAGGTTGGAACTGCTCAGGAGAAATTATCCATGCTCGGTCCCGGTGGCCACCGGTCAGCACGGACGGCGAATTTACGCCGCTCGCTAAATTCGGAGTCCTCCACGGGAATGACGCGGCCGCAAGCACGTACGACTGTCATCTCGGGAGCATCGACGGCGTCCTCTGGCCGGTGTCCGGTCATCCAGACCTTCAATCCCTTAAGGACCATTGCCGGGCTCGGAAATGAGGCTTTCATCGTGCACCCCGCTCTGCTATATATTTGTACCGATAGGTACGCTATCGTCGAGACGTCGCGCCTGTCAACGAATATTTGTATCGATGAGTATGCAAATGTATAGGTTTGAATCTGAACGTGCGATGACCGGGAAAAATGCCGTGCAGGCGCCGAAGGGCCGTCCGAGAGAATTCGATGCCGATACCGCACTCGATAGAGCGCTGCACGTTTTTTGGCGGCACGGGTACGAAGGCGCATCGCTCGCGGATTTGACTGACGCGATGGGCATAAATCGCCCCAGTCTTTATGCGGCTTTCGGCAACAAGGAAGACCTTTTCCGCCGGGCGCTGGATCGCTACTTCGAGAAAGGTCCAGGCGCCGCCACACGCGAGGCGCTTGGAGAGCAGACGGCGCGGGCGGTTGCAGAAAAATTGCTTCGGAACGTAGCGATCTATCTGACGGATCCTTCACATCCGCGCGGATGCTTATCGGTTCAAGGCGCATTGACGTGCGGGGAGGCCGCTGAATCGATCAAACAGGAGTTGTGTAAGCGGCGCCTGCAGGCGGAGCAGGATCTTTGCCAGCGTTTCGAACGTGCAAAGGCCGAGGGCGACCTTGTTCTGGATGCGGATCCTGCGGCGCTCGCCCGCTTTATTTCCACGATTGCGCAAGGCATGTCGGTACAGGCGGCTGGCGGCGCGTTACGCGATGATCTGTTGCGCGTGGTGGACATGGCGCTCAATGCCTGGCCGCGCTAAGCATCGACTTTGGTCTTTCCGGCAGAGTGTAATATTGCCGGTCCACTATCTATTTCACAGAAGTCTGGCGCAATTGCGTGTGCGTTTCAAAAGGACAGGACATGAGTGCAAAGACGATCGTTGGCGTTGCCGTGGCAATCGCGTGTTCGTTGGGATGTATCTCGGTTGCGTCGGCAGACCAGGCATCGCAGGAATTGTGTCCTGCCGATAACGGCGGGCTTATCCTGCCGAAGGGGTTCTGCGCCACGGTCTTCGCCGATGTTGAGGGTGCACCGCGCCATATCGCGGTTGCAGCCGATGGCACTGTTTATCTGAATGCTGCCATTCGCCATGGGGGCGGCGGTGAGGGCCCGGTCGTCGGACTAAAAGATACGAACGGCGACGGGAAGGCCGACATTGTCGTGCGCTTTGGCGGAGACGTTCCGGGTGGCACGGGAATCGCGCTCTATAAAGATTGGCTCTATCTCGAAAGCCGCGGCAGCATCATTCGCTATCCGCGCAAGGACGGTGAGATCGCGCTGAAAGGAACGCCCGAGGTCGTCGTCAAGGATCTGCCGATCACCGGCAATCACACGGCACGCACTTTCGCGATTGACGGGCAAGGAAACCTATTTGTCGATTTGGGCTCCGCGACAAACTCATGCCAGGAGCACGACCGGACGAAGGAATCGCCCGGGATCAATCCGTGCGAGGAATTGAAAACGCGCGGCGGAATTTGGCGCTACGACGCGAATAAGACGGATCAGACATTTTCGGAGAACGAGCGCTTTGCGACCGGGCTGCGCAACGCTGTCGGTATCGCGATCGCGTCGGATGGCCGACGTTATGCAACACAGCACGGACGCGATCAGCTCTACGAAAATTGGCCGACGCTCTACAATTCACAGCAGGGGTCCGAATTGCCTGCGGAGGAATTGGTCCTTCTGAAAGAGGGTGGCGACTACGGCTGGCCTTACTGCTATTTCGACGGCGAGCAGGGGAAGCTCGTTTTGGCGCCCGAATATGGTGGCGATGGCGGAAAAGCCGTCGGGCAATGTGCGGACAAGCTGCCGCCGATTGCTGCATTTCCGGGACACTGGGCGCCGAACGACGTCGCGATCTATGATGGGACGCAGTTTCCTAAGTCGTATCGCGGCGGTGCGTTCATCGCTTTTCACGGTTCGTGGAACCGGTCGTTCGGTCCACAGAGTGGATATAACGTTGTTTTCCAGCCGTTGGCGGACGGCAAAGCCTCGGGCAAATACATCGTATTTGCAGACGGGTTCCGCTCCGGTAAGGATGGCGTCGAACATCGACCGACAGGTCTCGCCGTCGGTCCCGACGGGTCGCTTTACATTGCCGACGATGCGGCGGGGCGAGTCTGGCGAATTACCTACAGGGGATGATCGCCGAAGAAGCGATTCAAGTTTCGGTGGCTTGGTTGCGAGAAGCCGAAGCATCGGGGGGATGGCGTGTCTCAAAAGGACATCGCGTTCGTGACGGGCGTGTCGGGCTTTGTCGGCTCGGCAGTCGCGCGGCGTTTGCTCCGCGAAGGAATGGCCGTGCGGGCGTTGGTCCGGCGCAGCAGCAATCGCGCGAACATTAGTGGGCTCGATGTCGATGTCGTCGAGGGAGATATTCGCGATAGGTCTGCGTTTCTGAAGGCAATGAAAGGCGTGCGTTATGTCTTTCATGTCGCGGCCGACTATCGGCTTTGGGCGCCGGATCCGGCCGAAATCATAGCGACAAATGTCGAAGGCACGCGAAACGTGATGGCTGCCGCCCTTGATGCTGGGGTCGAGCGGATCGTCTATACGTCGAGCGTCGCGACGCTGCACCCTTCGAATGACGGAACGCCCGTGGATGAGACTGCGCCGCTCAGAGAAGCGGACGCCATTGGCGCCTACAAGAAAAGCAAGGTTATGGCCGAACGTATGGTCGAGCACATGGTCGTTGAGACCGGTCTTCCGGCCGTTACTGTTAATCCGTCTACACCGATCGGTCCGCGCGATATTCGGCCAACTCCCACAGGACGGATCGTCGTGGAAGCTGCCTGCGGACGTATGCCGGCGTATGTCGATACGGGCCTCAATCTCGTGCACGTCGATGACGTCGCCGAAGGACACCTGCAGGCTCTGCAACGCGGGCGGATCGGAGAGCGCTATATCCTTGGCGGCGAAGACATGACGCTTGGGCAAATGCTGGGAGAGATCGCGCGGCTTGCGGGCCGCCGGGCGCCGACGATGCGTTTGCCGCGTCAGCTCGTTTATCCGATCGCCTACGGTGCCGAAGCCATGGCACGGGTCACAGGTCGTGAGCCGTTTGCGACCGTCGACGGGCTTCGGATGGCGCAATACAAGATGTTCTTCTCATCGGCGAAGTCGGCGCGAGAATTATCGTATCGTTTCCGACCAGCAGTCGACGCACTTGCCGACGCCTATCGTTGGTTCGGGCAATCCGGATATTTGCGATGAGCGTTACGGATATCCTGGCGGGATTGGGGTTTCTCGCGTGGCTCTATCTCGTTCTGATGCATGGCGGCTTTTGGCTAACGCGGGAGCGGGAGGAAGATTATCATTCATCCGGCGACGATCCCTCGCGGAAATGGCCGGGCGTCGTTGCCGTCGTTCCGGCGCGGAATGAGGCGGATATGCTACCGCAATCGCTCTCGTCACTTGCCGCGCAGACATATCCCGGCGAATTTTCAATCGTGCTTGTCGATGATCAGAGTAGTGATGGGACGGCCGAAGTGGCACGCCGTCTCGCTGAGGAGGCCGGCCGCAATATCACGATCGTTTCGGGGCAGGCGCTTCCATCGGGCTGGACTGGAAAAGTCTGGGCTATGGAGCAGGGCATCGCGGCGGCGTGCGCGGTCATAAATCCGCCGCGTTATCTGCTGCTGACCGATGCGGATATTGGCTATGAGCCCGATGTGCTCCGATCATTGGTTGCGCGGTCGGTGTCCGAGCAGCGCGTGCTGACCTCCGTCATGGCGAAGCTCAACTGCGTGAGCTTCGCCGAGCGTGCGCTGATCCCGGCGTTCGTGTTTTTCTTCAAGATGCTCTATCCGTTTGACCGGGCAAATCGGCCGAACGCCGCGACGGCTGCAGCAGCGGGCGGGTGCATGTTGATCGAGCGCGCGGCTCTCGAACGTGCCGGTGGCATTCGAGCTATCCGCGGCGCGCTGATCGACGATTGTACGTTGGCGAAAGTCATGAAGGGGCAGGGTTCGATCTGGCTCGGGATGTCGGAGCGCGTCCTTAGCCTGCGGCTGTATCCTAAGGTTGAAGATATTCGCCGGATGGTTGCGCGCTCTGCCTATGCCCAGCTTCGTTATTCGCCGTGGCTGCTCGCAGGAACGGTGTTCGGCATGAGCCTGCTCTACCTCGCTCCGCCGGTTCTAATCCTCACCGCGAGCTATCCAGCGAGCCTATTTGCGGCGGCCGCGTATGGCCTCATGGTGCTCTCGTTTCAGCCGACGTTGCGGTTTTACCACCGTTCCCCACTTTGGGGACTGGCTCTGCCGCTTATTGCAGCGGTCTACTTAGGCTTTACGCTAGATTCGGCGTATCAGCATGGTGCCGGACGCGGCGGCCTCTGGAAGGGCCGCGTGCAGGCGCAAGCAGGAAAGCAATGACTGTCGATACTGCGTATAAGTCCGGAAAATCTGAGCACGACGAGAATTTTCCTGTCGCGTCGCGGATCATCGCGCCGCGTTATCGGGCGCCGATCCTTGCGTTCTATCGCTTCGCACGCGCGGCTGATGATGCGGCCGATAATGCGGACCTCGATCCTTCATCGAAGCTCGCGATCCTCGATGCGTTGGAAGATACGCTTCTCGGGAAATCCGAGGCGGCCGCCGATGCCTTGCCCCTGCGCTTCGAATTGGCAGCGCGCGATCTCAGCCCGCAACACGCGCTCGATCTGTTGAAAGCGTTTCGCCAAGACGTCGTGAAGACGCGTTATACTACATGGGCGGAACTGATCGACTATTGCCGCTACTCGGCGATGCCCGTCGGGCGTTTCGTTCTCGATGTGCATGGCGAGTCACAGAAGACGTGG
>NZ_DASZTY010000020.1:0-9715 GCF_035548195.1 Hyphomicrobium sp.
ATGAACGGCAACGCCGTCGGAAATGGCGCGCTCAGTGATAAGCCCATCGAGCGTGACGCCATCATTGCTGACGATCAATGCCCCAACGCTTTTGAGGCGAAGCCTCATCGCGGCGTTCTGGATGGTTTCGGTGGGCCTGACCATCATGAGGTCGGGCCCCTTAGCCTGCAAGATGCTTGAGACGTTCATAGACAACCCCTTATTAGAAGGTGCATGTCGCCCGATGGAGCGGCAGGTTTCCGCTCAGTGACGCCCGATCGGGCCTGGGTGTTCTCCTAGCTTTTCTTGAAGTACCGCCAGCCAAACGCCATGCGCGGTAAGGCGCGG
The DNA here is from genome assembly GCF_035548195.1 of Hyphomicrobium sp. Taxonomy (GTDB): domain Bacteria; phylum Pseudomonadota; class Alphaproteobacteria; order Rhizobiales; family Hyphomicrobiaceae; genus Hyphomicrobium_B. The sequence goes on from NZ_DASZTY010000020.1 coordinate 328, forward strand.
AAATTAGCCGTGAAATGTGCCAAGACTGAGCCATGTCGAAGGCGTCTCGGTTGGCCGAAGGATCGACGGCGGATACCCCGAATATAGGTACCCGCGCGTCGTTCGGCCATATCCGCCGATGGTCCAACGAAGCGAGAATTTTTAGGCTGAAAAACTGGTGCTGCCGGAGGGGATTGAACTCTCGACCTCTCCCTTACCAAGGGAGTGCTCTACCACTGAGCTACGGCAGCCTGAATGGTCACGAGACGCCGGTAACAGGCGCCAAGAAAAAGCAAACGCGCCGATGAACCGACGCGCGCGGTGCCTGCTCTGCAGGCGGCCGGACACTGCCACAAGGCTTGACGGGGGGCAAGACGGAAAGCCAAGGTCGGAAATGAGGTCGCAGAAATAGGATTTCGCGCGCCGCTTCCTGCGAATTGCACATGATTGACCGTCATCAAAAAGAAAAATCCGCCCGCGTATCGCCAAAAGACGCCCGCGCCGCGCGCCTTGCCGAGAACCTTCGAGCCAATTTGAAGCGTCGCAAGGAAGCGGCTCGTAATCAGGCGAGTGGCCGCGATCACACCAATAGCGACGAATCCCCCGAACGAAGCTGAATCCGCGGATTGCCTGGGAAAATGCGCTTGCGAGGGCTGCCCTGAAACCGTTAATCAGCCACACTGGCTAAGAAGCGAATCTCGGCGATGCGCCGAGGCTTTGCTCCTCATTGGAGACAACGGGCATCAATGGATCGGATCAGGGTTACCGGTGGCCAGGCGCTCCGAGGCACAATCCCAATTTCCGGCGCCAAGAATGCAGCTCTCCCGCTGCTGATCGCAAGCCTCCTGACCGAGGACCGACTGACACTTAAGAACGTCCCGAACCTCGCTGACGTCAACTTATTGGTCCGTATTCTACGCAACCACGGCGTCGATCTCGCCGTCGACGGCAAGCGACCGGGGCCGGCGATGCACCTCGGCGACACCCTTCATCTGACGGCCCGGGACATTGTTGACACGACCGCACCCTACGAAATGGTTTCGCGGATGCGCGCCAGTTTTTGGGTGCTGGGTCCGCTGATTGCGCGCATGGGTGAGGCGAAGGTTTCGCTTCCGGGCGGTTGCGCGATCGGCACGCGACCCGTCGATATGCATTTGATGGGATTGAAGGAACTTGGTGCTGATATCGATATCGATGCGGGGTACGTCATCGCGCGTGCTCCAAAGGGCCTTCGTGGCGCACACATCGTATTTCCGAAAGTCTCTGTAGGCGCCACGCACAATGTCCTGCTAGCGGCAGCTTTGGCAAAAGGCGAAACCGTCATCGAGAATGCCGCGAGAGAACCCGAAATCGGTGACGTCGCGCGTTGTCTTTCGAAAATGGGCGCCAAAGTTGAAGGCATCGGAACGTCGACATTGCGTATCCAAGGCCGGGACCGGCTCGAAGGCGCGGTGCATACCGTCCTTCCCGATCGGATCGAAACCGGGACATTCGCCATGGCGGTCGCGGCGACGGGCGGCGACGTTACGCTCGAAGGTGGCCGGATAGATGATCTGAAATCCGCTCTCGACGTCCTTGCCGAGACGGGCACGACGGTCAAGGCAACAGACACTGGCATTCGCGTTATGCGCAATGGCGGCGCCATCGACCCTGTATCGATAGAAACTCAGCCGTTTCCGGGCTTTCCGACCGACCTGCAGGCGCAACTAATGGCGCTTCTTACGCGCGCATCAGGGACAAGCGTCATTCGCGAAACGATTTTCGAGAACCGTTTCATGCACGTCCAGGAGCTTGCGCGCCTCGGCGCCGACATTCAGCTTCATGGTGATACGGCGACGATCAAAGGCGTCAAGACGCTGAAGGGCGCGCCGGTCATGGCGACAGACCTGAGGGCATCGGTATCGCTGGTCATTGCGGGACTTGCGGGCGAGGGCGATACGATGATCAATCGCGTTTACCATCTCGACCGAGGCTTCGAACAACTGGAGCAGAAGCTCAGTCGTTGCGGTGCTCAAATCGAACGTCTGTCGGGTTGACGATTACGGCGAAGAAATCGATCGGCGGCGTTTGCCGTGCTCGGAGACTTCCATTTGGCCGGTGATGTTGCGCGCGACGGTTCCACTCGATAACACTTTTGCCGCGCTGGAGAATTTCGCGGAGACGTTCAAGACCGATGCCCGATCTCAGACTTATCGCATTGGACGCCGAAGACCTTGGCATTCTTTCGGCGCATCTGCAGGATGCTGTTCTTCGAACCGGCGAAATGTCTTATTTGCCGAGCGAAAAGCGGTTTGTCGCGATCGCTAATCGCTTCGATTGGGCAAAAGCCGTTGCGACACCGAAATCAAAGGCGGGTGAGAGCTACGAGCGGCGGCGAACCGGCATTCGTTTCGAACGCGTCAACGGCGCCAAACTGCACGGAATTGATCTTAAGGATAAGCGTGCCGTTTTGGCATTGCTCGCGATAACCTTCCAACGCACGGGGGATGCGGAGTCCCCTGAAGGCGATGTCACGTTGACTTTTTCCGGCGGTGCGGCCATTCGGCTCAACGTCGAATGCATCGAGGTCGAATTGAAGGATCTTGGTGCGGCTTGGTCCACGGACCGCTCACCGGAGCATCCAGAAGACGCAAGCTGAGCGCCGCGGACTCCCAACCCTCTAAGGAATGACTCAATGCCGATGCGGCTGAAGAGCGCCGATAAGGATTTTGAAAAACGGTTCGCCGAGCTGCTCACGCAGAAGCGCGAGGTTTCTGCCGACGTTGACAACGCGGTGCGGGAAATCATTGCCGACGTACGGGCGCGCGGAGACGCAGCGCTTGTTGACCTGACACTTAAATTCGACCGCCTGGATCTTCGCAAAATAGGTATGGCCGTCACCGCGACAGAGGTCGATGCCGCGTTTCAGGAATGCTCAAAAGAAACGATCGACGCGCTCCATTTTGCGCACGATCGCATCGCCGATCATCACCAACGGCAATTGCCGACGGACGACCGCTATCGCGACGCGGTCGGGGTCGAGCTGGGCCATCGCTGGACGGCAGTTGAGTCGGCGGGGCTTTATGTTCCCGGCGGTCTGGCTTCGTACCCGAGTTCCGTGCTGATGAATGCAGTCCCGGCGAAGGTCGCCGGTGTGCCGCGCATCGTCATGGTGGTTCCGTCGCCTTCCGGTGAATTGAATCCGCTGGTACTCGCAGCCGCCAAGATTGCGGGCGTAACCGAAATTTATCGCATCGGCGGAGCCCAGGCCGTTGCCGCGCTAGCCTACGGCACCGAAACCATCCGGCCCGTGGTGAAGATTGTCGGCCCCGGTAATGCCTACGTCGCGGCAGCCAAGCGTCAGGTGTTCGGCATCGTCGGCATCGATTCGATCGCAGGCCCCTCCGAGGTGCTGGTCATCGCCGACCGGCACAACAATCCGGAGTGGATTGCGACCGACCTTATTGCCCAGGCCGAACATGATACCGCCGCGCAATCTATTCTCATGACCGACGATGCGGATTTCGCCGCCGCCGTCGAGCAGGCAGTCGCGCGCCAATTGCAAACGTTGCCGCGCGGAAATATCGCGGGAGAAAGTTGGAACGCCTACGGCGCATCTGTCGTTTTGAATTCGCTGGACGAAGCTCCGGCATTAGCGGATCGTGTTGCAGCCGAGCATCTGGAAATCGCTACGAAGGATGCTGAAGAATTGGCTCAAAGAATTCGTAATGCTGGCGCTATTTTCATTGGGCACGCGACGCCGGAAGTGATCGGTGATTATGTTTCCGGATCCAATCACGTGCTTCCCACCGCACGCAGCGCCAAATTCTCTTCGGGGCTCGGAGTGCTCGATTTCATGAAGCGGACGTCCATTCTGAAGCTTGATGAAGCCGCGCTCGCAGCGGTTGGCCCTGCCGCAATGACCCTCGCGCGTGCGGAAGGGTTGGAAGGACACCGTCGTTCAGTGGAAGTGCGCCTCGCAAAAACGAATTGATGCCGCATGGATCAGGCCGTGAGCACAGTCGAAAGAAGTCGTGACCGTTTGGCGGATATTACGCTCGACACGAAGTCGCTCGGCCGTGCCAACGCCAATACCGAGCACGAGCGAGAAGTCGCAATCTTCGATATTCTCGATGGTAATTCCTTCCGCATCGAAGATTTGGATGATGGGCCCTACAAGCTGCATCTTTCGGTGATTGATGACCGCCTGCAAATGAGCATTGTTCCCGAAAGCGCAGGGACGGCGTTGGAACACGCAATAGCTCTCACGCCTTTGAAGCGGATCATGAAAGATTATTTCATGATCTGTGAATCCTATTACGAGGCTGTGCGCACGGCGCCGCCCGCGCGCATTCAAGCGATCGACGTCAGCCGCCGCGCCCTGCACGACGAAGGAAGCACGCTGCTTCGCGACAAGCTTTTGCCGAAGATCATCGTCGACGAAGACACCGCCCGGCGCCTTTTCACACTCGTCTGCACGCTGCACTGGAAGGGATGAGCGCCATCATCGCCGTCCGTTTAAGAACCAAACGTCCTGCCGGCCGACGCCCTTGATATCGATCGACCCGCGCGGCTCCAGCACGAACGTGCTATTCAGCGCTGCGAAACAGTCGGGACAGATCGTAATGCGTCCCGGTTCGCTCGACTGTTCGAGACGGCTCGCAAGGTTCACCGGATCGCCCCAGACGTCATAGCTGAACTTATTTTTTCCGATCACGCCGGCCATCATCGGCCCCGCCGCCATCCCGACGCGTACGCTAATCGGCACGTCCTCAGCGACGCTGATTTTGTGAACTGTCGCGACGAGATCGAGCGCCATTGCGGCGAGTGCCTGCACATGATCGGCGCGCGGGATCGGCACGCCCGACGCCACCATATACGCGTCTCCGATGGTTTTGATTTTCTCCACTCCGTGAAGCTCTGCCAGCGCATCGAATTCGCTGACAAGCCGATTGAGCAACGCGACGGTCCGTTCGGGACCAAGACCGCGCGCCATGCGGACGAAGCCGCTAATGTCGGCAAAAAGAACGGATGCGTCCGAAAATCCGTCGGCAATACGTTCCCCCGGAGCAGCCTTCAGTCTTTCGACAACATCATCAGGCAGAACATTCCGCAACACCGTCTCGGTCTCGGCTTTTGCTGTCTCGACGAGCCCGAACGCATAGTAGACGCACGCCGCAATCAAACCGAATGTCGTGATCGCGCCCTGCACATATAGGGAATTGATAACGCCGGCCTCTGCATGGAGGCGCGCTGCTTCCATCGGAAACTGAAACCATGCGACGAGGTGTAGAACGAGGGCAGCCGTCACGATCGCAAAGACAAGCCAGAAGCGGCGTGCTTCAAAAATGACGAATGGCGCAGCCGCCGCGACGACATATTGCAAAGGCGCACCGCCCAATCGTCCGAAATAAGAGGTGAAGCCTATAAGCGCAGTGAACTCCGCGACGACGAGCAGCAGTCCACCCGCCATCTCGTTGATCCTGTGCATCAGCGGCACAAACGATACGATGATCGCAAGGCCGAGATTGATGAGCACAACGGGCATCATTGATTTGTCACCCGACAGCCAGAGCTGAATTGCGTAAATGAACGTCGTCATTACGACCAAGGCAGAAAAAACGTTCACGATTTTGAGGCGGCGCTGGGTGTCGGGTGGATAATCTTTGATGCCGATACGCGATATCGCGCCGAAAACCGCCCTAATCGGGCGAACGCTCTGGCGGATCATGGCGAGCCAACCATCCGGTCTGGATTGCTCGTTATGTCGATCCAAGATCGTCATTGGATTGAACCGGGAAGCACTCTGTTCTCGGTGAACTCAGTCCTTTTCATCGACCCGGCCGATGCCGCTCAATGCAGCAATATCGCAAATGACCTGTTGTCCCCGCCGTTCGATTGCGCCTTCAGATTCGAGCATTCCGAGCGCGGCATTGACTTTGGGACGACTCGCGCCGACGAGAAGCGCCAGCTCGCTCTGCGAAATCGGCAGGGCAAGTGAAATCTTCTCAGCTCTGCCCTCTGGGTCTTTCTGCCGTACCGACGCGAGAAAGAAACGTGCCAGCCTCGCCTCGATAGGATGTAACGCGATCGCTTCGAGCTGCTCATCGGCGTCGCGAAGGCGGCCTGCGAGAAATCGCAAGGCGGCTTCGCCAATTGATAGCCGCGACTCCATAAGCCGCACAAACGCCGCCTTCGAAAGCATCAAGGTCTCGACGCGGTTGACTGCTGTGGCATCGGCGGAGCGCGGCCTCCCGTCGAAAATCGCAAGCTCTCCGAAGATCGAGGGCGGCTCGACATGCGCAAACGATAGCTCGCGACCGTCGGACGTCAAAACCGAAAGCCGGATGCGACCTTTGCTGACGATATGCAGCTCGGACCCCGGATCGCCTCTGGAAAAAATGACTTGCCCAGGTTCGTATGCGGCTTCCCGCAATTCTCCGGCAACCGCTTTGCGGCTTGCTTCATCGAGACCGCCAAAAAGCGGCGTTCGAGCGAGAAGTCCGGCCGGGTCCGCTTTGAGAGGCATGGTCGCCATCATCACCGCCAAGTTGCGGCGCTATTCATGCCCTGTTTTGCAGTCGCCCGCAACGCGGCCAGGACTTGCTAAAATCGGAAGGCTTGCCCATTGTCCGCGAAATCATTCTTGATGCCGAACGCGTTGCATTTCGCAGGCCGCCCATGATGTCGTCGCTGAAATCATCCATTATTCCGACTTTTGCTCGCACCGGCGCTGCGAGCCGGGAGACATTACGGCGCTCCAAGGCTCGCGAGAGAGCCGCATCGAAGGAGGAAATCGAGCGGCCCCGCCTGATCCTGGCGAGCGCCAGCCCGCGCCGCGTCACACTCCTCGCGCAAGTCGGCATCACGCCGGATGCGTTGCGGCCCGCCTCGATCGATGAGAGTGCCAAGCGGGGAGAAATGCCCCGCGCCCTCGTCACGCGTCTGGCGAAGGCAAAGGCGGAGGCGGCACGCGATCAGATCGCCAACGACGGCGATCTCGCGGATTCCTATATCCTCGCCGCCGATACCGTCGTTGCCATGGGACGCAAGATCCTCATGAAACCGGCCCACATCGAGGAAGCGATGGCGTCTCTACAACTTCTCTCGGGAAGGACGCACAAGGTGCAGACGTGCGTGTGTCTCATCACGCCCGACGATCGCATGCGGACGAAGATCGTAGATACACGGGTGCGCTTCCGCTACATCAGCCGGTCGGAGCTCGAATCCTACATCGCGTCGCGCGAGTGGCGCGGCAAGGCGGGCGGCTATGCTATCCAGGGACTGGCAGGCTGTTTCGTGCAGAGGCTGATCGGCTCTTATACGAATGTTGTCGGCCTGCCTTTGACCGAAGTCGTGGGCCTTCTCAATTCCGAGAAGTTTCCGATCCAGTACAATTGGCTGAAGTACGCCGAAGTCGATCGCGCGTAGGATCCTCGTTCGCTATGCCATCGCCCCAAGATCCGCGTAAAAGGCCTGTCCGTTGCCCGATTTGCGGCAACACCGCCGTCGAGGCCTACCGGCCCTTCTGCTCCAAACGCTGCGCCGACATCGATCTCGGAAAATGGTTCAGCGGAGGCTACGCCGTCGCGGGCCGGGACGAAGACGAGGGGGACGGAGCAGGCGCGAACGACGAGAAGAGAAGCTCGGACGGCGATAAAAAATGAAGCCGGTCGCGCGGCATTTCGGGGCGCTTGCATCCCGCGAAGCGCCCCCCTATAAGGGCCGGACTTCGCAGAGGGCCCCTGGCCGCGAAGGCACGCCCAGGTAGCTCAGTTGGTAGAGCATGCGACTGAAAATCGCAGTGTCGGCAGTTCAATTCTGCCCCTGGGCACCACGTCACCCGACATCAAATCGATCGTCGAAATCCAAGATTCGGTCCTCTCTCTATTTCTCTTGATAAGAGGCGCGGGTCAGCAAGCGCGCAGCATCGGCACTTACCCAAACTTCGAACGAAATTCGCGTGGCAAACAGCCGAACTTCTTCTTGAAGGATCTGTTGAACGTCGACAGATCGTTGAAACCCCAGCGGTAAGCCAGGCTGCTGATTTGCTGGCCCCGTCCCACATCCGACTGAAGGTCGGCACTGATGTGTTCGAGGCGTTTCGATCTCACATAGTCACTGAAGGTCATGCCAAAGACTGCAAATTGTTTGTGTACGTAACGAACGGATATTCCCAAGTGTGCAGCGACGGTACTCGGCGATAGATCGCTGTTATCCAAGTTGGCTTCGATGTACCGCATCATCTCTCGAGCGCGTCGGCTCGACATTAGATCGATAGATTCGAGGCGGCGGTAATCTCCGTAGTCCGACGACGCAATTGAAAGCAAAGTCGCGCACACCCGACCGAGAGCTTCCAATTCGTCGGACGAAGACGATAACATATTCTGAGAAAGAAATTTAAGGCTTGCCGCTAGGGGCGCAATGATTTTCGGTCCCGGAATTGCCAAATTCTCGAATGTTCTACCTTCACACGAGATCCGGTCCTTCGGAATGCTGAAGGATATATCCTCGAAAGGGCAATCACCAACTTTGATATGATTTACCGGCCGCGTGCTGTCATAGATGATAAGATCGCCACCCTTCGCGCTCGTCATTCGGCCGCCTTGCTCGATGACAAGTTCACCCGATATGACATAGTTCGCATACAAGCAGAGGTCGGGCGACTTGGAAATCTCAGACTTAGCCCGAATACCCCTGATCGGCGTCATTCGAGAGCGGCCGAACGATACTGAACGTGTCGTAAAATTCGTAATTATCGCGCTGAAGTTTTTTTCCGGTCTGCGTTCCAATGACCACGGCATAAAGGCGCTTGCAATGGCCTCCCTGAATGCCGAAAACGCCTCGTTCGGCGCGTAGGATCCAGTATCGCATATGCTTAGATGCGGCCCCGGCATCGCCCGAGCTTGCGTTGTCATCCTCGCCTCCATGGAAACTCTGGCCATCGGCTAGGCGTTGCACGTTATCTTAAGCGGGGCGTGCCGTTTCTAGTGATATCTAATTCCAGCGCTTCATGCCATCCCAATATTTTCGTAAAAAAGTTATTCTGCTTTCTGCATTGCAGCATTGAGGTGCCGATAATATTCAGTATGAGGAATAACGGCGCTATGAGTAAAGCCCGAAAATAAGGATTATGCGGGATATGAGCGCGTTGATGATCGTAATGTTTGCGTCGTCGGCGCCATAATGCCTTCTATTTCGAACTCGATCCGCCGGTCGAACGTCCCGGATGAAAGAAGACTTTCCGGAATTGGCTCGCGATCTCGCACAGCCAGTGCATCATGAACCCAATCTGTTCATTCTGGCCGTAGCCGCTTCAAAAAAAATCGAGACAAATCCCAGCAGGGGCCGTGCGCGCTCATGCTCGCGAGAAGACTCGGCCCGGCCCGACAGAACATCGGCCGGCATGACGGCCAAGGAACCGGCGGTT
>NZ_DASZTY010000021.1:0-5677 GCF_035548195.1 Hyphomicrobium sp.
ACATATTTCTCTACACCGAACATGCGAGCCGGATTAATGGTGTATTTGGCGAGAAACCGTTTGATGCGCGTGTTGTCGTTGCCGCGCCCGATATCTTCAGGCAGGGCGCCTCTCTGCACCTTCATGCGCGAAGCGGTTTGCCACGCGCGAGAGATGGTTTCGCCGATACGTCCCATGCCTTGGGAATCCGATCCAAGCGCACTGATGGCACCGATATCGTGCAATACACCTTCCGCAGCAATGGTTTCGTGACGGACGCGGGATTCGGCGAAGGCGATATCTTCCGGCAATCTCGGATTAAGGTTATGGCTGACCATCGCCATGTCAAAATGCTCGTCGAACGTATTGACCGTATAGGGATTGGTCGGATTGGTCGACGAGGGCAGGACGTTTTCGAACCCGCACACTTTTATGATGTCGGGAGCGTGCCCTCCGCCCGCACCTTCGACGTGGTAGGCGTGGATGGTGCGGCCGTCGATTGCCTTCAACGTTCGCTCGAGAAATCCAAACTCGTTTAGCGTGTCGGTGTGCAACTGGATCTGCACATCCGCTTCATCCGCAGCCACCAGCGCCGAATTGATTGCAGCGGTCGTAGCACCCCAATCCTCGTGAATTTTTAGCCCCGCGGCTCCCGCCTCAAGTTGCTCGATCAGGGGCTTCGGACTGTCCGAGGCGGCTTTTCCCAAGAAGCCGAAGTTGAGCGGGAATGCTTCGGCTGCCTGAAGCATATGACCGAGATTCACTGTTCCGGTGGAGGCGATGGGAACCGTCGTAGCGCCCAATCCACCTCCGAAAAGAGTGGTGATGCCGCTCGCCAGCGCCTCTTCACACTGGCCCGGATCGATGAAATGAACATGACAGTCGAGGCCGCCGGCCGTAACAATTAACCCCTCCGCCGCGCGAACATCGGTGTTGGTGCCGACTACAAGCTTCGGGTCCACGCCGTTCATAATGCGAGGATCGCCGGCCTTGCCGATTCCAGCGATCAGACCATCCTTCACACCAATGTCGGCTTTAATGATGCCGAGGATTGGGTCGATGATCGTGGCATTCGTGATCACTAGATCGAGTGCACCATCCGCCGCCATGATGTGACCATGGCAGCCGGTGCCCACTCTCATGGTTTTGCCCGCCCCGAAGACGAGTTCGTCGCCCGGAATCAGGAAGTCGCGCTCGACCTCCGCCCAGAGCTCCGTATCGCCCAGACGTACCTGATCTCCCGTCGTCGGTCCGTACAGTTCGACGTATTGGCGGCGCGACAGCAGCTTAGCCACGGGCAGCTCCCCTAAACCCTTCGGCCGCCGCTTTTGCAACCGCCCTGCTCTTCACCTCCGGATTGTCCAGATCGCCATCGGTCAGGTTATTGAGACCTTCGACGCGCCGCGAGCCGCCAATGGCAACGAGATCGACAGTCTTCTCGTCTCCCGGCTCAAACCTGACGGTCGTTCCCGCTGGAATATCAAGACGGAAACCAAAGGCTGCGGCGCGATCAAACTCTAGTTCGGGGTTCACTTCGAAGAAATGGAAATGGGAGCCGACCTGAATTGGGCGGTCTCCAAAGTTGCGAACAATGACGCGTGTCGTTGCACGACCGGCATTGATTTCTATTCCTTCCTTGGCAAGGCGATAGGCGCCGGGTTTGTTCTCTTCTTCGTTCCGAGGTAATCCGAGGGGATCGTGGACACAAACGAGCTTCTGGCCGTCGGGAAACATTGGTTCGACCATCAGCATTTCTATCAAAGGCACGACGTCCGATTGGACCTCGTCGTGCTTTAATACCTCTCGACCGAAAGTCATTAATTCCGACACCGAAGTCCCACGCCTGGCTTCTTCATGAATGGCATCGGCGATGATAGCCCGCGCCTCGGGTAGATTGAGCGGCGTACCCGCAGCTTTGCGGCGGCGTGCCATTTCCGCCGCAACAAAAACCAGAAGCCTGTCAATTTCTCTGTTGGTCAGATACACAAAGATACCTCAATCATTTCCAAGTCGGTATTCCGTGATCAAAGGCTGATGTGAGCCGCGATCTTTGCGCGCGTGTCCGCGTCACGCGTATTTCCAGATCCGGATATCTCTCCCTTATCGAGGAGAAGGTATCTGTCTGACACAGCGCAGGTGAAGGGGATGTTCTGTTCGACCAACAGTACGCTGACGCCTGAGCGGTCTCTCTCCGTTTTGATGATGTGCACCAAATTAGTGATTACCGAAGGCTGCAAGCCTTCGGTAATCTCATCAATTAAGAGCACTTTCGCGCCAACCGCGAGAGAGCGAGCCATAAGCAGCATTTTCTGTTCGCCGCCACTCAGCGTGCCTGCTTTCTGCCGCAACCGCTTCAGGAGAAACGGAAAGCAACGGTCCACTGTCGCCTTGGCTTCATTCCAGTTCGTGGAGCTGCGAAGGGCCAACCGAATATTCTCCTCAACCGTGAGATCCTGAAATAGAGCCTTTTCCTGGGGAATATAGGCCACGCCAAATCGAGCAATCTGATGCGGCCGGCTGCTGCTGATGTCCTGCTCTGCCACGGCAATAGAACCAGAAAATTTTGGCAAATATCCCATGATCGACTTGAGCAGTGTGGATTTGCCCATGCCGTTTTTCCCGACCACGGCGATGATTTCGCCGCGGCCGATTCCCAAGTCCAGGTTTCTTATAATGGTCGCTTGTCCATATCCGCTGCTGAGACCTTTCACCGCGAGCGTTGCTTCCGTCATGATGCGCTCCCCCTTAATGCCCTGAGCCGGCATAGACTGACTTGACGAGCTCGGAATTCACGACCTCATCGACGGAGCCGTTAAGAACAATTCGCCCTTGATGCAGCACGATCACCCTTGAAGAGATCTCGCGGACGAATTCCAGATCGTGCTCCACAAGTAGAATGCACAATTGCTCCGTTTTGGAAAGTTCCACCAGGATGGTGCCGATCAGTGTGCGTTCGGCTTTGGTGAGACCAGCCGTCGGTTCGTCAAGCAGGATGACTTTTGGCTCGAGCGCCAACACCATCGCCAACTCGAGTGCCTGCTTCTTCCCATGCGATAGCAATTGCGCGGGCACATCGACATCGTGATGCAGGCCCGTAGCCTCGACGACGTGCATCGCAGAAGGTGGCAGCAGGCAAACACCTGAGTTCTGCCACTTCGACAACGGGTCCAGACGCGCTCGCGCGATCTGGAGGCATTGACCGACGGTTAAAGTGTCGAACACATTGGCCATTTGGAATTTGCGGCCAACTCCGAGCCGAACACACTTTTCGGGAGCGCTATGACCAATGTCTTTTCCAACAATCGAAATCGAACCGCCACTCCGCCTTGAGCCGTCCGCGATACAGGTCATCAAGGTAGTCTTGCCGGCACCGTTAGGCCCGACGAGACTGACGATCTCCCCAAAGCTAGCGTCGAAGTCGATTCCAGATAGAACCTCAAGACTGCCAAACCGCTTCTCGACGCCACGCACGACGAGCGCCGGTTGACCATTTCCCGACGCTGAATGATTGCGCGCACTCCTGGTCACCTTGCGCAGTTCCAGCTTGGAGGATTGCGCCGGCTTGGCTTTACCCCTACGGCCGCGAAGCCAGTTTACGGCGTCCGAAACCAACGGCAGGAGACCGCGCGGCAGGGCCACGATGACGGAAACAAAAATGATTCCGATCACGAGTTTCCAAACAAACGGAAAGTCCCCCTGCAGCTCTGCGCTGGCATAATCGATGATGATCGTGCCGACAACAGGACCGAACAGTGTTCCGCGTCCGCCCAGCGCAACCCAGATAAGAAGCTCAGTCCCGAAAACGAAGCCGGCAATTTCTGGGGCGACCACCATCGTGTAATTGGCATACATCCAACCAGCGATCGCTCCGATTGCCGCGCAGATTAGAAAGATCGCCGATTTTATGTTGGATGTATTTAAACCGAGATACTTGCATCGCTGCTCGTTTTCGCGAATGGCGACAAGCAGGCGACCCGCATCGCTGCGCGTGTATATCCAGGCGGCTGCGGTCAGCACAACGAGCCAAGCGCCGGCAACCCAGAACCACCCTTGGAAACTCAACGGAATGGTATCGAAACCGGTCAGGCCGCTGCTCGAGCCCGTAAACGTTCCGCCGGAGAAGAGGATTTGCGTAACAACGATAGGCAGGACGAGCGTAATCACCGACGCGTAAAGCTCCGACGCCCCGTGCCAGAACGCAAGGAATGCAACCATCCCGGCGAGGGCGACCGCAACCATGATGCCGATCAACAGCGCGACAAATGCAAATTCAGGCGAAAATCCGAGGTATGTGAAGATTAAAGCCGTAGCATAAGCACCGGCAGCAAAGAAGGCTGATTGACCGAACGTGAGAACTCCGAGATAGCCCCAAAGGAGGTCTACCGTCAGCGCCATAGATGCGTAGATCATCGACCGTACGAGGACGTTTACCGAATAGGCATCCAGGAAGAACGGTGCCGCGCCAACGCCAGCTAAAGCAATAGCGGCAATGACCGTAATTTTTGTCAATCGGTTAAATTGAGGTCGTCGAAGGGCAACCACTTCCGTTCTCCCCACGTTTGCGTCACTCATAGAAAAACCCCTGCGGTCGAATACGAAGAATAACGGCGGCCAGCGCGGCGATGGTCATGCCGCCGAGGACCGAGCCGAAATAATTGCTCACGAGAACCTGTGCGCCACCCAAAACAATGCAAGCAAAGGCCAGGCTGTAGAGTGAAGAGCCGGACACGAGGACGAGCATGAAGGCGCTTATCAGCCACGCTACGCCCATATTGGGATCGACGCTGGACAACGGAGTTACTAAGGCTCCCGCTACGGCAGCCAAAGCCGAGCCGAGCGTAAACGTGATAGATCTCACAAGGCCGCTGTTGATCCCGAGCCCCCGCGCGAGATCTTCGTTCATGATGACTGCGCGCGTCGAAAGACCGAGCGTCGTGCCGCGCAGCGCCAGCGTCAAGCCGAGGCCGAGCAACAGCGCCAGGAGAACCATAACCAAGCGATATGTCGAGTAGGACTCACCGAGAATGCTGATCACACCGCGGACAGGGGGTTCGGCGAAATGAACACCGCGATCGAAGACCAGCGTGATGATCTGACCGATGATGATGCTAAGTCCCCAAGTGGCCAGAATGGCATCGAGCGGACGGCTATAGAGCGAGCGCACGATGAGCCGCTCGATGGCCAACCCAACGATCCCGCCAAAGATCGCTGCCAGAGGGATCGCGAACCAGGGATTTGCCCCCATCGCGGTGGCAATGACGGCTGCATACCCGCCAAGCGTCATCAACCCCCCATGGGCGAAATTGATGAGCTTCATGACGCCGAAAACAAGAAGCAACCCCGAAGATACGATAAACAAGATTGCCGCTGTTGTTATAATGTCGAGAATTACAGAAACCATACAAGTCTCCGGACTATTCTAGGGGTACACGCGCTTTGGATGAAGATGGCTCGAAGTTTGCCTTCTCCACTCCTGACGGGCGACATCGCTATTGTCTGATTGATCAGCCGGATGGGCGGCACAAAGAACGGCCCGCCCATCCGGTCATAGGCTCATAGGTTAGGGCATTGTTCGCCCGGATCGACGTCAGGTTCCGACTTGATGATCTTGGTGTCGCCCTGCGCATTGAGTTGCGCGAGATACATCGTCAACGGAGCATGGCGCTGCTTCGACATACTCACGCGACCGCGAGGCCCA
>NZ_DASZTY010000022.1:0-267797 GCF_035548195.1 Hyphomicrobium sp.
TGGGGCAGCCTCGCTGAGAGCCTTACCTGTCTGCTTCCGACCCAACTCGGACACGCATCGATGGCCATGCCGTGCGGCTCATAAATCGCATCGCGGAAAAAACTGCATCAGCAACGGTCCTTTACTTGGCAACTGCCAAGCGCTGGACTAGCGTTCGAGCAGATTTGTTCGCACCGGGGGGTTGCAATGCAGGTTTTCAAGTCAGGCTTCGTGGCCGCGATGATGGTGTGCGCACTTTCGGCGACGGCTCAGGCGGCCCAATGTACGCGGGTCGCAGCCATCGGCGATAACTTCACCCACGATTTGGCGGTGCTGTTCTCCCACAACGCACTCAAGAACACGATCGCCGGGAAAGGGCTCATTCCGAAGGGACCAGTGAAAACTACCTGCAAATCAGGGGGCATGATCGAGTGTTACTCCTCGCAGATGGCCTGCAAGGGCGGGACGCCCGCGGCCTGCCTAGGCCCCTGGCTTTGCTTCTGAAGGTTTTTTGATTGCGCCCGGCGACTCTCCTCCGTCGAGCCGGCCGCCGGGCGCGTTTGCTGTTTCACGCCGGCCGCCGGGCGCGGCTAGCTGAGCCATCTCGCAAAAAACTTATCCCGCCTTCTCCTTTGATTGCGCATCGCGACTCCGCTCCGCGGAGCCGGCCGCGATGCGCGAAGCAGTTTTGATTTGGCGCGGGCGACTCTCCTCCGTCGAGCCGGCCGCCGGGCGCGTTTGCTGTTTCACGCCGGCCGCCCCGCGCATTAAAAAAACTTATCCTCGGTATTGCGGGCTGCGCGATAATCCCATCACCCATCCGACAAGGGCAGCGCGCGAGGCGTCGTGCGGGGCTCGGGTGGGGCAGCCTGACCCGCTCGCGGAACGCGCGCGATGCGGACAAGGTGGAAGGCAGGTCCGCATGGGGTGAGAAACCCATGTGCGGAGCATCCCGCTTCATTAAGTGACCTCGCCGGAACCCTGTTCTCTGGCTGTCACGGAGCGGACCGGTTCCGGGACTAAAATTGCGAAGACCCACGCCGCGGAACCCGTCCGCTTCGTGCTTTATTGATGGCGCCATCCGACTCCGCTTCGCGGAGCCGGCCGGATGGCGCGTCTGCTGTTTCACGCCGGCCGGATGGCGCGTATTGCCGTCCCCCCCCCCGCGCTTTGCGGCCGGTTCGCGGAACGCGAGTCGCAAAGCGCAAAATAAAGTGTCGGATCGGGCCCGGCGATATCGTCTTAACGGATGAAGTGCCTGCGCGATGAGAGACACCAGCATTCGGGAGAGAAAATGATGACGGCGAAAAACACAGTTTGCATCTGGTATGACAAGGACGCCGAGGCGGCGGCGCGCTTCTATGCCGACACGTTTCCGGACAGCGCGGTTGGCTCCATCCACCGCGCGCCGAGCGATTATCCCTCGGGCAAGGCGGGCGACGTGATCGTCGTCAACTTCACCGTCGCGGGGGTTCCGTGCATCGGACTCAACGGCGGCCCCGCTTTCAAGCACAGCGAGGCATTCTCGTTTCAGATTGCGACCGACAGTCAGGAAGAAACCGACCGCTACTGGAACGCGATCGTCGGCAACGGCGGTCAGGAGAGCGCCTGCGGGTGGTGCAAAGACAAGTGGGGCGTCAACTGGCAGATCACGCCGCGCGTGCTGATTGAGGCTCTGGCCATCGGCGGCGATGAAGGCCGCCGTGCGTTCGAAGCGATGATGACGATGAAGAAGATCGACGTCGCGGCGATCGAGAAGGCCAGGAAGGGATGAGGGGTACGGCCTAGAGGAAGAAAAAACTTATCCGCGGTATTGCAGCCTGGGCGATAATCTCCTCATCCTCCGGCAAGGGAGATCGTGCGCGGCGGGACTTCGCACAAAAAAGCCGGACGGAAGATTCCGCCCGGCTTTCATTCTCAAACTAATGTCTCGTTCGGCGTGCTTTTGCCGTCATGGGCAGAGCCAGACTGGCCCAACGAGCACGCACCCGAGCGTGCGCCAGCCCCGCGGACGATGATGATAACGGTGCCATCCGCGGTAGCGATTGTGCCGCCAATGACGGCGATGTCCGCGATAATGATGGCGCGCGCGATGTCCACGCTTGTAGTGACCGCGATGACGATCTCTCACGAGTTCGATACCGCTGTGGGATTTGCTCAAGCCGGCGAGCCCGGCCGTCGCGGGTGCGGCGGAGGCCGCGGTGCTCCCGAGGGCCGTTCCCAATGCCAGAAAGCTAATCAGTGCGAGACGTTTCATCCCGAATTTCTCCTAGCTGTTGTGATTGTTTTCACGCGGCGCAATATCGCCGCACGCTTCATTAACAATACAGCAGACGCATCATCGCCGAATGCCGCATTCTTTGTAGAACGATCGAATCCGGGATTTCCGTTGTTTTTTGTTGGCGCATGCTATTCTCCTTCGTCGAGCCGGCCGCATGCTCTCTTTGTGGCGCATGCGACTCTCCTTCGTCGAGCCGGCCGCATGCGTGTCCCGCAAAAAAGCGACGGACCTTGCGATCCGCCGCCCGTCCGCTTCATTCAGTCATGCGAATCAATAACCGTAGACGCCGACGCCGCCCGGACCGACATAAACACTAACTCCCGGGCCACCGTAATAATCGTCGTAATAGCCGTAATCGCGGTAGCCGTAGCGATATCCGTCGTCGTTGCCGCCATAGCGGCGAAGCTGTTCGCGGTCGTGACGATTCAAATAACGGCCCTGGCGCTCTTTAGCGCGCGCACTTTCGACGCCGCTGATCGAGTCCGCCTGCGCCACAACAGGCGCTGCAATCGCCAGGATCAATGCCGCAGTGGCCGCGGCGGCCAAATTCCTTTTCATAAGTTATCTCCGTTTCCTTGCTCATCCGCCGGCTACGCAACTTTTGCACCGCGGATGCAGCCCGCATATGCTTGCAACGCGAACATCGCGCCGATGTTCCCGCGGCAAAAGCGGAAGCGCCGGAATAACCCACGCGGAAAAATACGGCGAAAGCTGGCGGTTAACTTTCAATTCGCATGACATTGCGGCCGTCAAACGCGGCGAGCGAAAGCATGATATATTAAGTTTCGGCGTTCGCCGTGGGTTGCGAACGATGTCCACGGTGCCACTCGCGCAGGAACTCGCCATGTCCCTTTTGCTTCCATTCTGGCAGCGTTTACTGATTACCGTCGCCGCGATGCTGATCGCGAGCTGGATCATCGGCTTGATCTGGCAGTCGGTGTTCAGCTTTCCGCTCCCGAGCTATGTCGGCGGCGCGGTTGGGGGCCTCACCGCCCTCCCCGTTTGGGACTTCTTGAAGCGGATCCGGCCATCTTGAGTGCGCCATCCGACTCTCCTTCGTCGAGCCGGCCGGATGGCGCGATGCAGTTTATTCGCGCAGAACGGAGCGGATCTGGTCCTCGTATTGTTTCACCGCTTCGATGGCGCGGTTCTTCATCACCGGATCGGATTTCTGCTGCGCCGTAAAGCCTTCGATCGCCGCGCGTGCGTTGTTGACAATCTGTCCCGCTGCACCCTGCGGGTTCATCTCGCGACTTGCGATCTTCTGCAGCAGCTGCGTGAGGATGACGCCCGTGGCGAGCGAAAGTCCTTCGAGCTCGGCAATCTGGCGCTTTAGATCAGCGATTGCTTCGTTGGTATCTTTGGTATCCGCCATGGTTTCAAACTCCGTCGAGCGTCACTGTCCGGCGGTTGCTAATACGATGAGCGCCGCCGCGCAAGGGTACTCGCTCCGGCACGGCTTCTGAAATAAAGTGAAGCCCATCCAGATACGAGCGGAGCTATTGAAGTATGCCGACTGTCCTCATTACCGGAACGTCTTCCGGTTTTGGTCTCGCGACGACCGTCGAGGTCGCAAAGCGCGGGTGGGATGTCGTCGCGACTATGCGCGATCTGGGCAAGCGCGGTGAACTGGATCATGCCGTCGCGGAGGCAGGTGTCGGCGCTCGCGTGCGCGTCGCGCAACTCGATGTCACAAATTCGCAATCGATCGACGCTGCGGTTGCTCTGCTCGATTTAACGAATCGGCCGCTCGATGCTGTCGTGCATAATGCGGGCGTGGCGGTCGGCGGTGCGTTCGAAGATCTCACCGAAGCGCAGGTTCGCCATGTTATGGACGTCAACTATTTCGGCGTCCTTGCGCTGACACGAAAGCTCCTGCCGTTCTTTCGCGCGCAACGTCGTGGGCGGATCGTCATCATTTCGAGCGAGTCCGCATTCGCCGGACAACCGGCAAACTCACCCTACTGCGCGTCGAAATGGGCAGTCGAAGGTTGGGCCGAGTCCGTGGCCTACGAATTCGAGCCCTTCGGCATCGATATCGCGCTTGTCGAGCCGGGCGCCTATCGCACGAGCATCTGGGAGAACTCGCCCCGCGTCCTGCCGGAGGCGAGCGCCTATCGCCCGCTGCTCCGGCATCTCGAAGCGGCGGTCGATGCCTACGTGGCAAAGACGGCGCGCGACCCTGTCGAGGTCGGAAAGGCGGTTGCGAAGGTTCTCGATGCGCCGCATCCGCGGTTCCGCACGGCTGTCGGACCGACGGCAAAGTTTGAGCACTTTGCGCGGGGCAAGCTTCCGTCCACCCTCATGCGGAAAATTTTCGGCCGCTTCTTTCAGCTTAACAAGGTGCGTTGGTAGGAGTTTCGATATGGCGATCGACTACTGGATCGGTGCGGGCGTGCTGATCGCGACGGCGGCGACGGACGCGGCTTACGTCATGTTCACATCATCGGTCGTCGCAAAGCGTCCGATGGCGGCAGCGAACTGGAGCGGTATCTGGTATATGCTCTCGTCTTTTGCCGTTATCAGTTATACGAACAACTGGATCTACGTCGGCTTCGCCATTGTCGGATCATGGATCGGCGCCTATCTGACGCTGAAATATTTCCATCGCGAGCCGAGCCATCCGCCCGCGCCGCTCAGGCCTTCGGCTTAGATTTCTCATTTTTGGCTAGTATTTCGATTCGCGCCGCGCGAGCCGCTACGAAACGCGGAATCCGCTTTCCGGGTAAATAAAAAAGCAAGACGGCGGGAGGAACGCCGGCCTGCTTCTTCGGCGGGGCCGAACCGCATCTCAGCTGTGTAGGACGTCGTTCGGGAGCTTGCCGCCATTCTCGGCAAGCTTGGCCATCACCTGCTTGTGTAGCCACGTGTTCATGGCAACGGTGTCTTTGACGCTGCCGGTATAATGCAATTCCTCGGCGAGCTTCTTGCGCGCTGCCAGGCTCGAGTCGAGTTTCAGCATTTTCATCAGATCGACGATCGAACGGCGCCAGTCGATGTCCTTTTGCCCAGCTGCGAGCTTGTCGAGGCTTGCGGCGATGTCGATCGATGGAGCCGACTTAATTGTTGCCGTTTCCGGCTCGGACTTTGCAGTTGATTGCAAAACGCTTGGCGGTACTTTTGCCGCGTGTGCTTGTTCGCCGAAGATGCCGGACATGATGCTTCCAAGAATACTCATCACTTCCTCTCGGGTTGTTGCGTTCAACGCGGCAAGCTTATAGGCACGAGTCAAAATCCAACCTGGATAATGACGAAATTGCTGAAGCATTCCTGCCCACCGGTGACAGGATTTTGTGTCGGCTTAAGGAAAATTTGAAACAATCTCTCGTTTATCGCGTGGCCGAGCGCGCGGAGTTGAGTTCCGGCGTTTGCAGCGGACCGAAGGCTTGATGCTCGCACGGTCCGGCGCGTATCGGTTTGACCGCAAACAGGCAAAGTCCGGCGATGAAGATCAGCAGGCTGGCGACTTGAAACGTCGTCGCGAACGGAACGTTCTCCTCTTTCAGCATTCCGCCCACGTATGTCATTACGCCGCCCGCTGTCGTACCGACAAAATTCAGTAGTCCATACGCCGTGGCGCGATGACGAAAATCCGTCACGGTACATGCGGCAGGCATCAAGTTTGAGTCCAGGAATCCTTGCGACATCCCCGCGACGAGCACACAGGCGAGAATAAGCGGGAGGTATTCGATCGCGCCGACAGTGAAGAGGCATGGCGCCGCGATCATAAAGCCGATGGCCGGGACGAGTGCTCGCGCGCGTTCATTCGTCTTCGACCACCAATCAGAAACGTGACTTGCAAGCAGCATCCCCATGAACGCCGCGCCGTTGAAGGCCATCGGTCCATAGACGCCCGCCCACGCCTGGCTGACGCCAAGCTCGGACCTGAAGAACTCGGGCAGCCAATTTCGCACCGGCCAATAGGCCGCTCCATTGAGCAGGTTCATCGCCAACAGAAACAGGAAGCCTCGCGAGGTCAACAGCGAAGCAAAAGCTCCAGTGCTCGGCACATCGGACATGCGCTGCGATGAATGCGATTGCGCGATTTCCCTCGGCGGGTGGGGAAAGAAAATCATAAGCACGAGCGCATAGGCGACACCTACGGCCCCCATCATAACGAACCCGGTGCGCCAGCCGAACATCTCGGCGAAGGCTCCGCCGAGGCCGCCGAGAACGGAGCCGGCATAGACGCCGCTCAGATGCAATCCCGTAGCGCGACTGCGGGTCGATCCGCGATGATACTCGACGATCAACGCAACTGCGGCGGGCATATAGAATGCTTCGCTGACACCGAGCGCGGCACGCGCGGCTAGCATTCCCTCGAAAGACGTGACGATGCCTGTGACGAACGTCGCGGCCGACCAGATCAAAAGGCTCGCTATGATAACGGGACGCTTGCCGACGCGATCAGCGACGTAGCCGGCAACCGGCGAGCACAACCCATAGATCCAAAGGAACAAAGAGGACAGCAGACCGAAGCGCTCGTCGCCAATCCCAAGATCCGTTTTGATGGGGCCGGGCATCGTTACGACGAGCTGCCGGTCGAGATAGTTGAGGGTTGCGACGATCCACAAGAAGGCGACAATAGCCCACGCGGTTTTTCTCCAGCGCTCCGGCTGCCACGTCACTTTCAATTCCCCCCGTTTGCCCGCCCCGTTCCGTCTATCTTAGCCTATAGCAGTTTTGGAACACGCGCGGCGAGCGGGTCACGTCATAACCGGCAAGACATTGGACCAGGTAGGTCTGGCTCGGATTTTTGAACAGGATGAATGTCGAGCGGTTGTCGGAGTTGCTGGAATAGCCCGCGACTTGCCAACCGGACTTCAGTAACTGCTCGATAGATCCTGCCGATTCATCCGTAGCGATATCGGCTCGCGCTAACTTGTTCGGCAGAAATGCGGCAGCGCATAGGGTAACCAAGCATGCTGCCGCGATATGTGACCACGATCTCATCGCGCTCCTCCTTCGTCGTGGAGGCGAAGTTAAACGCCGTTAGTCTCGGGCGCGAGAAGAGTTATCGGTATGCTGCCGATTGATGTTGCCCAATAGCTTCAACTTAGATCGGCACATCGCGGCAGTGCGTGTGCGGCAGGTGGAACCCGATCATCGCGGCGACGGCGGCTTGCCAAGGCAAAAGCAAAATCGCGCTACTGTCGAAAACGTTTGTCGCCGGAATGAGTAGGAGCCCCAATACCGCGCCCGTCGCAGTGACTGCCGCTGCAGCGCAGCTGCGTCGAAGCACCGGTACAGGGATTGCAACTCCCAGCCATGTTATAGCGGCCCCGATTGCGCCAGCTACGAGACCCGTGACGTAAGATTTGTATGCACTTGCGAATTCGAGCGGCCACAGCTGATCGATTTGCACGCCGACGTTGACCGCAGTCTCCCAGCCTAGCCAGGTTATCACGACCGTCATTGCGGCCATCGGCAGAGAGATTTCGGCCCAACGCCAGACGGCGAAGCCGATCACTAAGCCGAACCACACGCCGGCCAGCACCAGATAGGCGCCGGGTCGCGGTGCTGTTCCGTAATTCCCGCCCAAAATGGATGTGCCGAGCGTCCCTGAAAGGCTGCCCAGAAGCGCGAGCATTACCGATGGATGTGAAAATTGAACTTTCATGAAAATTGTTCAGAGTGCGTTACACGATCAACACACACGGCATTCTGAAACGGTGGCTTTAGCGTGTTTATACCCCGAGAACGGCAGCTATTCTTCGGCAAAACCCGATATTTGCATTTAGAACATCGCATTTCACACACGAAATGCGTGCTCTCCGCGTTTCAATTCGGAACAACTCGAAGGTCTCGGCGTTGTCATGCGGGATATGTAATTCAGCGTATGGAAGCCGCAATTCAATCGGGAGGTGAACCCATGAAAATCGCAGTCCTTGGACTCTGTTTCGCAGCGCTTGCGCTTGGCGCGTGCCGCCGCGAAGCTCCGGAATATACGCCGATGAAACTCGGTGCTGCTTCGGTCGCGGTTCATGACGCGGCGCAGCGCTGATTGATCTTCGCAACGGCCCCGCCACTGTTTTGTTAGTCTCGTTGCGTAATGGCGAGGCGTCGTATCCGGCGTCTCGCTTTGTGACTCTCTGGACGTCGACCGCAAGTTGGAATTTCAGTCGTAGATGTATGTCACCATAAAGGTACGATCGGCGACGTTCGAGCCAGTCGGCGGAATGGGGTAGCTGGTCTGGCGCGCTGCAAAGATGACGCTTTGATTGAGTGAAGGGTTTTTAGAACCAGAAAGAAGCCGAACCTCTGCTACATTTCCGGTTTCGGTGAGGAAAATCCTAACCGTTACGCGCCCGAGCACGTCGCTCAGCTGCGGCATGGTCTGCTGGAGCGCTCGGATCACGGCGCGCGCGAAAGCGTCGTTGACTCCTGATCTTGTAATTCCTGGAGGCCGTTGCAGTCCGGCCGAACCGCCTCCGCCGAACGAGGGCGCCAATAAGCTTTTCGGCGTCGAAAGATCGAGCGATGCCATGCGCTTCTTTTTCTTCGGCGATGACTTATGCGGCGATGATTTTTTAGCTTCGGACTTCGGCTCGGGTTTGGGCTTTGGTTCGCTCTTCATGTTCGCCGGATTCTCATCCTGCAGTGAGAAGAGGTCCGGCGCGTTTTCCTCCGGCTTTGGATCTTCCGTTTTAGCAACTTTCTGTTCGGGCTTTTCCTCCTGCTTGACGTCGTCAGGCGCAGGCGGCTGCTCGACTTTCTGTTGCAGCTTCTCTGGCTTTTGCGGTGGCTGCTCGGGCTGAGGCGGCTGCGGGTCCTGCTTCGCTTCCTGCGGCTTTGGCGGCTGCTTGGCGGGTTGCGGCTTCTGTGCAGGGCTAGGTGGTGGACCCGGCGGAGGCTGCGGCTCGTCGGCAATTGTGCTCTTGCTTTCGAGATCGGCTTCCGTCACGAGCGAGACGCTGATCGCATTGTCGGCGCCGTTCTCGGCACCAAGCCGCTTCGGTTTACTCGCGATCGCGCCGACGAAAAGCGACGCGTGCAACACTGCCGCACACGCTAAGGCAATCCAGAAATTGCGTTCACGTTTCGTGGTTCCGCTCCAGCGCGCGAAACCATTCGTCGTGAGATCAGCGGTCTGATCCATTCCCCTCGGCACTCAGTCTAGCCGTTCGGCCCCAACGCGAAGATTACCCCGTTGCTCTCAAGCGAGCCAGAAGTGATAAAGGATCGGCGGAAAAGCGCCGGAATACTGCTTGGCTTGTGCGTAACCCCGCTGCGAGGCCGCAATCACGTGACGAATCGCAATGCCAATTGGCTTCGCCGCGACACTGAACGTTCTCCGCTCTCATGGAGTAGCGGGTTCATGGAGCCTAGTCGATGCCGCGTAAGCGCACCTCTGCTTCGCAAGCGCCAGAAAAAAATGGCAAAACCGCGGAAATGGGAAAAATTCGGGCCGGAATCGGCGGCTGGACCTTCGAACCTTGGCGTGGAACCTTCTTTCCCAAGGGATTGGCGCACGCCAAAGAACTCAGCTACGCCAGCCGTCATCTTCCGACGATCGAGGTCAACGGCACCTATTACAGCACGCAGAAGCCGCAGACGTTCGCTCGCTGGGCGTCCGATGTCCCGGAGGACTTCGTCTTCACGCTCAAAGGGCCGCGCTATGCCACAAATAGGCGCGAACTCCGAGGCGCGGGCGATTCGATCGCGCGTTTTCTCGAATCGGGCATCACCGAACTCGGTAAAAAGCTCGGGCCGCTGCTTTGGCAGTTTGCACCGACGAAGAAATTCGACGAAGCAGACTTCGGCGCCTTTCTCGACCTTCTTCCGGCGAAGTTCGATGGACGCAGTCTTCTTCATGCGGTCGAAGTCCGGCATGACTCATTTTGTACGCCCGCGTTCATCGCACTGGCGCGAAAGAAATCCGTAGCCATCGTGTTCGCGGACCATGCGAAGTACCCCGCAATTGCCGATGTGACGGGCGAATTCGTCTACGCGCGCTTACAAACCGGCAAGGACGACATCCCAACCGCTTATCCTCCGAAGGCTCTCGGCGAATGGGCGAAGCGCGCAAGGGAGTGGGCTTCCGGCGACGTACCCAAAGGTCTTCCCATCATCGATAGCGATCACAAACTCAAAGAGAAACCGCGCGATACATTCGTTTTCTTCATTCATGAAGGCAAAGTCCGCGCGCCGCACGCCGCCATGGCCTTCATGAAGCGGCTCGAAGGTTAACGGCAGCTATTCCCAACGGAACAGAGGAAAGGCAGCGGAGATGCGATCGCTCCGCTGAACACAGACACCTGCCCCTGACCTTCGGGATGTTGACCACATGCTGAGCCCGCTCGAAATCGCGCTTTATGCGCTGTCCTTAGCTATCGTGCTGCCAATCGCGATTTGGTCGCTTCTCAATAAATCGAAGATCCCGGAAATTTCCTGGGCCGCACAATATTATGAGGCCGAGGCGTATCTTGGCCTCGTCGGCAATATCTATCTGCTGTTCGTTTGTGCCAGCGGTCTTCTCCGCCTATCCGCGCATTTCGGGCTTATCGATGGCAGCCACCGAGACGCACTCTCCATTTTGCTTGGCGTGCCATTTATGACTTTGCTCGTTCTGGTGCTCGCGCTCTGGGCGCGAGCACTGTCGAGGATCCGTCATGATGCGGCGCATAACGTCGATCCAGACGTAGAATGATCCCTCGGGCGTCGTCGGGCCATCTTAGGATGTCGAGATGCAGTCCGGGCGTCACCAATGCCGCGCGCGATAGCGCTTTTTACGCGGAACGTGCCGGTATCTGGGAGGCTCGTAGAAGCGCGATGGTGGGTAATATCCGCTCGGAGCTCCCCAGCGCCGTAGAATGTCTGCATCATATTCACTGGCGAGCCCGGCGCGGTAATCTGCGCGCGCGTGCTCAACGTCGAACAATGTTTCGGATCGCGCACCACCCGTCAAAAGAATAGCGGCGCAGCCGACCGCGATCAGGACGCCAACCACGTGCCTCAACATATCACCAATCGGGGCAGACACGCGCACGGTAGCGGCGGCTGTAGTAACAGCGTTCATCGTAGCCATACTCGTAATCAACGAAACCAGGTGGGTAATATCCGCCGTAGTAGGCGAAGTACGGATATCCGATATGGCGATGCGGGTATCCGTATCCCCACGCGCGAGTCGGGCCAATAAATACGCGCCGGCCATAACCGCCGCGATACCGTCCGTGGACGAGTGTCACAGACTTCGCTACTTCGCCTTTTGCGACGGCGAATCCAATCGGCGCGGCGCTCGCGGGTGCCGACATACCAATCAGCGCTGCACAGAAGCCCCAACGCAGTGCATGTTGCATACGCGACATAGCTTCCCTCCTCGCAAGGAACTCGTGTGGACTGTGCCGGTCAAAGCCGTTGTTGCGCGACGGACGCTCAGCTTCACACGTCGCCCAGTGAACGATTCTTCTCCATTATAAGATACTTCTCGACGTTGCGGGGTGGTTCAAAAAATATAGTAATCAAAGAACTTAAATGCACGCGTTCAGAGGCGAAACAAATCCAATAACATCATTCAAAGTATAAGGAAGATACCGCTGGCCTCGTGGCTGCCATGTTCATGCGGCGAATCTGTTAGACAGGGAGAATAAATCGGGTTTGTTGGCGACCATGGCGCCCTGCCCTCATAACGACGGAGCGCACTCATGTCGGATCGGACGCAACTCGCAATCGGACGCAACTCAATTTCTGTCCCGAGGTTGACGAAAAGGGCGGTTGAAGCCGCCATCGCCACAGCCCTGACGTCTTGCGTTGCGCTCGTCATCCTCGTCTTGAACAATGTACTTACGGGAAGAGGCGGCTGGATGAACGGTTTTAATGTCTGGATGTCTTACATGCGTCAGCCGGCGATCCTTGGAACGATGATTCTGACAGCGCTTGTGACATCACTCTTTCTTGCCTGGCAGCGGGACGGCGGCCTAAAACGCTAACGTGGCAATCATTATTGCATGTAAAAAAGGCGGGCATATGCACCGCCTTTTCGCGTATCCTATTGTAGCCCCTGGAAGAGACTAGCTCTTCAGAGCGGCGTTGCATTTGCTATAGTAGCCGCCGCCCTTCTGAATCCATTTCATGCCGCCATTGCTGTTCGTGGCTTTATTGGCCTTGTATTGATCGAGACATGTATGCATGCGGGCCCTGCCCGCGGATTCCTTAGCGTACTTCGGATCGACGGCCTTGGGAAATACGGCCCCGCCAGACGATCTGGTCGCCGTCACGGGCTTACTTTTGGTTTTCGTCTCTGTTGCCGCGGCGGCGCCCGAGCATTCGGTCTTTCGGAATTCGTTCCACGATTTTCCGTTCAAGGTGCCGGCCGACTTTGCGGATTGATATTTCGCGCTACATTCTTTGGTCGTGAGTGCGGAGCTTGGACCGGCGGTTAGAATGGCGGCGGCTCCAAGCGCGGCTGCGGAAAGGAAAATGCGAGAGGTCATCTGTTTCTCCATGGACGGCGGTGGCGCTCAGATTATCGCGGCGTTCCGCGTTTCTGGCACCCGGGGCAAGTGCATGCCGTGTCGTTCTACTCCGACTGGACATTCCAGCAAAGATATAAGCTCCTGTTCATTTTGCTGAAACACGAAAGACTTGTACTTACGAAAAAGTATATGCGGAGACAGGATTTCTAAATGAAGCAGGCCCGCTGCTAACCTTTTGCTCGTCTTTTACTTCGAAGCCCGAATACAATCGAACGAAAATCAGAATGAAGTCATGATCTCGCCGATGCTCCCAATCCGCCTCGTTCTCTTTTGCGTTGCGATGCTCTCTGCCATCTGCAGCGCTGTCCAAGCCGATCCGTCGGCCAATGATCTCGAAGCGGCACAGAGTTCCATTGCTCAGTTAACTCCGCACGATGTCGGCTCCCGCTACGGGCAAGCTCTCGGAGCTGTCCAGATCTGCCGCAATACCCGTACGACCGTGAAGGTCCCGGCACTCAGTACCGTCTATACTGGAGCGGACCTCAAAAGCTTCGAGGCGCAGGCCAAGAAGATTTACGACGCGTGGATCAAGCTTAAGCAATGCACGCTCATAGACGATCCGAGCGAATGCAACGTGGTCGTCGATGAAAGCTGCGCTGCGGCGATTGGTGAGATCGGTCCGTCTGGCACCGTCTTCCCTGGGTTAATGGAAGGCACCGCGCGCTGACCTATGACGGCGATAAGCAGGAAAATTTCCGGATCACGTCTGCGAAAAGAAGAACGTGGCTTCCAGCGAATACATTTGATCGGCGATGCATTCATCTTTATTCGCCGAATGATGGATAGGGAGAGGTGATGGCGGATCTGTCGAAACTGCGGATTGGTTCGACCGGGTCGGCCAGCGCTCTCGTGACAGAGCAGCGTCTCGCGCCCGCTGTTGGCAGCGGTGAGGCGCCGGTATTTGCAAGCCCCATGCTGGTCGCCTTGATGGAAGCGGCAGCCGTCGATTGCGTTGAGGCACAGCTCCCTCAAGACCATCAAAGCCTGGGTGTGCATCTCGATGTCACGCACTCGGCTCCGACCCCACTTGGCCTAACGGTGACCGCAACGGCAACACTAGCGTCCGTCGATGGCCGCAAGCTGGTCTTCGACGTGGCAGCGACTGACGGGATCGATCAAATCGGGTCGGGGCGGCACACGCGCGTCGTCGTCGATACGGCACGGTTCTTGGCGAGGCTTGCCGCCAAATCGTTGCCTCGGTCGTAACCCGAGTCTAATGAACTTTGAGTCGCCGCCTGCATAACGTATGTCTCCTGAAACTTTTTTTCAGCGGTGTCCTGGAGCTTTGATCACATGCGACTGATTTCGGGATTTATCGCTGCCGCATTCGTGCTTTGTCTTTCGCAGCAATCGGGTTCGGCGGCGACATGCACCGCAGATGACTTCGCGGCTGTGGTCGATCAATCCGGGGCAAGCCTCCGTGCGCTGACGCTAGAGGCTCAGCCTAAATTGCAAGATCGGCTGCGCCGCTATAAGGCAGCAAAGAAACTTCCGGACGACACTTACGAGAACACGGCGCTCGACGCGATCCACGACAAGACGCTTGACGATCTCGACTCCAAAAGCAGCGATCTACTACTCACCGTCGATTCGCTCGGAAGAGTCCCCGAAGGCACGCAACCCGATTGCTCGAAGCTTGCTCAGGTGAAGAAGGCGGCGGAAGAACTCAACAAAGTCATCAAGCAGAAATCCGATTACATGCTGCGCCGCCTCGATGAGAAAATCGCGGAAGCGGAACGGCAATCACCGCCCCCCCGCCCGGCACAGGCATCGCCGCCCGCGACCGCGCAAAAACTGCCGAAGTCATCGGCGCCACTTACAAAACGTGCCGACAGTTCCGCGCCGCATGCCA
This sequence comes from Hyphomicrobium sp., assembly GCF_035548195.1. Classification (GTDB taxonomy): domain Bacteria; phylum Pseudomonadota; class Alphaproteobacteria; order Rhizobiales; family Hyphomicrobiaceae; genus Hyphomicrobium_B. Next base: position 14,588 of record NZ_DASZTY010000022.1, read on the forward strand.
AGCTCGCTCCTGCTACGCCTGCATGGACTGCGGATACGAAACGCGACGATGCCTACGCCGGTCCCAACCCTGCGATGCGCGATATCCCCGGGCTGCCGCCCCGACAGGAGGACGGGTATACGATCGACGAAATCCGGGATGCGACGCGCGGTTTCTTTGGAACGATCTCGACCAATCTCGCGAGTGTCATCGAGCATGCCTTCAAAGAGTTGGGGCGCCCGACGGCGTACGTCCTCGGCACTGAAGGCGGCGGCGCTTTTCTGGCCGGTCTTCGCTTCGGAAAAGGCACGCTCTACATGCGCTCGGAGCGCGATGTACGAAACGTTTATTGGCACGGTCCATCCGTTGGCACTGACTTTGGCGCCTCCGGATCGCGAACGTTATTCCTGATCTATCGCCTGCAAGGCCCGGACGATCTTTATCGTACTTTTACTGGTATCGATGGGTCGGCTTATTTCGTCGGCGGTGTCGGCCTCACATTGCTGAAGGGTGGTCCTGTCATCATGGCGCCGATACGGTCCGGTGTCGGTGTGCGGCTCGGCGCCAACCTCGGCTATGTGCGATTCACGCCGCGCCCGACGTGGAACCCGTTCTGAGTAGAGCAAACAAAAAAGCCCGGAGAATTCCGGGCTTTTTCAGATCTTATATATGCTTGCGACGTTCGTCAGTCGTCGGCGTAATCGTAATAGCGACTTGGGGCAACGCGACGATAGACGTAGTCGCCATTCCTTTTTCGATAGACCTTTACCGGCTGGCCGCCTCTGTAGACGTATCCCTGACGCGGCCTCCTCCGCTCGTAAGCAGAATCATCGTCACCCCAACTATCACCCCAAAACCAGCTGCCCTGGCTATCGGCGTATCGCGCCCGCCGGTCGTTATCGCGGCGCGCGATCTCGGACCCGCCTCGCCAGTGCGGCCTGCCGTAGACGGTCACTCGCGTCCGTGTGATCCCGTGTCGTTTGACGAGATTGTAAAACGTCGCGGCGTTTGCCTTTGAAAGGCGAATGCAGCCATGCGACGCGGGTCTGCCGATGGAAGAAACATACGACGTTCCATGGATGGCCACCCCGCCATGGATGAATACGGCGTGCGGCATTGGCGACATGTCATATTTGCGCGAGTACCACATCTTCTCGGTCCGCTGAGGCATGAAGCTTCCCGTTGGGGTCGGATACTGAGCCACACCCGAAGAAATCGGCCAGCTGTAGCGCGTTTCGCCACCAACCTTCACGATCATACGCTGGTTCGTGAGATCAACGGCGGCCGTCAAGGTCGGGCGAAGCGGCTTAGCTTTTGATTTTGCAGCCACCACGATCGGCGCTTGGGATTTCGCCTTTTCGCTGCCGAAATAGGTGGTGGTTCCCGAACTCGTCTCTGTCGCGGCCGCTACCTTGTCGTTTGATCCGACCGGCTTGGCTGCGGCCGGAAGAGCGGTGAAAACCGCAAACGACAGAGCGACCAACGACGCTGCACGCAACATAACTCTCTCCTCACGCAATACACTGGGCCCAATATCTGCATCATAATGGAGTAGAAGCCAAATTCTTAATGAAAATGCGAATAGTCTAAACCAGATCCTTACGCCGAAATGACGCTGAATTTTGGGTGTCGGGATTTTGCACATTCATGCGTTGAAGGTGCATTCATGTATTCGCCACATTTTTGGTCGGAGCCGGCGACTGCATAAGTATTGCTACCCGGCCGGGGCAATGTCCAAGTGCCTATCGGATCAATCGCCAAACAAAAGATCGAAGATCGTTTTAGGTTTGTAGCGTCGTTGACGAGAGTCCCGCGAGGATGATCCTCCGTATGATTGATCCCACGGCCGGCGTTGAACGGCGGCGACGGCAACAGGATGCAACTGGTATTCATCGGTCACTCCGTCGACGCTCGCGACCTGAAGTTGATCGCCGTCCCATGTCCAAGTCGCAACCTTAGATCCCTGCTTGTCCGGTTGAATACCAATGACTTTGCCTTGGGCGACATCAATGATGGCCGCAAGTTCAGTATCTTCCATTCCATTTTTGCCGGCGACGCGCCCGCCAAAAAAATGCAAGATTCCGTAGCTCGCATATGGCGGCGCCTTGATCTCCCATTGCAGAAGCTTCGGCTCTCCCTCACCGATCATTTCGAGCGGCACACGGATTTGGCTATAGTCCTCGCTAATTGCGAAATAGTCTTTTCCATTCAGAACTACATGCCATTTTGGGATGTCGAGAGCGGCTTGTGGTATGTCATTGCCGTTATCGACCGGCGCCCCCAATCGCTTCAGCGCGTCCGCCGCGAACTGCCAGCCCGGCTTCAATTGCAGCACATGCCGCAAGTCGGAGATCGCCGCATCGGTCCGGCCGCTTGCTTCGGCTATTTCGCCGCGGGCCCACAACGCCTCAGGAGATTTCGGGTCCAGCTTTATGGCGGTTTCAACATCTCTCGCTCCGATATCCGGCTGGCCATTCTGCTTATAGACCACGGCCCGGAAGGCGTAAGCGACCGGCGAGCGCGGATCGAGTTCAATCGCGCGATTCAAATCGGCAAAGGCATTGTCGGGCGTGCCAGCGATTCCATTCGCTAAGCCGCGGCCCTCGTAGGCGGCGCCCGAATTTCCATCGAGTTCGATGGCGTTGGAAAAGTCCTTGAGCGCGGAGGCGGTGTTGGCGTCGAGCAAGTATGCATACCCGCGCACGATATAGAGCTCGGTATTATTGACGTCGAAAGCAATGGCGCGAGAGAGATCTTCGATGGCTTGATCGCGCTGACCGATGGTCATGCGTGCTTCCGCACGATTGCGATAAGCTGACGCAAAACGCGCATCGGCACTGACGGCGCGAGAAAAATCACGAATCGCAGCATGGGGCTTGCCTATCGTAAGATAAGCCAACCCGCGCCCCGATAACGGCGGTGCGCTCGCGGGCATCAGCTCGATCGCCTTGGTGAAATCGCGGATGGCATCGCCCGGTTTGCCGAGCTTCATCTCGGCATTGGCGCGATTCGAATAGGCTGCTGCGTAGCCCGGTGCCAACACGAGCGCGCGATCGAAATCCTTCATTGCTTCGTCGAGTTTCCCGACCGCGAGAAGGAGATTGCCTCTATTGTTGTAGGCAACGGGATATTCCGGAAACAGCTCGACGGCGCGATTGTAATCTTCGAGCGCTTGCTTCGTTTGCCCGAGGCGGGCGTTCGCCACGGCACGATCGTTCAAGATCGTTGCTCGTCGATCGTTTGCCAGTCCTGTATCGCGCAGCGCTTCGGTGTAATCAGCGACGGCTTTGCGGACGTCACCGCGAACCAATTCAGCGGCGCCCTGCTCGGCAGGAGAGGGTTGCGGCACCGTGTCCCCGGCAACGGCTATGCCGGCACCGGCGCACGATAAGATTAAGAGCTGCGCGATGTGTACCGGCCGTATCATTTCTGTCGCGAACCTTTTCAGCGGGGTCTCTCGATTCGCCACCGCGCCCATATAAAATGCCATTGTGGGCCGACTGCGGGCAATGGCGAAATCGATACATCTGAAGCGGTTGTTCGATTACCTGTAAGGCAAGCGTGTGGCCATCGCGTTCGTTGCGGAGACCGTGAATGAATCTCTGGATCCGGCTTCTTTGGGTGCTTTTGACGGCGCGGGGACGAGGCCATCTCGATCTTCCTCGCGAATCATCGCTGCTCACCTTCCGCGTGTGGCCCCATGACCTAGATATTTCCTTGCATCTCAATAACGGGCGTTATCTGACGCTCATGGATCTCGGGCGGCTGGATGTCATGGTCCGCTCAGGGCTATGGCGCGAGGTGTTGCGCCACCGCTGGACGCCCATCGCGAGCGCCGTCACGGTTCGGTTTCAGCGCGAGCTCCGCCCATTTCAGAAATTCAGGCTTGAAACGAAGCTTTTGTGTTGGGACGCCAATCTCGTGGTCATGGAACAAACCTTCCTCATCGACGGCGGCCCGCGCGACGGTCAGGCGGCGGCGCGAGCGTTGTTCAAAGGCGGGCTCTACGATCGCAATGAGCGCAAGTTTATCGAGATTGCGCGATTGATGGCGCTTCTGGGCGTTTCGGAAATAAGCCCGCCTGCGACGCCGGAGGTCGAAGCGTTTCTCCATGCCGACGATCAATTGAAGCAAGCGGGCCGCGTTTAATATGCTGTACGGGCGTGGAGATCGCGTAGCACCTGCGGCAGCATCTCCGGAAGGTCCTCCGCGATAAGGCCGATGCCGAAGCGCTGAGCGCATTCGCCGTGGAGCCAAACAGCAGCGCAGGCCGCATCGAAAGCGCCCATACGTTGTGCCAATAACCCGAGTACAAATCCGGCCAGCACGTCTCCGGATCCGGCGGTCGCAAGCCAGGGCGGAGCATTCGCGTTGATCACTGAACGTCCGTCCGGCGCAGCAATAACCGTGTCCGTACCTTTGAGGATCACAATGGCACCTGACTTCGCAGATGCGGCGCGGGCGCGATCGATTTTCGACCCTGGAAGCTCGCCGAAGAGCCGTTTGAACTCTCCTTCATGCGGAGTCAGGACGACCGGCGCCGTCCGTTCGCGAATGGCTGCGAAAAGCGTGTCGGGGCTTATTTCTTCATCGCCGTTCCTGGCCAGAAAGCCCATTCCACCTTCGGCGCGCACGGCGTCGTTGCTTTTACCAACAAATGAAGTCAAAGCGTCGGCATCGAGGACCGCTGCAGCTGACGATTTCAAGACCGCAAGCACTTCTGCTGCGGTATCGATGCCAACGGAAGCCCCAGGACCGATCAACACAGCATTTCGGCGGGCGTCCTTTAGGAATTCGGCTAGGGCGGTCTTGCCCTCGACAATGCGCACCATGATGGCCGTCAGATGTGCGGCGTTCACGGCCGTCGCGGGCGCGTTCCCCACCGCCGTTACGAGACCGGCCCCGATGCGGAGCGCGCCGCGTGCGCCCAGGCGTGCTGCACCCGTCTGCTGAGCAGGTCCGGAAGCCACGACGGCGTGGCCGCGGTCGTATTTATTGCCGCCATCTTTCGCCCAAGGATAGGCATTCAGCCAAAGCAGCGGGTGGTTCTCGTGGATGGTGGGCTTCACCGTTTCCAGCACCCGATCCGGAATCCCGATCTGAGCAACGATGACGTCGCCACACAGATCGCGGCCCGGCATCAGCAAATGGCCAGGCTTTTTGCGGAAGAAGGTCACGGTCTTGCGCGCACGGATCACAGGACCGGAATGTTCTCCCGTCGTGCCATCGAGCCCACTGGGAACGTCGATCGCAATTACGGGAATCCCGCTAGCATTGACGGACTGGACCAAGTCGACGGCTTCGCCTTCGAGAGGACGCGACAATCCGGCACCAAATAGTCCGTCTACAACGATATTCATGCTCTGGAGCACATCGACGGATGCAGGCCGCAACGGCAACGGCCAACGTCTTGCCATTTCGGCGGCATCTCCCTTCAGGGCGGTCCGTTCGCCAAGCAGGAAAACGCGGACATCGAAGCCTCGCTCGCGCAGATATCTTGCGGCAACGAAGCCGTCGCCGCCGTTATTGCCGGGGCCGCACAGGACGACGATGCGCGCGTTCGGCCGGGCGAGTTCAACCGCCATCTTGACTGTAACATCCGCAACCGAGCGCCCGGCACGTTCCATAAGATCGAGTGTCGGTATGCCGCTCTCCGCGGCCAGCCGGTCCGCCTCGCCCATTTCAGACGTGGTCAGAAGTTCGTTCATGCTGATGCCCTGAGCGGCCGAGGTTGAGACGTCTGGTAACAAGTGATGATCTGCCGCCTTAGATTTGGGCAGACAGCTCTCTTTTTAGGCGTATAAGACGAGCGCGACCGAGCTTTCGGCTCGACGATCCGCGCTAAGCCACTGAAATAGTTTATGTTCATGAAGAATTCCAAGAGTGGCACGGCCCCTGCTAGCCTTCGGGCCACTGGGCCCAGCGTGGAGCCTATCAACATGCTGAGTCCATGATTCAAGGGGCGAAAATGCGAAAGATTGAAGCGATCATAAAGCCCTTCAAGCTCGATGAGGTGAAGGAAGCGCTACAGGAAATCGGCCTGCAGGGCATCACTGTTATAGAAGCCAAAGGGTTCGGACGTCAGAAGGGCCACACAGAGCTCTATCGCGGGGCCGAATACGTTGTCGATTTCCTACCGAAAGTTAAAATTGAAGTCGTTTTGAGCGACGACATGCTCGACAAAGCAATCGAGGCCATTCAAAAGGCCGCGAAAACCGGCCGCATCGGCGACGGAAAGATCTTTATCTCGACAATCGAGGACGCAATTCGCATCCGCACCGGCGAGTCCGGACGAGACGCCATCTGATCACCGGAACTGCGAGTTCCGAAAACATCAAACCAACCGGCGGCGCGGCCCGCACAACTGTAAAACGTCTTACGCGACAGGGGAGTGTCTATGAAGAACGCAAGTGATGTCCTGCAATTCATCAAGGACAAAGAAGCCAAGTTCGTGGATTTCAGATTCACGGACACAAAAGGCAAAATGCAACACGTGACGGCGGACGTCAGCTGCATCGATGATAGCATATTCAGCGACGGCTATGCGTTCGATGGATCGTCGATTGCCGGCTGGAAGTCGATCGAAGCTTCCGACATGACGCTGATGCCGGATCCGACGACGGCTCATATCGACCCCTTCTTTGCCCAGACGACGGTTGCAATTTTCTGCGACGTCCTGGAGCCTTCGACGGGTCAGCCCTATGAGCGCGATCCCCGTTCAATCGCCAAAAAAGCCGAGGCCTACATGATGTCGCTCGGTCTCGGTGACAAAGTCTTCTTCGGGCCGGAAGCCGAATTCTTTATTTTCGACGACGTCAAGTTTTCGACCGACATGTACTCGGTCGGCTACAAGGTCGATTCGAGTGAACTGCCCACGAATTCCAGCGCGGACGTCGAGATGGGAAACCTCGGTCATCGCCCACGCGTCAAGGGCGGCTATTTCCCGGTTCCGCCAATCGACAGCGCTCAGGACATCCGTTCCGAGATGCTTTCGGTGATGAAAGAGATGGGCGTCAACGTCGAGAAGCACCACCACGAGGTTGCGGCCGCACAGCATGAGCTCGGTATCAAGTTCGGACCGATGATCACGATGGCGGACCATCTCCAAGTCTACAAATATGTCGTCCACAACGTCGCGCAGGCCTACGGCAAGACGGCCACTTTCATGCCAAAGCCGGTCTTTGGCGACAACGGCTCGGGCATGCACGTCCACCAGTCCATCTGGAAGGGCGGGCAGCCCATGTTCGCCGGCGACAAGTACGCCGACCTATCGCAGATGTGCCTCTACTACATCGGCGGTATCCTGAAGCACGCTAAGGCGATCAATGCCTTCACGAACCCGCTGACGAACTCATATAAGCGGCTCGTCCCTGGCTACGAAGCGCCGGTGCTGCTTGCCTATTCGGCGCGCAACCGCTCGGCGTCGTGCCGCATTCCGCACGTTACGAACCCGAAGGCAAAGCGTATCGAGGTCCGCTTCCCGGATCCCGGCGCGAACCCCTACTTCGCGTTCACCGCGATGTTGATGGCCGGCCTCGATGGTATTCAGAACAAGATCGATCCGGGCCCGGCGATGGACAAGAACCTTTATGATCTTCCACCTGCGGAACTCGCGAAGATTCCGACCGTTTCCGGTTCGCTGCGTGAAGCGCTCGATAGCCTCGACAAAGACCGCGAGTTCCTGAAAGCGGGCGGCGTCATGACTGACGATATGATCGACGCCTATATCGCTCTACGCATGGAAGAGAACATGCGCTACGAGATGACACCACATCCCGTCGAGTTTGACATGTACTACTCGGTCTGATCCGAGGCAGACGGTTTGGAAGTACAAGGGCGGTCCTCGCGGCCGCCCTTTTGTCATCCGGCTCCGTTTGCGGATCAGTAGTAAAGCAGCACACCCGCGCAAATTGCGATCAGCGCGTAATAGAAAAACTGCCGCTCGCGGACCAAAAACCAAGTCACGACGAGGCGGGGTGCATCGGCCCAGTTGTATCGACCGATAGAGCCCAGCATCAGGCCGAAGACCAGGCCGAACATCACTGAATTGAATTGCAAGCCTTCAGTCACCGCCCTGAGCCCGGCTGGCGCGTGGCCCGAGAGCCAGGGCGACACCGCCATGATGACTGCTGCCGTCATCGCGCCAAAGGCAAGAACAGAAAAGAACGAGAGGACCGATCGCATCATGGCATGGACCTTGCGCGAAGCTGAACAGATCTCCGAAGCCAGCGCCGTTTCGAAGGTTGCAAGCTAGCGCACCCGGACAAACAATTTGTTAACCACGTCAAATTTCGGCGTGGGCCCGTCGTCGCTCGCTTCGCTCGAGAACGATCACGGCGATGGCACAGACGCTCATTAGAGCGACCATTGACACGACGAACCCGGCCAAAGGCGCCATCGTCATCGCAATCCCCGCCGCCAGTGGCCCAAGGATAGAGCCCGCCTGGTACATGAGTAAAAACGCGGCGTTTGCCGCCGCGAGGCGGCTGGCGTCGACCCGTTCTCCGATGACGGCGAGCCCAAGCGTATAAAAGCCCAAAATGACTCCTCCGAGGAGGAACGCGACGACGCCTGTCGGTTCCGACGTTCCCAGCACCATCGGCAATGCCAACACGAGCACAATGAACGTAATGGACAGAGCAATCGTGACGGCAAACCGCGAAGTCTTGTCCGAAAGCCAGCCAATAGGAAATTGCAATACGATTCCACCGATTGTGGTAATGCTCAGCAGCCTGAGCGCATCCGATTCCGAAAGTCCGGCCGACAATGCGACATTCGGAATAAGCGAAAGAATCCCGATTTCGGCAAAGCCCCCGATAAAGGCGGCGATCATGGCTGCCGGGGTCATTTTTATGGCCGTCATCAAATCGCGCGACGCGTCGCCACAGAATTCCGGAGCAAGCCGACGCGCTAACAAGATCGGCACGCTTGCCACCGCGGTTCCGATGGCGCCTGCGAGAAACGGCATGAAGCTATCAAGGACCATATCCTGCAAGATGACTGGTCCGATGACAAAACCAAGGAAGAATGCCATGGCGTAGACGGCGATTACGCGCCCGCGCATACGCTCTTCCGAAACCGAGTTGATCCACGTCTCACCGGCAAGCCACGGGAATGCGAAGCCCAGGCTCATCAAGAGGCGGGTGACAATCCATGCCCATGGGTACGGAAAAGCATAAAGCCCGATAAATCCTATTGCTCCCGTCAAACAGCCGATCGCAATAGCGGTTACCGCACCGAGCCGCGCGAGAATCGGCGGCAAGGCGGGAAGCGCGATCAGCACCGCAACGGCGGGCGCGGCTCCGACCAGTCCGATCATCCAACTCGGCTGATGCCATTCTTCGAACGTCAAGGCCGTTAGCGGGAAGCCAATGCCGAACGAGAGACCGACGCCGAATGCCGTCGCGGTGACAGCGGCGAGGCTCAAAAGCCGTTGGCGGGGCGTAAAATCGAGTTCAGTAGCGAATGTCATCCCGCTCACTTAACGGGCTGCGATTACGTTGTCTCCGTTCTGGAGGTTGTCAGGTACGGCCTATCGACAGATTATGGCAACCGTGACGCGACATCTCGTGCGCCAGGCAGGGCATCGGCGAATATTTGCAGGTCCCGATCGCGGCCGCACGACACGCGAATGCAATGGTCGAGGCCTTTGGCGGTCGGTTTACGGACGAAGACGTCGCGTTCGAGAAGTGCATGGAGTATCCGCGCCGCAAAAGCGCCGTCGCCGCCGCAATCTATGGCGACAAAATTTGCGCCGGACGGTAACGGTTTGAAGCCGTTTTCCACTGCGATCTCGGATATACGGTCGCGAGCGCCGGCAATCCGGCCAACAACGTCATGCAGATACGCTTGATCTTGCAAGGCGGCCAAGGCTCCGATCTGACCGACGCGATTGATGCCATAGTGATTTCTCACCTTGTCAAATGCTTCGATGATGGACTTCTCAGCGATTGCGTAACCGATGCGCGCTCCAGCGAGTCCGTAAGCTTTCGAAAACGTGCGATAGCGGATCACCTGCGGATTCGAAACATCGATAGACGGCGCCGTTCCGACCGTTGCCGTATCACAGTACGCCTCGTCGAGGATCAACATCGTGCCCGATGGCAGTGCGTCGATAAATGCTTGCATCTCCGATGCAGACCACCAGCTTCCGAGCGGGCTGTTCGGGTTAGAAACATAAATCAGCGGCGCCGACGTCGTTGTCGCCGTTTCAATAAGGCGTGGCACGTCTTCCCTTAGGCTATTCATCGGTAGAGCGTGCAGGATGCCGCCATGCGCCAAGACGTGAAAATTGAACGTCGGATAGGCGCCGTCCGTCGTCACGACTGCGGTGCCAGGAGTTAAAAAAAGCGCGCATGTCAGACCAAGCAGGCCATCTATGCCCTCGCCGACGACAACGCATTCGACAGGAACGTCATGGTGGGCGGCTATAGCCGCGCGAAGCTCGAAGTTTTCCGGATCGGAGTATTTCCAGTTTTCCGCCACGGCATCGTGCATCGCGGCGATTGCTTTCGGCGACGGCCCGAAGATATTTTCGTTCGCGCCAAGCCGCGCGCGGAACGGCCGGCCACGCGACCGCTCCATGGCCTCGGGGCCAATAAAGGGCACGAGCTTCGGCAAAGCCGCGATGGTCGGTGTGAACGGCGGGCGAGACATCGGATTTCGGACCGGTGTAACTTTAGATGAGGCCAAGGTCGGCGAGCTTTTTGCGCATCTCCATCGGCATCACCGCAATCTGATCTTTTTTCCCGGACTTGAGGTCCGAAGGAGCATCATTGTCATTGAGATAACGCCAGCCCTGAAAAGCTCGCCTCGGTGTCGGCCGTACAGAGATCAAGCCCGGATCGAGCAGCAGATGGCAACACGGCGATCCGTCATCTTTTGTCCCATCCTCGATGCCGACGAGGCGCTGACGAACGAGGATCGTTCCCTTCATCACCCAATAGAGTGACCCGCCGTCAAGAAGTTCAGCTTGCCTTTTCGGAGACTGATAGGTCGGATGATAGACGCAGGGTTTCCCGTCGCGCGTCTTTCGGCGCCGGTGCTGCCGTTGCCACAACGCCAAGTCTTCGATCGAAGTAGCTCCGACGCACAATTTGACGAGGTGCAACGTCATGCGAATGTTGTGCCCCAGCGGCACGTGAATGGCAATTTGGCTTTCATAATTTTTGTGCTCACGGCTTCGCCGCGCAATTCCCGGCATATTGGGCAAAGATTGGCTGGCCGAACAGTCCGAAATGGCGCGAATGCACTGCCGGATATTTCCCAGTCGCGGGATCCCGATCATATATCGTCGTCATGTTCAGAAAGCCCTCGTTGACGACCTCTAGAAAAGTGTTGGCGTTGAGCGCGCGCACGATTTTTAGAGTGTTTGCCGATTTTCCATCAATGATGAGTGTTGCCGACTGCTTTTCGAGATCGATGTTGCCGATTTCGAAAGATAAATCTTTCGCAGGTTCGGATTTGAATTTTCCGCTATCATAGCTCCAGGCGTAACCCATGTCGAAATCACAAAGGAAATGCGTCGGCACCGAATCATCTGCCTGCGCGGACCCACAAAGGGCGATCATGACAAGACCGCACAACGTCAGCCGCAAATTCGCCATTGAGCTTATCCTCCGACGTGAGGCGGGACGGATCACTTCCAAGTCTTCGTCATGCCACGCTCCTAGTGAAACCAAGGCCCGCAAACAAGACAAACTTGGCCGGTGTGCCGGATAGCGCCTTCCCGGGACACCAGGTCTGCCATTACCCTGCCGCGGAATCGTGCTGGGTATGTCGCTAACATTTCCAACGGAGGCAGAATGCGCCTGACCACCACACTCAGCCTTATAGCCGTTGCCCTTCCGTTGTCGCTGGCTGCAGGCATTGGCGATACCTCACTGGTATCCGTCGCCTACGCCAAAAGCGCCAGGAGTGCGAAGACCTCGACACATGGTTCGGGCTGGCAACCGCGCCTCGACGATAAAAAGATGAATTGCAAGCAGCTTTCGGGCCGCGTCCAAGTTCTGATTCTGCAGCTTCGCGGCAGTAGCGGCCAGAAAAAGGCTTCAGGCTTTTCGCTCGGGTTGCATTCCGCCTTCGCTTCGACTGTTGGAACGACGGCGACGGGGTCCGATCCAGACAGCGACAATGCCGCAGATATGAGGAAGCTCAAGGACTACAATCAACGGCTCATTGCGATGAACTGCAGAAGCTACGACCTCAATTACGAGTTGAAGCAGACCGACCCCAATGAAATGCCGGCGGCGCGCGTGCTTCCTCCGAAAAAATCGCGAAAATCGAACTGACCACCCCTCGGTTTTGAATTTTGAACGAGGGGCTTAGCTATGTCCGCCGTGGCTGACGTGTCGGGTATTTGCCTATAGACTGGCAGAATGACCGAACAAAATGTCGACCTGGGCAAGAACCCGCGTGCCAACCGCATTCCCTGGCCGCCGCTGCTTTTGATCGCTTCAATTGCTGCTGGCGCGCTGGCAACGTGGGTGTGGCCGTTGCCTTGGCCCGGCATCAACGACGGCCCGGCGCATGGGGTCGGCCTTGGGTTCGGTGTGGCAGGCATCGCGCTGATCGTCTGGGCAATCATTACGCTCCGCAAGCGCGGCACCACCTTTTTGCCTGATGGGACGGCGACGTCCCTCGTCACGTCGGGCCCTTTCGCACGATTCAGGAACCCAATTTATCTTGGGGATGCCCTCATCGTGCTGAGCATCGCCGAAATCACGCATTCGATTTGGTTCGTCGCTGCGGCGCTGCTCTTCGGCATATTGGTAACCGCGCTTCAAATTGTGCCTGAGGAGCGACACCTCGAAAGCCAATTCGGCGACGCATATCTCGATTACAAATCGCGAACGCGTCGCTGGATTTGATGTTGAACGCCGATGAGTACCGATTACGCTGAAAAGGAGCGCGACTTCGTCGCCAGTCTTGCCGAGGACACAGGCCGCGACCTTGCCGCCTGGATGGCCGCCATTTCCTCAAGCGGGCTCCTCGAACGTAATGCCATTATCGACTGGCTGCGCCATCAAGGCTTCCAATTTTCACAAGCTTCCTGGATCGAACGTATCCACCATAACGGCGGCCGTCTCATCTATGCCGATGATGTCGCTCCTCAGCCGATTGCGAAGGCGGCTCCCCAGAGATTGCGAAACGATGAAGTTCCGCCGCTTCGGTCACGCCCGGTGTTGCGCGTTGTTCCCTCCAGCACAGACTGGGCCGGTGACTCTGCCATTCAACGTCTTCTGAACGAAGCCAAGGGTCTTCGACCTCTTGCGAACCTGATCCTGCGTGAAATCGGACGCGCGGTTCCGGACGCATCGTTTACTGCCAGCAACCCGCTGATCGTCGTTTCGGCGCGGCATCCCTTTGCGGCGTTGTTTCCGTCGCCGCGAAAACTTCGGTTTTATGCGCGTTTCGGTCCCGAGGGTGTGCATCGCGCGCGCCCCGCCGAAGCCGTTAACAAATCGGCGCCTCCCTTTCCGGAGATGCTCGTGCTCGACGATGCCCGTCATGTGGACGAGGACTTTCAGAGATTGATCCGCGCCGCGGTGCGGCTTTAGCTTTAAATCGGCAATTTCAAAGCTTTCGATAAAGTTGCATGAGCGGCGCTGGCGCGCATCATTGATTCGCCAGATTTTTCAGCGCCAGTGATGCCGACGGAGGCGTCTATGTCGGTTGAGCGGCGGCCCGCGTTGGCCCTGTGTTATCTACTTCTTGTATTTTCCTGTGCGCCCCATTCGGCGGCGGCGCAAACTGCCAAGCGCGACGCCATCGGCGAATTCTTGAAGGCGCGCGAGAAGTCGGCGGCCTCGTCTATCGATCCGGCGGGAAAAGGCGCGGCTTCCAGTCCGGACCTGACTGCCTCCAAAAGAGCCGCAGCCGACCCGCGCGACGGCGATCCGAAATACGAGCAAGCTAAAGCGCTGATGGTTGCCGTCGATGCGATCCTCAAGGACGCCGCAGAAACCCGTGCCGGAGCAAGCAAGCTACCCAGCCGCGACGACTATATCATTCCGCCCTTCTGGAAAGAGATGCGTGAGGACCGTGACGCCAAGGTCAGGGACCTTCTCAACGCGGCGCTCGGCGTCGTGACAAATACGCAGATCGTCGAAGTCCAAAAGAGGCTGGATGTGCTTCGCCACAACATTCGCGATCTGCAAGATCAGAACGCGAAGCTCCGTGAGAAACAACTCGTTGCGCCAAAGGATGCGAGCCTCGCCGGCATTTTGACCGACACCGTCGGCTCGATCGGTAAGGAGATTGAGGAAAACAACAAGCGCATCGCCGAGAACCAATCTCAGATCAAAAGTGAAAAAGCCGAGATTGCGGCGTCGTTGAAAGCTTCGGGCGTTCAACTGCAATCCGATCAAATCGACCTTCTGCTCGACAGCGTGCTCTCCGGCGATCTGATCCGCCTCGTTGCAGTCTTCAACGCCGCCAAGATGATCGACGGGCAACTGGCAAACCTCATTGGCTCAAGCGGAGATAATATGAACGCCGCGCGCCGGTATTTCGCGATGCATGCGGCGCTCTTTGCGATGCTCGTCCAAGCGCAGGATGAGACGATTACAAAAATCGATACGCAGTATTTACCGAAGCTCGACGCCATCATAGCCGATATTGCGGCGGCGCGCGGCAGGACCGATCAGCTGCTCAAAGCGACGAATCGACCGGATCAGCAACGGGCGCTCGAATCGAATCGTGATAGCCAGAAGGTTGCCGACGATGCCGCGAAAAACTACCGGCGTTACCTCCAGCAGCAGCGAGAGCAGATCGCCAAGGCGCGCCTCAAAGCCGTGCACGACCTGAAAATCGCCGACAATACCTACGAAACCGTAGAAGCGAGCGTCCAGTTGCGCGACCTGATGCGGGAAAGCTCGACATCGTTCGAAGCCATTCAGAAGCTCGAATCGCCAAGCTTCGAGCAGATCTTCAAGAGCGATGAGTTGCGCAAGGAATTCGAAGATCTGACACGTAAGCTCGATGCGCCAGCCAGTTGACATCCCTGACGCACGGCGCGGCTTGGGCTTCTGTTCGCCACTCGCATCGACTATGGTCCGGGCGAGGACTTCGGCGTGAGTCCCTGGGCGGGCCATTACAGAATGATATTTTCCGGACGCATAACCGAGAGCGCCGCGGCGACGAAGACGTTCACGGCGCTTAAAATCGAGCGGCGCGTCGTTACGACGCCCTCGCGCACCATCCCGATCGCCAACATATCGACCATCAGCGTCGGCACCCATGTCGCAGCCAAGCCGCTCCTTCTTTACTGGTTCCTGGCTTCGCTATTTCTTGTGATGACGTTCGGATCCATGCGGCCGGATCTTTCGTTCGGACCGCTCGCGCCTACAGGTGCGACCGTGGTCCTCGGATTCCTCGCGCTGCTCTTTGCCGGGCTGGCGGTGAAGCCGGAAGATAAAACGCTCTACCTACTGATCTCAACCAACGACGGGGTTCTCTCGCGCTTCGCTTCTCCCGATCGCGCCATACTCGAAGAGGTGCGCAGCATCCTGACGGACAAGATCAACCGCGGAGACGAGGCGATGACCTTCTCGGTGAATTTCGAGAAGGAGCACATCGACAATCTCGCAATGGGAATGGGAAGCCTGCCGCAGCAGAACAATCTGAACGGCGCGGGACATTCGCCCGCTCTTGGCAGCCCCTCTCCCTCAGATCGTATTCCGACCCAAACAGGCGTTCCTAGAACGCGACCGCCGGCGGCGGATCAGCAATACGTTATGCCGCGCCAATCACGGCCGCAGCCAGGATCGACTTCGGCAGCGAACGGTTCGGCAAAAACCGACGCGTTCGTCGATTACAGCCCGGTCCTTCCGGCAATTGTCGAGATGCATCGGTTCTACGCGCGCCAGCAAAACACGCAGCACCTGGAACAGCGCCTCTCCGAGCTTGAGCTCTTGATGCGGGCCGGCACGCCTACGGTGACTCAGAAAGCAAGGCTGCTAGAGCTTTCGAATGATATGTCACAGATTTTACAGGCTTATCCGCAAGCCGTGGAACTGTTTGATCATATCGGCAGCTTAGTTCCGCCAGCAAACCGTTAGCGCCGATATTGGACGAATTCCGTCAAGCCGCCAACGCGATCGTAAAGAGCGCGCGCTTTGGCATTCTTTTCCTGCGTCGCCCAATATGTTCGAGAAGCACCTCGCCTATCGGCCTCGGCGTAGGTCGCTTCGATCAGCGCGCGACCTACGCCTTTTCCGCGCGCTTCTTGGGCGACGAAAAGGTCTTCGAGATAGCAATACCACGTCGCCGACCATGTCGAGCGGTGAAACACGAGGTTTGCGATTCCGGCTGCCCGCCCCTCTTCGTCGGTCGCAATCAGCGCCAGCATGCCATCGTCCTGTGCGAGCAGCCGTCGCCACGTCCGCTCAACGACGTCATCTGGAACGTTTTCCTGGTAGAACGCGATATATGCGCGAAAAAGCTGAAGCCACTCAGGTTTGTCGGCCGCAACGATGGGGCGAACGCGGATCGGCATCGAACGTGACCTCCGGCTATTTGAGCCACAACGTGGCCAACCCAAGAAATGAGAAGAACCCGACGACGTCCGTTACTGTGGTGACGAATACGGTCGAAGATACCGCAGGATCGAACTTCATCCGATTGAGCGCCAGCGGGATGAATATCCCAGCGAGGGCGGCAGCGAGCAAATTGACGATCATGGCGGCGCCGATCACCAGCCCCAAACGGGTCGACTGAAACCAAAAATAAGCGATCATACCCATCAGGATAGCGAAGGCTGCGCCATTCAAGAGCCCAACCGCCGTTTCGCGAAAGACGACACGCGCGACGTTGGCGGCGGTCAGCTCACGGGTCGCAAGGGCGCGCACCGCGACCGTCATCGTTTGGGTGCCGGCATTGCCGCCCATCGACGCAACGATGGGCATCAGCACCGCCAGAGCAACCATTTTCTCGATGGTCGCGCCGAAAATGCCTATGACAGCGGACGCGAGAAGCGCGGTAAAGAGATTAACGAAGAGCCACAAAAATCGGGGCTTTGCGACTTCGGTTACGGTATCGGAAAGGCTTTCATCGCCAACGCCCGCCAAGGCTTTGATCTCGAAATCGGCCTCGTCCTGGATTACCTCCACGACGTCATCGACCGTTACGACGCCGACCAGGCGGTTGCTCTCGTCTACGACGGGCGCCGACATCAGATCGTAGCGCTGGAACTGGCGCGCGACCTCCTCCTGTCCTTCGGTCGCAAGCACGACATGACGGTCGGGGTCCATAATCGTGGAGACAGGTACATCCCGCTTTGTCCTGAGCAACCGCGACAGGTCCACTGCGCCCAGGACGTGAAAAGTCGGATCGACGACAAATATCTCCGAAAAATAGTCGGGCAGATTGTCGCTTTCGCGCATGTGGTCGACGACGGTGCCAACTGTCCAGAACGGAGGAACCGCCACGAAATCGGCCTGCATGATGCGGCCTGCGGTTTCCTCGGGATATTCGAGGTTGCGCTCTAACGCCTGGCGTTCGCCGGACGGCAGCTGTGCCAGAATCTCCTGTTTGTCGCTCTCTTCGAGGTTTTCGATAACGTAGGCGGCATCATCGGTGTCGAGCTGCGTCACCGCCTTGGCCAGGAGATCGTTGGGCAATCCTTCTGAAACCTGATCGCGGACGTTCTCATCGAGTTCTGAAAGGACTTCGAAATCGAAAGTGGGGCCGATCGCCTGGATGAGCGGGATGCGGTCGTCCGCCTCCAATAATTCGATGACGTCGGCCAGATCCGGCGCCTTGAGGTCTTTGACAAACGTGGCTGCCGCGGCGGGATCCTGACGATGCAGCGCTTCCGAAATTGACCAAATCAGGTCGGACGACGGCATTTCGGAGGACTCGGGTGAGATCTCGATGCTGCGGTCTTCGGCCAAGTCGTTTGCCCTCAATCGGTAGCTTTCGCCCGCGGCGCTTTGGCTCGCCGCGGCGGCGTGAAACGCGTTCCAGTATCTAGCGAAATCGGAAACGGCCGTCGCGCGCGAGCATGGCTTTAAGTGCCATAGGGCCCCGTTGTCGCGACTATTGGGTAACAGGGCGGGACACGAGTGGATTTTCCGTACTCGTCGTTTGTTGAACGTTCATATTCACGCCCGTACAAGACCTCGTTCGAATCTCGAAAACGCAGAAAAGCAGGACGGTATGCGGTACGTCTCCATCACTTCTCTCGCGCTTGCGGCGCTTTTGACCGCTGCCACAATTCCATCCCTCCACGCCGAAATTGAGCCTGGTGGCGCCGTCAAAGCAGATGCGTGCGCCAGCGATCCCAAGCTCCTCGGGGTTACGCGCACTGTCGAGATCGACACGGCCGGGGGCGCGACTATCGGCGGCGATCAGAAGGGCGCGAAACATTTCCTGAACGATGGCGAGATCGTGCTGACATTCGACGATGGTCCATCGCGCGCGGATACCAAAGCGATTTTGAAGGCACTTGCCGATCAGTGCACAAAAGCAACGTTCTTCATGGTTGGCCAGATGGCGCTTGCAGATCCGCAGATGGTCCGTGAGGTGGCGGCCGGCGGCAACACAATCGGCACGCACACCTGGTCGCATAAGAATTTGCGTTACGTTCGCCCCGATGTGCTGCGCCAGCAGCTCGAAAGTGCGATCTCGACCGTTTCCAAAGCCAACGGCACGCCAATCGCGCCGCTTTTTCGGTTTCCGTATTTAAGTTCAAGCCGAGCGGCCGATGCTTACCTCAAAAGCCGCAACATCGGGGCCGTCTGGGTCGATATCGACTCGAAGGACTATCTGACCCGCAGTCCCGACGTCGTTAAAAACCGCATCCTCTCGGAACTGGCCAAGCAGAAAAAAGGTATCATTTTGATGCACGATATCCATGCTTGGACCGCAAAGATGCTGCCGGAACTTCTGGCAGCGCTGCACGAGAAGGGCTTCAAAGTGGTGCATATGGTTCCCAAAGCGCATGTAGAGACGATTGCCTCGTATGATGCAGCGGCGGACAAAGCCATTGCGGCCAAAACCGCGGCGCGGGACGCAAATCCGATGGCCTCTCACTCGCTGGTATGGTCGATGACGCCACCGCCGAGGAAACACCGAACTTGGAAACATGTCCGGAAGACCCAGGCGAAGCTCTCGAAACCCGGCAAGCCAAAGGACCAGACTGAGCCTTGGCAATTCAGCTTCTTTAATTAAGCCGAGACCTTTCGAAGTCTGACACGTGGTCTTATCGGGTATACGATGAGCGCCATGGCGATCAAAATCGATATCAAGAGGGTCTACGAAAATCCTTCGCCCCAGGACGGGACACGGATACTCGTCGACCGGCTATGGCCTCGGGGGCTGAAGAAAGACGACGCCGCGCTTGACGGCTGGGCAAAGGATTTGGCGCCGAGTCCAGAGCTTCGAAAATGGTTCGATCACCGACCGGAGCGTTTTGCAGAGTTCGGACGCCGGTACCGGGCGGAATTAAGCGACAATCCGGCTGTTGAGAATACCCGGCCCAGCTCAAGTCGAGCCCACGTAACACTGCTCTATGCAGCTCACGATCCCAACTGCAATCACGCAATGGTGCTGGCCGACTATCTGCGCAAGGCTTGGTCCAAATAGCTCTGCCGGATCCGCGCACCGGGAGGCTTGCGCCCCTGATTTATAGGTGAGCATGCCTCAGCGGGATGCCTTCCAGGTCCAAAAGTGGTGCGGTTGAGAGGACTCGAACCTCCACGCCGTTTCCAGCGCTACCACCTCAAGGTAGTGCGTCTACCAATTCCGCCACAACCGCATGCCGAAGATTTGGACCCGGCAATCGCGACCCAGGGGACCGCCGAAGCGGGCCTATCCGCGAAGACGCCCGACGTAACAGAGCGATCCCGCGAAGGCAAGCGGCAGATTTGACCAGCGTCATTGTCGAGGTGAAGGTGCGGATTTGCAGGGTAGCAGCCGCTACCAGCCGACAGCGGATCGGTTCAGGCCCATTGGATATCCGGCCTTCCGGCACTGGCGATCATCCATCGCCTGACATAGATAAATACCATGTTTTCTGGCGATTCTATCGCTGACACGGGGGCGCCTGCAGTCGATTGGGCCATCAGCGATTGCCCGGTCGAATACCCGTCTGCGCTCGAACTCATGCGTCAACGCGTAACGGCCATCCGCGACAACCAGTCCCGAGAGCTTGTCTGGCTGCTGGAGCATCCACCTCTCTATACGGCGGGCACGAGCGCGAAGGATGCCGACCTGCTCGATCCCGGGACGTTTCCGATTTTCCGCTCCGGCAGAGGGGGCCAGTTCACATATCACGGCCCCGGACAGCGCGTCATTTACGTGATGCTCGATCTCAAGATGCGTGGTCTGGACGTTCGCTCCTTCCTCGTGGCGCTCGAGCGTTGGATGATCGCGACGCTTGTAGAGTTCAACGTCGTTGGGGAAACGCGGCGCGATCGTGTCGGCGTGTGGGTTCGGCGGACGATGCGTGGTGGAACTATCGAGGACAAAATTGCGGCGATCGGACTGCGAGTGAGCCGTGGCGTGTCGAGCCACGGCCTCAGTCTTAATGTCGATCCCGATCTCTCGCACTACCGAGGGATCGTGCCGTGCGGCATCCACGAGCACGGCGTAACAAGCCTCGCGAACCTCGGGCTTCCAGTGACACTTTATGATGTCGACGTGGCCTTGAGGGCGAACTTCGAGCGGATATTCGGTGCGACGCGAAGAGTCGAATTGACGGCTGCGAATAACCTGAGCGCTACAGCAAACGGCGAGTGCAAGCCCTTGGCGGACAACAAAAAGGCGCCTGTATCCGGGTTGGACACAAGCGCCCGATAAACTATGCCGCGATCTTTACTCTAACTCTATTGATCTTCCTTGTCCGAGGCGCTGCCAGCTGGCGGCGCTACCTTCTGCAGAGGAGAATCATAGTAGAGAAAGCCCCCTTCGACCGAGACGCTTTCCGAACCATCGAGTTCGTACTCGTCCTTGGCATTGTCGTTGAGGCGGATGATGCAGCCCTTCTGACAGACCCCAGCGATAACCTTGCCAGATGGCAAAACCTCGTTTTGGCGAGACGAACCCTCAGTGATGGTGATTTTAACGGCTTTATCACTTCGGTTGGTAATCGTGGCTGCTGAGGCAGCGGAGGTCATGAGAAGAGCTGCGATCGCGCAAACCGTATGAATGTTAGTACGGCCGCTCCTGCGATCGCGGCAGCATGACATTACTTCTTCTTCTTCTTCGCTGCCTTTTTGGCAGGAGCCTTTTTGGCGGCTTTCTTTGCAGCTTTAGCCATTTTAGAACGTCCTTCCGTTTTGAAAATTGACAGACGAACACGTCCGTCGACTCGACCCAGGCCGAGTCATTTTTGACATTGATAACTTTCAAGACAATGCACAAACGAAATTTGACGTTTGGTGATATCGAAAATTCCGATAGATGAGTTTCCATCGCAGCGTTGAGGTTCCTAAAGATGGACGTCAATCTCGCTCGCACATTTCTAATTGTTGCAGAGACGGGCAGCTTCGTTGATGCCGCTCGTAAGCTCAACATCACCCAATCGACCGTCTCTGCACGAATCAAAGGCCTCGAAGAATTGCTTGGGCGACCGCTGTTCACTCGCTCGAAGGCCGGCGCAGATCTCACAGGTGCGGGAGAACTCTTTCAGAAGCACGCCCTCGCCCTTGTCCGTGTCTGGCAACAGGCGCAGCTCCAGGTTTCGCTCGCGGATCAGCATCCGGAGCATATTTCTGTCGGTGCACCGCTCAGTCTATGGAGCGGGTTCTTATTGAAGTGGGTTTCGGGACTGAGGGTCGAGATCCCCGGCATCGCCGTCTCCGCAACGGCAGGCGCCTCGGCTGCGTTGAGCCAGCGTTTGATCGAGGGGACCCTCGATCTGGCCATCATGTACCGGCCTTCTCCGCCTCCGGGCCTCACGATCGAACACCTATTCGACGAAGAGTTCGTGCTCGTCTCCTCGGCCAAGGCGGCGGGCCGGCGCAGCGTCAATGATTATCTCCTGGTCGATTGGGGTATTGATTTCGTCCAGGATCATGCGGCGGCTTTTCCGGAGCATGCCAATCCCGCGATCAGCCTAGATCTCGGGCCGATGGGGCTGGATTATCTGCTGGCTAACGAATGCTCGGGCTATTTCCCGGCCCGAATGGTGCGCAAATTGATCGCGCGGGGGCGGGTCAGGGAGCCGAAACGCGCCCGGAAGTTCATCTATCCGGTTTACATGGTTTATCCGGAGACGCGAAACGAGGAGGCTTATGAGCCCATTCTTCGCGGCCTCCGCCGGGCGGCCGCGAAGCTCAAATAGATCTTTGCTCCGGGCTTAAGCGAATTCCAGAATGACGGCATCGACAGCAAGGCTGTCGCCGGGCTTGGCAGCGACCTTTTTGACTTTGCCATCGCGCTCGGCCTTAAGGATGTTCTCCATCTTCATGGCTTCAACGACGGCCAGGGCATCGCCGGCCTTCACATCCTGCCCTTCGGCGACGTTGATGGCCTTCACGAGGCCAGGCATCGGGCAGAGAAGATATTTAGACATATCGGCGGCTGCCTTTACCGGCATCAATGCCGCCAGCTCAGCTTCGCGCTGCGTATAGACATATGTCGGAGCCTGCATGCCACGATACGACAGGAGCATTCCATTTGCGATCGGCCTCACTTGGACCGCGACATTCGCACCGTCCACGGTGCCCTGCCAAACCGACTCACCCGGCCACCACTCCGAGGTAATCTCCATCGTTTTGGTGGGCTGCCCGTCGTCGCCCAGAATTGAGACGTAATACGGTCCGGGGATAACGCCCATTGCTTCGAGAAGCACGGTCGCCGCTCCGACCTTTACGACGCGACGCTTTGCAAAGCTGATGGCACGACCAGCCATCTGATGAGTGATGTCGCGCCGGCGCGCGTTGCCCAGGTGATCGATAGCGCCAGCCACCGCTGCCAGTGTCGTCAGATCGGCGCCTTCCGGAGTTCGCGGCTCAAAGCCCTCCGGAAATTCCTCTTTAATGAAAGCGGTCGAAAGTTTACCGGAGCGCCAGCGGGGATGCTGCATGACCGTAGCAAGGAACGGAACATTGTGTTGAATGCCGTCGATGTAGAAGGCGTCTAGCGCCGCCGATTGCGCCTCAATGGCCGCTTCGCGGCTCGGCGCGTGCGTGACGAGCTTGGCGATCATCGGATCGTAAAACATCGAAATTTCGCCGCCTTCGAAAACGCCGGTGTCGTTGCGGACGGTGACGCCATCCTTCGTGCCTTCAGCCGGAGGACGGTATTTTACGAGGCGTCCGATCGACGGCAGGAAGTTGCGGAATGGGTCTTCGGCGTAGACGCGGCTTTCGACGGCCCAGCCCTTGAGCTTGATGTCCGACTGCTTGAACGGCAGTTTTTCACCGGCGGCGACACGGATCATCTGCTCAACGAGGTCGATTCCCGTGACAAGCTCGGTCACCGGATGCTCGACCTGGAGGCGCGTATTCATTTCAAGGAAATAAAAAGAACGATCCTGCCCGGCGACGAACTCGACCGTGCCGGCGCTGTCGTAGCCGACAGCCTTCGAGAGGGCGACGGCCTGCTCGCCCATCGCCTTGCGCGTTTTTTCGTCCAGGAGCGGCGACGGCGCTTCTTCCAAAACCTTTTGGTTGCGGCGCTGGATCGAACATTCCCGCTCGCCCAGGTAGACGACGTTGCCGTGCTTGTCGCCGAGGACCTGAATTTCGATGTGCCGGGGGTTCTCGATGAATTTTTCGATGAAGCAGCGATCGTCACCGAATGAGGACTTAGCTTCGGAGCGGGCGAGTTGAAATCCCTCCTCGGCTTCCTTGGCGTCATAGGCGATGCGCATGCCCTTGCCTCCGCCACCGGCCGAGGCTTTGATCATGACGGGATAGCCAATCTCGTTGGCGATCTTGACGGCCTGCTTGGCGTCGGCGATTTCACCCAGGTAGCCTGGGACGGTCGAAACCTTGGCAGCGGCGGCGGCCTTCTTGCTCTCGATCTTGTCGCCCATGGCGGCGATGGCCTTAGCGTTGGGACCGATGAAAACAATGCCGTTCTTTTGAAGAGCCAACGGGAACGCTTCCCGCTCCGACAAGAACCCGTATCCTGGATGGACCGCCTCGGCGCCTGTCGTCTTACAAGCCTCGATGATCTTGTCCATCAGCAGATAGGACTGCGCTGCTGGAGCCGGGCCGATGTGGATTGCCTCGTCGGCCATCTCGACGTGCAAAGCGTCGCGATCGGCGTCCGAGTAGACCGCCACCGTCTTGATACCCATCTTGCGCGCCGTCTTGATGACGCGACAGGCGATTTCACCGCGGTTTGCGATCAGGATTTTTTTGAACATCGGCCGTCCCCGGTCCTTCCCGTGATTTGGTTTGCGCTCTTTATGGGAATGCAACACGCCGTTCTAGTGCGTGCCGGAGACGGCGTAAACACGCCGCGTCAGCAGCAGCGTACCGGGGCCTGCGATCCGCTGCCGCACGACGCAATGGACTGGGCCAGGCTTCAGGCGGCGGGAGCGAATTTCGCCACTGCCTGGGTCAGAACGGGATGAATTTTGGGGCTCTCGTGACCGAGGTATGAGACCAGTGCCGTCTCGCTGGCGCTCAAGCGCCCCTCGCGCCCGAGCCTGCTCACGAGCCAGGATGCTTCGGGTGCCGTGATCTGCTCGTTGGTGATAATCTCGATCCGCTGGTGCTCAAGCCGTGCCAGGGCGCGCTCTTCCGCAGTCTGGTCGTGGTAGGCTTCCTGGATAGATGCCAGGTTCGATTGCACCATCGATAACAGCGTGTTCAAGACCGAACCCTGTGCATCTGTCCCGATTGGACTCGTATCCTGCCGCAGAGCTTCTTCGCGGGATGGCACAGCGTAGCCAGAGGCCGCCATGACAACATTGGCGATAGCTTTTACAAACAGGTCGGTCCAGGCAGGATTTGGCGTGCCGCTCGCGACGGCTTCGTCGATATCGAACAGAATATCGGCCTCGTCACAGGTAATCGCCACGTGACCATCGCCGCCGAATGCGTAAAGGATGCGGCGGATCAGTTCGACCTCTGTCTCCGTTATTTCGCCCGCCATTTTCGCCTTGCCGACGCGAAGCGGTCCGTCTCCCGTGACGACCGCCGCCTTAACTTGGCCGAGTGCGAACTTCGCGAGGCTGACAGGAGCCCATCGCGCCTTGGCGAGAACGTTGACGAGCAGTTCAAGCTCGGTTTTTGAGCCGACAAGATCGTCGTCGGAGATATGATCGATCAGCCAACGCGCGTTGGCTGCCGTCAAATAGCCCTGGGGCCGCTCCTGGAAGACGAGATAGTCCGTTATTGCTTCGATGAAGAAGTCGGACCAATCGGCTGGTTTCAACCGGCATGCCGCGTTCAACTGGAAAAGGATCTCGGCTTCGTCCGCCTTAACGATTCCGTCCTCGTAGAATATCCGTCTCAAGGCGCGTATATCGCCGCCTTCAAGACTTCCGCGACTGACAATTTTTTCAATCGGAAGCGACCGCAACCCACTCATCGGTAACCCCACGCCAAGCCGATAACTTCGGCCGAGAGTAGAGGGGTATGCTTAATCGGTTGTTAAAGGCCGCGCGAAATCCGGACGAACGGCTGCGAGGCGCCGTGTCCTTCACAAATATCGAGGATCGCGACAGCGCCGCGACCCTCGTTCCTGCCCGCCCCGCTCCCGCAAGCGTGGCAGGGAAGACGCTGACGTTGGTTATTGTCCTTTTGCGTCATTCTCGATGAACGGTTGCTGAAGACACATTCCCAATGATGATGTTTTCAAGTCCGCGACTTCGCTCGTTCCTTCATCAGAAACAGTATGGCCCGTCCGGCGGGGGGCTACCGGACGGGCCGTTCCGACCTTTACGTTGGCGGTGTGGAGAGCGAACGCGAAAGGTCAGTTCGTGCTTCGTGGGCGATGTAAACCGATCCCCCGCGAATAATGCCTGGCTGCGCTCGAGTGATCCCGCAATCATTTGCGCACAGTCGCTCCATAAACGGACGTTTGCTGACTTTCCGTCGCGGATGAATCGCGAGCGTGCTCGCCCCGCCGGCGCGCGTCACGCTGCTAGATGCGCCAGCAAGCGCGCTCGCGCTTGCGGCAAGCTTTCTCCTCGCGGGAGTAAAACGCGTGTTTCGAGAAAATGGCCCGTCAAGGCGAAGCCAAGTTGCACATCAGCTTCTGTCACGTGGCCGGACCGTTGCTTGGTCAGGAATTGCGGAAGCGCCAGCAGCCTATCTCGGTAAGGCTCGCCAGCGGATGCGGATACCGCGCGGCCCGATTTGGGAGATACATAAATCAGTTGATCGTTGCTGCCGGTCGCGGCGCATTGACTGAGATCGAGCCCGAAGCCGAGTTCATCGAGCAACGCCAGCTCCCACCTGACGAGCAGCGCCGGCCAGACCGTTGCATCGTTGAGAAAGCCCAAAACAAACAATGTGATTTCGTAGAGGTTCGGATGCGGATCGCGTTCGGGAAGCAGGCGGGTCAGCGTCGTGATTGTCGAGAGCGCAGCAAGCGCCGCTGCATCATCGAGCGACTCGGCCGCGAACGCGCGACGCATTTCGATAGTCATATGGCCAAGTTGGTCGGCAAGACGGGCTTTCCAAGTCGCATCGACATGATTGCCTGCCTGAAGGATCGGACGAAGCCGCCGCGACCGCCCGCCATGCACGAGTCCCAGATGGCGTCCATGGGCACGCGTCCAGAGATCGATGATCGCCGCTGTTTCTCCGTGCGGCCTCACCGAAAGAACGATGCCTTCATCCGTCCATTGCATCTTTCACAATCATCGGAGCGGGTCACGATTTGGGGAAAGGCAGGCCCATCTCGCGGTAGCGCTCGGGGTCGCTTTCCCAATTTTCACGCACTTTGACGAACAGAAACAGGTGCACGCGATGGCCCGCCATCTCTTCGATCGCGCGGCGTGCTGCGCTGGAAATCTTCTTGATCGTCGCGCCGTCCTTGCCAAGGACGATTTTCTTCTGCCCGTCGCGTTCGACGTAGATCGTCTGCTCGACGCGGGCCGAACCGTCTTTCAGCGTCTTCCAGCTCATTGTTTCGACGGTGGTCGTGTAGGGCAGCTCCTGATGCAAATATCGGTAGATCGACTCGCGCGTCATCTCGGCAGCTTGTGTCCGCATCGGAACGTCCGTCACGTCGTCTTCGGCGTAGTGCCAAGGCCCTACGGGAACGATGCCCGCAAGATACGTTCGGAGATCGGCGACGCCTTTGCCTTCCAAAGCCGAGACCATGAATATTCTGTCGAAAGCAAGCTCCTGATCGAGCCTTTTCGCCAAGGCGAGCAGTTTCGGTTTATCGTCGACGCGGTCGATTTTGTTGAGGACCGCGATGCGTTTCATGCGGGCCGATTTCAGACGTTCGACGATACCCATCATATCGTCGTCCGGTCCCGCGGCAGCATCTATGACGAGGAGAACCGCGTCGGCATCCTCCAATCCGCTCCATGCCGCGTCGATCATGGCGCGGTCGAGCCGGCGCTTCGGATTGAAGATGCCGGCGGTATCGAGAAATACGATCTGGCTTTGCCCCTCCATCGCGATTCCGCGGATCGGGGCGCGTGTCGTTTGCACCTTGTGCGAGACGATCGCGACCTTGGTTCCAACAAGCGCGTTGACGAGGGTCGATTTACCCGCGTTCGTGGGGCCGAGAATCGTAACGAAACCGCAGCGCCGCTCGGCGCCTTCCACAGGACCATGCGTCTGGTCAGACGTCACCAAGACGGCCTCCTTCGCCCTCGCGTGTTAGCAGGGCTGTTGCGGCTGCCTGCTCCGCGATGCGCTTCGACGCGCCTTCACCTTGCGCCGGCGCCCGTCCCGCGATGATCACTTCAGCCGTAAACCGGGGAGCATGATCGGGCCCCTTGCGCGACACAACGGTATATTTCGGTAGCGCCAAGCCCTGCCCCTGTGCCCACTCCTGCAGGGCTGATTTGGCATCTACCGCGACTTCCGGAACGGGCTCCGACTGGTCCTGCCACAGTTTACGCACGACGGCCCTGGCTTTTTCAAACCCCGCATCGATGAAGACGGCGCCGAGGAGAGCTTCGGCAGCGTCGGCAAGAATGGTGGTCTTATCGCGACCTCCGCTGTCGGCCTCGCTTTCTGAAAGAATCAAGTGTGCGCCCAGCCCCATCGAACGCGCGACCTTGGCGCACGCCTCGCCACGGACGAGGCGATTGTAGCGGCGCGCCAACTCGCCTTCGCTCGCCTCCGGATATTGCTGGTTCAGGATTTCCGCGATCGCGAGACCGAGCACGCGATCGCCGATGAACTCCAGACGCTCGTTATCGAAGCGCGCGATTTTGCCGCCGCGGACGCTTGCGTGCGTCAACGCACGCTCAAGGAGGCCAGGATCTTTAAAACGGTGTCCGAGCTTGGTCTCGAGCTCTTTGAATTTGCGAGGTCTCAACATGGTGTGACGGTAGTCGTTTACCGCACGAGATGGAAGAACCTGTCCCAGCGAATGTCAAACGGCCACGTCCAGGGCGACCACCAGCGCAGGGCGCCGGGCTCATCGACCTTGGCGGAGAAGAAAATAATCTCCGCCCGGCCAACGAAGTTTTCGTACGGAACAAAGCCGACGGCACTCCGAACCCGGCTGTCCGTCGAGTTATCACGGTTATCACCCATCATGAAATAATGCCCGGGCGGGACTTTGTAGACGCCGGTGTTGTCGTAAGGGCCATCCGGGTCGCTATCGAGGACTTTGTATTTTACGCCGTTGGGCAGTGTTTCCTCGTAGACCGGAATGGTGCGTTCGCGCCCGTCCTCGCGAGTCGTAAAACTCCCGTCGCGAACTTTCGGCACGGCCTTCCCGTTGATGAAGAGCTGGCCGTTCTTCATCTGAATCTCGTCGCCCGGCAGACCAATCACGCGCTTGATATAATCGGTCGAATTATCGCGTGGCAGCTTGAACACGGCGACGTCACCGCGCTTTGGCTCGGCGCCAAAGATGCGGCCGGAAAAAAGGTTCGGGCTGAAGGGGAAAGAATACTTGCTGTAACCGTAAGATAGCTTCGAAACGAACAGATAGTCGCCGACTAACAACGTCTCCTTCATCGAACCCGACGGAATGTTAAAGGGCTGATAGAAGAAAATGCGCACGAACATCGCGATCGCAAGCGCTTCGACGACGATGATCAGGGTTTCCGACCAGCTCGATCTCGACGTCCTAACACCAGTGCTCATCCAGGGCTCCTCTGCGCCGCCGAACGACATTGGCCGGGGCTCGCTTTATGTCAGCGGTTCGCTATAGCGAGTTTGCCACCCCCCCGCAACGACGGGCGGCAACATGACAAAAACGTAAGTAAAAACAGACTATCGATAGTTTCAGCTATAGGCGGCTGCGACCAATCTTGCCGCTCTCACCGGCTCGGTATAGCCGAAATAATCACGAAGGCTTCGGCCATCGGATACTCATCGGTCAGCGTGACGTCGATGCGCGGCGTAAAACCGTCTGGCGTCAGCATCGCCAGGTATCTTGCTGCCCCGCCGGTCAGAGCCAAGGTCGGTCGCCCCGTGGCCG
The DNA here is from genome assembly GCF_035548195.1 of Hyphomicrobium sp. Taxonomy (GTDB): domain Bacteria; phylum Pseudomonadota; class Alphaproteobacteria; order Rhizobiales; family Hyphomicrobiaceae; genus Hyphomicrobium_B. The sequence goes on from NZ_DASZTY010000022.1 coordinate 44,096, forward strand.
TGTTGACGACACCGATATCGCGAAAGTGCACACCGTCGCGAAAGCCCGTGCCGAGCGCCTTGGTTGCGGCTTCCTTGGCCGCAAAGCGCTTGGCAAATGTGCGGGCTGGATGCGCACGCGAAAAGGCTTTGCGCCTCTCCTCCTCAGTGAAAACCCGAAGCAGAAAGCGCTCGCCGAACCGCTCGACGGTCTTTTCTATGCGGCGGATATCGCAGAGGTCGTTGCCGATTCCGAGAATCATCCCGTCTGTCCGGTGCGAGGGACCTCGTCTCGTGCTTCATCCATCAGCGTCCGCATGCGCCTGACCGCCCCGGACAAACCGCCGAAAATCGCCTCCCCGATAAGGAAATGCCCGATGTTGAGTTCGACGATTTCGGACATGCGGCTGATCGGTTTGACGGTGTTGTAGGTCAGCCCGTGACCTGCGTGAACTTCAAGCCCCGCTGAAGCTGCCGCGTGGGCGGCTTTCGCGTGGCGATCGAGCTCGCGTGCAACTCCTGCGGCGTCGTGCTCAAGCGCCAAGTTGCAATAGCGGCCGGTGTGCAATTCGACGATATCCGCGCCGACGGCCGCCGCGGCTTCGATTGTCTTCAAATCGGGCTCTATAAATAAGGACACGCGAATGCCGGCGTCCTTCAGCTTGGCGATGAATGGCTTCAAGGTTTTTCGGCTTCCTTGAACATCCAGCCCGCCTTCCGTCGTCCGTTCTTCGCGCCGTTCGGGAACGAGACAACAGGCGTTCGGAACATGCCGGATGGCGATTTTCAGCATCTCGTCCGTCGCCGCCATTTCGAGATTGAGCGGTCGCGTCAGCTCGTTTTTCAGGCGGCTGATGTCGGTATCGGAGATATGGCGGCGGTCTTCACGCAGGTGCGCCGTTATTCCATCGGCCCCGCCTTCGATCGCCAAATGCGCGGCACGAAGCGGATCGGGATGTATCCCCCCCCGCGCGTTTCGCAGCGTCGCGACGTGGTCGATATTAACACCCAGTCGCAGGGGAGTGCGGGATGTCTGTTGGTTGTCGAGGTTCAAAGGGTTACGGCGAGCGGCCACGATCTTCTGCCATCATGTCACGGAAAAACCGGCACCGCCGGCTCAGCAGACCTTACGGCGTTTCTGGAAAACCCGCACGGCCTGCCGCGTAGGATAGTAACTAAAGAGAGCGGCGATCAAGCCGACGAGCAGACCACCGACGACCATCGGCTCAAGAAGCGGCGAAAGGCTCACGACGGCTGTGTTGAGGGACGGCGAGGGCGCCATCAACGTGGCGCTGAGTGCGTTGGCAGACTGAACGAAATGTTCAGCAGCGTGGGCAGGATCATGGCCAAGTACCCAGACGCCAGCCACGTAGGAGGCACTCCAGATTGCGGGCCAACTTAAGGGATTGCCGACGAAGGTACCCAGCAGCGCAGCTGGAATGCTGACGCGAAGCAGGAACGCAAGCGCGCCAGCGAGAGCCATTTGGAAACCCAGAAACGGCGTGCACGCCGCGAAGACGCCTGCAGCACAGCCGAGCGCAACCTCGTGGGGCGTTGCGCGAAGGCGCAGCATGCGGCGCCAATAATAATAAAGATGCCTGCGCAGCGGCACCAACCTCAGCGCCCATCTGGCAGCGACATCGGAAGCAACTGACAACTTTTCTCGCAAACCGCGACGACCCATTTCACGCCTTATGCCAGCTTACCAGCCTGCCGAATTTTTACGCAATTTAAACTACTCGAAAAGCCGCTCCACCTTCGCTACCGCGGGTTTAGCCCGTAACCCGGCGATAATGTGGTTCAAATGCACCAAGTCGAAAACCTCCAACTCGATGTGCATAACCGTGAAGTCAGCGGCTCGTTTCGCCATCTTGATGTTGTCGATATTGCCGCCGGTTTCGCCAATGATCTTGGCAATTTCGGCGAGCGATCCAGGAGCGTTAACGGCAGTTACGCTGATTCGTGCCGGAAATCGCTGAGGATGCTCGGGATCGATATCCCATGTCGCATCGATCCAGTGCGCTTCCTCGTACGCTTTTAGTCGTGGCGAGTGAATCTGGAATACACGGATGCCCTCGCCAGGCGCCATGACCCCGACGATTCGGTCACCCGGAACTGCGCCGCCAGGCTCGAAGCGAACCGGAAGCTCCTGGCTCGGTCCCCCGATGGAAATCGCGGTCGTGTTGTCGATCTCGGATGAGCGGAACTTGAGGCTCTGGACCTTTTCGATATTGAACCAACCGTCTTGCGCCTGTGCCCGGCCGAAGCGGCGGGACGGTTTATAGCTTTCTTCTGCGGGTGCGCCTCCTGACTGAGGAACGAGCGCGCCGAGGATATCATTGAGTGCAACATCGTTACGGCCGACAGCCGCGAGCAGCTCCTCGGCGGTCTTGTATCCGAGTTTCGGCGCAGCCGTTTTGACCTTCTCCTCGGAGTAGTCGATTTCCATGCCGGCGAGCGTCGAACTGACGAGCTGCCGCCCTAACTCCGTGAAACGTTTGCGGTCCGCTTCCCGCGCGGCACGCCGGATCGCGGCACGTGCACGTCCTGTAACTGCGAAGGCTTCCCACGCGGCGGGGCGGACGTGGTTCTTCGATGTTTCGATAACGACCTCGTCACCGTTGCGGAGATGTGTATCGATAGGCACGTGCCGACCATTGATGTAAGCCGCAATCGCTTCATTGCCGATGTCGGTATGGACGGCATAGGCGAAGTCGAGGGGCGTTGCACCGCGCGGCAAGGCGATCAGGCGCCCCTTTGGCGTGAAGCAGAAGACTTGATCGTGAAATAACTCCAGCTTGGTGTGCTCAAGAAACTCTTCGGGGTTCGCAGCCTCCAGCAACGATGAGATCATCGCTCGAAGGCGGCCGTACGGGCTGTCGTCGCCTCCTTCGTCCGCTTCAAGATCGTGACCGTTTGCAGCCTGATATTGGTGATCTTTGTAGAGCGCGTGCGCGGCGATACCGAACTCGGCGGTGTGCTGCATCTCATGCGTCCGAATTTGCAATTCGACGCGTTGATGACGCGGCCCGTACACCGTGGTGTGTATCGACTGATAATTGTTGCGCTTCGGCGCAGAGATATAATCCTTGAAGCGGCCCGGTACGGTGCTCCACGTCGTGTGGACGATGCCGAGAGCGCGATAGCAGTCCTCGATCGTATCGACGATGACGCGAAAGCCGTAAATGTCCGAAAGCTGTTCGAGACTGATTTGCTTATTATCCATCTTGCGCCAAATGGCGTACGGCTTTTTTTCGCGGCCTGTCGTTTCGGCGTGAATACCCGCGTCGGCGCATTTGCGGGCGATAGCTTGCCGAATTTCTTCGACGAGACCGCGATTTCGCTGGCGCATGTCCGTCAGACGCTCGGTGACTGCTTCGTAGGCTTCCGGATGCAGCCAGCGGAAGGCATGATCCTCTAGTTCCTCGCGCAGCGCCTGCATTCCCATCATGCCAGCAAGCGGCGCATAGATGTCGAGGGTTTCTTCGGAATTGCGCTGACGGCTCTCGGGCTTCATGTGCTCAAGCGTGCGCATATTGTGAAGCCGGTCCGCGAGCTTCACCAGCAGCACTCTGATGTCACTTGAAATCGCAATCAGGAGTTTGCGGAAATTCTCTGCCTGCTCGGCGCGTTTCGAAACCAGATCCAGCCGTTTGATCTTTGTCAGACCATCAACCAGGCTTCCGATCTCCGGACCAAACATCTGGTCGATCTCGGTGCGCGTGGCGTCCGTATCCTCGATGACGTCATGGAGTAGTGCCGTCGCGATGGTGGCATCGTCGAGCTTCAGCTCGGTCAGGATCGCTGCGACTTCGAGCGGATGAGAAAAATAAGGCGCGCCAGACGCCCGCTTCTGATTGCCGTGCGCCTTCATCGCATAGACGTAGGCGCGATTGAGCAGCGCCTCGTTCGCTTTTGGATCGTATTTAAGAACCCGCTCGACGAGTTCGTATTGCCGCATCATGAGCCGCCGCCCTCCTTTCCGGCACAAGCGTAGCCGAAGACGCGGCGCAGATTAAAGTGACTCGGCGTGCGGCGTTGCGGCGAGAAGAACCGCGCCTTCGTGCTCAGCGCGACCGATCGCGTGGATCGCGTTCGCGTTCCCGGGGGCCCGCACCAGAACCGATATTGGCCGACGGTTCGAGCGGCGTCATGCTCTCGAGACCGCGGAGGAGCTGCTCTTCCGTCATCACGTCAACCTGTGTGTCGGTCGAGAGATCGTCGCGGCCAAGCATCGGAGCACGGCGGTCCGGCGGCAGCAGAGGTGCAGCGACCGCTTCCGGCTCGTCGACCTCGGTGTTCTTTTGGATCGATGAAATCAGCGTTTCGCGCATGTCGTCAGGAGAGAGGGTCTTCTCCGCAATCTCGCGTAGCGCGATCACTGGGTTCTTATCGTCGTCGGGCGCAATCGTGATAGCGCTGCCGTTCGTAATGGCGCGCGCACGGTGGGCAGCCAAAAGCACCAGCTCAAAACGATTAGGAATTTTGTCGACGCAATCTTCGACGGTGACGCGAGCCATTAGGGCTGACCTTCCCTTGGTTTAACCATCCACTGCTCAATTTGATTTGGGCGCAAAAAATCGTTCGGGACCGCTTTCCCAGCGCCGCGCCAAACTCTTTCGCATGGCGTCCCAATAAAAGCAAGCTCTTCGGAGCGCGTCGCATACCCGAAACGGCGTAGCGTCAGTCCGCAGTGCTTAAGCCACATGACTGCTAGACTATTTGTCACAATTGTTGATCATGGGGAGCGTGTTATCGATAATCGGCTGGCATTCTACGCCGTAGAAGCTTTTTTGGCCGTCAACTCACTTAGAGGCGCTTGTTAATTCTTGAGAAATTGTTTTTCTCAATCTACTCGCCCTAAATTAGTTGTTGGACGTCGTTTAGTATTGAAGTGGCATTAGGACCTCACCGATGCATTTTTATCCTACCGAACGTGTTGCGTTGTTCATTGATGGTGCAAATCTTTACGCCACCGCGAAGTCGCTGGGATTCGATATCGATTACAAGAAGTTGCTCGGGCTTTTCCGGCAAAAGGGGCAACTGGTACGAGCGCTCTATTACACCGCTCTCGCTGAAGAGCAGGAGTATTCCTCCATTCGGCCGCTGATCGACTGGTTGGATTACAACGGCTTTTCAATGGTGACGAAGCCGACGAAGGAATTCACCGACGCTACCGGCCGCCGCAAAGTCAAAGGCAACATGGACATCGAGCTGACGGTCGATGCCATGCGTCTAGCCGACAGTCTGGATCATATCGTTATCTTTTCGGGCGACGGAGATTTCCGGAGCCTGGTTGCTGCCCTTCAACAAAAGGGTAAGCGGGTGAGTGTTGTCTCTACGTTACAGACTCAGCCGCCCATGGTGGCCGACGAGTTGCGCCGCCAGGCCGACCAGTTCGTGGATCTTGCCGATTTGGAAGATCAGGTCGGGCGAAGTCAGAACGGCCGGGGAGTCCGTGAGGGCGCGCGTGGCTATCAAGGACGCGGCGGCTCTTCTGTTCAGGGGGGGCGCGATTCCTCATACTTCGGTGACGACGATCTCGCAGAAGAAGAGGTCTGAGCGACTTCTGTCCGGAAGGCCCTTTGCCCATGACAGCTGAGCTGGCGGCGGCTGGCGCTGTTGAACCCGAAGCTCCGCTCAAATGCGAACGCTGTCCGAGGCTCGTCGCGTATCGTCACGAGAACGAAGCCAAGGAGCCGTCCTGGTTCAACGGTGCTGTCCCCTCTTTCGGGAGTGCAAGTGACGCTCGCCTGCTCATCGTTGGGCTGGCGCCGGGACGCAACGGAGCCAACCGGACAGGCCGGCCATTCACGGGGGATTACGCTGGCGATCTCCTTTATCAGACACTACTCGATTATGGATTTGCACGCGGCACCTACGGTGCCCGTCCCGACGATGGCATTGAACTCATCGATTGCATGATCACGAATGCCGTGCGCTGCGTGCCGCCGGAAAACAAACCGCTGCCGCAGGAGATTGCGACCTGCAGGCCCTTCTTCCAATCGCGGTTGGCCCACCTGCCCCGGCTGAAAATCATTCTCGCTCTCGGCCGCATTGCCCACGACCAGACGCTGACAACGATGGCGAAGAGAAAAGCGCTGTTCCCGTTTTCGCATGGAGCGCGGCACGAAATTGGAGGCGAAGGCTTGCTGTTCGATAGCTTTCACTGCTCGCGCTACAATACGAACACTGGCAAGTTGACGACTGCGATGTTCCGAACCGTGTTCGAGAATATCAGGCGCGAGCTTGGCTGAGCGACTGCAGCAGCTCGCGGGCGTGCGTCGCCGGCGGATGTACAGGATAGATAACGCGATAGATGACGCCGTCCCGGACGATCATCGTAAGCCGCTTCAGGTAAGTCTCGCCGCCGATTTCGAAGCGCGGCAACCGCAAAGCATCGGCAAACTCAAGCTTTTCATCGCTCAGCAGAAGATATGGGATTCCTGCGCGCGCCGCGAAGGTTTCCTGCGCGGCGGGAGATTGCGCACTTACGCCGAAGACTTCATAACGAAGAAGCTCGAACTCGGCATAGCAATCGCGAAATCCTTCGGCCTCGGGTGTCGAGCCGTGAGCTCCAGGGAGGTTGTCCCATCCGGCAGGATTTTGAACTCCCGGCGTCCCCGTCATCGGGTAGATGAAGACGATGGCCCGTTCCTGATAGCGGGCGAGGTTGACGCTCGCGCCTCTCGTTGCGGGTAGCGCGACATCGGGCAAACGCGTGCCAGCGATGAGATGCTTCGCGCACCCATCATCGACGGGCGCGGGCCATGGCCAATCTGCCGCCTGTGTTTGATCGCTCGACACCCGTTTAGCCTTTTTCGCGCATCAGCCGGGCTTTTTGGCGATTCCAATCGCGCTTAGCCGCGTCTTGACGCTTATCGGATTGGTTCTTGCCACGTGCGAGGCCGACTTTGACTTTCGCACGTCCTTTCGCGTTGAAATACATTTCAAGCGGGACCAGCGTCATGCCTTTACGCTCAACGGCGGTCGCGATTTTGTGGATCTCACGCGCGTGCATTAGCAGGCGGCGCTTGCGACGCGGCTCGTGCGGGAAAAGCGCTGCTCCCGGATATTCCGCAATGTAGCTGTTTATCAGCCAAATGCCTTGCTCTTCGACCGAAGCGTAGCTTTCGGCGATATTCGACTGCCCACGCCGAAGCGACTTCACTTCCGACCCGAGAAGCTCAATGCCGGCTTCCCAACTGTCGGTGATGAAATACTCATGCCGCGCCTTGCGGTTCTCGGCGACGAGCGTGCTGCCGTCGTCGCGTTTTGCTGACATCGATCAAGAGGCTCCGAGAGAGATCACTCAGCGGCCTTCGCGCCGATGAGATCAAGCTGAAGCAGCACTTGATCCACCGCCCTGCGCGATGCTTCAGAGATCGGCGTCAGCGGCAGGCGCATTTCAGCCGTTCCGAAGCCAAGCCTCGACACGGCGTACTTCACCGGGCCGGGATTGCTTTCAATGAACATGACCTCATGCAATGGCATCAAGCGATCCTGGAGCAGGAGCGCCTTCTTGAAGTCGCCAGCAAGGCAGGCGTTCTGGAATTCGGCGCAAAGGCGCGGCGCAACGTTTGATGCGACCGAAATGCAGCCCGAGCCGCCGTGCGCCATAAAACCGAGCGCTGTCGCGTCCTCGCCGGAAAGCTGACAGAAATCCGGCCCCAGCGCCGCGCGCGTTTGCGAAGGTCGGGCAAGGTTGGCGGTCGCATCCTTCACACCGACAACGTTCTTCAATTCATAACAACGCGCCATCGTCTGCACGGTCATGTCGACGACCGAACGTCCAGGAATGTTGTAGATCACGATCGGAATCCCGATCGCATCGTTGACAGCCTTGAAATGCTGATAAAGCCCTTCCTGTGTCGGCTTATTGTAATATGGCGTCACAATAAGAACGGCGTCGGCACCAATCTTTTCGGCGTATTGGGACAACTCGACGGCTTCGTCCGTCGAGTTGGAGCCGGTTCCGGCGATGACCGGCACGCGCTTTTTCGCAGCTTCCACACATAGCTCGATAACGCGTTTGTGCTCTTCGAAATCGAGAGTCGGGCTTTCGCCGGTTGTTCCCACAGGAACGAGCCCGTTCGTGCCTTCCGAAATCTGCCAATCGATGAATCGCGTATAAGCGTTTTCGTCGATCTTGCCGTTTCTGAACGGCGTAATAAGCGCCGTTATCGAACCTTTAAACATGCCTTCGCCTTGATTTGGATCCGGGAGATCTCTTGCGTGAGACCGTTTAGCCCCGGTTGTAGACATCAACTGATGAAGCTTGTCCTAAGGCTTGACCTACGTGAGCCACGGTCCCGCCGCACCGTCATGCCACTTCGTCCGGCCTAAGCGCTTGCATCGATGACCGCACGGCCGCTTAATGCGGTAGAACGATCACTTTTGATACAAAGCGAGGCGACATTAGGCGCTCGTTAAGGCCGCCGCAAGATCGTGCAACCTTGCGTCCTACCGATTGAGAAACGATGCCCCTAAATCCGCTCACGGAAACGCCAAATCTCTTTCGCGCCAGCGGCTTAATGCGCGCTGCGGCGGGTCTGCTTATTGCTTATTTCGCAGCATGCACACCGGCATTTGCCGAATCGCCTCTGTCGGAAGTTGCGGCGCCGCGTCCGCTTCCCGCCGAACAGGCGCAGCTTGACAAGCTACGCGTGGCGCTTGCTCCGCTGCTATCTGCAGAACCATCCCCAGACGATGTGAAACATCTCAAGGAAGCCGTCGCGGCCGTCCGCGCTCGAGATGTCGACCGGTTTAAGGATGCCAGAAGCGGCATTTCAAATCCGATCGGAAGGAAGCTCGCGGATTGGATACGGCTCCGCGCCGGACTCGGCGATCCGGAGGAGTACGAGGCATTTTTACGAGACAGTCCTCTCTGGCCATCGCGTGCAATGCTTACACGGCGACTCGAAGAAGCGCTGTTTACGCAGGGCGGAAGCTCGATTGCGATTAAAAATCATTTTGCGACCGAGCCGCCACAAACGGGCGCCGGCTACGCCGCTCTCGCATCGGCCTATCTCGCCGAAGGCAATACGGCCAAGGCGCGATCTCTTGCGGCCAAGACGTGGCGAGACTTGACGATACCGCCGACACTCGAAACAGGTTTCCTGGCCCGCTTCGGCAAGTTGCTCACCCCAGCGGATCACAAGTGGCGTTTCGACCGGCTGGTGACGGACGATGTCCGCTATGCAGGAAATCGTGCTGATCGTGTTGCCGCTGCGCGGCGGGTTATCCCGCTATTGCCGCAATCCGAACAGAAATCGGCAAAGGCCCGGCTCGCCGTTTTCAACAAAGCGTCGAATGCTCGCGCCTTAATGGGCTCGCTATCGCACCGAGGCGCAAACGATCCCGGGCTGATCTTTCATCGTGCGCAGCTGCTGCGCAAAGCAGGCAAAATCGAAGAGGCCGCCGATCTTATTCTCTCCGTGCCGCCTGATCCGAAAAAAATTGCCGAACTTGATGAGTGGTGGGCCGAACGTCGCGAACTCGCTTACGGCGCGCTGAAGCTTGGCAAGATGCGGCTCGCCTACAATCTGGTGAAGAATGCCGGTCCGCTGACGGTCAATCCGCTCAAAGAGCAAGCCTTCATGGCGGGGTGGATCGCCTTTCGGTATCTGAACAATATCAACGCAGCCGAAAGACATTTCCGCGCCATGGCAGCGGCCGCCGATGGGCCGCTCAGTCGTGCAAAGGCACAGTATTGGCTGGGCCGGGTCGCGGATGCGCGTGGAGATAAGGCCGCCGCTGTCAGGCATTACAGGCTAGCAGCGCGGAATACCGACACGTTCCACGGCCTGCTTGCAATGCAAATGCTTCAGCCGGGACGTACGTCGCTCACGATAACGCCACCGGCTTATCCAACACCGCGCGAAATCCAGAAACTGATCTCGCTCGATGCCTCGAAGGCTTTGATCCTGGCCGCGAAAGCCAAGCTTTCTCGCCTTTACACGCGAAGTTTTCTGGTTGCCCTGCACAATGCAATGTCGAGCGAAGCCGAAGCCGGCATGGTCGCGTATATCGCCCGGGCGATCGGCGATCCTCAGATGTCGTTGCGGATCGGGAAAGTCGCCGTCGCGAAGGGTCAGAACCTGCTGACGTATGCTTATCCAGTGACTGCCTTTCCCGGATACAAACCTCTGCGCAAGCCGCCGGAGCTTGCGCTGCTGTTGGGTCTTGCGCGCCAGGAAACGGAATTCGACTCTCAAATCGTCTCGGGCGCCGGAGCCAAGGGTCTGCTGCAAATCATGCCCGGCACGGCGCGCCACGTTTGCCGCGGCTACAAAATAAAATGTCAGATTCCGCGATTGCTTTCCGACACGCGCTATAACGTGACCTTGGCGTCGGCTTATATTGCCGATCGTATGGACGACTTCGATGGCTCATATGTGCTGGGCCTTGCTGGTTACAACGCGGGGCCGGGCCGGGCACGACAATGGATTGCTGAAAACGGCGACCCGCGCGATCCTCGGGTCGACATGGTGGATTGGATAGAACGTATTCCTATCCGAGAAACACGCGATTACGTGACGAAAGTTCTGGCGAACATTCAGATCTATCGCGCAAGGCTCGGCGATACAAAGAACGCGCTTCGCTTACAGCAGGATCTCCTTCGGGCGCGTGCCGGTTCGCCCAGCAGGAGCGATACACGCGCGACTGCGGCTGGAGACAGCGAGGGGTAGTGATATTGCTGCGCCACTGAACGTTGAGGAACCATGACGGCAGAGCTGGGATATGACGCAATCTATTTCACCAACCGCGACGGCCTGCGTCTTTATGGACGGCATTATCGCGCGGCGGCGCCAAGCGGCGCGCGGCCTATTCTCTGTCTCGCTGGCTTGACGAGAAACAGCCGAGACTTCCACACGATCGCTCTGGCATTAAGCCAGAACCATACGCCCTCGCGCGACGTATTTACGCTCGATACGCGCGGGCGCGGTCTTTCCGAAAATGATAAGAACTGGAAGAATTACGCCGTTCCGATCGAAATGCAGGACGTCATCGATTTCATGACGATGCTTGAACTGCGCAAAGCAGGCATCATCGGCACATCGCGCGGCGGGTTGATCACGATGGTTCTGGCGGCCGCGCAGCCGACGCTCGTCGGGCCGGTCGTTTTGAACGACATCGGGCCTGTCATCGAGATGGACGGGCTTGCAAGAATTGCTGGCTACGTCGGGCGCGTTCCGCTGCCAAAAAACTGGTCTGATGCGGCGCGCATCGTTCGCGATCTGTCGCAGCGCGATTTTCCAAACCTGACAGACGCGGATGCCGAAGCGATTGCGCGTCAGCTTTTCAACGAGAAGAACGGCAAACCTGTTAGCGGCTACGATCCGAAGCTTTCCAAATGCCTTTCGGTTTTGGACGGTCCGATTCCAAAGCTTTGGCCACAGTTTGAAGCTCTCAAACGTCTGCCGCTCCTGGTCTTGCGCGGCGGCAATTCGGACCTTTTGTCAGACAGCACCGTCGAGGAAATGAAACGACGGCATCCGCGGATGACGTCCGTCACCATTCCGGATCAAGGGCATGCGCCGTTGCTGCTTGACGCGCCGACGATTTCTGCTGTCGCGTCGTTCTTCGCAGAAACGGACGACGTCGCGGAAGCCCGGCAACACGCCATGACGCATAGCGATTTCCGTCACGTTTCGCGGCTGGTATCGACTTCGCCCCGGTCGACCCGCCGCGAAAATTCCGTGTAACCGCCGCTCAACAGGATACGGGCCTGTTCGACCCAGCCTTCGCGTTCGATCCGACCTTTGAATTCGAGCATCTGGCTGACGCGATCAATGTCGCCGCTGGTCCAATTCGCGATCTGCTCGTAACGCGATATTCCCATGGCGTTGAGGCGCTTTTCGATGAGAACCCCGACTCCACGAATGCGCTTCAAGTCGTCGGACGGGCCATGACTCGCCGCCGACATCGGTCGTGGCGGTTCCATTTCAACCGGAGAAACCGCAGGCGTTGACGCTGCTTCCTTCTCTTTTATGGCGTCCGAAAGCTTCGCCGGAATTGAGATTTTCGGATCGACTTTCGAAAGAGGCGAGATCGGCTCGATCGGCTTCAATCCCCGTGTCACGCTTGCGGACGCGGCGGCGATCGCGGCGGCCGCGGCAGCCGCCATTTCCGCCACAGAGCGGCCCTGGCTTGCTGCGGCGACGCCGGAAAGTTTCGCAGTTGTCTCGGGGGCTGGCGGAACTTGCTCTGAAGCGGGCGCCGAATACGCGGCCTCGCTTACAGCTTCAGCAGGCGGCGATGGTTCCTCAGACTCTTCGAGAGTTTCGGCTGGAGACGCGTCGACCGGTTCGGCAATTTGAGGAATCGATGCGGCGGTCGCGGCCTTTAGAGCAGCCAACCGATTGCGCGAATAGTAGGTTTCTCCGCCCTTAGCGAGGATTTGCGCCTGCTCGACCCACTGCTCTCTGTCGATGCGGCCAGGGATCCCAAGTGTCTGGCTCAACCGCTGAACGTCAGCGGCGCGCCAGGCCGCGATGTGCTCGAAACTGGTGATGCCTTCGGCTTTCAGACGCTGTTCCAGCTCAGCGTCGATGGCGCGGATGCGTTGAAAATCGTCGCCGCCTTCGATGGGTGTAAGAACGACAGCCTGTGGTGTCACGTTCGACTGCGGTTCTTCGTCTTCTTCGTCAAGCAACTCCGGCTCGATCGCGAGGTTGTCCGCATCGATTGTATCTTCGTCTTGACAATCTTCCGGCGGCTCCTCGTCTTCGGCGCGCTGCCGATCCTGCAGCGCTTCGAAGCTCGCCGTATCTTGATCGATTTCGGCCTCGTCTTCTCCAGCCGTCTCGTTCTCTACGGCCTTATCTTCAACCGCCTCTTCTACTGCTAGCGGCTGTTCCGGCGATCGCCCTATCTCAACCTGCTCAACGTCCGGACTCAGCGATAGCTTCTCCATCAAGGTCTGTCTCGAAGAACGCGGCGTTAGCGTTCGAAGCATCGGGACTATTGAGGCTGCGGCTGCGGCTTTTGCTGCAGCGACAGCCGATGCAGCCGCGGAGGTCGTGGCATCGCTTAGGCTGGCACGCCTTTCGGGTTCGACTTCGGCGGCGACGCCGGAGGAGTCATTTTGCTGCGGCGCTTCTTGAAGTGGGAGCGGCGATACACGTTCCACCGCCACGGGTTCGACAACCTCGACGATAGGCGGCGGAGGAGGTTCTGGCTCCGGTGGCGGGCCATACGTCCCGGGTTGATATGCCCCAGTGACCGGCTTCAACACAGCCGGACGAATTTCGAGGATAGCCGTGCGGGGCATTCCTTCGTTAGGGTCCGGCCCCATCAAAGCTCGTTCGAAGCGCGATGGATCGACGAGCTTCGGCACCGGACGCGGTTCGGGGCGCCGGATTACGTCGATCTTCGGCTGTACCGGATCAATCGAACGCGGGACCACCGGCGGCGGGACGTTTCTTGTTCTTATCGGCTGGGGGATAGGCACTGCACTCGTTGACGTCCGTAGCGGGGCGTCGGCCATCACGGGCACCGCGACACGGCCTGGAGCGTCGTGGCGTTCGCCGAAGATCATACGTTTGACGGTGCATGCCAAAAAAGCGCCGAGAAAGTATGACGCCAGCAGCAGCAGGAATGTCTGCAAAAGCAGATACGTCATATTCGGACTCGCTTTTGCGGGCGATGGTGCACGCGCTTACACATCTCTGTGGCGCCCAGGTTCACGACTTCTTCTCGCGACACGAGATCCAGCCGACGACGAGTCCAAGCGCGAAAGCGAGCGCAACCCACCAGATGAATTTCAAGAACAAGTAATCCATCAATCGATCCTACGCGGTGCGCCCTCCTTTAATTCGGGCTGACATTGAATTCGATTCGGCGATTTTTTGCGCGGCCTTCGGCCGTCGCGTTGTCGGCAATCGGTCGCTTCGCACCATAACCGATCGTCGTCAGTCGGTTCGGGTCGACTCCGTGGCGCGCCAGAAAATCGGCAACAGCGCGCGCGCGCCGATCCGATAGCCGCTGATTACGCTCGTCGGTCCCTTCGGCGTCGGTGTGACCTTCAATCTCGATCTTGAAGGAGGGGCACTCATTGGCAATGTCGACAAGATCCTTCAAAGTCTGAGTGCTGTCTGGCGTCAAATCGGCCTTTGCGCGGTCGAAATTGATAATACCCTTGGCCGATGCTTCGCGCATGAGCGCTTGGCAGCTGTCAGCCGCCTTCTCGGTCGCCGACATGACGCTAATGGAATCCTTGACTGTGAAGCCCGGTGGCAGGTCCGTCGATAGAACGCTGCGAATGTCGTCGGCAACTTTATCGCTCTCCGCCGCGCCTTCGATCATCAATTTTTTTCCGGAAATCTCAACGTCACCACGGCGTAGTCTTGAAAGCTGCGCAAGCGCCACGTGTGTTGCTGAAAGCCATGGTTCCGGAGATGCGCCAACGATCTTCATGTGATCTGAAATGCTCTCGCCAGCGTAAAGCCGTTGCGCCGTTTCGATCACGCGTACACGTGAGGGATCATCCGGCGCGTCGCCTTCGAGCGTGATCATTCCGTTTCGACCCCGCGTCGCCTTCCAACTCAGATCGGTTTTCATCTTCCCGGTAAATGCGATGTTGGTCGTCGTATCGCATGTTTGTCCGGCAGCCGCCTTGATATCGCCTGGAACAGATTGCGACGCGGCGTAGTCGTCCGTTTCTCCCGACACTTCCAGCTTGTGGTTGGAAAGGAGCGACCGGCCCTTCTTCAAACGCGGTAGAGACGCAAGCCCCGCCACAACGCATTGCTGCCATCCTTCCGGGGCGCCCGGCGCAACCTGCGTTTTGTCATTTACAGCGACGCCGGGGAAGCGCGCTTTTACGGCATCGATCAATGCGGCGCGTGCCGCTTCGCTTGGAATCATGCCGATGATGTCAACCGAGGGGCCTTCATGGACAATCCCCATGACGTAGCCAGCGCCGTCGGGGAAGAAATTCGGCTTTGGATAGCGTATCCGGTCGACGAGTTTAAAATTTTGCGGCACATCGAGTTTCAGCGTCCTTCGAACAGCGGACGCAAGTTGCTCGTCGGTCGCTTCGCCAGAAAATATCAGGTCCCGATCGCGGAATGCCGCTTCGCCCGATTTGAGCTGCGCCAACTGCTCAAGCGCAATGCTGGTCGCCTTCTCCCAACCATCCGGCGCCCCATCGGCAATGTCGGTGCGATCCGACAGCGAAAATTTCGAAAACAACGATTTTGCGCGGGCGACGAGCTTGGTTCGCGCTGCGTCGGTTGGCTCGTAGCCCGACAGGGAAACGCCGTCGGAACCTTTTTTGACAACCAACACATACGGCCGGGCGACCGGTAAGGAGATGTCTTCGCGCACGAGCTTGATGCCGTCGGGACGACGTTTGGCGAGGGCCGACTTCACATCCCGATAAACCTGCGAATTCGCCGCCACGCCGCGCATCGACAGATTTAGAGATGCCAACTGCGCTTCGCCGCTCCTCAGCGCGGCTAGCGTTTTCAAACTGAACTCGGCGCCTGCAAGCCAAGCTTCGCGATCAATGTTCCCCCTTGCGAGCTTCATGTCGTCCGTCACCGGAGCTCCACGATAGGCAGATTTTGCTGCAGCGATGAGCGCCCTTCGGGCGCGCTCCGAAGGAACGTCGCCCGCCAGCCTTAATCGCTTCGAGTCGTCGAATGTTGCTGTCCACCGATAATCGGTAACACGCGCAATCAAACCCGTTCTGTTGTAGGCAACACGCACGCCCCAAGTGTTGCGCGCGTAGGCAGCGGCGAGCATAGATCCTCGTTTTTCCGGAGCCTTGCCTGTGACGATGACGTCGCGGCCGCTGACATACGGGACTGCCCAGCCGAAGCCGCCGCGTTTCAGCGCTTCGGCCGTTCGACGCGCGAGATCGTTTTCGATGTCCCCGTGCTGGAGCTGAACCGCAACCCAACTCAACATTGCGATCGGGACGAGGCCCAATAGCCAATAGGATGGATTGCAGCGCATTTTCGCACGCGACTCCGGAACTACACTACGACGCGGAGGCACAGCGAAACGATACGCCGCCCAGCAAGATTCAGAGCGATGCGCAACCGCCCGCCCCGTGGCTAGACTTCGATCCGAGCGGACCCCCGGGCTGAGTATAGCCAAGAGCCAAACCCATTCCAAGCCGAGGAAAGAGCATCCGACACTTAGTTAACATCATGAAAATAATGGATATTTCTGGCCTTTTTTGGTGCAGTTGCAGAGGTGCAACCACGCTCGAACAATGGCCTTATAATGATAACCGTTCACGGCGCCCGCGTGGCAAGACTTCATGTTGTGCCCAATTGCATTCTATTTCCGTGCGTGCTTGGCGCATTCCAGGATGATCGCCCTCGTTCCTGCCGTTCCCAAAGCCGTTGCCATTTGCTCAATCGCGCGATCTGCGGCCGAAGCTGTTCGGTAAAGGCATACGACAGATCGATTGCAGGTTGCTGCAGCGATCATTTCATCGATTGCCGCCGTCGACTTTTCGACGCTTAAGGGAATGCGGTGTGCCTCACGGCGCGCAAAGTCGAGAACGGCTGAAGGGACACCGGCGTCGAAAACAATGAAATCTGCCTGGCGGAGCGCTTTCAACGCGCCAAGCGTCAATGTCTCGGTGCTTTCGCCGACCCCGATAAATGTCACCGGCGGTGCGGTTTCGTTTGACGAGGTGGCACCTCCAATCAAATGCTCGAGGTCGGCGTCGGTCGGCGCGCGCTCTGCATTGCGCATTGCCATGTCGGCAAAGCGCTCCCAGAATCTGCGCCTCGCTGTGGGCGTGGCGCCAAGGCGATCTCCTTGGCCCCGCCAGACTTTGGCGGCCTCCGCCCAGCGCTTGAAGCCGCTCGGAAGCAATCCCTCGATGAGCGATCGGATCGACTGGCCAAAGACTGGGGCGCCTCCATCGGTCGAAATCGCGACAACCAACGGAGAGCGATTGACAACGGCTCCGAACTGGAAGTCGCAAAATGCCGGACGGTCAATGATATTGACCGGCACGCCCGCGCTTCGTGCCGCGGCGGCAAAGGTTCTCGCATCGGCTTCGTCCGGGGAGGCGGCAATCGCGATGGCTGCGCCGTCTAGATCGGCCGCGCGCCATGAGCGGCGATGCAGCATAACGGAACCTGCAGGCGGAGAAGATGCAAGCGCGACGAAGCCGTCGGCAAAGTCGTCGGCATAGACGGCGACATCGGCCCCTGCGGCTGCCAATAATTCGGCTTTCCACAACGCCGGATCGTTGCCGCCCGCGACGATGGCACGCTTACCCTTGAGCTTGAAGAAGACCGGAAGGGTCGCGAGCCCCTGCATACGGGCGGGGCGTGCATCGCCAATCCGTGTTTCGTCCAAATCTGATTTCCGCATCGAGCGACGTCGTTCCTGCGGCGTCTCTCCGGCATCCGACATGCCGAATGTGGACGCAGCAATTTGCGTTTTCTGCTGCCATCATACACACGCGCACGTCGATAGGTCACGCCACTGCAACGGCCGCCTTAACGGTGCCACACTCAAGATGTTATATTATTTAATTCATTATTCGGGGGACAGATCATGAGGACCATATCGTCTGCACTCGCGAGCGCAATAATTATAGGCTGGTGGGGCTCGTCAGCTGCGGCTGAGAGATGGAACCATTCTGCGTCCATCTCACATTCCGCCGTTCCAATTGACGAAGCGACCAACAGTTGCCCGCCCACGCTCCATGACGGAAGCTGCGGCTGCGCAGCGTGTCGCGCACTTGCGTCCTCGCCGTTATTCAAGTCCAGCCGGTTCTAGCATTCTTTTTTGCGCAAACCGTGCGTCACTGCCGCTATCGAGGCGCTACCTTCAGTTCCTCGATCAGCAGGCGTGTTTCCGCGGCGCGCGGCTTCGACCACGGCGCGAGAATGCGGTAGGCGACCGGAATTAAGAACAGTGTGAAGAGTGTCGCGAAACCGAGGCCACCGATAATCACCCAGCCCAGCGCCAGGCGCGATTCCGCACCTGCGCCGTGTGCATAGATGAGCGGCAACGCTCCGAGAACGGCAGCGCATATCGTCATCATGACGGGGCGCAAGCGCGTCCTTGCCGCCTCACGAATTGCGGCGTCGACGGTTGCCCCTTCATCGCGGCGGATATTTGCGAACTCGACAATGAGAATACCGTTTTTCGCCATGACCCCGACCACAAGCACAAGTCCGATCTGGCTATAGACGTTCAATGTACCGCCGGTCAGTTTTATTGCGAGCGCTGCAGCCGCCAAACCGAAGGGCACGGTGATGAGAATAACCAGCGCGCTGGTGATACTTTCAAACTGCGCCGCAAGAACCAGAAACACCACGAAGAGCGCAATGCCGAAGACAAAAGCGGTATTCTGCGTCGTCTCGGCGAGTGTTTTCGCTTCGCCGAGAAGCGTGATGGACATGTTCGGTTCGAGTATCGATGGCGCGACCGCCTGCATCTCCTTCACGGCGTCGCCCAAGACAACGCCATCGTTGAGATTTGCCGTTATACCTACGGAGCGCTGGCGATTCTCACGGCCCAGCGTCGGCGCGATCGCGACTTCCTTAATCGATACCAAAGATGACAGAGTGACGAATGAGCCGTCGGCTGTTTTGACGAACAGGTTGCCGAGATCACCCGTATCGTTGATGGGCCGCCCGCCTGCTCGGACTTGGATCTCAACGATATCATCACCGATGAAAAGATCGGCGGCCTTTTGATAATCGATCATTGCGTTGATCAGGCTGGTAATCGTGGCTATCGGAACGCCAAGCTTAATTGCCGCCTCGCGATTGATCCGCACAGAAAGCTGCGGCTGCGTGGTGTCGTAATCCGTCCGCACACTTCGGAAATCCGGAAGGGCCTGCAGCTTATTTATGAGCTTAGCGGCGGTAGTGGAAAGCTTATCGTAGTCTGGCCCGACGATTGCGAAGCGAAGCCCCTGGCCGCCCCCCCGAATGTTCAAGCTGTTGGCGGTCTGAACGAAAATTTGGAGGCCCGCGACATTGGTCAACTTTTTTTGTATCTCGACTTGAATCTGCTGCTGCGTGCGCGTCCTGTCGGACCAGTCGGCCAATGTTGCGACGACCATAGCGCGATTGACACCACCGTTGCCGATCGAGCTGAGGACATTCTCGACCTCGCCGCTCTTCTTATAGGTCGCGAGTACGTCCTCAACCTTCTGCGTCAGTTTCGCCATGTAATCGAGGTTGACGCCCTGCTGGGCTTTCAGGCGGATCTTGATGACCCCGCGATCCTCCGACGGCGTGATTTCCTGCCTCAGGGACTGGAACGCAAACCAGCCGAGCGCTCCAAACCCAAGGCAAAGCAAGACGACCAGCCAACGAAGCTTCAGACATATTTCGACGATGCCCATGTAAAGCTTCGATAGAAATCCTTGCCCGTGCTCTTCGCCCTCGGCGCCGGTTCCGAACTTCGATGCCAGCATCGGACACACTGTCAGCGCTACGGCGGCAGATATCGAGACAGAGAACGCCAACACGAAACCGAATTCGGAAAAGAGACTGCCGACGATCCCGGGCATGAACGAGACCGGAATAAAGACCGCTGCCAACGTCGCGGTCGTTGCCAAGACGGCGAAAACAATTTCTTTCGTACCGAGCACGGCAGCCGCCCTCGGTCCCGCACCGAGCGCTCGGTGCCGTGCGATGTTCTCGATGACAACGATAGCGTCATCAACGACGAGGCCCGTTGCAACGACGAGGGCGAGGAGCGTCAGCAAATTGATCGAAAAGCCCGCTGCCCAAATCGCCGCGAGTGTTCCGATTAACGAAACCGGAATGGATATCGCTGGTGCAAGCGTTGCGCGGAACGAGCGCAGGAATGCGAGAATAATAAGAATGACGATTCCGTTCGCAAGCAGGAGAGTAATGATCACCTCTCGCACGGACTGCTGAATGAATATGGCGTCATCCGAAGTGATGGTGATATCGACGTCTTTGGGAATCGATTTGCGCAGTTCGTCGACAGCTGCCCGCACGCCATTCGAAATATCGATGGTGTTGGCCTGGGCCTGACGGATGATGTCGACGCCAATCGCATTCTTTCCATTGATGCGCGTTATGGCCGTCGCATCCTCGAAGCCCCAGCGTACGAAGGCAACGTCCTTGACCCTTGTCTGGGGATTCAATTCGAGCGCCCCCACGTCGTCGGGCGTCGATAGCGGCGCCTCCGCGCGGACGAGCAGTTGCTGGTTGGTATTTTCCAACGCTCCCGACGGCGTGGTGACAGCGGCTTTACCGATCGCATTAATAAGATCGTCTAGACCCAAGCCGCGGGCAGCAAGCGCGACCTGATTGACGCGAACTTCAATCGTGCGGGCACGAACACCGTAGGTATTGGCTGCTGCAACGCCATCAACAGCCGCGAGTTTGTCCTCGATCACATCGTTGGCGAGATCCGTCAAATCGCCTTCCGACATTTTGGTCGAAGACACGGACAGCTGCATGACCGGCGTGGCATCGTCGTCGGCTTTGACGACGCGCGGTTCGTCCTCCATATCCTTCGGTAGCTGATTGGCAATACCCGCTACGGCATCGCGCACGTCCATTGCTGCCGTATCGAGGTTGGTATTGCTCGAAAATTCTATCGTGACGCGGGCGGAGCCGAATGACGACGTCGAGGAAATGCTCGTTACGCCCTGCACGCGTGCAACCGCGCCTTCAATGACAGCGGTGACTTGAGAGTCGATGCTTTCCGGCGTCGCGCCGGTGTAATCGGCGCGGACGGTGATGACCGGGCGATCGACGTCCGGCAGCTCGCGCACCTCGATGCCTTGGAACGCGGCAAACCCGGCGATGATCACAAGAAGATTGAGCACCATCGCCAGGATCGGACGGCGCACGAAAATGCCCACCCATCCGCCATCGTCGGCTCGCTCGGGGATGTGTCCCTTTCCCGGCACTGTCATCGCAAACTTCCCTCAGTATTGGCCAGCGAGGCTTGTCGTTGGAGCGATCTTCAGGAGCTTTGCGGTCTGACCGTCTGTCCATCGCGAAGGGAGCTACCGCCTTCTTTCACGACTTTGTCGCCGGCCTTCAGCTGCGCGTCGATGTAAACTCTGTCCCCGTTGCGATCGAGTATCGCAGCATCAACACGTTCGACGGTGTTCTTGTCGGATACACGCCAAACGAAGGCGCCCTTCTTATCCCACTGAATCGCGAGCGCCGGAACAACCGGGCTATCTTGCCCCGGCAGTTGCACTGAAATTGAGAACGTCGACCCGGGAATGAGCTTTAGATCGGGATTTGGAATTTCGGCCCGCACCGCGAGAGTTCTTGAAACCGGATCAATCCGCGTACCGACGGCCTGTATCTTGCCTTCAATGATCTCGCCCGAACGCGTGATGAGATTTGCGCGCACCGGCAGTCCGACCTTCATCGAACTCGCGACCGCTTCTGGCACAGTGAATTCGATCAAAATCGTCGTGCGGTCATCGATGGTTGCAATCGGATTCCCGACCGCGAGATAGTCGCCCGCCTGCAAGTTCGAAAGCCCCATGATACCCTTGAAAGGAGCTTTGATCGTCATGCGATCGAGCTCGTCCTTGGCCTTGCGAAGCGTTGCGTCCGCGACCTTGAGCGCGGTATCCGCCTCGGCTACGGCGACCTTGGTGACCGTTCCCTCGTTGAGCTGTTTGTAGCGCGCGACCGTATCGGCGGCTTGCGCTCGTTGTGCTTGCGCCGTTTCGACGGCGATCGCTTCCGTGTCGGCGTTGAGCTGAACGAGACCCTGATTGGCTTCGACAAGCTGGCCGCCCTCAAACATAACCTTGTCTATGACGCCGGCAACTCGCGTTGTGAGCGTCACCTGTTGGCGAGCACGGCCTGAGCCAACGGCGGCGACACGCTGATTCATGCGCTGGATTTTTACGTCCGCCAATGTAACGGCCGGCAGAATGTCTCCGCGTTTTCCCGCGCGCTGTGCATGAACCGCAGCGGTTGCAAGCCAAGTCGTACTCAGTAGGAGTGCGAAAAAGGCTACTCCGCTTCGGACCAAGCCACTGACGCTCGAACGCACCGTCGCGGTCATATATATTCCCCCCAAAATGAGCTACTTGTATCAAATCGTTCCTTTCCCCGAGGCGACACGATAGCCCGTAGCTGCTCCTCTTTCCGAAATTGGATGTGAACTGTAGGTAGGTCGGTTGACTTCTGTCTACCCAAACGGGATTTGCCCCGATTCCCGTCGCACGCAATGTGCTGCAAGCATCATGCAACTTAAAGCTTGCGGATGCAGTTTAAGATTTTGATCGCAATATCGATATAGCTGGTAGGCATTACCGTGCATTGCCTTTCGAACAACCTGCAGCAATGCTCGTAGGCGTTGGCAACTTCGGAAAGCGCACAATAAATATGACAATCAAGAGACAGTTACGGCGCGTCGCAGTGCTCGCGATGGTGGCGGGTACCGTTGCAACGCCCTGCCCCACGTTCGCTGGTGATGCGACCAGTATCAAGCTTCCGGGCAACAGCGTTTATCCGGAGAGCGTGGCAGCTGGGCCCGATGGGACGCTCTATTCGAGCAGCCTTGCATCCGGCGGCGTATTCCGCGCCAAACCCGGCGCTGCAACCGCCGAACAATGGATCAAGCCTGGCGCCTTTGACAGCCGGTCGACATTTGGCGTTCTGGTCAACGAGAAGACAGGAATGCTTCTCGTTTGCTCAAATGACGTCTCCTCGCTCGGCGTACCGGGACCAAGCTCCGTCAAGGGCAGCTTCATCAAAGGTTTCGATCTCGCGACGGGAGAAGGCAAGCTGAGTGTTGCGCTTCCGAAGGAAGGCAGCATTTGCAATGACTTCGCCATTGCCCCTGACGGTTCGATTTTCGTCACCAATTCGTCAGCACCGCAGATCCTGCGTTTGAAGCCCGGTCGTTCGAAGTTTGAGATCTGGCTTGAGAGTTCCGATTTCAACCAGCCGAAGGAAGGAGCTGGTCTCGACGGCATAGCGTTCGGCGGCGACGGCAATCTCTATGTCGATACATATGCCAACGGAGAGTTCTTCCGCGTCGACGTCAAGGATGGTGTGGCGGGTAAGGTAACGAAACTGAAGACGTCGCGGCCGCTGAAATTCGCAGACGGGCTGAGATCAACCGGCGACAACACCTTCATCATGGCTGAAGGCGGCGGCAGCATCGATCGCGTGGTGGTCAAAGGCGATGAAGCGACTATCGAGACAATCAAAGATGGGCTCGCTGGGCCGACCTCTGTAGCCCTCGTCGGCAAAGCCTATTGGGCGCCCGAAGGACAGCTATCGCACCTCTTCGATCCGAAGAGCGGGCCGCCGCAGCTACCGTTCCAAATCGTCAAAGTGCCCGCTCCGAATTGAGGACGATTGGCCGTTCCAACGGAAACGCGGACCAGGCAAGGAGTCTGAAAGATGACATTTCGACTGTTCGACAACAGCCAGCGTCTCTTTGCCGGGAGCTTGGCCATAATCGCTCTTCAACTGCTCGGCACTCTCCCGGCCGCCAGCGCAGAAAAGGGCTGCTCGGAAGCAGACGCTGCGGGTATTGCGCTACCGAAGGGGTTCTGCGCGACGATCTTCGCGGACAAGATCGGTCATGCCCGCCAACTGGTCGTCGCACCCGACGGCACGGTGTACGTCAATACGTGGAGCGGGGTCTATTACAACAACGATACGCCCCATGAAGGCGGCTTTCTCGTCGCGCTTAAGGATACGAAGGGTAATGGTCATGCCGACAGCAATGTTCGTTTCGGTCCGACGTTTGCCGAAGGCGCGCACGGTGGCACCGGCATCGCGCTTTATAAAAATTGGCTCTATGCGGAGATCAACGATAAGGTCGTCCGCTACGATCTAAAAGATGGCGCGCCATCATCGTCGAGCAAGCCGGAAACGATCCTGAGCGGAATGCCGACCACCGGCGATCATCCGATGCATGCGATTGCGATCGATACGGATGGCAACATGTTCGTATCCATGGGCTCTGCGACGAATACGTGCGAGGTTAAAAATCGCATGCCGCATTCGCCGGGCAACGATCCCTGCACGGAAGCAGAAACGCGGGCAGGCATTTGGCGCTATGACGCGAACAAGCTGGATCAGGCTTTTTCGGCGAAAGAGCGCTACGCGTATGGTATCCGGAATCCGGAAGGGATGGATTTCGATACGGCAGGACGTTTCTATGCGACCCAGCATGGCCGCGATCAACTGCATGAAGACTGGCCCGAGCTTTACACGGCCAAGCAGGGCCGCGAACTGCCCTCTGAAGAAGTCGTGATCGTCAAGAAGGGTGCGTGGTACGGCTGGCCCAAGTGCTACTATGATCCGACGCAGAAAAAATTGGTGCTCGGCCCCGAGTACGGCGGCGACGGCGGTGAGAAGATCGGCGATTGCGATAAAGCCATCCCGCCGATCGCTGCGTTTCCCGCGCACTGGGCGCCGAACGATCTCAAGATCTATAAAGGCTCTCAATTCCCGAAAGCATACGTCGGCGGCGCATTCATTGCTTTCCATGGATCTTGGAATCGCGCGCCTGGACCGCAAGCGGGATATAATGTCGTGTTTCAACCTCTCGCGGATGGAAAGCCCTCAGGAGACTACGTCGTCTTCGCCAACGGTTTCGCCGGCGCTCACAAGGACCCGGGGCGCGCGTCGCACCGGCCGTCGGGTCTTGCCGTCGGTCCTGATGGTGCGCTTTACATTAGCGATGATGTCGCCGGTCGCGTTTGGCGCGTCACGTACAACGGTGATGCCACCGCGGCCGTCAAAGCAGCCGACGCTCCGAAGCAAGAAGCGGAAGCGTCTCCGAATGCGCTGCCGCCTGAGGGCATTCACCCCCAAGCTGGGAAAACCGCAGCCCTTCCCGTACCGCAGGGCGCGACAGCCGAACAGGTTGCGCTTGGGCAAAAGATCTTTCACGGCGAGGTGGCCGATGCGACGTGCTCGGGCTGTCACGGTGCCAACGGTATCGGGACTCCGGTCGGCCCTGATCTCACATCGGGGAAGTGGCTGTGGAGCGACGGCAGTCTCTATGCACTCACCGAGACGATAAAAAACGGGGTGCCAGAGCCGAAACAGCATCCCGGCGCGATGCCTCCGATGGGCGGCGTCAAGCTATCCGATAAGGAGCTGGCGGCAGTTGCAAGCTATGTCTGGGCGATCGGTCATCAGAAAAAGTCTTAAGATCAGATCAAGCTAGGGCGAAATGCTGTCGTGAAACGATTTTGGACGCTCGGCGTTTACACGGTCAGAAAGCGGGCGCACCTGTTTCCACACCAGTCAGGACAAAAGGAAAATAACACAATGAGAAAATTCGTATCCACGGTCGCGGCGCTGAGTACCGCCCTTTCGATGGCGGCGTTCGTTCCGACTGCCGACGCGCGGCCGGGTCATCATTACAGAGGTGGTCACCACTATCATGGCCACCATTACGGTCATTACGGCCGTTATCATCATGGCCGAGGCCATTGGCACAACGGCCGATGGATTGCGCTTGGCGTTGGCGCTGCTATTGCCGCAGGTGCCGCTGCTGCCGCGTACGACCATTGCTATTGGCGGCATGGCTACCGGTACTGCGACTAGATCCGATGCGGGACGGATAGCCCCGGCTCTCGGAAGAGGCCGGGGCTTTTCTGTGTTTTTCTCAGGTCAGTTTGGTTCTCAGGGCGACAAGTAAGCGCGTTCAATCGCTGCGCGTTGGCCAGGTTGGGCAGAAGATTTTGCTTTTTCGAGCGCTCTTTTCCGGCTGTCGAAGTCGAGCCTTATAAGTGCGTTCAATGCACTATCGGGAATCTCGTAATTTCCGCAGTGCTTGCACTCCACAACCAGCCCGTCGAAGTTACCAGGCGTGGCATTCGTCGCCTCGGCGCCGCAAATGGGACAATTCATAAAATTCCGATCTCCCAAATTGGATGCAATTTATGTGGCGGTATCCATTTCCGGTTTCAAGCTGCGCTCGTATCTCCGTAGCCGGCGTGTAAAAGGAAATGGAATCAGCAGCTTGAAGACTTATCAACAGCGGCGGGCGTGCCGGTGTGCAACTTCCTTCTCGGCTCTACGTTCGAGATGTAGCACAACCTCGTAGAGGTTCAGCGTCGGCCTGGTTGATGCACCCCCGTTCAGCGTCCCGGCATGCGAGACCGCCGGGACGCTGTCGCTCCTAAAACGCGCAAACAAAATCGAAACAAATAGAAATGGCTCAAATCGCCAATTGAGACTCGCGTTCGGTCCAATACAGATCGGCGAGACGATCGAGAAGATGATCAGGAAGCGGTCCTGCGGCGATACTCGACTGCAGATAATCGCTTACTCGAACGAGGGGCGTCGATCGATTCGTCAGCGACTCCGCTGCAGCCGGTCCGAGTTCGACACCAATTGCGGCATCCCGGGCCACGCACGACATTGCCATCGACCATATCCAGAATGCCATCCAAGGATGCATCACGTACCTTCTTTCTTACGCCGGCGCATGGTTGAGAAGTGCGAAAACGATAAGCAGCAGGACTGCGGCACCAAGTAAACCCGACGGGCCATAGCCCCATTCCATGCTGTACGGCCAGCGTGGCAGGGCGCCGAGCAAGGCGATAACAAGAATGATCAGTAAAACGGTCGACAATGTCATAGCACGTCCTTTCAGATTTCCATTTCTGAATGTCGGCGCAGGCGGCTTAGTTCCGCCGCAATTCGTCGCTTGCCAGGAGCATGACGTCAATTTGAACGGAAATCAGCAGGAAATCGACGCATATATAGCGGATATATAGCGAGCGAGATTGGCCTCTAAAAAGATCCGCTTGCGACCTCCAAACTGGAACTCGACTGCGCTTCAAGACGTTGTAGCCATACAGAAATGCACAACATAGGAGGTTGCAATGGATTGGGATCGCATCGAAGGCAATTGGAAACAATTTACCGGAAAGGTCAAAGAGAAGTGGGGCGAGCTGACCGACGACGACCTGACGCGCGTCAACGGGAACCGTGAACAGCTCGAAGGACTCCTCCAACAACGCTATGGCTACGCGAAGGACAAGGCGAGAGATGAGATCGATCGCTGGTCGGGCGGGCTGTAGAGATACCCGTTTAGTTTGCCGATCCTTTAAAAGGCCCCTCGCGGGGCCTTTCTTCTTGTGGTCACGTTCCCTAATCACACGTTTCGCGGTGCGAATCCTGCTAGCGTGAAGTGGGGGGACAGGAACCATGGCCGACACGTTCTATGCAGAAATGATCACCAGATCGAAGGTCGAGAACACGTCGTCGAGATTGGAGATCACGCTCGCGGACAACGCAGGTGCCCTTCGAACGATAAGCCTGGGGCCGGAGGTGATCGCGGCATTAGGCGCCCTTGCAAATGCCCGTGCCACGCCGAGCACCGCACTAACGAAGCTCCCGAAACGCTATGCTGTCGGGCACGGCCGTCACGAACCCGTCGTGATGCTCCGTTTCGAGGATGAGCCGGCTTACGGCTTGAGTGCAACGCTTGCGGCCGATCTCGCTGAGGCATTGCTGGAGGAAGTCGAAACGGTCTCGGATACGAAATACTGTCTCCGCCAATAGCTGCGTTCGATCCGTCCAAAAATCAGAATTTCTTCTCGGCTTTTCGGTTGGAGGGTCGACGGGTATAGGCGCAGGTCGCGGCGGCTCGCTTGGTTCGGGAGGAAGCGGCGGAAGCTGGCCCGGTTCTTGTGTCGGAAAGGGCGTGCGCGGCGGATCGTTGGTTCCGTTTTCCATACTCGATAAATGGACCTTCGTTCGAAGTTGTTCCGCGCATCACCACCAACGATCTGCTTTGCGGAAGATATTCTAGCGGCTTGGCGATCTAGGTCTCTCGTGACCGCGATCAGTGCACCGGTCTCGGCTATCGCTGCTTGCTGCCTGCTTTTGTCCGAGGCTGTTTGGAGAGGAGCGAGGCGTAAAGCAACGCGACTGTGCACACTAACGTCCCTCCTAGAACAAGGATTATCGTGGTGACGTTGCTGAGCATGTTTCAAACGCCCTAAACTAAGTCCGTAGTCGATTGACTAATGCAACCAGCGAACACGAAGTTCCCGCAGCGCGGGCAAGCGCAATTTTTTATGTATGCCAAATGGCATAGGCCTGATGGACGTCTCGTAACCGCTAGTTAACTGGCGCACTATTCGGGGGTCGGGCTGTTTATCAACCCGGCAATCTCCTAGCTGGTGTAGCCCCGGCGGTGCCCCCGCCGGGGTTTTTTTATCTGCGCTCCGATTGCGCAGCGCGCTGCACTAGATTCAACGTTAGGGACCGTCGACGTTTCTTTGCTTCCTCAGTTCAACATCGCTGAGGCAGGCTGCCGCAATACACGACGGCCGCAGCTTGCTGCTTTCTCGCGTCTCGATGAGGCCGCCAATCAAAGCGTATCGGCACCGAAGCAGGCTTCTGCGCCGTCTTTGGGGGCCAAGCTTTGGACGCGCAGACGAAATCCGCCCGTATTCGCTCTCGGCCTAGCAAAACGCAGGTGAGTTACCGACGCCATCCGCGTTCAACACACCTCCCCGCCGCCCCCGGGAAACGGGGAGGTGCACGGATAGGGTGCAAAGCACCGCCTCCGTTGATCGGTCGCTATCGCGAGCTTCGATTGAACCCGCGCAAATCAGATTCCGAATGCGGCCGAGTTGCGGCCCACCTAAAATCGTGATCGAGATTTCAATCGATTACGGGCCTGTTCGCATACGGAGGACTTGGACGGAACTCCAATAGCGGTTGCGTGTTACCGTCGCATAGCGATCTTCGGAGTTCGTCATGCGTAAAAAAGCGGTCAATCAAGTCTACGACGTGCTTAAGGCCGTCTATGAACTTGAGAAAGAACTCAAGAAAGGTGACACCTTCGCCGAAATTAACCGCGAAGATTGCTCCGAGCGCCTGAAACAAGCGCGGCACGCGTTGCACCTGGTTTTAGATGAGGTCTATTCCTCGGATGTTCGCACGCATAGGGCGGCATGACTTTTCATTCAGGGAGAGGAGTCTCCGCGGTGCAGAATGTTGAACGAGCTATTGCGGGCTGCATTTCCCGGCTGGATAGTTTGATCGATTCCGTTGGCCGCTTGCAAAGAGCGCATGCGCTCCGCAGTGGCAATCCGGCAAGCGAACGATCGTTCCATGAGATCCGTCTTGCAAAGGCGGCGATCGAAACCGACTATCAAAACTTGAAGATCAAACTTACTCAAGTTCGAGATGACCTTGCTGACGATGATCAACGCGCAAAGGCCGCTCGACGTCGGACGCTCACCAACAAAGTCTTCTCGCGATAATCCGCTGTTGCGTCCCGCAACTCGCATTTACACTCCCAACGGGAGTGTCGTGCTTGCAGCGCGAAACCTTTTGCGTGCTGGAGCGTTTCCGGAGCGAAGCTATCTTCCTCCAAGGACGTTCCACGACTTCGGGCACCGGCAACGGGGCCCTTATTTTTTGCAGAGAAATTGCGGTTGCCAAACGAACTGCTCGTTTCGCGCGACGATACCGGTCAAGCGGTGGAGAATCGCGCCGTGACGACTCTGCAGCTCAGCTAAATCCGCCGCTGTCTGTGCTTTCACCGCATTCGGCCACGGTTTTGCACTAATGGAGTAGATTTCGACGGAAAGTTCATTAATGATTTCGCTGTGCCAGAAAATTGCATCTTCAATCGTATGTGCGTCCAAGGCCCTCTCGCAACAGACTTGAAGATGATTTAGCCCATTGGGGGGTGATAGAGCCGGTTCGACTCCCTCGTCAGAAGAAACGTGGACGCCCCGCCCTATAAGCTTTTTGTCAGCAAGGATTTTCAATAGCGCCCTGAGCCTTTGCGCACGACTCGTCCATGCGCGGACCACTCTTTCGCCAGCGCTAACGCATTTGGAGGTGTGCGACCTCTCAGACGCCGACATTCAATGACCTCCCATCGCCTGCTCGACGTATGACGCTCATGGGGTCGTGTTGGTTCCACGCGCCGGCTAACAACTTACGTGTTGCATGGGTGAGAGGTGCTTGGATTAGCCAGCGCGCCAGCGCGCCGACAGTTCGGTCGCCCCTTGAGGCCGACGGTTCGGAGGCGAGCGCCGCTCTTCGACGGCTCGAATTCTGTGCCCGCGAAGCCGCGAAACGCTTCAATTTATTCATCCTTTTACATCGCTTTCGCATAAGCTCAGGCATTTTTTGCTCTAATGTGCTTAATGCTCTCGTGCGACGAAACGATCCCAGCTATTCCCGCGCTTGCACGGTAAATAGCCGCGACGTCATATTGGATGACGACATGAGGCGCGCTTCCCCCCGCGACCATAGAACAACAAGCAACTTTAACTGGCGGGGAGAGTTGCGAAGCACGAGCCGATAGAGGGCCGCATGCAGGATGCATCTTCAAAGAGGCCGCAAGGACAGAAGATTCCCAAGGTGCAACAGGAACAACGAAAGTCCGTCAGTGCCGACGGTGCAAATATTTCCCCTCCTGTGCAGCCGAAAGCCGGCCTCCTTGGGAATTGGCCTACGATAGCTGGCCTCGTGGCGCTACTTGCGCTCGTCATTGCTGGCTACGTGTACTGGAACTATGCCACGCTCTATCCCTCCACGGACAATGCCTACGTCCAAGCCAACATCGTGCAAATTGCGCCTCTGAGTTCGGGCCTCGTTACTGAAGTCGATGTCCAGGAGTTCGCACACGTCAAGTCTGGCGACGTTCTTGCGAAGCTCGATCCGGCTCCATTCGAAGCCGCACTAAAGGCAGCGGAGGCGCGACTGACGCTTGCAAAGCAACAGGCAACAGGTGCGGCCGCCCAATCTCCTGCTGCGAAAGCGAACGTGGATCAAGCTCAAGCAGGTGTTGATCAGGCGCGTATGGAGCTCGATCACGCGACGATAAAAGCCCCTGTTGATGGCATCATCGGCAAAGTGCGCGTACGTCCAGGGTCCATCGCCAAGGCCGGGATGCCTCTCTTTCCGTTGGTCGATACCTCAAAGTGGTGGGTCGATGCCAATTTCAAGGAAACGGATCTCTCGCGTATCGAACCTGGACAGAAAGCAACGATCACGGTCGATATCTTTCCGTCGCATGAATTCACCGGAAAAGTCGAATCTGTCAGCCCGGCGAGCGGCGCCGCCTTTTCGCTGCTGCCTTCCGAGAATTCGACCGGCAGCTGGGTAAAGACGACGCAACGCTTTCCGGTTCGTGTTTCGCTCACTTTGAAGCCGGACGATCCCGAGATGCGCATCGGAGCATCAGCTACCGTTACCGTGGATACGACGAGCAGGGATTCTAACAGTGGCGCTCAGTGACGCTGAGCCGATAACCACCGCCAGCAAAGTGCTGACCGCGATTGCTGTGCTGCTCGCGGTCATGATGGTCATTCTCGATATGACCGTCGTTAACGTCGCCTTGCCTCACATGATGGGCGCACTTGGCGCCACGCCCGATCAGATCACCTGGGTTTTGACGTCCTACATCGTTGCTGAGGCGGTAATCATTCCGACGAGTGGATTCTTTGCCGAGCGGTTCGGACGAAAACGCGTCATTCTGTTCAGCGTGGCGGGATTCGTGGTTGCATCGATGCTTTGCGGACAGGCGACGTCTCTCGCCGAGATGGTCCTGTTTCGGCTTTTGCAAGGCGCATTCGGCGCGAGCGTCGTTCCGCTTTCGCAGGCCATCATGGTGGACACCTTCGAAGCGAAAAATCGCGGTAAGGCGATGGCCATCTGGGGCATCGGCATCCTGCTCGGTCCGATCATGGGGCCGACCGTCGGGGGCTTCATCACGGACCACCTCGGCTGGCAATGGGTTTTCTACATCAACGTGCCGATTGGAATCATCAATCTGGCGCTGATCATTGCGTACCTGAAGCAGACGCCGACATCGGCGGCCTCTGCCGATTGGGTCGGCGCATTATTGCTTGCAACCGGCGTTGGCTGCCTGCAAATGCTGCTTGATCGAGGTAACGGCGACGGCTGGCTCGAATCTAATTTCATCGTCGCCCTGATCATCATTTCAGCGGCCTGTCTGACCGCTTTTGCCATTCGCAGCTTCAAGCGTCCCGATGCCATTCTCCGGCTCGATCTGCTGAAAGATCATAACCTTGCCACCGCAACGTTCATGATCATGGCTTTCGGAGTTGGGATGCTCAGCACGATCGCGCTGCAACCCTTGTTCCTCGAACACCTGCTCGGATATCCCGCAAGCACCGCCGGACTTGTGATGGCGCCGCGAGGGATCGCTGTCGCGTTCGGCATGGTCTTCGTCGCCACGACCATCGAACGCTTTGAGCCGCGGTGGCTTGTGCTCATTGGCCTGTCGCTTGCGGCCGCAGGGACCTACGCCACGACGTGGTATAATCTCGACGTTGACAAGTTCTGGATCATCGCTCCGGGTGTGGTGCAGGGTCTTGGCATGGGCATGATCTTCGTCCCGTTGTCGACGCTTGCGTACCAAACGCTGCCGAAAGAAGCGTCGGACCAAGCGGCGGGTATTTTCAACCTCGCGCGCACGATCGGAGGATCGATCGGCATCGCGATTGCCGCTACCGTTTTGACACGCGCGAGCCATGCGAACTGGCAAAGCTTAGGCGCCGGGATCAATCCCTATAATCCGGCGATGGCATCGTGGCTCGATCATACTGGGCTTGATATTTCGGACCCACACGCCATGCAAATGCTGGGTTTCGAACTGTCGCGCCAGGCGACCATGATCGGGTTCATCGAAGCATTCGGCTTTGTAACCCTCAGCTTTCTCGTACTCATCCCGCTGGTGCTGCTTTTAAGGCCCCAGCCTGGCGGCGGCAGCGGGACGGCGGCACCCTTCTAATCGGCGCCCAAGATATCACAGTCATGCTCCCTCTGGACCCGTCTGTTTCGCAGCAGGAAGCAACTGCCGTAGCCTGGCAACGACGTCCGGTATCCACACAGGCTTGGAAAATACTGCGTCGAACTCTCCGTCAGCCGCGGCATCGACATTGGCCGAAGCCAGCGCAACCTTCGTGTCGGGCACATTCCGACGAACCCATCTCGCCAATGCGAGACCGTCAATTTTACCTGGCATCCGTACATCGGTCAGAAGAAGATCAAAATCGTAGGTAGCTTTCAGAACGGAAAGAGCCTCATCGGCATTAGAAGCTTCGACCACGAAAAATCCCGCCCGTCGGAGTTCATCCGCCAGCGACAGCCGTATTAGTATCTCATCTTCAACCACCAGTACGCGATACTTGCCGGGGGATTCCCCCTTCTCTGCGGGCATAACCGTGGCCATTCACTCCCTCGACCCACTTTGCGCTTCTTTTATTCCCTGCGGCTGTACCGTTAAATGCTCAGTCTCCGCGGTTGTTCCCTTTGCTGCGTGCGGATTCTGAAATGTTCGAAATCTGGTGAAATTTTTCGTACCACCCAATTTCACTTCGTCATCGGGGCGGCAACCTTGATGCAGTTGGCAAAAACCTTGAAAATTCAGCGACAAACCGTTTCTTTCTTAGTTGTAGCAGCCTTCACTTCTTTTACTAAGTCACACTCGCCGGCACATGATGAACTCCGTTTCGGTTTGCTCGCCCGCGCGTCGGTGCAGAAATTTGATGCACGGAAAAGGCCCGTGCCATAGCGTTACGGTCTGCCTTGGCGTGCCGATGCCGTGTTTGGACGAAGCGTGCCGGTGCATTCAACATCCCGTCTCCAGCTCCCGAGAGGCCGACATGCCAGCACAAAGCTATCCCCCCGGCACAGTTCTCATGCGTCCCATGCTCGACGGTTTAGCGCGCAATTGGTGGCTCATTGTATTGCGCGGTATTTGCGCCATCATCTTCGGCCTGCTTACCGTTATCTGGCCCGGCCTGTCGCTGTTCACACTGGTCATTCTCTATGGTGTCTTCGCGCTCTTCGATGGCGGACTGTCCATCGGCGCAGCGATCATGGGCGATACGCCGGCCCCACGATGGTGGCTAGCTCTTGTGGGTGTGCTCGGAATACTCGCCGGTGCCGTGACATTGGCGTGGCCGGGCATTACCGGCCTCGTACTCCTGTTCTTCATCGCCGGATGGGCAATCGCGGCAGGCGTGTTTGAAATTGTCGGCGCTATCCGATTGCGCAAGGAGATCGATGACGAGTGGCTCCTGATCGCAAGCGGCGTGGTTTCCGTGCTTTTCGGAATTTTGATTTTGATGTTTCCGGGCGCGGGGGCACTTGGTCTCGCCTTCACCATCGGGATTTTTGCGCTGATTTACGGCGGCTTGCTCGTGGCATTCGGACTGCGCTTGAAAAAGCACGCAGAAATCAAGATCTGACGAACGAGAAATACATATAGTGCAGCGCGGCGACTGGCTGCGCTGCACTATGTGCCGGCTGTTATTTTTCCCCAGCTGCGTTCTGCCCCTGTCCCTCCCGGCGGATCGGACGCAGGAAATCAGCCGTTCCCCTTCCGGCGCTTTGCAAGCTTCAGAAACTGCGCAGCAATGCCGAGGCTGCCTGCGGGCAGGATCTCCCGGCGTGCACACTCCGCGGTTTCACTTGATCAGCACATAAATGTCGCTGCCGCGTCGGGCATCCGTTCACGAATGCGCGCAGGAGTTTTGCCCGAAGTGATGTCGCGATTGCCTACGTTCTTGACACCGCAAAGAGGGGGATACCAGTTGCAACATGCTGGTAAAAAGACGTTCCGGCTTTTCCCAAAGGAGGTTCACAATGAACTATCGCACGCTTGCACTCGCGATTTCGGCAACCGCTCTTTTCACCGTCCCTGCAGCCGCAGTGACGGTTACCAACACAGGCAAAACGGACATGAAGCTCGGCATATCGCACGTCGGCTCGCCGCTGCAGACGAAAGACCTCGCAGCAGGCAAGTCGGTGACATTCGATTGCAACGACGGATGCGGTCTAAGCGGACCTTGGCAGGGCGTCGAATGGGCGAAGGGCGACGCTAAGTTCGAAACGGACGGCAAAACAATTTCGAGCGGCACCTGATGTCGTTGCCCCGTCGCTACGCGTCGGGGCCAGCTCGCCACCGGTATTCATTCGAAACTTTCGCGGAGCGGCGGACAAAGATCCGCCACTCCGTCCTCTAGCAGTTAACAGATCGCCGCGGCTCTTTATCGATGCGGCTGCGGACGGACGCCCGCAGCCGGTGAAAGCACGTTTCAATCCGTGGGATACGTCAGGCTCGCATCCCAGAAGTCGCATTTGTAATTGCTTCTGTATTGCGCCACGGTTTCGACCGAGATCGGAATATCCTGCTGGAGGAATGTTCCCGTATTTGCCTTGAACCGCTTCCATTTAGGAACATTAGGCCCGTTCGGATCTCCGGTCGCGGCAAAGTTCGTCCACGCTGCTACGAGCTTGTCCGAAAGTTTGACTTCCTTGCCCTGGAGTTCGCGCGGTTGACCCGTGTCCTGATCGAGATTCACACCGAGAATTCCGCCCGAAAAATTGGGGAACAGGAACTGAATATCCGCTGTGTGATACGCGAGCGCCTCGAAATGGCCTGTCGATGAGTACGCGTTCGGCATCTGCGGGAAGTTGAACGGCGCCTTGGTATAGGTGAAGTCATAAGCGTAGGTTGGAATTTTCGACGCCCAAAGATTTAAGGCGTGCAGCGTCTGACACTTTGTCGGATCGGTGCCAACCCTATCCTGTGCGACTTGCGGATTATTGTCATAAGCCGAAAGCGGATACTGCGCCTGCACGGCCGCGCTGTTTTTGGCTGCGTATTGCTCCGGAGTCGTCGCCACTTGAGGCGGACCGGAGAAATACTCCGCTATCGCTGCGCCGAAGTTTGCTTCGTCCGCAACTGTGCCTGCCATGGTCGGCATCCGATTATATTGTCCGGTCGTGAATGCCGTCTCAGGCTGGTGCGGGATAATGGTTCCGTCCACAAACGGACCGGTTGTGTATGTTGTATTGATGGTAGGATCGACCGCGTTACCTTTGGCCGTTCCCTGGATTTGTAAGATGCGTGCGGCGGATAAACCACGCAGGCACTTTGCATTCGAACATCCGACCGCGGCAGCAAACGCATTGCCCTTGGCCAACGCACTCGCAGCAGTTGTCAGGCTGGTGAATGCCGGAAGCGAGCTTTGGTAAATCGCGCGGTTGAACAGCCCCGTGGCCAGCGGCGAAAGCACGTTTGCGCCAGTGTCCACTGCGCCAGCCGATTGACCGCCGAGGGTAACTCTGGTCGGATCGCCGCCGAACTGTGCGATATTGCGTTGAACCCAGCGCAGCGCTGCCTGCTGATCGAGGATGCCGTAGTTTCCCCAGAGGTGACCTTCCGCGTTCAAGTGCTGTTCCGACAAAAAGCCGAACAGACCCAAGCGATAGTTGAAGGTGACGACCACGGTCGGTTTGCCGAGGGGACCACCTGTCGCGAGCTTACTCCCGTCGTAGTCGTTCGACTCACCCTCGACGTTACCGCCGCCGTAGATCCAGACGATGACAGGCAAGCCCTTGCCGTGGCGGCCGGTCTTCGTGGTGAAGACGTTGATATAGAGGCAGTCCTCGCTCATGCTCGCGGGTCCACCAAACGACTGGAGTTCGGTCACCTCGCACGAATCGCCATAGTGCGTGGCGTCGAGCTTGCCTTTCCATTTCTTGACCGGCTGCGGCGGCTGCCAGCGGAGCTTTCCGACCGGCGGTGCTGCATAAGGAATGCCGAGAAATTGATTCACACCGTTGCTGGTGAAGCCGCGAACGCGGCCCTCAATGGTATTAACGACGGGACCATCGTTACCCGCGGCAGCCAGTGCCGGGATGGAGGCCAACCCGGCCAACATACTCGAAAAGACAAGAAGATTTCGGCGCAACGACCTTCGCCGCGCGCGCGAACCGCCAACACTTTCCATGACGCCACTCCCAATATGGTAGTTTTTTTTTGCCTCCTAGGCTTTGCTAACTTTGGCTTCAGCCGCTACGGCAGGAGCGAACGATGTCAGCTTTCCGCGCACACGGACCTATCTCCGCAATTTCCCGGCGACACGAAAGAGTCGGCGACGGCCGGCGTTCCCTTGGGACGGCCGAAACTTTTCCCGCCCTGCGCGGCGCGCGGCGGCAGTTCGCTTCCACTGAATAGGTCTGCAGTTTCAGTGATGTCATTTGCGCGCCGAACCGATCAGTGCGTCAGCTGGTTCAGCTAAAATTTCTTGATCCACCCCAACACCACATGCCACGGGGTTGGCAAGTTTCTCGCGAAAGGCGAGGCGATGGCCTTTAGTTTAACTGACGAGGCGTTCTCCGGCATATCATATGCGACGACGCCGCCGAGTTCGAATATCTTTGCTTTCGCTCCGTCTGGGAGAATGACAACGCCGCGCATTTCGTCATCTTCGATTTGCCAAGCATAGAACCCCGTCACGCCGGCCTGAAAGCGCCCGATATGTTCGGTGATCGCGAAGTCGACGTCCAGCATGTCGCCCGTCGAATAGTTCGTACTGGGATTATCGAGATAATTGTTCCAATAGAGCTTCGCGCTGAATTCTGTTCCTTCAAAAAGGATTGGTTTCGTCGTGTAGGTAATGGCCGCCGTGGGAGCGAAGTCCCAGATATTTGTACCAGGGCTCAGCATGCGGCTCAGTGCAGTGGATGAGCTATATTGGCCAGCGGGCACAACGATACCGAAGCCAAGCAAAACGGAAAGCCCTTCGAGAATAGGGCTGGCGCCGGCATAGTGCGAAGGGTGAGGTGTTCCGAAGTAGCGCGCCCAAGAAATTTCGACATAGGGATCGCCAACCCCAACGTCGCGGTCGTTCGAAGTACCCGTGTAAAGATGCCCCCATGCATCCAACACCGGAACGACACCTGAAAACGAAAGACTTCCGCCGAAGATCTTTGTTTGTGGAACAAAATCAAAAAATGGGCCGCCGATGACTTTGGCAAGTTGGGCGTCCTTAAGTTCCAGGTTCACCTTGCCGCTTCCATTGAGGAAATCCATCGTGCGCGCATAGAGCTGCACCGTTCCGATATAGATCCCCGGTTGGGCAGGCAGGCCAGATCCAATGTCAGTGCCGCCAATCGGACCCGCCAGCGATGCCCCTTCCACCGCAAGAGACGCCGTCGGATAGACGCAAAGGAAGGTCGCAGCAATGAGAACTGCCTTCAGACCGCCCATCTATGAAGTCTCGCAACCGGTTGAATTCGGATTCGTCAGCCTAATGAAATTCCGCCTCCCCCTCTGTTACAAGAAGGGCTCATTCGTTCCGAAACAATATTCAACTGCAGCGGTATAAGGGGATAGGTTCTTACAAGCAGACGTCAGCAACGCCGGATTTTATTTCTATCGTCCAAGATGTTCGTTTCGAGAAGCGAGAGGGCCGGCTTCCGCGTCGGCCCTCCTCGATACATTTTGCATTGTCCGAGATGCATGAAGCTTCGCGGCTGGTACCCGGCGTGCCGGTTGCGCTCTCGGACGCAAATTCAGAGGTCAAAGACACACTTCGACTCTTCACTCTCTCCACCGCGTTTTTTTGAGAAAAGAAAGAGAGACGATTTTTGAAGCCCAATGCTCCGACGTCGGCTTCGCCGCGCGTGCGATTGGCATTCTCGCGCTTTCCGCGGCTGGCGTCCGGACTGTTCCGAAGCGCGTTGCTCGTCGGCCGCGGTACCTATGCCGGCGGACCCATCGCGCTTGATCGATTGCGGGTTAACGCCGATGGCGCCGAAAATTGTTGGATAATCAACAAGCCTTGGCGGAGACGGAGGGATTCGAACCCTCGATACGCCTTTAAAGCGTATGACGATTTAGCAAACCGTTGCCTTCAGCCACTCGGCCACGTCTCCCCCATACCCGATGGGTCGAACCCCTATAGAGGGGGGCTCGCTGCAATGCAAGCAAGCGCGGCTCATTGTTCCAGATGCTTTTTGGATTGGCTACTCGGGCCTATTCGTGGCCGCAAAGTCGTCCTAGTCTCCTGACATCAAGCGGGCATCAGCGGAATGGGGAGCCGCCGTGACCTTTGGGGTGAGATCCAGCGCCAGTGCCGTGTTACTAATCCTGTCCTCCACATCAGCGGGGGCGGCGGACTTGTGCGTCAAATGCACCGGACCGGATGCAAGCTATGATTGCGTTGTGAACCGGTCCGGGCCACCGGATACCGTAACCAAGCTCTATTGCATTACGGCGCTCGCAAAAGCCGGTCCCCATGCCAGTTGCGCCATAGACCGCAATACGACCGCGCCCTGTCAGGGCGAACGCAGAGAGTTTACAATTCCGGCAACGGTCGATGGCGCTCTCGGCGGCTCGCAGGAGCAAGAGGCGACACAGCAGCCCGCTCTTCCTCCACCGGGTACCGAAGTCGAGGAGCCGCCGCAAGACACAGCAAGTGACGTGCCTCCGAAGACGGTTCAGGAGATGGTTGAGAAGAGCGCGAAATCGACTGGCGACAGTCTCGCTCAGACGCAGAAAACGGCTGCTACAGCGGCGAAGTCAGCGGGCACGGCACTCGAGAAGGCAGGATCCGCAGTCGGCAGTGCAGCGAAGACGTCCTGGAAATGTCTGTCGTCATTCTTTTCGAAATGTTGACGGCAGCTCGCGTCCAGTCCGCTGAACCGGCTCAATGGACCGAAGATAGCCATTCCCGTGCGAGCCGTTGCGCCTGAGTGATTTCCGCTCGCGTCATATCTCGTGCCAACTCGAGCCGATAACGCTTGGCTTCGTCATTGCCGCGCATCGCCGCAATATTGAACCACTTATGCGCTTCTACTAAGTCGATCGTTCCGTCCCGTCCTGTGCAATAGCTGAGTCCAAGCTCAAACAACGCGTCGTGCTGACCGCCTTGAGCCGCATACTCGACAATCTCACGCGAGGACATGTCCATACGCGACATTCTAATATCCTCCAAACAAACCGCCGCATCACATTAACGACTTAGGATGCCGAACCCTTCGCCCGGCGCTCCTCTTGCGGCACGCTGGAAGAATTACAGCGCGGAAATGAAATCTCGTAAAAAGCCGCGCAAAATTGTTGTAAGACTTACGGAAACTTCGTTTCCGAATGCCGCGGATCTGTCGGAAAACGGCACATTTATCCCCAAAACGCGCCGCGCGGTTACGGGGTCTTAAGCGCGGTTGCCATCTTTGGCTAACCATGTTTTGAATTGACGTCAGAGGTTGCCTCGTCGCGAATGGCCGCCGGGGCGTTCAGCCAGCGTTCAGTCTATGATTGGTAACCATGTTGGCGGTGGTGGATGAGGATCGCCGCGGGGGCGCGGTGGGTCCAGGATTTCAATTCATCCTGGATGAGGGAATTGATGCCACAGAGACTGCTTCGACGCTCGCTCGTGCTCGCGAGTTTTCTGGCGCTTGCCGGCTGCGCTCAAGATAGCACCCGGCCTTCTTACATCGGACTCACGGACTTGACGTCGGATGGCAATGATGCCGCGGACGCGGAGTCAGCGCACACGCCGTCAGAAGCAACACGTTACGTTCGATCTAACAAAGTGCTGGGCGCGATGGCTTTCCAGCGCGTTACCGGACGTACCGTCGATCCTGACAGCTTGGAGCGACCCTAAGCGGCGTTAGGATTGCAGAGGCGAGACCTTTGGCTTCTTCAACTCCAGTCCGCGAATTACGGCGGGGCGTTTACCGATGACCTCCAACCAACGGTTGAGATTCGGAAATTTCTCCAAATCCTGGCCGAGGGATTGCCAATTTCGTACCCAGGGGAAGCTGGCGATGTCTGCAATCGAATAGTCGCCCGCAAGGTAGTCGCGATTTGTCAGTCGCTTCTCCATAGCGCCGAAAAGACGCTCGACTTCTTTCGTATAGCGGTCAATGGCGTATGGAATTCTTTCCTTGGCATAGTTGCGGAAATGGTTGCATTGACCAGCCATCGGACCAAGCCCACCGACCTGCCAGAACAGCCATTGATCGACCTCAGCCTTGGTGCGTTCGTTCGTCGGATAGAGGGCCCCGTATTTTCGTCCAAGGTATCGAAGAATAGCGCCGGACTCGAAGATCGACAAAGGCTGACCGTCGGGGCCATCAGGATCGAGAATGGCCGGGATACGATTGTTCGGAGAAATCGCTGAGAAGGCAAGCGCGAACTGCTCGCCCTTGCCGATGTCGACAAACTCGACCCGGTAGCGAGCGCCGATCTCCTCCAGCATGATTGGGATCTTGTATCCGTTCGGGGTCGACCAAAAGTAGAGCGTGATCGTCTCTTCCTGTTCGTCGTCCTGCATGTCCATCCTTATGGAACGAGTATGATCGAACCCGTTGTCCGCCGCGCCGCGAGATCGCGATGAGCGTCGGCAGCAGCACGCAAAGGATAGCGGTGATTGATCGAAATCTTTATTTTACCCGACGACACCATGCCAAAGAGATCCGCTGCGTTCGCTTCGAGGTCCTCGCGCTTCGCGGTATATGCGAAAAGCGACGGGCGCGTGGCAAAAAGTGAGCCTTTCAGGGCCGTTAGCTCGAAAGGAGGAACCGGCCCCGAGGCGTTGCCGAAAGACACCCACAGGCCCTTCGGCTTCAGGCAGTCGAGGGATTTCGGAAACGTATCCTTGCCGATGGAATCATATGCAACGTCGCAGCCCTGACCATTCGTCAGCTCCTTCACCCGAGCCACAAAGTCTTCGCGCATCGTGTTGATTGGGTGCGTACAGCCATGCGCCTTTGCAATCTCGGCTTTCTCGTCGGAACTAACCGTACCGATGATCGTCGCACCTAGCGCACGCGCCCATTGGCAAGCGATCAAACCAACGCCGCCCGCTGCAGCGTGGAACAGCAGTTTCGTTCCTGGCCCGACCTTGTATGTCTCACACAAGAGATATCGCGCTGTCATACCTTGCAGCATCATCGCCGCGGCGGTCTCATAGGAGATGCCCTCGGGCAACTTGACGAGTTGCGCCGCCGGAACGCGCCGGACCTCTGCGTATGCGCCAATTGCTGTTGCATAGGCTGCGCGGTCCCCGACTTTGAAGGTATCGACGCCGGAGCCGACCGCAATCACTTCACCGGCGCCCTCGGATCCGAGGACGGCCGGCAGGCTGTCCAGCTTGTAGAGGCCCGAGCGCTGATAAATATCGATGAAATTGATGCCGATGGCGTGCTGGCGCAGAAGCACCTCGCCGGCTGCGGGTTGGCCGATCTCGACGTCCTCATACGTGAGAGCCTCCGGTCCGCCATAAGCATGAATTCGCACTGCATACGCCATATCTCAGGGCTCCGCTTTGACGTGAAACTTTGAATTCGGTGCAGCTTTGGGACGAATCCTACTAGTCACCAACAGGCAATTCGCCGCCCAGCCGGGCTTCCGCCACGAGGCTGCCACGCTCTCTTCCTACCCGCATCCGATACAGAAGATCGAGATTCGCTTTGATAATATTCGGATATGCGTTGGCCGAGCGTAACGCACTTATCATCCTCGCCGCACTCGTTTCCTGTATCGCGATGACGGGGTGCGGCGGAACGGCCGATCCGGCGTTCGGCCAGCAGCGGGGACTTAAATGCGTGGATGACAGTAACGTCTGCATCAGCCAGCGCAAAATGGTCTACGATTCCTATATGGCCGACAAATCGCGGGCCTGGATGCGACAGCCGCCTGGTCCACACGAATATGCATCCGGCGTGCGCCTAATGGCCTACAGCAAAATGCGCAAAAATCTCTCTTGCGATGAACTCGCCCACGGCAAGGAGGAAGCCGACCGCGGTCCGGCAACGCTGAGTGCCGGTGCCCATGCCGGACTTACGACTGCGCAAGTCGCGCGTGGCGCGATGCTGGCGCGCGAGGTGTCGCGGGAGCTTGCGGGT
The DNA here is from genome assembly GCF_035548195.1 of Hyphomicrobium sp. Taxonomy (GTDB): domain Bacteria; phylum Pseudomonadota; class Alphaproteobacteria; order Rhizobiales; family Hyphomicrobiaceae; genus Hyphomicrobium_B. The sequence goes on from NZ_DASZTY010000022.1 coordinate 86,718, forward strand.
GAACTTGCAAGGCGATGCCGATAGTGCAGCCGGAGTGCTTGAACGAATTATTTCTATTTCCTATCTGGCTCGGGCGCACCATAAACGATTGAACTGCGCTTTTGCGCCCGCCCCAACTCGAAAGCCTGATCATGAGCGTGCATGACTTTGTCGAAGCCATCGTCGGGTTCGTGCGCGCCAACGAGGGTTGGACAGGCCCGGTCGCATTCGTTGTCGCGTTCCTTGAAAGCTTTTGTTTTCTTTCGATCCTGTGGCCCGGGACGGCCATCCTCGTCGGCATATCTGCACTGCTTGCGAAAAGCGGTGTCGAGATGAGTATTCTCGGACCCGCCATCATCTGGGCCGGTATCGGCGGCTCGCTTGGTTATGCGGTTTCCTATTGGATCGGGCTCTACTACAAAGACGGCATCCGCGAAATCTGGCCGTTCAACCGCAATCCCGAGATGCTTGATCGCGGCCAAGCCTTCTTTAAAAAATGGGGAGCCATCGGCGTATTTCTCGGACACTTCTTTGGACCGGTTCGCGCCGTGATTCCGGTCATCGCCGGAATGTACGCGGTCCCTCATTGGCAATTCCAAATCGCCAACGTCTTGTCGGCCTTCATCTGGGCCGCAGGCATCATCGCACCGACCTATTTCGGCCTGAACTATCTGCTCGGCTGAAGCCGATCCGATCAACCCAATCGGCCATCCGAAGGCGACGCTTGCGCACGCAATGGCGATCCCTTAGAGGAACGGTTCGATTTCGCGCCGAAGTGGCGCTTTCGCAAAACGGATTTCCGAGGCACATCCATGTCCAAGACTTCGCTGAAAAACATTCAGAAACAGAAGAAGAAGGCAGGGCGCAAGATCGCGCGTCCGCCGCAATCGCGTAATCAGGGCAACACTGCCGGCATCCGGAAGCAGCTGAAAAAGGCTGCCGGAAAAACTCGGGCTGCAAAAGCCACGGCCTAAGGTTCTACCTTTCGGCTCTGCGGAACGCCGGAGCGTCCCGACAAAGGATCAGGCCCGCCGTCTGAAAATGGTGCCGGGCCCGATCGCGATTGGATGACGCCACACAATTTGCCGTGAACGACACACTGACTTCCGACGCTTTTTATCCTCCGACGGTAAAGCCTCCTGACCAGGCCCAATCGCCGTGGCGTTTTTTTTCGCGGTTTGTACGCAATCCGCTGCGCGCCATACCTTTATCCGTCTATACCGAGCCGGTCGTCAGCTACGGAAAGAAGCGCCCTCTTGTGACGTGGGTGACCGACCCCGAGCTGATCGAGCGCATTCTTCTCAAAGACGCTGCGCAATTCCCCAAGACTGCGCTCGACCGGCGTGTCCTTACACCCATCCTCGGCGACGGAATTCTGACGGCCGAGGGCGAGAGCTGGCGCTGGCAGCGCAAGCTTGCCAGCCCGATGTTTCGATACGCTGAGCTTCTGAGCCATGTGCCGACGATGGTGAATGCGACGGAGGAGTTGGTCGCAGATTGGACGTCACGCGGAGCGGCATTCAGCACCGACATCGAGGAGGCAATGACGGACGTTACTTTCTCCGTCATTGCACGCACGATCCTGGCTGGCATCGACGAGAGCGAAGCAAAAGCCGTAAAGCGCTCAACGCGAACCTATCTCGATCGCATTTCGTGGGAAGTCGCGGCCGCGATGCTGCGTTGGCCTGAAGCACGGTGGCATCCCGGCAAGGGCAGCATGCGCTCAGCCGCTATGGAGGTACGCGGAATCGTCCAGCGCTTGCTCGATCAACGCCGGACCGCGCCCGGCGGTAGCGATCTCGTCGCTCGCATGATCGCCTCCCGCCATCCCGACACTGGTCAGCCGATGACGGACGGCGAGACCATCGACAATCTCGCAACCTTTCTTTTCGCTGGCCACGAAACGACGGCCAAGGCGCTGACGTGGTCGCTCTATCTTTTGGCGCGCGCTCCCGATTGGCAGGACCGCCTGCGCGATGAAGTACGGAGTGCGGTCAAAGTTCAGCACGTCGCGGCGGGAACGCTCGAACGCCTGCCTTTAACAACGCGTGTTTTAAAAGAATCGATGCGGCTTTACCCACCAGCTCCGGTCATGACCCGGCATTCAGTGGACGAGTTCGACCTCGCTGGCACGCGGTTGCCGAAGTCGTCTCTGATCGTCATCCCAATCTTCGTGCTGCATCGCCATCGGCGTCTTTGGCCTGACCCCGACCGCTTCGAACCGGATCGATTTCTACCGGAAAACGAAGCCAAAATTCCGCGTACGCAGTTCATGCCGTTCGGTTACGGGCCGCGCGTATGTATCGGCTCGTCCTTTGCGATGATTGAGGCAACGGCAATTCTTGCCACTTTATTGCAGAGTGTCCGATTTGGGTGGGACGGGCGCCACGAGCCTGAGCCTGTCAGCCGCGTCACGCTCAGGCCGAAGGGCGGAATGCCGTTGATCGTCAAGCCGTTGTAGACGGACGGCGACGAGACCCAACGTTAGCGTTTCATTAAACGCGCCTTACCAATCGACGAAAATTCATTTCGCATTTGAAAGATCGGCGTCAGCGGGATCGCAATATCCCGGTGGTATGTTTTGTCGCATCATAACTTCTGCCTCCAAGGAGAGGCCAATGACAACGACAAAAATATTCTATGGAATTGCTGCCGTCGCGCCGGGCGGATTCATCGCTCTCGCCTGCATCGGCATTCTGCATGTGGTTGCGGTCGGTTTGCGCGAGCGCCGGAAACGCCGTGCGGCTCGCGTTGCCGCCTGACACGCGTACTAGATACCGAGCTTGGTTTTCAGGATCTCGTTGACGGCTGCAGGGTTGGCCTTACCGCCCGTTGCCTTCATCACTTGACCGACGAACCAACCGAGCATCGATGGCTTGGCTTTTGCCTGCTCGACCTTTTCCGGATTGGCCGCGATAATTTCGTCGACGGCTTTCTCGATAGCGCCGGTGTCCGTCACCTGCTTCATGCCGCGCTTCTCGACGATGTCCGCCGGATCGCCGCCTTCCGTCCAGACGATCTCGAATAGGTCCTTGGCGATTTTCCCCGAGATTTCGCCAGTGCCAATCAGCCCAGCAATATCGCCGAGTTGTTTTGGTGAAATAGGCGACTGATCTATAGTTATTCCGTCTTTATTCAGCCGACCTAAGACTGCATTGATTACCCAACTTGCAATCAACGATGTAGCGCTGACACCGTGGTCTCGGGACGATAAGCATGCTCTTTCAAAAAAATCAGCAAGGGCTTTTTCAGCGACAAGCACGTCGGCGTCATAAGCGGACAGACCGAACGTCTTCATGAAACGCGACCGCTTTTCGTCGGGAAGCTCGGGCAAATTCGATTTTAGGCTGTCGACGTAGTCTTGCGTCAGTTCGAGCGGCAGCAAGTCGGGATCGGGGAAATAGCGATAGTCATGCGCTTCTTCCTTGGAGCGCATCGAGCGCGTTTCGCCCTTAGCAGAATCGAACAGGCGCGTTTCCTGGTCGATGGTTCCGCCATCTTCGATGATATCGATCTGACGCCGCGCTTCGTACTCGATCGCCTGTCCGATGAAGCGAATGGAGTTGACGTTCTTGATCTCGCAACGCGTGCCGAGCTTATCGCCGGGCTTCCGGACCGAAACGTTGACGTCGGCGCGCAGGTTGCCCTTCTCCATGTCACCGTCGCAGGTGCCGAGATAACGGAGAATGCTGCGGAGCTTCGTAACGTAGGCCTGTGCCTGCTTCGACGATCTGAGGTCGGGCTTCGAGACGATCTCCATTAGCGCAACGCCCGAGCGATTCAGATCGACATAGGAATAATCGGGATGCTGATCGTGTAGTGACTTGCCCGCATCCTGTTCCAGATGAAGACGCTCAATGCCGATCTTCATCGTCTCCCCATCGACGTCGATCTCAACCTCGCCTTCACCGACAACCGGTTGCTTGTACTGCGAGATCTGGTAGCCCTGCGGCAGGTCCGGGTAAAAGTAGTTCTTGCGGTCGAAGACGCTTTTCAGATTGATCTGCGCCTTGAGACCTAGGCCCGTTCGGATAGCCTGAGCAACGCACTCTTTATTGATGACCGGCAGCATCCCCGGCATCGCCGCATCGACAAGTGAAACATGGCTGTTGGGCTCGGCGCCGAACGCCGTTGATGCGCCGGAAAATAGCTTTGCGTTGGACGCGACCTGAGCGTGCACCTCCATGCCGACGATGACTTCCCAGTCTCCCGTTGCTCCTGCGAGGAGATTTGTGGGTTTGGATTTTTCTTTGACTTTCTGCGAGCTCATGCGTCGTCTCCAGTCGCGCGGTCCGGCGTCGGCAGGGTGCCGCAGGACATAATATCTAGTCGGTCTTGCGCTTCATCAGGTAGCCAACGCCGGCGTAGATGAAGCCGGCAACCAGCGAAACGATGAAGACACCCGCAATGGAACGTCCGAGTTCCGGTGCATCCCAAAGCCTTAAAAAAGTCGCCACGTAGAGCAAAGCACAACCCGCGATCGCGCCGGCGAATGCCGCGATCATCAGCTTGCTCTTGTCGTCGGCACGCTGGCCGACCATGAATGCCACGACGATCGTCGCCGGATTGAGAATCCCATAAAGAAGAACCTCGATTAGCGGAACCGTCTGCTCAAGATCAGGACCCACTTTCGCCTCCGGCTTGAGCTTTGACTTTCGCGGCATCCTGAGCCTGGCGAATTTTCTCTTCCTCGAACTGAATGAACCAGCCGATCATGTTGCGCCATTGCGCCCCGACCAACTCGACCATTTCAGGCGGCATGCCCTTATCTGCCGCGCGCGCTTTGACGCGATCGATGACCTGCTGGATGCGCCACTGAACGACGGCGCCTTCTTCGGTCGACATCTTCAGCTGCCACGCGCGATCCACGTATCCGAAGCGCTCGGCGATCAGATCGACCAGCGTTGCGTCGATGCGGTCGATTTCGGACCGCACTTGGGTCATGTCGGCACATTCCCAGGGCCGTTTCGGATCCATTTTCTAGCCCTTCATCCACCACTTCGCGGGTACGGAGAACCGGCCCGCCGCATCTTCGATCACTTGCGCCGCGCGGAAAAGCGTCTCCTCATCGAACGGCTTGCCGATAAGCTGCAGACCAAGCGGCGTTCCTTGCGACGAAAGCCCGGCGGGCACGGACATTCCGGGAAGCCCAGCCATATTCACCGTTACCGTGAAGATATCTTCAAGATACATCGCGAGCGGGTCGCCCGTTTTTTCTCCAAAAGCGAAAGCGGGTGACGGCGTTGTCGGCGTCAGGACGACATCAACTTTATTCCACGCTTCGTCGAAGTCGCGCTTGATCAGGGTGCGCACCTTCTGAGCCTTAAGGTAATAGGCGTCATAATAGCCTGCCGACAAAACGTAGGTGCCGATCAGGATACGGCGGCGGACCTCCTTTCCGAACCCTGCGGCGCGTGTCTTTTCATATGTATCGATCAGGTTGTCGCCGTTGACGCGAAGGCCATAGCGCATGCCGTCATAGCGCGCGAGGTTCGACGAGCATTCCGCTGGCGCGACGATGTAATAAGCGGGCAATGCGTACTTCGTATGCGGCAGCGAGATTTCGTGAATCGTCGCGCCCGCAGATTTCAACCACGCGATACCGTCATCCCAGAGTTTCTGGATTTCGGCCGACATGCCGTCAACGCGATATTCCTTCGGTACGCCGACCCGGAGCCCGTTTATGCTTTTGCCGATCGCAGCCTCATAGTCCGGCACAGGGGCATCGACGGACGTTGTGTCCTTCAGATCGTAGCTCGCCATCGTCTTCAGCATCATTGCCGCATCGCGGACCGTCTTGGCGATCGGCCCGGCCTGATCGAGAGACGAAGCGAAGGCCACGATGCCCCAGCGTGAGCAACGTCCGTAGGTTGGCTTCACTCCTACGGTTCCCGTCAGCGCCGCGGGCTGCCGGATCGAGCCGCCTGTGTCGGTTGCCGTCGCCGCGAGGCACAAGTCCGCCGCAACCGCCGCGGACGATCCGCCGGAAGAGCCGCCTGGAACGAGCTTGTCGTTTGTATATTGTCCGTCCGCCGATTTGCGGCGCCATGGGTTCACGACGTTACCGAAGGCGCTGGTCTCATTGGATGAGCCCATCGCAAATTCGTCGTTGTTGAGCTTGCCGAGCATGACCGCTCCGGCATCCCAGAGATTCTGCCCAACCGTCGATTCATAGGGTGGCTTGAAATCGTCGAGGATTTTCGAGCACGCGGTCGTGCGAATTCCGTTCGTGCAGAAAAGATCCTTGTTGCCAATCGGAAGACCTTCGAGCGGGCGCGCGTTTCCCGCTGCGAGACGCTTGTCGCTTTCCTTTGCCTGAGCCCGCGCGTGCTCTGGCGTTTGCAACACGTAGGCATTGAGCGCCGGATTTGCGGTTTCGATTGCCCCGAGAAAAGCGTCCGTCAGCTCCAGCGCCGAAAAAGATTTCTTTTTCAGCCCATCGCGCGCTTCGGCCATCGTCAACTTGGTTAGGTCCGTCACGGGTGAACAGTCCCCTTCAATTCTTTGCGGCGCTCAAAAGCATATCGGGCCTACTCCACGACCTTCGGCACGACGAAATAATGGTCTTCGGCCAACGGCGCATTGGCCGTTACCTTGTCCGCGATTTCTCCATCGGTCACGACATCGTCGCGCATCTTCAACTTCTGGGCGACGACGCGCGTCATCGGTTCAACCGATGAGGTGTCGACCTCGTCGAGTTGCTTGACCCAGTCGAGAATACCCGACAGTTCCTTTTCGAGTCCCTTCGCCTCGTCATCGCTGATCCTAATCCTAGCAAGACGCGCGATACGGCGAACGGTCGCTTCGTCGACCTCCATTGGTAATCCCTTCGAAAGTTCGGAGAGGTTCTGCTGCTCTCTTACCCGGGCAGGCGGTCCGGATGCAACCGGCGGGGAAACGGTAAACGGAGATGCCGCGGGTCCGGCTAAGCGGCTGCTTTCGAGCGCTTTTGCGGTGTCAAACCAGGCGCGATGCTGATACTCGATCGCGACCGACTGAAAACCACAAGAGATGCCGATTTTATGAGCCAGCCCGCCGCCCCAGAGCCGCCCGGCCGCACGATGGAAGATCCGCAGTCATTCCTGGCTGCGATCCAAACGGGCCGCCTTATTGGAATCGACGCTGGCACCAAGACGCTCGGGCTCGCCCTTTCCGATGTCACGCGGACGATCGCATCGCCACTGGAAACGATTAAACGGACAAAGTTCACAGCCGATGCCGCCCGCCTGTTATCGCTGGTCAACGAACACGGCGTTGTCGGCCTCGTGTTGGGTCTCCCACGCAACCTTGACGGAACCGAAGGCCCCCGGGCACAGGCGACCCGGGCTTTGGCTCGCAATCTCAATAAGCTCGCCCAGCTACCGGTCTTGCTCTGGGACGAGCGCCTAACGACTGCGGAGGCCGAACGGATGCTTATCGGCGCCGACCAGACGCGGAAGCGCCGCGGTGAGGTGATCGATAAGCTTGCAGCCACGATCATTTTGCAGAGCGCTCTTGACCGGTTCCGCAGTCCGCAGTGAAAAAGCCAGCCTGATCATGGACCAAGGGATCATCCCGCCACCCGTTAAGCGATTTCGGACGTGTCCCGCGAAGCATGCTTGCGGGTGCGCCGGACTCCGCCTATAGAAACCGCTTTAATGACCTCGAAATCGAACTCGACCGCGCTGAAAGTTTTTCCGCGCCGCCATTTGCTGACCTGCGAGGGCCTGTCGGCAAATGAAATCAATTTTCTTCTCGATCTCGCTGATAAAAACGCAGATCACAATCGCCGAAACGGCAAAAAGCGCGATGTGCTCGCCGGGCGCACGCTTATCAATCTCTTCTTCGAATCCTCCACCCGAACTCAAGCGTCGTTCGAGATGGCGGGTAAGCGGCTCGGCGCCGACGTGATGAACATGAACGTCGCGACTTCTTCGGTGACGAAGGGGGAAACGCTGATCGATACCGCGGTCACACTCAATGCCATGCGGCCGGACATCATCGTCGTCCGGCATCATGCGGCGGGCGCGGTTGAGCTATTATCCCAGAAGGTCGATTGCTCGGTTATCAACGCCGGCGACGGCGCGCATCAGCATCCGACGCAAGCCCTTCTCGACGCGCTCACGATCCGCCGCGCGAAAGGTCGCGTTGCCGGGCTGACCGTTGCGATCTGCGGCGATATTCTGCATTCGCGCGTCGCACGTTCCGATATCAATGTTTTGAACGCGCTTGGGGCAAACGTCCGGCTCATCGCGCCATCGACACTATTGCCGTCGTCGCCTGAGCGGCTCGGATGCCAAGTCTTTACCGATATGTGGAAGGGCATCGAGGACGTCGACATCGTTATGATGCTGCGCCTCCAGCGCGAACGCATGGATGCCTCCTATGTCCCCTCTATCCGTGAATTTTTCCACTTTTTCGGCCTCGATCAAGAGAAGCTCGCGCGCGCCAAGCCCGATGCCCTAATCATGCATCCGGGACCGATGAATCGCGGCGTCGAAATCGCGTCCACCGTTGCCGACCACTCGCGCAGCGTCATCCGAGAACAAGTTGAAATGGGGGTTGCCGTTCGCATGGCCGTTCTTGAGGCTCTCTCGGCGCACCTGCCGAGTTTCGAGGACGTCGCCCCATGAGCAAGTCTATCGAAAAGCCGAAGAGCGTTGGCAAAGCGACGGTTTTCATCAATGCCCGCCTGATCGATCCGGCTTCCAATCGCGACGAGCCCGGCGGCTTGCTTGTCAAGGACGGGCTGATTGCGGATCTCGGCGGCCATCTCCGCCGCAATGCGCCGGAAGGGACGAAAGTCATCGATTGCAAAGGGCACGTGCTCGCACCGGGCCTCATCGACGCGCAGGTGTTTACCGGCGAACCCGGATATGAACATCGCGAAACGCTGAAGACTGCAAGCCATGCCGCCGCCGCTGGAGGCGTAACGACGATCGTCGTTATGCCCGAGACCAATCCCGTGATCGATCAAGTGTCGCTCGTTGATTTCATTCAGCGCCGCGCCCGCGACAACGCCCTCGTGCACGTCCATACGATGGCAGCGATGACGAAGGGCCTCAAAGGCGAGGAAATGACCGAAATCGGCCTATTGAAGCGCACGGGTGCCATTGCCTTTTCGAATGGCAAATCGAGCATCGTCAACACGCGCGTGATGCGCAACGTCCTGAACTACGCAAAGGACTTCAACGCTCTCGTCGTCCATCATACCGAAGACCCTTACCTCTCCGGCAGCGGGGCAATGAATTCCGGTGAGGTCGCGACGCGCCTCGGTCTTCCCGCGACGTCGAAGATTGCGGAAACGATTATCCTTGAACGCGACGTGCGCCTCGTCGAGATGACAGGCGGGCGTTATCACGCGGCCACGATCAGCTGTCAGGAAAGCCTTGACGTTGTCCGAGGTGCGAAGGCGAAGAAGCTTCCCGTTACGTGCGGCGTTTCAATCAATCATCTGACGTTGAACGAAAACGACATTGGTCCCTACCGTACGTTCTTGAAGGTGCGTCCGCCGCTCCGCCGCGAGGAAGATCGCGTCGCGATGGTGCAGGGCCTTGCAAATGGCGATATCGATCTGATCGTGTCGAGCCACGATCCGCAGGACGCCGACACCAAACGGCGGCCTTTTGCGGAAGCCGCGGACGGCGCGGTGGGACTTGAGACCCTGCTTTCGGCGGCGCTGCGTCTCGTGCACTCTGGTGATGTGACGCTCAAAGCCATGCTGAAGGCGCTGACCATCAATCCGGCCCGCTTGCTTGGACTTCATAGTGGGCGGCTTGCGAAGGGCGCGATCGCCGATCTCGTCTTGTTCGATCCCGGCGAACCTTGGGTGGTCAATAAAGATCTGCTGCGCTCACGCTCGAAGAATACGCCCTTTGACGAAGCGAAAATGCAGGGGCGCGTACTCCGAACAATGGTTGCTGGCGAAACGGTCTACGAATACGCTGGCGTCGAACGCACGTAACTCGCCGCTGCCATCATCGGATTTCCTCCGTCATGGACCCATCGTCTTTCCCTGCGCTGCTGATTGCACTCGGCCTCGGCTATTTGTTGGGTTCGATCCCCTCTGGCCTCATTCTGACGCGCCTCGCGGGACTCGGCGATGTCCGGCAGATCGGCTCGGGAAATATCGGTGCGACGAACGTACTCCGAACCGGACGTAAGAGCCTGGCTGCGGCAACGCTGCTGTTCGATGCATTAAAGGGTGCCGCCTCGGCGCTGATTGCATGGCGTTGGTTCGGCGAGACGGCAGCGCTCGTTGCTGGTTTTGGAGCCTTCCTCGGTCATGTTTTTCCGATTTGGCTCGGGTTCAAGGGGGGAAAGGGCGTTGCTACGTTTTTCGGCGTGCTGCTTGCCATAGCGTGGAAAGTCGGCGCAATCTTCGTCGTGGTCTGGCTCGCGGTCGCCGGAGCGACGCGCATCTCATCCCTTGCAGCGATTGCTGCTACACTCGCCTCACCGGTAGCCGCGTGGGCGTTGGGCTATCGCGAATTCGCTCTCGTCACTGCCGTCATGAGCGCCGTCATTCTCATCAAGCATCGAGCAAACATACGTAGGCTTCTGGCCGGCGAGGAACCGAAGATCGGTGCAACGAAGGCCTGAACAATACGACTTCCTCAAACCGGCCCCGCTGCCGACAGCGGAGCTTTCCGACGCTGAACGGTTGGCTTGCCTTCGACTCATTCGCTCTGAAAACGTCGGTCCCGTCACATTTCGCGAGCTAATCAATCACTTCGGCGGCGCTCAGCATGCCCTCGACGCAATACCGGAGCTTTCGCGGCGCGGGGGTGCGGGGCGACCAATTCATCTCTGCCCGAAAGCCGATGCCGAGCGGGAGCTCGAAACGGCAACGCGTGCCGGTGCCGTGCCGTTATTCACGGTCGAGCCAGATTATCCGCTCCTGCTTGCACGCATCGATGCACCGCCTCCGGTAGTCTACGTAAAAGGTCGCCGCGATCTTTTGAGGCGGGCTGCCGTCGCAATCGTAGGATCGCGACAATGCTCGGCTGCAGGCATTCAGCTCACGCGGCGCTTTGCGAACGAGTTGGCGGAATCCGGGCTCGTCATCGTGTCTGGCTTGGCGCGTGGCATCGACCGCGCTGCACATGACGCATCGTTATCGCGGGGGACCATTGCAGTCCTCGCAGGCGGGATCGATTGGGTCTATCCGCCCGAGCACGCGGCGCTTCAAGAAGCGATTGGCCGCGAGGGGTGCCTGGTGACCGAACGTCCTCCGGGCCTTCAACCGCGCGACCGTGATTTTCCGCGGCGCAATCGTATTATCGCGGGGCTCGTTCATGGCGTCGTCATCGTCGAGGCGGCCATGCGGTCCGGTACGCTCGTGACCGCGAGGTATGCGAACGACCTCGGGCGGGAAGTCTTCGCGCTTCCCGGTCATCCGCTCGATCCGCGGGCCGAGGGCACAAACCGTCTGATCAAGCAGGGAGCAACCCTCGTTACCGAGCCGAGCGAAGTGGTTGCAGTCCTACGCCCAATGCTTGGCTTCGAGGATCTTAAACCTCAAAGGGAAAATCCGGCCGCAATGTTCGCAAAGCCACCCGCAACAGCAACGGTATCGGCAATTCCCGGCGGGCGAGACGGCGCGGAGGCCATCAAAGCTGTCTTATCGGCGCTCGGTCCAGCGCCGGTCGATGTCGACGCCGTCACGCGGGCGACCGGGCTCGACGTGCAAAGCGTGCAAATTGCGCTGCTGGAACTAGATTTGGCGGGGCGTATCGAGCGACAGGGGCAAGGCTTAGTGGCGTTGAAGGGCGAGCGCTAAAGAGTTTGTGTTTAGCGTTTAAGCGATTCCGCGATGGCTTCGGCTCGGGATTGGGCAATCAAATCGGGGAGCCTCGCACACCCCTCTCGCTCAGCGAGCGATTGAAGCTCGCTCAACAAATCCGCCAGATATTCCAAACGCTCGCGTCGTTCGGAATCGAGAGATTGTGTATACGTCTCAGCTTCGGGGAGCCCGTGTAATTTCCTCACGATGAGCCTCATTACAGCGACGGGCGGACGCTAACTTATTCTCTTATTAGTTGCAATATGTAAATTAATCAACTTTAGCTTGAAATATCCGCCATTTGACACCGCTGCGGCGATCAACCATGTTCCCGGCCCGCTACGCGGCCATAAATGCAAGCCCCACATATACTCGGCCTACCTCGGAGGCCAGAGAGTCCAGGAGCGAAGGGCCCCTACATGAACGTCGTTATCGTCGAATCTGCCGCTAAGGCCAAGACGATCAACAAATATCTCGGTTCGGGTTACAAAGTCATCGCGTCCTACGGACACGTGCGAGACCTGCCTGCCAAGAACGGCTCGGTCGAGCCCGACCACGACTTCAACATGCACTGGGAAGTCGATGGCAAGTCCCAGAAAATCATCCGCGAGATCGCCGAGGCGGTCAAAAAAGCCGACAAGCTCATTCTTGCGACCGACCCCGACAGGGAAGGCGAGGCCATCTCCTGGCATATCCTGGAGATCCTCAACAATAAGAAGGCCCTCAAGAAGGGGACCGAGGTTGAGCGCGTCGCCTTCAACGCCATTACCAAGCAATCGATCCTGGCGGCGCTGAAGGAGCCGCGGAAGATCGACGGACCCCTGGTTGACGCTTATCTGGCGCGCCGTGCGCTCGACTATCTCGTCGGCTTCACGCTTTCGCCGGTGCTTTGGCGAAAATTGCCAGGCGCCCGTTCCGCCGGGCGCGTGCAGTCAGTGGCCTTGCGGCTGGTCTGCGATCGCGAGGCCGAGATCGAAGCCTTCAAGACCGACGAATATTGGACGATCGAAGCTTTACTGACGACTGCGGAAGGCGACGACGTCAAATCACGGCTCGTTGCCATCGACGGTTCAGCTTTGAAGAAGCTGGATATTAAAGACGAGGCGACGGCGACTGCCATCAAATCCGCGCTCGAAGGGCGAGACTTCCGTGTCGTCTCGATCGAAAAGAAGGCGGCCAAGCGCAACCCATACCCGCCGTTCACCACTTCGACATTGCAGATGGATGCATCCCGTAAGCTTGGCTTCTCCGCTAAGCAGACGATGCAAATTGCACAGCGCCTTTATGAAGGCGTCGATATCGGCGGCGAGACGGTCGGTCTCATTACTTATATGCGAACCGACGGCGTGCAGATCGTGCCTGAAGCCGTGAGTCAAATCCGCGACGTGATCTCGGCTCAGTTCGGGAAGAACTACACGCCGTTTGCGCGCGAATACAAAACGAAAGCCAAAAACGCACAGGAAGCGCACGAGGCGATCCGCCCGACCGATCCGCGGCGGACGCCCGATCAGGTTCGCAAATACCTCGAAAAGGATCAGGCTGCACTTTACGATCTTATTTGGAAGCGCGCGGTCGCGAGCCAAATGGCGCCTGCCGATTTGGAGCAGACGGCGGTCGAGATCGAGGCCAAAGGCAGCGACGGTAAAACTTACGGACTGCGCGCCAACGGCTCCGTTCTGTTGTTCGACGGTTTTCTCAAGGTCTACGAGGAAGGCCGCGATGACCGCTTCCGCTATATCGATAAGGGCAAGGACGACACGTCCGACGATGATGAGGATAGCCGCCGACTGCCGCCGCTCGCAGAAGGCGATCGGTTGAAGGACAAAGAAATCAGCGCCGATCAGCACTTCACGCAGCCGCCGCCGCGTTTTTCCGAAGCGACGCTCGTCAAGCGCATGGAAGAGCTCGGCATCGGGCGGCCATCCACCTATGCGTCGACGATGGCCGTGCTGGTCGATCGCGATTACGTACGGATCGAGAAAAAGCGGCTCGTCCCGGAAGATAAGGGACGCCTTGTCATCGCGTTCCTAGAGAGCTTCTTCAAACGCTATGTGGAGTATGATTTCACGGCGGACTTGGAAGAAAAGCTCGATCTCATCTCGAACGACGAGCTTGCATATAAGGAAGTGCTACGGGATTTCTGGCGGCAATTCATTGCCTCGGTGGGCGAGATCAAAGATCTGCGCGTCGGCGACGTTCTCGAAGCCCTGAATGAAATGCTCGGGCCGCATGTCTTTCCCGATAAGGGCGACGGCAGCGATCCGCGTCTCTGCCCAAAATGCGGGCAAGGTCGGCTGAGCCTGAAAATTTCGGGCAAGTATGGCGCATTCATCGGCTGCGGAAACTATCCGGATTGCAACTACACGCGGCAGCTCACTCAAAGCGACAACGGCGAAGCGGCGCTCGACGGCAAGGTGCTCGGTTACACGGACGATGGTGTTGCCGTGACGCTCCGTACGGGCCGGTTCGGTCCTTATGTTCAGCTTGGCGAAGCCGAAGGCGACGAGAAGCCGAAACGGTCCAGCATTCCGAAGGGGATCGACGCCGCAACGCTCGATTTCGAAAAGGCCGTGCAGCTCTTGTCGCTGCCTCGCGACGTCGGAGAACATCCTGATGAAGGCGGGATGATCACGGCTGGCCTCGGGCGCTTTGGACCGTTCATCCTGCACGAAAAGGATGGCGCGAAAACATACGTCAACCTCGAAAGCATTGAGGATGTCTTCACCGTCGGTCTCAATCGGGCCGTGGCGCTGATCGCCGAAAAACGCGCAGGTGGCGGCAAGAGCCGCTTCCAGCGGAGCGCGCCGAAGGTGCTGAAAGAACTCGGGGAACACCCAAGCGAAGGCGGGCCTGTGCAGGTGCTGGAAGGGCGTTATGGGCCTTATGTCACCCACAACAAGGTCAACGCCACGGTCCCGCGCGGCAAAGACCCGGCCGCGATTACGCTCGATGAAGCGGTTGCACTGATCGCAGAGCGCATTGCCAACGGCGGCGGGAAGAAATCCAAGACGTCGCGCGCGGCCCGCCCGAAAGCGACGAAACCAGCTAAGGTTGTAAAGGACGAGACATCGGCTCCTCGGAAAGCCTCGAAGTCCGCTGCAAAAAAAGCTGCGCCCGCGAAGAAAGCTGCTGCGGCCAAACCGGCAACCAAAAAACTCGCAAAGGCCAAAGCCTGAAGCAGAAATCACGAGGCGCGCCGCCGACCGGCAAATCAGCAGCGGCGCGCGCTCCCGCCAATGGCGGACTGCCGAGCAAAGAGCAGATCCTCGAATTCCTGAATTCCGCCCAAGGGAAAACCGGAAAGCGCGAGATTGCGCGCGCGTTCGGGGTGTCGGGCGGGGCACGCATCGCGCTCAAGCGCCTTCTTGCGGAAATGGCCGATGACGGCACGCTTGCGGGCGATAAAAAGCGTCTCCGCGAGAAGGGCAAGCTGCCGCCCGTCACGACAATCGAAATCACAGGACGAGATGACGACGGCGACTTGATCGCAAAGCCGACACAATGGCGCGAGGAGGACGGGAAGCGACCACTGGTACGGGTTTCGCTTTCGGGGCGCGGATCCGAAAACGACATTGGTATCGGCGACCGCGTGCTGGCCAAGCTCACGAAATTACCGCGCGGCGGCGGTGCCGCCTACGAGGCGACGCCGATCAAGAAGTTGCCGCGAGAAAAGCGGCGGCTACTCGGTATTTTCCGGGCTTCGAAACGCGGCGGTGGCACGATCGAGCCGATCGATCGTAAGGAATTGAAGAGCTGGAACATCCTACCAGACGACCTTGGTAATGCGAGCGACGGCGATCTCGTGCGGTTTGAGCTTGCGCGCCATGGACGCTTTGCGACTCCCCGCGCGAAGATTGTCGAAAGCTTAGGCAATCCAGACGATCAGCGGCAAATCTCGCTCATTGCCGTTCACGCGCATGGCATTCCAGAGGAATTTCCGGAAAGCGTGCTCAAAGAGTGCGAACATCTTACGCCGCCGACGATGGACGGGCGCGAAGACCTGCGCTCGCTTCCGTTGCTGACAATCGACCCGATCGATGCTCGCGACCACGACGACGCGGTGCATGCAGAGCCGGACATTAATCCGAAGAATGAAGGCGGTTTTATCGTCACGGTCGCGATCGCGGACGTTGCGCATTACATCAGGCCCGGCTCGAAGTTAGACCGCGAAGCCCAGCTCAGGGGCAATTCTGTGTACTTTCCGGATCGCGTCGTGCCGATGCTGCCGGAAAAAATCTCGAACGATCTTTGCTCTCTGCGAGAAGGCGAAGAACGTGCTTGCCTGGCAGTGCGGATGGTCTTCGACCGGCATGGCGAAAAGCGCGGTCATACCTTCATCCGCGCGATGATGCGGTCTGCCGCCAAGCTCTCCTATCAGGAGGCGCAGGCGGCCATCGATGGGCAACCTTCAGATAAATGTTTGCCGCTGATGGAGACTGCGCTAACGCCGCTTTGGGCGGCGTACAAGGCCGTCGCGGAGGCGAGAGACAAACGAGGACCGCTCGATCTCGATCTCCCTGAGCGCAGGATCGTACTCGACGAAAAGGGGCAGGTTGCGCGGGTAGTCACGCCGGAGCGGCTTGCCGCTCATCGGCTGATCGAAGAATTCATGATTCAGGCGAACGTTGCCGCTGCCGAAACTCTCGAAGAGAAAAAACTGCCGCTCGTCTATCGCGTGCACGATGCGCCTAGCGCGGAGAAATTGAAGGGCCTCCGAGATTTTCTCGAAACACTCGATATGAAGGTGCCGCATGCGGGCGCATTGAAGCCCGAAGCTTTCAACAAGGTGCTTGACCAGGCCAAGGATCTGCCGGTGCCGGACCTCATCAGCGAGGTTATCCTGCGCTCCCAATCACAGGCCGAATATGCACCGAAGAACATCGGTCATTTCGGCTTGAATTTAGTGCGATACGCGCATTTCACGTCGCCGATCCGGCGCTACGCCGATCTGATCGTTCACCGTGCCCTCATCCGTGCCCTTAATCTTGGTCAGGATGGTCTTACGGACGACGAAATTTCGCGACTGGCGAGTGTAGCTAAATCCATTTCCGACACCGAACGCCGCGCCATGGCGGCCGAGCGCGAGACGGCCGACCGTCTCATTGCTGCTCACTTAGCAGATCGGATCGGGGCGACATTTGCGGCGCGTATCGCGGGTGTCACGCGGTCCGGCTTGTTCGTGCGGCTTAGAGATACCGGCGCAGACGGTTACATTCCTATTTCGAGCCTCGGGGACGACTATTACCATCACATCGAGGCCGCGCACGCGCTGGTCGGGGCGCGGACGGGTGCGGGTTATCGTCTCGGCGATGCGGTGGACGTGCGCCTGCTTGAGGCAATTCCTTCTGCAGGCGCGCTACGGTTTGAAATGCTGACTCCGGCGTCACGTGGCAATTTCGCTGCACTCAATATTGGCCGCAAAGGTCTCCGGAACAAAAAATTCGGCAAATCGCGCCAGAGGAGATAGGGTCGCACGGGCCGGTTTTACCTTGAACACCCGCCGTCAGACCGCACATGATGATGACCATGTCTCAGTTTGCCCAAGAATCCACCCCTGACGATCTCCCCCGACGGGACGTTTGGCAATCGCTCAAGCGTAGCTGGCAACAGAAATGCCCGAGCTGCGGTAGCGGTTCACTTTACGGCAAATACCTCAAGGTCAACGATTGCTGCCCGAAGTGCGGCACGGAATTATTCCATCAACGCGCCGATGACGCGCCGCCGTATTTCGTTATGACGATCACGGCGCACGTCATCGTGAGCGGCATTCTGGTGACCGAGAAGATGTTTTCGCCGCCCGCCTGGGTTGAACTCGCGATCTGGCTACCTGCGGCTACACTGCTCAGTCTTTGGTTGCTGCCGCGCGTGAAGGGTACCCTCATTGGCTATCAATGGGCGTTACGTATGCACGGCTTCGGCAATCCATCATTCGATGAGCGCAGCCTTTCCGACCTTCCACCTTCTCCCAACGAAGCCACGTCCTGAACGCGTCGCGGGATGGAATGAACGAGCATCCGTCCGAGCCCGAGGCACGCCGGGAACCTATTCGCGATGCGGCATGTGTCGTGGTCGTGGATGACAGCGAAGCAGAGCCGAAGCTGCTTATGGGGCGTCGGCATGCCAACCAGGTCTTTCTGCCGGAAAAATGGGTTTTTCCCGGAGGTCGCGTCGATACCTGCGACCTCAGATTGGCGACGGAGCTGCCGTGGGACTACCGTCCGGAAGATTTGGCTCCCGAGATTCGTCCCTTCACGCTCGCTGCTATACGCGAGCTTTGGGAAGAAGCAGGTCTTATCATAGGGCGCGAGAAATCAACTGACTTCGACGTTCCAGATGGTTGGCGCGGGTTTGCTGACGCCCGTTACGTTCCGGTTCCGGCGTGGTTGGTGCCATTGGCACGGGCAATAACACCGCCCGGGCGCGTACGCCGCTATGACACCTGGTTCTTCATGGCGAGGAGACGTGCGCTTGCGGCCGCACAATCTCTCCCCGACGGCGAGTTGCTCGATCTCGATTGGTTTACGCTCGACAACGCTCGCAGGCTCGATCTGCCAAATATTACGCGACTTGTCCTGAACGACGTTGCGCGCCGGCTCGCATGCGATCACGAAGCTGCGGATTTTGCTTCGGAAAATCTGCCTTTTTATTATCAGAATGCCTGCGGCTTTCAGCGCACCCTCATCTCGTGCACTCTAACACCCGCACCACCTTGACAGCTGCAAGTTCGCGCGTATGTTGCCCGCTCCGTCGCCGAAGCATTTCGGCGCATTTTTCTTCCAAGCGTGATCCATGGCAAAGCCTATTACTCAGAAGATTAAGCTGTTGTCGTCCGCGGGAACGGGCTTCTTCTACGTGACCAAGAAGAACCCTCGCACGTCGACTGAAAAGCTCGTTTTTAAGAAATATGATCCCGTCGCGCGCAAGCACGTCGAGTTTAAGGAAACGAAGATTAAGTAGGTCGCCGAATCGGCTCTACCGAGCAAGCTGCTTGTTCCGACCCGTCCCGGGAAATTCCGCCCTCGCCGCGCAGATAAAGTGGCCAGGGCTGAAAGCAAACTCGGCAGCGGGGTAAATCGTTCCGAGACAGCTTCGCGACCCTGGCCACAACCGGGTGAAGTTCAAAGAGGGCGTTGTTCCTCACCCAGCTTCACGATCGACCCTCTGCAACCGTTCGAGGAGGCCACTCGTGTGGTCACTCGGATCGATCCATCCCCACTCTACCGAGCTATGCGGCGGGCCCGGTAGCGCGGGAACTTACGACGTCGTCGAGCTATGCCGACGCAAGACGACGTAAAGATTTCGATTTCTTGCATTGTTCCCCTGTCAATCGGCTCTTTGGTGCCAGATAACGGTGCGGAAAGCAAGAACTGCTTTACCAGTGATCAATTGGCAACATTTGGCGATTCGCGCATCCTACGAATCTGACCAACCGTCTGACGAATAATGATTTTTTGGTGAGCCGTTCCCCCCTCCGGCGCATACTGGGCGGAGACGACGCGAAGGGAAAAGCAAGCAGGTCTTATCGATCGACGTTTAAGCTGCGTCGGCAACTACACGATTGCGGCCACGACGCTTTGCCGTGTAAAGCGCACTGTCCGCACGCTTGAACATGGTTTCTGGCGTGTCATCCGGCGCCTCAAGCGTTCCGATACCTACGCTCGCCGTCACGCGGACCGTCCTATCCCCGCCAATCGGAAACTCCTCCGCAGCGATGCCGGCGCGCAGACGCTCTCCGATCTGATAGGCGCGCTCGAGGTCGGTCTCGGGCATGATGATCACGAACTCTTCGCCTCCCAGACGGCACGCCAAGTCAACGCCTCTCGTGTTCCGCTTGAGACGGACGGCAAATTCTTTGAGGACCTCGTCACCAGCATCATGACCGTAGGTGTCGTTGACCGCTTTGAAATGATCGATGTCGGCGACCAGCATCGACAGGCTGCGGTTCGTGCGGATTGCCTCCGCGACGAGCGTCCTGAGATGGCCTTCCATATAGCGCCGATTATGCAAACCGGTCAGCGGATCGGTGACGGACAGTTCGACGCTTTCGGCAAGTCGATGGCGAAGGAAATCAGAATGACGTTTGCGCTTGATCTGCGTCTTGACACGCGCGAGCAGCTCGTGACGGTCGACCGGACGCATTAGGTAATCGTTGACGCCCATGTCGAGGCCGCGCAGCAAGCGCGCTTCGTCGCCTGGCTCTACAAGCATGATTACCGGCAGATGACGCGTGCGCTCCAGCGAACGGACCTGAGAGCAAAGCCGCAACCCGTCCGCGTTTTCCAGCGAAAGGCTCACGACCAGCAGATCGAAGTTGCTCTCGGCTAACTTATTCAATGCGGCCTGGATATCGCGTTCGGCGAACGAGTCATTGGCCTTGGACAACACTTCGAGCAAGCGAGACGCAGAGCGCGGATTGTCGTCGACGAGAAGGACTCGTCCCGAGCGCGCCGATAACGCACGCGCAAAGGAGCCATCGTCGGGAATCCCCATCTCCTTACCCGTCGACGCGCGCATCATCATCTCGTCGTTGAGCATTTTGAGGCGAGCGAGATTCTTAACGCGAGTCACCAGTGCGATGTCGTCGACGGGCTTGGTGAGAAAATCGTCGGCGCCGCTTTCCAGTCCCAGCACCTTGTCCGAGGGTTGGTCCAGAGCCGTTACCATGACAACGGGGATGTGGTGCGTCGCATGTCCGGCTTTGATGCGCCGACAGGTTTCAAACCCGTCCATCCCCGGCATCATGACGTCGAGGAGGACGACATCGACGCTTTCGCGCTCCAGCAGGTCCAGCGCCTGCTGGCCGCCGTTTGCCGTCAGTACCTCGAAATACTCAGCCTGAAGCCTTGCCTCGAGAAGCTTCACATTAGCCAGGATATCATCGACGACGAGGACGCGCGCGGTCATTGAGCTTCAGTCATGCGAGAGGGCAGCTTCTATGATTTCGAAGGCCCGATAAACTTCCGAACGGTATCGAGAAAAGACATCACGGAAATCGGTTTGGAGACGTAGGCTTCGCAACCACCGGATCTGATCCGTTCCTCGTCGCCTTTCATGGCGAACGCCGTTACGGCCACGATCGGAATGCGACAGAGATCGTCATCGTCCTTCAGCCATTTAGTCACTTCGAGACCGGAGACTTCGGGAAGTTGAATATCCATCAAAATCAAATCCGGGCGATGCTTGCGTGCGAGTTCAAGCGCCTCGAAGCCACTGCGTGTCTGAATCGTCTTGTATCCATGCGCCGAGAGAAGGTCGTTGAAGAGCTTCATATTCAGCTCGTTATCTTCGACGATCAGAACAGACTGAGCCGCGAGCCGCGGGTCTGCCCCGCGTCTCTCGACGCCGGATCTAGATTCCTGATAGGTCATGCCAACCGCCTCGATGCTCCCCTTGGGCAGTTTGTGCACCGATTCTCCGCTGATCCATCGAACCACTTTGGCGCGAAAAGCCGTAACCAACAGTTAACGACCTGCATCGGATGGAGCGAAAATGCAACGATCCCGGAGCCGCCTTGACAAGGATTGTGCAGAAACAATTGCGTTGCAGGCCTTTGCCTATCTCGCAGCCGATGCCCAGCGCTTGAGCCGCTTTCTTTCCCTGACCGGCATTGAGCCGGGGCAGATTCGAGCGGAGGCAAATACTGCTGAGTTTCAAGGTGCGGTGCTCGATTATCTGATGCGCGACGAGAGCCTACTGCTCGCGTTCTCACAGGAAGCGGCGATCGACCCGGCATCCATAGGGCACGCTCATACCCTTATAACCGGCATGGCCGACTGAAAGGTGCGTTGCGTTCTCTAGTGCGCGCTTGCGTTGGCCGGGCATTTGCCGGAATCGAGGAAGGTCAACTCTTTCAGCTCGCCTTTAATTGCGAATTCGCCATAATCGATCTTGAGATTGCTCGTGACGCCGTTCTCAAAATAGCGGAACGAAAGCTCGTAGGCCGGAAGCTGATCTTCCTTGTCTTTTCCAGCATCGAAATAGCTGATCGACATCGGCCAGGACGCGACGCCCGCAAGCTTATCGGACCCCTTGAATGCCGGCGACAACGGTTTCGTCCCCGGCGCGTATTCGTTTCCAATCGCTGTGCTCGTCAGATAATATTTCTCACCCTTTTCCGAACCATCATAGAGATTTGCCATAAAGAGATGGACGCCATTCTTGGCGGCCTGCACGAGCGTCGAGGCGTGCTGCATCGGAAAGTAGATATCGTTCGGAAGCGAAACACGTTTCTTCGACGGCTTCGTCAGATCGACGCCGACCACGGGTGTCGGTCCTTTCGAGCGTGCGGCATCGCCCTGACTGGAATCCGCCAATTCGTCGTTTTGATATTGTGTCGAGGAAAACCTCAGCTTCTTGCCGTTGGCGTCTTCCCAGCTCGAGTTGCGGAGATCGCTTAGTGTTTCCGTTCCTTCTTGGTTGGTCATCACCGTCACGAAGCGCATGTTTTGCGTATATCCGTCACAGGGTGAGCCGTTGAGTTCATAGACCATGCGGCCCGTAACGCCGGACACGCCCGAGCCCGCGGTCGAGTTTTCGAGCGACAGTTCGTAGACCGCGCGGTGTGGAGCGAAATGAACAGCGTCGGCGGCCGAAGCCGAAAAGCTCACGAGCAACCCCGCGAACCCAGCAAACAGGCTCCAGACATATTTTTCGAAGCGGCTGGTCATCGGCCTTTGCTCTCTTTCCCTAACGGGTTTCCTGAAGGGACAATCTAATGGTTCAATAAAGGCATTGCAAAGAGGCGCCGCCACCGCCAAAGCTCGCCCGCGAAACCGATAAAACGGGGTGAAATGCAATGACAACCGCCGAACAGCGGCTTACAGAGCTTGGGCTGAAACTACCAGAGGCGCCGCAACCCGTCGCGAATTATGTTCCTTACCTCGTCTGCGGCGATCAGCTTTTCATATCGGGACAAATCGCAAAGGACGACGCAGGCCGGGTGATCACTGGCTTGCTCGGGGCGGATCTTTCGGTCGAGGACGGAAAATCGGCGGCGCGCCATGCCGCTCTCAACATTCTCGCTCAGGCGAAGGCCGCTCTCGGCAATTTGGATCACATAGCCCAAGTTTTGCGTCTGACCGGGTTTGTGGCATCGGCGCCGGGTTTTTCGGATCATCCTGTAGTGATTAACGGTGCGTCCGATTTTCTCGTTGCCGTCCTTGGCGATGCCGGCCGCCATACGCGGTCTGCGGTAGGTGTCGCGAGCCTTCCTCTCGGCACTGCAGTCGAGATCGACGCCATTTTGAAAATCCGCTGACACAATGTTTGACCGCGCTGCATTCCTACGTCCGGTCGCACATCGCGGATTGCACGACGCGAGGCGTGCTCTTATCGAAAACACTGGCCCCGCGTTCGAGGCTGCGATCGCAAAGAGCTACGGCATCGAGTGCGATGTTCGTCCGGCGGCTGGCGGTCTGCCGATCGTCTTTCACGATGAAACACTGGAGCGTCTCGTTAAGGGCCGCGGTCCGGTCGCAACGATCGCCGAGCGCGACCTTAAAGTGCTTCGGCATCGCGTGGGCGGCGCTCCGATTCTGACGTTCGTTGAGTTGCTCGATCTCGTGCGCGGACGTACGCCCCTACTCATCGAGATCAAGAGCGAATGGGAGCCGCCACAGGAGTCATTTCTGAGCAAGATTGCAGCGGCCGCCTCCGCGTACAAAGGTCCGCTTGCTTTGATGTCCTTCGATCCCGCCGTCATGATCGCCATCAAAGTGCTCGCGCCGGATGTGCCGCGTGGGATCGTCTCCGGGAGCTACAGAGGCAGCGGTTGGTGGTCGCGATGCATTGGGCGTAAGCGCGCAGCATCACTGCGTGACTTGTTGGAGTCCGGGTCCGTCGCGCCCGATTTCTATGCTTACGACGTGAATGCCTTGCCGACGCCGGTGACGGAATACGCGCGTAAGGTTCAGGGATTGCCCCTCTTCACATGGACGGTGCGGACCGCAAAACAGCGCAAGATCGCTGCCAATTGGGCCGATGCGATGATTTTTGAAGGTTTCGAACCCTAAACCCGGTCTGTCAAATCGACGCGAGCTATTGGACTGTACTTAAGCAGATCTGATGTGTCCTCCGGCCGCTTGGATATTGCGGCGAGGAGTTGCATAAACTCGCTTTGCTCGGTTCATCATCAGGCCCCATGCCGACATCTTCGGACGCCGTCGTCAAGCTCGTCACTTCCATTGCCGCTATCGATAGTGCGCAATGGGACGGTTGCGCGAACCCGGATGCGGCGACGTTCAATCCCTTCGTGAGCCATGCATTTCTCAATGCGCTGGAGGATTCAGGCTGCGTCGGCCCCCGGATGGGCTGGCTGCCGCGCCATCTCGTTCTCGAAGACGATTCCGGAAACGTGACTGCCGCTGCGCCGGCCTATCTCAAATCTCACAGCCAGGGCGAATACGTGTTCGATCATGGCTGGGCGGACGCTTACGAGCAGGCCGGTGGCCGATATTATCCCAAATTGCAGATCGCGGTTCCGTTCACACCCGTTCCCGGTCCGCGACTTCTCGTAAAGCCAGGTCCGCGCGCCAATGCCGACGAGCAACTACTCGCGGCCGCTGCTGTCGAGGTTGTGCGGCAGGGCGGACTGTCGTCGGTTCATCTGACGTTTCTTTCGGCCGATACGGCCGAGCGCTTGCGCGCCCTCGGATTTCTGACGCGGGTCGGTCAACAGTTTCATTGGCAAAACCAGGGCTATGCGACGTTCGACGATTTTCTCGCGACACTCGCGTCGCGCAAGCGGAAGGCAATTCGTAAGGAACGCCAGACCGCAGTCGCGCCGGGCATAGAAATTGAGCACGTAACCGGCCGCGCGATTAGTGAAGCGCATTGGGATGCGATGTACAAATTCTACATGGATACCGGAAACCGGAAGTGGGGACGGCCATATCTCAATCGCGCATTTTTCTCGAAACTCGGCCAGGTAATGCCCGATCGCTGTCTGCTCGTTTTAGCGAAGCGTGGCGGCGCGTACATCGCGGGGGCATTGAACTTGATCGGCGGCAATTGTCTCTATGGGCGCTACTGGGGTGCCGTCGAACATCACCCGGCCTTGCACTTCGAGGTCTGCTATTATCAGGCCATCGATTTCGCGATCCAGAATAAGCTTGCCCGCGTCGAAGCTGGCGCACAGGGCGAGCACAAGCTGGCGCGCGGCTATCTTCCCGTCGAGACATATTCCGCGCACTGGCTCGCCGA
Organism: Hyphomicrobium sp.; assembly: GCF_035548195.1. Classification (GTDB taxonomy): domain Bacteria; phylum Pseudomonadota; class Alphaproteobacteria; order Rhizobiales; family Hyphomicrobiaceae; genus Hyphomicrobium_B. The sequence goes on from NZ_DASZTY010000022.1 coordinate 111,661, forward strand.
CCCGAGCCTGCGCCGCGCCGTTGAGCGCTTCCTGAAGCAGGAGCGCGAGATGGTGACCCAATATTCCGCCGACTTGACCGAGAGCGGGCCCTATCGCAAAGACGATAGTTAGGGCACGTGCGGATCGCCGGACGTGCGGGCAGATATCGGGCGAACATCATGTCCTATGATCAGAGCAATATCTTCGCGAAAATCCTGCGCGGTGAAATTCCGTGCCACAAAGTCTATGAGGACGCGGACGCGATCGTCTTCATGGATGTGATGCCGCAATCTCCGGGACATGCGCTCGTGTTACCGAAAGTTCCGTCCCGCAATCTGCTCGACGCTGATCCGGCTGTGCTCGCGAAGATTATTTCGCTTGTTCAGAAAGTGGCCATTGCCGCAAAGGCGGCGTTCAGTGCCGATGGCGTCAGCATCGCGCAATTCAACGAGACCGCCGGCGGGCAAACCGTTTTTCACCTGCATTTCCATGTCATTCCGCGTTATGATGGCCAGCCGCTCAAAACGCATGCGCGGAATATGGAAGAGGGGACGGTTCTTGCTGCTAATGCAGAGAAGCTAAAAGCGGCGCTCGATGCGTAATTGCATATGCGGCTCGGCTTCGGTCTAGGCGTCTGCTAGGCTTCGGGTGACATTGCGTAGCGGAGGATCACCTTTATGGCCTTGATCCTGGTTATCGGTGCTAGCCACGGTGTTGGGCTTGAGACGGTGAAGGCCGGACTTGCCGCAGGCCATCAAGTGCGCGCCTTTGCTCGTTCGGCTCCGACGATTGACCTTACCGATCCGAAGCTTACTAAAATCACGGGCGATGCGCGCGTTCGCGGCGAGGTTGCCGCCGCAGTGCAAGGCGTCGACGCGGCTATTTACGCCGTCGGCTCGACCAATCCGTCAGACTTGATCTTTGGCACGACGCTATTTTCCGACTCGACCCGCGTCCTGGTCGACGCCATGCAAGATGCGAGGGTTCGCCGCTTGCTGATGGTGACGGGCGCTGGAGCCGGAAACAGCCGTGGCCGCATCAACGTCCTCTACGACAATCTGATTTTTCCGCTCATGCTGCAGCGGGTCTATAACGACAAGGATGTGGCTGAAGACATGGTGATGAAGAGCAATCTCGACTGGACCATCGTCAGGCCCGGCCTGCTCACAAACAAACCGGCTACGGGTCGCTATAAGGTCCTGACTGAAATGAAGGACTGGTGCGGCGGCTTGATTTCGCGCGCCGATGTCGCCGATTTTCTCATCAAGCATTTCGACGATCCGACATTGATCGGAAAGACTCCGCTGCTGGTCGATTAGCGCACCAAACGAAAAGAGCGCGGCTCACGCTGCGCTCTTTCCAGTTCAATCACATTCGTCGGTTTCGCTACTCGTCTTTCTTTTTGCGCGGCACGCTTGGAACGGCGCCCGATTCCTTCGGCTTGTCGCCCTTCTCCTTCGGACCCGGCAATGCCTTCTTCGGCGTTGCGTCGGCGAGGACAGGCTGCGGACCATCGTCGTCCGTATCCTCTTCCTCCGGCGACTTAGCCCGCTTCGACGGATCGAGCGGGAGGAAGTCGAAGGCAAGCGCGCGATCTTCTCCCTTGCCCTTCACGAGCACTTTCACCGTGCCGCCGTTTTCAAGCTTACCGAATAGCAGCTCCTCAGCGAGCGGCTTCTTGATATGCTCTTGAATTACACGTGCCAGCGGGCGGGCGCCGAACTTTTCGTCGTAACCCTTCTCCGCCAACCAGCGCGTCGCCTCATCCGACAACTCGATCGAAACGCTGCGATCGGCAAGTTGCGCTTCGAGCTGGAAGATGAACTTTTCGACGACCTGCGCAATGATCTCCGGCGACAAACCAGAGAACGGGACGATCGCGTCGAGCCGGTTGCGGAATTCGGGCGTGAAGAGCTTCGTCACCGCCTCGGTGTCCTCGCCTTCGCGTTTCGAGCGATTGAACCCCATCGGGGGCCGGGCCATGTCGGCAGCGCCCGCATTCGTCGTCATGATCAGGACGACGTTGCGGAAATCCACCGATTTGCCGTTGTGATCGGTGAGCTTACCGTGGTCCATGACCTGCAACAGGATGTTGAACAGATCCGGATGCGCCTTCTCGATTTCATCGAGCAGCAGCACGCAATGGGGGTGCTGATCGATGCCGTCTGTCAGCAGGCCGCCCTGGTCGAAACCAACATAGCCTGGCGGCGCACCAATAAGACGCGAAACCGTGTGCTTCTCCATGTATTCCGACATGTCAAAGCGCAGAAGCTCGACGCCGAGCAGGTTCGCGAGTTGTTTCGCAACCTCGGTCTTGCCGACACCGGTCGGACCCGAGAACAGGTAGCAGCCGATCGGCTTCTCCGGCTCGCGAAGTCCGGCCCGCGCGAGTTTGATCGCGCTCGAAAGAGCCTCAATCGCCTTCTCCTGCCCAAACACCAGCCGCTTCAAATCGCGGTCGATATGGGCAATGACCTCGGCATCGCTCTTGGTGACCGTCTTCGGCGGAATCCGCGCCATTACGGCGACGGTCGCCTCAATTTCTTTAGTCGTGATTTTTCGCTTCCGCTTGCCCTCCGGCAGCAGCATCTGCGACGCGCCCGTCTCGTCGATCACATCTATCGCCTTGTCGGGCAGCTTGCGGTCGTGGATGTACTTAGCCGATAGCTCGACCGCCGCCTTGATGGCTTCGTTCGTGTACTTGATTTTGTGGTAATCCTCGAAGACGGACTTCAAGCCTTTCAAAATATCGATTGCGTCCTCGACAGTCGGCTCCTTGACGTCGATCTTCTGGAAGCGACGGACGAGCGCCCGGTCCTTCTCGAAGTGCTGGCGATACTCCTTGTAGGTCGTCGAACCGATACAGCGCAGAGTGCCCGACTGAAGCGCGGGCTTCAGGAGGTTCGACGCATCCATCGCCCCGCCGGACGTTGCCCCAGCGCCGATGACGGTGTGGATTTCGTCGATGAAAAGCACCGCGCCCGGGAAGGCCTCTATTTCCTTCATCACGGCTTTGAGGCGTTCTTCGAAATCGCCGCGGTAACGGGTTCCTGCAAGCAGCGCGCCCATATCCAGCGCGAAGATCGTTGCGCCCTTCAAGACGTCGGGAACCTGGCCACCGACGATTTTGCGCGCCAAGCCCTCGGCGATGGCCGTCTTGCCAACGCCCGGATCGCCAACGAACAGCGGATTGTTCTTCTGGCGGCGGCAGAGCACCTGCACGGTGCGCATAACCTCCTGCTCGCGGCCGATCAGGGGGTCGATCTTACCGTCTCGGGCCTTCTTATTGAGATTGACGCAGTAGGTATTGAGGGCGTCTCCGGGCTTTCTCTCTTCGCCTTCTGTTGCGTTGACGTCTTCATCGACACCGCGGACGGTCCGCGGTTCAAACATGCCGGGACGCTTCGCGATACCGTGCGCGATGTACTGCACGGCATCGAAGCGGGTCATTTCCTGCTCCTGCAGGAAATAGGCGGCGTGACTTTCCCGCTCGGAGAAAATGCCGACAAGCACGTTGGCGCCGGTCACTTCCTCGCGACCCGAGGTCTGCACGTGAACGATCGCGCGCTGAACGACGCGCTGGAACGAATTCGTCGGGTGGGCATCGCGCGCCGACTTGGAGATAATGGGTTTCAGCTCGGTGTCGAGATACTCGATGAGGCGGGCACGCAGCTGTTCGAGATCGACAGAGCAAGCACGCATGACCGCCGCCGCGTCGCGATCATCGACAAGGGCCAGCAGCAAATGCTCCAGCGTCGCGAATTCGTGGTGGCGCACGTTGGCGTACTGCACCGCACGGTGCAGCGAGGCTTCAAGATTTTTGGAGAGCGATGTCAATCGAGTCCTACTCTTTCTCCATGGTGCACTGTAAAGGGTGGCCATGCTGGCGCGAAAAGTCCATGACCTGCGTCACCTTGGTTTCAGCGACCTCGTATGTGTAGACGCCGCAGATTCCGACACCTTTGTGGTGAACGTGCAGCATGATCCGCGTTGCGTCTTCTTGGCCCTTGTTGAAGAAGCGTTGCAGCACGAGCACCACGAATTCCATTGGAGTGAAGTCGTCGTTGAGAAGCAGAACCTTATAGAGGCTTGGCTTCTTCGTTTTTGGGCGCGTCTTGGTGACGATGCCGGTCTTGGAATCGCTGTCGCCGTCATCCCGGCGTGGCCCGTTCGGCACATTGTTTCCTGCAAGCCGAATAAGCGCTGCCATGCGCAATTTTTTATGCTCCTCCGCCATCCTACGCCTCGACGAAATCCCGAATCCTTCCCTTCTCCGGAATCTAGTCGGCATCAGGGACGCGCGGGAGGCAGAAAAGCTACGCTCCACTGCCCAAATGCGCGTCCAAACAGCCACTAGCGCGTTTCGCCAAATATCCAAGGGAACGCCCACACCAATCAGTCTCGTAATATAGGCACGGACCGGAACAAAAAACAGAACGACCTGAACGACGGGGCGTGCCCACGCAAAAGAATTTCTACGGTACTCGCTGGTCCCGTTCATCTGAACTCGTCCGACGGGCGTTGCGCGAGCGGCGCTGCTCGCCCCCTCAGCAGCCTTGATGCTTCATGCGCCAGGAAGCTTCTCAATCGGCGGCATGATTTTCGCCACAATCGCGCCTGGGTACCAAGACAGCGCGTAACCCCATATTTACCGGTTTTTTTAACGCTAATGCAGGCCCTCGCCGGTAGACTTTCGGCCAGCACCGAAGGACCGGCTCAACTGTCGGCGCCTAAAAGGTGCCTAAAAACAATGCTCTGCTCGTCAGGTGACGGGCCGGGGACAAGTTGCGGGAGCCGACAAGGCAAACCTGCGGCATTTGGGCAGTCAAACGAACCGCTTTTCTGGCGGTCAGAGGGAATGTCGCCGTGTTGCGTCGGGCGTTGGCGTTTACGCTCCTTGGTATGACTTTAGCCGCCGGATTTTCGGCGCAGGCTTTTGCTCGTGTCGAAAAACATGCCGCGCTGGTGATCGACGCGAATACGGGCGCGGTTCTCCATAACGACGACGCCGACGCACTTCGTCATCCGGCCTCTCTCACCAAAATGATGACGCTTTATCTGACGTTCGAGACACTCCAAAGTGGGCGTCTCAAGATGTCGGACATGGTCCCAATCTCCAAGAATGCGGCCAGTGTCGCCCCATCAAAGCTCGATCTCAAGCCGGGCGAACAAATCTCGGTCGCGGATGCCATCAAAGCGATCGTTACTAAGTCCGCCAACGACATCGCCGTCGCCCTCGCGGAAAAAGTCGGGGGCACCGAAGCCAATTTCGTTCGGCTTATGAACACCCGAGCCCGCGAACTCGGGATGATGAAGACGCACTTCGAAAATCCGTCGGGTCTTCCGAACGACGATCACGTCTCCACGGCGCGCGACATGGCGACATTAGCGCTGCACCTAATGGACGACTATCCCCGCTATTATCATGTGTTTTCGACCCACACGTTTAAATACAGAGGGAAGTCGTACCGCAACCACAACACGATGCTGAATACGTTCGCAGGCGTCGACGGTATCAAGACTGGCTATACGCGCGCATCGGGCTTCAACCTTGTAACATCGGTGCGGCGGGGCCGGCGGCATTTGATCGGCGTCGTTTTCGGCGGCCGCACGGCTGCTTCCCGAAATTCGGAAATGCGTGTCCTCCTCACCAAAGCATTCACGCGCGCGTCAACCCGCGTAACTCGCCGGCCCATGCTCGTTGCACGATCAGGGACGGGACCAAGACCCGCTCCCGCGCGCGCATCACGCTCTTCTAACGTCTCTAATATTGCTGCGGCGTCGGCCAGAAGGGCTCCTAGCGCACCTCAGCCGTCCCAAGTTGCTGCGGCCGAAGCCCGCGAAACGCCGGTCCACATTTTCAAGGTGCGGCACGTGCCCATCTTGATGAAAGCGCCTGCCGCCTCTCCCGACCAGACTACGGATATGGCAGATAGCGACGCGGCGCCCGATGGTGAAACGGTTCAAACCGCGTCCGCAGGCAATTCGCATGCCGCTTTCCTCGCGGCCGCCGAGCGGCTTGGCAAACGCGCGGAAATGTTGGGCGCATCCGACAGGGTTCCCGAAACCCCTCACCCGGCCCCCGCGGCTGGTCCCGCCGCATTTGCTCGGGCGCGCGAAATGGCAGCTTACGTGCCACCCATTCAGTCGCAGCCACAACAGCGCTTTCAACCGCCGCCTCCGGTCCAAGCTCGGACGGCTCCGGGAGGACAGCCCGCCGGCGGCTCTCAGCCTCGCCAGTTAGGATTGCCGCCCTCTACGTTGAATGCCCAGGCTTGGGCAATCCAAGCGCGGTCGAACCCGTCACCAGCGGCAAATCCGCAATCACGATATCGTCAGCCGCAAATGGCGGTTCGAGCATCGGCGGGCAACTACGAGGTTCAAATCGGCGCGTACGGATCAATCGCAGACGCCCAGCGTGCGCTCAATTCCGTACAGGATCGCGCCCAGCGCCTTCTTGCAGGCATGCCATCGGTTACGCATCCGGTGATGAAGAATGGGCATCAAATCTTCCGGGCACGCTTTGCCGGATTCGATGCAGATCGTGCCGCATCGACCTGCACGGCCCTTCGCAGCAAGGGCGTCGATTGCTTCGTGATGGCCGGAGACTAACGGCTTTCGTTGCGAGGTCTTACGCTTCGCCGCTCAGGAGCGTGTAGTTGCCGCCGGTCGCCGTAATATCGATTGATCGCGTGCGTTCTGTCGCGAAGCGCATCAGATAGTTTGGTCCGCCAGCCTTCGGCCCCGTACCCGAGAGTCCTTCTCCGCCGAATGGCTGCACGCCGACGACGGCGCCTATCTGGTTGCGGTTGATGTAGAGGTTGCCGACTCGGGCGTTCTCGGCGACGTACTCGGCAACGCTTTCGATCCGGCTGTGCAGACCGAGTGTCAAACCGTAGCCTGTCGCATTCAAGGCTGCGACGACCTTGTCAAGATGACCGCGTTCAAAGCGGATCAGGTGCAGGATCGGCCCGAAGACCTCGTGATCGACCTTTGCGAGACGATCGATCTCGTACAACGCGGGCGTAACGTAGGTTCCGACGCGGCATCGCTCGGGCATGGCGAGATCGATGATTTCACGCGCCTCGCGCTGCATGCGGACCTTATGGCTTTCGAGCATGTCCTGCGCAGTTTCGTCGATAACAGGACCGACGTCTGTTGCGTAATCGAGCGGATCGCCGACATCGAGCGCTTCGATGGCACCTGCGAGCATCGACCGGATCCGGGGAGCGCTGTCGTCTTGTACGAATAGAATGCGCGCTGCAGAGCAGCGTTGTCCGGCGCTATCGAACGCCGACCTGACCGCGTCGCGCACAACCTGCTCGGGAAGCGCGGAGGAATCGGCAATCATCGCATTGATGCCACCCGTCTCGGCGATAAACGGCACGATCGCACTGCGACGGTCGGCGAGGGCGCGCTGGATTGCCCATGCCGTTTCGCCCGATCCCGTGAAGGCGACACCTGAGACGCGTACGTCCTTTACCAGTGCTTCCCCAAGTTTACCACCTCCGGTGACGAGGTGGAGAACGTTTCGCGGAATACCTGCCTGATGCAAAAGCTTGACCACCAGAAACGCCGCAAGCGGTGTTTGCTCGGCAGGTTTCGCGATGACCGGATTTCCGGATGCGAGCGCGGCTGCGATCTGGCCGGTAAAAATCGCGATCGGAAAATTCCATGGCGAGATGCAGGCGAACGGCCCTCGTCCGTGAAGGGTCAGGATGTTTTCCTCGCCGGTCGGCCCACGCAAAGAAAGCGGGCTCGAAAAGATCCGCCGCGCTTCGACGGCATAGTAGCGCAAATAATCGACGGCTTCGCGAAGTTCGGCCTGCGCCGCATCGAGCGTCTTGCCTGCTTCGCGAATGAGCACCGCCAATAGTTGCGGCCGCTGCGCCTCGAACAGATCGGCGGCCGCTTCCAGAATGCGCGCGCGCTCGGCGACGTCCGTTCTCTCCCATCCTGCCGCCACTTCACGAGCTGACGAAATTGCGTCCTCAAGGTTTTGCGGAGTCGCAAGCCGTACCGTGCCAATGCGTTCGCGATTGTCATGCGGGGAGACGGCGATTTTCGCAGCGTCGCCTCCCGTCGTCGGACTGCCGTTGACGATCGGACCGGCGACAAACGGCGTCTTTAGCGTTTTTTGAACCTCGGTGAGCAATGCGTTTCGCACTGTTTCGTCGGTAAGAAGCGCGCCGCTACTGTTCTTTCGCTCGGGCAGGAAGATGTCTCGCGGCCGCGTGATCAGAGAGGGACGTTCTCCCGCAGTGTACTCGCGATCGGCGATTTCAACGGGATCGGCAATGATCTCGGAAACCGTCATTTCATCGTTGCCGAGCCGATTGACGAACGACGTGTTGGCTCCATTTTCGAGCAGGCGACGGACGAGATAACCCAGCAAATCCTCATGTCCGCCTACGGGCGCATAGATGCGGCACGGATGGTCGGACCGTCCGTTATCCACAATCTGTTCGTAAAGCGCTTCGCCCATTCCGTGAAGGCGTTGATATTCGAACTCGACCGAACCTCCGGCGACCGTCGCCGACGCAACGGTGTGCGCGTTATGCGTGGCAAACTGCGGGAAGAAGAAGGCGGGCTCCGAAATCAGCAGACGCATCGCGGCGAGATAGGATACGTCAGTGTGCAGCTTGCGCGAGAATACAGGATAGTCCTGCAGCCCGCGCTCTTGGGCCCATTTGATTTCGCTGTCCCAATATGCGCCTTTGACGAGACGCACCGGAATTCGCTTTCCGGTCTGCTCCGCAAGACGTCTCAGCCAGCGGAGCAACGGGATTGCTCGTTTTCCGTAAGCCTGGACAGCAAGACCGAGACCGTTCCAGTTTTCGAGTTGCGGATTGACGAGTGTTTCGCCGAACAGCTGCGCCGTTATATCGAGGCGATCCTGTTCCTCGGCATCAACGGTCAGGCCCAGCCCTTTCGCCCGCGCAGCGCGCGCCAACGTCAGCAGCCGTGGCGCAAGCTCGGTGTGTAACCGCTCTTCCTTGCCGGGCTCGAAGCGCGGATGGAGCGCGGAAAGCTTCACCGATAATGACGTACGATCAAAAATTGCGTCGGCATTGGTTGCCGTGAATGGGCCGGATGCCGCGCCGACCGCGTCAATCGCTGACATATAGCGTTGGAAGTAACGTTCTGCGTCGCGTTCCGAGCGTGCCGCCTCGCCCAGCATGTCGTACGAAAAGCGGTAGCCCTTCTCCTCAAACGCGCGCGCCCGAGACAACGCGCTTTCGATTGTCGGACCGAGGACGAATTGCTCGGCAAGCAGACGAACGGCCTGGCGGACGGCAAGACGAATAGTCGACTCGCCCGATCGCGCGACCAACCTTTTCATGACCTGCAGCGGGTTGGCGCCTTTTGCCTCCTTGAGCTTCATGATGCGGCCGGTGAGCATCAGACCCCAGGTCGACGCATTGACGAAGGCGCTATCGGAATGGCCGAGGTGTTTTTCCCACGCGCCACCTGCGATCTTATCGGCGATGAATGCATTCGCCGTTTCCGAATCGGGAATCCTGAGGAGCGCCTCCGCGAGGCACATCAGAATAACGCCTTCTTCCGTCGCAAGCCCGTACTCATGCATGAAGGCATCGACGCCGGAATGTTTGGCTTTATCGGCGCGCGCGGTCAGAACCAGTCGACGGGCGAAATCGGCAATGCGGCGGCGCTCGTCCTCGGTGAAAAATGCGCGCTCGATCAGGGCGCCCACGAGCCTATACTCGTCGGTCAAATATTGCGCGGAAAACTCATCCCGGGGCGGGAGAGCGTGCGTTAGATCTTCACGCCGCAAAGCCGCGACCATGTCCGTCCTGCTCTGTCTGGGCGAAGTCCTACGATTCGCCCGCCTGCTGAGAATAGCAGATTGTGAGCCTTTCCGCCGCCCCGTGCTCTGCGGCCGGGCGCCTTATCCCCTTGACGGGTTGCCTCGTCTACCGGCAGGAACTTCTTCGATTTTCCGTAAGGGCGCAATTTGTGAAACACTCCGCCAAAGTCATTCGCACCGTTCGGGATCTGCGACAGGTCACAGCCGGCTGGCGCAGCGACGGCAAGACAATTGCCCTCGTTCCGACGATGGGCGCTTTGCACCGCGGCCATTTGGCTCTGGTCGAGCGTGCCCGGAAAAGCGCCGACAAGGTTGTCGTCTCGATTTTTATCAATCCGACCCAGTTTGCACCACATGAAGATCTGGCGCGCTACCCGCGCGACGAAGCCGGGGACTTGGCAAAGCTTCAGGATGCACAGGCGGACATTGTTTGGAGCCCCGGAGTCGACGAAATGTACCCGGCGGGCTTTTCGACCGGCGTGAAAGCCGGCAGTGCTGCCGCCGACCTCGAAGGGGCGTTCCGGCCGCACCATTTCGACGGGGTCGCCACCGTCTGTTGCAAGCTGTTCAATCAAGTAACGCCCGACTGCGCGGTGTTCGGCGAAAAGGATTATCAGCAGCTCGCGGTCCTGAGGCAATTGGTTGACGATCTCAACATGCCGTTGACGCTTGTTGCCGCTCCAACGGTTCGCGAGAGAGACGGTCTAGCGCTTTCTTCGCGCAATGCCTATCTCTCGGAGCGCGAGCGCCAAATCGCGCCGGCGCTCTATGCAGTTATTACCGATGTTGCCGCCAAGGCTGCCACCGGTGCTCCATTCACGGTCATAACGGCGGACGCCACTGCAGGTCTCGCGGAAGCAGGATTCACAAAGGTCGACTACGTCGAAATTCGCGATGCCCAGACGCTCAGCGCATCCGTTTCTCCCGGAAAATCGATGCGCGTTCTTGCCGCCGCGTGGCTTGGAAAGACGCGGCTCATCGACAACGTGGCCGTCGGAACCCAAGACTAAGTGGCGCTTCGGCCACAAAGGTCATTGTGCGTGGTGGCGTGCTGCCCGGCGCGGTTTATAAGGACGACTTCAAGATTCGCCTCAGCGGTTCTGCTGTCGTGCGTCAGGCCGCTTCGGATTTCGGTGCCGTGCCTGCCGGCGCGACATGATTGAGGGCTGCCCATGGGCCGATCGCAAATTGATCTGTTTTCGGAATTCGACAACGACATGACTGAAAAATCGGCGCGCGCGCGTAAGGCGGCGGATAGCTCGGGCTACAGCGAGCACCACATCGAGGTGTTGGAGGGGCTGGAGCCCGTGCGCCGTCGTCCCGGCATGTATATCGGCGGCACGGACGAAAAGGCGATGCATCACCTCTTTGCGGAGGTGATTGACAACTCCATGGACGAAGCCGTCGCTGGCCACGCGACGTGGATCGAAGTTGAGCTGACCGCCGATGGGTTCCTGAGCGTCACGGACAACGGGCGTGGTATTCCGATCGGTCCGCACCCGAAATACAAAAACAAAAGTGCCCTCGAAGTCGTCATGACGGTGCTTCACGCAGGCGGTAAGTTCGACTCAAAGGCATACAATACGTCGGGCGGTTTGCACGGCGTCGGCGTGTCGGTCGTCAATGCCTTGTCGGAGACGCTCGAAGTGCAGGTCGCGCGCGACCAGCAGCTTTATCGAATGGTGTTCTCGCGCGGCGAACCCCAGACGAAGCTCGAAAAGCTCGGCTCGATCATGAACCGGCGCGGCACGAAAACGCGTTTCAAGCCGGACGAAAAGATTTTCGGCAAGGGCGCCGCTTTCAAGCCTGCCCGCATCATGAAGATGTCGCGTTCGAAGGCCTATCTTTTCGGCGGCGTCGAAATCCGCTGGAAGTGCGCGCCGGAATTGATCAAGGACGACACGCCCGCGCAGGCTGTCTTCCACTTCCCTGGCGGTCTTAGCGATTATCTTACGTCCTCGATCGAGGGCCGGACGCGTGTTACGAAGGATATTTTTGCAGGCCGGATCGAGAAGGACGGCGGCCACGGCTCGGTCGAATGGGCTGTCGCCTGGATCTCGGACGAAGATGGTTTCTCGTCGTCGTACTGCAATACCATCCCGACGCCAGAGGGCGGCACCCACGAAAACGGACTGCGGCAAGCGCTTTACAAAGGTCTTCGCGCTTACGGTGAACTGGTCGGCGCGAAAAAAGCGCAGCAGATCACGTCCGAAGACGTGATGGGAACGGCGGCTTCGATGCTCTCGGTCTTCATCCGCGAGCCCGAATTTCAAGGTCAAACGAAAGACAAGCTCGCGACAGTCGAGGCGACCAAGATCGTCGAGACTGCGGTGCGCGACGCCTTCGACCATTGGCTTGCTGATTCTCCGCAGCAAGCGACGAAGCTGCTCGAATGGACAATTGATCAGTCCGAAGAGCGCTTAAAGCGTCGCCGCGAGAAAGAGATTGGACGGCAGTCGGCAACACGAAAACTCCGTCTGCCGGGAAAACTTGCGGACTGTTCTGTCCAGCAGGCTGCGGGGACCGAAATTTTCATCGTTGAAGGCGACTCGGCAGGCGGCAGCGCCAAGAGCGCGCGCGATCGCGAAACGCAGGCGGTTCTCCCCTTGCGCGGCAAGATCCTGAACGTCGCTAATGCGTCATCCGCTAAGCTTTCGCAAAATCAGCTGCTCGCCGACCTCATCCAAGCGCTCGGCGCGGGCACGGGAGCCAAGTATCGCGACGATGATCTGCGCTATGAACGCGTGATCATCATGACGGATGCCGATGTTGACGGTGCGCATATCGCGTCGTTGTTGATCACATTCTTCTATCAGGAGATGCCGGAGCTGATCGAGAACGGCCATCTCTTCCTGGCGGTTCCGCCACTTTACAAAATTGCCGATAAGGCCGACGTCGCCTACGCGCGTAATGAACCACATCGTGATCAGCTTCTGGAAACGCATTTCAAGGGCAGAAAGCCCAAGGTGACGCGCTTCAAGGGTCTTGGCGAGATGGACTTCAAGGACCTCAAAGAGACGACGATGGATAAACGGCGGCGCATGCTGCTCCGCGTCGCACTTGGCTCAGACGAACGCCGTGATCTCGCTGACGTTGTCAATTCGTTGATGGGATCGAAGCCGGAGGCGCGCTTCCGCTTCATCCAGGAGCGTGCGGCGTTCGCCAAGGATCTGGATATCTAAGCTGGGCGAAGCCGCTGGCTGTTTGAGATGTTAGCGGCCTTCGCGGAGTGAATCCTGATTCTCGCGCGCGATCGCGTCCGGGTTTTTGATCTTCGCATATTCAAGCGTTTCGGTATCGACAAAGACGTCGCCGGAACTTTTCGGCGCGTATTTCTCGCCGAGCACCTCAACGACCGTCGGATTTCGTGGAGCGGCATCGTCTCCGTGCGGCGAGTAAAAGTAGCCTTCGACGACAACCCCTTTCTCTTTGTATTCCGGATCCTGCAGCAAAAGCTCGTGGAGACCCTTGAGTTTGTAGTGCGGCACCGACGCATAGATGTGATGTGGAAGGTGATAGTCCATGCCGAAAGGAAAGACGGCGTAGCGGATGAAGGGATTTACGAGAAAAACGCGCGAATTCGTGTAGCGGCCGCGATCGGCGTTTCCGTGCTGCACCCACTGGCGCATGATCATGAACAGAGGGAACGTCGTGAATAGCGGCACGACCCACAGCAGCGCGAAATAGTGCCAGGCCGGTCCCCAGCCTGCAACCTGAACGGCGGACAACGCGGTATACATGATGGCCATGTAAACGACGCGGCTGATGTTTGTCGTCCGGTGGGAGATGACCGTCTCGACATGCGCGTGCGGGAGTTTGTCTTCGTCGAGGCGCGCGAAATACGTGATGACAAGTGCAGTCAGTAGGCCGAGCGCAGCAAACGCCAAGCCGCCGTGGTTCGTTTGAATTAATGGAATGACGATCAGCGGCGCACCGACTGCGTAAAGAATACCGGCAAGAGTCGGCAATCTCTCGCCGCGACGTTCGCGATCGACATAAGGATTGTTGACGGTGCCGAGGGCGCTGTAGCGCGCCCGCGCCAGCGTGTAGCGGAACAAATTGGGGAGCCAAAGCTGCTTTCCGAGTGCGGCAAGCATCTCGAAATGGGTGATCGGGAAATCGAGATCGTGGCCGCTATCGTGCAGTTGCGCGAAATCAGGGTCACGCACCGGATCATTGATGAACTGATGATGCGCGAGGTGATGCAGCCGGAAATGAAAGGTTGAGGTATAGATCGGAAACGCCGCTAGCCAATCGGACGCGAGTTCATTAAGTATCTTGTTCTCAAAGAGAATAAAATGGGTTCCCTCGTGAATGACGCCGCCGAATTGATGTTGCGACGCGCCAATCGCGGTGATCGCCGCGAGCGTTGTGGGAACATCCCACCACCAGCTCAGGCCGTTTGCGGCGACGAGGTGATAGCTCCAAATGGCACCAGCGATCGACGCCACGATCACGATGTAGACAACGGCTATGTGAGCAAAATTCGTATAATTATCGCGTTTCTTTAGCTCACGGATGGCCGCGCCGCGCCGCACACCCTTACGTGGGCCCGTTTCCGGAGTGTTCGCACTGGCCGCAGGATTTGGCGCGAGCTGTGAAACCGCCTCGGATTTTCTTAGGGCGGAGCCGGCATTTACAGTCATTTCGTGCCTCGATATTGAGCCTGCGAATGCGTTCGCAGTAACGCGATGCGTCTCGGCTTATCCAGACGATATCCTGGATATCAAAATACGGCACCAACTATCATTCAGAAAATCAAATAAGCTAATAAGACAAATAAGCAATTCGCGGCTTGTGACGCTTCGGTAACGCTTTTTTACCAACGGGCGCCCGACGTTCGTGCCTTTCCCGCCTCGCTCGTATAGCTGCCCTTCGGTACGATCAATTCGCTCGCCAAAGTGATTCGCAAGCGATGCGAATCGGCGCGCGTTGATAAACGAGGAGGACCGTACTCGGATGAATTACAAGGCGCTCGCGGCTGAAGCATTCGGCACTTTCATGCTTATGGCATCCGTTCTGGGTGCCGCCTTCTACTCTTTCGGTGCGCCCGCGGGCGCGGCCGGAATTCTCGGCGTGGCGTTGTCGATCGGTTGTACTGTTATGGTCATGGCCTATGCCGTCGGCCAGATTTCAGGCGGACACTTTAATCCGGCGGTTACGCTCGGTCTCGTCGCCGGGGGCCGTTTCGAGGCCGGTAAAGCAGTCCCGTACATCATCGTGCAAGTCATCGGCGCCTGCGCGGCATGTGGAATTTTCTCACTCGTCGGCCATACGGGTGCAAATTTCGCGGCCAACGGCTACGGCGACCTTTCCATGCTCAAGGCTACGTGGTCCCAGGTCTTTGTTCTCGAAACTGTGCTGACGGCGTTCTTCATCCTGGTCATCATGGGCGTAACCCGAGAGAATGGACCGAGCCTGCTCGCGCCACTCGCGATCGGCCTTACGCTCACCGCGATCCACCTCATGGCCATTCCGATCTCCAATGCCTCCGTTAACCCTGCTCGCAGCCTCGCAGCAGCGCTCTATGCAGGTGGGGAGGCACTGTCGCAGGTTTGGCTGTTCTGGGTTGCCCCGATCCTTGGCGGCATTATCGGAGGCCTCTTCGGCAAGTGGCTGCTCGACGAATCATGACTTCTGTCGAGAACGGTGGCGGGATATCAGTCCCGCCATCAGCTCTAAATTCTCCTTTCGAGTCGGAGCCGAGCGACGATCCCGTGACAGAAGCTCGCGGCTCAAGCTGTCGAAACCGCCGGGTTTTCCTTGCGCTCGGCCAGGATGTGTGCGAGCACGCGGGCGTGCCGGAGCGCAGGGGATCGAATTTGCGCATTTTTTGATGCCTTTTTGATCTGCACCATATTTAGCTTTGGACCTTTTCGGCACTTTCCCCCTGCGCTCTTGATCGACTGTCTGGCGCCCCAGCGCCGGACCATCAAACTTGTGCAGATGGAGACTACATCTATTGGAAAGCAAGACGTTCGCTGACCTAGGGCTTTCGCCCAAGGTTCAGGCAGCAATAACGGCCGCTGGGTACGTCAACCCGACCCCTATCCAAGCCGCCGCAATTCCGGTTGCCGTAACCGGCCGCGATGTTCTCGGCATCGCTCAGACAGGAACCGGTAAGACCGCTTCCTTTACACTCCCGATGATTACGCGGCTCGAAACAGGTCGAGCCCGGGCGCGTATGCCGCGCTCTCTTATTCTCGCGCCGACGCGCGAGCTCGCGGCGCAGGTGGCGCAGAGTTTCGAAAAATACGGCATCAATCACAAACTATCAGTCGCGCTCCTTATCGGCGGCGTATCGATGGACGATCAAGTCAAGAAACTGGACCGTGGCGTCGATGTGCTGATCGCGACACCCGGGCGCTTACTCGATCATTTCGGACGCGGGCGCGTCATGCTGATGGGCGTCGAAATTCTCGTTATCGACGAAGCCGACCGCATGCTCGACATGGGCTTCATTCCCGACATCGAGAAAATTTGCAAACTGCTGCCCCCGCGGCGACAGACGCTGTTCTTTTCTGCAACGATGCCTCCGGAAATCACGCGCCTCGTCAATCAATTCCTGAAAGATCCAGTGCGGATTGAGGTCGCCAAGCCCGCGACGACTGCAAAAACAATCACCCAGCGCTTCGTTTACTGCCAAAACGGTGAAGACTGGGCGAAGCGCGAGATCCTCCGCGAGCTTATCCGTGATGGCAACGTCAAAAACGCGATCATTTTCTGCAATCGCAAGCGCGACGTTGCGGTGCTCTATAAATCGCTGACGAAGCACGGGTTCAACGCCGGCGCATTGCATGGCGATATGGATCAGACGAGCCGCATGGACACGCTCGATAAGTTCCGCAACGGCGAAATCATGCTGCTTGCGGCTTCCGACGTTGCGGCGCGCGGCCTCGATATCCCGGACGTTTCGCACGTCTTCAATTTCGACCTACCCTGGGCCGCTGACGATTACGTGCATCGCATCGGCCGAACGGGCCGGGCGGGACGCGAGGGGTATTCTGCTTCTCTCGTCAGCCCCGACGATTTGAAATTTGTCGCCGACATCGAGAAGGTGACGGGCGAAGCTGCCGTCTGGCTCGGCGATCCCCCGACCGACGAAGACATTGCCGGCGCGGGTAAGCGACGGCGAGGACGCGGCGGACGTGCCAGTTCCGGACGCGGAGCCTCTCAAGGAAAATCCGCAAAATCTCGTGGCGCCGGCGGCGAGCATCGCGCGCCCGAGTCGCGGGCCACCAATGGGGCCCAGCGGCGAGCTTCGACGGGCACGAGTGACGAAAGCGCCCAAAAAGCGCAACGGCAGCAAGCTAAGCCGGAGCGTCAACAGAAAAACGGGCGGCCGCAATCTGGAGCGGCGCAGACTCCTAAACCCGTCCGGCGTCAGCGGGCCGCCGACAGCTGGACGGATGAGCCAAAAACGCCGCGGCGCGAACCGGCAGAGGAACGTCCGAGCAAGGACCTGCGGCACAAACCGCAACCTGCCTCGCGAAGCGACGAACGGCTCGGGTTCGCTGAAAACGTTCCGGCATTTATGCGAAGGCCGGTACGTCCGGACAAAGTTCGAGGTCGGGGCTAGGGTTCCCGATTTCACTCAAGCTCGCACCACGACCGCGGTGATTTGGCTTTTGGGCGTCAGCGATCCGCAGGGGCGAAACCCGGCGGGACGGCTGGTTCGAGGTTAACGCTCTCTCCGCAGCCGCAAGCGCTCTTCTGGTTCGGATTATTGAAGACAAACTGCGACGAGAGCTTATCGACTTTGTAGTCCATCTCGGTGCCGAGCAGGTACATGATCGCGGCAGGATCGATGAGCACGACGGCGCCCTTATCTTCGACGACCTCATCGAACTTGCCGATCTCATCGGCCCAGGTCATCGTGTATTCCATGCCCGCGCAACCGCCCTTCTTGACGCCGATCTTCAGCGCCTTGACGCCCGGCTTCTGGGCGATCAGTGCCGCGACGCGCGCAGCTGCGGCGTCCGTCAATGTCATGACCTTTGGCATCATTCTAAGCGACGGCACCTAGGCCTCCGTGGTTCGAGTCGTCTGGCGACGAATATATGGGAATTCGAATGGCAAAAGCGAGATGCCTCAAAACATGCCAAGGGCCAGTCGCGCTTCGTCGGACATCCGGCTTTGATCCCAAGGGGGATCGAACACGATATCGACTTTCGTCTGGGCTACGCCGGCGACCGCCGATACCGCATTTTCGACCCATATCGGCATTTCTCCTGCGACCGGACACCCCGGCGCAGTCAAGGTCATCTCAATGGCGACGTTGCGATCATCGTCGATCTCGACCTTGTAGATGAGGCCAAGCTCGTAGATGTCGGCGGGAATCTCGGGGTCGTAAACGGTCTTCAGGGCGGCAACGATATCGTTCGTCAGCCTCTCAATTTCTTCCGGCGGCAACGGAGGTGAAGTTGACGCGGTTGCAGCTGCTTCGACGGGAGGAGCCAACGCAACGTTATCCTCCGAGGGCGCGTCAAGTGACTCGACCGCCGTCTTCAGCGCTTCGCGCTCTTCGGTTTTCTGCTTCCCATCATGCATCGGAAGCTCCTGGGGCAATGATGTCATGTAAAAAGGTCGTGGGCTTTGGTCAGCGCAGTGACGAGCGCATCGACTTCGCTCTTGGTATTGTACAACGCAAATGATGCGCGGCAGGTTGCGGTGACACCCAGCCGCTCCATCAATGGCTGCGCGCAATGGTGCCCGGCGCGGATCGCAACGCCTGAGCGATCGATGATTGTCGAAACGTCGTGCGGATGGAGACCATCGACAGCGAACGAGAAAATCGCACCTTTGCCGGGCGCCGTGCCATAAAGCTTGAGCCACGGAAGCCCAGCCAAACGCTCCGCCGCATATGCTCCGAGTTCCGCTTCGTAGCGCGCGATTTTCTCACGCCCGATCTGCATCATGTAATTGAGCGCGGCGCCAAGACCGACCGCTTCGACGATGGCGGGCGTCCCTGCTTCAAAGCGATGGGGTGGCTTATTGTAAGTAATCCGGTCGAGCGTAACGCTCTCGATCATATCGCCACCGCCTT
Source organism: Hyphomicrobium sp. (assembly GCF_035548195.1). GTDB lineage: Bacteria > Pseudomonadota > Alphaproteobacteria > Rhizobiales > Hyphomicrobiaceae > Hyphomicrobium_B. The sequence goes on from NZ_DASZTY010000022.1 coordinate 130,516, forward strand.
CGTAGGGTGGCATAGAATCAAGATGCTGCTTCTTGGCGTAAAGGACTCCGATGCCCGTGGGGCCATACGTTTTGTGACCCGTAAAGACATAGAAGTCGCAATCGAGATCGCGGACGTCGACGGCCATGTGCACCGCGCCCTGGCTGCCGTCGATCAGAACGGGGACACCTTTGGCATGCGCCAGCCGAACGATCTCCTTCACTGGATTGATGGTGCCGAGGACGTTTGACATGTGCGTCACGGCGACCATCTTGGTGCGTTTGGTGATCAGCTGATCGATCTTGTCGATCATCAGCTCGCCGCTGTCGGTCATCGGCGCCCATTTCAGCACCGCGCCGTTGCGCTCCCGCAGAAAATGCCAAGGTACGATATTGGCGTGGTGCTCCATGATCGTAATGACGATCTCGTCGCCTTGACCGATCATCGGCTCTCCGAACGAGCGCGCGACGAGGTTGATGGCGCTCGTCGCGTTGCGCGTAAAGATAATCTCATCGGCGTGCTCGGCATTGAGGAAGCGCCGAACCGTCTCGCGCGCGGCTTCGTAGTGATCAGTCGCAACATTCGACAGATGGTGCAGACCGCGATGCACGTTAGCGTATTCGAAGCGATACGCGTAATCCATCGCGTCGATGACGGAACGCGGTTTCTGGGCAGATGCGCCGTTGTCGAGGTAGACCAACGGCCGGTCATGAACCTCACGGAAGAGGATCGGGAAGTCCGTCCGTATAAGATAGACGTCGTATGGCGCGGCAGTCAGACCCGCTTGTGAACCCGCACTCCGCGCCGGAGAAATTTTTGTTTCACTTCCCATCTTGGGTTCCTATCCACGCGTTGAATCAGCGAGCCAGTTCGTCGCCAGCGTCATCAGCGCCGTGTGAATTTCAGGATTTTCGACCTTGTCGATCGCTTCGCCGATGAACGATTCAATCATCAGGGCGCGGGCTTCTCTTTCCGGAATTCCGCGCGAGCGGCAATAAAAGAGCAAATCCGGATCAAGTTCGGCCGAGGTCGTACCGTGCCCGCAGACCACGTCGTCGGCGAAGATTTCGAGCTCGGGTTTCGAGTCGAACTCGGCATCTTCGGATAGCATCAACGCCTGCGACATCTGTTTGCCGTCCGTCTTTTGCGCATCCGGCCGGACGATGATCTTGCCCTGGAACACGCCGCGCCCATGGCCGTCGAGAACGCCTTTGAACAGCTCGCGGCTTTCGCAACCCGGCACCGCGTGATCGACCACAAGCGTGGTGTCGACGTGTTCATTGGTGCGAGCCATGTAGGCACCGGACAGATCGAGCTTACCACCCTCGCCCGTGTAAAGGATGTTGATCTCGTTGCGCGCGAGACCGAGTCCTGATGAGAACTGAAAGCCGTGGTACGTTGCGTCAGCTCCGAGCGAGACATCCCAATTGGCGAGATGCACGCACTTGCCTTCATCGACCGCGGCTTTGACGTGGCTCAGCTTTGCGCCGTCGCCGACGGTCACTTCCGAAAATGCGTTGCTTTGGGCGTCTTTCGCAGCGCCTGGAACGGTAACGTAAGCCTCGATGATCGTCGCCGTCGCTTCCTTGCCGACCGAAATGACGTTACGCACAGCGACCGAATTCTTTTCGCCGCCCGCGCGCGCGAAAACAACCAGCAGCGGTTTTGCCAGTTCGACCTTGTCAGAGATCCGAACGATCGCGCCATCGGTCATGAAGGCCGTGTTGAGTGACGCTATAGCCCCGCTCGCTTCGACATTCGCCAGTCCATCGGCAACCTTGTCGGGGGCGGATGCCAGCGTATTTCCAAGCGACGCAACGTCGAGACCGGGGGCATCACCGACATCGTCCAGCTCCGCACGATGCCGACCGTTAACGAACGCCACGCGATGGGCGTCGATATGCGCGAGCGGGCCGAGAGCGACAATCAGCTCGGCGATCGTCAGCGGCGTCGCATCATCGACGGCTGGCGGAAGCGCTTCCTTTAGGTTGGCCCGAAGATCGGTGTACTTCCATTCCTCGATGCGCCGATGCGGAAGCCCAAGCGAACCGAATGTACCGATGGCCTCGGCACGCTTTGCCTTTACTGCTGCGCTTCCCGGAAGCTTCGCGACCGTTGCCTCGAATACTTCGGTCAGAGCCTGCTCGGCCTTCGTTTTCATAACTGCTACGTTCATGTCACGCCGCCTTGCCGGTGTAGTCCGCGTAACCCGACTTCTCTAGTTCGAGAGCGAGTTCCTTGCCGCCGGTTTTCTGAATGCGTCCATCGGCCAACACGTGAACCTTGTCAGGTACGATGTAATTCAATAGCCGCTGATAGTGCGTGATGACGAGAAATGCCCGATCCTTGTCGCGAAGCGCATTGACGCCTTCGGCGACAATACGAAGCGCATCGATGTCCAGGCCCGAATCCGTTTCGTCGAGTACGCAAAGCGTCGGTTCGAGCAAAGCCATTTGCAAAATTTCGGAGCGCTTTTTCTCGCCGCCGGAAAAGCCGACGTTGACAGGACGCTTCAGCATCTCGACGTCGATGTTGAGCTTCTCGCCCTTTTCCTTGACGAGTTTCATAAAGGCCGGCGTCGTAAGCTCGGGCTGGCCACGCTTCTTTCGGAGCGCGTTGAGAGCCGTACGCAGGAACGTCAGACCTGCGACGCCCGGGATCTCCATCGGATACTGGAACGCAAGGAATACGCCCTTGGCGGCCCGTTCGTCGGGTTCCATGTCGAGGATCGACTCGCCATTCCACAGGATGTCGCCTTCGGTCACTTCGTAGCCGTCGCGGCCTGCGAGGACATACGCGAGCGTCGACTTGCCCGAGCCGTTCGGGCCCATGATGGCGTGCACTTCACCCTTCGGGACCGTTAGTGACAGACCCTTCAGGATTACGCGGTCTTCGTCCTCTAGCTTTACGTGTAGGTTTTTGATCTCAAGCATTTTTTATCCACTGAACTGATGTGACGTATAACGGTGCCGTTAGCCGACCGAACCTTCGAGCGAAATGCCTATTAGCTTCTGAGTTTCGGCCATGAATTCCATCGGTAGCTGCTGCAGCACGTCACGCACAAAACCGTTGACGACGAGAGCAATCGCCTCCTCGGAAGAAAGTCCGCGCTGCTGGCAATAGAAGAGCATGTCGTCGGATATTTTCGACGTCGTCGCTTCATGCTCGAAATGGGCGCTCGAATTCTTGGCTTCGATGTAGGGCACGGTATGCGCACCGCACTTGTCGCCGATCAGGAGCGAGTCGCAGTTCGTGAAATTGCGGACGCCCGTGGCCTTGCGATGCGCCGAGACGAGTCCGCGATATGTGTTCTGCGAAAAGCCTGCTGCGATGCCCTTGGAAATGATGCGGCTCGACGAATTCTTGCCTAGATGAATCATCTTCGTGCCGCTGTCGACTTGTTGATAGCCGTTCGAGACGGCAATCGAATAAAACTCACCGCGCGAGTAGTCGCCGCGCAGGATGCAGCTCGGATATTTCCATGTGATCGCAGAGCCGGTTTCGACCTGCGTCCACGAAATCTTCGCGTGATGGCCTCGGCAATCGCCGCGCTTCGTCACGAAGTTATAGATTCCGCCCTTGCCCTGCGCATCGCCGGGATACCAGTTCTGGACGGTTGAATATTTGATCTCGGCATCGTCGAGCGCGACAAGTTCGACGACAGCGGCGTGCAGTTGATTTTCGTCGCGCGTCGGCGCCGTGCAGCCTTCGAGGTAGGATACATAGGCGCCCTTGTCGGCGATGATCAATGTGCGCTCGAACTGTCCCGTCTGCTTCTCATTAATGCGGAAGTATGTCGAAAGCTCCATCGGGCAGCGGACGCCTTCCGGCACGTAGACAAACGAGCCGTCCGAGAAGACAGCGGAGTTCAACGCCGCATAGAAATTGTCGGACTGCGGCACGACGGAGCCGAGGTACTTCTTCACCAGTTCCGGATGCTCACGCACGGCTTCCGAGATCGAGCAGAAGATGACGCCGGCTTTCGCCAGTTCTTTCTTGAATGTTGTCACGACCGAGACGCTATCGAACACCGCATCGACCGCAACGCGCGAGGACTGCACTCCAGCAAGAATTTCCTGCTCTTTAAGCGGAATGCCGAGCTTCTTATAGGTTTCGAGCAACTCGGGATCGACTTCGTCGAGCGACTTCGGGCCTTCCGTCGATTTTGGAGCCGCGTAGTAATAGAGGTCCTGAAAATCGATCTTTGGGTAGTGGACGCGTGCCCACGTCGGCTCGGTCATCGCCTTCCAGCGCTGGAAGGCTTCAAGACGCCAATTCAAAAGCCATTCCGGCTCGCCCTTCTTGGCCGAGATATAGCGCACGGTCGACTCGTCGAGCCCTTTCGGGGCTTTGATGCTCTCGATGCGTGTCTCAAAGCCGTACTTGTACTGGTCGACGTCGATCTTTTTGACTTGCTCGATCGTCTCCTGAACAGCAGCCATTTCCTCATCTCTCTTTCAACTGTCGCCGCAGCGCGGCACTTCAACTCTTCTGCCGAATCCTAAGCTGCAATTGCGGGCGCTCCGGCAATCTGCCGCCAAGCTTCCGCGAATGCTGCAATCTCTTCTTTTGTCGTCGCCGGTCCGAGGCTGATGCGGATCGCGCTTGTGGCGATCTCCGGGCCAAGACCCATCGCTTCGAGGACATGGCTTGCGCCGACTTTGCCCGACGAACATGCCGAGCCAGCACTGACCGCAATGCCTGCAAGATCGAGGCGGATCACCAACGTCTCGGCAAGTTTGCCCGGCAGCGCCACCGAAATGGTGTTCACGAGCCGGGGCGCCGTTTCGCCAACGATCACCGCTTGGGGACTGACCCGCCGGATGTGCGCTTCGAGGCTGCCACGCAGTTTCTGAACTGCGTCGATTCCATTCAATTCAGCCTGAGCCGCTTCTGCCGCAGCGCCGAAACCAGCGATCGCTGCGATATTCTCAGTCCCGGCCCGCCGCCGCCGCTCCTGACCTCCGCCACGCAGCAGAGGCACAAGATCAAGATGGTCACGAATAACCAGCGCGCCAACCCCTTTCGGTCCGCCAAATTTGTGCGCCGAGATCGCCATCGTATCGAGGCCAAGTGCCGTAAAATCAATCGGTAGCCGGCCTGCTGCCTGGACTGCATCGGAGTGAATGGCGACGCCGTATGCCCGCGCAAATTCCGCGACTTCGGCGATGGGCTGAATGACACCGGTTTCGTTGTTTGCCATCTGCAGAGCAACGACAGACGGGCCGGCAATGCCACGCTTCAGCAGGTGCTCGGCAATTTCCTCGACACGAACCACGCCATCCTGGCCTGCTGAAAGCATGACAATGTTCGCTTTCGCGCTACGTGCCAGCGCGAGCACCGAATCGTGCTCGATGCTACTTGCAAGAATTGTCGTCCATGGCTGCGCCATGACCCATGCGTTGGCTTCCGAAGCTCCGCTCGTGAATACGATCTCCGATGGCTTCGCGCCGACGAGCCGCGCAACGCTTTCGCGCGCAGCTTCAATGACTGCTCGGGCTCGGCGACCTTCGGCGTGAACAGAAGACGGATTGCCGACGACATCGAGCGCTTCAACCATCGCGGCCTTGGCTTCCGGGCGAAGCGGCGCGGTCGCGTTGTAGTCGAGATAAACGCGTTTCGGTGCGTGCGCTGAAACTGGCGCGGATGCCGACCGGGCTGCGTATTTTCCGCCAGCAACAATGTCAGCCAAACTGACAGACGAAAGGAAGGCCGTCGTTGCTTCGCTCAGGGCGCTCCACAATCCATGCGTCAGACACGGGGTCGCAACTGAGCAACGTGGATCGTTATCGGAACAGCGCGTGAAACGGGTCGCTTCTTCGACCGCAGCCATGATCGCTGCGATGGAAATCTCCGAAGGAAGCTTGGCGAGCCGATAACCGCCCGTCCGGCCGCGCGCGCTCTCGACAAGGCCGGAACGGCGCAGCGGTACGAAGAGCTGCTCCAGGTAGGGCAACGGCAGGTGCTGGCGTTCCGCGACCAGAGACAGGGGAACCGCCGTCTGATCGGCGCGACTGGCGAGGTCCGCCATCGCCATGACCGCATATCGGCCCTTCGTTGTCAGTTCCACGTCTTGTCTCCGGACTAAAGCCGCCTCAAGTGACGGCAAAATCCTTGCCTTGCGCTCGATACCCCCGTCTGTGCTAAGAGAGCCGCCCTGAACAGCGGCGCGCGCTTAACCAATTGCGAGGTATGTTTCGAACTGTTCTAAGTTTATGGAAATCCTGAGCGGACAAGTCAAGGTTTGAGATTTCGAGCACGAGGATTTGAACATCCTAGCCGTCTCCCCGAAGCTCCGGCTGCGCCTGCAGCCCATCACCCGAACCAGAGAAAGTTCTTATGCCTGAACTCATTATCAACGGTCCCGGCGGTCGCCTGGAGGCCCGCTACCACCACGAAAACAATAGCGACAGCCCGATTGCGCTGATCCTGCATCCCCACCCGCAGCTTGGCGGGACGATGAACAATCAGGTGGTCTACACGCTCTATCACACCTTTGCGGCTCGGGGATTTTCGGTCCTCCGCTTCAACTTCCGCGGCGTCGGCCGCAGCCAGGGCGTCTGGGATAGCGGCCCCGGCGAGCTTGCGGACGCCGCGTCGGCGCTGGATTGGCTGCAGCTCGTCAAGCCGGATGCCAAGACCTGCTGGATCGCGGGCGTGTCGTTCGGTACCTGGATCGCGATGCAGCTTCTGATGCGCCGTCCGGAGATCGACGGATTTGTCTGCGTCGCGCCACTTGCCAACCTTTACGATTTCAACTTCCTCGCGCCGTGCCCCTCGTCCGGCCTGCTCATCAACGGCGAACTTGACCGCGTCGTGCCGACGTCGGCGGTTGCTGAAATGTCGGTCAAGACGAAGGTGCAGCGCGGCATCAAGATCGCCCACGAGGTCATTCCCGGCGCCAACCATTTCTTCGAAAACAAGACAGAAGAGCTAGGCGACGTCGTCGGCAAATATCTCGACGAACGGATGATCCAATTCGAGGAAGATCGCGAGCGTAACAAGGAGCGCGAACGTGAGCGAGAGCGCGAACGGCAGCGTCAGCGCGAGCTCGAACGCATGGAAGCGCAGAGCGCGCCTGCTCCCGGAGCCGGTGGCGACGACGATAGCGACGAGGAATAAGAGCCGCGCCGATCACGACGGCATGCGCGCCGGGGCGGGATCGGCGCGTACGCCGCCCGTCAGCGGTTTGGATACGCCTGTCGTACCGGGAAAGGTGATCGGCAGGCCTTTATCGGAACGGACGGCGAGATAGGCCCAAGCTTCCGCTTCCAAGCTATCGCCATTGATATTTGCCGCTTCGGCCGGGACAACGGCGTGATGCACACGCTCGGCCAAGCATCCCATGATTGCGCGATTGAGTCGGCCGCCGCCCGCGACGATCCATAACTCAGGTTCTTGCGGCAGGAACTCGCGTGCTTTGGCAATCGTCTGCGCTGTGAATGCTGCGAGCGTCGCTGCACCATCTTCCGTCGAAAGCTCGGCAATGGCGTCGAGCGTGAAGGCGTTGCGATCTAGCGACTTGGGCGGCGGCTTCGCGAAATAGGGATGGCTAAGAAGAAACCGCACGGCATTTTCATCGACGGTGCCACGAGCTGCCGCTGCGCCGTCATCATCGCGAGCAGCACCCGTTCGCCGCTGCATCCAATCGTCGAGCAAAGCGTTACCAGGACCTGTATCGTATGCGATCAAGTCTCCGTCGCGACCGATCCAAGTGATGTTGGCGACGCCGCCGATGTTGACGATTGCGACCGGGCGCGACGGGAGTTTTTCGATCAGGGCGCGGTGATATACCGGGACCAACGGCGCACCCTGCCCGCCAGCCGCAACATCAGCGGCGCGAAGATCATAGATCACCGGACGGCCCGTTGCGTTCGCAAGCACATCGCCGAGACCGAGTTGCACGGTCAAACCGGCTTCCGGCCGGTGCAGCACCGTCTGCCCATGGAAGCCGATCAGCTCGATCGTTGCGTTGTCGATCCCATTTTTCTTCAGGAATTGCGCAACGGCGGAAACATGGCGGTCGGTCAATTCACGTTCCGCCCCGGCCAGCGAACCTGGGCGTTCACTGCGCGACTGCAGCGTTTTGGCTTCTGCAGTGGCCGCGATCAACATTTGGCGTATTTCGTCATCATAAGGACAGATCAGCGCCGGACCGCGTTTGACGACCTTTTCGCCATCGGTTTCAAGCAAGGCTACGTCGATCCCATCGAGCGAAGTGCCGCTCATCAGCCCGAGCGCGCGCATCACCTTGCTCATCATCATCTTCCCGTGCATGTTGCCGCCGCCGCGACGGCCGAAGACGGCCGTCCGCGGAAAATTGGATCAAGGCCGACGCATCAATGACGACACTCAAGTCCGACTTTCTTAAGATTATGACCGAGCGCGGTTTCGTGCACCAGTGCTCGGACCTCGAAGGGCTGGACAAGCTCGCCTCGGACGGACGCGTCATTGCGTACGCGGGCTACGATTGCACGGCACCGTCATTGCACGTCGGGCATTTGATCTCGATCATGATGCTTTCATGGTTGCAGAGGTCGGGAGGTAAGCCGATTGCACTGATGGGCGGGGGGACAACGCGCGTTGGCGATCCGTCGGGCAAGGACGAGACGCGTCAGCTCCGCTCGGTCGAAGAGATCGACGCCAACAAGGAAAGCATCAAGCGTGTCTTCTCGAACTTTCTGACATTCGGAAGCGGCAAGACCGATGCCGTCATGGTCGATAACGCGGAATGGCTGGCGCCGCTCAACTACATCGAATTTCTCCGCGACGTCGGACGGCATTTTTCTGTCAACCGCATGCTGACAATGGACAGCGCAAAGCTTCGCCTCGATCGCGAGCAGGAGCTGTCGTTCATCGAATTCAATTACATGCTGCTGCAGGCCTACGATTTCGTCGAACTCAATCGGCGTTATGGCTGCAACCTTCAGATGGGCGGCTCCGATCAATGGGGCAACATCGTCACCGGCATCGACCTCGGCCGTCGCATGGGTGTGAAGGAACAGCTTCTGGCGCTGACCTGCCCGTTGCTGACGACGGCGTCGGGCGCGAAGATGGGGAAGACGGCAGCCGGCGCGGTGTGGCTCAACGAGGCGCAGCTTTCGGCTTACGACTACTGGCAGTTCTGGCGGAACACCGAAGACGCTGACGTTTCGCGTTTCCTGAAACTTTTCACGATGCTGCCGCTCGACGAGATTGCGAAACTTTCGGCCCTTGGCGGCGCTGAGATCAACGAGGCCAAAAAGCGGCTCGCGACAGAAGCCACCGCGCTTGTCCATGGGAAAGAAAAAGCAGAGGCTGCCGCCGAGACGGCGCGCAAGACCTTCGAGCAAGGCGCGCTGGCGACGGATCTTCCGACCGTCGAAGTCGCACAAGCCGAACTCGATGCGGGGCTCGGCGTTTTGACGGCGTTCGTTCAAGCAGGGCTTGTTACCTCGAACAGCGAGGCGAGGCGGCAAATTCAGGGTGGCGGTCTTAAGGTCAACGATGCGCTCGTGACAAGCGATAAGGCCGCTCTGAAATTAAGCGACATGCAGGGCGGCGTCATCAAGCTCTCGCTCGGAAAAAAGAAACACGTGCTTCTGAAGCCGGTCTAAAGATCAATTTCCGCGCGACGTCGTCGTCGAAGACCAGCCGTCGATGGCGTCCGCCTGTGCGCGCCCCGATTTCTTTGATTTCGCCTTCGTCTTTTTCGACTTCGATTTAAAGTTTGCCTTCGAACGCGGTTGCGCGGGAGTCCGGGCCGAAATCGATGGCGCCTGCTCGTCGCCGCGCACCTGTACCCTTGGATCGGACGCTGTCATCTGGAACATTTCGCGGAAAATGCCCGGGGCGACGAGCGACAATGGATTGACGATCACTTGCGGACTGGACGTCGGTCCCTGGACTGCGAACGTCATTCCGAAAATGCCTTCGCCCTGCGTCCCCGAGATAATCTGACCGAGGACAGGGATACCGCCAAGCGCTCCGTTCAGGCCCTGCAATGGAATATACGTGCCGCCGAAATTGACGCGCTTGGTCTTGAAATCGACCTTGCCGCGCAGGTTAGCCCCAAGCAAAGGACCTTTGAGATAGGCTTCCTGAAGCACGAACTGCCCATAGCCGACCGAGAACGGCGCGCGCATTTTATCAAATTCGAAGATCTCGCGCGTCACGTTGCGATGGCCCTCGATGGCCGGGCGTCCCTGATCGGCACTGCTGACGACTTCGCTAACGATCGGGTCGCCGAGCACTTTGAAATCTTCGACCCAAAGGGTGCCCGTTTTTTCTGCCGGGCCCGTTCCGTCGAGATTGACTTCGAGGCGCATGCGCCCGCCTTCCATGTTCGGATAGAAGTTGACGAGCTTCATCACTCGTCCCGCGTCAGTCGAATCGACGAGCAAACGCCGCGCGCCACCGCTTGTGTCGATCTTTGCGACCAGCGGCGCGCCACCGTCGAGCGTGCCCTCGGCGTTCAGCCCCGTCAAATTGCCGCCGCGCGTATCGAGCTGCATTTTCAGCGCGCGAAGCGAGACATCGGAACCGCCGAGAACGTTGTCGATCGCGACGGTTACGTGTGCGCCTTTCGCAGAGCCGGGCGGCGTGCCTTTGCGCTGCGGCCCGTTACCAACGTTAAAAAGCGAGCGAAAGAAGTTGCGGCCGTCGAAGGTCGTTCCCGAAACATCGATCGTCCAAATGTCGTCCTTGCTGCGCGAACCCCTAACATCCAATCGAGATACGACGTTGAGCATCAAATCCGGAAATTCGAATTTCTTGATCTTGTTGTCTGCGCCAACGACGATCTTGCCGTCAGCGGCGATATCATCGCTCGTTATCTTGAAGTTCTGCAGCTCCGTATCGTGGTTCTGATCGCCGACTATATCGGCATCCACAGAAGCGCTCCGACCTGGAGCCTTACGCCATTGCAAACGGTCGAGAGTCAATTCCGCGTCGGTCAGATCGCCATGTAATTTAATCGCGAGCGGCCCGGTTTCGCTTGGCTCAAGTGATACTTCGATCGGTATGACGCCGTGAACGATATCGTTGATGTTGAGACCGAGCTGCGTACGGTCGGCATCGTCGAGCTTCGCCACGATCTTAACCGGCGGTTGACGCCCGGCATCGGGTCCAAGCAGGCGTTGGGCGGCGATCTTCGCAGGGACACCGTTGACGAGAAGATCGCCCTTGGCGTCGAGGGACTTTTCGGTCAGGTCGAGGTTCAATGTGAAGCCCTGGACATCGAATCTGCCTGCAACCTTTCCGAAACGGCCATCGCTGATGCGTGCCTTGCCGGTGACCGCGATGTCGTCGCCGGAGACATTCGGAACGAATGGCACCTTGATGTCGAAGTGGGCATCGACCTTCCCTTCGCCGGCCTTCGGAAGTTTCGGCGCGTCGCGGAGGGTGCGGATCGGCAGCGCCTGGATCGTTTCGATGAATGGTCCCAGATCGCCGGAAGTAGAAAACCCGATCTCGCCATTCGGGCGCGCGGCCATCACATCGTCGGTGCGGATGCTGCCGCCCTTTAGAGTCAGGCGCTGGCCATCGCCAAGGGTTGTCTCACCGGCCGGCATGGTGATTTCAAGCGCATTGTCCGCCAGCTTGACGGACATCGCCGGCGCTGTGATCGTCGGCATGCCTGGCAACGGCTGAAACGTTATGTTGTCGGCATCGAAGTTCGCCGAAACGCGTTCAAGATCGGTCGATACCGTTCCTGCTTCGATGCCGCCGACGTTACTGTTTGTAAAGCGCAACGTCCCGCCCTTGAAATCGACACCCGAAACGTTCTTGCCGACCCATTCGCGCGTGCCGGTCGCCAGAGCGCGCGGCCAGAGCGCTTTCAGCGTGTTCAACGGCATCGGCGAGACGGAAAACTCGGCCGACATGCTCTGCCCTTCGGAACCGGCCTGCGTTGTCGCTTTCACGACAGCAACGCCGCCGCCGCCAGCGAGGCGGAACTGATCAATATCGACGCGGCCGCGGCTCGGAACGATGCTGCCCTTCGCGGTCCAGCTATCGATGGTGACGGGCGGCACGCCGAATTCCGGCGCCTCGAAAATTCCCTTCTTGCCGTCGAGTGCGAACTGCCATTGCGGCGGTTCGGTAGGTTTCGATATATCCTCCATACTGCCAGAGAACATGATCGCGCCGTCGGCCCATTTGACCGGGCTCGGCTTCAAATCCCAGCGCCGCTTCCTGCCGTCGAAGTCGAGCTTGAAGAGACCCGCCGTCACGTCCATCGGCTGAACGAGATAGGGGAGACGAACGCGGCCCTTGCCAAGCTCCAGCGCGATCTCGCCGTTTTCGACTTCACCCGCTCGGGTCAGCAACACGGTTGCATCGGCGGCAACAGGAAATTCAAACATACCGAGAAGCGCTAGGGGTGGCGCTGCGGAGGCAAGCGTCGACGGAACAAGATCGCGTACCGTCGCCTTAACTTCGAGTTTATCGGTCGCCTCATGTTCATCGGTCAGAAACGAAACGGCCCACGGCCCATTCTTCGAGGCTACAACAGCGCGGCCCGAAATCACGCTGCGTTTTCTGCCGTGATTGAAATCGACGCTCGCTTCGTCGATTCGCCAGGAGCTGCGTCGCCCTTCGTAGTCGACGATGACGCTCGCGTTCGAAAGGCCGAACTCGGTCAGGTAAGAAGTCGCATCGAGCCGCTGGCGCGCGCGATGTGACGAGTCACTCAGCATTTTCGCCAGATTGACCTTGTGGCCGGTTTTCACAGTCCGCACAGCCACGGTGGTGTGGGACGCGGCCGGAGGCGAACCCGGAGCTGCAACAGGTGGTGTGGCAAGAGCTGACGCTCCGGCGCGGGCTGGCGTCGGCCTTGGGATCGCACGCTCGAAGACGAAGCCGCCCTCCTGAGAATAGGCGAGCGCGATAATCGGATCGATCAACTCGATCCTTCGAGGGACGACGCGGCCGCGCGCGAGTGCCGCCATCGAAATATTCACGGCAGCGAGCGGTGACGACAGAACGACATCCCCGCCCGGCTCCAAAACGCTAACATCACGCAGGCGGAATTCGAGTTCGCCCGATTTCCCGAGCCGCAGCTCGGCGCCATCGATTTTCACCGAGCTTGTGGTCAGTTCGGCATTAATGCCGCGTTCGATCGGAGCGACGACGAAATCGAAGCTGATTGGACCGTGCCGCAGCCGGACGTAGAGAACGCCGACCCCGATCAACGTCAACAGCGTCAGCGGCATCACGACATAGAACATCACGCGGCAGCCACGGAATACGCGCCGCATGTTGCGCGACACGACAGACTCGTCGAACTCTTCGGGCTCGTCTGGCGGAAGCTGATGCGCGCGCGATTGCAGCGTCAGCGTGCGTGGCTGGCTGGATCGTTGTGTCGTCTGATCGGCGCGGCGTCCTTCAGTCGGCCGCGCGCCGGTTACGGATCTCGTCAACGCCGCTCCTCAAACCCCCGCGGACGGCAACAACGGCCGACTGGTCCGTGCCCGATATCGGAGACGGACAAAACTCGTTACCAGAGGTGTTCCTAAGCTTCTGGTGTGCATTCGTGCAAGCAAAGCAGGTACAGGTGCAAAAGCGACAAAAGAAAGGCACTTTCAAGATGGTCCAAGACGGCGAAACAGCACCCGATTTCGTGTTGCAGGATGACACCGGTTCGCCGGTGCGACTTTCGGAATTCAGAGGCCGGCCCGTGGTCGTCTATTTTTACCCGAAAGACGACACATCGGGCTGCACCCAGGAGGCCAAGGACTTTTCTTGCCTCGCGGACGATTTTTCCAAGGCAGGCGCCGAGATCGTCGGCATCTCGCCCGATAGCGTCGCTCGCCACCAGAAATTCAAAGACAAATACGATTTGTCGGTGAGGCTTCTGTCCGATGACACGAAGACGGTTGTAGAAGCGTATGGCGTCTGGGTCGAAAAAAGCATGTATGGCCGGAAATACATGGGCGTCGAGCGTTCGACATTTCTCATTGATGCCAAGGGCAAGCTCGTCAGGAGCTGGCGCAAGGTCAAGATCCCCGGACATGCGGAGGACGTTCTCGCTGCGGTCAAAGCATTAGGCAACCTGAGTAAAAAATCCGCCCGCAGGCCGGATCGTTGATCTTCCGCCACAGTGTCCCCCTAAGATTGTAGAGGCCGCGCACAAATCTGGGGATTTACGGTGGATTTGCTTTGGGTCTAGGCTGAATCCTGGCGGCAAAGGTGTTACGCGAATCATATCGCTCTTCCGCCGTTCGCGGCCAAGTCGAGTCCGGCGTTGCTTAAGTTGTGTCAGAGGAAAGATTGCCGATGTTGCCGAATTTTCGTCGCTCAGACTCCGAGACGTTGAAATCGCAGACGACGGCGTCAGCCTTGGAAACAAAGTCGCCGCCTCCCGCGATTAAGCCCCGCTCCTTTCTTTCCGTGCCGCAGCCCGAAATTGCTAAGTCGGTTTCGATCATCGGCAGTGACCTTACGATTGCAGGTAATCTGATCTGCAAAGGCGAGGTCCAGGTTGATGGCATCGTCGAAGGCGATATCGAAGGCAGCCATGTCGTCGTCGGAGACGGCGCGACCATAACGGGCAGTATCTCTGCCGAGGAAATCGTCATTCGCGGTCACGTCGTCGGCTCAGTGCATGGACGCCGCGTCATGCTTCAGACGACGAGTCAGGTCGAAGGCGACATTTATCATCAATCGCTGTCGATCGAGCAGGGCGCGATGTTCGAAGGCAAGTCGCGCCGTACGAAAGAAGATCCGCGCACGATGGTGAAAAAATCGGAGCCAATCGGATTCGTCGTGCCGCCGCAGCTCCCGGAACTCGCAAACTGAGTTTTCTTTTGTCCTAGACGACCCCAAGCACCTTTCCGGCCGTTCGTTTGTAAAAATTTTCGTCGGCGGCCGGACTATTTCAAGCGAGCTTCCGCGCGAGAAACACCAGCGCGTTGTTCGGCCCTCCTCTTCCAGCTTCACAGAAGCCGTTGCGGTTATAGAAGCGCACGTTGTCCGATGCGGCGCTTGTGACGACATGAACGCCGGACGCGCCTGCCTGTCGGGCATCCGCAACCAACGCGTCAATCAACCGTCCTCCGATGCCGAGACGACGGTACGGCGGGGCGAGATTGACGTGCAAATGTGCCGGATAGTGTTTCGCCAGATCGCGGAAGTCCGCGAGGTAACCTGTTTCGGCGAGGCGTATGCTCGATGCCGGGTCAGCAAGCGATCCGACAAGGTAACCCGCCACCTCGCCCGCGCCCGTCATTGCGAGATATGTGAATTGCGGATCGTCGCGAAGATATCGTCCGAGCCATCGGTCTCGAAAAGCAATGCGTGCGTGATCGCTTTCAAAAGACTTCGTGCTGCTCGCCTCGAAGAAAATCTCGTCTATCGCATTGTCGCGCGCGGGCGTCGGGGGGACGTCGAGGTAACGGCGGATCGAAACGCGGCTGGGCATGCTTCCGCTTAGCACGACACCAAGCATCGGACGATGGGCCTGTTGCTTATCAGCTATTCGATAACATATCCGGCTTGCGCCAGCTGCCTTCGGAATGCAGGCGGCAAGTCGGCGGGAATCGCAGGCTGCGGGGCGGTCATTTTCGCCTCTGCCGTCGCGTCAGGCTTCGCCGTCACAGATGCGGGATTCGGTCCGCCGTAATTGCGGCTGAAGGGTTCCGAGGGATCATCCGGCATCTGACGTATGCGCGCCGACGGGGCTGGTTGCGAGGGCAGTCCGTCGCTCTCAACCTGCACAGCGGCTGCGACCTGTTGCGAATACGCTGCGACTGCGGGAGCTGTGGCGTACTGCGCCCCATTGTCGGCCGCGCAGCCGCCTTGTCCTAACGCCGCCACTGCAAAAAGCAGCGGCACGATCGCCGCACGAGCGACTTCAGCCGGCGATCGGCCGGCAGCAAACGCATACATTTTCACGCCTTCAACGCTACAAGAACGCAACGAAACAGAATCCGATGTGCCGGATTGAAACATCGAGGCGTTAAGGAGCCACTAACGGCCGTTCAATAATTGCGGGGCTGCATTCAGGTGGGGATCAGGCCCGAGGCTTTGACGCCGTTAAACAACGCTTGCATTGCAATTGCGGCCAGCAGAATTCCGAAGACGCGGATCAGCACGCGCTGCGCGGTAATGCCAAGGATCCGATTCAGTTCCTGTGCAAGAAGCAGGAGCACGAGCGTCACCCCCATGATGCACACGAGCGCGCCGGTGACGATCGCGAGGCCAAACGGTTCGCCGCTGGCATTCGCTGCTAACAGAATTCCGGCGCTCATCGCGCCGGGTCCTGCAAGCAACGGCGTTGCGAGCGGAAATACAGCAAGATCGTCGCGCGTTTGTGCTTCGGCACCTTCGGATGGCGTCAACTTGATGGCGCCGCCGGGCCGCGCGAAAATCATATCGAGCGCAATCATCAGCAGAATTATGCCGCCGGCTGCCTGTAGCGCCGCAATCGAAACGCCAAGCTCGCTCAAGATCGGACCACCGAGCAGCGTAAAGAATGCAAGAATCGCCGACGCGATGATTGTGGCCCGCACCGCGATCATCTGACGTTCGGGCCGCGGCATCTTCGGCGTGAGCGTCGCGAACAGAACAGCCGCCTCGATCGGACCGATTGTTGCGAAGAATGTCGTCAGACTTTTGAGCGCTGTCTCAAGCATCACGCGAATATCCGACCTGGCAGAGCTGCGCGACACGGCGAGCTTGCGAACGGGATACCATCAAGCCCATCCCAGCACTCATCAGCATACGGTGCTAACAAACTGAAAGCCTTCATCTTTCGTCTGGACAAGAAACGATTCTCGTTTGATCATCATCATTCTAGGGGGGCGCCAATCACTCTTTTTGAAGGGAGATTGCTCAGTGACCAACAGGGAAGTTGCCTACGATCGGGGATTTCAAGCCCAACTCGCCGGCTTCAGTCTTACGACTGCAGAAATTCTCTATCGCCTTCCGGACCATCCGTCACTTTTGCAAAGTTACATCTGGCAAGAGTACGACTGCGCACCGCGCTTTCCGAAGCTCAAATCGTTTCTGGACTTCTGGACCGCGAAACTCGACGGCAAGCTCTTTCGGGTGACGGTCGCACACTCGGAACTCATTCGGCCAGCAGAGCTGAGGCTGATCGGCAGCGAATTTAAAGTCCATTAGTTTCCGCATCCAAGGCTTCGGAAAAGCGGTAAATTGCCGATTGCTGCAAATTCCGGGAACCTTTGGCGATACGTCGCATCCAATGGCTCACCCAGTGAAGCAGGAGGATGTCGGGATGGCTCAATCGTTGCCGGAGGCAGCTTCTCGACCGGCGGACGCCGACCTTATTCGGCGGGCTTCGCAAAAGGACGAGGCCGCCATTCGTTCGATCATTCAAATTCATAACCGCCGCCTTTACCGGGTCGCGCGCGGTATTGTACGCGACGACGGAGAGGCCGAGGATGGTCCCGATGCGAACTTTCATGTGGCGAGCAGCGGTGCTTCTCGTGCTGCAAATCGTGGGCGCTCGCGCCGGGGCCGCGGGCGAGACCGTGCAGGTCAAAATCACTGACCTCGCGTTCTCGCCCGCCAAGATAACGATCAAAGCGGGAGATACGGTGGAGTGGGTCAATGGGGACTTTATCGACCACACCGCGACTGCGGCCGACGGTGGTTGGGACATCCTGATCGGCGCCGGCAAGTCGGCCAGGCTTCAATTTACGAGCACGGGCACAAGCAAATGTTATTGCCGCTTGCATCCCAATATGACCGGGGTCGTTCATGTGCGGCCGTAGCTTTCGGCGCCCATCATTTCGCGGTTTTCACGGCAATGGTCACGACGACCGAGGTGCCGGGATTACGCTGTTCGATAATGACATGACTTCCGAGTTGCGCAGCGAGCATCTGCATCAACCGGCTGCCCATGCCGCTTTCCGTCCCGGCCGTTCCGATTCCGATACCGTCATCGGTGACGGTTAGGACATAAGCATTTTCGCCGCGCACGAAGCGCACGGCGATTGTTCCTCGACGTTCGCCGGGAAATGCATGCTTGGCAGCGTTTGTTACCGACTCATTGACAATGAGGCCGAGCGGAACGGCTTTCTCGATGCTGATCGAATGACTTTCCGCTTCGCATTCGAGAGCGATCGGTCGCGATGCCAGGCGTGACAGCTTTAGATCGCCGCAAAGCTCGCCAATATACGATTTCGTATCGACGACGACACGATCGTTATGAATTTCGAGACGTCTGTGCATTCGTGCGATGGTCTGTACGCGATCGGCCGCCGAAATAAGCGCCTCTCGCGCGGCGCCTTCGGACGTGCGCGCCTGCAAATTCAACAACGTCACGACGTTGGCCAGATCGTTGCGCGTGCGATGCGCAAGCTCTTCCAACAGAAGATCACGCTCATTCAGAGCGGTTTGCGCGCGCTCATGCTCAATCGCGAGGTCGACCAGCCCCTTGTGCAGTGCCTCCACAACAGCCGCAATAAGCATTCCGACCACAACGAACAGAGCCAGTGCGATTTGGTCGTCGCCGTTAGCGATGGTCAGCGAGCCGACCGGCTCCAGTAAGAAGTAATCGCATAGCGCAGCGCTCAGGATGGTCGCGAGAAAACCGTTGCCGCGATCAAGAAACGCGCCGCAAGCGAAGATGATGGGAATGAAAGCCAAAAATGGATAATGTTGGGCGTGCGAGCCTGTTTGCACCCATGCCCAAATCACAATGGCGACGGCCGCTATCGTGACTAGATAGCGGACCCATGCCGGTACTTTTCTGGATGCCAGCGCGATATCGTGTAAACTGCCAATCCAACCGTTCATCGACCTTTAACGCGCATCTGTTCGCCTCGGTTCAATTGCTTACCATGGCTCGGATCATGCAGGATCTTATTCGGTTTGTTCTCGTCAATTTCACCCTTACGTTTCTCGTTCTTGGCCTGATCGTCGCGGTCGTTGCGCTGTGGCGGAGTCGCGAACCTCTGACCAGTTCTATCATCGTTGAGGCGTTGTTCTCTTATTTTCTGCTTTTCTCGATTGGCGTGAGCTTCCTTTACAATTTCGTGCTGCACGCGTTTTTCGGTGAAATGACGGCGCGGGTCATCGGCTGGGCCGACAGTCCTTTTCAACTTGAGGTCGCTTTCGCAAGTCTCGGATTTGCGTCACTCGGTTTTCTCGCCTGGCGTGGCAGTTACGATCTTCGCCTCGCCGCGGTCATCGGAAGTGCCTGCTTTTTGCTCGGAGCGGCGGGAGGACACGTCTACCAGATGGTGACGGCGCACAATTTCGCACCCGGCAATGCGGGCGTGATTTTTTACACCGACATTCTCATTCCAATCATCGGTTTCGTCTTCCTCTGGCTGCAGCGAGGGCGCGGGTAAAGATCTATCCGGTCGAAGCATTACACACCCTCCTTATAGAGTGCCGCGACGACACGCGGCGTCAGAAGGCCTTGGACGACGACGGTGAAGATAACGACCGCGTAGCAGACTGCATCCAGAATATCGTTATAGGGACCGGCGGGAAGGCTCAGAACCAATGCGACGGAGATCGCACCGCGCAATCCGACCCAGGTGAGAAGTGAGGTCGATCGAAGGGTATCGCCCGGCGTCAGTCGCAGAAGCCACAACGGAAGCCCGACGCTTATGAAGCGCGATATCAAAGCCACCGGGATGGCCGCTATCGCCGCGAACATCGCTAGCATCGACATATTCATGGCGAGAATCTCGAAGCCGAGCAGGACGAAAAGCAAAGTGTTAAGGAAGCTATCGATCATTGACCAGAATACATTGATCTTGCCGCGGCGGTCTCGTTCGCCGCCTCGCGCTATTTGACCGTTTGCGAGAACGATGCCGCAAACCACCACAGCCAACGGACCCGAAAGTCCGAGGGTGAGCGCAAGCCGATATGCTCCGAGTGCTAAAGCCAGCGACGTGAACACTGCGATTTCGTCGTCCCTGATGCTGCGCATCACGAAGCATGCGAGAAGTCCCGTTGCGAGACCGACTGCAATACCGCCGCCGCCTTCAACAAGCATCGCCCATAGCACGCGTCCGTGCCCGAGGACGTTGTGCTCGCCAGCGATTGCGGCAAGTGCCGACAGAAATACGACCAAAGCCGTGCCGTCGTTAAACAAGCTTTCGCCAACGATCATCGCCTTAAGTGAGGCCGGTAAGGGTATGCCTCTCAACAAACCTTCGACGGCCACTGCGTCGGTCGGCGCCAGTATCGCGCCCAATGCGAAGCACCACGCGATCGGCACCGCCAGTCCACACGCGTGAACCACGCCCCAAATGGCGAACGTGAAAATCGCGGTCGAGATAAATACGCCGATCGTCGCCAGGCAGAACACCGCCACCGCATTGACGCGCAGATCGTGAAGATTGGCCTGCAAACTGCTCGCGAATAGCAGGAGTGCGAGGATGCCGCCGAGCAGGATGCGATGCAGGTGAGCGTTGTCAACTCGCCTTTGCAATAGCCCTTCAAATTGGAAGCCGCCGACGAGATGGCTGGCAACGATCACAGTCAGCGATAGCAACAACGACCCGAGCAAGAGCGCGATAACCCGGGGCAATCCGAAATAGCGTTCATTGATAATGCTGACGACAGTTGCCAAGACCAAAATGATGGACCCGACATCGAATACGGACACTGACGATCCCTTGGCTTGTTCGGCGTATTGTCGTCATACGAAGGTGAAGCAAATCTATCGTCAATAGCCTACATGGCGACGCTACTGCGCCAGCGGATTTAAGGTTAGGATGCTCACTGGGCCAGGTCGCCGGCGGCTTCCGGAGACATTCCATCATCTCGACGCGCACTTCAGGGAAGCTGGCGACTGGGGCTGTTAAGGGACCATTTTCGCAGCGTCTCCTGCGAATTCGCGACCAACCGCCCAGGCGCCGAGCTCATTGTCTGCGTCGGAAGCGCCGCCCATACCGATGCGCTTTGTCCCGCCGCGCGGCACGCCTATGCGATGCCTGCATTTCTCACCGTGTTTGAAACACGCCCTTGCAGACCGCGTGGGAACGAAGTGAGCCCGCGGGACATTGGGCGGGGATAATTTCGCTACCGCGGCCAAGAGCCGTTGCTGACTGACGCTCTTTGCAGCTTCGTGCTCAGTTTCGATTACACGCATATGCGCTTATACATCGAACGTAATCGCCGGTGATCTCAAATCCGCTGTCCAAAAACCGAACGGAATTCGTATTGCGCACTTGTATATGTATGTTTTTCTTTTCCGGATCGTAGTCTTTGAGGCGGCATGACGTTTCGACGTCGAGAACATCTCCCACCTTTTTTACGTTCGAGGCGTCGCAACTAAAGGCCCTTTGAAGATATTCAATTCCGCCGCCGCAAATTCCTACGACCTGATAGCGCTTGGAATCGAAGCGGCTCATCTTGTCGAGCGCGCCGCTATTGGCAAGTTTGCAGTCTGCGGATGAATGCGCCCATACCCCGATCAGATCTGACAAAGAACCGGCAGATTGTTGCACGTCGACAATCCCTGGCGGTTTGGCGCGCCCCTCCGGATCAAACAATTTAAATTTACGCGCGACGAGGGTCTTGCCATTGACTGCCAAGCCCACCTCCCACTCTCCCAGATGTTCGGTGTTCTGCGGGCCACGAAACTCGGTAAAGAGCGTTCGAATGGATCCCGAATAGGACGAATCGAATATCCAGGGCGCATCAATATCTTCCCAGGCTGTCCCTCCATTGGCCACTTCGTAAGGACGTGAAGTCTTATAATGCACCACCAGCCGGTCGCCGCGGAGAATTCTGGGTAATCGGAATTCGTAACCAATGGTGGCCCCCTCCTGCTTGGGCAGCCTGTTGGCCGGGTCGATCCGGTAAGTCATCCGGTACTCTCGAATGTCCTCGTTGGTGGTGTCTTTGCCTCTCGTTTTCCGAAGCCGTTTCGACAGGGAAACGATCCTTCCGAATTTCGTAACGCGAAGCCGGACACGGCGACCCTTTTCAGTGACGACGGAAAAAGTTTTCGGTAGGCCTATTTCCCGAATTGCGGGCGGGCTGGCGCTCTTTTCCGTCGGCTCAGCATCGACCCGTTCTATTCCCTCGGTGACCTCTTCGCCGGCCTCGGCGCAATTCCATTCCGAGAGAAGGACGTAAACGTCTTTTTGCGCTATGCCGCCTCGTGTCCCGTGCAAATTACCCTTTGCGAATGTGCCCGTTTGCGATTGGATATTTTGCTTTACATAGAACGACCATCCCGTTCCGATATAGTTATCGCCAGTCCATTGCGTATCAATTGCATTGGGTTTCGGCGCGCTCAGGATGCGTGCGTTGTTATCCTTTGGAGTGCATAACAAACCTGCGCTGCAGCTTTCCGACAGCACCAGCATCGATACGATTATAATTGGAAGGCGTTTCATTTTTTGGGACCCCGCGAATTCCGCAGGATTATCCTTCAGCCCGCGGAAGAAATAAATATATCTGTTGCGGGTATGTTAATTGGCGAAATCGGCCCTCGGACGAGTCGGAGTATTTCGATAGGCCTAGATTGATACCCGGCATGCGAAGGCTTTATCTTAATGCCACTCCTACATTCTCCCCCGACACCCTCCCCCGGTCGGTTAGCGCAGGCGACCGTACGGGCTCCGCACTTCCCTGTGCGCGTGAGCATTGCGCACGCCCCCTTTTTTCACGAAAAAGATGCCCGCCTTTTGCATCGGCGGGCTCGAACCAAGTGAAATGTGGCGCAATTTATCCCGTTCGTAACGACAGAACTTGCAATAAAGAACGGCCTTCACTATGCTGGGCGTGTTCGAGCTTCGCTGAAAACGACTTGGCCTCGCCGCGAAGTGCGCGCCTGACCGACGACCTTCCAAAAAATCTCGACTGTCTTTCCCGGCACTCGTCGGAAGGCAAAAGCGCATATCTAATCGAGGATACTTCTCTATGCAGACAGGAACCGTGAAGTGGTTCAACAGCCAAAAAGGCTTCGGATTCATCCAGCCGGATGAGGGCGGCAACGACGTTTTCGTACATATCAGCGCCGTCGAGCGTGCTGGCATGCGCAGCCTCAACGAGGGCCAGAAGATTTCATTCGAGATCGTCGCTGACCGCCGCAGCGGCAAGTCTTCCGCGGACAATCTGCGGGCGGCGTGACCTTAATTTTGAACTGACGTATTTGGCTTGACCCCGGTTCTGCCGCGGAACAGCCGGATCGACGAACCCGCGCCCGCTTCGTCGGCCGCGGGTTTTTATTTTCATTCGGACTTGAAGGATTTTCGCTTGGCGATTGCATCCAAACACGTGTCGACCGCCGCCGCCATCAAATTGCGCCGGGCGCAAGAGGCGTCGCAGGCGATGAAGGATCATGAAGCGGAAAGATTGGCTGTTCGCGCCAAGACGGAACGCCTTCGCGCCGAGCGGCTGGCACGAGAGGCCGCCAACCCGCCGCAGCCGAAAAAAAAGAAACGCTGACGGAAAAGCCGCGTGGCGCTTCAAGCCCGATGCGCGTCAGGCGGATGCGGCGATCTCCCACCATAGCCCGCCGCTCCAAAGGCCGATGACCTCGCCCATGGCGTCCTCCGGCTTGGCCAGTTCGACAAGTTCAGCGTAAATCGCGCGCGTGCAGAGCGCTTCCAGGCGTCCGCGCACAAGGACGTAGGGTTTGAGGCCGCCCTCGGGTTTTGTCTTTTGGAAGCGCAGCGGATGCGCGGCATCGACCGTTACCACATCATCGACGTTGGTGCGAAACGTAAGCATCTGGTTCCGGCCCTCGCCCGACACGGCCATCTCTACAGCGAGAAACGGAGCATCCTCGACTTCGACATCGACTTTCTCGGCAGGCGTTACCAGATAGGTCTTGCCGTCTTCGTCCTTCCTGAGGATCGACGCGAATAGCTTGACGAGTGCGATCCGTCCGATGGGACTTTCCTGATAGAGCCAGACACCGTCACGGCGGATCTTCATGCCGATATCGCCGCAGTAGGGCGGATTCCATTTCTCGACGGGACGAGCGCCCGCCTTGTCGCTTTCGGCCGCGGCCCGCGTCAATGCTTCCAGACCTGTGGATGATGTTTTGGTACTGTCGGTCATACCGGCTTTTTCATGAGTATTATCGGGCATCTGCGTCCGGCGCTGCGATCCGTCGAATTGGCGCCTTATCCTAACGTAACCTTCACTTGACCCTATGAGGACCGGGCGGGATCGTCTAGGCTCAAGGCGCTGCCGGGAACGCCATAGCTCGGCCCTTTGTTTCCAATACGCTATTTGCCGAGCGAGGCCATTCTGTCCATGAGCAATGTCGTCGAAACCCATACCGATATCGTGCCCAGGCTCGAAGCTGCCGCGGAGCGCGTGCAGCGCGCCCACAAAGCTGCGGCGTCCGTCATTTTCGGACAAGACGAGGTCATCGAGCGGACGCTGGTCACGATCCTGTCGGGCGGACATGCGTTGCTGATCGGCGTGCCCGGACTGGCCAAGACGCTGCTAGTCGAGACTTTGGGCAAGGTTCTTGGGCTCGATGCCAAACGCATTCAGTTCACTCCCGATCTGATGCCGTCGGACATCATCGGCTCGGAAGTTTTGGAAGAAGAACCTGGCCGCGGGCGCTCGTTCCGCTTCATCAAAGGTCCGATCTTCACGCAGCTTCTGATGGCGGACGAAATCAATCGCGCCTCGCCGAAGACGCAGTCGGCGCTGTTGCAGGCGATGCAGGAGCATCACGTCACCGTTGCCGGGCAGCGCCATGACACGCCGGCGCCGTTCCATGTGCTTGCGACCCAGAACCCCCTCGAACAGGAAGGCACGTATCCGCTGCCCGAGGCGCAGCTCGACCGCTTTCTGTTGCAGATCGATGTCGGCTATCCCGATCTCAATGCAGAGCGCCGCATGCTCTACGCGACCACCGGCACCGATTCCGCAAAAGTCGAAGCCGTGATCTCGGCGCAAGATCTGATGGCGACGCAACGGCTCGTGCGGCAGATCCCGGTCCCCGATAAAGTCGTCGATGCGATTTTGAAACTTGTGCGCGCGGCGCGCCCGGGCACCGGCGCCAATCCAGAGACCGATCGCTTCGTTGCATGGGGTCCAGGCCCGCGCGCCAGTCAGGCCTTCATGCTTGCCGTGCGCGCCAAGGCGATGATCGACGGGCGCCTCGCGCCTTCAGTCGACGACGTGATCGCGCTCGCCGAGCCAATCCTGAAGCATCGCATGGCCTTGACGTTCGCGGCGCGCGCCGAGGGCGAGGATCTCAATCATATTATTGCGCGCCTCGCTTCGTCGGTGGAGTAATCGCGCATGGCGGGCCCACGAGGGCAACGATCCAGCGTCGGCACCGAAAGCCGTCACGTCCTGGCGCTGGAGCGCGAGGCGGTCGGACTTGTCGATCGCATGCCGGAGCTTTTGATGGAAGCAGCCCGGATCGCCTCGACCGTGGCGCAGGGCATTCACGGACGCCGCCGCGCGGGTCCGGGCGAAACGTTCTGGCAGTTCCGCCAGTATCAAGCGGGCGAGAACGCGACGCTTGTCGACTGGCGGCGGTCGGCGAGTTCGGATCATCTTTTTATCCGCGAACGCGAGTGGGAGGCGGCGCACACGCTCTATCTCTGGCCGGACATTTCGCCATCGATGAACTTTCAGAGCCATATCGCGCCAGTTTCGAAGCGCGATCGTGGGCTGGTGCTGACACTTGCTGCGGCCGAGTTGCTGGTACGCGGCGGGGAACGGGTGGCGCTACTGGCGCAGACATCCCCAACCGCCAATCGCAACGCCGCAACGCGTATCGCCGAGACGATCGTCGCGAACGCCGAGTCCGATTTGGCGCGCTCGGGCCTGCCGCCCAAAGCGGCGCTTGGCCGTTTTTCAGGACTAATTCTGATCAGCGATTTCTTGACACCCACGCGCGAGATTCGTGAACGGCTGGAAGGTTTCGCCGGTCATGGCGTTGCCGGACACATGGTGCAGGTCATCGATCCGGCCGAAGAAACGCTGCCCTACTACGGGCGCACGGAATTTCTAAGCCCTTCAGGCGAGCAGCGGTGGGTTGCAGATCGCGTTGAAGCATTGCGGCCGCAATATCGCGCACGCTTCGAAGCGCATCGCGCCGAGCTTGCCGAAATGGCGAAGCGGTTCGGCTGGTCGTTCCTGACCCATCATACCGATCGTTCCGCCTCCGAACCGCTCCTGTCACTGCTCATGCGCCTGCAGGGTTCGGCCAGCGGCTATAAGTGGATGTCCGCCAGCTCCGATGTGACGGAGCGCGCATCATGAGTTTCGGCCCCCTCGCCTTTCTCAATCCGTGGCTTCTCGCCGCTCTCGTGACGCTGCCGATTATCTACTGGCTCTTACGCGCGGTGCCGCCGCGTCCGACGCAGGTCGAATTTCCTCCGACGCGCATTTTGGTCGGCCTCGAAAATGAGGAAAAGACAGCGGAAAAAACGCCGTGGTGGCTGACTTTGATCCGGCTGATCGCGGCGACGCTCGTCATCCTGGCGCTGGCGGAGCCGGTACTCAATCCATCGCGGGATGCAGCGCTTTCGGGCGACGGGCCGGTGGTTGTGTTTGTCGATAACGGCTGGGCCGCGGCTTCGCGTTGGCCCGAGCGCGTCAACATGATCGACCGCATCATCGGGCAGGCCGAAAGCAAGGGGCGGCCGGTTATAATTGCCGGAACGGCCGCTACGATGAAGTTGCCCGTCCTCAAAATTCAATCACCTGCCGATGCCCGAAGCACCGCCGCAGCGCTGACACTCGAACCGTTCGCGCCGAACCGCGAGGCCGCCGTCGCTGCGCTCAAAACGACCCTCGATCAGGCGGGCGCAAAAAATCCGAGCATCATCTGGTTGCCGGACGGCATCGATCATAAGTCGGATGTGAGCGATATCGCGATGAAACTCGCGAGCCTCGCCGGCAACGGCACGTTCGCAGTGCTCGATGAAACCAAGGGGCGCGAAGCACTTGGGCTTGCGGCGCAGCTCGGTGAAAAAGGCAAACTCGAAGCGACCGTGTTTTCGCCCGGCGATGCTGCCAGGCAAGGCAGCGTCTATGCCTACTCGGCGCGCAGCGAACGGTTGGGCGAAGCACCTTTCAAACTCGCGGCGGGCCAGCGATCGGCGACGGTGGCATTCGATCTACCGCTAGAACTGCGCAACCAAGTGGCGCGGATTGAAATTGCCAACGAGCGTTCCGCAGGCAGCGTCAGTCTCATCGACGCGGCCACGCAATGGCATCGCGTGGGCCTTCTCTCAGGCGAAAGCCGCGAAGAGGCGCAGCCTTTGCTTGCGCCGCTCTACTACATCGAGAAGGCGCTGAAGCCTTATGCCGATTTGGCGATCGCAAAGAACGCCAATCTCTCCGAAGGGCTCGACACCGTCTTCAAGCAGAATATCTCAGTCTTAATGCTTGCCGACATCGGAACGTTGACGGGCGATACCGCGAAGAAGATCGACGACTTCGTAAAGCGCGGCGGACTGCTCGTTCGCTTTGCCGGCCCGCGGCTCGAAAAGTCAGGCGACGAGCTGTTGCCGGTTGCGCTACGCACCGGGGGACGCTCGCTCGGCGGCGCGTTGTCATGGTCGACACCGCAACCGCTAGCGGCGTTCGACGAGAATAGCCCGTTCTCGGGTTTGACAATTCCGAAGGACGTGACCGTCAACCGGCAGGTGCTCGCCGATCCGGCCGAGCTGACACCCGAGGTCGAGATCTGGGCGCGGCTTAAGGATGGCACACCGCTCGTCACCGCGACGAAGCACGGCAATGGACGGCTGGTTCTTTTCCACGTCACGGCGAATTCAGATTGGTCGAACCTGCCGATGTCAGGCCTGTTCGTCGATATGCTGCGCCGCCTTTCGACGATGGGCGCGATCGGCGCCTCCGTCCAGCAGGGGAAAGCATCGGCCGAAGCAACTGCGAACGGCGCAGCGAATGCCAACAGCGACGCCAATGTGCTTGCTCCTTTGAAAACGCTCGACGGACTTGGGACGCTGCGCGCGCCGCCGCCGACAGCGGAGCCTGTTAAAGCATCGGAACTCGAAAAAACCGAGCCGAGCTTCGATCATCCACCCGGCTACTACGGACAGTCGGCGAGCCCTCGCGCGCTCAACGTGCTGACGCCGAAAAGCACACTTACTCCGTTCCCCGCTCTGCCGGCATCGGTGACGCGGCTTTCATACGAGAATGCGGCGAGCACGCCGCTGAAACCGACGCTGCTTGGCATTGCTCTCGCGCTGTTGTTCGCGGACATTCTCGCGGTTCTCGTTTTGCAGGCGGGCGGCTTGGCAGGAGTGTTCGCGCGGCGCCCTCGTTCGCGTACGAGGACCGGCGCGGCTGCAGCCATCATGTTTGCGACACTTGCTTATGCCGCATTCCCCGGCACCGCAAAGGCGCAGGAATTCTCGCCGGAGGATTTTCAGCAACCGGAAATCCAACAGCTCGATAACTTCGCACGGCCCCAGTCGCCGAACGGCATCGAGATCGTGCGGCCAGGCAACCTATCGGAGAAAGACAAAGCGGCCATCAAGGCGACGAGCAAAGTAACGCTCGCCTACGTTCTCAGCGGCGACCGCGAGACCGATGAAACCAGCCGTGCCGGCCTGCAGGGCCTCGGTCGCGTGCTCGAAACGCGAACGGCCGTCGAACCGGGTGAGCCCGCGGCCGTCGATATCACAAAGGACGAGATTGCGTTCTATCCCGTTCTTTACTGGCCCGTGCTTGAGTCCGCCGAAGCGTTGCCCGATCCAGTCATCGCCAAGATCGACGCTTACATGAAGGAAGGCGGGCTCATCATTTTCGATACGCGCGACTACGGACAGGGCGGCAGCAACACCTTGCCGCTCGCAGGCAAAGGGGGCTCGGCGTTGCAACGGCTCTTGGGCAAGCTGGACGTGCCGCCGCTCGAACCGGTCCCAGAAAATCACGTTGTCACGAAGTCGTTCTATTTGCTCAGGTCGTTTCCCGGCCGATGGGACGGCGGACAGCTTTGGGTCGAAGCCACGCCGCATAACGACAACGAGACGCACAAGGCGCGCGTATCGGACGGCGTCACTTCTATCATGATTACGTCGAATGATTTCGCAGCCGCATGGGCGCTCGATGATCGCGGGCGGCCGCTCTATCCCGTCGTGCCGGGCGGCGAGATGCAGCGAGAGATGGCGTTTCGCGGCGGCATCAACATCGTCATGCATGCGCTGACGGGCAACTACAAAGCCGACCAAGTCCACGTGCCAGCATTGCTCGAAAGACTAGGTCAGTAGAGGTCAGATTTGAACTGGTCGATCACATTCGCGCCACTCGTTCCGATGCCCGTGCTGATCGCGCTCACGGTGGTCGC
The DNA here is from genome assembly GCF_035548195.1 of Hyphomicrobium sp. Classification (GTDB taxonomy): domain Bacteria; phylum Pseudomonadota; class Alphaproteobacteria; order Rhizobiales; family Hyphomicrobiaceae; genus Hyphomicrobium_B. The sequence continues at coordinate 159,713 of NZ_DASZTY010000022.1, forward strand.
TCTCGGCCTCGTTGTCGTGCTGCTGATGCGCCGGTCACGCGGCGCGTTGCTCCGGCTTGCGGCGCTCGCGGCGTTAATCGGCGCGATTTTCAACCCGATCCTGAAAGAAGAACAGCGCGAGGGCCTCGCCAACGTCGCGATCGTCGTGCTGGACGAAAGCCCAAGCCAAAAGCTTTCCGATCGGACGCAGCAGATGCAGGCGATCCGAGACGATCTCGAAAAGAAGTTCGCGAAGATCCCGAACCTCAAGATCAAATGGGTGACGGGCGGCGTTCCGGGCGAGCAGGCGGCTCCGGGCACCAATCTCTTCACCGATCTCAATTCGGCGCTCAACGACACGGCGCCGGACCGGATCGCGGGCGTGCTCTTCGTTACCGACGGACAGGTGCACGACGTGCCGAAGTCGGCGGCGTCGCTCGGATTCGATGCGCCGGTGCATACGCTGCTGACAGGCAAGCCCGACGAATTCGACCGCCGCATCGAAGTGATGGAAGCGCCGCGCTACGGCCTTGTCGGGCAGTCGCGACCGATCGAGCTGGCGGTGCGCGAGACGGGTAAAGCGCCGACGGCGGAATCCGGCGCCGTGACACTTAAGGTTCGCCGCGAAGGCCTGCCGGACGAAACGGTCCGGACCGAGATCAACAGGAAGGTCAAGATCGACATGCCGATCCCTCATACGGGGACGAACATCGTTGAGATTGAGCTTCAACCCACTCCCGGCGAGCTGACGACAGCCAATAATCGCGCCGTGGTCGCCGCCGAAGGCGTGCGCGAAAATCTGCGGGTACTGCTCGTTTCGGGTGAGCCGCACCCCGGCGAACGCACGTGGCGAAATCTTTTGAAGTCGGATGCCGCGGTCGATCTCGTGCATTTCACGATTTTGCGGCCGCCGGAGAAGCAGGACGGAACGCCGATCAATCAGCTGTCGCTGATCGCATTTCCGACACGCGAGCTCTTTTCCGAGAAGATCAACCAGTTCGATCTGATCATCTTCGACCGATACGAGCATCGCGGTATTTTGCAGCTGCTCTACTACGACAATATTGCGAAGTATGTCACCGAGCACGGGGGCGCACTGCTCGTCGCGGCGGGCGACGACTATGCAAGTGCGTTCAGCATTTATCACACGCCTCTGGCGCCGGTTCTCCCCGCAGCGCCGACCGGGCGTGTGCTGGAAATGCCATTCCGCGCCAAGGTTACGCCGGAGGGGCAAAAGCATCCGGTCACGCGTGGCCTTCCAGGCTGGAATTCGGCAAACGTCGCCGATGCCTCGCCGAAGCCGACGTGGGGAAAATGGTTCCGGCAAGCGGAGGTCACGCCGAAACGTGGCCGCATTGTCATGACGGGGGCCGAGGACAAGCCGTTGCTCATTCTCGATCGCAACGGCAAAGGCCGCGTCGCGCTGCTGACTTCGGATCAGGCGTGGCTGTGGGCACGCGGATACGATGGCGGCGGGCCACACACCGATCTCCTGCGGCGGCTTTCGCATTGGCTGATGAAGGAGCCCGATCTCGAAGAAGAACGCCTGATCGCGACGTCCAAAGGCATGAAGCTGACGCTCGAACGCCGCTCGATGGAGGACAAGGTCGGACCGGTGAAGGTTCTCGGCCCGGGCGGTGATACGACCGACGTCACGCTCAAGCCCGTGACGGGCCAGCCGGGCGTCTGGCGATCCACAGTCGACGTCAAACTGCCTGGTCTTTACAAAGCCGAGACGTCGGCGACGACAGGTCAACTGACGGCCGTCGCCAACGCGGGCGTCGAAGATCCGCGCGAAATGAGCGAAGTCACGGCGACGGAAGACAAAATGAAACCGATCGCCGATACGACAGGCGGCGGCGTTTTCTGGACGCGGACCCAGAACGGATCGGCGACCAACGTCGATGTTCCCCGTATTTCGATGATGTCGGCTGCAAAGGTCATGGCAGGCTCCGGCTGGCTCGGCCTTAAAGATCGGCAGGCTTACCTAACGCGCGGCGTGAAGCTGACGCCGATGTTTACCGGCTTTGCGGCGCTTTCAGCTTTGCTTGCATTGATTGCGCTCGCGTGGTGGCGCGAAGGGCGTTAGCCTCGGCCGCAAGCTGGAGTTTCCATGGGCAATCCTGATCTTTCGTACCTGAAGCCGGTCGGCGTCATCGGCAACGACGATTACGGCCCGGCCATCGCGCGCCGCATTGCAGCTTGCGGGTATCGCACACTTTATACCGGGCTTAGCGGTTCGCCCGTGGTCGCGAGAGGCGAGCGGATCGAACCAGCGCCGACGCCGACCGATATCGCTGCCGAATGTGCGATCGCGCTGGTCGCCATCGACGACACCGAAACGCTGCGCGAACTGCTTGTCGGCAACAACGATCGCATGGGTTTTGGCGCTGAGATGGAGCCGGGCTCAGTTGTCGTCGATCTCGGCGCCCGAACGCCGCGCGAGTTGCAGGCGTTGCTGGGTTTGCTCGGCACGCGGGGTGTCGCCGTCGTCGACGGGGCGCTTATCGGCGGTGTGGATGCCGCCGGCGAAGGGCGCGCCAAGATTTTCGTCGGCGGTTATCCCGATGCCGTTGACGTTGCGGAAAAAGTGCTTGCGTTGCTCGGAAGCGTAGAGCGCACCGGGCCGCTCGGCAGCGCGCATGCCGTCGCTGCACTGATGGGCTATGTCGAAGCGGCGCACGCGGTGGCGCGGGAAGAAGCTATCGCACTCGGTAACGCTTGCGGGCTGACGCCTGCCGTGCTGACGCGAATGCTTTCCGATACTTCTCTACTTCGGGAGCCTAACGTGACCTGGCTTAGCCAGCGCGCCGAACTCGCTCGGCGCATAGCGCATGACCGTGGGCTCAGCGCCGATATTATTGATCTGGCCTCGGAAAAGCGGGCCAGGCAAAAAAGCGAAAATCGTTGATGACTGCTTTGGCGGTCCACGGAGCAATCGAGGCAAGGCTGCGACTCGCGTAGCTTGAGGTCGATATACCGGCCACCTCCGAGGCAGTGATGTCCGCGCTTTTTCGAATTGTCTATGCCACGCACGCCAATGGCACGCACCACAAGCTGGCGCTCGATGCGCTCAATGCGATGCCGCGCGCCGACAAGGACGACTGGACGCGCGTATTCCTAAAGTACGTCGAACGCTATCTCGAAGGCTCGAAAGCGCCGGACAAGACGTTCAAGGATTTCAAGAACCACGTGCTGCATGTTTCGGACAACTATTGGGGTGGCGCGCCGGAAAAAGCGCACGAGTGGTATGGGCAGACGGTTGCAGAGCTGAAGGCGGGCAATTGGGCCGAGGCGGCTTATGCAGCCGGAGTGCTTAGCCATTATTTCACAGATCCGGTGATGCCATTCCATACCGGCCAGACCGAGGCCGAGAACGCTATCCATCGCGCGACGGAGTGGAGCATCAACCGGTCTTACGATGGGTTGCGGGCAATCGGTGAAAAACGGTTCGCGAGTCTCGAAGCTCCGCGGCCGACCGGTCCGAACTGGCTGAAAGACTACGTTTGCGACGGCGCGGAGTTCTCGCATCGCTATTACGAAAAGCTGATTGCGCATTACGACATTCACAAGGGATCATCGCACCCCGAAGAAGGTCTCGACGATATCGCGCGCAATCTCGTCGCCGAGTTACTGATTTACGCGTCCAAGAGCTTCGGCAATGTCCTCGATGCTGCGATCTCGGAATCTGGCGTTGCAGCGCCGGATGTATCGCTGACCGCCGAAACGTTTCTGGCGATGACGCAAATTCCGCGGAAGTTCATCGAGAAGCGGCTGACCAATGCCGAAGACCGCAAACTCGTCGCGGCGATCTACGACGAGCTGATGACGACCGGGAAAGTCGAACATTCCTTATCCGAAGACGACCGCACTATTCGCGACTTGCATCGTGAGGAGGTCTTGGCTCCAAAGCTCGCTCAACAGAAAGCGGCCCGCGCCGATCGACTTTCCGCCGGCAGCGATCAGGCAAAAGCCGCGCCGCCCGCGCTAGCGACGTCGAAACACGTCACATCGACGCCCGACATGACGGCGCTTGAAATTGCGGTGGCTAAGTCGTCGGGCATTGTCTCGGACGTCGCGCAGCGCCCACCCGCGTTGCCGCACGATGGGTATGAGGTCGTTCCAGATGCGGTTCCGCCTACCATCGTGACGCGGATTCCGCAGCCGCCGCCGGTGCCAGAGCGTGTACTCAACCACGGGAATGAACCTTCAAAGAAATATCTGTTCGCCAGCGACGATCTCGAAGCTGCACCGTCCATTGGGCCGAAAACGGCAGAACGCTTTGCTGAAGTCGGCGTGCATACGGTCGGCGATTTTCTCGATTCCGATCCGCACGAGCTTGCCGATCAACTCGATGATCCGCATTTTGATGCCGAGACGCTGACGGACTGGCAAGACCAGGCGCAAATGGTGATCGATGTGCCCGGACTTCGCGGCACGCATGCGCAGCTTCTGGTCGGGGCCGGATACCGCACAGCGGAGGCGGTGGCACAGGCCGATGCCGTTATACTTTCAGCAAATGTTTTGAAGTTCGCGGCAACCTCTTCCGGCAAACGGGTGTTGCGCGAAGGCCGCCCGCCGGACATCGAGAAAATCAAAGGCTGGGTCGACGCTGCGAAACACGCGGTTGCGGCTTAGCAAATTTGTGGCATCGGGGTTCTCGTCGGACATAACATCCCCAGTCGGCCAATTTTCTGACGTCGTCCCGGCCCCTTTGACGTCATGTCGACGGAGGTCGGCACCCAGACAGTAATCCACATCCGTCATGTTCACGTTTGGCTGGACCCGGCCTGCGCCGGGATGACGGTTTGTTGATCTAATCCCTCGCGCCACACACACGGAACGACGCCGGGGTGGCGCCGCGACGTTCGAGAGTTCGACGCACAGCTACGCTTGCCATTTCCAAACATCGGCGCAACAATAGCTGCGTTTCCGAGGGGCGCCGGTTGTCCGGCTGAGATCACGCAAACAAGCGCGAGCACCCTTTGAACCTGATCCGGATCATGCCGGCGAAGGGACGGAGAGTTATGGCATCCTATTCAAGTTATATTGCCGACCGTCAGATGCTGGTCATTCACGACGACTTGGCGCGGCAGATCGCATTGATGCTGCGCCAGGAAGGTAGCGGACGCGTGGACATCGCGCTCGATGGGCTAGAAGGCATCGAATGCCTCTCTCGCCAGTCGTACGACATCATCCTTCTGAACTACAAAATGCCCAGGATGAACGGCGCGGAGATGTTGCGCCGTATCCGGCAGCGCGGAGATCGCACGCCGGTCATTTTCGTATCGGCATGGGATGAATACGAGATCCCGGAGAAGATCTCCGATCTCGCCTACGACGCCTGGATCAACACACCGTATTCGCATCGGCATTTCGTCGAAACCATCGCTTCGACTCTGCACAAACATGGCCGCTAGCCTACTTGTACCACGGAGATCCTTATGAATAAGCCCACGCGCGCCGCCGATATCCAGACGCCAAAAGTGACTGTCGGCCCACTAAGCGCTTCGACGAAGGTTTATTCTTCGCCCGAAGGACATGACGATCTCAATGTTCCTTTTCGTGAGATCGCACTGACCGACGCAAACGAGCCATCGTTCCGCGTCTATGACTCGTCGGGTCCCTATACGGATCCTTCCGTTACGATCGATGTCGCGAAGGGGCTGCCGCGCATTCGTGACGCGTGGATCGTCGAACGAGGCGGCACCGAAACGTACGATGGACGTGTGATCAAGCCGGAAGACAACGGCAACGTCTCCGGCGCGCATGCAGCGCGGGTGTTTCCCACCGTGCGTCGGCCGTTGCGTGCCACTTCTCCCCAGCCGGCGCGCCCCAGCCCTAACCGCTCCCCGCAAGGGCGAGGGGAATTTCAGAGCGGCAAGGCGACGCCGCTTACCCAGTTTGAATATGCGCGAGCGGGAATCATCACGAAGGAAATGATCTACGTCGCGCATCGGGAGAATCTCGGCCGCGAGACTGCGCTCGCGCGAGCGAAAGAAGCGCTTGCCGATGGCGAGAATTTCGGGGCTGACATACCTGAGCACATCACGCCGGAATTCGTGCGCAGCGAGATCGCGCGAGGTCGTGCGATCATCCCAGCGAACATTAATCACGGCGAACTGGAACCGATGATCATCGGCCGCAATTTTCTTGTGAAGATCAACGCCAACATCGGCAACTCCGCCGTCACGTCGTCGGTCGAGGAGGAAGTTGAAAAGATGGTGTGGGCGATCCGCTGGGGCGCCGATACCGTGATGGATCTTTCGACGGGCCGCAACATTCACACGACGCGCGAATGGATTATCCGCAATTCGCCCGTGCCCATCGGCACCGTGCCGATCTATCAGGCGCTGGAAAAATGCGGAGGCGATCCGGTGAAGCTTACGTGGGAGCTTTATCGCGACACACTAATCGAGCAGTGCGAGCAGGGCGTCGATTATTTCACGATCCATGCGGGCGTGCGGCTGCCGTTCGTACCGCTGACCGCCAACCGCGTTACGGGAATCGTTTCGCGCGGCGGCTCGATCATGGCCAAGTGGTGCCTGGCGCATCACAAGGAAAGCTTTCTCTACGAGCGCTTCGACGAGATTTGCGATCTGATGCGGAAGTATGACGTGTCGTTCTCGCTCGGCGATGGGCTGCGTCCCGGCTCGATTGCCGATGCCAACGACCGTGCGCAATTCGCCGAGCTTGAAACGCTGGGCGAGTTGACCAAAGTCGCCTGGGACAAGGGATGTCAGGTGATGATCGAAGGCCCCGGCCACGTGCCGATGCACAAGATCAAGGCCAACATGGACAAGCAGTTGAAAGCGTGCGGCGAAGCCCCGTTCTATACGCTTGGACCGCTGACGACCGACATTGCACCGGGCTACGACCACATCACCTCCGGCATCGGCGCGGCGATGATCGGCTGGTTCGGGACCTCGATGCTTTGCTACGTCACGCCGAAGGAACATTTGGGGTTGCCCAACCGCGACGACGTGAAGGTCGGCGTCATCACGTACAAGATTGCAGCGCATGCGGCCGATCTTGCGAAGGGACATCCAGCGGCGCAGCTTCGCGACGATGCCCTGTCACGCGCGCGCTTCGAGTTCCGCTGGGAGGATCAGTTCAACCTGTCGCTCGATCCCGACACGGCGATGTCATTCCATGACGAGACACTGCCGAAGGACGCCCACAAGGTCGCGCATTTCTGCTCGATGTGCGGTCCGAAATTCTGCTCGATGAAAATCACCCAGGACGTGCGGGACTACGCGGCGACGCTGAACGATAAAGAGACCGGGATGCTGGAGATGAGCGCGAAGTTTAGGGAGATGGGCGAGCAGTTGTACATCGAGAGAGATCGCGAGGAAGCGGGTTAACGTATCTATGGAAGATAACGAGCTTCGGCAACGACTAGCTGAAGGGGCTAAGATTTCCAAACGGCTCGAAGACGAAGTCCGGTCAGCCACCCGAATTTGGTGCATCGTTGAAGCGTTCAACGGACGCGACGAGGAACACCGTTCCCAGTTACGTGACAGCATCAGACATTTCGGTCTGGGAAAAACCGCAAATACCCTAATCAAAGGATTGGTACGAGACACGTTATCAAGCCTTCTGCGGATATCTGACCCACCGGGCGAAAAAGAAGATCGCCAAACATTTTGTGTGTTGGCCAACTTTCTTGAACACGAAGACGTTATCTCTGCGCTCGTAGAACGCGCGCTGAATTGGCAACCAGATTGGGATGACCAGTGGAAACAACGGAACGCCGAGTTGGTCAGAAAGAGGGTAGAATTTATTAAAAGCTTGGTGCCCAAGAACTGGACGGGACCGGTACCTATTGACGACAGACTCCTTCAGTTCCGCCAGCAATTGCGGCCTTTGCGAAATTCATTTCTGGCGCACGCTGAAGATTATGATCAAGTCCCTCAACCCACCTTCAATGAAACACGCAGCTTCCTCAAGCTCTCGTCTGAAATCGAAGCTGCATCCAGCTTGGTATTCTTAGGTAGCTCTGACGATTTGCAAGATCGCTGGGATACTTACCTGCGCGAGGCCAACGAATTCTGGGATCACTTAATTTTCGATGACACCTAAAACCCGTCCGTCAAAACACAAAAATCATAGTCAGAGGACACCTTTTTGGTAGGATCGCGGTAGACACGCAGACGAGAGGTATTCGGGCACTCCTCGTCCAAACCAGCCAGCGGGGGACGCCATGGGGTTCAGGTTTTATCAGCTTGGTGAATTGATTGGGATTGCGCTGCTGCTTGGATCGACGGCGACGCAGATGTTCTATCTCGATCCGTTGAAGCGCGAGATTGAATGGCGGCTCGCCGCCTTCAGCATTCAGCAATCTGCGCAAGTTCAAATCAAAGCCGTCCACGATAATCGAATTATCCTATTGCAGGCACTGAATGTCCCGGCCGAGAAAATCAAGGAAGCCGAGACTGCGCGCGACGAAAGCCTGAACCGCTTCAAGACGGCGGATGCGAATATCTCCGATTTCATGATCGCCAAGGAAAGCGTCGAGGATAACCTGCAATACATCGTGCTTGCGTTGTTCGCGCTCGGCACGCTGCTCGCCGGTTTCGGCCGCGCGATGGAGATGCGTACACATCGGGATTGACGCAGATGTATTTCATTATCATAGCGCTTCTACTCTTCGTACTTCCGTTTGCGAGCGTCGTCATAGAAGCGATGTTGTCGGCAGGTGTCGACGTTTTGTGGCTTGTCGGGAAATGGTTTGTCTTTTGGGCCTGTGGCGTCCGCCTTTTTATCGCCGGAATGAAGCAAACGCTTCAACCGGCGTTCACCGCGAAGTCTATTTTCGAGATCGATGCTCCCGCGGCGTATGCCATCGTGCGGGAGGTCGGCTTTGGCAATCTATCTATGGGGGCGCTATCGCTTGCCACGCTGGCCGAGCCAAGGTGGCTCGTGCCGGCGGCAATCGTCACAGGGCTCTATTATGGGTTGGCCGGTCTCGGGCACCTTTTCCGGGAAGGCAACATTAAAGAGCGCGTCGCGCTGTGGACCGATCTTTGGGCATTCGCCATTCTTGCCATCTTCGTCATTCATCAGTTGACATGACCGCGGCTTCGCGGCTGTTGCCCTTGTTGAATTTCGACGTTTCTATCAGACGGACCTGGTCTTGACGTATTACGTCCGTCGCGACGCCCGGAAGCGAAAGGTCTTTGCCCATGCGTATTCCCTTGCCCGCCATTCTTTTTACTGCGGTTCTCGCGTCGATCTCGACCGCGGCTTTGGCGGCTGCCTCGTCATCCGCATTTATCGAGCCGGTGCTCGGTCAGCTCGTCGGCTTCACTCTGCCCTCCGGATTCGAGATGAACAAAGCAAATACGAGCGCCGGTCAGTATTTTCGCGACGCCTTTCCAAAAGGCGAAACGACGAAGAATTGGTCGCAAATGATCACAGTAAGCGGTGCCAAAGACGAAAACGATACGGCCAAATCGGCGCAATTCATCGCTGCACATATATCGGACAGCATCCAGAGGCAGTGTCCGGACACTTTTGCGGTCAAGCCGCTAGGACCAACGAAGATCGATGGCCAGGACAGCTTCGTCGCCATCGCAAGCTGCGGAAAAGTAGGGCCGGACAAACATAGCGAGACGGCATTGATGTTGGTGATCAAAGCGCCAAAAGCCGTCTACACGATTCAGTGGGCGGAACGCACGCCATCGAGCGCCGAAAATTTGACGATTGACGAAGCCAAGTGGAAAGGTCGCCTCAAGCAGATGGTGCCGTTTCGCGTCTGCCCCGTCGTGGCAGGAGAAAAGCCACCTTATGCAAGTTGCGGAAAGAAATAGGCCATATCCGGAACCCTCTTTCCAAATCGCGCGAACAATGCGAGCCTCTTCTCATCAGCAACAACCGAGAGGAGGTGATCCGATGTCGAGTGGGATCTTGAGGCGGTCGATGTCGTGGTCGCTCAGGCTTACATCCGGAAATCTCCCGGATTGCAACTGAGGCTATAGACGCGGATATCGCACTCCGCTTTCATGACGAACGATCTCACGGGGCCGCCGAAAAGCGGCCCTTTCTCTTTGCGCGAAGCACCCCGAATAGTCGACGTGCGACGCACGTCCCAGGCTTTTGCTCAAAAGGTTTTGTTGTAACCAAAACACCACACGTGCATCGAATCATCGCGCGGTGATTCGCTTTTCTGTGGAAGAACCCGGATCTCTGACATAGCCTTTTGCTCGTGGGACAGCTGATCGGGGGATTGGCTGGGGGGAGAAATACCCACAAGCAGCCGTAACGCTTTGCATGAGTTTCATGGCTCACGCATCGCGCACGCCCGAAGAAAGCCAGTGCGCTGTCATGCGCTACGGTACTTTATGTTGGTTTGCGGCGGGTCCGGGGGGGCCTCGCAGGGCGTCCAAAAAGAAATGGGTGGCACACTCTGCCACCCATTTCTTTTTTGTCTCGATGCATGCGGAGTTGCGGGTGCTTGGCCCTTCATTCGCCGAACCACAATTTCCACGTCTCCTTGGCCCGCTCCATCAGCGATTTATGCGGCGCCTTAGGCGCTTCGTGCGCGGTGACAGGAGCCATATTCCCCGGCGAAGGCTCGGCGGCCGCCTGGTTTCGAACTTCATCGGCCGACACCGTGCGTACGACGGACGCCGCCTGTGCCGGTGATGCCGGTGCCGTTGAACCCGGAGGCGCGGACGCCGAGTCGGCCGTGTGCTGTGTCGCAAGCCGCGATGACATTCCGGCAGCGGGCACCGCTGGGTCATTCGTCGCGCTGCCGGAGTCCGGCGCACCGTTTTCGGAATGTTTTTCGCTATCCGGTAGAGAGCCCGATGCGGGCGGCGACGGAGACGATGCATCGGGCACCGTCGCAGGCGGTGCAGCCGACGGGAAGGCCGGAAGCGACGACGCAGGCATCCCCTCAGGTTCGGACTCTTCATTTTCGGTTGACGCGGAGTCGGCCGCTTCGTTTTTCGGAGGTGTTCCGCCGACCGTCTTCACGATACTCGACAACGGGCGCTCGGCGCCGACCTGCGGTAATCCCTTTGCTTCTTTCTCGATGGTCTCGTCATACTCGGCAAGCGTGACAACGGGCGCTTTCGGCGTCATGTGCACGATCTTGTAGCCCTTGGCTTTCAACTGCGCGAGGATGACCGGCAGCGCTTTAGCCGTTCGCTTATGAATATCGTGCATCAGGATGATGCCTTTGCCCCGCTTATCGAGCTTTTGCATCACCGACTTGATCAAATGGTCCACCGACTGACGGCGATAATCGACGCTGTCGATGTCGGCCGAAAACATCGCGATGTTTCGTTTCCCGAGATACGCGACGGCTTCCGGCGTATCGACGAGTGTCGGAAAGCGAAAGAAGGGCGCGATCGGTCCACCGACGGCACGATGAACGGCACTGATGCCGCGTTCGATCTCGGCCCTTCCATCGTCGAACGTCTTCAGCTTGCCTATGGCTTTGTGGCTCCACGTATGCGTGCCGACAGTATGACCCGCTTTCGCGACCTCTCGAATGATCTCCGGATAGCCGAGCGCCATTTTGCCAATAGAGAAGAACGTCGCCTTCACGCATTCGTCGGCGAGCGCTTTCAGAACCGCTTCGGTCGAGTATTTTTGCGGCCCGTCATCAAAGGTCAGCACGACCTCCTTGTCCTGCAGAAAGTCGTAGGCCTTGTAATGCTCTGTCCCAAATCCGGGGCCGCCTGTCGTGTCGATTTCGACGGTACGCGAGATGCCGAGCGTTCCGGCTCTGGGACAGGTTTCGTCCGCGCCCGCCCACGCTGGCGGAAAGATCAGAAACGCCGATAGAATGAATCCAATCCGCGCTCGCATTCCCATGGCGTCCTCCCCATCATCAGACGTCGGATGGTATCAGTTTGGTAAACGCGTAACAGCCTGCCCATGCGCCTTGCTAAGCCGCTGTGGCTTTGACGCGTCCGGGAATACCTCCCAATTCAGCATAAGTGTCGCATGAGTCGTCTTTGGACGCAGCTGTGGTTGCGAAACCATGGGCGACTACCGTAGTTGAAATGACGTTATAAAGCGCGTGGAGTTTGCCGCCTGATGTTTGCTTTTTTCCGATCCTCTATTGCCGTCGCATCCGCCTTTTCTTGCGTGCTGTCGAGCGCGGCTCTCTCAGCCGCAGAGGCATTGCCAGCAGGCGACAACGTCGTGACGGCGGGAGCATCCGGTATCGTCAAGGTCCGCGATTACCGTTATCACGACCGACACCACCGTCACTCTTATCGCCGACACTATCGCGGTCACATCGTCGACGCGCCATTCGCGCATGTCGAAAGCGGTAGACATACCGTTGTCGATGCGCCCTTCGTGCACGTCTATAGCGGACGACACGGGCGGCACATCGTGGCGCCGTTCGTCGATCTTTGGCGGTGATCGGCGGGGACGGATGCGCTCGACAGGCGCATTTTACCTGGAGAAGTTTTTTTCTTGGACATAATGTGCCCAAAGTGAGGTGGTCTATTGTTCGTCGCGGGACCGGCGACAACCGACGTCATTTGGGGGGTAGAGTATATGTTCAACCGCGTATCGACGCCTGATTCGCGTAACGTGGAGCCAATAAGGTCCGCTGCACCGCCATCAATCGCACCAATGAAAACGCCTGCTCCGCCGCTTTTCGGCGCTCCGCAGCATCATTCGGGACCGGCAATCGAAGCGCCTACTTCGGTCCTTGGGCAAGACATCACCATTGCCGGCCAGCAGCTCGTCATCAAAACCAAGGGTTCGCTGCTCATCGCCGGACACATCCAGGGCGACGTGCACGGTGAATCCGTCACCGTCGGTGACACTGGCAGCGTGGTCGGAACCATCACCGCGCGCATGATTATTATACAGGGCGAAGTCAACGGCGCCTTGAAGGGCTCGTCGGTCAATCTCAACGCTACGTCGCGCGTCGAAGGCGATATCGTCAAGCAGACATTGTCTATCGACGAAGGTGCCCAGTTCGACGGAAGCGTGCGCCGGGCAAAGGACGTCGGTGAGGTTACGCCCGATCTCGGCTAATACGACTAGCAGAGACTATCTGATACGATCATGCCGGTGACGTTTGCCCAAGGCGAACGTCACCTCATTTTTGTCCGAGCATTCTCGAAATCAAAAACGCCCGCGCGCCGACGGAGTGACTTGGTCACACGTCTCTTTGATGCGGATATCCTGGCCGATCAGCCGACAGACATGCCGCTTAAAATTGGGATTGTTGCGGATCTTATCGGCAGGCGCGTAGACGCCATACTCGCGGGCGACAGTGGAGACGAATTGGTCCTGGCAATACGGCGTCGCAAGCAATGCGCCGTTGACGTCTTGATATCCGTCGGCCGTGCATTTGATTTTAGCAGACGCGGATTGCGTCCATGTGACAGCGGCACACGCGGCTACCAGATAAATCGCCGCTGAATTTTTTTGTCTCATCGTGAGTCCTTAATCTGTTGCCGTGCCGCCAGCCGCCGCAAAATGCGCACTCGCAAAGTGCCGGTTTCGAGCTTAGCAGCTTGCCTTGCCGGAGCCGCCATGAAAATGGTCTCGACGGTTTACGCACTCCTACGCTGGAATGTCGGGGCGTTTTTGCGCCAGCTTGGAAATCGACCGATTCTCATGAGGGACGCCAATGATTACTGTGTATGACGCAGTCGGCGGCAAACTGGTCCCGCGCCTGGAACCGGGAAGCCTTGGGAGCGCCGTCTGGATTGATCTTCTCAACCCTGCCGAAGACGAAGACAAGACGATCGAGCAGGCGCTCGGCATCGAGGTTCCGACTCGCTCGGAAATGCGCGAGATCGAGGCTTCGAACCGTTTCTATACCGAAAACGGCGCGTACTATATGACCGCGATCATCCTGCACAACAGCTCGCAAGACGTGCCGATGACGTCGGTCATCACATTCATTCTTTCAGGCCCGCACCTTATCACGGTTCGCTACGCCGATCCTCGAGCATTTCCCCTTTATGTCACTCGGGCAGGAAAAGGCGACCCGGCTTGCGCATCGGGGCCCGGCATCATGATCGGCCTTACCGAAATGCTGATCGAGCGCGAGGCCGACCTCATCGAGCGCGTGCAGGATCAAGTCGAACGCATGGCGCCGATCGTATTCGGTCAGAACGGGTCGCAGAATTCGCGCGACCGGCGGCTCGACGTCCTCTTGAAGACGGTTGGCAAAGAGGGCGACATCACCGCCCGAGCGCAGGAAAGCGCCATGTCGATCCACCGGCTGCTTCTCTACTTTGCGAATGCCGTCCGCGAGCGAAAAGACGATAAGCGGATCATGACGCGTATTGAATCCGCAAATCACGACATCACGTCGCTAATGGAAAGCCTGCGGTTCCTATCGTCACGTACGAGCTTTCTGCTCGATGCGACGCTTGGCATGATCTCGACCGAACAGAACCAAATCATCAAGCTGTTCTCGGTCATGGCCGTGATGCTGATGCCGCCGACGCTGGTTGCGTCGATCTACGGAATGAACTTCAAATACATGCCGGAGCTCGCGGAATCCTGGGGCTATCCGCTAGCTCTCGTTCTCATGTTTGTGTCGGGGCTTTTGCCGTTCCTCTATTTCCGCAAGAAAGGCTGGCTCTGAGCCGAAAACGACGTGGCCGGACAGAAAAAGCTTCTGCCATGCGGTAGTCGGTTGATCATAAAAGAATAGTCGCCTTGGCGGGGGACGGCGCTCAGTTAACGGATGAACACCATCCGTTCTGCGACCGGACGTCACGCAACCTAAAGCTGCGCGTATAAAAGCCTATATTTTTCAAAAGTTTAATTAATATGGTTAAAATGTGGTATCAGCAATGGGTTGACCACATGGAACTCCAGTGCTCGTTGTGCGGCGCCAGGACGGGGAAAACCCCACTCATCACGGGTAGCAGTACGAGCCAGGTTCTGGGGTTCGGTTACGGGTCATCAGAGGGATTGTTCTCAGTGAGTCACTTCTCCCAACATTAATGAAAGTGCCGCCACGTGGCGGTTGCCCTGCGCCCTCTCCTCCCGCGGCGCAGGCGGGGGAAATTGCTCAATTCGACCCGGAAACGCTGCTGCTTCTATGAAGAAGAAGGAGTGCACTATGCGTTCGTTTATCGCTGTTGCCGCGTTCGGCGTTGCAGCCATGACGGCCAGCGCAGTTCCCGCTGATGCAGCTTGGCGCTGCCACGGGGCGGCGTATGTTTGCGGATCTTCCTCGCACAAGGCGGTGAAGTCGCGCGTTTCCTACCGGGCCTCTCACTCGAAGCATGCCTACGCTAAGAAGCGTTATGCCCACCGCGCTGTAAGGCATTCGCGATATGCCTACCGGACGTCGCGGCGGCACTATGCTCAGGCTCCGGCACGCCGGCATCACGCGACCCGCGTCGCGGCGAGAGGCGGCGCTTATAGCGGTATGGCGTCCTATTACTGGCAGGGTCAGATGACTGCATCCGGCGCTCGCTTTAATCCAGGCGCCCTTACTGCCGCGCATCGCACATTGCCTTTCGGCACGCGCGTTCGCGTCACCAACCGCCGCAACGGGCGTTCTGTCGTCGTTATCATCAACGATCGCGGACCCTTTGTCGGCGGCCGTGTCATCGACCTTTCTCGCGCAGCTGCTCAAGCGATCAGCATGACCGGCGCGGGCGTTGCTCCGGTGTCATTGGAAGTTCTCGGCCGAAGCTGAGCACTTTTGACAAATCTGAAATAACAAGAGGCGCTCGGGGACCCGGCGCCTCTTGACGTTTTTTTGCCTTGCGAATCGGGATAATCAGCGTGATTCGGGGATGGTTCCGGGGGGAATTTGCGTGCACCGAAGCACTCGCGCCGGTTTCGTGCTTGCGCTCAATCTTGCTGCCGTCGCATCAGCCAGCCCGCTCAGGGCTGAATACCTTGTCGATGGATTGGCGGGACCGGCGAGCCGAGCGTTAAAGATGGCGACTTGGACAGTCAAAACGGCCCGGCGCCCGATCCTTGGATCGTGGCGTCCGAAGGTCAGCGTGACGCTGACGGTGCCCAAACGGCGGGTCGTAGCGGCGGCCGCCGTCACCCACATCCCGCAACCCTACGGGCTGCACGGCCCGCAACCGCCGCAGACCAGCCCTGCGATGACGGGCCTGGCCTCCTATTATGGCGCCAGCGCCGGAACGGTAACCGCGACGGGCGAGCACTTCGATCCGTCTGGGCTGACGGCAGCGCACCGTACGCTTCCTTTCGGAACCCGCGTAAGGGTCACACGTGTTGATACGGGACAAAGCGTTATCGTCCGCATCAATGATCGGGGTCCGTTCAAGCGGGGACGTGTGATCGACCTTTCCGAAGGCGCAGCGCGCACTCTCAAAATGACGGACGTCGGTCTGACGAACGTTCGTCTCGAAGTTCTCAACTGATCTCAACGTTCTTCTGCGCGATACCTACGATCCAACTGCGCTTCCAGCACGCTGATCTGATCGAGGTACGCTCCTTTGATACACTCGGTATCGTGGCCACAATCATCGCGCGCATCAAGGAACTGGCGCTGATATCGCTTCAGTCGATCGCGCTGGCTCGTACTGCGGTAAGACTGCTTTAGCTCGCCATAGAGATTGCTTGCCTTCTCATCGAGTGCAGCCAGCACGTCATTCCGGCAGATCGTGCGCTCGGACGCCAATTCCGCCTTGCGGCAATCGAATTCCTGTGCCGACGCTTCTCCAGCCTGGAGCGCCAAAAGGCCGAGCGCTGCGAGCGCCGCAGCGGAGACTGCCGCCGCAAATTTCAAAGTGATCTCATCCGACATGGTGCCTATACCGATCTCATAAGTGTCCACCCCAGCGGCAGACTCACTGAAATAACGATGCTGGTTTGCGGGCAGAAAGATCAGCCCGCTGGTGGTGAATGGGCGACACGCGCCGGAAGCTCGAACTTAGCTCCGGATTCCGATTGCCAACGAGAGATAAAAATCGGTATTTTTACGCAACAGCAAAGCCTCCTTTCAGCCGACGCGTGTTTGATGAAGAAACCCTCCGTCCAGACACCCATCACCACCCGCGGCGAAGCTCTCGATCGCATCAAGACAGCGATGGTCGAGAAGAAGCTAACGCAGGCCGAGCTTGCCGATGCCTCAGACTGTCACGAAAAGACGATTCAAAATCTTCTTGGCGGGCGCTCCGTCCGCGACCAGACGCTGTTCGACGTCTGCATGGTGCTCGGCCTCGATTTCCATGGGTTAAGAGATGCGTGGCACGGCGAGTCCGTCGCCGTGGAAAACGGTCAAACGAATGGAGCGGGCCATGAGGGCGGCGTCGCGCCGCTCTACATGGGAGCTTACGCGCGGGTGGCGGTCGATCATTACATCGGCAGTTATCTGACGCTTCGCCGGTCCTTCTCGCTGCCGGAGACCGTGGTTGCCTATCGCACGGACATAACCTGGGATCCGGAGTGGCCGAGCCTTTTGTTTCAGGAACGAGACAGGCCGGATGCCCCCTACGCGCACCGCGGTCGCCTTTATATTCCTGCATCGTCCAGCTTCATTCACTTTGTTTCGCTGACCAAAGGCGCCATGCGCATGATCGTGGTTTCTCAGATCGACCGCGCGGGCGAGATGCGTGGCATCATCACGACCCTCAACAAGCAGCGTGCGACGTTCATCCCGGTGGCAACGCCGATTCTTTATGCGCGCCGTGAAAATTTCGATGGAGACGCGTTCGGCGAGATCACGCCTAAGAACAAAGCGTACGGGAAATACAAGCGCCTGCTCGACGAGACGATCGAAGAAGGCTATGCGCGTCTGATCAGTTAGCCGCTGTTCGGCTGGCCTTTTGGCAAAAAGTAATTCTTCAGCAGGTAATTCAGACTTCGCGACCAGGATTCATCGGTGTTGTCGCGGATATCGACGCTCTTGATGAACGTGAACTTGTCCGTTTGCGGGTCCGCTACGTACAAATTCATATTGAGAATGAGGTTCGAGACCTTTTGCACGGTCATCCATGCCACACGATCGGCGTGGAGTTCCTTGCCATATGCGGCTTCGCATCCGCCGCAATGCCCAATCGGCTGGCCATCAGCGATTTTACGACGCACCGCGCCGGTCAATGGTGTGATGCGATAAGCTCCAGAATTGGCGACCGTCCAGATGAATTGTTTCTCAGTGTGTGCGATGCGGGTACGCTCTTGCGTTGTGGTTGGTTCAAGATTCTCGTTATCGTTCATAAACCGAAGGCCCAAAAACGCGAGATGCGGCGGGTTCACTTTGGCATTCGCGCGCTGAACCGAGAGGACGGCCAAGAGCAGAGCCAAAGAGATCTTGATGACCCTGTTACGCAAAGCATGCATCGCCATACCCCTTTCACATAAAAACATGGGAATGGCGTTTATGGTTGCAAGTCAGAGATCGCGCTGACATCTACACGTCTATTTCGCGCGTTTTGCGCTGGCGCCGCGCTTGATCGCCGGTTTCTTCGGAGGCGCGGGCGAGCGAAAGAGGACGCCGTCTTCCGATGGCGGGAAGAAATACTTTGCGAGATCGACTGTTTCGAGCCGGCCGACGGCTGAGCGCGCGACTGCCATCCATTTTTCGGCGTGGTCGCGGCCGGCGCCGTGCAGATACGTAATCATGTCCCAATCGGGCTTCAGCGAGGTCTCGGGATTGAGCGTGCCGGTGATGGGCCCACCGTCGATCAAGTGAAAGCGATGGCGACAGAGCGGCGCCAGCCGACCCTTGGCCAGCAGAGCCCCGGCGCAAGTCTCTCGCACGGCGGTGATCACCTCGATATCGCGGAGCAGCGGAGCATTGAATGTCAGCCTGTTGGCATGGTTGGAAATATCGCGCGCGGTCGTCGGTAGCTTTTCGTTGACACGAGGTGCGACCATGACCAGGAGCGTATCGCCGACCGGGCTCTCGCTACCAAGCGTCACAAGGTCCGGGTTAGCGGAGAAGCCTCCGTCCCAGTAGGGGGCTCCGTCTATTTCGACAGCGTGATGCAGGACAGGCAGGCAAGCCGATGCGAGCACCGCTTCGACGGTGATTTCATCGTGGCGAAAGAGGCGTGCGCGGCCTGTAGCGACATGCGTCGCCGCGATCAAAAGCTCGATCGGCGATTTCGCGCGCACGAGATCGAAATCGACGTGATCGGTGAGGACATGGCGCAGCGGATCGAAACCGAGAGGATTAAATTCGTACGGCGACAGCATCGTCGCGATGTGGGTCGTCAGCTGCGACGGGCGCACCATTCCGTTAAGAAACGGATTGAGTCGGGTCAGATCCGGAACGCCGGCCTGATAAATGGCCTGCCAGATCTTGAACATTTTTTCGCGGGCCTTCTCGCGCGAACCTTCCGCAAGTCCTGCAGCAAGCGCAACGGCGTTTACGGCGCCAGCGCTCGTGGCGCTGATCCAGCCGAAGCGCAACGTCTCGTCTTCGAGAAGACGATCCAGTACCCCCCACGTGAAGGCACCATGTGCCCCGCCGCCCTGAAGGGCGAGATTTATATCGGCCACTTTCGCCAAATTTTACTGCTCCCCGCACGCCGCACGAGAACCGCCTAGCCCGCGCATATCGTGGTTATCATTAAATCGTTCCGCATGCTTGTGTCATCGGAGACGCGGCACAACGCTCGCTCTTTCCAAAGCTTCAGCCGCGCCAACGCAGCGAATAGGTGCAATCTCAACGTGTCCGAGCGTCCCGTCTCGGCCGCGAAGACATGGATCTCATCGCGAGTTACCGTCGCAACGCTCGCATCTTGCGCCGTCTTGCTCAGCATCTGTGCAGACAGTCTTTTCGCTTCCAACAATTTGCCTCGAAAGCGCGCGCCGAATGTGACCCCGGAACGCGGTCAGACGACGCGCCTTCGCGTGGCAATTGGCCGCTGCGTTGACACACGCATCTGTCGCAATCGCTCAATCGAGTTTTTCAAGCACGTCTTCGCTGAGCTTCACGACCGGGCCTTCCGGCGTTTCGAGACCTCGTACGACGTGACGAATGCGGAGGCCGTTCGGCGTATCAAAGAACGTGAAAAGATTGTACCGGGCCAGCGGTTCGTCGCCGAGGGCCGCACCCGCCGAGGCGGATGCCGCCGCGACGAGCGGCACGGGTTTCTCGCGCGCGGGAAGCCAATCCACGGCAGGCGTGTGGTTGTGGCCGTAGATGACAAGTTCCGCGCCTTCGCGTTCAAGCAGATGCACAAAATGCGCAGCGTCTCTCAGACTTCGCCGCGATGTCGTCATGCCAGCGAGCGGCGGATGATGGATGAGCACGACGCGAACGGCCCCTTCTTGACCGAGCCTTGCTAGCTGCTCTCGGGCGATTTCGATCTGGCGCGCGCCAAGCAGTCCACTGGCAACGAATGGCGGCGTCTCAACCGCCGAGTTCAATCCGATAAGGGCGAGCGAGCCGATACGGCGTACGAATGGAAACGCTAACGTCTCTTCTTCGGCGTCCATATATTCGGCCCAGCGCGCAACGCCGCGATCTCCGTGCATGTGCGAATAAATATCGTGATTACCGGGAATGACGGTAACCCGGCCAGGAGGCCCGACGCGGCGAAGCCAGGCGAGCGCTGCTTCGTGCTCCGCCGGAAGACCGAGATTGACGAGGTCACCCGTAATGACAATGTGGTCGGTTCGAAGCGCATGTGCGTCGGCGATCAGACGGTCCGCGACCTCAGCAAAATGGACGTGACGGCGCTTCCTCTGCCAGTTGAGATAGCCTAGTAGGCGCTTGGCATTCCAATAGCGCCACGTGAACCCCGAAACCGGAGGCAGGTGGACGTCGGAAAAGTGGGCGAGCGTGAAAGTTGCGGTCATCGGAGAAGCGAGGCCCACTGCGGGCGCGCGCAATCCAGCATGGTGTGCTAGCAAACGCCCTGCGCGTTCGTGGCCCGGGGGGTGTGGAGAATTTGGCGTTCCTGAGCAAGATAGTCGTGCGCGGTCTGCAAAGCTACTGGCGGTGGGCCCGTGGGCTTAGGCTTGTTGCTCAGGCGTGTCTATTCGACACGACTGGCCGCGTCGGACTCGTCAACGCAAGTTCTGGCGACGGCTGGCGTCTTCCGCGAACCGGGGTTCGCCGCGGGGAAGCGCTGGAGGACGCTTTAAGCCGACTCCTGGGCGACGATCTTGGCATCGATATCGGTTCACGCCAGGAGCTTTTCTGGATGTACACCGAAGTTAATGGAGCCTTGGGGGGACAGACGGGATTGTTCGTGGTCAGAGCCTGGATGCAAACGTCGCGCAAGCCGCCGACTCTGGTCTTCTTCGGCCTCGATGCCTTGCCGGCGGCGCTCGATGCTGATGATGCTGCGCGCATCTGTCAGGCCGCCGAGGGTCGCGCGCCGTTCGAAGTGTGCTAGAAGCCGCCCGTTCGAACTCTCGGAACCCGCCTCATGTCCCCGCCTCTGGTTATCCGTAAAGCTCTCCCCGGCGATGTTGCGGAAATCTCGCGACTGCACGCGCACGTCTTCGGGCCAGGGCGCTTTGCCCGTTCAGCCTATCGCGTGCGCGAGGGTAAAGGGCACCTTTCGAGATATTGTCTGGTCGCGTATCTCGGCGCCGAACTCGTGGCGTCGCTTCGGATTACAGAGATTACAATTGGCGGCCGGGGCGGCGGAGCCTTGCTTGGACCGGTTGCTGTCGATCCCGGGCATCGGGGCCTTGGCCTCGGGACGAAGCTGATGACCGAAGCCATGGCGGCCGCGCGCGCGGGCGGCACGGCGCTCATACTGCTCGTCGGAGACGTTCCCTATTACGGCCGTTTCGGCTTCAAAGTCGTCCAGGCGGGACAGATTGTTTTTCCGGGACCGGTCGATCCTGCGCGCATTCTGGCGTGCGAGTTGAAGGACGGCGCGCTCGCTGAGTACCGCGGCCTCGTTGTTGCCATCCCCTCGAACACTGTGGCGTGATTTCTGCCGACGCCCGGGCAATCGTAAGTTTTCGGTAACCAATTCACCGGACCATCATGCGGGCTGCGATGCCCGTTGCCTTGCATGCACATTTTGCCCGTTGGGCGGAGCCCACAGCGGCAAAGCCCGGCTTCGGCAGGTTCATGCAAGTTGTCCATTTTAGCGTTCAACGGCCGCTTTTATGGTCGAAATAGCAATTCATAGGAGCACTGCCTTGGGCTCGCCCCGGGCGTGAAGGACTGCGATGGTCTCGACGTACATTCTGTATACGAGCTACGCATCCGATATGTCGAAGTCGTTGCAGCGCGTCTCTTCGGAGCCCAGCGTCGAGAACGACACAAAGTATTTTGAAGATAATATCGGCCAGGTGAAATCGGTCGACGATTTCCTCAACAACACCCGTCTCTTCTCCTACGCGATGAAAGCCTACGGGCTTGAAGACATGGCGTACGCCAAGGCCTTCATGAAGAAGGTTTTGACCAGCGATATCAGCACGTCCGACAGCCTCTCGAAAAGTTTCGTCGGCAAGCTCACCGATCCGCGCTTCCTGACATTCGCCAAGGCTTTCCAGTTTTCAACCGACGGCTCGGTTGCTCAGCAGCCCGTTACTGCCCAGGACACCGACGACCAAACGGACCTCATCAATCTCTATACGCAACAGCAGGTCAACCTCGGCGCAAAGGCAGCCGACGACGCAGCCTATTACCAGGCGAATATCGGCAACGTGCATTCGGTCGACGATCTTATAAGCAATAAACGCCTGCTCAACTATGCGTTGACGGCATATGGCCTCGATCCGAACATCACGTCGGACACCACGATCAAGGCTGTCTTGACTAGCGATCTTTCGGATCCATCGAGCCGGGCGAACCAGCTCCCCGCCCCTTATCAAGCCTTGGCAGAGGCGTTCTCCTTCGCACCCGATGGAACTGTCGATGGCGACGCGGCGCAATCGAGCGGCCAGATCGCCAACACGGTTTATCAATACTATGACGCCAACGGCACGG
Organism: Hyphomicrobium sp.; assembly: GCF_035548195.1. Classification (GTDB taxonomy): domain Bacteria; phylum Pseudomonadota; class Alphaproteobacteria; order Rhizobiales; family Hyphomicrobiaceae; genus Hyphomicrobium_B. The sequence continues at coordinate 182,532 of NZ_DASZTY010000022.1, forward strand.
GCTCCAGTGCTCCTGGGGCGGCGTTCAAAACGCAGTATTATAAAAACGCTATCGCGAACGTGACATCCGTAGATGATCTGCTCGGCAATGCGCGGCTTGTCAGCTATCTCGAAACCTCATTCGGATTAGACCCTTCAGAGCAATCGACGGCGTTGCTGCGCAATGTTCTGACCAGCGATCTCTCCGACCCCGATAGCTTTGCCAATCAGCAGAGCAACGCCGCATATCGCAAGCTCGCCGCAGCCTTCAATTTCAATACGGATGGAACGATCAACGGCGGCGCGGCGCAATCCGACGATCAGCTTAACGATACGGTCGACGATTTTTCGGCTAACAACGATGCTGCCGTACAAAAATATCAAACGACCGAAATCAACTTTTACAAAACCGATATCGCAAAGATCGGAAGCGTTTCGGATTTCATTAAAGACACCGGGCTCTACGATTTCGTGTTGAGCGCCTTTGGGATCGATCCCAGCAAGACGTCATCGTTGACGATCGAAAAAGTTTTAGAGAGCGATACGAGCAATCCGAGCAGTTTCGCGAACATGTCGCACAACGCGACCTATGCGAAGTTGGCCGCCGCCTTCAATTTCGACTCCGATGGAAACGCGAAGACCGCAAGCGTTGCGCAAGTAAATGCGAGCCTGACATCGACTATTCAGCTCTACAATGAGCAGGCGGACGATCCCACGGCACAAAACGCGCAGACAGCCGCAGACGACACCTATTACGGCAACACTATCGGCACCATTAAGACCGTGGACGATTTCCTCAAAGATAAGCGTCTCGTCAGCTTTGTGCTCGATGCTTACGGCTTGCAGAAATCGAATCTTACCGACGACGATCTACGCAAATTGCTGACGAGCGATCCGCTCGATCCGAGCAGCTACGTCAACAAGCCGGAAAACTCGGCCTATCGCCAGATGGCCTTGGCATTCAATTTCGATTCGGATGGCAATCGCCTGCCGACGCCAACCCAGCAAGTTCAGTCACGGGGCCAGATCGTCGCGACAACCGATCTCTATGCGCGCCAAACGCTGGAAGAGGAAGCGGGTGATCAGGACGAAGGCGCGCGCCTCGCGCTCTATTTCCAGCGCTTCGCGCCGACGATAACGTCGGCCTATTCTATCCTTGGCGACAAGGCACTTCTCCAGGTCGCGCAGACCGCTCTCGCATTACCCACCGCTATGTCGGACGCCGATATCGACGTGCAGGCGAAGATGATCACGGATAAACTTGACCTCGATGACTTGAAGGACCCGGATAAGCTCAACAAGTTCCTGGCGCGTTTTTCGGCGCTTTACGATATCAATAATTCCGACGTCACCACGACCAATCCGGCGCTCGCCATTCTCGGCGTCGCTTCATAAAGGCGCTAAAATCGCGCGTTTTTTCCTAATTTCGGCCCTGTGGTTGGAACCGAGCGCGAGCGCAGATCGTTCTCCTCTGACAAAATCGTCAATCGTCAGGAGCCCGGCAGATGGCGATCTTTCACGACACGCGATGGAGGAGGTCGAGAAGCCTCGACGCGTCCATGCGATCCACGGACAATGCGCTGAATATTTTGATCGTCGCGCTTCTCATCGGCTTCGGCTTGGCAACTTGGTACGTCCACACTAATCCCGGGGGCGAACAGACCGACACTGGCCAACCGACAATTACGGCGCCGGTCTCGACGCCTTCGTCGCCGAACGTCAGCCCGGCCCATCCCGCACACTCGCCCAATCCCGGCCCGTGATGCGAGACGAAGTTAAGCCGGTGGTTTACGGTAGCGAAGGGCCATTTTGCGGCGTCGCGCTTTCCACTTCCAGGCCGTTGCCTTGGAGCGTTTGCGCGTTGCCCGGTGTTGGGGCTTCTTTACGGGTGGCGAGACATCGGCGATCAGTTCGACAGGTGTCTTCGCCTTGAGTTGCACTACTTTATACCCACCCGCTTTAAGCCGTGCGAGCAGTGTCGGCACGGCATCAGCGCTCCACTTATGGATATCGTGCATCAGAATAATGCCACGCCCTCTCGCTTTGAGTCCAGCCATCACCCGTGCAACGACCGGCTTCGAACTTCGGACACGCCAATCCTGAGAATCGATATCAACAGCGAACTGAGCGATATTCCGGCTCTTCATATAGTCGACGGTGGTCTTGCTGCTGCTGAGATAGGGATAACGGAAGAATGGTGCGATTGGCTCGGGGCTCGCTTTCTGGGCCGCATCGAACGTCGCCTCAACCTCGCGCTTCACGTCATCGAGAGATAGTTTCGCGAGATTGGGATGCGACCAGGTATGAGTGCCTATCGTGTGCCCTTGCTCCGCCACTTCTTTCACGATTTCCGGATGCAGAGCGACCATCTCGCCGACTACGAAAAACGTGGCTTTGGTGCATTCCTTTGCAAGGGCTGCGAGGACTTCCCGTGTATCTTGGGGAGAGGGGCCGTCGTCGAAGGTCAGGACGACTTCCTTTGGTGCGAGGAAATTCGGGTCGCCCTTCGGCGATCCGAACCACGGTCCGCCAGTCGTATCGACTTCAACGACTTTTGACACACCGAGCGCGCCCGCTGGACATGCTGCATCTGCTGCCCACGTTGGATTTGCGAAGACGGCTGCGGATCCGGCTGCGAGCGCGGCGAACACCAGATTGCGTACGGCGTGCATACTTATTCCCTCGCGTTCTCTCGCACGAATCCCCTTATTAGCGAGAGGCTCGCCGCGAAGCAAAGTCTGCATTCCAATCCGGCTGCGCCGGGAGCCATCCAACGGCGATGAAAAAGTCGTCATTATTCCCATACACATGATGCTTTCCGAATATGCTTTTCTTCGCGGGGGTAAGCACCCATCATAAGCTCATGCCATTGCTAAAACAGGTCGGCGCTATCCCGTTGCGCAAGACACCTCATGGGACACTCGAAGTTCTCCTCGTCTCCTCCAGAGACACAGGCCGATGGATCATACCGAAGGGCTGGCCGTCAAAGCGGATGAGTGACAGTGACGCGGCCGCGCGAGAAGCCAAGCAGGAAGCGGGTGTCACTGGAAAAATCGCGAAGAACCCATACGGCAACTATCGCTATCGGAAAACCGAAAAAACGAGCGTCAGATTAATCGACGTCGAGGTTTATCTGCTTTGGGTAAAGAAAGAAAAAAAGAAGTGGCGCGAAAAAGCCGAACGACGGCGTATCTGGTTCGACGTAAAAACTGCGAGCCGGAAGGTCCGAGAACCGAAATTGCGCACTTTGCTCTCAGCATTGAGCGATTCCTGAATCGCTGACATTTTTTGATTCAATGTGCAATTCGATAATTCGGACTGTGCAGATGCGAGATGCCCGTGACGAAGAGGCTCGCGACTCAGGTATTTCATCGCGCGGTTCCGATGATTTATCTTGCGCACAAAGGTGCAATCCGAGTCTCGAGGGAATTCTCGCGTGAAAAAGCCATCCGGCGCGGTCGCCCGCCTCTTCGGCCCCTCACAAAACGACGAGTTTGCCAGGCTTCTCATCCAACTTGCGAATGTTGGAGTTGAATGCGCAGCGCATTTTCGCGTGACCGAGGGGCAGGACTTACCCGGAATCATCGTCTTCGAACGGCGCGCCGATAAGCTCGTCGATCAAATTCACGAGTTGCTCGACAATGCCTTTATTATGCGCTTCGACCTTCCGGATGCGATGCGCCTTACAGATGAAATCGACGACGTCATCGATGGCATGCGTGGCGCAGCGGCGCACATCGATATCTATAAGCAATATCTCTCGACCCTTCGGCCGGAGGCGCGAGAGCTGCTCGTTACTTGTGAACGTTCGATCCAGGCGCTCCGGAATCTGGTTGAGACGCTTGGAAACCGGAAACTCTCTCTGACGGCGGTGCGCGATCTGACACGCGCCATAAACGAAGCGGAATCAGATGCCGATCAGATCATCGCACGCGCGGAACGCGGGCTTGTCGCCGAATTCTCGGCGCCCGGCACGCGCACACTCGAATTCATAGCGCTCGAAAAGCTTTATGCGATGCTCGAAGAAATGACCGACGATGCGAAGCGCTGCGGCAAGCTGATCATCTCGCTGGCGCGCAAGGAGGCCTGATGAGCGCCATTTCCCTCGCGCTCATTTTCGCTCTCGCGACTATCCTGATGGCGGAATTCGTCAACGGCTGGACGGACGCGCCAAACGTCATCGCAACCGTCGTCGCGACCGGCGTGATGTCGCCGAAGGTCGCGATCCTGATGGCGGTGATCATGAATACGCTTGGCGCCATGTCCGGAACGGCCGTCGCGGCAACCGTCGGCAAGGGCATCGTCGATCCAAGCTCGCTAACGATACCGGCCATTACCGCGGCGATGCTCAGCATCGTGGCGTGGGGGACGTTCGCCGCGCGCGCGGGCTTGCCCGTCAGTAAATCGCACGCACTGCTTGCGGGCCTCGCCGGTGCTGCCTTCGCAAAGGATGGAATCGGTGCGTTACAGTGGGTCGGGTGGGAGAAGGTCATCATCGGCATGATGCTCTCCGTCGTTCTCGGATGCATCGCCTCGTTTATCGTGGGGCGGCTGATCGTTTCGCTGGCGGGCGCTTCGAAACCGATGCGTACAAAACGGGCTTTTGACAGGCTTTCTGTCGTCGCGGCCTGTTTTCTCGCCTTTAACCACGGCCTCAACGACGGACAGAAGTTCATGGGTGTCTTCGCAACGACGTTGCTGACGGGCGGCGTTCTCTCGACATTCGAAATTCCGTTTTGGGTGATACTGCTTTGCGCCTTGACGATGGCGCTCGGAACATCCGCGGGCGGCTGGCGCATCATCCAGACACTCGGCTCGCGCATGACACGGCTCCAGTCGTGGCAGGGCTTCGCAGCTCAGGCGGCGGCCGGATGTACCATTTTCGGGGCTTCGTCTTTTGGCGTGCCGCTATCGACAACGCACACGATCACGAGCGCCATTGTCGGTGCGGCGGCAAGCAGGCGCATGTCGGATATCCGTTGGGTCGTCCTGCAGCGCATCGTGCTTGCGTGGCTGATTACGTTTCCGGTTTGCTTCGTCGCCGCTTTCGCCGCCGCCCGCCTGGCAGCGGCGCTGTTTTGAACAGCTGCAATCAATCGTCGCGCGTCGGCGTAAATTTCAAGCCCAGCCATTGGCTAATGGTTGAAAACTTCTTCAAGAATCGGCCGGTACCTAGCGCGCCGGCCGGCGCATTACGAAACCCCTTGCGCGAAAATTCTTCATTGAAAAGTTGTTCGAATTCGCGGCGGGGCTCAAGCCCCAAGCGTTCGCGATGTGGATAATAAAATACAAGAGCAGGCGACCGGCGCCACCAGACTTTGAACTCGGGTTCCGTCATTCGTGATGGCGAAACGGGCCACAGCAGCACGCCAGCTTGGCCCATATCTTTGGCAATGCAATCGTAAACGGCGGTCGCGATTCCCTTACGCTGGTGCTCTTCGTTCACCGCTGCATCAACGATGGTAACTATGCCGTTGACTGGCCTGCACAGGTGGCAATGGCCGACATCATTCTCTCCGCCATTTGCCGATGTCTCGTCGACGAATACTTGATAAATAATTAGGGATTCGTCGCTGCTGGTGAGATGTCTTCGTACGAAAAATGTGTGGTCGCTTTCGGTGAGGATTTTGATGACCGGTTGCGCCTTAAAGAGAGCATCTATCGCTGCTTCGCTGGCGGCGACATTAAAACTGCTATCACTTCTTAGAGTTGTCAGACGTTCATAACGCGTTGCCGCGTTCATCGTTAGGGCTCCCTCTCCTCACGCGACGCCTCGTTCTAGTAACAAAGTATTTCCTGATTGGTCTATTCTTGAATTCACTCCTTCCCGACCGTTATTTGCGAAAAAACGCGAAACGTTTCTTCACTCGAATGGATCTTTCATCAGAATGGTGTCGTCGCGTTCGGGGCTGGTCGAGAGCAGCGTCACGGGGCATTCGATCAGCTCTTCGACACGCCGCACATACTTAACGGCCTGAGCCGGCAGCTCCGCCCAGCTCCGCGCGCCTTGCGTCGACTGAGACCAGCCTTCGAAATCTTCGTAGATCGGGACAATTTTCGCCTGCGCCGTGGCACTTGCAGGCAAGCGATTGATCCGCTCGCCGTCGAGGTTATAGCCGACGCAAATCCTGATCGTGTCGAAGCCATCGAGCACGTCCAGCTTGGTAAGTGCGATGCCATCGATGCCGGAAACTTTTGCGACCTGCCGAACAAGTACGCTGTCGAACCAACCACAACGCCGCTTGCGCCCGGTTACCGTGCCGAATTCCCGGCCACGTTCGCCAATTTTGTCGCCGATTGCGTCCATCAACTCTGTCGGAAACGGACCGGCCCCCACTCTGGTTGTGTATGCTTTCGCGATACCAAGAACATATCCAGCAAAACGCGGACCGATACCCGAACCCGTCGCGGCTTGCGCTGCGACCGTATTCGATGAGGTGACGAAGGGATAAGTGCCGTGGTCGACGTCGAGCAGTGCGCCCTGAGCGCCTTCAAACAGAATGCGTTTTCCCTGACGGCGCGCCGTGTCGAGCAACTCCCATGAGACGTCCAGGTATGGCAGAACTTGCGGAGCAATGCCGGTGAGTTCTGCGATCAATACGTCTTTGGCAACCTCGGGCTGGCCAAGTCCGCGACGGAGCGCGTTATGGTGCGCAAGAATGCGATCGATCTTTGGGCCGAGACTTCCGAGAGACGCCAAATCCTGGAGGCGGAGTGCGCGACGTCCGACTTTGTCTTCATAGGCCGGGCCGATACCGCGTCCGGTCGTGCCGATTTTCTCAGTTCCCGCGGCTTCCTCGCGAAGCTGATCGAGCTCACGATGCAGGGGCAAGATCAGGGTCGCGTTCTCTGCAATTCTAAGGTTGTCGCGAGTTATCGCGACGCCCTGCTTGCGCAGCTTCTCGATCTCATCGACGAGCGCCCATGGATCGACGACGACGCCATTGCCGATGACCGACATCTTGTCCGGCCGCACGACACCAGACGGAAGCAGCGACAGCTTATATGTCTGATCGCCAATCACGAGTGTGTGGCCGGCATTATGGCCGCCCTGAAAGCGCACGACGACATCGGCGCGCTCCGAAAGCCAATCCACGATCTTGCCTTTACCTTCGTCGCCCCACTGGGCGCCGACCACCACGACGTTCGTCATTCTCTCACCTTCTCATGACTTGGCCCCGACGTCGGCCGGGGCCATGCGGTAGAACCGCTCGTTCTCAGGAGCCCGATTGCGGGCGGTAGCTCAAGGGCCGTACACGATCGACTTGGCCGCCGGCCAGGTAATTCGATATCCGTATTCGAGTATCTTTTCTTCATCGGGATCGAGCTTGGCCTCGAATGCGATAACGCCACGCTTGTCATCGACATTCTGTTTTGTCGGCGTCGAGTTCCCCGTGTACTCGACCTTGATCTCGTCGTTCTGCGAGACGGGAATGCGATCGAGGATCGTCACGTTGATCGGCCGCTCGTGCAGATTTTTCACGTTGACCCGGAAATTGTGGCTATCAACGTGCGAGGTCGAGATAAGCCCGCTTTCGCCGCGCTTTTCCTCAAGGACGACGTGCCGAACCTTTACCTGATCATCGATCCCGAAGCCAAGGTCATGATCTTCGCCCGGCGGCAAAAGCGGCATGTTGCCGGTGCCGACGAACGTGCCGTCCCGAAACAGATAGACGACACCGGGAAGCAGCGGCGTGCCTTTTGCGATTTTGATCGTCGCGTAGAGATATGCGTTGCTGTCGAGCTTCGGCACCGAGCGGCTACTAAGCACCGGGGTGATCTCCTCGGATGTCAGCAGCACGCGCTTTACATCTCCGTTGCCGGCGATCGTCGTGCGGCCCGGGACCGAAAATGTCGCCTCGAACGGCGCGTTGTCTATCTGTGCCACCTCTTCTTCGGCGGCCATTGATTGGGCTTCGGGGGCCGGCGCCTCTTTCAAGAGGCCCGCGAGCGGGCGACCGGCGCGCGCCAGTCCTTTTCTCGCGAGATCCATTGCAGGAGACGGCGGCGGGGCTGCGGCGATGGGCTTAGGTTCCGGCTCGTAATCCACGATCTGCGTGTCGAGCGCCGGCGCGGATGCGCCGTCCGATGGACGCGCTGTAGACAGTTCGAGGTCAACGCCGTCCCAGTCTTCGCCTGATGTTTGTGTAACTGCTGCGCGTCGAGCGAGCGTCAGTTTCGGCGGTTCCGTCTTGGTACCGGTGGTCAAGCGCGCATCGTAAATCGGAGTCCAATGCGCGTTGGGGACCTGGTATCGGATTGTGAGGTCGGCATCCAGCGGCATTTGCGCAGAGACATACACCCGAACTTCAGTCTGCTCCGTCTTTGCAGGCGCCAACGAGGCAAGCTGTGCTTTGACGTCCGCGATGTTGCGGCTGATCGTGCGAATTTTCTGCTGCGCGTCGAGTGCGAGCTTGCCGGCATCACTTGCCGCCTGCGGAATAAGGGCGAGGATTTTGGACCAGTCGTCACTCGTTGGCGGTGCGCTACCTGTCGCGCCCGATAAGGGCCTCGTTGGAAGTTCCGCCAGATTCGCGACGAGCTTTTTCTGGGTCGCGGCCGCCTGCGCCTCGGACTCAACTGTCGTCCGTTGATCTCTCAACTGCTCAAGTTGGTCTTCGAGTGTTTTGCGCTTGCTGTCGGCGGCCTGGCTTTCGGCGCGCTGCAAGAACTTGCGCGCGGTATCAACGGAGCCGATGTCGAGCTTTCCAGTCGCCTTGCCTTCGACGCGGATCGATCCGGGAATGGCGCTCGCAGGAACATCGCTGAGGATAATCGTGTGCTCGCCCTTGTCGAGCTTCACCTTGGCAATGCGCGTGACCTCAGCGCCGGAGAGAAAGACCTTCACCGAGTCCACGGTCGATGTGGCGGAAATGTCGGCAGCAAACGCGCTCAAGGGCTGCGCAGCCAGGAGTACAGCCGCAAGGGCAAAACGCATCTCGCTTAGACCTTCGCTATTGTTTCGGATATTGACCAAAGCGCCGCCTTCCAGGCCATGGGCGCACGTCCATTATGGCCGATACGTCGGTTGAGAAAAAGCATTGACAACCCGCTGCGGTTAACTCGTTTTCGGGCTCGAATTATGGCCCTTCAGGCTCGCTTTTGCGGCGCGCCTCAGCGTATGCCCATTCGAGCCAGGGCAACAAGTTGAGAATGTCCGCCGTTTCAACCGTCGCTCCGCACCAGATGCGTAGTCCAAGAGGCATTCCTCGGTATGCCGCAATGTCGAATGCCGCCTGCTCAGCTTCGAGGAGACGTACTAGGTCGCGCAGCAGGACGAGCCCGTGCGACTCGCTAAGCGCCAGCACATCCGGTTCGACAAAACGCATCGCGACCGAGGTTTGCGACCGCGTCGCAGGATCGACGGCAAGAGGTTCAACCCAGGGCGTGCGCTCAATCCAGGCGTAAAGCGCGGCGGCGTTTGCACGCGTCCTGGCGATGGTGCCCTCCATCCCGCCGACCTCTTTCGCCCAGCGCAAGCCGTCGAGGTAGTCTTCGACACAGAGCATCGACGGCGTGTTGAGCGTCACGCCTTCGAAGACGTCACGGTTGATGCCGTCGTTTGTCGTCAAGCGGAAGAGCTTCGGCACTGGCCAGGCGGGGCGATAGCTCGCGAGCCGGTCCAGCGCGCGCGGGGACATGATCGCCATGCCGTGCGCGGCCTCGCCTCCAAACGCCTTTTGCCAGGAATAGGTGAGCACATCGATTTTCTTCAGGTCGATGTCTTCGCCCATCAGCGCCGACGTTGCATCGCAGATCGTGAGACCTTGGCGATCGTCCGGTATCCAATCCGCGTTCGGAACTTTGACGCCTGTCGTCGTGCCGTTCCAGGTGAAGATGACGTCGCGCGCGAAATCGACTTTCGAGAGATCGGGCAAGTGTCCGGGCTCGGCATCCATCGTGCGGGCGCGGGGAAGCTTCAACTCATCGACGACATCGCGCAGCCAGCTGCGCCCGAACACGTCCCAGGCGAGAACATCGACGCCGCGCGGCCCAAGCAGATTCCACATCGCAAGTTCGATGGCACCAGTGTCGGAGCCCGGCAAGATCGCGACCTCATAACCTTCAGGCACGCGCAAGACGTCATGCGTCAACGTGGTTGCGAGTTTCAATCGCTCGCGACCTTGGACGGACCTGTGCGAGCGGCCGGTGAGCGCATTGCTCAGTACACCCGGGTGCCATCCCGGCCGCTTGACGCAGGGACCGGATGAAAAGAAAGGACGGCTCGGTTTGGTCTGGGGTTTTTGTGGTGCAGACATTTCTTCCCGTGCTTTCGGCGGCGCTTCGATGTGCCGGGCCTCTTAGCGTTTTTTGCCGGAAAGCGAAAGCGTACCGAGGGGTTCCGCGTCGCTAACGCCATCCCGGGCGAGCCGCTTACTGGGCTCAAGACCTGGCACCGTGAGATTGGCGCCAAGTTCCGGGTACGGGGTCCGGTTCTCCGCTTCGCTTTGGCCGGGATGACGGGGGGCTGGAATGAAAAAGGCGGCCGAAGCGACCGCCCTTTTCGAGCACCGACAACGAAGGTGCGCACCTTTCAGTCAAACCGGATGCGGATACCGGAACGGAATTGCTGGAGGACTGCGTCCTTGTAGATGACGGTATTGTCGCCCGATATCGAGGGCAGGGTTGTCGAAATCGCATTGCCCTCCCAGAGCATCTGCCAGCCGTTGTCCCAGATGATCTGATCGGTGATGTTGTAGGAAATACCGGCCTGAACAGCGGCTGCGAAATCGAATTGGTTTTTGGATGTCGAGCCGCTTGCTGATGCGCCGGTAGGAACATCGGGTCCGCACGTCAGACCGGGAAAATTGATTGAGTCGACACACGTTGCGACTTCTGACGCACTCCTGCGCATCCGCCGCCACGTAAAGCCAACGCCCGCGCCAACGTAAGGGGTGAAGCGCGTGCCGGTCGGGATATCATAGAGAAGATTGAACAACGCCGTCGTGCGCGAGAGCTTAACTCTGTCCTGTCGCAGCACGCCGTATTCCTGACCTTGATAACCCGTACCAGGCGCACCCAATGTCGTATATTTCAACGTGCCGTTGCTGGTGAGATTTTCGTCCGGCGAATAATCGATCGCAACCTCGGCTCGCAGCGACGGCGTGATGTAGCGTCCAAACGTCAAACCGAAGATTGGCGATGCGCCGATATCGCTGTCGTCCTTGATCGGCATGTTGATATCGCTGTCCCGGATCGTCGCGCTTTGCGAGATGTTGGCGCCGAGCGCAAGGCCGACGTACCAATCCGAGTCGGCGTCGAATGTCGGGACGGGTGCGGGCGCGGGAACCGGAATGGCGACACCGCCGCCCATATCTCTGATGGCGCCGAAATCGGCTGCCCACGCTGGCGCCGTTCCCGCGGCAAGCGCAAGACTCGCCCAAACCAGCACTTTCGAAAACGTCATAGCCGTCTTTCCCCGCTTGCAGGCGCGCATATGCGCCGCTTTGGACTCTGTTCAACGCTACGCGTGCGCTAACCGAGCCGTCGGAGGGAAGGACGGAGTTTCCAATCGAGCCGTCGCGCAACCCGCGCGAGAGTCAAATGTGAAACGCCGTGGTACAGACCGCACCTTTGGCATTACTCTCGGAGAGCAAGCGCATGCGGCCCCTGCTCTCCATGATCTCCTGGGTGCGCGCGGCACCCGAAAGTTCGTTTGTCAGTTCAGGTCGTAACGCAGACCGACGCGGATCTGATGAGCCGTAATGTTGTTGACTCTCGGCTGCGTAATCTCGGAAGGATAATCGAAAGTCATATCTCCCGTCTGGGCGTCGCCGAGATAGAGGAAGCGGTATCCGACATCGAGGTAGAGCGCATGGCCGTTATTGATTGCAACGGGTTCGTCTTTCATGCCGCCGACGTAAGTCGTTCCGCCGCCGCGAATGCGCCACGAGAAACCTGCCATTGCCGCTGCAGCGAAGTTGTTGCTGGAGCCTTTTGCGATTGAGCCTTCGCAACCGCAGGCGACGTCGACGGTGCCGGACGATGTTTCATTGTGCGCCCAGCCGATGCCTGCACCGATGTAAGGGACAAAGCGGCCGCCGCGATTGAAATCGTAATAGAGGTTCGCCAGGAGAACCGTGCTGCTGAAATCGAATTTTGCGTCACCGAGGAAAGTACCGCATTCGCAGTACATCGAGCCCTCTGTCGTTGCATCAAACAGATGATCGACGGTAATGTCGCCTCTGAAACCGCGACCGAAGTAGCGACCGATACCGCCGCCGACGCTCCAAGCATTATCGATGCCGGTGTTCGTCGTTCTGGTGATCGTTCCGCCTGCGTCGATTGTGGGATCGGTAAAGAGCGTGTATCCGCCGTCAACCCGGGCGTACCAACCTGCCGATGGAGCCGGCATCGGCGCCATTTGAGGCGCTTCGTTGAGATTTCCGCCAAGATCTGCAGCCGACGCGTTCAGGGCGCTCCCAAGAACGAGGGCCGCGCCGAGAAGCAGCACTTTCTGCACATTGAACATCTGTCATTCCCCATTGGCCGGCTCTAGCGCTCCCCGCTGGCCGGATACTGAACTGCTCAGACAATGAAGAAGAACGCTTAAGGGACACTTAATCCGCGTCGGGAATTGGAACGCGGCGGCGTGCCACCGTTCACCCGAGCTGTCATCCCCGCTGGAGGGCAACGGAGCACAGGGCCCGCGGCAGCGCCTCCGTAGAAAACCAGGCCCCCTTGATCTCGCAAGTGGGCTCGTCCGGGATGACGTTGTGGTGGCGGTGCCAGAATGACGACATGGGAGTAATTGTGGCGACGGCCACAGCGGAAGCTATCGGTCTACGCTGCGGCGGTTTTGACGGCATCGACAATGTCGCCGACGATGTTCGATACGATTTGCTCGTCGTCGCCTTCGGCCATGATGCGGATAACCGGTTCGGTTCCGGAAGGACGAATAACCAGACGGCCATTTTCTCCGAGCTTGGCCTTGGCGCCTTCGATGGCTTTCACGACACGCTTGTCGTCGAGCGGTTTGCCGCTGCCATAGCGCACGTTACGCAGGATTTGGGGAACGGGGTGGAAACGACTGCAGACTTCGGACACGGGCTTTCCGGTCGCAACCACGCACGCCAGGATCTGCAGCGCCGAGACAAGGCCGTCTCCCGTCGTGGTGAAATCCGACAGCACGATATGGCCCGACTGCTCGCCGCCGACGTTAAAGCCGTGCTTGCGCATGTGTTCGGTGACGTAGCGATCGCCGACAGGCGTACGAGCGAGCGAAAGATCAATTGATTTCAAATAACGTTCGAGACCCAGATTGCTCATTACGGTTGCTACGATGCCACCGCCGGTCAACTGGCCGGAGCGCAGCCAGCTTTCGGCGATGACCGCCATCAGCTGATCGCCATTCACGATCTGACCCTTCTCGTTGACTATGACGACGCGGTCCGCGTCGCCATCGAGGCCGATGCCGATATCAGCGCGGAATTCCTGCACTTTCTGAACAAGGAGCTCAGGCGAGGTCGAACCGCAATTGAGATTGATATTCTGGCCATTCGGCTCGACGCCGATCTTGATGACCTCGGCACCCAATTCCCAAAGTGCCTCCGGAGCAACCTTGTAGGCCGCCCCATTTGCGCAATCGATGACAATGCGAAGACCCGCGAGGCGCAGATGCTTCGGCATGGTGCGTTTCGCAAATTCGATGTAGCGCTCCTGTGCGCTTTCTACCCGCGTGGCGCGGCCGATGTGCTCGGCTTCGACGAGCAGTGTTCTGGAGTCGGCGTCGATCAAATCTTCAATCTGACGCTCCATCTCGTCGGAAAGCTTGTAGCCATCAGGATCGAAAAGTTTGATGCCGTTGTCGTTCGACGGATTATGCGACGCCGACAGCATGACGCCGAGATCGGCGCGCAGAGACCGGGTCAACATCGCGACTGCGGGCGTCGGCATCGGCCCCAAGAGAAACACGTCCATGCCGACCGACGTGAAGCCCGACATCAGCGCCGCTTCGAGCATGTAGCCCGAGAGGCGCGTGTCCTTACCGATGACGACGCGGTGGCGATGCGTGCCCGAGCGGAACACGGTTCCCGCGGCCATGCCGACTTTCAAGGCGATCTCCGAGGTCATCGGATGCCGGTTGGCGAGCCCACGAATACCGTCCGTCCCGAAATACCGGCGTGACATCTTATCTTCCCCGTCGCTGCGTGAGGGGATCGACAATCCCCTTCACTCGAATTCCTCGAAAACCATGAGCGGGCTGCCGGCGTTGAATTTGCGCCACGTCGCCCCTTGAACAGCCGATCATGCCATTTGGAAGTTGAGCTAAGGCAAATTTCGAACCATTTTCCCCATGTTGTACTAGCATATTTGTGCGGCTGAGGTAGATCTCGTGCGGGGTTGGATCGGGCCACGGAATCGGCCCATAGGTTGGCTACGCATCAGGGTGCCATGCCGGCGGGGGCAAGAAGGCTAATCCGGCACATCGAGGGGTAATCGGTTTATGGCGGTGTTTCTGGCGGTGGCTAACCGCAAGGGTGGCGTGGGCAAATCCACCGTCGCCGTTATGCTGGCACATGCGCTGGCGGTCCATGGCGGCAAGCGTGTGCTGCTTATCGACTTGGATTCCCAGTGCAATGCTTCGTTAATCCTTCAAGGCGGACAGGGCTGGAACGAGGCGCGCAAGGCGGGAAAGACGATCGCCGACTATTTCTACGACCTGTTCGATGGCGTGCCGGCGAATGCGCGAGACTATGTATCCAAGAACGTCGGGGACGTGGCAGCGGCGAACGGTAAGCCCGCACCCATCTCGCTCGTGCCCGGTTCGCTGCTGCTCGAAGACATCCAGGGCGAGCTTTATCTGAAGCAGGCAAGCCAGAGCAATATCCCCGACGTTGTTGCCAATCGTGTCCGGGGACGGATGGAGAGCCTCATTCGCCGGTTCGAGGGCGACTACGACGTTGTCATTCTCGACTGCGCTCCGGGGCTATCGTTCGCTGCACTGGCGGCTCTCAAGACGGCGGATAAGGTGATCGTGCCGTTCCGGCCGGACTACGTTTCCCAGTTAGCGGTCGATCGCGTCGCCATGCTGATCGAGGAAACCCGCAACCTGGACGATCTCTCGGAAATTCCGATGGACGAGCGGCGCTATGTCTGCCTCGCGAATTACGTGCGCAACGACGACAAAGATTATATGATGATCGAGGAAATCAGCCTCGTGCATCCGGTGCTGGAGACGTTCCTGCCGCAGCGTAACGGCATCGCCAACGCATTCGACTACATCGGCCAGCTTCGCCCGATCGATACCAAGTATTCGGACGCCGCCGGCGACGTGAAAGAGCTTTACCAGGAAATTGCGCGCATGATGGACTCGCCGGCGATGAAGAAGAAGTCGAAAGTTCCCGTTTCCTAACAAAACAGTTCAGAGCGCATCGATCATGAGCAAAGGCACACAGCTCTGGCCCGGCGACAGAATGCGCGAGTTTTTCAGCGCGCACATTCGGCGTGAGACTTCGCTCGACGAGGTTGGAGCGAAGCGGCTTGCCGAGGCTCTGACGAAGGCCGTCAATCGCATGCTGGTGTGGGAAATGCCCGCGGCTCCGCAACCCGCGGCAGCCGCTGAAAAAACCGAGGTCACCAAACGCCACGCGCGGGCGGAAAATTTCAATCCGTACCTTTTCTCAGCCATCGTCGTGCTTGCGAAGCAGGGCCGCGAAGGACTTATCAAGCGGCTGCAGGAGATTAAATCTGCCGAGCATTTGCGCGCGTTCGCCGAAGCGCAACATGTTCCTGTGGATGCCAAGCTTCGCAAGCTCGATGATATCCGCAAAGCGATTGTTGCCGCCGTGGAGCAACGGCTCGCTGACCGCAAGGCGGCCGCGAGCTGAGCTTACGTTTCGGTGATACCCGGCATGCCAATAAAGTTTGGTAGCGCTTTGATGCGCCCGATCCAGGTTTTCACCGCCGGATAAGGCTCCAACGATATGCCGCCCTCGTGGCTCAGCGCGATGTAGGGCATGCACGCGACGTCGGCGATTGTCGCGCGTCCGAGTGCCAGCCAATCGTTCTTCGCTAGGTGACTGTCCATAATGGCGAGCACACGGTTCGCCTTCTCGCGCGCCAAGGCGACATCGAGATCGATCCCGAACTTGTCATGCAAACGTGCATCGGCAAATCCGCGCGCGATCTCGTTTTCCGCCACCATCAGCCACTGAGCGACTTCCGCGAGAGGTGCAGCATCCGACGGGCACCACGTTTCGCCGCCCCACTTTCTTGCAATGTAAATCAGGATGGCTTGGCTATCGCGGATTATGCGGCCGCCATCATCGAGAACCGGAATTTGTCCGAAGGGATTACGCGCAAGGTGGGCGCCGCCTTTGTGTTCGCCGCCCGGCAAGTCGACATTCGCCAGTTCGACCGGCACACCGAGAAGCGCACACAACAGGCGTACTTTATAGCTGTTTCCGGAAACCTCACGCCCGTAGAGCTTCATTGACTAGTCGAGCCCCTTTTCGGTTCCCGCGATTGAGGCGCGCCAGACTTCGACCGCCTGCTTCGTTTCTTTGACGTCGTGCACGCGCAGCATCTGAACGCCCGCAGCGACGCCTGCAATTGCGCAGGCAAGAGATCCCGGCACCCGGTCTTTCGCATCATCGACGTTGCAAAGCTGGCCGATCATTTTCTTGCGGCTTGCACCGAGCAAAAGCGGCACGCCGAGACCGTGATAAAGCGACAGGCCCGCCATCACCGCGACGTTGTGATGGAGGTGCTTGCCGAAGCCGACGCCCGGGTCAGCGATGATCTTCGTCTTGGGAATTCCAGCAGCGACGCAGGCTTGCACCCGGCTTTCGAGATAATCGAAAACGTCCAGTACGACGTCGTCATACTGAGGATTGTCGTTCATCGTCTTCGGATCGCCCTGAGCGTGCATGACAATGACCGGCAGTTCGGTTTCCGCCGCTACAGCGAGGGCGTCGGGATCGTGAGTGAACGCCGACACGTCATTTAAAATATCAACTCCCGCTGCTGCAGCGCGGCGCATGACTTCGGCTTTGCGCGTATCAATCGAGAGCACGGCTTCGGTTTTGGCTCGCAAGCCTTCGATCACGGGGATGACGCGCTTTAGCTCTTCTTCGACGCCGACGTAATCAGCTTGCGGACGCGTGCTCTCGCCACCGATGTCAAGGATGTCGGCGCCTTCCTCGATCAGTTTCATCCCATGCGCAATTGCGGCCTCGGTGTTGGCGTGATCGCCGCCGTCCGAGAAGCTATCCGGCGTTACGTTGATGATGCCCATAATGCGCGGGCGGTCGAGCGACATGCCAGCGATACGTGGACGGGAAGACGACAGCTCGTCGAGGATATCGGCAGCCGCGAGGGCCTCGCGGCCCCAGTCGCCGCTGAAGGCGTCGCCCAGCACGACGGTTCGCCGTTTTGTTTCAGGCGACGCGCGCGTCAGGACGTCGAGAGCCGCGAAAGACAGACGGCCGCCTGCGAGCGGCAAGCCTTTCCACTCGGGAATTTCTGCTTCGTCTACGGCGCGGCGCTGCGAGCGATCCCAAAAGATTGCTGTGGGTTGCAAATAAATGGAGCGCTTCATTGGGGATCATTCCGGCAGAAGAAAAGCGGCCGCGAAGGGTATCGCGACCGCTCGGTCATTCTTGGCACGCGAGCGCCAAAGCCCTAGCCCTGTGGCTGCGGCTCGGGGCCGATGTCGATGCCGCCTTGCGGCTCGCCGCGCGGACGCGGCGGCTGCCGACCCGCCGACGGGACGGCGGACCCGGCCGGCCCCTTCGAGCCATCGTCGTCATTGCGCCGGACGATTTTATCGCCGCGCATGATCGCCTGACATTCGTCACCGGTGATGGTTTCGTATTCCATCAACGCCTGCGCCATGACTTCCAATTCGGCCTTGTGCTTGGTCAGCACTTCCCAGGCAGTCTTTTCGCCCGTCGTTACGATCCGCCGCGTTTCCTCATCGATGAGCTTGGCAGTTTCCTCGCTCATGTTCTGCTGCTGCGTGATCGAATGGCCGAGAAACACTTCTTGCTGGTTTTCGGAATAGAGTAGCGGTCCGAGCTTGTCGCTCATGCCCCACTCGGTCACCATTTTCTTGGCGATGTTCGTGGCCTGGCTGATGTCGCTCGATGCGCCGGTATTCAGATGTTCGCGGCCATAGATGATCTGCTCGGCGACACGGCCGCCGAAAGCCATCGCTATCTTGCCTTCGCACCATTGCTTCGAATAGCTGAGGCGATCGCGCTCCGGCAAGCTCATGGTGACGCCCAGTGCGCGGCCACGCGGAATGATGGTCACCTTGTGCAGCGGATCGTTGCCCGGAACCACGAGATTGACGATGGCATGGCCCGCCTCGTGATAGGCCGTCGCGAGCTTCTCTTCCTCGGTCATTGCCATGGTTTTGCGCTCGGCGCCCATCATGACCTTGTCTTTGGAATCTTCAAACTCAGCCTGCGTCACGAGCCGCTTGTTGCGGCGCGCGGCAAGCAGAGCCGCCTCGTTGACGAGGTTCGCAAGATCGGCGCCCGAGAAGCCGGGCGTGCCGCGCGCGATCACCTTCGGATCGACGTCCGGGGCGAGCGGCACCTTCTTCATGTGCACGCGCAGGATCTTCTCGCGGCCGACGACGTCCGGATTCGGAACGACGATCTGGCGGTCGAAGCGGCCGGGACGAAGCAGCGCCGGATCGAGCACATCGGGACGGTTCGTCGCCGCGATAATGATAATGCCCTCGTTGGCTTCGAAGCCGTCCATCTCGACCAGCAACTGGTTGAGGGTCTGCTCACGTTCGTCGTTGCCGCCGCCGAGACCGGCGCCGCGATGACGACCGACGGCGTCAATTTCGTCGATGAAGATGATGCATGGCGCGTTCTTCTTCGCCTGCTCGAACATGTCACGAACGCGGCTGGCGCCGACGCCGACAAACATCTCGACGAAATCGGAACCGGAAATCGTGAAGAACGGCACATTGGCTTCGCCGGCAACGGCGCGGGCGATCAGCGTCTTGCCGGTACCGGGCGGGCCAACGAGGAGACAGCCGCGCGGAATGCGTCCGCCGAGGCGCTGGAACTTTTGCGGGTCGCGAAGGAATTCGACGATCTCTTCGAGGTCGGCCTTGGCCTCGTCGACACCGGCAACATCCTCGAATGTCACGCGCCCATGACGTTCAGTCAGAAGCTTTGCACGCGACTTGCCGAAGCCCATCGCGCGCCCGGAGCCGGACTGCATCTGGCGCATGAAAAAGATCCATACGCCGATGAGCAGCAGCATCGGAAACCAGCTCAGCAGGATACTCGTGATCGACTGCACTTCGTCCTCTGAAGGCCGAGCCTTGAACTTCACACCCTTTTCACGCAGCCGGGTAACGAGGTTGGGATCTTCCGGCGCGTAGGTCGAAAATGCGGCCTCGCTGCCCGACGCATCGCGTTTCGTTCCGGTAATCCGGTTTCCGGATATGACGGCTTCCGACACAGTACCTTTATCGACCGCGTCAAGGAATTCCGAATATTGAATCTCGTTAGTATGCCGTGACTGGCTGGGATTGCTCACCAAATTGTATAGGGCGAGCAGCAGGACGAACAGCGCCGCCCAGATCGCAAGTTTCTGATAATTAGGGTTCATTTGGTTCCCTGCTAACGCCGGTCACGCCGGCACGCGGACCGGGCTCGGCAGCGTCTGGCGCTCCGATTGCGTGCTTAACATAGGGGGCTCGCCACATCCGCACAAGTTTAGGCATTAGCTCCGTAACGGCTACCCCGGCGGTAGCATGCCGTTAAATCCTTAATAAGCAGCCGAAAGCGCCAAAACCTTGAGGCTGCAACCAGCTTCGACAAAAGGACGCTGCCTATCCACCGCGAACGGGGCGAGAGACGGGACGGCAACAAGATCCTCTCCGATCCAAAACGACGGCAAGGCGTGAGACGCCCGAGAAGGCGGGCGGCGGTCGGGGGCAAGACGACCGGCAATTTCCGAATAAGGCCGTGACCCCAGCGGTCGCACAATTACAATGCCGGACGTTTCCGGCGTCCAGTGAACGAGGAAGCGCTCATCCCAGGCCCGGCTTTCGCCCGGCGCAAGCTCGACGTCGTGCTCGTCAAGGCGTCCGGCCTCGCGCCAGAGGCGAACAAATCGGTTACCACTGGAGATCATGACGCCGCCAAGTGTGACGGTAGAGCTTGTTTCCTTGTGCAGGCGCGCCGTCAGATCTTCGACCTCGGAAAGCTCTGGCCGGGGGCTTTTTCCGCCGTAACGAGCGATCAAGCGCGAGAGCAGTCGCTGCCGGAGAATGGGGGGCCCATCGTCGAAGGCGCGGCGGTCGAACGAGGCAAAAACTTCATTGCCGAATGAAAGGCCGAGCGAATCGGTAAAGCGGCTTTCGGCGTAGCGAAGCCCGGCTTCAGCGTCAGCGAGACGGCGCGCGGAGGTTGCCATCGCTGACGCTGTCAGTCCGGCAGAGTCGAGCGCAGGACGGTGCTTACGGATACGCGCGCGCTCATAGCGTTGGTCGCAGTTGGTCGGATCTTCGACGAAACGGACATGCCTTTCTTCGAGCGTCGAGATGAGGCGCGATTTCGGAACGTCGAGCAAAGGCCGGACAAGGCGGACGGGTGAGCCTTCAAAGAGCGGACGTTCGGCACGCATCGCAGCCAGTCCGGACACACCGGAACCGCGCGCGAGACGCATGGCAAACGTTTCGGCCTGATCACCCTGATGGTGCGCGGTAACGATGGCGACTTTTTTTGCTCCGAGGCTTTCCGCGTATTTTTCGAGCAACCGATAGCGCGCAGTTCGCGCTGCATCGGGGATGCCCGTTGCAGGCTTGTCGCCAAGCCAGTGTAGCGTGGTGTGCTGAAGTCCAAGACGCTGCGCTTCGCTTCTAACGAAATCGACCTCGGCAGCTGCTTCTTTGCGAAGACCGTGATCGACGGTCACCACCGAGATCGATGGGGTAAGCTCGCCTTTGCGCGCACGCCATTCGGCGGCGAGAACCAGCAGCGCCATACTGTCGGGGCCGCCCGAGACGGCCAAGACGATATGATCAAACGAGGTGAAATGTTCGAATGCGCTGTCGGCTTCGTTCGGCGCAACGGGGGACTGCGCTGCCATCGCACATTTTACCTATTGGCATCCAACGCGCTGGCGTTCGGTTTGCGCACGCGCCTTTACGCTCTGAGGTGCGGTTGGAAATTTACTCAACAATTCGCCGAACGAAGCACACGCCGCATCCTTCTGCCCAAGCCGATCAAGCGACATAGCGAGTTTCAAAAGGCTATCCGGTGCTTTCGGGCTTTGCTTGTATGTCTGGTAGCCTTTTAGGAAAGCGCTTGCGGCCGCTTTATATTCGCCGCGCACGAAATGCGTTTCGCCGAGCCAGTACTGGGCATTTCCGGAAAGCGAGTCATTCGGAAATTTTTTCAGGAACTCGTCGAATGAGGTTTCGGCGGCGCCATAGTCGCGTTGAAGGAGATATCCGTAGGCGGTTTCATAGAGCTGCTTCGGATCGTTGCTCGTCTCGCTTGCCGGCGCCAATGCGGCAGTCGCAACCGGCGCTGCAGCGGGGGCACCGGGCGCAGGCAGAGTGGTGGATGCCTGCCCCTGTTGCGCGCCATCGCTATTTAAGAAACCGCCAATGGCATCGTTGCCGCTTGAGACCGTGGTCGACCCAAAGCCTGGCGTTGCCGTGCCGGCGGAAGGCTGCGCTTGCGGGTAAGCTCCCTGACCATTCAATGCCGTGTCCGACGACGGCGCGATTTCCGACCGGCGAGGCGTGCCGCCGAGGCTCCTCACCTGATCGGAAAGCTGCTGGACCTCCGTGGTCAGCGCGCGTACCTGTGTCTCGAGACCTTCGATCCGCGCGGCGTCGCCATCGCCACCCGAAGACGATGCGGGAAATGGTGCGGGCGCCGAACCACCGTTCTTTGCGAGCGTCTCAAGTGTGCCGACGATGACTTGCATGTCGACGAGTTGCTCTTCCAGCGATTGAACGCGGGCCTGCAATCCAGCGTCTCCAGCCGCAGGCGCCGCAGCGCCGGACCTCGCCGCTTTCCCCTTCGATTGGGCGTATGCAGGCGCGACGGCCAGAACGAGCACAAGCGCTGCTACCGAAAGTCCATGTCCCGCTGAAATCCGCATAAGCTTAGCCATGCCCCGGCTTTGCTCCGTCATAATCCACTCTTCTCACATTCGATTGCCGACGCCGCTCCAGATTGGAGCCAAAGCCGCCGGACCTTCTCGTGCGCCCCCTCTTGGGCAAAATCAACCGAAGAATCGTGCCCTTCCCCGCCCGGTGATGCGTTAATGAGAGCCGGACGCGCTATTGCGGTATCTGGTCCGATAGACTGCTTTCAGCCGCAGGCGCCATTGACGTCTTCGCGCCCCCTGTATGCCGCTTCTCCGCGCTCAATCGCCGCTGTTCCTGATCCCGCAAATCATTGATGAAAACTTCTGCATTGCGATTCTGTGCCTGACATAATGGCGACGAACAGAGCGCAACGCGGTCATCGTTTCCGACCGGCCGGATCTGGATACGGCTCGGGTCAAGCCCAGCTGCGATCAGACGCTCGCGGACGACTTCCGCACGCTCGCGCGACAGCATCTCCGCGGCGCGGCGGTCGCCTCCATCGTCGGACCGACCGATAACCGTTACCGTCAAGCCCGGACGTGCTTTCAGCCAGCGCGCTTGAGCTTCGATAATGCTGCGAGCGCGGCCACCGATCTTCGAGCTGTTCTCGGCGAAGAAAACGCGATCGCCGGCGTTGATCAGAAATGCGTGGCGGTATTCGAGCGTGCGCTCGGCTTCGTCCGCGCGAATCGCGGCGCGCTCGTCATCGTCGTCGCCGTTGTCGAGTGCCGTTAATGCGATCCTGGCTCGTGCGGCCTCGGAGGATGCCGGAAACAGTGCAATAAGCTTTTCAAAAAGACGCCGTGCCGAATCGTCGGCGTGATCGTGGAGAGCATCAGTACCGTCAATGAGAAGTTCTGCCGGGGTTTCCCCGTTGGCGCCGTCATCGTCCTCAGCACTGGCGGTCAAAGGACAGGCGAGCATGACCGCGAATGCTGCCGCCAAGACGCCATGCACGAACTTTGAAGACCGCAATTTATACATTTGCAGGGGCACGGAATTAGACCTCGTGCTCCTTATGGTGCTCCAATTGGGCTAAACTTTGCCGAATTATGGCAGGTCAAAAGGTATTCGCGCGTGTGGCTAATTTGAGCCAACCCGCCGTCGCAAGTTGGAAAATCGCATGGAATTGCAAATAGCAGCAGACGACCACCAGACTTAACGCTGGCTCACAACTCCGCCGCTATTCAACACGGTTTGCGCCCGGCGATTCTGCGACCAGCATGAAATGTCGTTGCAGACTGCAACCGGCCGCTCCTTGCCATAGGAGATCGTCCGAATGCGTGCTCCGTTGACGCCATGCTGGGATAGGAAGTTGCGTACGGTCGTAGCGCGACGCGCACCAAGCGCAATATTGTATTCGCGCGTGCCGCGCTCGTCAGCGTGACCTTCGATCGTGATCGCGTATTGCGGGTACTGTTGCAGCCATTGGGCTTGCTTGGTCAGCGTCTGCTGTGCCTCTGGCGTCAGGTCGATCGAATCGGTCGAGAAATAGACGATATCACCCACGTTCTGAGCGAAGTCGCGCTGCGATCCGGGCGTCGCGGCGCCGTACTTACCGCTCAACGCGTCCGGTTGCATGTCCTTATTTCCGGCGCACGCACCGAGAGTTGCCGCAAGAATCGAAACGGCGGCGAGGCGCAGACTCAACCGCGCAATCGGTGCCAGCATTTCGTTTGTCCCTTTCGTCTCGACCGCAACTC
Source organism: Hyphomicrobium sp. (assembly GCF_035548195.1). GTDB lineage: Bacteria > Pseudomonadota > Alphaproteobacteria > Rhizobiales > Hyphomicrobiaceae > Hyphomicrobium_B. The sequence continues at coordinate 206,294 of NZ_DASZTY010000022.1, forward strand.
TCAGGCAAGCCACATATAGTCTCATTCGCTCGGCGAGAGGCAGTCGCTTGTGCATCAGCACTTAGTGGAGCGTTCAGCCGAAAATGTGGCCGAAAGCGCGGATTCACAGCGAATTTCAATCCATCGTACGAACGAACAGACGCCTCCGCGACGACACCTTCAGCCTGCCGACGATTGATAGCATCGCCCTATTATCGTGCGTGTGCGACCAATTCGAATCTGGCGAGATTATCCCAGCCTCAAAATACGGCCAGCCAATGTACACAATTCCGGCGGAGTTTTCCTCGATATTCACGGCCTCGATGGCATGGGCCCTAAAAAGCTCAAGACCGAGGTGATGGCGAGAGAATCGCCAGCAACTCGGCCTTGAAGATAGACACGAAAAACGCAGCCCCCAGATCCGCAGCTAGCGCTTGCGCACAGCCCAGGCTGAAACGGTTACGTTCTTCATGGTAGTCCTTTGAATCAAGCAATCCGCTATTAGCGAACAGCCTGGCTGCTAGCGGTCGGACCGCCGAGCTTCAAAGGAACATGCTCAGCTTCGCGACGGCATGCGCCAACCGCAATAGCCGCGACAACCGCTGACAAAAGGATCAGCCCCTTCACACCCTGCATGGTCATATCTCCTGATACGATTCCGGCAAAAGCCGTACTCTGGGGTACCGGCAGGCCGTGCGGCGATCAAGGTGCGAGGCAACAAACGTCAAGTTTTCCAACCTAATAGATGCGAAAATGCAACGACGACGCGTGTGAGAAAGTCAACACTTTTCGGGTCGATAATTTGCCATCCAAGTGTTTGTTTTAACCATGTTTTTTACCCGCAACCAACGCGCCCTGACTCACCTTCGGAGCAGCGTTCGTAAACAAGGTGTTAATTCAGAAGCGGTGACCAGGCCGGGTCAGAGGCGAAGGACGGCGTCTTCACCTCGCGCTCGTTGTAGCCGGTGATGTCGACGGAAAATATGTGAGGCCCGCCGTTGTTGGCTTGCGAGTCGCGCCAGAACATCAACACGCGGCCATTCGGAGCCCAGGTCGGCCCTTCATTATGGAACCCTTCCGTCAGAACCCGCTCTCCCGATCCGTCCGGCTTCATGACGCCGATCAGAAACTGGCCGCCGGTCTGCTCGGTAAAGGCGATATAGTCGCCGCGGGGCGACCAGACGGGCGTCGAGTAGCTTCCGCCTCCTTGCGAGATCCGATGGGCACCCGACCCGTCTGCGTTCATCACGTAGATCGCCTGAGATCCATCGCGGTCGCTCTCGAAGACGATCTGGTTTCCGTCAGGCGAATAGCTCGGGCTCGTATCGATGCCGGTCGACTGGGTGAGTCGCCGCGGCTGACGCGTCCGAAGGTCCATCTCGTAGATGCTGGAGCGACCGTCGGGTGTTCCGAGACTCATGACCACCTTTTGCCCATCGGGTGAAAAACGCGGAGCGAAGGTCATACCGGGGAAATCGCCGACAAGCTCGCGGCGGCCCGTCTCAAGGTTCATGATGAAGACTTTGGGCTGGTCGCTCGTGTACGACATGTAGGTGATTTCCTGGTTCGTCGGCGAAAATCGCGGCGTCAGCACCAATTCCTTGCCTTGCGTCAGCAGACGAACGTTGGCGCCATCCTGATCCATGATCGCGAGACGTTTCGTCCGATTCTGGGCCGGGCCGGTTTCATCGACGAACACGATGCGCGTATCGAAATAGCCCTTCTCGCCGGTCAGCCGCTCATAGACGCTATCCGCAATCATGTGGGCGATGCGCCGCCAGTTCTGCGCGGACGTCGAAAATCTCTGACCCGCGAGTTGCTTTCCCGTGGCCACGTCCCACAAGCGGAACTCGGCACCAACACGCCCGTCGCCACCGTTGACGACACGTCCCACCACAAGCGCGTCAGCTTGAATCGAACGCCAGTCGTTGAAGCGAGGGGCGGTGTTGACGTCTCTCACCTGCTCAAGGAAGGAGGCACGATCGAGCGGACGAAACAATCCCGATCTTTCGAGGTCGGCCTGCAACACGTCCGAGATGTTGTTTGCCATCTGCGGATCGTCTCCGAGGAAGACGGGTATGGCGATCGGAATCGGCGCGATCGTTCCTTGCGTTTGCGTGCCCTTGAGCTGCGCCTCCGCCGTGGTCGTCAAGCCTGCGGCAAAGAGCAAACTCAGAATCGACAGACCGAGGAAGGCTAGCGTCCGCTTCGGGCCGTGGGTCCAGATCATGCGCGATATCTCATCTGTCATTCGTTGGCTCAGGCTCTCGGTACGGTGTGGAAACTTCGCATCGCGGTGGATTGAAGCAACTTTTGGGCGATTACAACATTTGGCGCGGATCGAACGTCCAGTCGATGCTTCTCCACGCGTTGTATTTGTCGGGCGGCAACCTGAAGGGCGAGCACATCTTCACGGCTCTGAGCGCGGCTTCGGCATAAACCTGGCCTGCTGTCGTCGGGGGGGCCGAGGTTACGCGTGGCTCGCCGGCGACGCTGCCGTCGGGGTTCATCGTCCAGTGCAGTTCGACGACAGGCACTTCCTCGCCGCCGCCCGTTCCCGGCGGCCGCCAACAGCCGTTAAGCTGCGATTTAAGCATGCCCTTCAGCATATCCTGCTCCCGCAGCGATAAAACGGTGTCGCGTCCAGTCGCTGTTCCGGCTTCCTGGCCGAACTCGTCGCTGGTCTTACTCGATCCCGACGCCTGCTGGCCTTTCTTTCTCGGGTCCTTATCGATGAGCGCTTTCGGCGGCGCGTCATCGGGAGACTTGTCGAGAATGGACGCTATCCTGCTCGGATCGAATTTTTTCTTCGCGGCCTCGGCCCTTTTCCTAGCTTCCTCGCGCTTCTTTTTCTTTAATTCGGCGAGGCGCTTCTTCTTCGCGGCCTCCTCGGCTTTTTTCTTCGCCTCGGCTTTCTTTTTGGCTTCTTCCTCAGCCTTTTTCTTCGCTTCTTCCTTCGCTTTCTGTTTTGCTTCTTCTTCGGCCTTCTTCTTGGCTTCGTCTGCTTTGCGCTGCTCTTCGAGCTTTTGCTCCAAGAGCTTTTTGTCGTCCGGAGTCGGCCCGGGCTCAGGCTTCGGAAGCGGCGGTTCCGCCAGCTTCTTCGCGATAGGATCCGGGGATGGAGGTGGCTTCGGTTGGTCGTCCGCCTTCTGAGGCTCGGCAGGCTTCGGCGGTTCTGCTTCCGGCGGCGGCTCGGCCTTTGCGACCTCTTCCTCGGGCGGTGGCGGAGGAGGCGCAGCGTTGCTGGGCTTCTTCGTATCGTTCTTGCTGTCGTCGGGCTTGGGTTCGTCCTTCGCCTTTGTTTCGAGTTTCTTGGCGTCCTCGCTTCCCTGTTTCAGACGCAGAAAGTCCGACGGCGTGATGATGTCGGCCGAAATCGCGGGCGTATCGGGCGTGAGCGGCGGGACAGTGCGCATGGAAAATAGCGCCCACCCGAGCAGCGCGGCGTGGAAGGCCAAGGACAGAACAAGTCCGAAGGGCACGGCTAAGTGCCTCCCTTCTCCTGGTCGAGAACAAACGACAGCTTTTTGAAACCGCCGTCGTTGATGCGTCCCATCACCTTCATGACAATGCCATAGGGAACGCCTCTATCGCCGCGCACGAAAATCGTCTCGTCGTAGCCATTCTTGGCGATGGCCTTGAGCTTGGTCGCGATGTCGTCGAGCTGGACCTGACTGTCGCCGATGAAGACGTCGCCATTGACCTTCACCGTGACGGCGACGGGTTCCTGTTTCGGCGTCGGGATCTGCTGCCCCTTCGCTTCGGGGAGGTCAACAGGAATGCCGACCTGCAACAGCGGTGCTGCGACCATGAAGATAATCAAGAGCACAAGCATCACGTCGACCATCGGCGTGACGTTGATCTCGCTCATCGGCGCGTGACGCGCGCGGCGACGGCCGCGTCCACCGCCACCACCCATCTTTACGCTTGCACCCATGGGATCAGGTCCTCACGTCGATCTGGCGCGATACGATCGCGGCGAACTCATCGGAAAACGCATACAGACGCTGTGAGATTGCAGAGGAATCCGCGGAAAATTTGTTATAAAAAATGACGGCTGGAATGGCTGCCATCAGGCCCAGCGCCGTAGCGAACAGTGCTTCGGCGATGCCCGGCGCAACGACTGCGAGAGAGGTGTTCTTCGAGACAGCGATCGATTGGAAACTCGTCATGATGCCCCATACCGTTCCGAACAAGCCAACGAACGGCGCGGTCGAGCCGACGGTCGCGAGGAAGAGAAGACGTCGGTCAAGACGTTCCATCTCGCGGCTGATGGTGACGTCCATCACCTTTTCGACGCGCAACTGAATACCGCCGAGTGCGCGAATGCTTCCTTCGACCGACCGTTTCCATTCGCGCATCGCGGCCACGAATAATGCCGCCATCGTGATCGTGCGGCCGCGCGAGAGATTAGCGTAGAGCTCATCGAGAGATTGGCCAGACCAGAAGAGCTGCTCGAAGCGATCGCTTTCGACGCGCGCGCGCCGGAACGCCAAGAGCTTCTCGAAGATGATCGCCCAAGACCAGATCGACGCGAGTCCAAGCCCCGTCATCACGACCTTAACCACAATACTCGCCTGTAGAAACAGCTCGACGAAGGAGAACCCGGCCGCATTGACCGGGGCAACGACGCCTTGAGCGACATCCGCGGGATTCATTTCACCATCCATGTCGAAGAACTGCAGCGCCGGTGAGGCGCGCACAAGATTTTACGGTCGGCCCGCAACTGAGATCGCGCGCCGCGGGTTCACGCGCGATAGCGTTTGTCGGTGTAATGACGTTCACCCCGGCAGCCATGCCCCGCCGCATGTGCTTCTCTCTCTGATCAGAGCTTTCGCCGCGCAATATGACCAAACAAGGGCTCAGACACTGCCGCTGTAGTGGCGCAGCCCGTGGTTTATCCACGCAAAATGTCGGCGTTGCCCTCAGCGAGAGCTTTGGAAGGGAAGAAATTCCCTTTCTAACGGCGCCATCGATCGCGTGAGCGCCGAGTCGCCTAAATACTATGCCTAAAATTTGCGCCCCTGTGCGCTGCGCAATTAATGGGCTACGAGCCTAAAATCTGTGCATCTCGCAGCGCATTATTTGATATAACATCCTACGTTATATAGAAAAATCCGTATTTGATGCCGCTCACTATGATGCGTCGCGTCATCGATTTTTGTTTTCATGCTACGAAAAAAAGTTGACTAAGAGCCAACTCCTGCGTGAGTTGGTGTGGGGTTAAGAAACGCTTCGGCAATCGGGCAAAGTGACACATTCCGAGCCGCCCGAGCTCAGCTCCACGTCGAAAAAAAAGAGGGTTTCACCGCCCATCATTTCCAACGTGCAAATCGATAAAAATCCCAAAGGGAAACGCCAATGCAAAAGCAAATCCTTCATGACGATCCACGAATAGGAAAGCTGTTTTCGGGCGACCGGAACTGGTCGTTCGTCGCTGTTATCGTCCTGTGGGCTCTTTATGCCTTCGTCTTCTACGAGGTGAAGAACTATCTCGGGACGCCCGAAGTCACATGGACGCTCGCAGCATTCGGAGCGCTCGTCCTTCTCTTCAACACCGCCGCAATCCTGGCGATGGTCGCGCATCTCAGCGAGGAGCGCAGCGAAATCTATGGGCTCGATCTGCACTACGTCGATCTGGCCAAGAAAAAATCCCGTAATTGAGAGGTAGCACCGTGGAAAAGCCGCATTACGAACCTCCCAAACAATCTGCTGCCGGCCAGCTTTTCGACAGTCTGTTCCTGCTCGTCCTTGTGCTAGCTGCGTTGTTCACTCCTCTTTATCTCAAGCTTGCCGGCGGCGGAAAAATCGAACTTCCGATTGCCGACAAATCGACGTGGGCCGGCCTCGGACAGAATGCAGTTCAAGCCGCGCAATGGGAGAAACTTGGTTTTCACCCAGATACCGCTGCTCCGCTGATCACGTCGCGCTTCGACTACAGCTTCAGTCCGCTCGAACTCGCGATCACCGCCGCCGTGGTGATCGGCTATTTCGTGCTGCTGTTTGCGTTCTCGAAGAAAGAATACATCGAAGTCATCGAAGAACGCTTCGGCAGAAAGTGAGTACCCGCGATGAACAATTGGCAAATCCTTGAATACGCGGCTTGGGCTTTATCCTTTGCGCTCGGCCTCTACATGCTCATCGATATGGTCATGACCAATCATAAGTACAGCGAAGACCTTCTCACGTCGTCTCGGGAAGGCGACATCGACGATGCACTCGTTATCGATCCACCACACCAAGGGGGCCACCTGTGAGTCAAGCTACAGCTGTCCATGGGGAGAAGATCTCACTTCTCCGCGTTCTCGGCCCGGCACACGTGTGGGCCTTGGGTGTCGGCATCGTGCTCGTCGGCGAATACATGGGTTGGAATTTCGCCGTCGGCAAAGGCGGCGCAATCGCAGCTCTCATCGCTTGCTGGGCCGCCGGCCTTCTTTATACCTGCGTCGCGATGATCGACTCGGAAGTGACGTCCACCGTTGCTGCCGCCGGCGGGCAATATGCCCAGTCAAAACACATCATCGGTCCCTTGATGGCGTTCAACGTCGGACTCTATCTCGTGTTCGCCTACACGATGCTAGAAGCTGCGAATGCCATCACGCTCGGGTATCTCGTTCAGACCGTCGGGCAAATGGCTGGCTTTGCAGAAGCTCACGACAAGCCATTCATCGTGTTGACCATCATGTTTCTAGCGTGGCTCAACTATCGCGGCGTCTATGCGACGCTGACGGTGAACCTGGTCCTGACAGCGATTGCGTTCATCGCGGTCGTCGTCCTGTTCCTTGGCGTCAAGCCTTGGTCGACGGAGCTGCTCCATCATAAGGAGATTCTGAACGGCTTGCCCTATGGCTGGATCGGCGTGCTCGCGTCGTTGCACTTCGGTCTCTGGTATTATCTCGGAATCGAAGGGACGTGTCAGGCTGCAGAAGAAGTCCGGTCGCCTGCGCGGTCTTTGCCGCTCGGCACGATGACGGGCATCATGACGCTGCTCATCGCGGCAACGATGACGTGGTATCTATGCTCCGGCCTGATGCCCTGGGAATACCTCGGGCAGGCGACGACACCGCTCTTCGATGCCGCACGGCTGACCAGCTCGACACCGCTGATGGTCCTGCTTTTCATCGGAACGATGTTTTCGACGCTCGCGTCGGCTAATGGCTGCATCAACGATGCTTCGCGCGCTTGGTTCTCGATGGGCCGCGACCGCTATCTGCCGACATGGTTCGGCGCGGTGCATCCCAAGAACAGGACGCCGTTCCGCTCGATCGTGTTCCTAGTGCCTGTCGCACTGATCTTCGCGTACTTTGCGCCGCTCGATCAGGTGATTACGTTCTCGATCCTGTCGGGTCTGCTTGAATACACCTACATGTCGATCCAGGTGATCTTCTTCCGGCAGAAATGGCCGCTCGACACGATCAAGCGCGGATATGTGCATCCGTTCCATCCATTGCCGGCGCTCGTTCTGCTGGCGATTTGCTCCACGACGTACTTCGCGGTGTTTCTCGGTTATGGCACGCAGCTCGTTGCAATGATGGTGTTCTTCATCGTCGCCTCGCTCTGGTTCCATTTCCACCGTTACAAGTACGTCCGAAGAGGCGATCAGTTCACGATGAACTGGCCGCGCCCTGTAGGCTACTGAAGTCCCCAAAACTCAAGTGGCGCTTCCTCCCGAGGCGCCACTTCTTTCGGAGATGACCGATGCCGCTGGCTCTTGGATTTCTCACCTGCACCGGCATTGCCGCGATTGCGGCGCTGGCACGCCATGAGGCTCGCGCCGCAGCGGAGGCGCGACACTCGATTCTCGATCCGGCATTGAGCGTACTCGATACGGGTAAGATCTCTATCGAACCATCCGACTTTCCAAAGATCGAAGGGACCCACCGCGGTCGCGCATATCGGGTCACCCTCATTCCCGATACGCTAACTTTCCGCCGACTGCCGCAACTCTGGTTCGACGTGACGCTGAAACGCGATTTGCCGTCGGTCTGCGGCAGCGTTGGTATCCTCGTCCGTCCTTCCGGCGCCGACTATTACTCGCTGACCGATCGTTTGCGGGACCAGATTCCAATACCTGCAGATTTTCCTGAGGCGTGCTTAATCAAAGGCCAGGGGGCAGCGTCACGACGAACTCTCGAACTTATCGCTCCCGACGTCGCCGCACTGCTTCGCGATCCCAAGATCAAGGAGGTTGTCGTTTGTCCTCGCGGCGTGCGGATCGTGCGCCAGCTGTCACAAGGAAGCCGGGGACAACATCTCATTCTTCGCCAATCCGTTTTTGAGAACGCGAGACTAGAGGCTCAGGAGTTGAAAAACGCCATTGATGAAATCTCGCGCATTGAAAGCGCCGTGCTTGATCTCGATCTGGTGACTGCTGCATGAATGCGTCCCCCGCGGAGCGCAAGCCGCTCAACCCATATCTGGTTCTTGCCATTGCGATCGTTCTTCCCGGCATGGGGCATGTCGCGGTCGGGCAACCGCAGCGCGGATTCATGTTTGCGATGTTCACGTTACTTTTATCGCTGCTCACATGGCAGATCTCGGCGCCGGAGCGCTCGTTTATCGGACGTACGGCTATCGGACTTTTCGTGTGGGCGCTTTCCATTCCGGACGCGTATCGAATTGCGCGGACGCAGTGGGAAGTCTGGAAGCGGAAGCATCCGTCCTAGTCGATACGCGTGTGCGCACGGAAGGCACCGCGTACGGCGTCGCTTAAGCGCAACGGCTTGCCCGACATAGATACAAGAACCACCGTCACCTCGGCTTCGACGATACGTTTGCCCTCGCGCATCACGGTTTGGATGAGTGTGACGCTCGCGCCGCCGATTTCCTTGACGCGCGTTTCGATCTCCAGCAAATCGTCCATGTGTGCCGGGCGGAAGAAATCGAACGACATGCGGCGAACAACGAACGCCGCAGGCTCTCGGCTGTCGGAACCGTCGATTAGACGGCGCGCGTCGGTTCCGAGCAGGCGCAGAAAATCTGTACGGCCGCGCTCGCAAAAGCGCACGTAAGATGCGTGATAGACGACGCCGCCAGCGTCAGTATCTTCGAAATAGACGCGAACCGGCAGGATATGGCGTTGGCCGCCGTCGCCGTCTCGAACGATGCGCCCCGCGAGATCCGGCCACTTGTGATCGCTCACCCCTCGCCTCCATCGCCAAGTTCGATCATGACGATTTCAGGTGGCGAACCCAAACGGACAGGCAGCGAGGAACAGCCCAAGCCGCCCGAGACGATCAGATGGCGGTCCCGCTCGATCTTATGTCCGTAGACGTAACGGTTTCCGAAACGGGAGGGGACAACCGGCGCATATCCAAAGATGCGAACCTGCCCGCCGTGCGTATGCCCCGAGATTGTCAGCGAAACGCGGTCGGGCACCTTCGGAAAAATGTCCGGCTCATGCGCCATCAAGATGACCGGCGCCTCGTCCGATACCTGCGCCAACGTGCGCGGAAGATCGTCGGTGCCGATGCAGCCGAACAGATTAGACTTCGCCATTTCGTCATCATCGTCGTTTGTCTGGAACGAGAGCTGATCTCCAAGGCCCGCCAGCCAGAACGGCCGGCCATCCTTTTGCAAACGCACGACGGCGTTCTCATAGACCGGTATGCCGGCGGATCGCAGCGCGCGTCCAGCGCGAGGCAAGCCGGAGCGTTGTTGCTGAACTTCGGAGTCGGCCCACCAATCGTGATTACCGAGGACCGCATGTACGCCGAGCGGCGCTTTGATATCCACCAAAACCGTCGCCCATCGTTCGGCGGCGACTGACGTTGATATGCTCCCGAGTGTCCGGCCGACGACATAATCACCTAGCAATAGCACCGCGTCGGGTTGGAGACTGTTCGTCTGCTCGACAAGCGCACGGACGCGGTCGATCGACATCCACGGTTCGCAAATATGAAGATCGGCCAGAACAGCCAATTTAAGATTCAAATCTTTCGGCCAACGCGGAGGCGACAGCCGGTAATGCGTTACGCGCTCCCGGAACGATTCCGCGACGGCATAGCTGCTCAACGCCGTGGAGCCTACCCCTAAGGCAGCGAGCATCTTCAGCATGTCACGGCGGCTAATCATCTAGGAATTCCTGGAGTGGGGCAGCGCACTCTACGCATTCAGCCCGAAAGTTCTGCAATAAGCTGGCCAAACCGTGAATTTCTCGGGGGAATGTGGCTGGAGCGTCGTTAAGTCTCGTCCCGGCCGTCATCGAAGATCGGCAAGTCGGGGGTTGCGGAGCGCGCCGGGCCGCTGACGCCGAGATGGCGGTATGACTTTAGCGTCAGAACGCGGCCGCGCGGGGTTCTGCTGATGAAGCCTTGCTGCAGGAGATATGGCTCGACGATTTCCTCTAGTGCGTCGCGCGGCTCGGAAAGCGCGGCTGCCAATGTCTCGATGCCGACCGGGCCGCCTTCGTAATTGTTAAGGATGCATCCGAGATAGCGATGATCAAGCGCGTCGAGACCCTCGCCATCGACCTCCAGCATTTTCAGCGCCCTATCGGCGACGGCGGCATTGACGACGGCCGCGCCTTCGACTGCCGCAAAATCGCGCACGCGGCGCAGAAGCCGACCGGCGATGCGGGGCGTACCGCGCGAGCGCTTCGCAATTTCATGAGCACCATCGGAAGCCATGCTGGCGCCAAGCACGCGGGCGCCGCGCGCGACGACCTGCTCCAATTCCGGAATGGAATAAAAGTTCAGACGGATGGGTATGCCAAAGCGATCGCGCAGCGGATTGGTCAAAAGGCCAGCGCGCGTCGTTGCTCCGACGAGCGTGAATTTCGGAAGATCGATGCGCACAGAGCGCGCAGCAGGACCTTCACCAATCATCAGATCGAGTTGGAAATCTTCCATCGCGGGATAGAGGATTTCTTCGACGGCCGGGTTCAGGCGATGAATTTCATCGATGAAAAGAACATCGCGCTCTTCGAGGTTCGTCAGAAGTGCCGCGAGATCGCCGGCTTTAGAGATCACCGGCCCCGAGGTCGCGCGAAACCCGACGCCGAGTTCCTTGGCCATGATCTGCGCAAGCGTTGTTTTGCCGAGGCCCGGCGGTCCGGCAAACAGGACGTGATCAAGAGCATCGCCGCGTCCGCGCGCCGCCGCAATGAAAACGCGCAGGTTGGCACGCGCCTGTTCCTGACCGATGAATTCGTCGAGCGACTGCGGGCGGATCGTCGCCTCGAAGGCGTCCACTTCCTTGCGCGCGCTGCTGACGAGGCGGTCGGTCATGGTTTGTTCGTGGGGCTATTCGGCCGTCGCGTCAAGCGGAGTGCGCCGAGCCCCACGGGATAAAGGCGCATAACGCGGCGACTCGATTCGCCTCCTGCGCTCACCCCTTTGGGGCAGGGAGCAGGATTCCCCCACGGATCAACATCGCCCGGATGCCGATGGAGATCAGGCCAGAGAGAAAGGCGAGAAACGGCAACGCGCCTTCAATCGGGAGCGGAAAGATGATCGCGGCGGCCATGAACGCCAAGACCCCCGCGACCGCAGCGTGCAGCCAAGAATACGTTCCATGTTGTAGGACGAACGGCGAGAGTGCGATCGCGCCGACCGTCGAAGGCAACGCGGCCCAGGCAAAAACATCGACGGCAAATTCGCCCAGCGGTCCGGCAACCGGCTCCGGCATCATGAAATCCGTCGCGGGTCTTACGAGCGCAAGAGCAATGCAGATGAGGCTCGCAAAAAACGGCGTCGCGAGCGACGTGATCAAAACCATCCAGATCGCGCGTTGACCGTTACTTACGTCTTTCACGATTTCTTCGACCTCTTTTCAGTGCGCATCGGCTTCGCCTTATCGCGCCAGCTCTTTGAGCGCACGCTTTATCAATGCGGCGGTGTCGGCCGACGCACCTAGCTCACGCGATCCGACTGCGACGGCAGCGTTTGCCTGCGCCGGGTTATAACCAAGGTTGGCCAAGGCTGAGATTGCTTCTGCGGCCGCAAGTCCTTCCGGCGGCATCGGTGTGGCAACCGTGCCTCCAGACGCGGAAATTCCTGCGACCGCCAGCGAAGGCGCTTTGTCCTTCAGTTCCGCGACGATGCGCTGCGCCAGCTTCTTACCGACGCCGGGCGCTTCCTCGACAGCCGCCCAATTGCCGAGGGCGACGGCATTGGCAATATCTTGCGGTCCTAGGATGCCGAGCACGCTCAGCGCGACCTTGGCGCCGACGCCCTGAATAGTCTGCAGCGTGCGAAACCAACTACGCTCGAATTCGCTTTGGAATCCGAAAAGGCGGATCGCGTCTTCACGCACATGCGTGTCGATCGTCAGGGTGACGTCGTCGCCCGGTTTCAAATTGCGTAGCGTACGCGACGACGCCTGAACCTCGTAGCCGACACCGTGGACATCGACGATGAGGAAGCTCTCGCCGATGGCGTCGACCTTGCCTTTGAGCTTGCCGATCATGTTCCGACGACTTTCGCCGAGACCGCCGCGAGCCTTTGGCGGCTAGCGCGATGATGCGCGTGTGTGATGGCAATCGCGAGCGCGTCGGCTTCGTCGGCGCATCCGAACGTCGCTTTCGGCAATAGGAACGCAATCATTGCCTGGATCTGCTGCTTTTCGGCATGGCCTGTGCCGACGACCGATTTCTTGATCAGGTTTGGCGTATATTCGGCGACACGCAAGCCGAGCCGCGCGGGCGCCAAAAGGACAGCGCCACGGGCTTGCCCAAGCTTCAGTGTCGACCGCGGATTTTCGTTGACGAAGGTTTCCTCAACGGCCGCCTCGGACGGGCTGAAGCTCTGGATGACCGTTGTTACTTCTTCAAAAAGTGCCGAGAGGCGATAGGCAAGATCGTCATCCTTCGGCGGCGTGATGACGCCCGAGGCGACGTAGATCAAGCGGACACCGTCGCTTTCGACGACGCCCCAGCCCGTGCGCCGAAGGCCGGGATCGAATCCGATAATGCGAATCGCTCGTGCAGTCATGCATTTCGCATAGCATGAACCGCGTAGGAGACCGATGGCGGCGTCAGCATCGGCGGCAATGGCGGCGGACGTGTTGCGTCGGCGACCTTGCCCGTCATGATGGCGTCCAACGCTTCCGCCACGTCGGGTTCGCTCCAGTATTTCGTGTGGCCGCCCAGCCCCATGACGTAATTGTCGATCCGCAGTCCCGGCGGCGCAGTGATCGCACCGCCGATGTAATCGTCGACGCGGTATAAGTTGATCCAGCACTTCAGGCGGGCGGCGATCCCGAGCGGGATGGCGCGCGAGACCGCATATTCGTGAAAATATCGCTGGTAGATTGTGCCAAGCGGCGAACCGAACGTCAGGAGCGCGGGGGATGCTCCACCGAGCTCGGCGTAGTCCGGTCCGTTGTCTCGGAGATAGTCGTAGGCAATGACTGCGCCTTGACTATGGGCAACGAAGACGACGCCGTCGTAGCCCTGATGCTGAATGAAGGTCTTCAGGACAAGGCTCAAGCGCTCCTGGATGCGCGCCCGACGAGGCCGTTCCGCAATCGGACGAAACCGTGTGGGAACGAAAAGGAACGCGGCTTCCAGGCTTGGACGGTAATTGTGATCAATCAGGTCGCGGGCGATCTGGATGATGTTCGCCACGCGTTTTCCGAAAGAGAGCGGAACGATAAGTGCCGCCAGCGCCGCTAACGGCAGGACGAAGCTGCGGAACGTTACGAACGCGGGATTGGATTCCATTTCCGGCTGGAAAAATACAAACGTGATTACGACCACGAATGCACAAATCAACAGCGCGACAAGCCAGGGATTAAAAAGAAGGCGTGGCAGCGATCGCGCCGTTTGCTCAAGATTGTCGAGCCCTTTGCGCGCGCGATACCGCCTGATCCGCATCAGCAGCCAGGCACCTACGAGGAAGGCTATGACCGTCAGCGCGGCTGCGGCGTAAATGAACTTGAAGCGCGCGATCCATTCGAGCTTCAGGTCGGGGACCTGCAGATACTGGACAATCGGGTTATCGAGCGCGATCTTTTTGTCGTGCACGGCGTCGAGTACCGAGTTTTTCAGAACGTGAAGCGACGAGCCGGTCTCTGCGCGCGTCAACATCGTGTAGATGATCGATACAACGAGTGTCGTCCAGAGTAGAAACTGCATGATCAGAATGCCGACGCTGGTCGAGAGCGCACCGAGCCGCGATGGATCCCCGAATTTCCGCGCACGACCGACGGCGGTCAATAGCAGACAAGTCGCGATCAGGATCAGGGCGCCCCACAAGCGCCAGCCGTAGATGATCACACGATAGAGGCCGTTGACGTAACATGCCGCTAGCGGATCGGTTGAGAGACAACTGCTTCCGTGCGCCGCTGCGATTTGAGGACCACGTGCTTGCAGCGGAGGCAGCAGATCGGTCGCCGGGATCAGCGCTCCGTTCGCAGCCAGCACGACGAGCGCGGCGCTCGTCAGCACAAGCCACGATGCAGCATCGTACCAGGAGAAGTCCTGACTCTTGACGATGCGATAGCCGAGATAGATCGCAACACCGCACAGGAGCGTTTGCACGATGATGAATTGCGCACCCGCATCGATACGATCGATGCCGAGCCATTTGGGTTCATAAAGATAGATCGCGCAGATGAGCGAGGTCGCGACGGTGAGCGCCGCGATTGGTCCGCGCAAGAGCCACGCAGCGAGCCACAAAATCGCGCGCACGATGACTGCCACCAGCCCAAGTGTTCGGTCGAGCATGGCATCGACGAGGTGATGCGATTCAAAGATTACGCGAAAGAGCCCGAGCAACGTATTGAGGCGTCCCGGTCCCATCGCCGTAAGATCGGCCCAATGGACTTCGACCGCTTCGATGTCAACGCCGCTTTTATGGCGCGCGGCTCTGCGGATGACCGGAAAGACGGGCGCCGGATCTTCGACACCCGGCTCTGCGACGCGATTGAATTCGTTCGCCGGAAAGACGCTATAGCCCGGACGCGTCGCAACGAGCGTATCGAGGAGGGCGTTTACACAATAACCGGGTTCGGTGTCGCCGACGCCATGGACAACAACGAGCCCAAGGCGTGTTCGCCCGCTGCCCCCCACTCGTCCCTCCACCGACATGCCCGACTCCCACGCGACCGGTACACATTTCAATCATAAAGCGTTTTCGCCACGGGGTGCGAGCCAAAACGCCTTCGATCGACCTAGGGCTCGTCAGACGACGTTAACGGCCTTAAATGTGGGCCTTGAGACGGAGCCGAAGCATTCCCGCATCAGATGATCATTGGAGGGATGAAATGGAGCCGACCTTTGGGCATCCGCTTTGGATCTCGTCCGGCATTTTGTTGTTGATCTTTGGCGGCCTGCTCTTTCGCTGGGCGCGCCGGGATAACGCCGGGGAGCGGATTGCAATTGCCACGCGCGAATCCGCCGTCAATAAGCTTTTTAAGGGCGGTGATACCCCCAGGGCTGCAGCGCAGCCTCTCGGCAGGCATTATTTCCGCAGGGCCATGGCGCAGTTCTTTGGAATTGCCGGATTTCTGCTGATCATCGCCGGACTGATGGCAACTGTCCTTGGGATATTCTACGTTGGAGGATAGCCTTCGCCGTATCAGCCTAGGTGTCAGGCGGCGGTCAGTCTCTTCATCACCTCGTCCGAGATTTCGAAGTTGGCGTATACATTCTGCACGTCGTCGTCATCCTCCAGCGCGGCAAGCATCTTCATGATGGTCTGGGCATTGTCCTCATCAACCGGGGTTGTGAGGTTCGGCTTCCAGACCGCTTTTACGCTTTGTGCTTCGCCGAGCGATTTCTCCAAGGCCGCCGCAACGGAGCCGAGCGACTCGAAACCGCAAACGATGGCGTGCCCATTATCATCGGACTGAACATCGTCCGCGCCGGCCTCGATGGCGGCTTCCAGTATGGCTTCCGCCGAGCCCGTTTCGGGTTTGTAGATGATCTCGCCGATATGGTTGAACATGTGGCTGACGGAACCAGTGGCGCCGAGGTTGCCGTTGTACTTCGTGAAAACGCTTCGGACGACACCGCCGGTACGGTTGCGATTGTCGGTCAGCGCTTCGACCATTACGGCGACGCCTCCGGGAGCATAGCCTTCATAGCGGACGGCTTCATAATTCGCGAGATCGCCGCCCTGCGCCTTCTTTATCGCGCGCTCGATGTTGTCCTTGGGCATGTTCTCGGCGCGCGCTTCCTGAATGGCGAGGCGAAGACGCGGGTTCATGTCCGGGTCGGGCGTACCAGCTTTGGCTGCGACGGTGATTTCACGAGCGAGCTTCGCAAAGAGCTTGGCACGCATTGCGTCCTGCTTGCCCTTGCGGTGCATGATGTTCTTGAATTGCGAATGGCCGGCCATTGGTCAGTCCGTCGTACGTTCGGTTTCTGCGGATTGCCGCTCCTTTTCGCGGCTCTGCCTGCCACGGTCAAGCCTTGCAGCCGCCGCGTCAGCCTTCGGGCGTGGCCGCCTCCAGGTGGGGGCCTTGCCGTAAGGACTGGACCCGCACTGCGAGGCCAGTCGCGTCGTCGATATCGACAAGGAGGCCTGAAATCGTGCCTGTGCCGGTTGCGGACTCGTAGCGGCTACGGGCAATCTTGCTCAGAAAGCGATTGATCGGTTCTTCGGGGTCCATTCCCAAGACCGAGTTGTAATCACCGCACATGCCCGCATCCGTCATGTAGGCGGTACCGTTTGGGAGCACCCGCGCGTCGGCTGTCGGAGTATGAGTGTGCGTGCCCACAACGACGCTTGCTCGGCCGTCGAGGAAAAGGCCCATGGCCTGCTTTTCGCTTGTTGCTTCGGCATGAAAGTCGATCAGGATGACGTCGGCGCCGTGCTTCAACGTGCATGCCGTCAATTCCGCATCGATGGCGCGGAACGGGCAATCCAGATCCGGCATGAATACGAGACCCATGGCGTTGATCACAAGAACGTCCGCGCCGTTCTTGGCCTTCAGCAAGGTCGCTCCTTTGCCAGGGGTGCCCTTGGGATAATTCAGAGGACGGATCAACCGGTCGTGACGCTCGATGAAAACGAGCGTGTCCTTCTGGTCGAATGCATGGTTGCCGAGCGTGACGCAATCGGCGCCTGCGTCGATCAGATCATTGAGGATCGCTTCGGTAATGCCGAATCCGCCGGCCGCGTTCTCGCCGTTAATGACAACGAAATCGATGGAATAGCGCGCGATCAAGCCGGGAAGCGCATTGCAAACCACCGTTCGGCCCGGCCGACCGACAATATCGCCGAGAAACAATAATCGCATCAAACATCCGAATTAAGAATCGAGGCAGTGCACCGGGCCCGATGGTGTCAGAACCCAATCCAATCGCTCGTCATAACTTTCAGCCGGTACTGCGTCGACCTTTAGTTCGTCGTAGGCGAGACCCACGGCGACAACCGGTTTCAATTTTCTTAACCGTTGCAGCGTGCGGTCGTAGAAGCCACCACCGTACCCCAATCGGTAGCCGCGCGCGTCGAAGGCGAGGAGTGGAACGAGGACGATGTCCGGATCGACTGCCGGCTTGTCGTCGAGTGGTTCGGCGATGCCCCAGGCAGCAGTCTTCATCGCGTCGCCCGGCGTCCACGTCCGCATAACCAATGGCTTGCCTTTCCCCTCCATTACCGGCAGGGCCAGACGGAAACCTTCGGCCTGCAACCACGTCATCAGAGGGGCTGGATTGATCTCGTCGTTGATCGCCGCGAAACCTGAAACGATCGCACTGGGAGTCGTCGCGAGAAAATCGAGACCGTGGGCGGCAATTTTTCGGCTCGCCTCGCAGCCATGGCGGTCGAATGCCGACTTTCGCCGCTCAAGTGCCTGCGCACGCATTTTCTTCTTTTCGTTGAGCTTCGTTTCGTCAGTCACCCTGTGCAACCTTGTAGGAATAGTGCCGCGAAGGCCGTTGGGATCATGAACCCGCGTGGTCCCTACGAGCGTAGGTGGGCACCGTGTATCCGAAGCCACGGCTCCGGTCAGGGACAGCGCCCGTGCGGATCTTATAGGCCCCCGGGTCATATTGTCCCTAACGAGCCCCGCAGCATTGGAACAATTAGGCGACGGCGCCCGAAAAATCCAGGGCCTTCCGCTTGTTATGTGCAAACGTAGGGGGTTAACAGATTGATTTTAGACAATCTGGAGGGTTTAGCGGGCTAGGCGCTGTGCCGACGCGCCGCGACGGCCTGAGCTTCTTCTGCGCTCCCCTCCAGAAGGTCGTCGATGTCTGCGCGCGCATCAAACAGCTCGTCAGTGACCATCAGCGCAGCCATAAGCATCAGACGCTCATCGCCGACGTTGCCATGCTCCCGCGCAAGCTCTTCAAGCTTGGCCGTCAGATATTTGCCGATTTCTTCGAGCCGTTGAACCTCGTTCTCACCGCAGGAGAACCGAAAGCTCCGCCCGTTGAAGTTGATCGCAACGTGAGCCAATTGTTGCCGACGGCGCAGCCGTCCTCCCACCGAACGACGCGCACTTCATTCGCTTTGATTGTGGTTATGAAGCGAATCGAGTGCCCAATCAATCCGGTTCAGGGCGTCCGCCGTGCGCTGTTCCAGCTCGGCTATACGCTGCCGGGCGGTCGCAAGCTCTGCTCTGAGCCGCACATTTTCCGCCCGCATGTCGTTGTCGACGACGGGCTTGCGAGCCGGTTTCATATCCTCGGCCCGCTTGATCTTAGCGGTGTTGCGTACAGTCATGGCCTCTCTACGCCCTCTCGGGCGACACGATCGACGCGCGTATCACCAAAAGTCTGACGGTACGTTACGTGCGTATCGTAAACGCCGTCAATAAACGTCAGCGTGTTTCCGCACCCTCCTGCGAAAAATTGAAGACGGAACACTCCTCACTGGCCCGTGCCACATTGACAGAGTCCCATTCCGTCACGTTAAAGACCCCTTAATTGTTACGAGAACGAAGCAAGGTCCGGCGGCAAACTTCTGTGCGTTGGCGCCGAAGTCCAGTTTTTTATCCGGAGGACTCCCGATAATGACAGTGAAGGTGGCGATCAACGGTTTCGGCCGCATCGGTCGCAACGTGCTGCGTGCGATCATCGAAAGCGGACGCAAGGATATCGAGGTCGTCGCCATCAACGATCTCGGTCCGGTAGAGACGAATGCGCATCTCTTACGGTTCGACAGCGTTCACGGTCGCTTTCCGCAGGAAGTGAAAGTTTCCGGCGATACCATCGATGCCGGCCGCGGCCCGATGAAAGTGACAGCCATCAAGAACCCCGCCGAGCTGCCGCATAAGGCTCTCGGCGTTGATATTGCACTCGAATGCACCGGCATCTTCACGGCGAAAGAGAAGGCGAAGGCGCACCTCGATGCCGGCGCAAAGCGCGTTCTCGTATCCGCACCCGCGGAAGGCGCCGACCTGACCGTCGTCTTCGGGGTCAATCACGATAAGCTCACCAAAGAGCATCTGGTCGTGTCGAACGCTTCGTGTACGACCAACTGCCTAGCGCCGGTCGCGAAGGTACTGCACGATTTCGTCGGCATCGACAAAGGCTTCATGACGACAATCCACGCCTATACCGGCGATCAGCCGACACTCGATACGTTGCACAAGGATCTCTACCGCGCCCGCGCAGCAGCGATGTCGATGATCCCGACGTCCACGGGCGCGGCGAAAGCCGTCGGCCTGGTACTGCCTGAGCTCAACGGCCGCCTCGACGGCACGTCGATCCGTGTGCCGACGCCGAATGTCTCGGTCGTCGATTTCAAGTTCGTTGCGAAGCGCGAGACCACCAAAGACGAGATCAACGCCGCAATCCAGCGCGCAGCGTCGCAGGAACTCAAGGGCATCCTTGGGGTTACAGACCAACCGAATGTCTCGATTGACTTCAATCACGATAGCCGGTCGTCCATCTTCCATCTTGACCAAACCAAGGTCTTGGACGGCAAACTGGTGCGCGTGTTGTCGTGGTACGATAATGAGTGGGGCTTTTCGAACCGCATGGCCGATACGGGCGTTGCGATGGGAAAGCTTGCATAACGCAATATACCGCGGGCGCCACATTGAACGGCGCCCGTTTTCGTTAGTATGACTGGGTACGAACGGCCATTCGGAGGCAAATCATGAGCGAAAAACTCGAAGACATCGCCCGCGCTCTTGTTACGCCCGGCAAGGGCATCTTGGCCGCGGACGAAAGCACGAGCACGATCAAAAAGCGCTTCGATACGATCAATTTGACTTCGACCGAAGACGCGCGCCGTGATTATCGCGAGATGCTGTTCCGCGCGACCGACGCCATGAAGAATTACGTCTCAGGCGTCATTCTCTATGACGAGACGATCCGGCAGAACGCTAAGGACGGCACGCCGCTCGTCGATATCATGAAAGCGGCAGGCTCGATCCCCGGCATCAAGGTCGATCTCGGCGCCAAGCCCCTTGCTGGTCCAACGGCTAAAATCGAGACGATCACTGAAGGTCTCGACGGCCTTCGCGAGCGTTTCGCTGAATATTATAAGCTCGGCGCGCGGTTCGCGAAGTGGCGCGCCGTCATCACAATTGCGGATGGCTGCCCGACGTGGAACTGCATCAAAGCAAATGCTCATGCTCTCGCCCGTTACGCCGCGTTGGCGCAGGAAGCGAATATCGTGCCCATCGTCGAGCCGGAAGTCCTGATGGACGGCGCACATGCTTCCCATGATATCGACACCTGCTATCGTGTGACGGAATGGACGCTTCGCACGGTATTCCGCGAGCTTTATGATGCGCGCGTCAGCCTGGAAGGCATGGTGCTTAAACCGAACATGATCATTGCGGGTCAGAAATGCTCGAAGCAGGCGAGTGCTGCTGAAGTTGCCGAAAAGACTCTCAAGTGCCTGAAGGAGACGGTTCCTGCAGCGGTGCCTGGAATTGCTTTCCTCTCCGGCGGGCAATCGGACGAGGCCGCGACCGAACACCTTTCGCTGATGAATGCAGCCGGGCCGTTGCCTTGGTCGTTGACGTTCTCCTACGGGCGCGCCTTACAGGCCGCGGCGATCAAAGCCTGGGGCGGCAAGGCCGAGAATGTCGCCGCCGGTCAGCGCGCATTTACGCACCGCGCCAAGATGAACGGCCTCGCCGCACTCGGCAAATGGGATCAAAAGCTTGAGAAGGCGGCATAGCGCGGATTCTCCAGCATGAAACAAAAGGGCGGCTCGATGGCCGCCCTTTTTATTTATCCATCCTCTCTTCTTCGGAACGAGAGCCTTTAACGAGAGCCTTTAATTCAGGAAGATGCTCGACAGGGCGTCCTGCAGCGTGCTCGGCGGGGACTTGTACTTGGCTCTGCTCGCTGTTGCCCGCGCGCTGCGGTTCCTGCGAATGGCCGGGCCATCGTCGTTCAAATCGTCCGATCCGGCATCGCTGACATAGTCGCCCGACGCGCCCGGTTGATCGGCTTCTGTCGGATCGATGGCTTCCGGCGCATTGTAGCGCACCGGGTGTCCCCGAAGCGCCGACATCACGCGATTGTCGTTGCCGTAAAGATCCGCAAATGTCGCGAGGTGCCCGTCGTCTTCCACTCGCGCAGTGAAGTAGACGAGATAGACCGGCACCTGCTTGCTCAAGGTGACGCTGGCCCCGCTATTCCAAAGCTCGCCGACTTTCTCCGGCGAATATCCTTTGTCTTCCTGCAGTATGACTTCCGCAGTTTTACGCGGCTCTTCAACACGCATGCATCCGTGACTCAAAGCGCGGTTCGTTCGTGAGAACGCGCCCTTCTCCGGTGTGTCATGCATGTAGACATCATGCTTGTTGGGAAAGCGGAATTTCACGAGGCCGAGCGGATTGTCGGCTCCGGGCGGCTGCGTGAAGCTGTACCGGCTGATGTCTGCCGTATTCCAGTTGACGGAATTCGGATCGATCTGATGACCGTTGTAGTAGACTTGAAGCTTATAGGCTTTGATGACGCGAGCGCCGCCGCTACCGCCGCTACCGCCGCCGAAGAGCTGGTCGAAGAAATCGAAACCGGAATTCGACGCTTGCCGCAGGCGGGGCGCGAGTTCTTTGGCTTTAATACCATCCGGCATCCCCCAGCTCGGGTGGAAGATGACATATTGCATGCTAGCCTTCAGAACGGGCGTCGGCCATGCCGGCATGCCAACGACGATTTTCTGGCGGAGGACACGATGGTTGTCCTTATAGATCTCGCTGACGAACTCGGGAATATTGTTCATCACGTAGAATGAACCGAGATTTTCAGGCAGCCAACGCCAGCGCTCCATATTCGCAATCAACCGGTCGATGTTGCGATTGTTGTCGATCTTTGGAGGTTTGCCCGCGCTATTAAGCGCGGCGCGCACGCGACTGCCGACGATGCCGTCGGGTCGTAAGCCATTGTTGCGCTGGTAATCGCGCACGGCGCTAACGAGCGTATCGTCGTAGACTTGCTCGTCGGCGGGATCGCTGGCAGGAACCTTCAATCGCTGGCGCAGCAGGGCGACCTGGGAGTTTTTAGCACCTGGGCGAATGAGCCTACCTGCGGGAATTTTCACAAGCTCCGCGGGGTCGATCTTTTCTTCTTCCTCGACCTTTGCTTCAGCTTTGCCGCGTGCCTTTAAAAGCGCCTGACGCAGCCGTTCGAAACCTTCATGATGCGGGTTCATCCCGCGCAGGAAAGCACCGGGATGCGCCGCCTCGGCAAGCTCGCGCATGACGACCTTCGGGTCTTTCACCGGCGGCTTCATGTCGAGAATATTGCTCAAGGCTACGGGATCGAGGCGGCCACCGCGCGCGAAGCGTGCATATTTGAGAGCCGAGAGCGTGAGTTGTGCTTCGGCAGCGCCTTCGGCTTCACTGCCTTGTCCGAGCTTCGGAATGATGAAGTCGGACGATTCGAGTCCCCAGTCGTCGGCGTTCTGTAGCTCGGAAATGACGGCCTTGGCCTTCTCATTGAAAGCCCCGTGCTGAATCCAAAGCGGTTCCTTGTGAGCATTATAGAAGTCGGCGGCGGCGGCAACGTCCGACGCAAGATTGTCTTTGCCGATAAGACCTTTGTCGGCAAGTTTCTTGCGCGCGCCCTCGACGATGGGGCTCACGGGGATCGGCGCGGATGCCTCAGCTGTTGCAGCGGGCGGGGGCGCCGGAGTTTCGGGCTTGGCGTCAGGTTGAGCGGCACTCTCAGTTGCGGCAGGTGGCGTTGCAGCTGGCGGCGCAATCGCGGCCGTCGAAGGCGTGGTAGCGGGAGGCGACTCTGCCGCTGGAGTTGCAGCCGCCGCTGACGCCGGCGAGTCGGAAGGTGAAGGTTCAGATGTCTTCTCTGTAGCTGCTTTTTCAGCCGTTGCCTTGTCGGTTGCGTCCTTGTCAGCCGTTGCCTTATCCGATGTTTGCTTGTCGCTCGCTGCCTTGTCTGCAGCCGCTTTATCCTGCGCTTCCTTATCGGCGTTGACGCTGTCGGTCGTTGCCTTGTCCGAATCAGCTGCGGAAGGGGTCGGAGCCGTCGCCGCCGAATCGTTTGAGGGCGGGAAATAGGTTGTCGTTGCGCCGCTGGAAGAGGTTTCAGCGCTGACTTCGGCGGCAAGAGCGATGCCTCCCCCGGCCGAGCAGGCAGTCAAAACGCCGATACTGAGAACGCGGAGAGCGGAGAGCTTTTTCATTCCCAAATGGCTCCGTAAGGCGAGAAGCGCGCCGACGTCAGTAATCCCTCTGACCGTTGGTGAGCCCTCATGGTGGCGGAAAAACGCCGAAAATCGTGGGCCGAAGCAAAACATGGCCCGTTCACTCAGCGTGGTAAACCGTTGCCGAGAAAAAATCCGGCGAAAAAACAGCGCTGTGTCCCGGAAAGCCCTATGTGAGTGTAACGTGAGGCCATCTGCAGCAAGAGCGTTCTTGTTTCTGCCGCAATCGGCTTCGAAGAGCGGTTAGCGAGACGGAGATATGCGCGTGCCAAGCGGGACCAATCTCTATTTGGAATTCGCGATTGCCGGGGGAACGCCGGACTCTTGGCGGATGGTTCTGGCGGCAGCACTCGAATCTGCGCCGGTCGCCAGCATGCTGATTCGCGAAGACAAAAATATGCGGAACGACGTTGCCGTGCGCGACCTGATCACATTAGCGCAGCAGAGAGGTATTGCTGCCCTTTTACTCGGCGATGCTGCGCGCGCCTGCGATCTCGGAGCCGACGGCGTTCACATTCCATGGAGCGACGAGGTCGTGAAGGAATTCAAGACCGCGCGAGGCAATGCGAGCCTGATCGTCGGCGCCGACGCTGGACGAACACGTCACGATGCAATGGAAATCGGCGAAGGGGGGGCCGATTACGTTGCATTCGGCATCCCTGCGCATGTCGGGGATCGCGCGCGTGCGATGGGGCGGCAACTCGACCTCGTTTCCTGGTGGAGCGAACTTTTCGAGGTTCCCTGCGTGGCGCTCGACGTTTCCGACGCCGATTACGCTCACCGTCTCGCGGTAGCGGGCGCCGATTTTATTGGTGTCACGGCCAAAGGCGACGAAAATCCGAGCGATGCCGCGCAACGGATTCGTATCTTTTCGGAAGCTCTATCGGTGCATGAGGGCGTGAAGTGAGGCGCGTTCCGCTTAAGTTGCTTGCGCTTCCTATCGTCCTCGCACTTTCGGTGGGGGCTTTCTCCTCGGCAGAGGCTGCGGAAAGCAGCTCGTGGTTTTCCCGAGAGACATCGGTACCCAAATCTACTCCCTCTCAATCAACTCCCGCCCCCGCTCCGCGACCGACGCCGCCAAACGCTACGTCATCGTCCGGGGTACAAAAGTCGATGCCGACCATGGTTCCGGCGACCGGCGACAATGCCGCCTATCTGGCGTTCGACCAGGGTGAATACCTGACGGCATTAAAGCTCGCAGGGGAAGCGGCCAAGAAAGGTGAGCCGCAGGCTTATACACTGATGGGCCGCATTTACGGCGAAGGGCTCGGCGTCCCGAAAGACGACAGCAAGGCCTATGCGAACTATGCCAAGGCTGCCGAGCTGGGCGACATACAGGGAACGTTCTCGGCCGGTTTGGCTTTGGCGGAAGGGCGCGGCGTTAAAAAAGACCGCAAGCTTGCGGCGGAATTGTTCGAAAAGGCCGCACTCACCGGACACGCGGAAGCCAATTACAACCTTGGCATTCTGTTCCTCAAAGGCGACGGCAAACCGCAAAACCCCATACGCGCGTTTCAGCATATCCAATATGCCGCGCAGAAAGGTTTGGCGCAGGCGCAATACGATCTTGCCGAACTCTATCAGACTGGAACGGGGACCAACCCTGACGCGCTCGAAGCGGCGAAATGGCTGTCGCGCGCCGCTGAACAGGGGCTTCCCACCGCCCAATATGATTACGCTGTGCGTTTGCTGCAGGGGTTTGGACTGACCAAGGACGAAGTGAAAATTCCGATGCTGATGCGGGAGGCGGCGGATAAGGGCATTCCCGGCGCGCAAAATCGGATGGCGTATCTTTATCTCGACGGGATCAAAGTCAAAAAAGACCCTGTCGAAGCCGCGAAATGGCGCCTGATCGCAAAAAAGCACGGTTTCAAGGACAAAACGCTCGATGACATGGTTGCCAAACTGCCGAAAGCCGAGCGTCTGAAAGCCGAAACAGAAGCTTCCGCGTGGGCGGATCGAATCCGGGTCGGAGAGGCGCCCTAGCGACCGCGTGGCGCCTTAAGTCGCCGTGCCATCCTTGCTAGTTGTCCCCAGAGCGGCTAGAGCCCGCTGCTCGGCACATCCCGTTTCGTCCGGACTCCCAACCTCATGGCCAACGTCTCACCCACCCTTAATGTCATGATCGCGGCCGCCCGCAAGGCCGGACGCAGTCTCGTTCGGGATTTCGGCGAGGTCGAACAGTTGCAGGTTTCGATCAAGGGGCCTGCAAACTTCGTCTCCGCAGCCGATCACAGGGCTGAAGAGATCATCTTTCGCGAACTTTCAAAAGCCCGTCCCGGTTACGGATTCTTGATGGAAGAGCGTGGGGAAGTTGCAGGTGCCGACAAGACACACCGCTGGATCGTCGACCCGCTCGACGGCACGACAAACTTTCTTCATTCCAATCCGCTGTTCGCCATTTCGATCGGATTGGAACGCGAAGGCCAATTGATTGCAGGCGTCATTTATAACCCGGCGAGCGACGAGCTTTTCACGGCGGAGAAGGGCAAGGGCGCATATATGAACGACCGCCGCCTGCGCGTCGCGGCGCGCAAGACGCTCGCAGACGCTCTGGTGACGACCGGAATTCCACACCGCGGACGTGCCAATCATCCTCGTTTCCTGAAGGAAATGGGAACCCTGATGCAGGAAGTTGCGGGCATCCGCCGCTCGGGGTCGGCCGCGCTCGATCTGGCATTCGTTGCTGCCGGCCGCTTCGACGCATACTGGGAGCACGGGCTGAAGCCATGGGATCTCGCGGCAGGCATCGTCCTCGTGCGAGAGGCGGGCGGCTCTGTCAGCGATCTCAAGGGCCAGGATAAATTCATGGAGAACGGCGATATTCTAGCCGCCAACACGACCCTTCACAGGGCCTTCGGGGCAATCCTCTTCGATAAGCCGTGACGAGTTCCGCTTCCCTTCGAAAGCGCGCTTCAGCATGATGTTGCCCGTTTTCGATGGGAGAGGCATGCGCTAAGGTCACGATCTTAGAGCGCGGGGACGTTCCGGAGACTATCAATGGCCAAGATTCGCCCGGGCGATGCCGCGGCACTCGCACCGGTTTCTCGCCGCCTGACACCACCGGGTGTCTTTTTGCTGCGTATGACCATATTTCTGACGCTCGTCGCCTTCTTGGCAGCGATCCTCTTCGATCAGCTGAAGCGCTCGTTTTTGAACAATCCTGGTCTTAATGGGCTGATCGTCGGCACGCTTCTGCTCGGCATTATCTATGCCTATCGCCAGGTCATGCGCCTCTATCCCGAAATCCGCTGGGTCAACGCCTTCCGCATTGCCGATCCCGGACTTTCCATCAGTGCGAAGCCGGTGCTGCTCGCGCCGATGGCGACGATGCTGCGGGACCGGACCGGAACGATTTCGCTCTCGACGGCGGCAATGCGTTCTTTCATGGATTCCATCGGCTCGCGTTTGGATGAAGCGCGCGACACCGGCCGCTATTTGGTCGGACTGCTCGTTTTTCTCGGCCTGCTCGGCACGTTTTGGGGCTTGCTTGAAACCATTCAGTCGGTCGGGCATGCCATCGATACGCTCGACACGAAAGCGTCGGACAACGTTCAGCTCTTCAGCGATTTGAAGGCTGGCCTCGCGGCTCCGCTGAAAGGTATGGGCACGGCGTTTTCGTCGTCGCTGCTCGGTCTTTCGGGGTCCCTTATTCTCGGCTTTCTTGAACTGCAGGCGAGCCACGCCCACAACCGCTTCTATAACGAGCTTGAGGAATGGCTATCCGGCATCACCGAACTGACACCGGGCGGGCTCTCAACGTCATCAAGCGATTACGTGAACCGCCAGCTTCTCGGCGCGGTCACGGACATGCAGCGCGCGCTTGAGGATTTCACCGCACGTCTCGGCGAACAACCGGTCGTGCCCCCTCGGATGCTGACGCAGCAGTCGGAAAAATCGCAGGAAGAGGTCCGCGATCTTGCCCGCGGCGTCAATCAGCTCGTTACGCAGATGCGCTCGGAACAGAAGGTCGTTCGCGAATGGGTGGACGAACAGGCGCAACAGCAGGCGGAAGTAGCCACGATGCTAAAGAGCCTTGCCGACGCAATGAAGCGCGGAGGCTGAGGGATGGCGCGCGGACGATCCCGTCGCGGTGGCGAATACGGCGAATTCTGGCCCGCTTATGTCGACGTGCTTTCGACCCTGCTGCTTGTCGTTACGCTGCTCATGTCGATTTTCATGATCGCGCAATACTTTTCCGCGGAGGAAGTGTCGGGAAAGGATTCCGCGCTCAAACGGCTGACACGGCAGATCAGCGAGCTGACGTCGATGCTATCTCTTGAGAAGAGCAAGTCGCAGTCTTCCCAGGACGAGTTGGCGGCGCTTCAGGCTTCTCTTGCGAGCCTTAAAGCGGAAAACGAAAAACTTTCCGGTGCGGGGCTCGGGGCGGACGAACGCGCGAAAACAGCGGAGGGGAAAGTTGCCAGTCTCAGCGCCGAGTTGGCGTCGCAAAAGAACATTTCCAGCGAGGCGCTGTCCAAGGTCGATCTTTTAAATCAGCAACTGATTGCTTTGCGCCGGCAGATCGCTGCGCTCAACGATGCGCTCGATGCCTCCGAAAAGAAGGGCGTCGAGAGCGAAAAGACGATCAAGGATCTCGGCGCCCGCCTTAACGCGGCGCTGGCACAACAAGTGCAAGAGCTGAAGCGATACCGTTCCGATTTCTTCGGCCGACTGCGCGAGCTTTTGAAGAACCGGAAAGACATTCGAGTCGTTGGCGACCGCTTCCTGTTCGAGTCGGAAGTTCTGTTTCCGTCGGGGTCTGCGACGTTGACGCCGGAGGGCATGGCGGCGATGGATCAGATCGCGGAAGCGATCCTCGAACTTCAAAAGGAAATTCCGAAAGACATCGACTGGGCGTTGCAGATCAACGGACACACGGACGCGCGTCCGATCTCGAATCCGCAATTTCCGTCAAACTGGGAGCTGTCGACGGCACGCGCCTCCGCGGTCGTGAAATATCTCGTGTCGAAAGGCGTGCCGCCCGACCGACTAGTAGCGGCCGGCTATGGAGAGTTCCAGCCGGTCGATCCTGGCCACACGGAAGAAGCCTACCAGAAGAACCGGCGCATCGAGTTGAAGCTCACCAATCGGTAGCGTGAGGTAGACTGCGATTTTGAGTGGAGGCCGGGGCTCGGAGCGGCTAACGCAGACCCAGGATCGATTCGATGCCGTACAACAGCGCTCCGCCATTGTACGAAACATCATACGCCATGACGGCGAAGACTATGACGATGGCAGTCAGGCCTTTCATGGCACGATAGATCAGCACACGGACATTAACGCCCGGTTAAGACGTTGGCTGACGCATCGGCTCCTGCCGTGGGAAGGCATAGTCTCCGAGCATTTGATTTAACCGTCATCCTGGCGAAGGCCGGGATCCTCCAGCCAAGTCTCGACAAGTCGTTGTTTAGCCGACAGGCCTGGACATCGACCTGCGTCGGGGCGACGAAAGTGGTGACGGAATCCGCGTGATGACGACAGGTGGACGACGTCGAACTTATTCCGCGGCTTCCCGGCCGAACTGAAGCTCGGCAAGACGCGCGTAGATGCCGCCACGGCGGACCAGCTCGGCGTGCGTGCCGGACTCGACGATCCGACCTTTTTCCATGACAAGGATCCGGTCGGCCTTTTGCACGGTCGCGAGGCGATGCGCGATGACGAGCGTCGTGCGACCCGAGACGAGACCATCGAGCGCGCGCTGAACGGCGCCCTCACTTTCGGCATCCAGCGCGCTTGTTGCCTCGTCGAGCAACAGGATCGGTGCGTTCTTGAGAATGGCGCGAGCGATCGCTATGCGCTGACGCTGACCACCCGATAAGGATGTCCCACGTTCTCCAAGCTTACAATTATACTGGTTCGGCAGAGCGCGGATGAACTCGTCGGCCTGGGCAGCAATCGCAGCTTCACGGATTTCCGACATCGTCGCTCCAGGCGTGCCGTAACGAATGTTCTCCGCAATCGTGTCGGCGAACAGCGCCACGTCCTGAGGCACAATCGCGAGGTGGCGGCGCAATTCCGAGAGGTCGGCATCGGCGACGTTGACGCCATCGACCCGAATGACGCCTGATTTCGGATCGTAGAAGCGCAGGAGCAAGTTGAAAATCGTCGTCTTGCCTGCTCCCGAGGGTCCGACAAGCGCGATCGTTTCTCCGGAGCTGACGCGAAACGATACATCGTGGAGCGACTGCTCGTCGGTGCGCGTGGGATAGGAAAAAGAGACGTTCTCAAAGGCGACTGTGCCGAGAGGCGGCTTTGGCAGCGGAACCGGATTTTCTGGCGAGCGGATATCGGGGATCGTTGCCATCATCTCTGTGAGGCGTTCAGCAGCGCCGGCGGCTTGCGTGATCTCGCCCCAGACTTCGGACAACTCCGCAAGTGCTCCGGCCGCAAACAGCGCATAGAGCACGAACTGGCCGAGGTGGCCGCCCGTCATTTTGCCCACGATGACAGCGGAGGCCCCGTACCAGAGAACCGCCGTGATGCTCGCAACCGTCAGGAAGATTGCAATGCCCGTCAATGCCGCGCGGGCGCGCATCCGTTGTCTGGCCGCATCGAAAGCTTTTTCGACGGCGCGGCCGAAGCGCTCCGAAACCGTTGCCTCATTAACGTAGGCTTGCATCGTGCGATGCGCCGCGAGGTTCTCGGCGGCGTAGGCTGAGGCGTCGCCAAGTGTATCCTGCGCGGTTCGCGACAAGCGACGGACGATGCGGCCGAAGCCGACAAGCGGCAGCACGATGACGGGAATTGCGATAAAGACGAGAAGCGACAACTTGGCGCTCGTGACAAACATCATGATCAGCGCGCCGATGAGCATGATGAAATTGCGGGCGGCCTGGCTCAACGAGGAGCCCGTAACGGCTTTGATCTGCGTCGTGTCGGCCGTCAACCGGCTCATCATCTCGCCGGAATGGTTGCGATCGAAATATGCGGGTCCAAGCTTTGCAAGCTGCGCGAAGACCTTCGTTCTAAGGTCGGCGACGACGCGCTCGCCGATCCAATTCACGAAGTAGTAGCGGGCAGGGCTGGCGATCGCGATCAACAAGCCGATGCCAATCAGCGTCAGAAAGTAATTGTTGATCAGGGCGGCGTCGTTCGCACCGAAGCCTTTGTCGATCATGCGGCGGACGGCCAACGGCACCGAAAGCATGGCCAGCGCAGAAACCACGAGGGCTATAATCGCCCCCCATAGCGCCCCTTTGTGCGCCATGATCAAAGGTTTCAACGCCAGCAAAGGTCTGAGGGAAACCCGCTGCCGCGCACCATCCTCCGTTGGCGTTTCCCGCCCGCGGCTTTCACGTCTGCTTCTTCTGCTCATCGGCTTTTCTGATCCAACGCTCGGGGAAACAAAGGTGTTTCGACCCTTAAAGCCGGTCGGGACCATGCCTGAGCCTAAGCCCTGGCTCAAGAGACAATGGGACGCTGCCGCGCGCCTCCGTGATCGTACGGAGTGCGACTTTCCGGCCTTGTGCCCCGCACTCTTTCCGGGTACACAACCGGCCAATTCAGTCCCTTTGCAACCTAAAGGGCCGGAGCTTCACATGAGCTTCGCCGCCAGCAACGTATTTTCCAGACGGACTTAAGCCATGAAGAAAGACGCCGATCTGCACCCCGATTATCATCAGATCAAAGTCGTGATGACCGATGGGTCGGAATTCACCACCTATTCGACGTACGGCAAGGAGGGTGACACGCTGACCCTCGACATCGATCCGAATACGCATCCGGCTTGGACCGGCGGCGATCAGAAGTTGATGGACCGCGGCGGACGCCTGTCTCGTTTCAAGAAGAAGTTCGAAGGCATGTTCTGATCACGGCAACGGGTCGACATTATATTTCAGAAATAAAGAAGGCCCGGTCGAAAACCGGGCCTTTTCATTTGATCCTTTGTTTGCGCCGTCAGCTCAGCTTACTCGCAAATGCGCGCTCAAGGAGGCCAACCTGCTGGGCGACCGGATTGGGTGCGGGGCCGGAAAGCGCATCCGCTTCCTGGAGCTTCGTCATGGCACGGTCGAGCTGTGAAATGCGATCGTGCAGCGCGAAGCTTTCTTCAATCAGGCCCCGGAGCCCGTTCGGCAAATCGGAATAGCCCTTCACATGCGAGGGACGTCCGAATGCTTGAAGCTTTACGCGGCGACGCTTTTTCTGCGCCTCCTCCTCGGTGATTTCCCCCTCCCGTAGCGCGCGGCGGATCAAGAGCCAGGACGCAAGATCGAGCAGCCGCGTCGTCAAACGCATGCTTTCGGTTGCATAGAGGACCCCAGCGGTACCGCTCAGAGTCTTGGCCTCCTTGCGGCCCGGACCATCCAGATAGCTCGCTGTGCGCTCAACGAGCGCCATACCTTCTCGGAAGATGTGGTCGAACTGTTCGGAGGACTGAAACCGCTCTCCGAAAGAGACCGTTGTGGCGCCGCCAGAATGCGCGCCGTCGACGCTGAATACGTTACTCATGACCCTCAACGATACAAACGCTTTACCCGTCCGCTGTTGCTATCACGAACCGACAGTATGGCACCATAGTTAATAAGAACGCCCAAAACGGGGCACTTTCTTTGCGTCTGTGGACAATGCAAAAAAAGAGCCGCCCACAAGAGAGCGGCTCGAAAGTCAACAGAGAGGCGTCAAACAAGCGGCAGAGGGGCCGCTTCAATCCAGATGGCCCGGATCAACTGCGACTTTGCCGCGATATGCTTAAAGTCGGGTTAAGCGCAGAGCCGCTGCGGCGACGTCGATCTTTACATATTGCGAACGCTGGTGATCCCGCCGCAACACGCCGCGTTATTTAATGCCATCGGTGGCATTTGATCGACTCGATTAGGTCATCGTTTACGATTTGAAGAGCGAGCGCGCGGCTTCTTCGTGCTTTCTTTTTTTGTCGAGTTCGACGCGCACCCGTTCGATTTCGGATTCGAGATCGTTGACGCGTTTTTCAAGTTCGGCGACGGAAAGCGTAGAGAGGTTTTCGCCGATCATCACACCGCTCGGCTTCTTTGCCGGCATCAAGTCATCGAGATCCACGGCGTCCTCCATGAAAAAAGACGTAGCTCGGGTTTTGTAATCAACCTTCGGCGCGCGGTCGAGGTCCGATGAGGTTTCGTGCCGCGTCAACACGGGTTGCCCGTTTCGCCACGAGTGTGCATTGCTCAAGAAATTCGATGATTTGAGAGACATCCGCATGAACCTTCCTGCCAGCATGAAAGCCATTGTGATCGAAGGAAAAGGCGGGCCGGACGTTTTGCGGCTTCGCCAGCTTCCCGTTCCGACTCCTGGCGCGGAGGACGTGCTGATCAAGGTTGCAGCAGCAGGCGTCAATCGTCCTGACGTATTGCAGCGCCAGGGCAATTATCCGCCGCCGAAAGGTCATTCCGAGCTTCCGGGTCTTGAGGTTGCAGGCGTGATCGCATCGGTTGGAGCGGACGTGCAGGGATTGTCAGCAGGTGACGAGGTCCTGGCTCTCGTCGCCGGCGGCGGGTACGCGGAATATTGTGTCGCTCCGGCAATTTGCTGCATCCGGAAACCTCAATCGCTTTCGTTTGTCGAAGCAGCGGCGATCCCCGAGACGTTCTTTACCGTTTGGCACAATGTCTTCGAGCGCGGCGCATTGAAGGCAGGCGAAAAATTTCTCGTGCACGGCGGGACGAGCGGTATCGGCGTGACTGCCATTCAACTTGCGAAAGAGTTCGGCGCCAAGGTCTTCACGACGGCGGGATCGGACGAGAAGTGCGCCGCCGCGCGCCAGCTCGGGGCTGACGTTGCGATCAATTACAAGACCACGGACTTCGCGGAAGTGGTGAAAAGAGAAACGGACGGGCGAGGCGTCGACGTCATTCTCGACATGGTCGGCGGCGATTATATCGAGAAGAATATCCGATCGCTTGGTGATGACGGACGGCTCGTGAATATCGCGTTCCAACAGGGATCGAAAGCGACCGTCGACTTCATGCGCGTGATGCTGAAGCGGCTGACGATCACGGGGTCGACGTTGCGCATTCGCTCGAACGACGTGAAGGGACATATAGCGCGCGCGATCGAAAGCCAGGTCATGCCGCTCGTCGTATCGGCAAAAATCAAAGTACCGATCGATGGCACGTATGCGCTCGCGGACGCTGCCGACGCCCATGCGCGCATGGAATCGAGCGCGCATGTCGGCAAAATCGTGCTGATGGTTTAATTCGGCGAGGGGATTCTTCCGGGCTTTCTTCACCCGTCACCCCGACGCAGGTCGGGGGTCCAGGCCTGTCGGCTAAACAACGACTGGTCGAGGCTTGGCTGGATCCCGGCCTTCGCCGGGATGACGGTTGTGTGGACAGCATGCGCCGGCACGAAAATAAAGATGTCATCCTCGGGCTCGTCCCGAGGATCCATTGCGCATCGACTTGGTGGCCCGATGGATCCTCGGCATGAAGCCGAGGATGACATTCGTGAGTTGCGAGGCGCGTTGTTTTCACGTCGTCATCCCCGCGAAGGGGGAATCCGTCCAGGCTCAGGCTCATCGCAAATTTCAAGCTTGGACCGATCCCGGCCACCGCCGGGGATGACGGGAAATTAGCAGATGAACGCGTTCATGACGTAGGACTACCAAACGAAAGCATTCATCACTGCGGTGGGCGGCGATGATGCTTTTGCGAAAAGGCGGGCAGCAGCGTTGCCGATAACCTCGCCGTCGCCAACATAGACGCCGCTGGCGATGAAAACAGAGCGAATGCCGAAATCGCCCGCACCAGCGATGTCGGTCGCGACGCCGTCGCCAATCGCCAGTATGCGCTCTTTCGCAACCGTCCCGCCGCGCAGTTTGCAGCCGCTATCAAGTGCGAGATCGTAAATCGGTCTGAACGGTTTCCCGGCATAGCTCACCTCGCCGCCCAGCGCTTCATAAGCGCGCGCGATGGCTCCGGCGCAATAGACGATGCGGCTGCCACGCTCGACCTTTTCATCGGGATTGACGCAAACCATCGGAACGTCGCGCGCTATCAGCTTTGCAAGCAGGCTCGCGTAATCGGCGGGCGTTTCGGTTTCGTCGTCATAAAGGCCAGTGCAGACAGCAACTGCCGCATCGTCGGCGGTTGCGCCGGGTACAGCGCGCAGCCCTTTGAAGACAGGAAGATCGCGCTCCGGACCGATGTGCAGAATAGGTTGTCCTGCCCAAGTCTCAATGAGGCTGCGCGAGACGTCTCCGGAGCTTACGATACCGTCATAAGCCGATTGCGCGACGCCAATGCCAGCAAGCTGACGATCGACGCTTTCGCAGGGACGTGGAGAATTGGTCACGAGGAGAACCGTGCCGCCCTGCTTTCGAAACGTTTCGCAAGCGGCGACCGACGACGCAAATGGCGTCACGCCGTTGTGCATCACGCCCCAGATGTCGACAAACCAGAGGTCCGCCGTCGCAGCGAGAGGCGCGATGGATTGCAGTACGGGGATTGCATTCATCGAATATTCGGAGCTCTGTTCGACACGCCGCAGTCGAGCCCGGTGCGGCGCCCGCCCTATAGCTCCCGAAGTTGGCTCTGTCACCAAAACCCGAGGTGACACGGTGTCGTGACACTCT
The DNA here is from genome assembly GCF_035548195.1 of Hyphomicrobium sp. Classification (GTDB taxonomy): domain Bacteria; phylum Pseudomonadota; class Alphaproteobacteria; order Rhizobiales; family Hyphomicrobiaceae; genus Hyphomicrobium_B. Next base: position 241,346 of record NZ_DASZTY010000022.1, read on the forward strand.
CCGCGCGCCTATGCGGCTGCGGAGTGGTTCGCTGCCGTATCGAGCATGACCTGACGCGCCGCGCCAAACAGCGGCCCCTGCCCCAGATCGACACCGGCTTCAAGTAACCGCTTCTGGGTTTTTGCATCCGTTATGCCATTGCCAATGATCGCCAGGTTAGCAAGCCGCGCACGTTGATGGATTTCCTCGGCGGGCACGAACCGGTCCGGTACGGAGAAGCCGTCGAATAGCATTTGCGGCTCCAAACGCAGGAAACGGAAGCCCGCAACTGCAAGCGCTGCAAAGTCCGTCCGCATATGCTCGATCTTGTCGAGCGCAAAGCGGAAGCCGAACGCGTGCATGTCACGCAGGGCCTGCCACACACCGGGTGTGAAGTCGTCGATCGCACGCTGCGTCAGTGTTACGACGAGCTGCGACGCAATCTTCGGCCGCGCCTCATAGACCTGCGCGATCGCTTCGAGGAAGGGGCGGCTCGATAACGAACTTCCCAGGACGCCCGTCAACAACGTGCCGTCCTTGTCACGGGCCTCCATCCGCAACGAGAGAGCCGCCGCGCGATGAAGGCGCTCGATGTCGAAGCTTGCGCCATGCTCGCGGCCGACAAGCGTGAAGTCTTCTTCGCGCGCGTCGATGCGGCTGCCATCGGCGGACTTTAATGTGACGGTCATCTCGTAATGACCGACGGTGTGCTCGGCCAGCGTGACGATCGGCGCCAAGAAAACGTCCATCGCACGACTTTCTATTGCGCGGACAATCTCTTTACCGCGCGGAGGCAGTGTTCCCGGTGAAGCGGAACCGAGCGAAAGATCGAGAGTCGGTAATTCCGGGAACGGCAAGTCCAAGCGGGGCCCTGCATCCTGCGATTTTTGGACGTTTTGATCCGATCCAGCGATGCGTTCGGCGGTGGCCGGAATGACAAGCTCGCCGAGGTCCGGCAACTTCGGTTCCGACGCTTTAAGATCCGGCTTAAGATCCGGCGCTTTTTTCTCAGAGGCCATCGAGGTCGGCAGCTTCGGAATGAAATCGCCAAGATTGGGGCGCTCGCGCATGGTGCTGGCGGCCGCCTTCAAGGCGCCGATTGAATGCTCGATGGCATCGGTGGTGGGTGTCGAGCGCATGTCCGCACGAACCGGTTTCGCGGAGCGCGACGCCTCGACGAAATTCACTTCGTCCGCGAGTTCCCTGATCTTGCGCTGCACGAGTTCGAGATCGCCCTCGACCGTCGTCGCGGCGGGCCGTTCGGCAGCTGGCATGGTTGCGGCAAGTTGAGAGTCGGCACGCGGGCGGAACGACCATTGATCGCGGACCACCTCCGATCGTTGTTGAGGTCTTTCTTCGCGGGACCCAGCAGGAGCACCATGTGCTGTGCCAGCACCGTTCGGCGGCAAGCGCATGGCGCTAAGATCCATCGAAGCTGCGGCGCTGGAGTCCGCCTCATTGTATTTTTCGGCTTTCGGCGCCGCAGGGCGTGAGGGCGCGGCTGCGCCCCTGACGGGCGTGCCCATTAACGTATCTGCGTTGGCGGCCGCAGCTCGCGGTGCCGGTCCGATGGGATTTGCCGGCGCGCCGCGTGTGGCTGGCGCCTCGGTGGGCGCACCAGACTTGGTCCCGGAAAGCGTATCCGGCTGGCGTATCTCAGAACCTGCTTTCATGCCGCCGGTTGCAGGCGCCATCTGCATGCCACGCGACGGCGCCACTCGCGGTTTGGCGTTTTGAACGCGCGCGCGGGCAAGCTCCGCCTTCAACTCAGCGATCTGCGCCGATTTCTGCACTTGCTTGTGCATCAACATGAAAAGAATCCAGGCGCTCACGCCTGCAACCAGCGAAGCGACCATCGAGAGGCCAAATTGCGTGTAAAGCATCACGCCAATCGCCGCCGATACGATAGCGATGCTGGCAAGGACGAGGCCGTCGCGTGGCGCCCGCCGCCGCTTCGCTTGCTCCACGGGCTCCGGCTTTGCAGCAGCCTCGCCAGCCGGTGGTCCGGCCGTCGCGGGAGCGGTGGAGGATTTCGATTCGTCTCGTCTTCTCATGGTGTTCTAGGCCGCCCATCGATTCGTCTTGGATCAGCTTCGCAGGCCGCGGAAGCGAGAAGCAATGTCGTTGCCGTGACCTATCACCAAGTTTCAGAGACACTGGAGCCGATCCAGCGGGATTCATACGCCTCCGGGGCGCGTCAGTCACACATCAGGATCACGCAGCATGTTCCATTGGGCGGTGCAAAGCCGCAAAAGCGCCCTTGACCCGTCTCCGGTGTACCCGAATCGGCTGGCTGTTTAGGTCTCGTTAGGCGAATCGGCATGCTATCGTGTGACCGACGACGCCTCTCGCGTTCGCCGGTCATGCGTGTTGTTGATGAGGGGAATGAAGCGCCATGTACATGGATCGTGTTAGTACGAGTGCCGATGGTTACGTCGCGAGTGAATTTGCACAGGCGCGGATCCTCATAACGGGTTTAACGGCAACAGCCGGTGTCGACGTCGCAAGATCCTTCGCGGACGTGCAGGCGCGTGTGATCGTTCATACTGCGGACCTGTCACCCGAATTGATTGAGCTGGTCGCGGTTCTGACACAGAGCGCCGACGAGATTCGCCTGCATACGAACGACATTTCTACCGCCGATACGGCGGCAACCTTCGCGCAGACTTCGGCACAAACCTTCGGCGGGCTCGACGCCGCCATCAACATGGCATCCGTTTCCCGTTCGGAACTTGAAGGAATTGTACGCGATCAGGATCTCGATGCATTCGTATCGACAAAGCTTGGTCCGCTGGCTCAACTTACGCGCGTCATTGCCAACCGCATGGCGTTGGTGCTGAGCGAGGGACTTATTCTGAACGTGCTGGAAATGCCGCATCCGCGCAATCGCCGGGAGGCGGCTGTGGCGGGTTATATTCGGACGGCGCTCGCGACGATGACGACGAACGAAGCCCACGCGTGGGCAGCGCACGGCATCCGCATCAATGCCGTCGGACCCTGCGCAATCGAGGATGACGAACTCAACGCAGGCGCCGTCATAACGAATGAGCCGGACATTGGATCTCTAGCTCTCTATCTCGCGTCGCGAAAAGGACAAGCTTTGTCGGGGCATGTCTTCGATGCCGACGGTGTGGCGTGCTAACCGCCATCCCCGGTTTGCATTCTTTATGGGAAACTTGGATGATCGTTCCTGTCTCGGCATAAGAGCCCAGGATGGACATCCGGCAGCTTCAGTATCTGGTTGCGCTGGCGCGGGAAAAGCATTTCACGCGGGCGGCTAATGCTTGTCATGTGACGCAGCCGACGCTTTCAGGGCGCATCCGGCAGCTTGAGCTTGAACTTGGAGTGCCAATCGTTGAGAGGGGACAGAGGTATCAGGGCCTGACGCAGGAAGGAGAGCGCGTCCTCAAGTGGGCACAGCTCATCCTCAACAACTGGGCCTCGATGCACCAGGAGCTGGCCCATCTGGCGACCAGCGATTTCGGTCTGACGGGACGCCTAGCGCTTGGGGCCATTCCATCTGCCTTGCCGATGATCCCTTACCTCACCCGCAGCGTGCGAAAGCTGCATCCGCATATCGATTTTACCGTTATGTCTTTGAGTTCCGAGGAGATTTTGCGCGGACTCGAGGATTATTCGCTCGATGCTGGTATCAGCTATCTCGATAACGAGCCGATCAACGGATTAATGGCGACGCCGCTCTATACTGAGCGCTATTGCCTGTTCGTACCCATTGTCCATCCGCTGGCCGGCCAAGAGTCGGTGACGTGGCACGAGGCGTCGAAACTGCCCCTGGGCCTGCCGACATCCAACATGCAAAACCGGAGAATCATCGATCACGCTTTTAGGATGGCTAACAGGCGTCCCGAACCCGCCTTGGAGACGAATTCGGTCGTCAATCTCTATGCTAACGTCAAATTGATGGGACTGCCGAGCATTATGCCAGAGTATATCGTCGACATTTTCGGGGCGGACCCGGATTTGCTTGCCCTGCCACTCCGGGAGCCCGATGTCGGCCACAGCGTAGGCTTAATAACGCCGGATCGCGACCCTGTAGCCCCCCTTGTGAGGGCGTTTCGCGAGGCCGCCGCGACATTTTCAACGAAGGGATCAGGCTCGGAATTCGTCAAAAGGTCGACAACTGCTTAAACTATGGGCAGTTCATTAGTTTCCGCAATGCAGCATAGATGGCGTCGATGGTCGGATCGGAGATACCGATTTGATAAGGCGGGCGAAATAAAACACTAGAAAATACGCGGCAAAGTGCGCATCTAAATAAAGAAATTGGCCAAGAATTGCCGCGAGCAATCCTAGGGAAAACGCCACCAATGGCGAAGAAAGTTGGTAAAGGACGACGGGCAGCCCAAGCGGACGAAGTGCGGCCATCAACGCCCGCTCAAGTCGCGGCTCTCGCCGTCTGTGCGCGTCATGGAAATCGGCCGGACGAACTCCTGGAAATTTTCCATGAGCTGCAGCACGAGCTTGGCTACGTGCCGGAGGACACACTCCCCGTCATAGCCCGTGCGCTCAATCGTTCGCGCGCCGAGGTTTATGGCGTGATTTCGTTCTATCACGATTTCAAGCGCCACCCGGTCGGCAAACATATCGTCAAGATTTGCCGGGCCGAAGCTTGCCAATCTATGGGAACCGACGCGCTTTGCCAGCACGCGGAAAAATCCTTGAAGACGCCGCTTGGCGGCACCACGGCCGACGGTGCCGTCACCATCGAGCAGGTTTTCTGTCTTGGCAATTGTGCTCTGTCTCCGGCAGTCATGGTGGGCGAAAAGCTCTACGGAAAAGTCGACGCCAAGCGCTTTGATGAGATCATTGCGGGTCTCGAAAAGGAGGCCGCGGAATGATTCGAGTTTTCGTCCCAAGAGATGCTGCAGCCCTTTCCGTCGGCGCCGACGAAGTCGCTGCCGCGATCGCCAATGAAGCAAAGGCCCGCAATCTCGATATTCAGATCGTGCGCAATGGTTCGCGCGGCATGCTTTATCTGGAGCCCCTCGTCGAAGTTGAAATGCCAAAGGGCCGTATTGCCTATGGTCCCGTCTCGCCCAGCGATGTTGCCGGCCTCTTCAGTGCCGGATTTCTCGAAGGCAAGCCGCACGAACTCGGTCATGGGCTTACGGAGGAGATCCCGTATTTCAAGAACCAGGAACGCCTGACGTTTGCTCGCTGCGGCATCACCGATCCGCTTTCAATCGACGACTATCGCAAGTACGGCGGCTTCGAAGGCCTGAAAAAGGCCCTCGCGATGAAGCCTATCGATATCGTAACCGAGGTCACGACGTCCGGTCTTCGCGGCCGAGGCGGAGCGGGCTTTCCGACCGGGATAAAGTGGAAAACCGTTCACGATCTGAAAGACGAGCAGAAGTACGTCGCTTGCAACGCAGACGAAGGCGACAGCGGCACGTTTGCGGATCGCATGCTGATGGAAGGCGATCCTTATTGCCTGATCGAGGGCATGACGATTGCAGCCCTCGCGGGTGGCGCAACGAAGGGTTACATCTACGTTCGCTCGGAATACCCGCACTCGGTGCACGTGCTACGAGAAGCAATCGAGATCGCACGCAAGGCCAATTGGCTCGGCGATAATATCCAAGGCTCGGGTCATTCTTTCGATCTCTTCGTACGCATGGGTGCGGGCGCCTACATCTGCGGCGAAGAAACTTCGATGCTCGAAAGCATCGAAGGTAAACGCGGCCTTGTGCGTTATAAGCCGCCAATCCCCGCGATTGAAGGCTTGTTCGGCAAACCGACGATCATCAACAACGTGATGAGCTTCGCCGCTGTGCCGATCATCATCGCCAAGGGCGGCGAGTTCTACCGCGACTACGGTGTTGGCCGGTCGCGCGGCACGCTCGCGTTTCAGCTTGCCGGAAACATCAAGCGCGGCGGCCTCGTCGAAAAAGCGTTCGGCGTCACGACACGGCAGCTGCTCGAAGATTGGGGCGGCGGCACGGCTACGGGCCGGCCGGCGCGCGCGATCCAGATCGGCGGTCCTCTCGGCGCCTATATTCCGGAATCCAAGTTCGACGTGCCGATGGACTACGAAGAGTTTGCGAAAGTCGAGGCGATGGTGGGGCACGGCGGCCTTGTCGTTTTCGACGACACGGTCGACATGGCTAAACAAGCGCGCTTTGCGATGGAATTCTGCGCGATCGAAAGTTGCGGCAAGTGCACGCCATGCCGCATCGGTGCCGTTCGCGGCGTCGAAGTGATCGATAAGATCATCGCGGACGTCGATCGTGACGAGAACATCGCGCTTTTGGAAGACCTGTGCGTAACGATGGCCGACGGCTCGCTGTGCGCAATGGGCGGGTTGACGCCCTTTCCTGTCATGAGCGCGCTTAAAGGCTTCTCCGATGATTTTCACAAACCAGCGCCGAACAAATACCTAGCTGACGCAGCGGAATAGATTTCAGGATCAGACGACCTCAACGAGGACGGATTATGAACCAGCATGTTAAGCCGATGACACTCATCAAAGAGACGGACTACGGCACCAAGACCCCGGAGATTCACGAAGCGACCCAGATGGTCACGCTGGAGATCGATGGCCGCGAGGTCACCGTTCCCGAGGGAACGTCGATCATGAATGCGGCGATGCAGCTCGGCATTCAAATCCCCAAGCTTTGCGCAACAGACAGTCTCGATCCTTTCGGCTCTTGCCGCCTGTGCCTTTGTGAAATCGAAGGCCGCAGGGGTACGCCCGCGTCGTGCACGACGCCCGTCGCTCCAAACATCAAAGTCACGACTCAGAACGAGCGCCTCGCGAAGCTCCGCCGCGGCGTGATGGAGCTTTACATCTCCGACCATCCGCTCGACTGCCTTACTTGTTCTGCAAACGGCGATTGCGAACTTCAGGACATGGCCGGTGCCGTCGGCCTGCGCGAGGTGCGTTACGGCTACGATGGTGAAAACCATGTTTTCGCGAAAAGTGCGGACGGCACGCCGAACGACCGTTTCAAGCCGAAAGACGTTTCAAATCCGTATTTCCAGTTTGAACCATCGAAGTGCATTGTGTGTTCGCGGTGTGTCCGGGCCTGTGAAGAGGTTCAGGGAACCTTTGCCCTGACGATCGACGGCCGTGGCTTTGCCTCGCATGTTTCGGCAGGTATGGACGAGTCGTTCCTCGCCTCCGAGTGCGTATCCTGCGGCGCTTGCGTCCAAGCCTGCCCGACGGCGACACTGATTGAAAAATCGGTCGTCGATTTGGGTCAGCCGGAACACTCGATTATTACCACCTGCGCTTACTGCGGCGTCGGCTGCTCGTTTAAGGCAGATATGCGCGGCGAAGAAATCGTCCGGATGGTGCCGTATAAGGACGGCGGTGCAAACGAAGGCCATTCTTGCGTAAAGGGCCGTTTCGCATTCAGCTACGCGACCCATAAGGATCGCATGCTGTCACCGATGATCCGCGAGAAGATCACCGATCCCTGGCAAGTCGTCACGTTCGATGAAGCCATCAACTTCGCGGCCAAGCGCTTCAAGGAAACGCAACAGAAATACGGCCGCCGGTCGATCGGCGCGGTTACATCCTCGCGCACGACTCTGGAAGAGATCTACTCAGTTCAGAAGCTTGTACGCGCCGCTTTTAACAACAACAATGTCGATACCTGCGCACGCGTTTGCCATTCTCCGACTGGCTTCGGCCTCAAAGTGACGTTTGGTGAAGCGGCCGGCACGCAGGATTTCAAGAGCGTCGATAAGACCGACGTTATACTGGTTATCGGTGCCAATCCTACGGATGCGCATCCCGTATTCGGCTCGCGCATGAAGAAGCGGATTCGCGAGGGGGCGAAGCTGATCGTCATCGATCCTCGCCGCATCGATCTCGTCGACTCGCCTCATGTGAAGTCGGATTACCATTTGCAGCTGATGCCTTCGACAAACGTTGCTGTTGTCAACGCTCTCTGCCATGTGATCGCGACCGAGAACCTCATCGACAGGAAGTTCGTCAAGCGCCGCTGTGAGCCGGCCGACTTCTACCGGTGGGAAGAGTTCATCAAGCAACCTGAACATTCTCCGGAGGCTGTCGAGCCTATCACGGGCGTTCCGGCGCAGATGGTGCGCGAAGCCGCTCGCCTGTACGCGACGGGCGGCAATGCCGCGATCTATTACGGCCTCGGCGTCACCGAGCATACACAGGGCTCGACAACGGTCATGGCGTTGGCCAACCTCGCAATGGCGACCGGCAACATCGGGCGCGAAGGCGTCGGCGTGAATCCGCTGCGCGGCCAGAACAACGTGCAGGGCTCCTCCGATATGGGCTCGGCGCCGCATGAGTATCCCGGCTATCGCCATGTCTCCAATAAGGAGGCGCGCGAGCTTTATGAAAAGGAATGGAACGTCAAGCTCGACGATGAACCGGGGCTGCGCATTCCGAATATGTTCGATGCTGCGGTCGACGGAACGTATCGCGGGATGTTCATTCATGGCGAGGACATCGCTCAGTCAGATCCCGACACGCATCATGTCGAAGCGGCCCTGAGAGCGATGGACGTTGTCGTCGTGCAGGACCTCTTTCTGAACGAGACGGCTGCTTTCGCGCACGTCTTCCTGCCGGGAACGTCGTTCCTCGAAAAGGACGGCACCTTCGTGAACGCCGAGCGCAGGGTCAATCGCGTGCGCAAGGTGATCCGCGAGAAGCAGGGCATGCCGGAATGGGAAATTGTCAGCCGGTTGGCCACGGCAATGGGCTTCCCGATGCACTATGGCTCGGCGTCGGAAGTCATGGACGAGATCGCCAGAACCACGCCGCCGTTCGAAGGCATCTCATATGAGCGTCTCGACGAACTCGGCTCGATACAATGGCCGTGCAATGAAAAGCATCCGACAGGCACGCCCATCATGCACACCGAGGAATTCGTGCGTGGCAAAGGCCGGTTCATGTTGACAGCGTTCATGGCGACGGACGAGCGCGCGAGCAACAACTTCCCGCTCATCCTCACAACGGGCCGCATCCTGTCGCAGTATAACGTCGGCGCGCAAACACGGCGCACCGACAACAATGCTTGGCATGACGAGGACATTCTCGAGATACATCCTTACGACGCGGAAGTGCGCGGCCTCAAGGACGGTCAGATTGTGTCTCTCACGAGCCGTGCGGGCGCAACGACAATCCGGTTGAGGATTTCCGATCGCATGCCGCAGGGCGTCGTCTACACCACGTTCCATCATCCTGGGACAGGCGCCAACCTCATCACGACCAGCAATTCGGATTGGGCGACGAACTGCCCGGAATACAAGGTAACGGCGGTCCAAGTGACCCCGTCGAACCAACCGTCCGATTGGCAAGCCGAGTGGAATACGCGCAATATCGAGAACAAGCGTATTGCCACGGACAAGAAGCTGGAGCCGGCAGAATAATCTGCCGGACTCGGCCCGGAGTAGCTTTCAGTGGATACCGTGACGATGGCGCCTGAGGGTGGGAAGGAATTCTGCTCCCAGGCAGCGGTCGGCGAGATGCGTGATGCCGGCGTTGCTGAACAGGTTACGTGGCAGCTTCCCGAGGAAACGCCGATCGCTCTCCAAATCAATTCCGAGCCTTATACTGTGATGATGGCGACGCCGGCGGATCTCCGGGACTTCGCATTCGGCTTTCTTATCGGCGAAGGCATTGTCAAGAATCCCAAAGAGATCCGTGGCGTGCTCGTAATGCCGAGCGAGGAAGGCACTACGGTCGATGTCGCGGTGCCCGAAACTGCGCTTGAAACATCGCGGTTGGCACGGCGCTCCATCGAAGGACGTACGGGATGCGGGCTGTGCGGAATAGAGGACATCTCGTCAGCAGTCCGCCCGCTGCCGAAGCTCAAGCGCACATGGTCTCCAACGCCGGAGGCAATCGAACGCGCGGTTGCGAATCTCAACAGACATCAGCCGATGAACCGTTTCAACCGATCGGTGCACGGCGCGGCGTGGGTTTCGAAGTTGGGCGAAATTCAACTCGTCCGTGAGGACGTCGGGCGCCATAACGCACTCGACAAATTGATCGGCGCGTTGATGCGCGACGATCTCGATGTCCGCGACGGCTTCGTTTTAATGACGAGCCGCTGTAGCTTCGAACTCGTGCAGAAAACGGTGACTGCGGGGATTGGCGGCCTCGTTACCGTTTCGGCTCCTACTGCTCTTGCGCTCGAACTGGCCAGGAAATCGAATCTATTTCTGGCGGCGCTGGCAAAGGGCAAACCCGTTATCTTCAACCCCTGACGCAGATTTGTGCTGCATGCTAACCCGGTCCGATAGGTAGATGGAAAAATCAGTTCTCATTCAGATGGCCAACCAGATCACGGCGTTCTGGTCTCCGTATCCCAAAGGGGAGGCCCTCGAAAGCATAGCCAAGCACATCCACAATTCGTGGGAGCCGAGGATGCGCGATCAGATGAAAGCGATCATCGACGATGGCGGACAAGGTCTCTCACCGCTCTTCCTGGAAGCCATGGCGGACTACTTCAAAGGGCCGAAGACGCCTCAGAAAGCGGCGCCCATAATCAAGAGCGCGGCCAAAGCGCCATCTTCGGGCTGAGGTGCCCGGGGACCAATGTCCTGCGATTATCGTTCAGACAGATAAGGCGGTGTTTTGCACCGCCTTTCTTTATTGCCGCACGCGGACGATTTAGGCTGCGGCGGCTTTATTCGAAGCGAGCACCTGATCCTTTAACCGGCCAGAGACTTCGGCCAGGTGATCGAAGCTAAACGTGAACGAGGCCACGCCCGCCGTCGCGGACCTTAGATCGACGATCAGGTTGTCCATCTCGGCTTCAGGGATGTGCGCTTCGATGACATCCCATCCCGGCCAATCGGGCCGTGCATCGAATCCCAGGATCTGACCGCGACGCTGTGAGATAATGCCATTGATGCGCGCGTTGGCCTCCGACGGCACGGCGATCGATACAGCCATGATCGGCTCCAGAAGAACCGGATTGCATTTCGGCATGCCCTCCGTCATCGCGAGCCGCCCCGCCTGGCGGAATGCCATGTCGGAGGAATCGACCGTATGATAGGAGCCATCGGTCAACGTGACGGCGACATCGACGACAGGAAAGCCGAGCGGCCCCTCGGACAAGTAGTCACGGACGCCGATCTCGACCGACGGGATGAAATTGCGCGGAATAGCGCCGCCCGTAATGGTCTCGTTGAAAATGATGCCGCCGCTGCGTGGCAGCGGCTTGATGTCAAGCTTGACGTCTCCAAACTGCCCGTGGCCGCCGGATTGCTTCTTGTGCCGCGCGTGAACGGATGTGCCCGAGCGGATTGTCTCCTTGTAGCCGACTCGACGCTTCTCACGCAGAACCTCAATACCGTATTTCCGCATCAGCCGTTCGAGTGCGACACGCAGGTGCATCTCGCCCTGACCGTGCAGGAGGATCTGATGCATATCCGCGTTATGTTCGAGCGTGAGAGAGGGATCTTCATCGACAAGCTTCGCGGCTGCCGATGACAGCTTCACCTCGTCTTTACGATCCTTGAGACCGAGACCGATTGCGAGAACCGACTGCGGCGGCTTCGGCACAGCGATCTGCGTGACGGCGGCCTTGCCGACTGCAATCGTTTCGCCTGAATGAATGGCATCCAGACGGCCCAGCGCGACGGTATCGCCCGCCTTTGCACCTCCGCATTTGGTGGTTTCTTCGCCGCGGAGCGAAAATATCCCTGCAATGCGGGATTCCTGTCCTTGTCCTCCCGTGATCGTCGCATTGTCCGGAATTTCTCCAGCGAGCACACGCGCATAGGAGAGCTTGCCGCCGGACTTGGTGTGAACACTTTTGAAAACGTATGCTGCGGACTTCACATTCTCTAGCTTGTGGCGGCGCGCGGTGTCCTCGACGAATGGGCATTCATGCCGGAGCGCCTTCAGCAGACGCATGATCCCGTGCCCCTGTTCGGCCGAACCGAGCAACACCGGACAGATCAAGCCGTCCTTCAATTCTTTTGCGAGGTCGTCGAAGACGCGATCGTTCGGCGGCGGGATATCTGCGAGCAATTGCTCCATCAGTTCGTCGTCATAGTCCGCGAGCTTTTCGAGCATCTGGAAGCGCGCGTCCTTCTCGCGGGCCGCAATGGCGGACGGCAACTCCACGATCTTGCTTTCAGCATGCTCGCGATAAACGTAGGCGCGCTCGGAGGCGAGATCAACGAAACCCGTCGCAATTCCGTTTTCCCAGATTGGAATCTGTCGCAGGACGAGCGGCTTCGTGCTCGCGGGCTGCAGGCTCGGAATGATATCCCTGACTGGCGTTTGCGATGCGTCGATCTTGTTCAGGAACAGGAGATGCGGGACGCTGGCGTCTTCGAGCTGCTTAAGAATCACTTGCAAAGCTGCCACGCGCTTGGGGTCGGCTTCGCATACGACGACCGCCATATCGCAGGCCGGAAGCGCGAGCGTGCCTTCGTAGGCGAATTCGACGGAGCCGGGGCAATCGATGAATGTAAATTTATCGTCGAGGAAGGTCGCGTCCGCAACGTTCACGCCAACGCTCATTGCGTGCTCACGCGCTTCCGGCGTGTTGTCGCCCACGGTCGATTTGGATGCAATGGAACCGGCGCGCGATATCGTGGCTGTCCGGGCGAGGATGGCTTCTAGAAGTGTGGTCTTGCCGCTTGCGAAGGGTCCGATCAGCGCAACGCAACGTGCGCTGCGGACCCCACCTCTGCCTCCTTGAGCGCCATTTCTGCCCTTTTTCGGGCCATCTGAGCTTGTCATGACTGCCTCCGGTTTTGCGAGGCGCGCACCCACGCTCGGGCCGCACCCCGCACCTCGGAAAGGCGCGGCACGACGATGCTCGCTCCAAAAATGATGCGGAACAACGAATTTCGCCGCACAGTTTCGTGAAAGTTTTATATTGCGATGCAGAATATCGCGGCGACGATCGAGGTCGGGTTACCGCGACGCCGAAACGATTTCAGCCAGAAACGGCTTTCGATTGTCTCGGAATGTAAAAATCGCTTGAATAACTTTAAACTTGCCGCATCATGAACCAGTCCGTGTTTGGCGCGTATTAAGGGGCACAAGCGCAAGATCCGGAGCGAGCCGGAGGGATTTGGCTCAGAATGCGAGGCTGGGTTATGAGTATCGAGTCACTAATGTCCGCGGCGAACGCTGCCGGGTATGTGATGGCGGTGGAAGATCAGCTCCCCGACACGTTCGGCGCCGAGCCAATGATCTTCGAATTCAAGTCGCAGCCAACAACGGCGATTGCGATTTGGCGGCCGGTCGTACCCGATATCGACGGTAAGCCCCTGACCGGACATATTGCGCATGCCTGGGAATGGTTCACCGGCTACTTCGCAAGTAGCGGTAGCGCGACGGCCTAGCGCTGTACGTCCAAGACTGCCGAACGCAAAGCGCGCGAGACGTTTCGCGCGCTTTTTGATTTGATAATTCGCCTTACGACAAATTTCCGCAGAAGCGCTGAATTCGCGTGCATGCGTCCTTGAGCGCTTCGGTGGAGGCCGCATAAGAAACGCGAAACGAAGGCGATCCTTCGAAAGCTGCGCCGTGTACAACAGCCACGCCTTCCTCTTCAAGCAGCGACGTCACAAAGGCTTCGTCATTGACAATCTTTGCTCCGGTCTTGCTCGTCTTCCCGATCAAGGCCCTTATGCTGGGATAGACGTAAAATGCGCCCTGAGGCTTCGGACATTGCAGCCCTTTCGCCTGATTGAGCATGCTGACAACGAGGTCGCGACGCTCGACGAAGATCTTGTTGTGTTTCGCAATAAAATCCTGGGGGCCGGTCAGGGCTTCGACTCCCGCCCACTGGACGATCGAGGACGGATTTGAGGTCGATTGCGATTGCAATTTCCGCATCGCGTTGATCAGCTTCTCCGGCCCGGCCGCATATCCGAGCCGCCAGCCGGTCATGCAATAGGCTTTCGAAAGCCCGTTCATCGTGAGCGTGCGATCGTAAAGGCGCGGCTCGACAGCGGCGGGCGTTGCGAACTGCAATCCGTCATAGAGCAAATGCTCGTACATATCGTCCGTCAGAATCCAGACATGCTCGTGCTTGAGTAGAACGTCTGTCAACGCCTTGATATCAGCGGCCGAATAGGCCGTGCCCGTCGGGTTCGACGGCGAATTGAAGATGAACCACTTGGTCTTCGGCGTTATCGCCTTTTCGAGCGCCTCTGGATTTAGCTTGTAGCCATCTTCGAGCGTCGTCGGCGCGAAAACCGGCTTACCACCACCAAGAAGCACAATGTCGGCATACGACACCCAGCACGGCGCGGGCATCACGACTTCGTCACCCGGATTGAGCGTTGCAAGCAGGGCGTTGTAGAGCACCTGCTTTCCGCCCGTGCCGACCGAGATCTGGCTCAGCTTGTAATCGAGGGCGTTGTCGCGCTTGAATTTTGCGGCGATTGCGGCCTTTAATTCCGGGATGCCGTCGACGTCGGTATATTTCGTCTTTCCCGCATCGATGGCGCGTTTTGCAGCATCCTTGATGTTCTGCGGGGTATCGAAGTCCGGCTCTCCGGCCGACAGCGAGACGATATCCCGCCCTTGCGCCCTGAGTTGCCGCGCTTTCGTTGAAACAGCGATGGTGGCTGATGGCTGGATACGATTCAGACTGTCGGCAATAAAGCCCATGTCGCGCCCGTCTTACCTGGGGAAACCGCTGGATTATTTCGCGCTTGCGAAGGAAACGGCGCGGACCCTAATTCCAATGTTTACCGACCGCAAGCCGACGTTTTGCCAATGCCGGGGCTCTTCAAAAGCATAGGTGGCTATTGTGATGCTGCCGCGCAACTAAACCCCAAGAAGTGATCTTCTCAACGCAATTGTACAGCCTACGCCACATTCCGGACCCAAGCGCGCCCAGAACCAACGGTCAACTTTCCCTTAACGCGTCATTATTAGCAATCGGTTGCGAGCGGGAGAATGAAACACATGCTTGGCCGCGGACCAGCCAGACGACCGTCAAGGGCCAGACGCCATGCAGCATAAACGCCGATATCTCCTTCTTCGCCCGCTGATCGATGCTGTTGGCGGGGGACTCGTCTTTATTGTTTTGACTGCGGTCATGACGAGCGCTCCCGTCCGCGCCTGTCCGTTTTCGGCTGCACTTGCCAGCCTGGACCGAACGGCTAGCCCATCTGCATTGAAGGCCGTCGCCCAGTCCGGACCGCCGCCGATCATAGAAATCGCAACGACCAGCTCTGTTTGGGACCCAAACGCCGTTTTCCGGCGCACCAGCGATACTGCGGCGTGGAGCCTACTCGGCCTCTCGTTTTCGTTACTCGCCGCGCTGAATCTGGGTGTTTTCAGGCACTTACGAAGGACCTATGCTGTTCCTCGAGTGCGTAGCCAACCACGAAAATAGTGGTATCCTGGGTTTGCGGCGGCCTGAGCTATTGAATTGCCGCAATCTCAACTGTACGTCTGTCGGCGACTGAACCGTTTTCTCTCATACCGACTTATAACGATAGACGATATTTGGAGGTGCGGAGCATGGCGAGGCAACAGATGCGGTCATTCTGGCTCGGCCTCTCTGCGGGCGCGACGATGGTCGCGGTGGCGGCTGCTTCGTTCTTTGCCAGCAGTGAAACGGTCCTAAGATCGAGCTTTGCGACAGCTCTAACGCGCGCGGCTTCGCCTACGAAGCAAATTGCCTCGGCCGCTCCGATTTCTGGTTCCGAGGAATTCTGGCTGACGGCCATGCGCCGCGACGACAGCACCCCTGTTACGCGACCGATATCGGTCGGCGATCAAATCTCGCTGACGCTTAGCGGGCACCACCGCACATTCGAGGTTGCCAGCGTTTCGGACTTCGCTCCAAAGATCACCGAGATCGACACGTCGTCGGCTCCGGCACACTTCGTTCTCGTGACGGCGCGGGATACCAAGGATCCGTCTGCCCGTCCCGTGCGCTTCGTCATGGAGATCGACCGGGGCAATGCGCCGATTGTCGGCGGACGCGCCGGACGGACGCTCTGATCGGGACGAATGCTGTCAGTTTAAACGTGGAAGCGGGCTGGTTTCGCTACGCTCCTGGTACGCGAGCGGCTGGTGGCGATCGCCCCCCCGTGCCGATGCTGTGGCAAGGCGGTGCTGAGGCTCAAAAAGGCTCTACGCGATGGCCGCGCCGTTTTCTAATGTTCTGGAAAAGAAGCGCGCGCCTGTGACGAAAGCGCTATTCGCCGCTTACCAGGACAGGACCTTCTTGTCTTCGAAGAAGCCGCCGTTCGGGCCGCTCGATGGAAGCGTGGCGAGCCACACGGCCGTCTCGGCACCTTGTTCCGGCGAACGCGGCGCGTCAGGACCTCCCATATCGGTCCTAACCCAGCCCGGCGAGCAGGCGTTGATCTTCACGTCCTTTTTTGCCGCGTCGGCTTCGGCCGCCGCGATCGCGGTCAAGGCATTCAATGCCGATTTCGATACGCGATAAGCGGGGAAACCCGCGCTCATGCCGCTCAGTTGCCCGGCGCGTGAAGACACATTGACGATGCGGCCGTAGCCGCGATCGATCATCCCAGGCAGCAGGGTGCGAATGATCGCCATTGGCGCGAAGACATTCGTTTCCCACGTCCGCCGGAAGGTATCGTCGGTCAGTTCGCGAATGGTCGAAGAGAAGCCGCCAGGACCATCGATCATGATCGCGGCATTGTTGACCGCGATGTCTATCGGCCCGTGCCGACCTTCGATATCGCGTAATACGTTGGGAATGGATTTAGCGTCAGCAACGTCGAGGACGACCGGTTCTATGTCCAGGCCAAGTTTCCCGAATGCCGCTTTCGCAGCGTGTGCTTTTGCTTCCGAACGGACGCCCGCGAGTAAGAAAATACCTCGCGCAGCGAGCTGACGGGCGATCTCGAATCCGATTCCACGGTTGGCGCCGGTCACCAGCGCCGTCTTTCGGTCCAGAGCTCGGGCCATGCGCGACATCCTTCGGACAACATCGAATTCTGATTAATCACGCATCGCCCCGCAAAAGAAAGAACCCCGCCACGAGTGGCGGGGTTCCAAACTCGAAGCCAGAGCGTCTTACGACTTCTTGTGCTTCATCAGCTCTTTCTTGCAATGGGCGCGGAATTTCTTGCGCTCTTTGCCGTGCAGACCTTTGGCGTCGGCTTCCTTCGAGCACTGGATCGATTCCGGGGAATGGACAGCCATCTTGTTGGTCTTCGCTGGGTGAGCCGTATCCGCAAGCGCCATACCGCTGCCGACGACCATCATCGCAGCCGCCGCTGCCGCGACCGTTTTCAGTGAAATCATTGTCTGTGCTCCGTATATTTTGTTGCAACGTCAGTGGACCAACTTGGTTGCCCCGGCCCCGCTGGGCCGATACGGATGACGTGCACTGAGTTCGTATCGGCGAACGCTTGGCTATCATTAGGCTGAGTAGGGACGGAACTTACTCTTCCGTAAGGAGCTTGGTAAAATGCCCGTAAAAGGCCGCCGACCGCCACGAACGCCGAGCGCTTCTCAAGTCGATCGCGAGAGCGTGACACTGTGGCCCGGAAACAGCATTTATGGTCCCTGGATCCGTATCTATATTTAGCCCGTGTCGCCCCCGTCCAAATCATCGTCCGGTAGACCGCCGCGCCCGCGTCCTTCGCGGGGTAAGTCAGGCAAACCCGTCGCCCCGCCCGCCGAGACGGCAGCCGGGACACCGGGCTTTGCGGATTCGAGCGGCTACTTCGCGCCGGCGGATTTCGCTCCCAAGACGACGACGGCCGGGCTTCCGAGCCTCCCCGCACTGCGCCAATCCGGTCCTCGGCCGCCGATGGGCGGAGAAAGCCTGACGGATAGTCTGACGGCTCTTCTGACAAAACCGGGAGAGCGATCAGATCGCGCGAATGAAATTCTTTCTCGCCAGCCGTTGATGGCGTCGCATCCGATTGTTTCTGGCAGCATGCCGATGTTCATGCCGCATCGCCCCGAGCGGCCGGAGAAGAGCGAAGGCGGCATTCCGTTCAAGATCTCGTCGGACTACGAGCCGAAAGGCGATCAGCCTCAAGCCATCTCCGAACTCGTCGAGGGCGTGTCGAAGCATGAGCACAATCAGGTTCTGCTTGGCGTCACCGGCTCGGGCAAGACCTTTACAATGGCGCACGTCATCCAGCAGACCCAGCGCCCTGCCCTGATCCTGGCGCCGAACAAAACGCTTGCCGCGCAGCTCTACGGCGAGTTCAAGAGCTTCTTTCCGGACAATGCGGTCGAATATTTCGTTTCGTATTACGACTACTATCAGCCGGAAGCCTACGTGCCGCGCACGGACACGTACATCGAGAAAGAAGCGTCGATCAACGAACAGATCGACCGCATGCGGCACGCGGCAACGCGGGCTCTGCTTGAACGCGACGATGTCATCATCGTCGCTTCGGTATCGTGCATCTACGGCATTGGGTCGGTCGAAACGTATACGGCAATGACGTTCACCGTTCGCGCGGGCGAACAGCTCTCGCGCGACCAGTTGTTGGCCGATCTCGTGGCGCTTCACTATCGGCGGAACGACCAGAATTTCGTTCGCGGCACCTTTCGCGTGCGCGGCGATACCGTCGAAGTTTTTCCGGCCCACTTAGAGGATCGCGCGTGGCGCTTCTCGATGTTCGGCGACGAGATCGAATCGATCGTCGAGTTCGATCCGCTGACCGGCGCGAAGACCGACGAGCTAGCCCTGGTCAAGCTCTACGCCAACTCGCACTACGTAACGCCAAAACCGACGCTGCAGCAGGCGATCAAGTCGATCAAGATCGAACTGAAGCAGCGGCTCGACGAGTTGTACAGCGCCGGTAAGTTGCTCGAAGCCCAGCGCCTCGAACAGCGGACGACGTTCGACATGGAGATGATGGAAGCGACGGGGTCGTGCGCCGGCATCGAAAACTACTCACGCTATCTTACGGGACGGAATCCCGGCGATCCGCCACCGACGCTTTTCGAATATTTGCCGGATAATGCGCTGGTTTTCGCAGACGAAAGTCACGTCACCGTACCGCAAATCGGCGGCATGTTCCGAGGCGATTTCCGGCGCAAGGCCACGCTTGCCGAATACGGATTTCGTCTTCCTTCCTGCATGGACAATCGCCCGCTTCGTTTCGAGGAATGGGATGCAATGCGGCCGCAATCCGTCTTCGTCTCAGCGACTCCGGCGGGATGGGAACTCGAACAGACAGGTGGTGTCTTCGCCGAGCAGGTCATTCGGCCGACCGGGCTTGTCGATCCATTAGTCGAAGTCCGGCCCGCGAAAACGCAGGTCGACGATTTGCTCGATGAGGTCCGGCAAGTCACGCAGAAAGGCTACCGTACGTTGGTCACGGTGCTGACGAAGCGCATGGCCGAAGACCTTACGGAATACATGCACGAAAACGGCGTGCGCGTGCGCTACATGCATTCCGATATCGAGACGCTGGAGCGCATCGAGATAATTCGCGACCTGCGGCTTGGTGCATTCGACGTTCTGATTGGCATCAACCTGCTGCGCGAAGGACTCGATATTCCCGAGTGCGCGTTCGTCGCCATTCTCGATGCCGACAAGGAAGGTTTTCTCCGCTCGGAGACATCTCTGGTGCAGACGATCGGGCGCGCAGCGCGGAATGTCGACGGCAAGGTCATTCTTTATGCCGATCAAATGACCGGATCGATGGAACGCGCCATTGCCGAGACGAACCGGCGCCGCGAAAAGCAGCTTGCCTGGAACGAAGCCAACGGCATTACGCCGGAGAGCATCAAGCGGAACATCCACGACGTGCTCCAGTCGGTCTACGAACAGGACCACGTGACCGTCGATGCGGGTCTCGCCGATGGCGATGCGGTGCAATCGCTAGGGCACAATCTCCAGGCTGTCATCGCCGACATGGAACGCCGGATGAAGGAAGCTGCGGCGGATCTCGAATTCGAAACCGCCGCTCGCCTTCGCGATGAGATCAAGCGCTTAAGAGACACTGAGCTTGCGATTTCCGATGATCCGCTCGCGCGCCAGAGCGAAGTCGAAGACCGCGCCGGAAGCTTCAAGGGCGAGCGCAAATACGGCGCGACGGCAAACACGCCCCCTAAGGACAAGGGATCTTCGCGCGTTAAGACGGAATACGAGCCGGTTCAGCCGACGTACGCTCAGTCGACTTCTCGCTATGCGCCAAGTGACCCTCCTTCGTTGAGGCCGCCGCCGGGTGCCGGATCGAGGATCAAGAAGCCGTCGCTCGATGATATGGGGCCGGGCACAGACCGCCCCGTCCCGGCCCGCGCGCCGACGGTCGATAGCCGGGCCAAAGCAGGCGCCTACGGCGAAAAAATCGCTGGACCACACAAGCCGACGCTCGATGAAATGGGACCCCATGCGTTCCGTCCGGTGAAAAACAACGACGTGTCCTCGCGGATCACAATGCCGACACGCACGCGCGAGTTCGACGATCCGGCACAGAAGAAAGGGCGTCGCGGGCGCCCCAAAAAAACTGGCCGTCCGGGACAATAATTATTGCGTCAACGCACGTGTGCTTTGACGTTCAGGCCCGATCCGGTGTTTTACAAAGGTTGGCAATTTGAAGCGCGCTTGTCGCGGAACTCTCTCGAAATACGTCGGTTTCCGGTAGCGAACGCATTCGAGGAGAATGATGATGCCGAAAATAAAGAACGCGAAAATTCTCATTCTTGCGACCGACGGCTTCGAACAGTCCGAGCTCGAAGTGCCTCGCGAAAAGTTGAAAGCCGTCGCACAGCTCGTTCATGTTGCTGCACCGAAGGACCGGAAGCAGAAAGATTCGATTACCGGCTGGGAAAAACACGATTGGGGCAAGCCGGTTAAAGTCGATGTAGAATTGTCCGAGGTTTCGACGTCGCTTTACGATGCGCTCGTTCTTCCGGGCGGACAGATGAATCCGGATCTGCTCCGGGTCAATCCCGATGCCTTAAAGCTGATCAAATCTTTCCTGAGCGAAGGCAAGGTCGTCGCCGCCATCTGCCACGCGCCTTGGCTGCTGATCGAGACGAATGCCATCCGAGGGCGCCGAGCAACGTCGTATCATTCGATCAAGACCGATGTGATGAATGCCGGCGCGAACTGGGTCGACGAGCCCGTAGTTACCGATCAAGGTATTATCACCAGCCGAAATCCGGGCGATCTTGACGCGTTCGTTGCAAAGATCATCGAAGAGATCGAAGAAGGTCGACACGAACGGGCGGTGCTGGCTGCCTAGGATTTTATGATCGTTTCCGCGCGAGACGCCCACGGTCTTGCGGGACCGTGGGCGTCTCAAAATTTTTTTGATTTGTCAGTCGATCGGAGTTGAGGAGTTTGTGTGGTAGGTGATCATCAGCATCGCCATTAGGATTGCTGAAAATAGTCCTGCGAGCGCTCCCATAAACACCGTCGCCGTGTCGCCCTCGAAACTGAGATTGATGT
Source organism: Hyphomicrobium sp. (assembly GCF_035548195.1). Taxonomy (GTDB): domain Bacteria; phylum Pseudomonadota; class Alphaproteobacteria; order Rhizobiales; family Hyphomicrobiaceae; genus Hyphomicrobium_B. The sequence continues at coordinate 262,669 of NZ_DASZTY010000022.1, forward strand.
CGTGCGCAGCTAAGCTCCCTGCAATCGATGCGATGGCAGCGTATATAACGACCAGCGAGGGAATCTTAGAATCGTCCGGTCCCCGGCCGGCGCCCAGGAAGACGACCCGATAACGCGCTATGCTCGCGGCGATCGTCGCGACAAAGCCTGAGATGATGGCGATGAGCCGAGGTTCAAGACCGGTGTTTTGAAGTATGATCGTGACGATGGCACCGATCGCTGCTGCCACCAGAATTAAAACAATAAGTCCAGCGGAGACCGTGCCGCCCGATTTGACTGCCATGCCTTCCTCCAACATCGATAAATGCAATATCCTTGGTATCCCGCGAGGCGCCTCGTGGGATCGCGCCGTCATTTAATGATTTCGGTGGAGTTAAGGCTAGTGGTCAAACGCAGATCAACCTGCGCGGGCTTGTTTCGGCGCGCTGTCGGATTTGTTTTCGAGGTTTCGCAGAATGAGTAATAGCGTGTAACGGACGGCTTCTTCGACGGTTGCCACCGTGCGGCCCGGTTCGTTCAGGTCTGCAAACGTCCAAATCAGCTCGCCATTCGGCGCGGCGCGCCAGCTACCGAAATAGCTCCGGCCCTTGTGCATGGTTACGCCCCGGCCCGACAAGCCTTCGCGAACACTAAAGCCGCACAAATCGATCTCGGGAATACCCGAGAGTTGCTGCAACAGCTCGCTGTCCGTTGTGGCGCAATTCATTGGGCCGTCGTGATCCGCGTAGAAAATTGACGTACAGCTGGTTCGGCTGCTTACCTGGGGAAATGGTATGTCGGGTTGGATTATAAAAGGCGCAGGAGGAACGCCAAACATGACAATCGGGGTCCTTTTATATCCGCACCGTTAAAGCCTCTTTAATATTCTTTTCGTCCAGGAAAAATTCCGGCCCGGCGCGCTTTCGAGATCGCCGCGATAGCCGTGGTGGGAGAGTTGCGCAGTGAGCTTCCTGTCGAAAACGTGCCGGAGTCTTGCGGGATGTGTGAGCGTGCTATCGAGCTGGTTGGGCAGCGCGCAGCCCGCCTCGGCCGTTGATCATCCCGATGGCGGTCCGAGCCGTATTTTGCTGATGCGTCACGCTGAAAAGACCGGCGATCCGGACGATATCAATCTGTCCGGTGCAGGAGAGAAGCGCGCCGAGCGGCTTGCGTCTTTCATCCCGGAGACATTTGGAAAGCCGGATTTCATTTTTGCGGCGGAACGTTCAAAACGTTCTATCCGCTCTATCGAAACGGTTGAGCCGCTTGCCGCCGCGACGGGGCTTAAGGTTCAACACGATGTCGAGGATAGAGATTTCGAAGATCTCATCAGCGAAATCTTTTCCAATCCCGACTATCGCGGAAAAACGATCGTTATTTGCTGGCACCACAAAAAGCTGCCGGATATCGCATCGCTTCTCGGTGCGCCTTCGGGCAGCTATCCAGATCCTTGGCCGGAAGACCTTTTCAATCTCATTCTCGATTTCAAGTACGACGCGCATTCGGATCGCCCGCCGGACGTCGCGAAAGTCATCGAGCCGTTTTGACGATGGTTCACGTTGCCGGAATCAACATTTTCTAAGGGTCGCTGCGAGTTCCCGGAATACCTCAGGGTTCTGCGGCATCACCTTCACCGACTGATTACACCCCTGACCTGCGACCGCCATATGGGCCGCAAAGAACTGGCCCGAGAGCTGCACGTCAAATCCCGTCGGCGTGACGATGCCTGCGACGGTCCCACCGATGTCGTTGATCTTGTCCTGCCAGGCGCCGGTCAATCGTTCTCCTTCGAGCGTCAGATCGGTCGCGGCATGAAGCTTGAAATTTGTTGCTCCATCTTCGCAGCGCAATGTCTGGCGCATGCCCGGTGCACCTCGCCGCGGGATGTAGGTCACAATGCATTTGAAATTCGATACCGGGCCGGAGTTCGGCGTCATCGTCGCCACGCCGACCCAGCGCCCCGCGAGGCCGGCGAGCGGATCAATCGGAGCGGCGGCCTCATTTTGGCTCGCGGCAAAGCAGCAAATAATCGCGACTACGAAATACGTGGCAACCCGACAAGGCCGGCGCATGACGATGAACTCCCTCACCAAGCTTCGCGGCGGCCGGCGGCCCCCCGTGCGCCTGCCCCCGTCTGTTCGATTTGAAAAATTCCGTGCCGAAGACCGCGCCCCGCCCCGTTCCGCGGCACAACCAGCACTGGCATGAAGTTGGTGTTTGATCGCGACTGTTTATAGGCCGCAGTGGGGAAACTCTTGGACCTTTGCCGTTCCTTAAAGCCGGAAATCCTGGCGAGAGAGGCACGCCCTAAGCACAGCCGCGAGCTAAAGCTTAAAGGTACAATCGTCACTATGGGCTAAGCGGTCTTCTCTTGCGGTCGTCGCCATCTCTCCCCATAAGCTCAGGCCGGGACAGCCCGGTTGCCGGCTGGCTGCAACGGTCGAAGGGGCGTTTTACTGTCGTTGAACGGCAACACTTTTTAGCCGCCGCGTCGCGTTCGTCCATATGGCTCGCAAAATCGCGAGCGACAGACAATAATGCGCTGCAATCTCTATTGCGCAGGGGGAGGAACGGTTTGGTGTTTCGCCATCAGCGGTTTTTTTTAGGTTTTCGGGCGCTCGCCGTCATTGCGGCGGGAGCAGCTTTTTCATCCATCGCTACGCCGGCCGCGAAGGCCGCCGACGGGCCGTTCCCCGGACTTATCGGAACATGGAGCGGCTCCGGCGTCGCGAAATTCGATGGCGGCAAGAAGGAGAGCCTTCGCTGCAAAGGCTACTACACCAACACAGGCGGACCGCACAGCCTCGGAATCTCGATCCGCTGCGCCAATGCTTCGGCCAAGGTCGAGCTTCGCGCTTCGCTGGTCGACGCCGGTGGCGCCGTCAGCGGCAGCTGGGAAGAGCGAACATATAATCAATCCGGCTCGGTAACGGGCCGAGCCACGGCAAACAGGCTGAAACTTTCCATCAGCGGCGGCATCACCGGATCGATGCTAGTCACCGTCAGCCATAACTCACATTCGGTTGCGGTGCTGACGAGCGGCCCGTCGCTGAAAGGCATCAATATTTCAATGACGCGCTAAGCCGAATTTCGTCGGCAGGAACGAGCTAAACAGAGGACCATACACGATGCGCTCGCGAGCACTTGCTACCGTTCCTGTCGTTGCGGCGGTCTTTGCCGCGACAGCCATGACCTCTGCCGATGCTTCGGGCATCCGCCGGCTTCGCTCGCATTACAAGCCCGGCGAAGTTGTCGTCGCGTACAGCCATTATGGAAACGGAAGCGTCACGGGCGTGGTGCGGCCGGGTCGATACGGCTGGCAAGTCCAATTGCCCGGCGGCGCATGGGTTGGTTGCCGACGCAGCTGCGAAGAGACGCTACGCGTTCAGACCGTCGATATCTTCGGCGATGGCGACAACACGCTTTCAAGTGGCGGCTACGGCACAATGACGCGCGAATGCGGCGTGCTCGGGTGTCTGCACTGGGAATACCCGTTCTAAGTATTTCGCCGCCGCGAACTCAAACCAGAAACGGATTTGTCTGGCGTTCCGGGCCGAACTGCCCCGGCGGGCCGTGTCCGCAAATGAAGGCGATGTCATCGCCCAGCGGGAGCAGCTTGGTTTTGATCGACGAAATGAGTGCTTCGTGATCGCCGTACGGAAAATCCGTCCGGCCGATCGAGCCACGAAACAGCACGTCGCCTACAAGGGCAAAGCGCTGAGTTGGATCGTAATACACGACCGATCCCGGTGAATGCCCGGGACAATGAAAGATCTGAAACTTATGACCGGCGACGGTTACACTGTCGCCTTCCTCCAACCATCGATCGGGTGTCACGTTGCGGACACCCGGCAGGCCGTACTGCTCACCCTGCTTTTCGAGGTTGTCGAGCAGAATGGCGTCGTTCTTATGGGGTCCTTCGATCTTGACCCCGAGCTGATCGCGCAGATCGGCGGCTCCTCCTGCGTGGTCGATGTGCCCATGGGTCAGCAGAATTTTCTCGATTGAAATTCCGGTTTCCTCGATCGCGCCGGTGATGCGATCAAGGTCGCCGCCAGGATCGACGACCGCGCCGATCTTCGTCGCCTCGTTCCAGATCAGCGTACAATTCTGCTCAAAAGGCGTCACGCGTATGATGGCGGCCTTGAGCGGCGCTTTCGGCGGCGCGCTCTCATTGCTCATGCTTCATTCCTTACTCAATCCGGCGGTCTTAGTTCATCTCGCGGCATACCGAAAGTGTTCCGAAAGCCGGCGGATTATTTCGCGCGCCCGCGGTTGCCCACAGCATTGTCTCGGAATGTGCAGTACCACCCGGCCCATTCGAGATCGAATCGGCATAACAACCGGTTAGCGGAAATATTTATCCCGCGATCCGAGGGCTATATCCACAATGACACGACGAGCGATGAAGCTGGCGCTGACGGCAGGCGCTGCAGTTTGGGCGGTCTCCATTCCGGCGCTCGCCAACGACTGGGAAGGACTTTCGCTCGGCGTTGGCGGCGGCTACGGCATGGCAGATAGCCGCGTGCACGATTCTGTATCGGCATTTGGAACGACGTTGAGCGAGACGAGCGACGGCGTACCCGCATCGGGGGGATTTTTCACGCTCAGTGCGGGCTATGACCATGCGCTCCTCGGCACGCTCGTCGTGGGTGGCTTCGTCGATTACGATTTCGCCGATCTTGGGTCAAAGTCCGCGTACGAGCTCGGCAATCAGCTCTCGGTTGGCGGACGCCTCGGATATCTGGTCGCGCCAACGACGCTCTTCTTTTCAACGTTCGGCTATGCGCATGCCGAATCAGCCGACATCAGCTCGTTCGGGTTTAGCGATCTGCATAGCAGTACCGGAAGTTTCGACGGATATTTCGTCGGGGGCGGCGTCGAAACGCTGATCGGCGGCGGCTTTAGTGTCAAAGCAGAGTACCGCTACACGTCTTTGCAATCGGAGGGTGTCACAACCGGGTTCGACCCTATCGGCTCGCTGACGACGACACTTAGGCCGCAAATACAGACGGCGCGCCTGTCGCTGAACTACCGCTTCGGCAACGGCAAGCATGAGCCGGTCGATAATTCCATTCCGCCGGTTACCAGTAGCTGGACAGCTCCGTACATGGGCGTCGGCGCTGGCGCCGGTACTGCCGACACGAAAG
>NZ_DASZTY010000023.1:0-22303 GCF_035548195.1 Hyphomicrobium sp.
TGCCCTTGCGGCCGATGAATGTTTCGTCGATTTCGACGATGCCACCGCCTCCGCCCATAGGAGCTAAGCCGCCAGCGCGCATTGCCTCGCGGATACGGTGCGCCATGAACCAAGCCGCCTCGTAGTTGATTTCCAACGTCCGGTGCAGCTGATGGCTGCTGATGCCCTTCTTTGACGAGCACATCAGATGCACGGCCTGAAACCACTTGTGTAGCGGGATATGGCTGGACTCGAAAACCGTGCCGACGCGGACCGTGAACTGTTTCCGGCAATGGCCGCACTTCTTGAGGCCCGGACGCTCCACGCCTTTGGGGTTTTTCTTGCTCGGCTTGGTGCGGACGCCGCTCAACTTATAGATGCGCTCTTTGCCGCCGCAGTGAGGGCAAACCGGGCCGTTGGGCCAAATTAAGCTCTCCAGCTTTTCGAAAGCTGCGTTTTCGTCGTGAAAATGGGGCTCGCTGAGCGCCGACATGACAAAATTCCCTCTCATTCTGAGAAGGAATATAAGGGCTTAAGGTTGGGTTTGTCAAGCCGATAATCGTCTTGATCGGGGGCACTGTAGGCTTGGTGGAACGGCGGGGTTGGGCAAGCGAATGAGACTGTAGAGGATTGCGTCACTCAAGGCTAAAACGCTTCTTAATCTTGTCTCAGTCGCCGTGTCAGGTCTGCCGATCCGATGCGCTTGTGGCCGGACTGGGTTCAATGTGGAGGACGATAATGCTGGTCTCGATGGCCAAGACGGTGGGACGATCCGGGATCGTCGCGATTGCGCTCCTCGCGGGCCTGCAGACCGCGTCCGCGCAGCAAAAGCCAGCGCCTGCGGCGGGCGTTTCAACGCATCCGGACGTGGGCGACGATGGCGCGCCGGCGCAGGACGACGTCAAACAGATCAAGCTTACTGACGATCAGGTCAAACACTTCATCGCGGCACAATCCGATCTCGCGGCCATCGCTTCAAAGCTTCAGGATGCAGGTGACAAACCGGATCCTGCTTTGCAGGCGGAACTCGAAGGCATCGCGACGAAGCATGGTTTCGGAAATTTCGCCGAGCTGGATGATGTCGCCGCAAATATTTCGATCGTTATGGCGGGGCTCGATTCGAAGACAGGCGATTTCGTCGATCCCGTCGAAGCGTTGAAGAAAGAACGCGATGATGTGCAAAAGGATTCGAGCATTCCGGATACGGACAAGAAGCAGTTGATGGACGAGCTGACGGAAGCCATTAGCACGACGCCGAAGCTGCAATACAAAGAGAACATAGACATCGTGAAAGCCCATAAGGCGGAAATCGAAAAGGCCTTGCAGTAGCGCCGGCAGCGGTCGGCATTGCGCAGGGATCAGGACATTGATGCAAGATTGCCCATCAGGCGCGACCTCTCTTCTGCTTTGCGAAGAGGCGGAACCGGGCGTTGCTTTGCTGACGCTCAACAGGCCGGAAGCACGCAATGCTTTGTCGCTCGCTTTGATCCGCGAGCTTCACGGACAAATCGATAGACTCGGTGCAGACCCGGCCGTGGCGGCGATTATTCTTGCAGCCAAGGGTAAAGTCTTTTCATCTGGGCACGATCTGAAGGAGCTGACAGCACATCGCTCGGATGCGGACGACGGGTTGGCCTTCTTTCGCGAAACCATGCAGGCATGCTCGGCGATGATGCAAAGCATCGTTCGCTGTCCGAAGCCGGTCATTGCTGCCGTCGATGGTCGTGCGACGGCTGCAGGGTGCCAGCTCGTCGCCGCCTGCGATCTGGCGATTGCATCCGAGCAATCCGATTTCGCGACGCCGGGCGTCAACATCGGGCTATTCTGCTCGACGCCGATGGTTGCGCTCTCGCGCAACGTCTCGCGCAAGCGCGCGATGGAGATGTTGCTGCTGGGCGAAGCATTGTCGGCAGCGGAGGCATCGCATTACGGTCTCGTCAATCGCGTCGTTCCGTCCAGCGACGTCATGCTCCAGGCGCGTGCCATGGCGCGAAAGATTGTTTCTAAATCGAAAGCGACGGTCGCGATCGGAAAGGAAGCATTCTATCGCCAGGCCGAGATGACGCTAGCGGACGCCTATGCTTTCGCGAGCGAGGTCATGGTGAAGAACATGATGATTGCTGACGCCGGCGAAGGGATTTGCGCGTTTCTTGAAAAGCGCGCGCCCGACTGGAAAGATTGCTGAGGCGGCTAGAGAACGCATGACTGTTGACGGCCTCAGTGACGATGACGTTCGCGCCATTCTCTCTCGCGCGCGAACGTTTGCCGTCGTTGGGGCAAGCGCCAAACCGGAGCGGCCGAGCAATGGCGTCCTCGCGTTTCTGCTTGCACAAGGCTACGGCGTTCGGCCTGTGAATCCCGGTATTGCCGGTAAGACGGTCCACGGCCAGCAAGTCTATGCGAACCTCTCGAATGTGCCGTGCCCTGTCGACGTCGTTGATATTTTCCGCGCGCCGGACGCTGCATTATCAGTCGTTCGCGATGCGATTGCCGAGAAGGCCCGGCTCGAAGCAACGATCGTCTGGATGCAGCTCGGTGTCATCAACGAGCAGGCGGCATCCGAGGGACGCGCGGCTGGGTTCACGGTCGTGATGGATCGCTGCCCCAAGATCGAATATTCCCGGCTGATGAGAAGATAGTGGGCGCGGAAGCGATTGAAGGCCGTTCCGATCGGCTTTTGGTGCTTATGCCTGCTGTCGGAAGGCCGACAGCAGCAATGCAACGCGGACGCAACTATTGATATGCTTTGTCGGCTGGCAGCGGTCGTTGTTGCAGCCCGCTCAGCGCATCGAGCCGGACATAAGCAGTAGGCGCTGGGGCGCGTGCCAACCGATTGCGCGAACGTTGTGGCATCTCGGTCCTTGCTTCAGCAATTGGGACTATTGGGAAATTTCGCAGTTGACTCCTCGCCGAAATTTATGTGCGTAATGTGCTTGTGACGGTTCCGTTTGCGTGAATACGCAGACGGTGAAAATGGGAACACGGTGCGGCGCGCAAGCGCCAATGCCGAGACTGCCCCCGCAACTGTAAGCGGCGAGTCTTCTTCGCATAAGCCACTGATGGTCTTGCTATTGAGACCTTCGGGAAGGTCGAAGGAGGCGCCTGAGCCGCGAGTCAGGAGACCTGCCGGCACAAGCTGCCCATCTTCCGTGCGTGGGGCGCGGCAGAGCGGAAACCCGTAGCGGCGGCTGTATGTCAACCGGTGGGAAACCTCGCCGGGTCATGCAGGATGCTGCTCGGTGTGAAATTGTGACGTTGCACACGAACGAATGCTTTGGACGGCTGGACTTCGGCCGATCCGTGCATCCTTCAACCGGCAATCAGGCAGACCTGACGCGGTGATTCCACCCATACGACCGGGGGGTCACATGCTACGCGTTCCAACAGGCCGCGTCTTGGGCGCGGCGTTCGCGCTCGCGTCTCTCACTTCAATGCCCGTCAGGGCCCAGGTTCCGGCGTCGCCCGACACCGAGTTGCCGGCAGTTACCGTGACAAGCGGGCCGGATGATGGCGGCCCAGCCGCCAGGACAACAGTAAAAGCGCCTGCGGCAGCTCAGCAGAGTTCAACGCCGCGCAACTCGAGCGATGGGAAAGCCGATAACCCAGCTCGGAGTGAGGACACGTCCAATGTCGCGATATCTCCGACGGGCCTCAGCGAGCCGGTCGATCGAATCGCAAGCTCTGTAACGGTTATTACCTCCAAGGAGATCGAGGCGCATCAGCGCCGGACGCTTCCAGACGTGTTGAAGAGCGTGCCCGGTCTCAATGTGGTTCAGACAAATGGACCCGGCGGCCAGACCTCGGTGTTCATGCGAGGCGCTAACTCAAATCACACGAAGGTTCTGATTGACGGTATCGACGTCAGCGATCCGAGCAATCCCAACCGATCTTTTGATTTTGGTCAAATGCTTGCGACGGATATCGAGCGCGTCGAAGTCCTCCGGGGGCCGCAAAGCGGCCTTTATGGAGCCGATGCGCTTGGCGGCGTCATTCTTATCTATACAAAAACGGGCAAGGGGCCGCCGAAAGTGAATACGATGATCGAAGGAGGCTCTTTCGGCACTTTCAATCAGGCCACGAGCGTCAGCGGCGGCACCGACAAATATAATTACGCCGTCAACATCTCGCATTTTCGCGCCAACGATGTTCCGGTGACGCCGTATTATTATCTTCTGCCGGGCGAGCAGCGGCTCGATAACAACTACGACAATTGGACGTATTCGGCAAAACTTGGCGTCAATCTTTCAAAGGATGTCACCGTAAACTTCGTCACACGGTATACCGACGCTTCGCTTGCATTCATTGGAGACGATTACAGCACCTATCCGTCTCATGCCCAATCGTCCCGCTCGCATCAGGACGTCGACGACTTCTTTTCGCGCGGCGAAGTGGTGTGGCGCACGCTCGGCGGCAATCTTACGAACTATTTCGGCATCAATTACGCCAATCTCCAGACGACGAACATTGATCCGGCGTCGGGCACGGGTTTCAATGAGGGGGACCGCGTCAAATACGATTGGAGAAGCGTGCTTCGCGTGGCGCCCGGCTATACCATCGTGACCGGCGCCGATCACCAGAACGAGCAACTCAATACGCCCGATCTCTTCGCTGAAGAATGGAACAACGGTGTCTTTGCCGAACTTCAATCGGAGATTTTTCGGGATTTCTTTCTGGTCGCCAATGTTCGTTACGACGACAACGAGAACTTTGGAGGTCACACGACTTGGCGCGTTGCCCCGGCGTATCTGATCCAGGCAACGGGCACAAAGTTGAAAGCCAGCGTCGGGACGGCGTTTAAGGCACCGACGCTCAGCCAACGGTTCCAGGATTTCCCGCCATACTTTTTCGGCAATCCGGATTTGAAGCCGGAGGAAAGTTTGGGCATGGACGCAGGGTTCGAACAACAGATTTTCGGCGGGCATGCGCAGTTCGGCGCGACGTACTTTTATAACGACATCACAAACCTGATCGATTCTAACGCAACGTTCACGTCCTATATCAACGTCGGTAAGGCCAGGACGTCCGGTGTCGAAGCGTTTGTGTCGGCGGACATCACCGATAATCTTCGCGTCCGCGCCGATTATACCTATACGGAAGCGACGGACGAAGACACGCACACGCAACTTCTTCGGCGTCCCAGAAATAAGGGATCGATTTCGGCGGGTTGGACGCCGTACGACCCGTTGCTGCTGACGGCCAGCGTTGTTCTGATCGGAAAATCGGCAGATGTCGACCGCGCAACTTCGATAAGCCCCGTCGAGTTGCCGGGCTTTGGGATTGTCAATGTCGCCGCCGATTACAAGTTGAACGACCGCATGTCCGTGTTTGGGCGCGTCGATAATCTCTTCGACCGGCACTACGAAAATCCCGACGGCTTTTTGGCGACAGGAATAGGCGTTTACGGCGGCATTAAATTCACAAACTAGAACTAGCAGGTTCTCTGGCGGGCGGCGGCTCTTTGCGGTATGCAAGCAATCTCCCGATCGCAACGGGCTTCGTCCGTCAGGGATTATTGATAACGATGGAGATGGACATGGCTTTTGATTTGCAGACTCGAGATGGAGAAATTCTAGCAACCCGTGCGGCGACCATCATTTGGGTCGCGCTTATCGCAGCTTTGAGCGTTGGAGGCAGTCTCGCGTTCGCTTGCGCCGCTCCGCTCGCTGCCGTTGCGGCGTTGGCGGGCTGCAAGATGGAGCGCGGGGCGGGTTTGGCGCTGGTGGTTGCTGCGTGGTTGTCAAATCAGGTCATTGGATATGGCGTGCTTGGCTATCCTCAGACATTCCACTCATTCGCCTGGGGAGCTGCGATCGGCGGAGCAAGCATCCTCGCCTTCTTTGGTGCGCATGCGGCATCCGCCTCTGCAGGTAATCGTCCACTATCCCTTGCGATTGGTTTTCTTGCCGCCTTCGCCATCTATGAATTTGCGCTCTATCTTGCGGGCATTCCTCTTTCGGGATCGGCCGAGGCGTTCTCTATGCCGATCGTTACGCGGATCTTCGAAATCAATGTCGTAGCGTTTGCCGGATTGCTCATTTTTCATAGGCTGGCCGTCGCGGTGTCGCTCCTGCCGGGGATCGCCGCACATTCGCCAGAGGTTGCGGTGAGGTAAGACCTTTCGGCGTGGCGAATTCTCGCCACGCCTTAATCGATCGGGTCAGGTAGTGCCTTTTCCGCCGCTTGCTGCATTTCGGCTTCGTGCCGGCGAATATAAAGCGCGATCCATATCAGGGCGGCGGTTGCTGCAGCCGCAGTGGCAATCCCGATGGGTCCCCGGATTTGATGGAACTCGTGCCCGAACGTATAGGCGCCGGTACCGACCAAGCTAGCCCAAACGATCGCCCCTGCGGCATTGGCCGCCAGGAAACGTGGCCAAGCCATTTGGTTCGCTCCGGCCAGGAACGCCGCGAGGACACGTAGGACGGCAATGAAGCGTCCTATGAAAACCACGCTCGTGCCATAGCGCATGAACAGGTACTGACCGAGCTTTATACGGCCGAGCGTCAATCCGATTTTCGAGCCGTAGGTCTTGAGGAAACGCGCTCCAAGCTTGCGGCCTACGAGATAGCCGATGTTGTCGCCGACGATCGCGCCCGATGCTGCGCTCAGAATGATGAGCCCGAGATTGCCGCCATGGGTCCCTACGTAACCCGCCGCGATGATCAGGATCGTCTCGCCCGGGAGCGGAATGCCCATGCTTTCGAGGGCAACGAGAAACGCAATAGCCCAGTAGCCGTAAAGCGCGAGAAACTGGTGCAGGTCGTGGTGTGAAAAGAACGACATATCGCTCCTCAGCCGGCGAGCCATCGATAGTGACGCCAGCGATGGAGGACGATGTCCCGCAGCGCGACAAGACTGTCTGCGCCACCGCGAACGCCGATGCAAAGTGTTTTTGAAAACGGGCTCGGTTCAATCGCAGGCAAGTGCGGCGAGGCGGGTGCCTTTGCCGGTCAGAACGAACTCCAGCCGCTGCGTACGGGCGTTGCGGCCGGCAATGGTTAGAAAGCCGCCATGCTGGTCGAGCGCTGTAATTTCGCGGAGTACGAGTGCGTGCTCGACTCCAAGCTTACGCGCAAAGGTGCGGGTGTCCTTCGCGATTCCAAGATAGTTGGCAGCGAGAAGTGCGGCGCCCAATGGGTTCAGCGAGGTATCGGCGACGCAGATCGCCGATACGATTTGCAGGAAGTCGTCTTCGGTGCGCTCATCTGCGGCTGTTGTCATGCCGCCTGTGCTTGCTCTGCGAGGCGAAACGAAACAAGCACCGACTTTGACGTGGGCGTGTCGCTTTGCTCCCCGGCGCTGCTCAACGGGACGAGCACGTTCAGCTCCGGGTAATAACCAGCGACGGAGCCGCGCGGAATATCGTAGGGCACGACGCGGAAGCTTTTCGCGAGACGCGCAACTCCGTCGTCGTGGTGTCCGATGATATCGACACGATCGCCAGCCTCGACTCCGATCTCGCGCAGGTCGGCCGGATTGACGAACACGATCTGGCGTTCGCCGTAGATGCCGCGGTAGCGGTCGTCGAGGCCGTAAACGGTCGTGTTATACTGATCGTGCGAACGGAAGGTCTGTAGAACGAACAGCCCTTGTTCGCTCGCTGCACGCTGATGGTCCGTTTGATCGGGCAGCTCCGAACTCGAAAACGTTGCCTTGCGAGACGGCGTATTCCAGACGCGATGCTCGACAGCGTTATACAACCTGAATCCACGCGGTCTGCGGACGCGGGTGTTGAAGTCGTGGAAGCCGGGAATGGTTCGTGCGATGAGGTCGCGGATACGGTCGTGGTGATGGGCGAGCGCCTTCCAATCGACGACTTTCGAACCGAGCGTCGCTTCGGCAATTCCTGCGATGATTGCGACCTCGGAACGAAGCTCCGGCGACGCCGGCTTATTGATGCCGCCCGATCCGTGCACCATGCACATCGAATCCTCGACCGTCACGATCTGCGCCACGCCATCGGAATTCCGGTCGATTTCCGTGCGGCCGAGGCAGGGGAGCACGTAGCTCACTTCGCCCGGAAGAAGATGCGAGTAGTTGAGTTTCGTCGCGATATTGACGGTCAGCTTCTGTTTCGTCAGCGCCTTCGCGATCAGCGAGGTGTCGGGAGTTGCGCGCGCGAAGTTTCCGCCGAGCCCGATAAAGGCTTGCGCCGATCCGTCCAGCATCGCACCGATCGCGGCCAATACATTATGTCCGTGACGGCGCGGCATCGGCACGCCGAATTCCTTTTCTAGAGCGTCAAGGAAGGCTTCGGGCGGCTTTTCGTTAATGCCGACAGTGCGGTCGCCCTGGACGTTCGAGTGGCCGCGTACGGGGCAAAGCCCGGTGCCGGGGCGCCCGACATTCCCGCGCAAAAACATGAAGTTTGCAATCTCGCGTATGGTCGCGACGGAATGGCGATGCTGCGTGACGCCCATTGCCCACGTGCAGACAGTGCGTTCCGAGGAAATGTAGACTTGCGCGAGGGCTTCAAGTTCGGTTCGCGATAATCCCGATTGGTCTTCGATTGTAGCCCAACTCGTCGCCTCGACGGCTGCACGATAAAAGTCGAAGCCAGATGTATGCTGTTCGAGAAAACCGCGATCGAGCACAGACGGCTTGCCGGTGGCGATGGCCTCGTCGTCGGCGGCTAAAACGGCTTTTGCCATGCCGCGAAAAGCAGCCATGTCGCCGCCGAGACGCACTTGATAATATTCGCTTGCGATTGGTGTACTGCCGCCGGTCAACATTTCGAGCTTGTTTTGCGGATCGGCAAATCGTTCGAGGCCCTTTTCCCGAACCGGATTAAAGACCGCGATGCGGGCGCCACGCATGGCCGCGCGGCGGAGATCTCCGAGCATACGCGGATGGTTTGTCCCAGGATTCTGGCCGACGACGAAAATCGCGTCGGCTTTCTCGAAGTCTTCGAGTACGACCGTGCCTTTACCGATGCCGATCGCTTGTTCGAGTGCAACGCCGCTCGCTTCGTGGCACATGTTCGAGCAGTCAGGGAAGTTATTCGTGCCATAGAGCCGCACAAAGAGCTGATAGATATACGCTGCCTCGTTGGAAGCGCGGCCAGAGGTATAAAATTCGGCGCGATCGGGGCTGTCGAGACTTTGAAGAATGCGGCCGATCTCGGAAAAAGCTTCGTCCCAAGTGACCTGAACGTAGGTATCGCTCGCTGCATCGTAGCGCATGGGATGTGTCAAGCGGCCTTCGCGTTCAAGCTCATAGTCGGTCCAGCTGCGAAGCGCGCTCACGGTATGCTTTTTGAAAAAGTCGGGACGCACGCGCTTGTCGGTCGCTTCCCATGCGACGGCCTTGACGCCGTTTTCGCAGAACTCGAACGATGAACCGTGCGCTGGATCGCCCCAGGCGCAGCCCGGGCAATCAAAGCCATCGGGCTGGTTCGCCTTGAGCATTGCGACGGCGCCGGAAAGAGGCGCGCCGCTCGCTAATAGCTTCTTTCCGCAACTTCTTAAGGCGCCCCAGCCGCCAGCGGCTTTCGATTTTTTACCAATGAATTCGGGCTTGCCCATGGATGTATCGGAACCTTCCTCGCCGACAGTTTCGTCGTTGTGCATGTGCGAAACGACAGTGTTTCGCAATGCACACAGACGGAATGTCCGTTATGCGAAAAACGAAGATCGGCAGATTTCTCAGTAAGTTAGTCCTGCGTCTGAGGCGCTTCGGCTAAAAATGCCGCGTCGTTCGCCTGGGAGTCTATGCCGAGGCGGGAGAGGTGTGTTCCTCATCGCTCTTGCGGGCGAAGCGCGCTTTGAGCCGTTCGAGCATCAGGTAGATGACCGGCGTGGTGTAAAGCGTCAGCACCTGCGAGACGATCAGACCGCCGATGATTGTAACGCCAAGCGGGCGGCGGATTTCGGAACCTGGACCAATGGCGACCGCCAGTGGAATAGCTCCGAGGAGCGCAGCAAGCGTCGTCATAAGGATAGGCCGGAAACGTTGCAGGCAAGCTTCGTACATCGCTTTTTGCGGCGACAACCCTTGCTCTCGCTCGGCATGGATCGCGAAGTCGACAAGCATGATGCCGTTCTTCTTTACGATGCCGATGAGCAGAATGACGCCGATGAGCGCGATGACCGAAAGATCCATATGCGCCGCCTCAAGCGCCAGCAAGGCGCCGAGCCCTGCCGACGGCAATGTCGAAATGATCGTTAGCGGATGCGCGAGGCTTTCGTAAAGCACGCCGAGAACGATGTAGATTGCAAGCAACGCCGCGATGATTAAGACGCTTTGCATGCGCGCTTGCTCGGCAAACGCCTTGGCGTCGCCTGCCGGTTCACCCCGGATGGTTTCCGGCATGTGCAGCTCTCCGAGTGCCTGCTCGATACCTCGAAGGCTCGTGTCCATGCTGACGCCGGGGCGCAAACTGTAATTGATCGTGACCGAAGGGAACGGTCCTTGATGGTTGATGACAAGCGGCGCCAGTCCCCGTTCGAGCGTCACGAGGCTTGAGAGCGGTACGAGAGCACCTTTGCCGCTTGGTACGTAAATGCGCGCAAGATCGCTCGGATCGCGTTGCTGTTTCGGATCGACCTCGATGATGACCTTATATTGATTGCGATCGCCGTAGATGGTCGAAAACTGGCGTTGGGAGAAGGCGTTCGCGAGTGCCGTATCGATGTCGCTGATCGAGACGTCGAGCTTTGATGCCGTGTCCCGATTGATAACGGCGTTGAGCTGTAGTCCACCTTGCTCGCGATCTGAGCTGACGTCGACGACACCAGGCACGCTACGGACTGCCGCCACCGCTTTGGCGACCCAATCGTAAAGCTTATCGTCGTAGGACCAGAGCGTGTACTGATAATCGGCCTTGCCTTGCCGCGCCCCGGTGCGGATATCGCGTGACGGCATGAGCCGTGTGGCGAGACCGACGATCTTGCTTAGCGGCTTGCGCAGGCGATCGATAACTTCGGCCGTCGGAACGTTGCCGCGTTCGGCCAAGGGCTTGAGGCCAATATACATGCGGCCTTGGTTGAGGGTCGAGTATCGTCCGCCGCTGCCGAATGACGAGCCGACGTTCGCAACTGCCGGGTCCGCCATGACGATTGCCAGCGCGCGATCTTGAAGTTTGCTCATGTTCTCGAACGACGTGTCGGAATTTGCTTCGGTCGCTCCCAGAATCAAGCCCGTATCGTCGTCCGGTAGATAGCCTTTCGGCATCACCTGATAAAAATGAATGGTCAAGGCGATGGTTGCGACAAAGACCGCGAGCATGATCGCCTGATGCCGAAGCGCGATCCGCAGCGTGAACGCATAAGCTTTGACGATTAGCGCGAGGGCTCCCTCGAACAGCCTATCGGCAAGGTATTTCCGATGTTCAGCGCCGCTTTTGATAAAATGAGCACAGATCATCGGGGTCACGGTCAGGGATACAATGGCCGAGATAACGATCGAAAACGTCAGCGTCATTGCAAATTCATGCAGGAGCCGCCCGGCAATGCCGCCCATGAACAGCACAGGAATGAATGCTGCGATCAGCGATACCGAGATCGAGACGACGGTGAAGCCGATCTGCCGCGCGCCCTCGAGCGCAGCCTGCATAGGCTTCATGCCACGTTCCATGTTGCGATAAACGTTTTCAATCATGACGATGGCGTCATCGACGACGAAGCCGACTGCAACAGCGAATGCCATCAAGGTCAGATTGTTGATCGAGTATCCCGCAGCCCACATCGCCGCGCATGTGCCGGCAAGCGATAAGGGGACTGTGATGCCGGCAGCAATCGTCGGAGTCGAGCGCCTCAGGAATATGAAAACAACCGACATCACGAGCAGAATCGTTATTCCGAGCGTCAACTGCATGTCGTAAACGGACGCGCGAATTGTGCCGGTGCGGTCGGATAGGATCGATATATCGATGCCAGCGGGGACCCATTCCTTGAGCTGCGGTAACAGAGCCTTAACGCGGTCGACCGTGTCGATAACGTTGGCCTCCGGCGTCTTCGTAATGATGAGGAGAACCGCGGGCTTGTTGTTGAATCGCGCCGAAGATAACCGGTTCCTAGTCGCTAGAATAACCTTCGCGACATCGCCGACACGGACGATATCGCCGTTGGGCATGTTCTTGACGACGATGTTCTTGTAATCGTCCGGATTGGTCATCTGCGGGTTTGTCGCGAGAATGATGTTCTGCGATCCGCCGTCGATTCCTCCAATCGGGGAGAGATCGTTGGCCGCTTCCACGGCTTGGCGAACTTGTTCCATACTCACGCCCATTGCGGCGGTGAGAGCCGGGTCGACTTGGATGCGGGTCGCGGGCTGATCGGCGCCGCTGACCATCACGTCGGCAACGCCATCGACCTGCGAAATGCGCTGACCGATGACCGTATCGGCGACATCATAAATGTCGCTCGTCGACATGGTGTCGGATGTCAGCGCCAGAATGAGGATTGGCGCGCCGGACGGATTATATTTCCGGAATGTCGGAACCTGCGGCAAGTCTCCGGGAAGGTCGGCCGTTGCGGCGTTGAGGGCCGCCTGGACGTCGCGGCCGGCGCCGTCCGCGCTGCGTGAAAGGTCGAATTGCATCGTGATGCCGGTCGAGCCTAGCGAGCTCGTCGACGTCATTTCTGTGACGCCGGCAATTTCTCCGAGCCTGCGTTCAAGCGGCGCCGCGACGCTTGCGGCCATCGTTTTGGGATCGGCACCCGGGCGCGAGACGCTGACGCGTATGGTTGGAAATTCCATCGACGGCATGCTTGCGACGGGCAGAAAGATGTAGGCCATCGTGCCGGCCAGAAAGAGGCCAACGGCCAGAAGTGCTGTTCCGATCGGACGCTCAATGAAGATGCGCGAGATGTTCATAGCGCTACTCGGCCGCTTCTTCGAAACTGCGCGGAGGTTCAAGCTCTCCCGAAGAGTCCTTGGTAGAGCTGGCGGCTTCCGGTTGCTGTGGAGACGCCCGACCGGGTTTGCCAGCGAAGCGTGCCCGTAGCCGTTCCATCGTCAGATAGATGACCGGCGTCGTGTAGAGCGTTAGCAGTTGGCTCAGCAGCAAGCCGCCGACGATCGTGATGCCGAGCGGGTTGCGCAGTTCCGAGCCAGTGCCGCTTTCGATTGCCAGTGGCAGAGCACCCAGCAACGCGGCAAGCGTCGTCATCATGATCGGTCGAAACCGCAGGAGCGCCGCTTCCATGATCGAAGCTTCGGGTGAAAGCCCGCGCGTGCGCTCGGCGTCGAGTGCGAAGTCGATCATCATGATGGCGTTCTTCTTGACGATACCCATCAACAGGATGATGCCGATCAGCGCGACAAACGAAAGGTCGTGGCCGGTGAGCTCAAGCGCCAATGCCGCGCCGATGCCCGCAGAGGGCAACGTCGTCAGGATCGTAAACGGGTGGATGAGGCTCTCGTATAGAACGCCGAGAACGATATAGATCGTAACGATCGCAGCGAGGACGAGCCACGGCTGGCCTTGCAACGACTTCGAGAATTCCGCCGCATCGCCATAGAACGTGCCGTTCACCGTCGCCGGAAGATTGATGTCTTTTTTTGCAGTATCGATGGCGCGAAGGGCGTCGCTGAGAGAGGCATTCGGCGCCAGATTGAAGCTGATCGTGGTTGCCGGGAATTGGTCCTGGTGGCTTATCGCGAGTGGCGCAGTCTCATATTTCACCGAAGCGACTGACGTTAGTAGCACCTGCGTTCCGGTCGTGCTCGACGGCACATAAAGGCGATTGAGCCGTGAAGGATCGGCGCGATATTCCGGCGCCGCTTCGAGTACGACGCGGTACTGGTTTGACTGCTCATAGATGGTCGAGACCTGCCGCTGCCCAAATGCATTGCTCAAGGCGTCGTTGATCGCCTGCATCGTTACGCCGAGCCGACCGGCGGTCACGCGGTTGACGCTGATCTTCGCAATGAGTCCGCCATCGACCTCTTCCGAGGACACATCGCGCACGTAGGGCGACTCGTTCAGGGCATCCGCCATGCGCTTCGACCATTCGGACACCTCCGCTGCGTCGGTGCTGACCATCGTGTATTGGTAGCGCGCGCGGCTGGTTTGCGTGGAAATCTGAACGTCCTGAACCGGTTGGAAGTGAACGATCGTCCCCGGTATGGATCGCACTGCGTGCTTCAATCGTTGCATCACTTGCGTGACGTTTGCGTGCCTTTGGTCGCGCGGCTTGAGCAGGATTTTGAGGTTGCCGACGTTTTGGGTCGCGTTGAGCTGTCCGATGCCGACGATAGATGCGACGCCGGAGACGTCCGGATCTTGGGCAACGACTTTTGCGACCTCGCTCTGCAATCGCGACATTTCGGAAAAGGATATTTGCGGGCTGCCTTCGACGACCGCGGTAATCGCGCCGGTATCCTGGTCGGGAAGGAACCCCTTCGGCATAATGACATAGAGCCAGATCGTGAGGACGACCGTCAGCAACGCTATAATGAGTGTTGCGGGCTGATGGCGGAGCACGAATTCAAGGGTGACTTTGTAGCCCTGGATCACGCGATCCATGATTCCGCCGAACAGCTTGCCAAGCCTGCCGCTGCTTTCGCGATGTCCGCCCGACCGAAGCAGCCGTGCGCACATCATCGGTGTCAGTGTCAACGACACGATCGCAGAGACGACGACCGCAATCGTGAGCGTCAGCGCAAACTCGCGGAACATGCGGCCGACGAGGCCCGTCATGAAAAGAAGCGGGATGAAAACGGCGATCAGGGACAACGTCAGCGAAATCACCGTAAAGCCGATTTCGCGCGCGCCGTCGAGCGCCGCCTTCATCGGTTTCTCGCCTTTTTCCAGATGGCGCACGACGTTCTCGATCATGACGATCGCATCGTCGACGACGAAGCCGGTGCCGATCGTCAAAGCCATCAGCGACAGGTTATCGACGCTGAAGCCGCAGAAATACATCACGCCGAATGTGGCGATGAGCGAAACGGGCAGCGCGACGCCGGCGATGATCGTCGCGCGGATGGAGCGCAGGAACAGCAGCACGACCATAACCACGAGGCCGACGCTCAAGACGAGGGTGAACTGCACGTCATGGACGGAAGCGCGGATTGTACCGGTGCGGTCGCTGACGATCTTAAGATCGACGCCGGCCGGCATGCTACGTTCGACGCGCGGCAGTTCGTTCTTAATGCGGGCAACCGTATCGATAACATTGGCGCCCGGTTGCCTCTGGATGTCGACGATCACGGCAGGCTTGCCCTGATACCACCCGCCGACACGCGTATTTTCGAGGCTGTCGCTGACCTTCGCCACGTCCTTCAATCTGACCGGCGCGTCATTGCGATAGGCAACGATGACGTTCTCGTATTCCTTGGCGTCTTCGATCTGGTCGTTTGCGGCTATCGTGAATGATTGCTTGGCTCCATCAAGCGAGCCCTTCGGACCTGCAACATTGGCGGCGCTGATGGCGGCGCTGAGATCGGCCATGCTGAGGCCGTAGCTCGCGAGGCGGCGTACATCGGCTTCGACGCGAACGGCGGGTTTTATTCCGCCCTCGACGGAAACGTGACCGACACCCGAGATCGAACTCATGCGTTGTGCCAATAAGGTGTCGGCAAGATCGGAAAGAGATCGGAGCGATTGGGTCTCCGACGTCAATGCCAGCGTCATGATTGGCGTGTCGGCTGGGTTCACTTTCGAATAGGTCGGCGGGTAGGGAAGGTTCTTCGGCAGCGTCGAGCCGGCTGCATTAATCGCGGCTTGAACGTCCTGAGCGGCGGAATCGATGTCGCGGTCGAGGTTGAACTGCAGCGTGATGCGGCTCAGTCCGAAGGAGCTCGTCGACGACATCGTCGCAAGCGCCTGAATCTTTCCGAATTGCTGTTCGAGCGATGCAGTCACGAGCTTCGACATCGTGTCGGGGCTCGCGCCAGGGAGCTGCGTCGTGACTTCGACTGTCGGAAAATCGACCTGCGGCAGCGACGAGATCGGCAGCGAGAAATAGCCGAGGATGCCACCGAGCAGAGTCGCTAGCGCCAACAGCGATGTCGCGATTGGCCGCTCGATAAAGGGCCGCGAAACGCTCATGGCGATGCGCCGTTGTCCTTGTGATGCCGACCGTTATGACGTCTGCCCGACTTCGCGGCGTCCGTCATCGGCGAGGGGTTGACATTCGAACCGGTAACGAACGGCGCGCTGCTTGCCGTGTCGGAAGGGAATTGGTTTTCATTGGCAAGATTTGCCGCCTTGCCGCGTCCGGACCGGCGCTGTGCCGAGGGGGCCGCAGAATCTGCACCTGGCGGCGGTGATTTGCCGTCGCTGACCGAAACCTTCGACCCGTCCTTGAGACGGCCGAAACCGCTGGTCACAAGCTTTTCTCCCGGCGTGACGCCTTCGGCGATAATCGCTTGTTTCTCATCCTGACGCGAAACTTTTACGGGCCGCATCGAGACGGTATTGTCAGATTTGACGACGAAGACGTATGTGCCCTCGGGGCCGCGTTGAATAGCTTCGGTCGGTGCGGCGACGACGTTCTTAAGCGTATCGACGAGCACGCGCACGTTGACGAACTGGCCGGGCCAAAGTTGCCGTTTATCGTTCGGGAAATTCGCCTTGAGACGGATCGTGCCCGTCTGCTGATCGACCTGATTGTCGATGACCTCAAGCTTGCCGGTATCGAGTTCCGATTGGCCGTCGGTCGAAAGAGCCTGCGCGCTCAATGTTCCTTCCGTGGCGATCGCTTTGGTCAGCGCCGGAAGATCCTGCTGCGGAAGCGTAAACAAAACAGAGATCGGCTGCACCTGGGTGATGACCACGATCCCGCCCGCGTCTCCCGCGTGGACGAGATTGCCCTCATCGACGAGACGGATGCCGGTGCGGCCGTCGAACGGCGCGACGATGGTCGTGTAGCCAACGATCGCTTTCGCATTCTCGATGGCGGCGGCATCGGATTTGATCTGTGCCTCCTGCTGCGCGATCAGTGCTTTCTGCGTATCGATCTGCTGTTGAGAGACCGCCAGCGTTCCGACCTTTTCATAACGTTCCAGGTCATGCTTGGTGTTTGCAAGCAAGGCTTCGTCCAGGGCTTTCTTCGCGACAGCCTGGTCGAGTGCCGCCTGATACGTGACGGGATCGATTTTCGCCAGCACGTCGCCCTGCTTGACGTCCTGGCCTTCTTTGAAGTTGACGCTCAGCAGTCGCCCATCGACTTGAGCACGCACGGTCGCTGTATTGAGTGCTTTCACAGAGCCGACGCCCTCGAAGTAGACCGGTACGTCCGCCGTCTGAACATCCTTGGCGATGACGGCAACCGGTCCGCTGAAAGCGCCGCGATGGCTACGCCCGTGTTTGCCGGAGGCCGACTTGCCCGTGTGCATGATGTAGTAAGTGCCGCCGCCGATAGCGCCGATCACAAGGAGCGTAAAAAGGGACCGCAGTATTCTCATTATCGATCGCATCCAGGTTGATCGGTCAGGGTGCCTCTAGTCGTCAGGACCGGAGCAGAAAGTGCACTCCGAAGTCCAGGATCCGGAAACGCGCCGCCAAGGTAAATCCGTTGCAGAACCCCAGGTGGCAGGGCGCGGCCGTCTTCCGCCCAGATACGTGGATTTGGCTAGTCCGCAGTGCCGTAGGCCACGATAAGCTCAGGAGCTTTGCTAAGCGGTAACTAAGGCGGGCTTGGTACTGCAACCAATCGGTACAGAAAATTGAGCCGGGTCGATTAGAACGGCCAAGCAGGGGCGATCCGTCGCTGATCGCTGCGGCGGGCGCCAAAGCCCCAAAAAGTGAAGGGGTGCGCGATTGTCGCGCCTCGGTGCTTGAAGCGGACGGCTTATTCCTGAAATAGGATTCGCGGTCGCGGGCGGCGCCGTGCGAGACCGCCGCCCGTGCTTAATCATTATGCTGAAATGAATTCAGCCCAACGCTACCGTTTCTGGGAAAGTCCGGCCTCAGCCCGTCGCTTTAGGGACGAACTTCAGGGCGACGCCGTTCATGCAATAGCGCAACCCGGTCGGCTTCGGCCCGTCATCGAAAACATGGCCGAGATGGCCGCCGCAGCGGCGGCAATGGACTTCCGTGCGGGTCATCAGATAGCTGTTGTCTTGTTCTGTCGAAACGGCGTTATCGAGTGGTTTCCAGAAACTGGGCCAGCCGGTGCCGCTATGGAATTTCGTCTCGGAGGAAAAGAGAGCCAACGCGCATCCCGCGCAGAGGTACGTTCCCGTTGCGTCGTTTGCGTCGAGCGGTGAGGAGCCGGGACTTTCGGTGCCTTGTTTGCGGAGAACGTAATATTGCTCCGGAGTCAAAATCTTCTTCCACTCCGCGTCAGTCTTCGTCACCTCGAATGTCTTCGTTCCGGCCTTTGCCTGGGTTGGATGCACGAATTCGGAAGCGCCTTTAAGACCGATAGCGCCGCCCGCCAGAGCGAGGCCGAGTTTCGAGAAATCGCGTCGGGAATACATGGCTTTCACCTTGGGATTTGGAGTTCCTCCTGACGGCGAGCGCGCCGTTCTCCGATAGGGTACGTGCGTTGCTTACGCTTCGTTTCAGCAGAATTGCCGGCCTCTATGACAATTCGACAATATCGATCCGGCTCTCAACCGAGATGCCGGTCGGGCTCATCCGGCATCGATAGCAGAGCATTTCGACGCCGGCGGCGAGTGCCGTTTGGAACGCAGCGGCGTACATAGGGTCAATATCGCTCGCAAGCTTGAAGCGTTCGGCATCGCCGCGCTGAACGAGAAAGATCATGACTGCCCTGTGGCCCGCCGCGACCATTGCCGAAAGTTCGCGCAAGTGCTTGGCGCCGCGTTCGGTTTTGCAGTCGGGAAATTCCGCGAGCCCGGCCTCGCGCATCAGATGCACGTTCTTGACTTCGACATAACAGGGACGCGGATCGGGGGCGTTCTCCAGGAGCAGGTCGATGCGGCTATTCTCTCCGTATTTGACTTCCCGGCGCAGCGACGCATATCCGGCGAGCTCGGGCATCGTGCCTGAACCGATCGCTTCCGCAACAAGAGCATTCGGCCGGCCTGTATTGATGCCGACAAGGTGCGGGCCGCTGCCGAGATCGTGCTCGATCATTTCCCAGGTATGCCGGTATTTGCGCGTCGGGCTGTCGTTTTCCGAAAGCCAAACCGTCGATCCCGGCGTGGTCAGTCCGAGCATCGATCCGGTGTTGGGGCACGATGCGGTTACGGTCACGCCGCCCGAAATCAGGACGTCGGCAAGGAAGCGCTTGTAGCGCTGAATGAGTTTTCCGGGGACGAGGGGATTTGCGAAGTTCATGCTCCGCATATCGAACTGAACCGGACGGCAGAGCAAGTGTTTCGAGCAGCGCAGCGCGATGATATGACGACGGCGTAGATGTGATTGACGGGGGCCTGGCTTGGGCAGCGAGCGGATTGTAACGGCGGCACAACTGGTGATTGGAGATGAGATCCTTTCCGGGCGTACGAAGGATCGGAATATCGGCACGCTTGCCGAGCATCTGACGAACATCGGGATCCGGCTGAAAGAAGTGCGGATCGTCCCTGATGAGGAAATCGAAATTTGCTCGGCGGTCAACGCGCTTCGGGAGCGTTACGATTATCTCTTCACGACTGGCGGGATCGGTCCCACCCATGATGATATAACTGCCGAGAGCATCGCTAAGGCGTTAGGCGTGCCGATCGCCATTGACCCGCGCGCCGAAAAGATGATGCGGGAGCATTATGCTAAACGCGGATTGGGAATGACCCCGGCGCGTCTCCGGATGGCGCGCATTCCTGCTGGGGCATCGTTGGTTCCTAATATCCTCTCCGGCGCGCCCGGATTTCGCATCGGCAACATCATTGTCATGGCCGGCGTGCCGGAAATCATGTCTGCGATGCTCGCAGCTGTAACGCCCGAACTTAAAACCGGCGATAAACTTCTTTCAGTTACGATTGCCGTTGAGCGTCCCGAAAGTGAAGTCGCCGACATTTTAGCGGCGCATCAGCAACGCTATCGCGATGTCGCAATGGGAAGCTACCCGAAGCTCCGCGATGGCAAACCGGTCGCCGATCTGGTGTTGCGTTGCGCCGATTCTGCGCGGCTCGCCGAAGCGGCTGAAGCGCTGAAGTCTGCGCTGGACCTCTAATTGTTTGACGCGAAAAGCAGCCTCAGTTGAGCGACAGCCGATCGCCTTCGTCGCGTTCGAGGGTTATCCGCGTTCCACGTTCGGGCTCGGCTTCGACAAACAGCTCATACTGGCTATCGAGTGCGTCAAGGAATGCGGCGGCCATGTCGAGTAGCGGTCCGAGAGCGATGCGCTTGGCAATAAGGAAGCTGTCGTCGATCGTCAGTTCCGCGGCCGAGCGGACCGATGCCGCATCGGGCGCGATCAAGCCCCTGCTTCTGACGTAAGAGATGATATCCTCGCCGGAATCGAAGTCTTCGCTGCGTGCATCGCCGCATTCCGTCACCGCATCGAGCAGGACGTTCGTTCCGGAAGCGAAGAGCGTGCCGACGGCGCGAAAGCGATCGTCGACCTCGGCAAGCGACCGCGCATGTGTCCGGGCCTTCAGCACGCGTGCAACGAGCATGAGTTCAAGGCCGCGAACGTCTTCGGCAATCCTCCGCTGGCGAAGCGCGAACTCAGCGGGATCGCCCGGATTTTCAGCAAGCGCTCGCCAGTCGTGACCGCGCGCGATGAGGTCTTCCCCAGCCGCGAGGACCCCGTCCAGATGATCGGCAAGCATATAGACCGACAACGGCGCACGCGCAGCATACCTGGACATAACCCACCCCTCGCAACGGAATTCCGCAACTTGATAAGACGAAGGTGGACTGATTCGCGCGTTAGGAACCAGCCGATTTGCGCGGTGCAAACGGCCTTTGTGGAGGAATGAGGATAACGTGTGGAGATGTTCCGCGTGCCGCCGAAACCTTCGAGCAGGCGAGTTCGGCGCCGCTGTTAAACGGTGGCTGCGAGGCGCACGCGCAGCTTTCGACGCGGGATGCCGATGATTTTTGTGACCGTTTTTGTCGAGGCAAGCGGATTTATGTTCGCAGGCTTGGGGCCACCGAAACGCGGGGCCTGGAGCCTGACCGATTTGTGTCCGAGCACCAGTTCGGCGCCGTTGCAATCACGTGTCGGTTTTCTTGGGATTTTTTGCGCGGCGCGTGCTTTGCGGGTGCGCGTTTCTTTTAATCTCTGATCGAGCGGGGGTGTTTCGATGCCGATCCTGCGCGCGCGCAGTCTCGTTCCGCGTCGGCGGATGATAACCTGCTGCGTTCCAGGTGCGACGACGGTCGTCTCGTCAACAATGGGAGCGGGTGAGAGGCGCGTGGACTCCCGTACCAATGCCGCCGGCGTCTCTACGGCCGTCGCTATATCACGGGGTGCCAGCGTGGCGCGCACGTCGGCCTTGAGTAGCGGTTGCTGCGGACGTTCCACAGGTACTGGCGTGAGAGCCTCGGTTTTGGTTGGCGCAATCGTTGCGCGTACGCTTGCCGCAGCGGCTGCGGGCTGGGGAGCGGGAGGTTTCGCCGTAACGGGGGGCGGCGGCGCTATCCGGGTAGACGGAGGTGCGAAAGCTGGTGTTTTGTCAACCGCAATAGAGGTTTGGGAGAGAGCCGGCGCTGCTGGCTCCGGATCGGTGACCGGCGTCACGCTCGATCCGCTGTCGAAATCCGGCTTTCGCTTCAGCAAGCTCTCTGCCAGGCGATACGAGAGTGCAAACCCGACGACGAAGAGCAAAGCCCAAACGAGAATTTCCGGAGTCACAGGACACCCCCACGTGCTGATCCAGAGCGGACAGCCTCCGGCAAATGACGTGATGGGTCAACTGGTCAAACGCACAAGATTCATAACTGCCGTTTTTCCTGGCAGGCTGCCTGCCGGCTAAGCGCGGTCTTTCATGCGCTCTATGCTGGGGCTCTGAGACGTGCGGCACGCGCCGGACGCTCTAGTGGTGCGTGACCTGTTTCCTGTCTTTCTTGATCCAGCCGCAACGCTCTTCCTTTGCTGTCCATTTGCAGCGACGCTCGGAGAATGCAGCGGAATCCGATCCGTCTACGATTGTGCTTGCGTGCGCAGGGGCCGCTAATGTTGCGAGACTGGGCGGCAGCAGTGCTGTCGCTCCGAGTAGTGCAAGCGCGCCGAACGCTAAGCGCACAACATGCTGTTGCTGGCGATGACCCATAACTGTTCCCCCTCTCAGACGTCCCGTCGTGTACTTCTGCAATGTGTATATCGTATAATATAACAAATTGCAAGATGATGACGTGGCGTGTTCAACAACGGGGTGGGACAGGAGACGCCGCTTTGTCGTGATGCGCGACGTGGAAGTGGGAAGTGGGAAGTGGGAAGTGGGAAGTGGGAAGTGGGAAGTGGGAAGTGGGAAGTGGGAAGTGGGAAGTGGGAAGTGGGAAGTGGGAAGTGGGAAGTGG
>NZ_DASZTY010000024.1:0-224077 GCF_035548195.1 Hyphomicrobium sp.
GTTGTGAGCGCTGGTAATTGCGTGAAAGTCGCCGGTGAAGTGCAGGTTGATGTCCTCCATCGGGACGACCTGCGCGTAGCCGCCGCCCGCCGCGCCGCCTTTCATCCCGAAGCACGGACCGAGCGACGGTTCGCGGAGTGCCATCATGGCTTTCTTGCCGATGCGATTGAGACCGTCGCCGAGGCCGACAGTCGTGGTCGTCTTGCCTTCGCCTGCAGGGGTCGGACTGATCGCCGTCACCAGGATCAGCTTGCCGTCTTTGTTGCCTTGAATCTTGTTGATGTAGTCGAAGGAGACTTTGGCCTTCGTCCAACCGAAGGGAATGAGAGCTTCGGCAGGTACGCCGATCTTGGCCGCCACATCTGCAATCGGCTTTGTTTTTGCTTCGCGCGCAATTTCAATGTCGGTCTTGACAGACACTGGCACTTCCTCCGAAGAAATATTGTTTCTCGCGACTGATGTTCACAGTCGCGGCGTTTGGGTTGGCGGGGGATATTGGACTTTCGCAAGCCGGACGCCAAGCGCCTGCGTCCAAAAATCCAGCTCTGAGCGCCCCATAAATCCCGCCGTTACGCGTCGTGCGACAGCGAATCCCCATTTGCAAACGTTCGCGAAGAGAGCGTCGACATACGCAAGCCGTTATCATGCGATGGGGTGCCAGCATGGGCTGACGAATACGGGGACCGCCTTGCAATACAAAGCCGCGCGATTGTCAACACGTCACCGCGCAAAAACGCGACGGCGACGCATCTATGAAATCATCGAGATGGGGCACGGCGAAGACCGGGCAAGCCGTTATTTCGATGCTTTCATCGTCACACTGATCTTATTGAACGTCGCGGCGTTCGTTGCCGAGACCGTTCCATCGATCCGAGCACAATGGAAACCTTGGCTTTACGACTTCGAAGTTTTTTCGGTTGCGATCTTCACCGTCGAGTATGCGTTAAGGCTTTGGACGGCGGTCGAGGTTCCCTATCTTTCAAAAATGCCTACGGCAAAAGCGAGACTGATATTTGCAGGACGGCCTTCGCTTCTGATCGACCTCTTCGCGATTCTACCCTTCTATCTCAGCTCGTTCTTCGCCGTCGACCTCAGAGTGCTGCGGACGCTGCGGTTGCTGCGTTTTCTCAAGCTGTCGCGCTATTCGCCCGCGATGTACACATTGATCCGTGTGCTGTCCAACGAGCGGCGGGCACTGCTCGGCGCCACGTTGTTGCTCGCCACCGCGCTGCTCTTCTCATCGACGCTGATGTATTATATCGAGGGGCAAGCTCAGCCTGACAAGTTCGGGAGCGTTCCCGCCGCCGCCTGGTGGTCTGTCGCAACACTGACGACGGTCGGTTACGGAGACACGATCCCCGTGACTGCGCTCGGCAAGTTTGTTGGTGGACTGACGATGATCGTTGGGCTTTGCATTCTCGCATTGCCGGTCGCCATCATATCCACGGGGTTCGCTCAAGAACTCCATCGTCGGGATTTCGTCGTGACGTGGTCGCTAATGTCGCGCGTGCCGCTTTTAGCCGGACTCGACGCAAAGGAAGCGGCCGAGATCATGCCGCTTCTGCAGGCGCATAATTTCCCGCCGAATGTCGAAGTGATCCGCAAGGGTGCACCTGGCGATGCAATGTATTTCATCGCATCCGGCAAGGTTTTCGAAAACGGTGATGGTGGACCGCAAACCTACAGTGCTGGCGACGTTTTCGGGATCGCCGCGATGCTCGGTAATGATCTCAATCGCAGCGATATCGTCACCTCTTCGAAATGCCGTCTACTGAAGCTGCAGCGTGAAGACTTTCACAGGCTCGCGGCGGCGAAGCCGCGTATTGCCTCGCACCTTCGCGATCTCGCAGAGCGGCTGCAGTCCGATACTGCAGATCTGGCACGAGTCGCGGCAATGGCCAGCGGCTGATTTAGCATTGGAGCCCGCTGCGGAGAGCAATCCTGTCTCGAACGCTCTCCTATTCAGCGCGATAGCGATGTTGATTATGTAGAGCCGCATTCCATGTCGGTCGGAACGGCTTTCTTTATCTCCTCGGGAGTCATATCGCGAACGTGCGTCGCGATTGACCAGCGATGGCCAAACGGATCTTCGACCTGGCCATAACGGTCACCCCAAAACGCATCCGAGACGGGCATCACCAGTTTCGCTCCCGCGTCGACGGCGCGCTGCGCGAAACTATCGGCATCTTCGACGTACAAATGAAGCGTGACCGGCGTCCCATTTAGTGATTTTGGGCCGTATGCATGCCATTTCGGCGATTCTTCCGCGAGCATGACGCGGGAGTTTCCGATTTGAATAGCGGCGTGCATGATTTTCCCATCGGGGCCATCAAGTCGAAACATCTCTTGGGCGCCAAAGGCTCTTTTGTAAAAATCGATCGCGCTTGCTGCCTCCGCGCAAATCAAGTGAGGCGTTACGGTACTTAGTCCTTCCGGAACTGGTTTGACGGCCATGGCTCCTTTACCTCCTTTATGCACGTCGCGATGCGACAAGCGGGATTCCTCCCTGTCTTAGATAAAGACGAACAACGGTTCGGATTTCCGACTTCCGGCGAAAATATTTATGACGGCGCGCAATTCGGGGCAGACATCGCTTCGTCATTTCGGCGTCTCTTGACGGCGGGCGTTCGGGCTGGTTGCTTTCGGCGCGGGTGGGATACTTCGCGATACCGTTTCTGGGGGATTTCGATCATGGCGCAGCTTAACTTACGGCGCAGACGCGAGGATGATCCTGCGGCGCTTGCTATCGAGGCAAGCGGGCACGCCACCAGCGGTGGCAGCGGTCAGTTCACGGCAGCGATTTCCGCACTCGCTCTCGTTTTTTCCGGTTACAGCCTTTGGGATAGCTCGCTAAAGGGGCCTGAGGTCAAAATCTTCGTGCCGCCCGTGACGCAATACAGCTCACCCTACCAGAATAGCAATTTCGAGGTCATCGAAGTGCCGATGACGATCCTGAACGACGGCGGCCGCACGGGCACGATCTTATCGATGGAGTTGCAGGCTACAAATCCAAAGACGAAGGAAACAAAACATTTCTATGCCGCAGACTTCGGGCGGTGGACGATGGATAAAGCTCGCGCCGGGTTCGAGCATTTCGCGCCCATTCCGATTGCTGGAAAAGCGAGCCGTACACAAACGGTGCTCTTCTATCCCAAATCGCCAGCGGAAAAACCAGATCAGCTCATTCATGAACCAGGCGTCTATCAATTCAAGCTGATCGCCGATGAAGCTCGGCCTAATGAATTCGGATTTTTGGATCGGATATGGCCGTCGAAGCCCGCCCAGGTGAACTTTTCTTCCGAACTCCGGTTTTACGACGCGCGCTCATTCCAGAACGGCACGATCGCGATGTATTCGACGACTGGGCAATCCGCGAAGAGCGATGACGAAAATGCGCGATAACGATTGCCACGGAATCATAATGTCGGCGCTCGAACCGAGAAAATCGAATGCCGTTCATCTACTTTACGGAAGGGTAAGTACCCTCACGGATGCGAAACTGCTTAGGTTCGCTACCGTCGATAAAACGCATGGCACTGGCACGGGTGGGACTTAAAGAAAGTGTGCCGCCGTTGCGTCCGACGCGATGCAACAGAGTTTGCAAGTTGCACCAGCTTGCTGCTCGCTCGAGGAGAACAACACATGAAGACGATCTTGGCCGCAGCGGCTTTCGCGGCGCTTGCTCTTGGTTCGACGGGTGCGGCGAATGCCGTCACGCTTGCTGGCGTTCATGCGGGCGACACCGCGACACTCGTGCAGCAAACGACGTTCCATCATCATCGTCACAAGCATTGCGTTATTCGTCACGGCCATCGCCATTGCTGGTGGAAGTAATTTCGTCTGAAGCGGACGAATTCGGGGACAGTGCTTCGGCGCTGCCCCCTTTTTTATGGAGCGATTGGGCGATTAGCCGACGGCCCGCACGACGAGCACAGTCGCATTGTCCTGGTAGGGCTCTCGCACGGCCTCGATCGCGCGGATAAGCGCCTTCGCAACCGCGGCGGCACCGTCGCTGGCGTAGCCTTGGATGACCCGGGCGACTTCGTTTTGATCGAGCGTCGCGATGCCGTCGCTTGCAAGCACGACGTAATCGTCGGCTTCGAGCGTGAGCGGGCGCTGTGACACGTCGAGCAGATCGATATCTTCGCCAGTCACGGCAGAGCGCAGCATATGGCGGCGCGGATCGCGGCGTGCTTCAATTTCCGTCAGCTTGCCTTCGGCCACCATGCGATCGAGTTCGGGCGCCAGGGAATGGTCTTCGTTCAACAGCGCGACCTCGCCGCGCCGGAAGAGAAACAGGGGGCTATCGCCAACGCTTACCCATTCGATCCCGTGCGAACCGAACGCGGCACCGATTAGCGTCGAGCCCATGCCGGCGAGTAACGGGTTTTCCGAGATCTTTGCCGCGACTGCGTTGTTGGCAGCCTTGAGCGCCGCGATCAGGCGATCAACCGAGGTGCCGGGGTGGTCAGCAACGGCCGCGAGAAATTCCTCGCAGACTGTACGGCTCGCAAGCGCGCCGCCAGCATGACCGCCCATGCCATCGGCGAGAACGGCGAATCCGCTCAGATCAAAGCCCGGACCTTCACTCGACAGCCGGACAGGTTCGCCGCCGTCCGGACGGAACGCGGCAGCGTCTTCCTGGTAGTCTCGGGCTCCGCGCGTCGCGGCGACTGCATGCTCGAACGGCGGCATTCGATCCTTAGGCTTCGGAAATCTCGGACCAGTCGAACTCGCTTCCGCAGAACGGCAGGAATGCGACTTGCGTGCGCCCGAGCGTGATGACGTCCATCGGCTGTAACGGCACAGGACCCGCCGGTCGCTTGTCGTTCACGGACACGACGTTGGTCTTAGCAAGATTTGGCACAAAGAGGAAAGACCGATCGCTCGAATCGTAGCGCAAATAGGCCTGTGCCTCGTTGGAGATCGCGTCGTCGCCGAAATCCAGGGGGATGCGGTTATCGGCTGAGCGGCCCACAGTGTTATTGCCCTCGAAAATGGGCCTGTAAGACCCGAGGCCAGGGCCTCCGACGACGACCAGAAATCCGACGACGGGGTCGCGTTCGAAAACGCCGCGTTCGATCTGCTGGCGTCCCCTGACAAGGACGGTGCGTGCAGGTGCTTCGATCGGGGGTTCGGGCTTCTTAGCCCGGTTTTCGGGCCTGACGACCCGCGTCGTCGGGGGGATATCTGCGTCCTTCTCGACGAGAACCGGCTCCGGCGCTTTCGGCTCGGGAGCGGTGCGGGCGAGTTTTGCCGCTTCCTCGGCGCTGAGGCTCTGCGGCTTGGGAGGTAAAGGCGGGGGAGATTGTTCATCCGCAGACATCTTTGCAGGCTGGACAGGCTTTGCCGGCATTGCAGTCTCCATCGGGGTGTCGTCGCGACCGGCAGCCATCAGCGCGTCGCGTAGCGAGCCAAGGAACTTATGCGGCTTCATGGCTTTCGCCTCGTTGCCAACGGTCGTCTCGCCATGCTCGATGGCCATTCTGAAGTCTCCTCATGGTTTGGCGTGCACGGAGTTTGCCGTGCCGGCGGATTCGCTATGAAACGCATGAACTGAAACTCGTGCGGACGACTATTTACGGAACTCAGGCATTCCCGAGGTGAAACCGGAGTTTGCCAGGACCCAGCTGAATAAGATCGCCGTCGTTGAGGCGAGCCTCGCAGCAGCGGCGCCCGTTGACGATCAAACCGTTGCCCTCGACTCCAGACAAATCGGCGATATGCCAGTCGTTATAGTCTTCGCGATAAATTGCGGCGTGATAACGATGGACAGCGCTACTTGCGATGCGAATGTCGTTGTCGTCCTCACGGCCGATCCGGAGCATGTCGTGCGGAATTGGACAACGCATTACTCCTTTTTCCGCCGGGATCTCGACAAAGGGATGTCCGCTGCGGACAGCCTCCTGATCGCCATCCACTTCGGCCTGGAAATCTTCACTTTTTCCCGGTCTGTAGCGCCGCGTTGCATCGGCTGACAGGCTGACGGTGCGAATGATTGGCGAGGCGAGCGCAATCAGCGGAAAGCCGATTGCAAATGCCAATCCCAGCATCAGTGCCGGAGCCACCTTGTATCCCTGCAGAATCGCGAATTTTATTCCGCGCACGAGTTGCGCACCGGCTTCCATCGCATCGCCGCCGAGATGATGAGCCGGATGCATAGACAGAAAGAAGAGGATGAGAGCCGAGAATGCTCCAATCGCCCATATGCCTGTTCGCAAGTGCCCGGCGATCATGATTTGTGCCCAAATCGCGCTGGCAGAATCAGACGTCAAGATGTCGGCGGCAACATGGCTGGAAAGCGACACCGCCAGGATTTATTCATCCAACGTTCATTGCCCGTCGAGAAGCCATATTCTTGCGTCATGCGAGCGAAGCATAGACAAGGGTGGTCGGGCTGGTTTCTCTCACGCCAGCGTAAGGATTGAACAACCGCAAGCGCGAACACGCGCATGGGGATCATGACGCAACTTGTCGCTTTACCGGATGGCACGGAACTCGCGGGCGATTACAAAATCGTGCGCGTTCTCGGGGCGGGCGGATTTGGCGTCACCTATCTTGCGGAAGAGCCGGAGCTCTCGCGTCTCGTCAGCATCAAGGAATACTTTCCAAGCGATTTCGCGTCACGGTTGCAGAACCTCGAAGCGACGCCTCGCTCGGAGGGCTGTCGAAGCGACTACGATTGGGGCCTCGATCGTTTCGTCGACGAGGCGCAGACGCTCGCCAAGTTCAACCACAGCAATATCGTCAAGGTCCATCGCGTTTTCCGTGCGAACAACACCGCTTACATGGTGCTGCATTTCGAGGAAGGTCAAAGCCTCAAGTCATGGCTGAAGAACCTTGGCCGCGCCCCGCGCCAAAAGGAACTGGACGCGATCGTCGGTCCGCTGCTCGATGCGCTGGAAGTTATCCACAACGCTGACTTCCTGCATCGGGACATTGCACCTGACAACATCATCATCCGGAATTCAGGCGACCCGGTGCTGATCGATTTCGGAGCGGCGCGCAGCGATATCGCCGCGCACTCGAAAACCAAGACAGTCTCGGCGCTCGTTAAACCCGGCTACAGCCCGTACGAGCAATATGCCGAGACGAGCCGGCAGCAGGGGCCGTGGACAGACATCTATGCCTTCGCGGCGACGCTCTATCACGCAGTAACAGGCAAGCGGCCGCCCGATTCGCCTTCGCGCATGTTGAAGGATGAGATGGTGCCAGTGCGCGAAGCGGCACTTGGGGGTTATCGCAGCACGTTTCTCGACGCCGTTCAGCAGGCGCTCGCATTAGCGGTGGATAGCCGTCCGAAGTCGGTGGCCGTCTGGCGCAGTGCGCTTCTCGCACCGGAGCCCGAGAGACCGGGCATTTTTCAACGCTTCAAGGACAAGACCGAGGTTCGCCGACGGAAAGAGGAAGAACAGCGGGCCGCAGAGGCGATCATCAATACTGCCGTTCCACCGCCGCCCGACGCTCCGGGTCCGAAAGGCGGTCTTCTCGATTTTGTCGAGTCCCTGAAGCCGCCGGTCGGAGCTGAGGTACCGCCGCCACCCGCTGCCGCGAAGCTTCCCGCGTCGAAAAAGCAGCCCGTTGCGGAAAAGCGCAAACCGGAAAAAGCAAAGGCCGAAAGGAAGAAGGCGCAGGACAAGCTTCCCGCTCCGCTTCCGGCACGCCGGCCCGCCGCAGAAAAACTACGCTCGAAGCCGAAAGTTCGGCCGCAGCCGGACGTCGGGCGCAAGCCGCTGACGCGCGGTCTCAAATCACGCGTGATCGTCGCCCTGGCGCTGGCAGGACTCGGCTTTGCCTTCCACGACCGGCTGCCGCAGCTCCTAAAAGTGCACGAGTCTAACATCACTACGGGTGCTATTGGGCCAACGGCTTCCTCCGCTGAACCTGCACTCAAGCAGACCGCAGAGATAAAGGCCTATGACGGAGCGATCGAACAGCTAGCGCTGAACGGCGACGGGCGTTTGATTGTGACAGCCTCGCGGACGCCGGAACTCAGGATCTGGTCTTTCGATTCGCATCAGGCCAGCGGTATCATCACCCTCGAAGATGGACCTGCGACGTCGCTAGCGGTGCGCAACAATCGCGTCGCGACGGGACACGCGAATGGCGCCGTCGCAATCTACGATCTCGATACGAAACGACGGCTCTATCGCTTCAAGCGCAACGATGCGCGAATTTGGTCTGTCGCGTTCGTCGGTTCGGAGGACCGGGTCGCGGCGGCGAGCCATGATTGGACGGTGGCGCTTTGGGAAACGTCCTCCGAGACCACGCCGGAAGCGGTTCTCGAAGGGCACGAGAACGCGGTGCAGGCGGTGGCGGTCTCTCCATCAGGCGATTGGCTGGCCTCCGGAGGCGCGGATCGGACTATCCGGATTTGGAATACCGCCGCGCACGACGTTCGGCGTATCTACCGCAACAATAGCGATTTCGTCTCGGCGCTCTCGTTTTCGCCGAACGGCTCTTTGCTTGCGACTGGCACGCTCGATGGCACAGTCAAAATCCTGTCGCTCAATTCTTATCGGCTGCAACGCACTTTCCTCGGTCAAAAGTCCCGGATCACGTCGCTCGCATTGTCGAGCTTCGATGAACTTCTCGCTTCGGCTTCGGAAGATGGTGTCGTGCGCGTGCGAAGCCTGAAGCGATCGCGCCAACTTCGCACGCTGCCGGGCATCGGCACAGGCGCTATGACTGTTGCCTTCACGAACGACGGACGCACGCTGCTTACCGGCGGAAAGGACGGCGTTGTTCGATTCTGGCAGCCTTCCGATTCCCAGGTTGCACAGAAAAATTGATTCCATTCGAAGTGCGCCGCGCACCGTTGGCGACTTTTGGGCAGAACGGCATTATGCTCTCGCCGACCGAATCGATGGAGGTGCTTCGTAATGGACATGGACGCCATCTTGCTGGCGCGTATCCAATTCGCCTTTACCGTAACTTTTCACATTATTTTCCCAAGTTTCTCGATTGGGCTCGCGGCTTTCATCGCGACGCTTCTCGTTCGCTGGCGAATGACGGGGGAGGAGCGCTTCCGCAGACTCGCACGATTCTGGACGAAGATTTTTGCGGTGTCATTCGCGATGGGCGTCGTGTCCGGCATCGTTCTTTCCTATCAGTTCGGCACCAACTGGGCGCGCTTTTCGGTCGTCGCCGGAAATATCATTGGCCCGCTGATGGGCTACGAAGTGCTGATGGCGTTCTTCCTCGAAGCGACCTTTCTCGGGATTATGTTGTTCGGATGGGAACGTGTTTCACCTAATCTGCACGTCCTGGCGGCCATTCTGGTCGCGGCCGGAACGTCGCTCTCGGCATTTTGGATTCTCGCCGCTAACAGCTGGATGCAAACGCCGGCTGGATACGAGATGAAGGACGGCATCGCCTATCCGGTGAGTTGGCTCCATATCATTTTCAATCCAAGCTTTCCGTACCGCTTCGCGCATATGTTCACGGCTGCATACCTGACCACATCGCTGGTCGTCGCAGCTGTCGGTGCGCGCTATCTCGTTGCCAATCGCTTTGTCGAAGAATCGAAGACGATGCTCCGCATGGGGCTAGGAATGGTCGCTGTTCTCGCGCCGTTGCAGCTTTTGATCGGCGACGCGCACGGGCTGAATACCGCTGAGCATCAACCCGCTAAGCTTGCTGCGATGGAGGCGCATTGGGACGGCAGCAAACCGGCGGAGCTGGTATTGTTCGCGTGGCCCGACGCAAAAAAAGAAGCCAACGACTATGAGGTCGGTATTCCGCACCTCGGTAGTCTCATCATCAAGCACGATGCTGATGGGCTTTTCAAAGGCCTAAAGGATTTCAAGCCCGATGAGCGACCACCGCTACTGCCGATCTTCTTCGCGTTTCGCGTGATGGTCGGCATCGGTCTTCTGCTGATCGCCATTGGATTGACCGGCGCGTATCTTTGGTGGCGCCGTAAGCTGTTCGAAGCGACATGGTACCTGGCCCCGCTCACCTATGCTTGGCCGCTCGGGTTTATCGCGATCATTTCCGGATGGTGGGTCACCGAAACGGGACGACAGCCCTATCTGGTCTACGGCATCCTCAAGACGGTTGACGCGGCGTCGCCCGTATCGTTTGGCGCTGTTCTGACGACGCTCATCCTTTTCGTACTCATCTATACGAGCGTGTTCTCGATGGGCATTCTCTACATCAACAGATTGATAGAGAAAGGTCCGCAAGGAAAAGCTATCTCGCCCGAGGGTGATCCTTCCGTCGGCGCCCATCCGCTCGCTGCCGCGCAAGGTGCGACCCGAAGCGCGCTTGGATCGGAGGAATAGCATCGATGGATACGCTCGCTTATGCGTTGCCGCTCGTCTGGGCCGCGATCCTTGCCGTTGCCGTTACGCTCTATGTCATCCTCGACGGCTTCGGACTCGGACTTGGCATCCTGTTTCATCTCGAACGGCGGGAAGAGCAGCGCGATGTGATCATGAACACGATCGCGCCGTTCTGGGACGGGAACCAGACGTGGCTTGTCCTCGGTGGCGGCGGGCTTCTGGCGGCCTTTCCTAAAGCCTACAGCGTGGTTATGTCGGGCCTCTATATTCCGATCATCGTGATGCTTCTGGCCCTTGTCTTTCGTGGCGTCGCCTTCGAATTTCGCTGGGTCGCCAAGCCAAAGCAGGAATTTTGGGATCTTGCCTTTTCATGGGGGGCGCTCGTCGCGACATTCGCGCAGGGTGTGGTGCTCGGAGGACTTTTGCAGGGGCTTTCGGTCGACGGGGACCGCTACAGTGGCGGGACATTCGACTGGCTCACGCCGTTTGCGCTTTTTTGCGGCGTCAGCCTTGTCGCGGGTTACGCGCTGCTCGGCACAACATGGCTCATCTACAAAACAGACGGCGACTTGCAGGACTGGGCTCGCAACACCGCAAAGATCGTTCTACCGCTCATGCTTCTTGCAACGGCTATCATCAGCATTTGGACGCCCTATTCCGTTCCGCGCATTGCGGACCGCTGGTTCTCGTGGCCAAACATTATATTACTCGCGCCGGTGCCTCTGCTGACACTCTATGCTGCGTACCGTTGCTGGCACGGAATCGAAAATATTGGCCGTGATGCGGAGCCGTTCGTCGCGGCCGTTGCCCTGTTCCTGTTGGGATTTGTCGGGCTGTTGATTTCCAACGTGCCATATCTCGTTCCGGGTGCAATGACCGTCTGGGAAGCTGCCGCGGCTCCAAGTTCGCAACTGTTCATGTTGATCGGGACGCTTTTGCTTCTGCCTATCATCCTCGGGTATACGATTTTCGTGTATTGGACGTTCCGGGGTAAAGTCCGCGCCGGCGAAGGCTATCACTGACAGCCGTCGCAACCTTCGTCGCCGCTTCACAATGTGCGATGACGCGCCTGCGAGACAAAGGGCTGCCATACTTCGTACGAAATATTTGCGCGCGAGTCGTGTGGGAGGTTGCGGGAAATGTTCGGCTGGCGGAGGCGTAGCGAAGGCTTCGAATGGAAAGAATACGTGCGGACCACGGTGCTCGTGCGACGCGCAGACCGGCAACGCCGGGTTGAAGATGCGCGCGCTGCAGCCATCGAAAAGGTGAAGCACGTTGCCGATGCGGGCGCTGAAGCCGGGCGGGCCAGCGCGTCGTATGTCGGATCGCAATTTTCCAAGGTCCTCTCATTTATTGTCGAAGCCTTGCTCGATCTCGCTGCCGCGACGTTTCTCGTCGCGGTGCGTTGGGCGAAATTTTTGGGTGCCGTATTTTCGGATGCGTTCGCCACGCTGTTGGCGCCACTCGCAAAAGCTTTCCGCGTGCCTATCGGTGCAGCGCGAGACAAGATGCAGCGGTGGCCGGACTTCGTTGAAAAATTTCCGATCAAATCGCATCACGTGATAGTGGCGCTCGTTGCATTGGGTTTGATTTACATCGGCGGGCCCATGCTTCGGAGCGCTGATGGCGTCGCCGTTGCGGACATTCCCTCCGAGGCTGCCAAGCCCGTGACGGTCAGCACCGACATTTCCGGGAGAGCGCTCGCAATTGCGGGCGACCTGATGAAGGTCGACGGTACGCTTGTCCGCATCAACGGCATTGAGGCGCCCTCCACCGGGCAGCCCTGCTATCGTGCTAACGGCCGGCGCTGGAACTGCGCATCCGTCGCACGATCAGGCTTGGCCCGCATTGTCCGTGGTCGCAACTTGACCTGCACGCCATCCGGCCAGGACAACAGAGGCTATGTGCTCGCCGATTGCCGCATCGGGCAGACCGATGTGGCAAAGGCGTTGGTTCAACACGGCTATGTCTTTGCCGTGCGGTCTTTCTTCGGCCAACTGAATGAAACGGAGGACGCGGCGCGGGCCGCCAAGAAAGGTATCTGGCAGGGCAAGGTGCAGCGTCCACAGGAATGGCGCGATCAGCAATGGCAGGATGCGGCCCGGACAGCTCCAGACGGTTGTCCGATCAAAGGTGTCGTGCGCGCTTCATCAAAATACTACGCGTTGCCATGGTCGGCGGGCTACAGCCGGACCAAAGTTCGTACCGACCGCGGGGGACGCTGGTTCTGCAGCGAGGATGAGGCGAGAGCTGCGGGCTTTACGCTTTCGAGCCGATCGTAATGGGCAGCAGACACAAAGAACCCGCGGCCGGGGGAGACCGCGGGCGAAAATAGAACCAGCGCGCTATGGGGGTATGTGGAACGGCGCCAAAGCTCTACTTGCCCCAATACACTTCAGCATCCGTTCTGTTTCAAGTTCGCGCGCGGTCTGATTCGTATTTTGTTGTCAAGATGTGCCTCTTTCGCCGGAGCGACTGGCGGAATTGCAACTGACATTTTCGCTTTTCCCCGTTCTTCACAGCGCCCGCACGCCAAGAATGCCGCTTTTGGCGGTTTACTAAACATCGGAGCTATAGACACAAAGTCTGTGTTGCAGATTCACATCAGGCTTTCATCGGAACGCGTTCCAAGCCCTGTGAAAACCCCTCCGCCCGCTGCCTTTTCAGTTCTGCGCCGTTAGAGTGCGCCTTCGTCGGGGCAAGGGCGCGTCAGTAACCAGAGGGGTTTTGTTATGTTTCGAAGACTGGTTCTAGGGCTGTGCGCGGTCCTGGCAATGAGCTTGTTGTCGAACGCCGAGGCACGCCGCCGGCACCATCATTGGCAGCACCGGAATCAGCTCATTCTCATCGCCGAAACCGACGTCGATCTTTCGCTTGATCACTACACGATCGACGTCAGCCAAGCTAAGGGCGCCTACAAGGGCATTCGCATCAAGAATGCGATGGGCAAGCTCTTCGACGTCCGGCGCGTGCAGATCGTCTATAGCGACGGTTCGGTCTGGAACGAGGATCGCCAGATCGACATGTATTGGGGCGAGCGGAGCCGGCCGATCAATCCGACGTACGAAAGCAAATTTATCGATAAGATAAAGATCACTCAGGAACCGGGCTACGGCCGCGGCCGACTGCAGATCATCGGCATTCAAAGCCCCCACGGACGCCGTATGGATCGCAATGGCTATGAGGGCGAAGGACGATATTCGGGCAGGCCGGACCGCTCTGAACATCTGGTGTCGGATGACCGCTCCGACCTTCCCGTCAAACCGACGGTGCCGATCGCGACTCCAACGGCACCCGGCCAGGCGACACCCGGCGGCGATGTGCTCTTTGGTGCCCAATACGTCGGATTTCTGACGGACCGCGACGTCATTCGCGTCGGAAACGAAGTTGGCAAGTTCGCTAAGATTCGTCTGCGCGTGCTCGACAACGATATTCACATCAAAGAGATGAAGGTCGTCTACAACAACGGCGAAAGCGATACGCTGGCTGTCAACGCCGACATTCCTAAGAATTCGCGAACGAGCTGGATCGACCTTCGGGGTGATCGCTTCATCAAGGAAATTCAGCTCGTCTATCGCTCGCGACCGAATTTCAACGGTCAGGCGCGCATTGAAGTTTTCGGGCGATATGCGCCCGGATGGCTCGGGCCGAACGGCGAAGGCCGCAAGTATAATCAAGGTTGGTTGCTGCTTGGGGCCCAGACCGCCGGTTTCGTCGGTTTCGATAAGGACATCATCCCGGTTGCGAGCAACGTCGGCGGCTTCCGGCGCCTTAGGGTCACCGTGAGAGACCGAGCAATCACTCTGAACGAAATCAAGGTCATCTATGCCGATGGCTCCGATGAGACGATCCCGATCCGCACGCGCGTCGATGCCGGCGGCACATACGGGCCGATCGATCTCCAGGGCAAGCGTCGCCAGCCGATCGACCATATCGAAGCGCGATACCGGTCACGGTTCTTCGATTCCTCGGCCAAAGGGAAAGGCGCCGCAATCGTCGAGATTTGGGGCAAGCACTAGGCCATCCATACAAATGACACAAAAACAACGACTGAGAGGAGCCGGCGGAAAACCGGCTCCTTTTTTAATAATCCCGGCCAGCGGCTGCCTGAGCCTGGTCCGCTTTTTCCGAACACGACGCGTAACACACGAGTTTCTACCGATCACACCGTCAACGCCGTTTCGCGAGCCAGAATGAATATGCTAACCGACGTTGGCCGGTGGACCATATTCGACGCCACTCACGGGGGACCCACATCTTGAACCTCAGTCTCAAGCCGCCGCTTCGTGCGGAGAGCCGTGCCGACCTTCGGAGCGA
Organism: Hyphomicrobium sp.; assembly: GCF_035548195.1. Taxonomy (GTDB): domain Bacteria; phylum Pseudomonadota; class Alphaproteobacteria; order Rhizobiales; family Hyphomicrobiaceae; genus Hyphomicrobium_B. The sequence goes on from NZ_DASZTY010000024.1 coordinate 14,604, forward strand.
TAAGCGACTGGGAACGGTTATCGAGCCGGAGTCTATGCCCGAAACGCAGAAGCAGCGTGTGCGTCGCCTGGCAGCACATTGTCAGCGTTATCGCGGCTCAGTGCACCGCCTAGCCGTACAACAGCTTGTTACGACCTTGGTCCCCCTCGTGCTCGTTGTCGCGGCGATGTTCGCGACGGTGGAACATGCCTACTGGGCGACGCTTCTCCTCGCCGTTCCCGCGGCGGGTCTTCTCGTTCGCGCATTCATCATCCAACATGATTGCGGGCACGGCTCCTTCTTTGGTTCTCGGGCTCTCAACGATCTCGTCGGGCGATGCATGAGCGTGTTGACAATGGTGCCCTATGGCGTGTGGCGACGGGAACATGCGCAACATCATGCGACGTCGGGCAATCTGGACCGGCGCGGGGCCGGCGATATCGACACATTCACGGTCAAAGAATATCTGCAGCTTTCGTCGCTGCAAAAGGTCCGCTACCGGCTTTATCGGCATCCCTTGTTTCTGTTCGGCATCGGTGTCCCTGCGTATTTCGTTCTGTTGCAGCGCCTGCCGTGGCTACACGCGCTACCGCCGCGCGAGACTTGGCGCAGCGTCGCCGGGCTCAACGTCGCGCTCGTCGCGTTCTACCTACCGCTCGTTTATTGGTTTGGTCTTGCTAACGTTCTCTGGGTAGGGCTGCCGGTTCTACATATCGCGGCGGCGGCTGGCGGATGGCTGTTCTTCATCCAACATCAGTTCGAGGAAACGACGTGGGACAAGGCAGAAGGCTGGGATTTCCAAGTGGCTGCGCTGTTGGGCTCTTCCTACTATAAGCTGCCGCCGCTGTTGAACTGGTTCACAGGCAATATCGGACTGCATCACATTCATCATCTGAACAGCATGATCCCCAACTACCGGCTCATGGCGTGTCTCAATGCGAGTCCGGAACTGAAGGCGATCAACAAGCTGACGCTGCGCGACAGTTTGAAGTGCGCACGGCTGAAACTCTGGGACGAAAATGAGCGTCGCCTGATCCGCTTCGATGAGTTACCTCGGGCCACATGACTGTGGATTCTGCGCAATGGCGGAGAACGATCGGCAGGACGTGGAGCATGAGCTTGTTACCGTTCGCGACTGGTTGCGATATGCTGTGACGGCAATGACGCGGGCCGGTCTCGTTTTTGGGCACGGGACCGACAATGCCGTTGACGAGGCCGCGTTTCTCATTCTTTCGACGCTCGACCTGCCGATCGATGACATCAACGCGTGGCTGGACTGCCGATTGCTCTTAGACGAGCGCAAGGCGATCAACGCCATTCTATCGCGACGTATCAAAACGCGGAAACCTGCGGCCTACCTGACGAACCGCGCCTATATTCAAGGCTATAAATTTTACGTCGACGAGCGCGTGATCGTACCGCGATCATTCATCGGCGAGCTGCTGGCTCGGGATGCTCTTGCTTCTGTCATAGACGATGCCACGGCGATCCGGCGCGTGCTCGATTTATGTACGGGCTCGGGCTGCCTTGCGATCCTAGCGGCGGACGCTTTTCCCAAGGCGGAAATCCATGCGAGCGATCTTTCGGCGGATGCGCTTGCCGTCGCCGAGCATAACATCAAGGATTACGGATTGCAGGACAGGATACGTCTGTTTACCGCCGATCTATTCGACGGGCTTCGTCCCGTCACGTACGACCTCATCATCTCAAATCCGCCTTACGTCGCGGCCGAAGAAGTCGCGGCGTTTTCGCCTGAGTATCGCGCGGAGCCGCAGCTCGCACACCTCGGCGGTGTGGACGGTCTTGATCTCGTGCGACGCATCCTTGCCGATGCGCCGGAGCGATTATCGGCCAACGGGAGCCTGGTCGTCGAGATCGGTACAGGGCAGGAGCGGCTTGAAGCAACGCGGCCCGATCTGCCGTTTTTCTGGCTCGATACCGAATCGAGCTGCAACGAGGTCTTTTCGCTTACCGCATCCGATTTCAAACCGGCGCGGACAAGACGAAAATCCTGAAACAAGACGCGCCGGACAACTCCGCTGCGTCAGGTCTGTCGTGCTTCCACCGGCTCCTTATCCGAAGGCGCCAAAATGGTGCGAAATGCCGGTGCCAATTTCCCGAATGAACTCGTAGGACGATTCCATCGGGGTCAAGATTTCCGTTTCGAGACGCGCGTAATCATCGATACCGCGCGGCCGATAGGTCGCCTGCTCGTCGAACGCAGCGTTCCCCTCCTCAGCGAAATTCTTGGCGCCATGCGGAAAGGCTTTACGAAGAATATTCAAAACTTCCGGAATTTCGAGGCTCAGCGCCATTTCGAGAACCTGAGCGTGCGAGAGTCCGTCTTGCGGCGTGAACCGCGGCAATTGCGCCGCGAGGATGAAAATCCGCATGATCAAAGCGAGCCTGATAGCTTGCAGCAGATCAAGTTCCAACCGGTTCTCATCCGGATCCGTCCCGTCCTCGATTTGCTGATCTTCGAGGATTGCATGCAGATCGATCGCATCAAGGCGCAACAGGTGAACCAGCTCGTTTATCGCCCCCTGGCGTTCATCGGGCAGCAAATGCGTAGCGAGTGTCCGGAATGCGGTGCTCAATACCTGCTCTCGCCCCCACGACGCGCGAGAAGCCCATAGTCCCGCGTTGAAGATCTGGGCATTCGCGCCCATGGCGTTCAGACTCGATATCTGCTTTGCATAGGCGATCATTTCGAGCAGCGAGCGGAGGCGCTTGGACGACTTCGCGAGTTTATTGAATCTGTCGCGGTCCGCACCTACGGCCGTGCCGAGGCCGGCAACGACGTTGGCGATGTAGCCGAACTGCTGCAGAATTGCGTTATTAGGAATAGCGCGCATGCGTGCGGGATTGCCGCGATCAGACGTGTGCTCGCCTTGGCGCTTCACCGGACGAGAGCCCGTCTTGAAAAGCAAGTTTGGACCAAACGCACCAAGTACAGCGCGATAACCATCGTGCGCGAACAAGTGCTGCTGGAATGCGCGCAGCCTCAAGAAGAAATCGAGGCTGAAGTTGTGCTCCGAATAGAACGGATCGTGCTCGCGTTCAGGGATCTCGCCGTCCATCACGATGGTCGCAAGAGCTCGCGTGGTGAGGGCACGGTTGCCGAAGTACATGTAGCCGTCGCCGCCCTGGAAGCTCGTCTCGTGCTTCACTGGGATATTTGCATCCGCGAAGCGGAAGCGCGCTTCATCCGTCATCAAATAATGCAAGCGCGTATGAAGCGTGCCCGGGTGGGCGCCACGCCCCATGGACTCGCCATGGGTGGAGAAGATGAGGATTTCGACGTCGTCGAGCTTGGCGCGATCCAGCAGTGCGGCGAGCCCGTGATAGTAGCGCTCGATCGCAAGCGTCGCGGATATCTGGCCGATGAAGCGACCGGCGTCGGAAAATCCCGTTTGGATGCTCAGCCGCTTACGGCCCTTCACATAATCGCGATACGTTTCCTCTTCGACCAACCGCTCCATGATGCGCGATCCGTTTTCGAGACCCGACGGAGTTTCGAAGAGCGGCGAGATATCGGTGATTCCATCGACACCGAAGAGTTTGGCAAAGAATACCGCAATCAGAACCGTCGCCGGCGATTCGCATTCGGCGATCAGGAAGCGGATCGGCGTTTCCTTGTCCACGTGCTTGTGGATCTGAGCCGTCAGCGCAAACTGACGAATGGCGGTCGCGGTCTCAAGATCGAGCGTCGCGAAGTTCACGGCCTCGCGCGGACAGTTCTTGATCATCTCCACGATACGAGCGAGCGACTGGCTTTCCGTCAGGTCGCGCGTCCAGGGCTCGTGGACGTAAGCGCGGAAAGCGTTGTTGAGCTGAAGTGCGTTGATGCGCAAATGAATGTGCGACGTTCCGAGGCCGGTCGCATCCACCAATCCGGAAAGCGCGGCCACCGCACGCTTCATTTGGGGAGCCTGAACGGTATCGATCAGCGAAGCAAATAGCGTCTGAAGCGGTTCGACCGTCAGCAAATTATAGCCATCGGTCTTCGTGATGACGTTTGCCGCCGTCGCAAGTGCAGATGAATCGTTTTTGAAAGCTTCGAGCGCCTTCAGCTGCTCGTCGACGGATGCGATTGCAAGATCGAGCTTGCCGACGATCTGGCGTGCCAGCCGCTGCGCCTCATCCGTTTCTTCAAGCTTATGCTTCAAGACGACGAAGCGCTCGCGTATGTCGGCAAGAGCGCCTCGCTTTTCGAGCAGGCGGACTTCGAAAGAAAACGTCCAAGCAATGTCGGTGCGGCCGTCGAGGTCGTAACCGATCCACGATGCCAACGTCGTCAATCTCGGACGGAGCTTGAATGCTGCGTCGCCGAACTTCTGGGAGGCAACGCTGTAGAACCCGTGTAAAAGCTCTTCATAGGCATTGCGGAGATTACGTATCGCGTCCTGCGCGCACTTGTGCTCGTGCTGGAGCGTCAGTTCGCGTTCAGGCGCGTGCGGCAGGCCGATGGTGACATCTCCGGCCGGATCGGCGACGGCAATTTCGACCATCCGACGATAAAGCGCGTCCGATAATCCAAATGTCGGATGAGCAGTCAACACGATGCCTGTGCGTGCGCGCTCCCAGCGCTCGGCAAAGGCTTTAATTGAACCAGCTTCCTTCGCCGTTTTCTCGACGTAAGAGGTGAAATCCTTGAGCGTCGCCGCCTGATCGACGTAGCCAACCTTCTCGCGTAACCGGCGTGCGCGACGCACACAGGCGCGGTCCATCAGCCGGCCTGCGAGCGATCTGACCTCTTCAGACGAGACATCCCCGGACTCGAGCCGGCGGGATAAGTCGAACGCGACGTTCAGAATTGGATTGAGCGACGGATTATCGGGAATTTGCGTGCGGAGACGCTTCAATTCCTCAATAAGCTGAACTTCGCTAAGGTTTTTCGCGTTTTTCGCTCGCGTCTTTTCTTGCATCCACCAAGCCTCCGCGTCCCTTAAGGGACCGCGATCGAGCGTAAATTTGTTAGCTCAGCGTGCAAAGACCGGAGCACGCCAAACCGCTGCTCCGGTCCGCACCAATGTGTCAGGCGACTTTCTTAAGGCTACCAAGTACCTTCGCCACAGTCGAACCCATTTCCGACGGCGTCGGCGCAATGGTCACGCCACAACCCTGGAGGATTTCGACCTTTTCGGCAGCCGACTCGCCGAACGCGGAGACGATGGCGCCCGCGTGGCCCATGCGGCGGCCCTTTGGTGCCGAAAGACCCGCGATGTAGGCAATGACCGGCTTCTTCATATGCTCTTTAGCGAAGACGCCCGCTTCCGCTTCCTGCGGACCACCGATCTCGCCGATCATCAACACAGCGTCCGTCTCGGGATCGTTCTCGAAGTGCTCGAGCACGTCGCGGTGCGACGAGCCGTTGATCGGGTCGCCGCCGATTCCGACAGATGTCGAAACGCCGATGCCCAGCGCTTTGAGCTGCGAGGCTGCTTCATAGCCGAGCGTTCCCGAACGGCCGACAATGCCGACACGGCCGGGGATATAGATGTGGCCGGGCATGATGCCGAGCATGGCCTTACCTGGCGAAATCGTTCCGGCGCAGTTCGGGCCAGTCAGGATCATGCGCGCTTCTTTCTTGTAGCGGCGCATGTAGCGTTTCACGCGGATCATATCCTGGGCCGGAATGCCGTCCGTAATGCAGACGCAATATTTGATGCCGGCGTCGGCGGCTTCCATGATCGCGTCGGCGGCGAAGGGCGGCGGCACGAAAACGATCGAGGCTTCCGCACGCGTCTCATCGACGGCGCCTTTCACCGTGTTGAATACGGGACGGCCCAAGTGAGAGGTGCCACCCTTACCGGGCGTCACACCGCCTACGACATTGGAGCCGTAGTCGATCATTTCCTGGGCATGGAAGGTGCCGATACGTCCGGTAAAGCCCTGGATCAGAATCGGCGTCTTTTCATTGATGAAGATTGCCATTGGTGCGTCTCTCCGGGCTTACGCTTTTTTTGCCGCTTCGACTGCTTGTTTTGCAGCGTCGGCGAGCGTTTCGGCGCTGATGACGGTCAGACCGCTGTTATCGATGATCTTGCGGCCTTCCTCAACATTCGTCCCTGCGAGACGAACGACGATCGGCATTTTGATATCGAGTTCTTTGACGGCATCGACGACGCCCTTGGCAACCCAGTCGCAACGGTTGATGCCCGCGAAGACGTTCACGAGGATCGCCTTGACGTTTTTGTCGCGAAGAACCGCCTTGAACGATTTCGTGACGCGCTCGGGCGAGGCGCCGCCGCCGATGTCGAGGAAGTTCGCCGGTTCGCCACCTGCGAGCTTGATCATGTCGAGGGTTGCCATCGCGAGGCCCGCGCCGTTGACGATGCAGCCAATGTCTCCGTCTAGGCCGACGTAGGCAAGACCGCGATCCGATGCGTAAGTTTCGCGCGGGTCTTCCTGGCTCTTGTCGCGCAGCTCGGCGATATGCGGGCGACGGAAAAGAGCGTTGTCGTCGAACGACATCTTAGCATCGAGCGCGAGGACCTGCTTTTCCTTCGTGATGACGAGAGGATTGACCTCCACCATCATCGCGTCGAGATCGCGGAACGCGCGATAGCATCCCATGATCGCCGGGACGAGCTTATTGACGATGTCTGGGTCGACGCCCAGACCGAAAGCCAGCTCGCGCGCCTGGAACTGCTGCATGCCGACGGCCGGATCGACACTCACGCGAATGATCGTGTCGGGCTGGGTCGCCGAGATTTCCTCGATGTCCATGCCGCCCGCCGCTGACGCAACGACAACGATGCGCTCGGATGCGCGATCCATAACGAAGCCAAGATAGATCTCGCGATCGATGTTCGTCGCTTCCTCGATGTAGAGGCGCGAGACCAGCTTGCCGGATGGACCCGTCTGATGCGTGACGAGTTTGCGGCCAAGCATGAACTCGGCCGCCTCTTCGATTTCCTTCTCCGTCTTACAGACCTTGACGCCGCCGGCCTTGCCGCGGGCGCCGGAATGGATTTGCGCCTTGACGACGACGGTGCCGCCCAGTTCGCTGGCGCGATACGTCGCCTGCTCGGGGCTATAGGCTAGGCCTCCGCGCGCGATCGGCACGCCGAACTTCGCGAGAAGCTCCTTAGCCTGGTACTCATGAATGTCCATGTCGTTGGACTCCTTGGGATAGCGTTTCCGAGGCTTCTTTTATTTTGCGCTGGCGCGTGCAGCTTCAGCTGCCTTGATCGCCGCTGCGGTCGCAAGCATGTTCTTTGCCATCTTCTCAGAAGCGGCGTCGATCATCTTGCCGTCGAGAGAAGCGGCGCCTTTGCCCTGAGCTTCGGCTTCCTTCAAAGCGACGAGAATTCGCTCGGCGCGCTCGACCTCTTTGGGCGTCGGCGAATAGATTTCGTTGGCGAGTTCGATCTGCGAGGGATGGATGGCCCACTTGCCTTCCATGCCGAGGGCAGCGCCACGACGTGCGGCGGCCTTATAGCCTTCCGGATCATCGATGCCGCCGAACGGTCCATCGATCGGGCGCAGACCGTAAGCTCGGCATGCGACGGTCATGCGCGAAAGCGGGAAGTGCCACTGGTCACCGGGATAATCTGGATTCAAGCCCCCGATGACGACAGTGCGCGCCTTATTGAAGGCCGAGTAGTCTGCGACGCCGAAGTGCATCGCTTCAAGGCGGCTGTTCGCTGACGCGATGGCTTCGACATTGGCCATGCCGAGCGGCGTTTCGATCAGTGCTTCCGTGCCGATCTTGTTTTTCAGGCCCTTTGCGACTTCGATCTGACTGACGATGCATTCGACCGTGTAAACATCGGCCGGGACGCCGACCTTCGGAATGAGGATCGTGTCGAGCTTCGCGCCAGCCTGCTCGACGATGTCGACGACGTCGCGGTACATGTAATGCGTATCCAGGCCGTTGATGCGGACCGCGACGCTCTTGCCCGCGCCTTTCCAATCGAGATCGTTCAAAGCCTGGATGATGTTCTTACGAGCCTGCTCCTTCTCGGGCGGCGCGACGGCGTCTTCGCAGTCAAGAAATACGAAATCGGCCGCGCTTTTGATGGCGCGATCGATCATGCTGGGGTTTGAGCCCGGCACGGCAAGATAAGAGCGTTGCAGACGCTGCGTGCGGGACGGGGTCGGGGTATAGCTCATGTGGTCGTCGCCTTCCTGGACTAGAGTTCGATCGTTTGTTGTTCGGCGCGATGCAATTCGTGGAAATGCTCGTGCATGACCAGCATTTCCCCGGCTCTCGCGCACGTCGAAAGACGCGCCCGGCCTTGCAGCCGGGCGCTAATTCTCGCTTAGGCGGCCTTTGCCTGCGTTGGGCCGGTCGCGGATTTGGTGGCAGTCTTGCTGAAGTACTCCGCAGCAGCTCCCGTTCCCGAACCGAGCTTGATGTTGACGCCGTTGTCCTTGAGCGCCATTTCGACCGCGAAGAGAACGCCGCCGACCATGAATTCGTCGAGCGCGCCAAGGTGGCCGATGCGGAACACCTTGCCCGCGACCTTGTTCAGGCCGAGGCCGAGAGATGTGTTGTAGCGATAATAAGCCGTCTTGGTGATGGCGTTGCTGTCAACGCCTTCCGGCACGAGGACCGCCGAAACCGTATCGGAATACCACTTCGGCTCTTTCGCGCAGAGCTTCAGACCCCACGCTTCGACACCCTTGCGTACGCCGGTCGCGAGACGGTTATGACGGGCGAAAACATTGTCGAGCCCCTCGGCGAACAGCAGATCTAGGGAGGTCCGCAGACCGCGAAGCAGCTGCGTCGCCGGCGTGTACGGGAAATATCCGAGATCGTTCGTCTTGATCATGTCTTCGAACGAGAAGAAGCAGCGGTTCATGCGGCCGTTCTTCGACTTGTTGACATCAAGCGCCTTCTGGCTGACGGCGAGAATGCCGAGGCCCGTCGGGAGCATGAAGCCCTTCTGCGAACCCGAGACGCAGCAATCCACGCCCCATTCGCCCATACGCATGTCGAGTGAACCGACCGAGGACACGCCGTCTACCATCAGCAGTGCGGGGTGCTTCGCAGCATCGAGAGCTTTGCGGATCGCGCCGATATCGCTCGCAACGCCCGTTGCCGTTTCGTTATGGGTTGCGAAGACGGCCTTGATCTCGTGATTCTTATCCTTGGCGAGAATGTCAGCGTACTTCTCGACCGGAACGCCAGTACCCCACTCTTCGTCACACAGCTCGACCTTGAGCCCAAGACGCTCGGCCATATCAACCCAAAGTAGCGAGAACTGCCCGAAGCGGCTCATCAGAACCTTATCGCCGGTTGCCAGCGTGTTCTCGATTGCCGATTCCCAGGCGCCTGTGCCCGACGATGGGAAGATGAAGACCCGGCCGTCCTTCATCTTGAAAGCTTTCTTCAGGTCTTCGAACAACGGAAGGGTGAACTTCGGAAATTCGGGTGACCGCATATCCTCCATGGGGAGATTCATCGCCATGCGCACAGCGTCAGGAATGTTGGTCGGGCCGGGGATAAAAAGGTGAGGCGTGACGGTCGTCGTCATGGGCGTTTCTCCGCACTGCGTTGAGCCAAACCGGACGTCCCCCGAAAGGAATGCAGGGATGCGTGATCCGGCGTGCTTTTGCTGATCCTTCCGCCCGATCGCAGATGCGGGCGTTAGTCCTAACTAGCAGGCGGACAGTGAGGGTGTGAACGAAAAACTAACAACACCCCGTTGGGCAGCCAGAGCTACCCACCTCTGCGGCTTTATGTGCGTGACAAGTTGTACCGATCCGTGGGATCGGGCTCCCAGCGTGTTAATCGTTTCGGTTAACCGACACGTGCAGTGCAACAGCCATCGCGCGATTCGAAACGCCGAGCTTATCGTACAAGTTTTTCAGATGGTATTTCACCGTATTGCGAGAAATGCCGGTTCGCGCAGCAATCTGCAGATTGGTCCATCCGTTCGCAAGTGCAGCAAGAAGTTCGCGTTCGCGTGCCGTCAACCCTTCGAGCGGATCATGATTGAGCAAATCGATATCGACGTAGGGCAGCGACAAGCGGCCGCGCGCAACGGAGATGACGGCTTCCAGCAGAACCTGCGGATCTTCTGTCTTCGAGACAAATCCCCACGCGCCCCCTTTGATCGCTTGTCTCAGTACGTCACCGCTGCGCTCGCCGGTATAGATGACCACACGCGTCTGCCATTTTTCCTGCTTCAGACGAGCAAGCACAGCACCGCCCGTCATGTCCGGCAATGTCCAGCCGACAATTGCGATCTCGACCGGCTTGACCTTTAGGGCGTCGATCAGCGCGGCGCCGTTTGCGTGGACACCGCAGACGCTGAACCTGCCGTCACGTTCGATGAGCGCTTCGAGACCCGATCGCACGACCGGATTTTGATCCGCTATGGTGACCTCTATTTTACCGGCCATCAACGCCACGACCCTTGAGAAGCGGCCACGTTCTGGCCTCCAGCGTACGCATTTCAAAATTCTCCGGGAACCCGCGACCCGGAAATGATACCGTCTCGTCCCCTATGTCATTGTCGCAACTATAGTTTTTTAACGCAAGCGGTGGAATGCCTCCGGCGCCGCACGATCAGTCCGTCCGCGAACATAGCAGCGCCGATAATGGCCAGCGCGTTGGAAATTGGACCAGCACTTGAATCATCCGAATGCGATCGAAGGACTGGTCAATCGGTCCGCCAAAGCGCCCGGGTCACTAGCGAACAGAAACTTTTCGAGCTTCCGTAGGACTACCGAGGGTTTCACGCACGATCATCGATAGGCGAATCCGTGCTATTGGAGTTCTCGTTTACAGACCTCAACTTGCAGACCCCGCTCTTCTTTTGAAGAACGGGGTCTTTTGTTTCGACTCTCTACTCGCGGATTGCATACTCGACCGATTACCTACGTAGTTTTACGGCCGTGTCCGTGCTGATACTTCTCGTTACACGCTTGTTAATTGCCCTTGATGACTTCCTTTCACCGGCATCGAAGCGTTGATGCACGTCAGCTGACTGCTGCCTGCTGAATTCGAGACCGGGCTGCCTTGTTTGAGTCAAGGCGGGGGGTTTTCTTTCAGGGGAGCATGATAATGGATGGTCGTGTTTGGGGGACGCGTGCGTCTCTATGCGTCTTGGTGAGTTTCGTAGCTCTTATATCGACGGACGCGTTGGCGGCAGATCTTTCCTCGCCAAACATTCCCGATGATCGGGAGGTGGTCAACGTTCTGCCGGACGGCAGTCTCCAGATCGGAGCCGTCAATCTGAAACTCGGCGGCTTCAGCGAATTGGCAACGTTTTGGCGATCCAGAAACGAAACGGCGGACGTCGGAAGCAGCTTTGCGGGCATTCCGTTTGGAAACGACCCTAGACACTACGAGCACGAAACGAGATTCAGCGCGCGACAGAGCCGGATTGCGGCTTTGGCCTCCGGAGATATGGACGAATACACCCATCTCGCCGCTTACATCGAGGCCGACTTTCTCGGCGCAGGCACGACGTCCAATTCGGTTGAGAGCAACAGCTACGCCCCGCGCATACGTCATTTCTACGGCACGCTCGATGACGACAGATGGGGGCTCCATATCCTTGCTGGCCAGACGTGGAGCTTGCTGACAACGAACACGGAGGGAATCAAAGCTCGCAACGAACAGATTCCGTTGACGATCGATGCGCAGTACGTCGTCGGCTTCAACTGGACGCGTAATCCTCAGATTCGAATCGTGAAGACGTTCAGTCCGATGATATCGGCGGGCATTTCCGTTGAGAGTCCACAGACCGTCATAGCCGGTCAGACGCCGGGCGGTGTGCCTATCAATGCCAACAACCCTGGCGGACCGTTACTCAATTCCGGAGCGAGCTATAGCAATGACATCATGCCGGACGTCGTTGCCAAGATCGCCTTCGATCCCGGATGGGGCCATTACGAGCTGAAGGGCGTGGTGCGTGGTTTCACCGATCGCGCGGATCACGACAACCGGACGACGATTGCCGGAGGCGGAGGCGCATCAGCGACGATTCCGTTGATCCCAAAGTATCTCGAAATTCAAGGAAGCTTTTTGGCGGGGAACGGAATAGGCCGCTATGGTTCGGGTCAAATGGCCGACGTCACCTTCAACGAAGACGGCAGTTTCGCAGCAATACCCGAGATCCAAGCTCTGGCCGGCATTGTTGCCCATCCCGGCAAGGGAACCGACCTCTATGCATATGGCGGCCTTGAGGAAGCGACAAAGACCGTCGACGGCGCTGCCGGGTATGGTCTTGCATCGCTCAATAATACGGGTTGCGAAATCGAAGATGACCCGGCGAGTTTATGCCAAGGCGTCAACAAGCGGCTTTGGGAAGTGACGGCCGGCGTCTGGCACGACATCTACAACGGGCACTTCGGCCGCGCCGCTATTGGCGCTCAAGGGCAGTATGTCAAGCGTGAAGCATTCGAGGGAGTCGGCGGCGCGCCGTCGACGGATGAAGCGATCGTGATGACGTCCTTCAGATACTATCCCTTCAAATAAGCTGCGCGTTGGCGAGAGTCTGGCCGAGGCCGCACTCTCGCCAATCGATTAGCAATCCCGAATAGTTTCGCTCGGTGGGAGAGCGGCGCCGAAGTTCTGTGCGATTTTTCACTCGTCGATTTCTCTTCGGTGTTTCTACCGATGTGCGAACGCCGATGGCTTATGGCCGAAGGCATCGAGCGGAATAACAGGCTCTGAAAATCCCGCTTACCCTTTTCTCCATGCTTAGGCGCGCGACGCCGTTGGACCAATTCCGCGTCTCCGCGCCGAGCATTCTGTCAAACGCTGAACCAAAGAGAGTAAGACATGCGGAGCTTGTTCATTGCCATGTCGACGGCATTATTGGCGTCGGGAATGACCGCGGGTGCGGCCAGCGCCCACTCCAGGTGCGATGGCGACTTTGAAATGATCCACGGAAGCTGGGTCGCCACGCGTTCGTGTCAAGAACACGAGGCCGAAAAGGTTTCCAGGCAAATGCACATGCACATCTCTGAGCATCCATCGGGTGGCAACGAATGGTCTGCCGAGGAATTTTGCCGAGGCAATCCGGATATTCGAGTCGCAACGTTCTGCGCTGCTTATAAGGACTGATCGTCCTCTAGAACGCCAACAGAGCGCGGCCTGGGTCGAATTGAAGAACCATTCTCTTCCAAGCGCATCGCAATTCTTACGAGATCGGCGATATTTCGCGCTCCTGTTTTTTCCATCACCCAGGCCCGGTATGTTTCCACGGTGCGTGGGCTGATCTTTAGGCTCAACGCAATTTCCTTGTTCGATAGTCCCTTTACGGCCAGGTCCATGACCTGTTTTTGCCGGTCCGAAAGTTCGTTTATGCGAGCCGACAAGCGGACGATCTCTTGATCCTGGTTTCTCTTGTGCTCGTTTTGATCGATTGCGGACTTGATGCTTTCGATAAGGCGATCAGGCGCAAACGGCTTTTCGACAAAGTCGTAAGCACCAGCCTTGAGAGCATTTACCGCCATGCTGACATCGCCGTGTCCAGTGATCAGCACGAGTGGCACCATAGGCCACTTTTTTGCGAGTTCTCGCTGCAGCTCCAAACCAGACATTCCGGGCATGCGAATGTCGCAAACTACACATGACGGGAGGTTATTTGCACCTATCACCGCCATAAATGCGTCGGCCGAAGCAAACGAGCAGACTCCGAACCCGTGATTGCTGAGCATCATCGCCAGCGAGTCTCTGACTGCTTCGTCATCGTCGATTACTGCGACTGCAGCGTCCATGGTCATGTGCGCATCTCCAGCGGAAATGACTTCAATCGAATTTGAACGACCGCACCGGGTTTATCTTTCCCGAGCAGCAGTTCTCCTCCGTGTCCTTCGATAATGGTGCGGCTCAGTGAGAGCCCGACGCCCAGACCCTCTTTTTTGCTTGACGATCGAATTCCCGACTGCCGGAAATTGAAATCATCGGGAAAACCTGGTCCGCTGTCGCGGACTTCTATTTCAACCCTACCGTCAGCAAGATTGAACCCGCGAATGGTTATCAACCTTTCGTCAGATTCGTTGTCATTTATCGCATCGATAGCGTTGGAAATGATATTCATCAGCACTTGCTCGATTTGGAGCCGATCAACGACCACCTCGTGAACGTCGCGAGCAATTGAAACTTTGACCGTGGTGTTCGTTCGGCGAAGATTTGGTTCGAGCAGATCCAACGCTTCGCGTATGAGGACGTGCACGTTTTGTTGCCCGACTTGTCTGCGCCCAAGGCGGATCAGGTCGCGGAGGTTTTTTATGACCGCGGCCGTCCTGTCAACCTGGGCCGTCATTTTTGTGGCGGCTTCAAGGGCCGAAACTTTATCACCGTCTCCGCGCTCAAGGTACTGCTGTATCAAACGAGCGTAATTAGAGATGGCGGTTAGCGGTTGATTAATTTCGTGTGCTATGGCGGTCGTTAATTCTCCGGCGCTGCCCAGACGGAAAATATGCGCGACCGATTCTTGGTTTAAGCGCAGGTCCTGCTCAAACCGGCGACGCTCCGTTACCAGGCCGCCGATCGCTAGTCCCGTGAAAGCCAGTACGAGCATGAGAGCTTGATAGGTGGTCACGCTTGCGGATTGAGTGCCGGAAAGGTGAAGCGCAACGATCAAGCCGATTTGCGTGAACACCAAGCCGTATGTCGCGCCTTCCAGTCCAGCTCGAAGTGCAATCCAGATGATCGGGAAAAACATCACGTTGAACAGGCGGAAGTGCGGGAGATTGGTAAAGCTGAAGGCAAATGCCAACGCCGCGATAATCGAGATCCCCTGCAGGACCGCTTCCCGCGTTAGCCTGCGGAAGCCGCCGGCACTCGCGAGCAGCAGCAAAAAGGGAGCGACGATCGAAATTCCGATCAAATCTCCGACGGCCGAACGAAACATATTATAACCGATGTCGCCGGTTGCGAGCAGGCCCGTCGCGGCCAGTAGAATGACGCATGCGCACGCGACGCCGGTGGCAGCAGCGATTGCAGTCGATTCAAACACAAGTACATCGCGGAGAGTCGGCAAGCGGATATCGAATTGCCACCTGGAGGATTGGACCCAGTTCAACGCCAAGGCGTAGCCACCACCGACAACTATCGGACTTAAAATATGATAGAGCAGCGGGAAGTCGGACCCGTGCAAAACAATGTTGGCAACAGCCACCGCCGCCACGAGGTATGGCAAAAACGATCGTCCAAAAATCAGATAGGCGGCAACGCTTAGACCTGACTCGGGATTCCACGCGACGATCCCAAACGGCGCCGAGGACGTGGCAATGCTCAGCCAAGCGAGCGCCACATAAGACAGTATGTAGCCGAGCCCCGATAACCATAAAGGAAGCGCTTGGATGCGAGACATATGGTCAGTGTGCGCTCTTTCGGTTTCAATCAGCTCAGACATCAACTTTTTCCTATGCCTGCCAGTGCCCCGCCACTCCGTAGGCATCCGGAGGGTTACTCACGGAGCGTTTATCACGCAAGCGCTCGGCCGGAATATCTTCCTATGGTTCTGGACTGATAAACGCGGCAGGCTGGCCGTGTGGAAATAAACGGCGTGTTTGGTGCCGTGCCCGTAAGAGGTTCCTGGAGCGGTTTTGGCACTTGCCTGATGGGCAGCTTATCGACCCTGGGTCAGAGCTTCGGCGATGACTTCGTTCGGCCGGTAAGCGCCGTGGCACTCGATGGTAACGTTGCTTGTTAGTTCGTTGGTCGCGGCGACTTGACGCTCGGCCGCGAAAGACGCGTCGCGGCGTTTAAGCGGTGGCTGAAAGAGTATTAGGGAAATCGAACTGATGTCTTTGCCGCGTTTTGCTCTTAAATATCCCTATTCAATCGCGGCAATCATTCTTCTCGTGTGCCTGCTCGGGATCGGCGCGATCTTGCGCATGCCGGTAGATATTTTTCCCGACATCGACATTCCTGTCGTCAGCGTCGTCTGGACGTACAACGGCATGAGCGCGCAGGAGATGCAGGATCGCATTCTGATCAAGCACGAACGCCAGATGGCATCGCTGGTCGATGATATCGCCCGGATCGAGGCGAACAGTTATACGGGTGTTGGAGTCATTAAGGTCTATCTGCACGAAGGCGCCGACGTTAGCCGTGCAATCACGCAATTGGCGAGCTGCGCCCAGACCGTGCTGAAGAGCATGCCGCGCAATATTACGCCCCCCTTGATCGTCCGATACAGCGCAACAGACGTTTCGGTCATACAGCTCAGCCTCGCCAGCCGGTTTCTGCCCGATCAGCGCTTGACGGATATCGGTCAACAAGTACTGAGACCCAGTCTTGCCGTCGTCCATGGCGCCCAGGTCCCATATCCTTACGGGGGCAAGGTCCGCCTGATCATGGTTGACCTCGATACGCAAGCTCTTCAAGCGCGTGGCCTTACGCCGTCAGACGTGGCCAATGCGGTTCAACTTCAAAACATCATTGTTCCGTCGGGCGATGTGAAGGCCGGCGACAAAGACTATCCAATTGCGATGAACAACACGCCGGATGTCATTTCGTCTATCGCGAATTTCCCCATCAAACAGATCAACGGGCAAACGGTCTTTCTTCGAGACGTTGCGCACGTTCACGATGGAAGCCAGGTGCAGACCAACTCCGTCAGCCAAAACGGTTTACCCGGCGCGCTGATGCTCGTCCGCAAAACTGGGGGCACCTCGACGCTGGACGTTATCAACGGCGTGAAGGCAGCGCTTCCAGCCCTGCGCAGGCTGATGCCGAAGGGGGTGTCGATAAAGCCAATTTTCGATCAGTCGATCTTCGTCAAGGCTGCGCTGAGCAGCGTGATCATGGGCGGATTGATGGCAGCCGGTCTAACCGCACTCATGATCCTCCTGTTCCTTGGCAACTGGCGATTGACGCTGATCATCCTGGCCTCAATACCGCTTTCGATCATTGCCGCGCTGTTGTTGCTTTACGTCGACAAGCAGACCTTAAACACGATGACGCTCGGGGGTTTCGCGCTCGCGGTCGGCATCCTCGTCGACAACTCAACGGTGGTTATCGAGAACATCGAGCGCCATATCGGGCTGGGCGAAGAATTGGAGCACGCAATTCTCAGTGGCGCCGCCGAAGTTGGAATTCCGACACTTCTCTCGACTCTTTCCATCAGCGTCGTGTTCGTGCCGGTCTTTTTGCTGACGGGAACGGCGAAATATTTGTTTTCGCCGTTATCCCTTTCCGTGATCCTTTCACTCTTCGCTAGCCTTGTCCTGTCATTCACGCTGGTGCCCGTACTGTTCAAATACCTTATGAGATCGCAGGTCGGCGCTCATGGAGCGGATTCGAAAGCTCATTCAAAATCGCGCTTCAATCCCTTCAGGGCGATCCATCATGGCTTCGAACATGGGTTTAACGCTTTCAGGGAAGCGTATCGCAATACGGTTGCATGGTGTGTCCATCATGCATTGTCGACGACCATATTCTTCGCGCTTCTGCTGGTGGCGACAGTCCTGCCGTTCCGCAATCTCGGAATGGATTTCTTCCCTCAAATCGATGCAGGGCAAATGCGGCTGCATGTACGGGCGCCGCCGGGAACCCGAATAGAACAAACACAACGGTATTTTGCGCAAGTCGAAAAAGCCGTTCGAAAGATTGTCGGAAATGACCAGATAAACGTCATTCTCGACAACATCGGACTTCCCTATAGCGGTATCAACATCGCGCTCAGCGATAGCGCGACCGTCGGCCCGATGGATGGAGAGATTCTTATCGCGCTGAACAAGAAGCATACTTCTACCCCGGCGCATATCGCACGCCTCCGCCGCGAGCTGCCGAAGCTATTTCCGGAGCTGCAATTCTTCTTTCAACCTGCCGACATCGTCAATCAGGTGCTCAATTTCGGCCAACCGGCGCCGATCGACGTTCGTGTCTCAGGTCGCAACAGCGAGAAATCGTTCGCCATTGCGTCCAAGATCGCGCGTGACTTGAATGCGGTACCCGGGATTGTCGACTCACACGTGTTCCAGGTTCCCGACGCACCTGCGGTCAAAGTCGACGTCGACCGTACCAAAGCGCGCGAGTTGATGCTCGACCAGCACGGCATCGCCAATGATGTCCTGGTGACGCTAAACTCGAGTGCGCAAGTCTCGCCGAATTTCTGGTTGAACCCGCACAATAATGTCAGCTATCCGCTGGTCGTCCAAACGCCCTCGTACCGCGTTAAATCGACGAAGGACGTCTGGACTATCCCTGTCACTGCGCCCGGCCAAAAAGATCCGCAGCTCTTAATGAGCGTCGCGCATTTCGGACGCACGAAGGTACCTATGGTTCTCTCGCAGTTAAACATCCGGCCGGTATTCGACGTCCATGCCGACGTTCAGGGGCGCGATCTTGCATCGGCGGCTGACGCAATCGACAAGGTCCTCGCAAAAGACAGGCCCGCTCCTCAGAGCAACATCAAAGTGACGCTTGGAGGCCAAGTCGAAACGATGCGGGAAAGCTTTTCAGGTCTATTCGGCGGCATGGGTCTGGCCGTCGTGCTCGTCTTCCTGCTGCTCGTCATCAATTTCCAGAGCTGGGTCGATCCGCTTATCGTTTTGATGGCCGTTCCTTTCGCTTTGGCTGGCGTGGTTTGGATGCTCTTCATCACAAACACAAACATCAGCGTCCCTGCTCTCATGGGAACCTTGATGTGCATCGGCCTTACCACGGCGAATGGCATCCTTGTCCTGACTTTTGCCAACCAGCGCGCCGAGATGGGCGTCAATAAAATGCAAGCTGCAATCGAAGCCGGATACACGCGCCTTCGCCCGGTGCTCATGACCGCAGGAGCTATGATCCTTGGCATGATCCCAATGGCACTCGGCGTCGGTGAGGGCGGCGAACAGAATGCACCGCTTGCTCGCGCCGTCATTGGCGGCCTGTTGTTCGCGACCGTCGCGACACTGATCTTCGTTCCGACACTTTATCGCCTGCTGCGACGTGATCCAGTCTCGCAACCTGAAAATGGGAGTGTACCCCTTGCGACTGCGTAGAAATAGAGAAGACGCAAAAACGAACAACGATAAGCAAACGGCGTTTGATGCATTCGATGATGAAAGCGAGGAAAAGGGCTCCTCGACGTACGGACACACGCCCGTTGCGGGGCGGTGGGGGAAACGTACAGGCCACTGGATCGGTGTTTTCGCGCTTTTAATTGCGGTCGGATTGACCACGGCGTTCTTCACCGTAAGCAAAATCAAGGCGCGGGAGGAGTTCGACCTTCAACAGCAGACGCGCAAGAAAGTCGCCATGTTGCCGCTCGTCGACGTGGCCGTGGCAAAACCGGCTCCACGGTACAAGTCCTTGGTTCTTCCCGCCGCAACGGCGGCCTGGTACCGGACGATCATTTACTCGCGAGTCACGGGATACCTCAAGGATTGGAAAGTCGACCTCGGCGATCGCGTCAAGAAAGGCCAAGTCCTGGCGACGATTGAAACTCCGGATCTGGACGCCCAGCTCGATGCAGCCCGCGCCGAGTTGAAAGCTGCACAGGCGGAGGCGAAAGTCCGAGAAGCTGATGCAGCATTCGCTCAGAGCACCTATAATCGATGGCGTGATTCGCCCAAGGGGGTCGTGTCAGAGCAAGAGCGTGAAGCAAAGAAGGCGGGGGCGGCCTCCAGCGTCGCTCAACTCAATGCAGCAAATGCGAAAGTTGCGGTCGATCAGGCAAAGGTGAATGGATTGACCACGCTCACCGGATTCAAGAACGTCACGGCGCCGTTTGACGGCATCATCACCGAGCGCCGGATCGATCCCGGTGATCTTGTCACGGCAGGCAGCGCTTCGAGCACTACCCCGCTTTTTGTCATTCAACAAATCGACAGAATTCGTGTTTTTTCGAGCGTGCCACAAAGCGTTGCCGCTCGCCTTTCCATCGGATCGCCGGTGCACGTATCGACGGACGACGGGACAGGCCGAACATTTGACGGAAAAATCACCCGCATGACCGGCTCGCTCGATCCTCAGGCCCGCACGATGCAAATCGAAACCGTGCTGCCCAATTCGGACTACGCTCTTGCACCTGGCATGTACGTTCGTGCGCGATTCGAAGTTGGAGAAACAGCCACCGTGCGCGTTCCGGCCAGCGCAATCGTTTTCCGTGCGAAGGGCCCCCAGGTCGCGGTGCTCGGCAGCAACGGAAAAATATCGTTCCGCGACGTCACTATCGTCACCGACGACGGCGAGTTCGTCGATCTCGGCTCCGGCGTAAAAGCAGGGGAGGATGTGGCTTTGAATATCAACAGTCAGATTGGCGACGGCGACAAAGTCGCAGTCAATAATAGTCCTGGAGCCCAGAGTTAATGACGCTAAGGGGGGGATTCAAACTACTTCAAGCGGTCTCGCTGCTCACCCTATCCGGGTGCGCCGTAGGTCCAGATTATCTTCTGCCGAAGATTGGTACGCCACATCTTTTCACGAGCAGCATTGGCGACAACGCTCAACGAGCGGTCTCGATCAAACAGGCCGATTCTGAATCGATCGTGCACTGGTGGTCATTATTCAGGGATGCCGAACTCGAATCGCTGATCGGGCGCGCCGTCGTCGCAAACCCGGATATCAAGATCGCTGCCCGTCGCATAATGGCGGCCCGCGAGAACGAAATTGCGGTGCGTGGTGCGGCACTTCCGGATGTCGAAGCAAGTGCCGGCGCTGGACGGGGTTCGGGAACCAACTCCGCAAAGGGACGCGTTGCGTCGCCGCTCAACGCCGCCACCGATACGACGGGGCTAAAGGAGATCACCTACGTTGCGGGCTTCGATGCGGGTTGGGAGATAGACCTGTTCGGCAAGAACCGGCGCGCGCTCGAAGCGGCGCGGTACATGACGGACGAAGCCGTCGAGACGCGGCGCGCGGTCCTTGTTTCTGTGGTTGCGGAAGTCGCGCGCGCCTATGTCGAGACACGCGGCGTCCAGGCTCGTCTTAAAGCCTTGAATGAAGACATCGCCCGTGCGCGCAAGACGCTCGATCTCGTACAAACGCGCTTCAAGAGAGGATTGACGAACGAACTGGATGTTACCTTGGCCTCGCGCGAACTGAATGCCCTCAAGGCTCGCGCCGCGCCGCTTTCAGCCGATGAATACGGCGGCTGCTCTCGCATCGCCATTCTTCTGAACACTTATACCGGCGGCATATGCGCGGAACTTGCGTCATACAAAAAGATCCCCGGCACGCCGAAAACGCTCAAGACCGGCTTGCCCGTCGATGTTGTACGCCGGAGGCCGGATGTTCGTAAGGCCGAACGTGCCCTTGCCGTTGAAACTGCACGGATCGGCATTGCGACGGCCGATCTCTTTCCCCGAATTGCAATTACGGCAGGCGGGGGAGCGCAAGGTCAGGGTTTGGGCGTTGTGCCCGTGGTTTCGAAAAGCATCTATTCGGTCGGGCCAGCGCTCTATTGGCCGGTGCTCGACTTCGGAACGCTCGATGCGATCGTACACATCCAGCAGCTGCATGCGGATGAAGCCTACATTAATTACAAGCGTGTCGTGGTGGCGAGCGTAAATGAAGTCAATATGAGTCTCGCCCGATATCGCGCTCTGATGTCGACGCAAAAAGCCTTGGAAAGCGCGATCAATGAAAGCAA
Source organism: Hyphomicrobium sp. (assembly GCF_035548195.1). Classification (GTDB taxonomy): domain Bacteria; phylum Pseudomonadota; class Alphaproteobacteria; order Rhizobiales; family Hyphomicrobiaceae; genus Hyphomicrobium_B. The sequence goes on from NZ_DASZTY010000024.1 coordinate 36,089, forward strand.
GCGTGCGGTTAGCCTCGCGACGGAGCGCTATGACAGGGGTGTTACGGATTTTCTGAATGTTCTCGACGCGGAGCGGCAGGAAAGCGAGCTCGAGGTTCAGGATGCACAGGTGAGAGCCGATGCAGCGGACGCATTCATCGCTGTGTACAAGGCGCTTGGAGGCGGCTGGGAAATGTTCGACGAGTCCCTACCCACTCCAACGGCACGACCTGCGCTCGTCGCTGCGTTCCATCACCTGCACGACGGCTGAAGGTCGCCGCACGCGTAAAAATTCGGGACCTTTACCGATCCAAATCGTCGCGCACGTCATGGGCGAGAAATCACCTTTCTCTTTTTGCACTGACGATGGATCGAGGCTCGGCGCAACAGCGGCTCCCGCAGCTGCACGGTAGGACACCGCCTCCGCTATCCGCATAAATACGGAAGGGTGAGTCCCGACGTATTGCCGAGCCGCGACGTGCCTCAACTCCATACGATATAGCAGAGTGGAAATTCCGTATGGGGGACGGTGAAAATGAAATCGGTGGCGAAATATGTTGCGACAATCGGCTTAGGTTTGTTCGCAAGCGGGAACGCGCGAGCGGGCGATCTTCTTCAACTGGGAAACAGCCAACCCCCTTCGAGCCCGGCGGTTGTTCTTCCTGAGGCCATACCGTTTCACCTCGGCGCCAACAGCGGCTCCGACGATCATACCAATAGCGAGGTGCAGAGTTTTTTCGACAGATGGGCTGAGATCGCGCACGAGGCAAAGGCCTCGCAGCCCGACTGGATGACACCGCTGGCGACCGTTACTCCACGACTGGAGCAAGAGTTTCGCTCGGACCAATTCTTTGAACATCTCGGAAATGGAGCCGACCTGAACGTCTACGATGGCGGCAAAGGCGTTGAACTCATTCCGACGACCACGAACGAAATTCTCATCAACCTGCCGCCTTATGATGAACGTACCGGCGTCAATCAGGCGCGCGGCTGGGGAGATTGGCCAGCCCTCACGATCAAGCAGCGGCTCATCAGTGCCAATAAGAATAACGGTGACTATATCGTAACCGCATTTCTTGGAGTTCAAGCTCCAACAGGCGAAGTGCCGTTCACGAACGATGCCTGGGTCGTCACGCCGACGTTAGCGGCGGGTAAAGGCTGGGGTGATTTCGATATCCAGGCGACAGTCGGTGTACCCATTCCTTTGGAACACGAAAATACAATTGGCACGTCGGTCGTGACCAACGTGGCATTCCAATATCACTGGGCGAAATATTTTTGGCCGGAGTTTGAGGTCAACTATACACATTGGGCGGATGGCGAGCGAAGCGGAAAGGATCAAGTCTTCCTCACGCCAGGTTTGATTCTGGGCCGCTTCAACTTAGCCAAGGACGTCAACTTTATCGTGGGCGCCGGATATCAATTTGCCGTAACGCCGGAAACAAAGGTTCCGGTCCTGACGCCGACCTACGACAGCAATTGGATCCTCACGACGCGGCTGTCATTCTGAGCGGATCGATTTCGCCGTTTCCGGTTCGAGAACAAGCGCCAAGTCCGGCTTCATGGCGGGTACGTGTTTTTGTGGCGACCCCGGCAGGATTTGAACCTGCGACCTACGGTTTAGGAAACCGTTGCTCTATCCAACTGAGCTACGGGGCCGGATGACGCTTTGCGGCAATCGCGAAAACGCTTGTTCGTGCGCCGCAAGCTATGCGATTTGCGCGGCGGCCGGTCAAGCAATTGGCAAGCTTTTCGCCTCGAAGCGCTGCATCGCGTTAAGGTCCTGCGCCGGCTCAATATTCTACTTATGATTGAAACTGCGTGCCGCTTATCGTATGGTAAATTGGTGGCCGCGGGCGCGCGGGAGGCTGGAACGCTCAGCGGGGCCCCGCGAGGGCCGCTCGCGGCTGCTCACAATAAACTTCATCGCAACTACCGTTCGGCTCTGCCGACGATAAAAGCTCGGGCACCCCATCGAGTTGTGTTGACTATTCCCTTTGCGGAGGCCGTACGCGCTTGGCCGCGAGGCCGCTCTATGCTGTCCTATCGCGATGTGGTGGGTTCTGGCCATGCGTGTTGTCATTGGCGTCGCGAGCGTCTTCGCATTCGCGTTTTCGGCGGGCGCTGCGGAGACGCATGTTACGCCGTGCACGCTCAATCCGGGTCCGATTCACACCGTCACCCGCGTTCTCGACGGAGAGACGTTGGTGCTCGACGATGGAAGCGCGGTAAGGCTTATGGGTGCTCTTGCGCCCCGTGCGCGCGATGCGAACGCCGAAAGAGGGGTATGGCCGCCAGAAATCGACGCAATTAAAGCGCTTTCCGATCTGGTGCTCGGCAAACGCGTAAAGCTAGCTTTCGGCGGCCGGCAACGGGATCGCTACGGGCGTTTCCTTGCACAGGTTTTCCTGGAGTATCGCGGGACCGAACAATGGGTGCAGGGCACACTTCTCACCGCAGGACATGCTCGCATGTACGGACTGCCCGGAAGTTTCGCGTGTGCGCGCGAACTCCTGGCTCACGAAGCCGAGGCCAGGCGCGCACGCCTTGGGCTATGGAGCAATGGCGTTTATCGCGTCATGCCGGCGAACCATCCTGGTGCACTGATGAAGCTGCGAGGAAAATACGAGCGTGTGATGGGCAGCGTCGCGACGATCGGAAAAACGAAGAGCACGACCTATCTTAACTTCGGAGCCGACTGGCATTCCGATTTCACGGTGCGAATAGGCAAAAAGGTTCTCGCGGCAAACCCCGATTTTGCACGTATTGTCGACGGACTTACCGCGAAAAGGATTATCGTGCGCGGTTGGATCGAGCGGCGCAACGGACCGCTTATCGATGTCGTCGACCCTTCACAGATCGAAGTTCAAGGGGATGATGGGAATCCGAACGTCAGCGCGATCGCGCCGCTGCGTGGTCCGCAGCCAGCAAGTGCGCCGGGTCGTTTGGAAGACAGTGACCCAAAAGAATTGCGCCCGGCTTCGCCAGAAAGCGGCAAACCAGGCGCAGTCAATTTGTAGTCAAAAGGGTATCGTTCGCCGGTCAGGCGGCTTCCCCGACCGATGATTCGTTCTCGGCGATGCGGCGGCCCTTGGCGCTCTTCGACAGAATGTCGGTGATACGCTGGACGGCTCCGCGTTCATCAAGCTTTTCGACAGCCGCAAGCTCGCGCGCCATACGATCGAGCGCATCCTCATAAAGCTGGCGCTCGGAGTAGGACTGTTCCGGCTGTGCTTCCGAGCGGTAGAGGTCGCGAACGACTTCAGCGATCGAGATGAGATCCCCGGAGTTGATCTTGGCGACGTATTCCTGCGCGCGGCGGCTCCACATCGTGCGTTTGATGCGGGCGCGGCCCTTCAGGGTCTCCATGGCTTTCTTGACAAGGTTTTCATCGGCAAGCTTGCGCATGCCAACGCTGGCGAGCTTGCCCGTCGGAACGCGGAGTGTCAGCTTCTCTTTGTCGAATGTAATGACAAAGAGTTCGAGTGACATGCCTGCGATTTCCTGCTCCTCGATGCCGACGATGCGGCCGACGCCGTGAGCCGGATAGACAACGAACTCGTTGGCCTTGAACCCATGCCGCTGGTTGACCGGCTTCTTCTGCACAGCGAGAAGCTGGCGAGCGGCTGCGGCCTTCTCGGCGATGGCCTTGGGAGATGCCGGTTGCTGCGCCGCGGACGCGACCGACGTCGACAGCTTCTGACCAGCCGGTTTGTGCGCTCCGGCGGGAATGGCACGCTGCGATCCTGCCGCGGCGGCAGCCTTGGCCGCAAGATGGGTTGCCGCTGTCAACGGCTTCTTCGGAGCAGTTTCGGCTTTGGGGGCAACTTTCTTCGCCGTTTTGGCGGCTACCCCAGCCGGCGCGGATTTCGGCGGCTTCGAAACTGCTGCGGATTTTGTTTTGGCGGGCTTTGCGGATTTTTGGGTGCTCGCGGCAACTTTCAACGGAACAGCCTTACGGACCGCGGGCTTCGCTGCGGACTTGGGGCTGACCGGAGCTTTTTTCTTCTGCGCCATAATCTTTTTCTCACTCTCGCATACTGGGCGAGTGCCGGGGCGGCTCGCCTTCAGGCCGCCTTGGAAGGGCGGGACGTCGATGTTGCAGCTTAGAGCCGGCAACACGCACGCATTGGACCTAACCTCGTCCCTAAAGAGAGGCCGCCCCTGCGCGCTCATATGTGGCCTAACTTTGCAAACTCCATCCGACTCTGAATTGGCCTAATGACGCCCCATAACGTCTCTTTGAGAGAAGCCCATCAGAGCGGGGCGACCCTCTTTTGTTCACGGCCGTTTCGGATTTGTGCAGACTTAACGCCATCGTTGGAGAGACTAACACAATATTGCCCGCAAATGAAGGGCGACCTCCTGAGACAATCTGGTCGAGATTAACCTTCGCGCCAAAACGGCACGTCGCGGCGCCGAGACGCCGGAAAAGTTCTTTCAGTATGGAGCCATTATCCCCGAATTCTACGTAATTTAGTCTCCAGACCCTGGATTTGGCGAAAAATACTTTTCAAATTTGCCTGGTTCGTCCTTCAGCGCGTCGGCATCCGGCAGTGCGGGCTTCTTGGCTGTGATGTTCGGCCAGCTCTCGGAGTACTTCCGGTTTAGTTCGAGCCACTGCTCCAGATTGGGCTCTGTGTCGGGCTTTATTGCGTCGGCCGGACACTCCGGCTCGCAAACGCCGCAGTCGATGCACTCGTCAGGATGAATGACGAGCATGTTCTCGCCCTCATAGAAACAGTCGACCGGACAAACCTCGACGCAATCGGTGTACTTGCACTTAATACATTTATCGTTGACGACGTAGGTCATGCTTATTCCCGGGCTGGCTTGCCCCAAGGCTGCGAATCTCAAGCGCGCGCGTCGGGGCGGGTCTTCTTAGCATAGGCTCAACGATTGCCTAGATGGAGCAGAGTCACAGTTCCGAGCGACTTTTTAGCCTATCGATTTGACGGCGTTCGCGCTTGGTCGGTCGCCCCGTACCCCCGGCCCGCACGCCGGATGGCGGCGCATCGAGGCTATCAGAAACTATCGTCTCACGAGATGATGCACGGGGCGACACTTTGATCAAGTCATTGAACAAAAGCCGGGCCTCCGTTGCTGGGCCGCGCCGCGCTCCAATTGCAACGATCTCAAGGCTTCTGACAGTGGGCCCGAGCACGAGAGTCAGGACGTCGCCAGGCTTTACCGGCGTGCTCGGCTTATCAATCTTGATGCGGTTCACGCGAACCTTGCCGCGGACGACCAACGCTTGGGCGAGAGTGCGCGATTTGGTGATACGGGCAAACCAAAGCCACTGGTCAATTCGCTGATTTGCACCAGGACCGGTTGGGCCCATCAGGTCGAGCCCGAGTCTTCGCCGCGCTTTTCCATCTGGGCTTTTAGCGCGGCTAGCGCCGCAAACGGCGAGGACGCATCTGCTGCGGCTCCCTTTGGCGGCGCAGCCGTCATTATTTTCGGTGAACGGTGGGTATCGTCGCGCCGACGGCCCTCGCCATGGCGGTGATCGCCGGGGCGGCTAGGCCGTCTCTCCTGATCGCGCCTGAACTTGCTACCCTCGTTTTTCCGGGCCGCGCGGTCGCCGGGCTGGTTGCCGCTTCGATTATGACGGTCGTGCTGTCGGTCCGATCTGGTGTCGCCCGTTTGACCTTCCGATGCATTTGCCGGAACGGCGCCTTCGGCCGTTGTCGACGCCGGACCGCCTGACGCGGAGCCGCGCTCATGCCGGTGTCGGCCGCGATGATGCTGACGCGCATCGCGAGCCCCCTCGCGGCGTGGACCTTCGCGCCGGTGATGCCGGCGCGGCCGCCAAATTTCCTCGAATTGCGGCTCCGGCGGAGCGGCGGTTTCGGTGCCCGTGGCATCGGCGGCTGCGGTCGCTTCCGAAGTTTCAGATGTTTGCGTGTCCTGCGCCGAAGCTCCGGCGACTTCAGCAGCGGCCGTCGTTTCGCTGGTCGTCGTTGCAAGCTCGGCGTTGGCAACAGCGGCGGTCCCGGATTCCTCAGGTGGCTGCGGCTCGGAACCGGCGTCCGGCGACGGAGCCTGTGCTGACGGTTCCGCGACGGGGACTGCGATCGGCCGCCGCTCAACGCGGAAGCCGAGCGTCTTCAAAACTTCGCCGAGTTCTTCGCCGGAACAGCCGAGGATCGACATCATGTCGTCGGTCGCCTTGAAGCCGCCATCTCCCGTCGAGCCTTTGGGCGGCATGTCTGGTCTGTCGGGCGAAGATCGCCATGCGAGCAAGGGGCGGATCAGGTCCGCCAGGCGTTCCAGGATATCGAGCCGAACTGCCCGGGGGCCGCAAACGTGAAAACCATGTGCGCGATAGAGTGCTTCGGGCACAGCCGGATCGGTCGCAACTGAAGTCAAACCGGGGCGGGGCAATTGCGGGATTGAGCCATCTCCAACCGGCCCGTTTTTCAAAAGCCAAAGCGTTGCCGCGAGATCGGCAGGCGCGGGCTTCAGCATGAGCGGGAAGAAGACGTTGAACGCACCGAAGCGCAGTCCGTATTTACGTAGCTCCGCGCGTGCCGATTGATCGAGCGCGTTGATGTCGTCGGCGACCGTCTCGCGTTTCAGCGCGCCGATATTTTCCTTCAGCTGAAACGCAATCCCCCGGGCGAGGCCCTGCAATTCGTCCGATTTCGACATATCAACGAGCGGCTTGAGCTTGTCGGCGATCATGCCGTCGATCCAGCCTTTCAGCCGTGCGAGAACTTTTTCGCGATCGCTCTCGCTCATATGCTCGTCGACGAGCAGCGAAACACCGGGCTGAAGCGGATCTTCGGAGCGCTCAAGCTTTCCGATTTCCTCGTCGCGCCACAGAATGGCGCCGTTGCGCGAGAGCTTGAACGCATCGTTCTGGCCAGCGGCAACACGCCGGGCACGCATGCCAAGCTCGCGCGTGACAACCTGCATCGCAGCTTGCCGCACGGCTCTCTCGTGAATTCCGTCTCCGGCCGCGTCGAGCGTGAAGCGGAAGCCCTTGAGCCGTCCGACGAAGTGATTTTCGACCGCGATGGCGCCGTCCTCGGCAATATCTGCGGTCAGCTCTTCCTTGTCTCGCATGCCCTTCATCAGTGCGCTGGTCCGCCGATCGACGAAACGCTGGGTCAAGCATTCGTGCAGAGCGTCGGAAAGACTGTCTTCTATGGCTCTCGTGCGTTCCTGCCAATGGGTCGGATCGCTGAGCCAGTTCGGCCGGTTGGCGACGAACGTCCACGTGCGGATGTGGGCGATACGGGTCGCGAGCGTATCGATATCGCCGTCTGTTCGATCCGCCAAGGCAACTTGTTTGGCAAACCAATCTTCTGGAATGCGATGGCTGGCGCTCGTCAGGTGACGATAGAGATTTGAGACGAGCTCGGCGTGACTTTGTCCCGAGATCTTCCGGTAATCTGGGACCTGACAAACTTCCCAGAGGAGCGCCACGTTTTGCGGTGTCGTTGCGATATCGGCGATCTCCCGGTCGCTGCTCAGCGTTTCGAGCGCCGCGACGTCATCGGCGGTTCGCGCTCGCGTGAGCCTTTGCTCGCGCGGAAGCTGGCGCAATGAATCGTGCAACGCGGCAAGCGAGCTGAACTCGAGATTACGGTTCCGCCACTGCAATGTGCGGACGCTATCGAAGCTGTGTGTTTCGAGTCGTTCTACCATATCGGCATCAAGCGGCTCGGCACCGCCCGTTACGCCGAACGTGCCATCGTTCATATGGCGGCCTGCCCGGCCTGCGATCTGCGCAATTTCACCGGGCGTCAGATTGCGATGGTTCTGGCCGTCGAATTTTCTCAACGCGGAAAACGCAACGTGATCGACATCGAGATTGAGGCCCATACCGATGGCGTCGGTCGCAACGATGAACTCGACGTCTCCCGATTGATAGAGCGCGACCTGCGCGTTGCGCGTGCGCGGCGACAGGGCGCCTAGGACGACTGCGGCACCGCCGCGCTGGCGGCGGATCAATTCAGCGACCGCGTACACGTCTTGCGCCGAAAACGCGATAATGGCCGAACGGGCGGGCAACCGCGTGATCTTTTTCTCACCACTGTAGGTCAGCTTCGAGAGCCGCGGCCGGGAAATGAAGTTCGCACCGGGGATAAGCTCGGCGATCGCATCGCGCATCGTCTGCGCGCCGAGCAGAAGCGTTTCGGAGCGCCCGCGTGCGTGCAACAGGCGGTCAGTGAAGACGTGGCCCCGTTCGGGGTCGGCGCAAAGCTGGATTTCGTCGATCGCCAGGAAGTCGACATCGATGTCGCGTGGCATCGCCTCGACCGTCGACACCCAATAGCGGGCACGCTCGGGTTTGATTTTTTCTTCGCCGGTGATCAGGGCGACGTTGTCGACGCCGGCACGTGTCTTGATTTTATCGTAGACCTCGCGCGCCAATAGCCGCAATGGCAGACCGATCATGCCGCTTTCGTGGCCGAGCATGCGCTCTATGGCGAGATGCGTCTTGCCGGTGTTTGTCGGTCCAAGCACCGCCGTTACGTTGCGAATGCGGGCTTCGATATCACTTACCATGTTGTGCCTGACTCCGGATCAGGCCCTGGCATTACAGAGCAGGGCCACGAGATCAAGGGGTTATTGTTCGCTACATTCCGGCTTGATCTTCGGTTCCATGCCACCCCGTTAGCAGCCAGAGAACCTTATTGCTTGAGTGCGATCTGAACATTATTGGCCGCCGTGATGCGGATTTCCTCTGCCGTCATCACTGCGGGGCCGATCTTCGAGGGCACATAGACCCTGTAGGGGACATAGATCCCGACACTTGGGATGGCGCGCAAAGCGATCTCGATGCGATCGTAGTCGATCCACGGGTGAACGAAATCTTTCGGCTTGTGCCCGGCGATCGGAACGTATTTCACGCGGCAGACCAAAAGTTCCCGGGGCTGGCCTGTCGGGTGCTTTTCCCTGATTGCTTCCCGGCCTTTAAACGACAGCCTGAGATCGAACCGCGCCTTACCGTCGAATACCGGTATGGTCCGGTTGCAGGCATCCGACCCAGTGGCATTCGAGATTGCGAGGGTCGCCGAGATCGGATCGAACACATGCTTTAGATTGTCGGGTTTAACCTTGACGGCATCGGGGTGCGGCGGTTTTTTCGGCGATAGAGCAATCGATTTCACCCCCGAGGGATCGAAGCCCATCCTTACCGAGGTGACCTTCTTGCCTTTCTTGTAGGTCATGCCGTAGCTGGCGGGATGGGGACCGGCATTATCGACCGAACCGCTACCGGTGAACGTGCCCGTCCATTTGAAGGCACCGAAGAGAGCGCTGATCTTCGTCTTGCCGGTCGCCGAATATTTGTTGCCAGCGTAACGCGAGGCGAAGTTGTAGACGCCGACATTGAAGCCGTCGAACGTCAGGCGGTAACGTGCATCGACCTCGTTGGGCCATGCCAAATCGCGCGCTGACGCCGGAGAAATAGCCACGGCCGCAATCGCACCTGTAAATACTCTGAAAGCCGTGCGGCGTCGCCGCGCACGGGCCGTAGATGTCGGCATCGGGTTTTCCCTGCACCCCGGGCGCAAGCGCGCAAATTCGCCTGACTTTGCGTCGATTCTTGGACTTCCAACTCCGGGCGGAGGGCTTGAACCGAACTTTCCGGCCGAAAAATCAGAGCTTTCTCCGGCAAGATGCCATTCACCTCCGCTTGACGCGCGTCCCGACCCTCAATTATACAGCGCGCCAGAGACCCCGTGAGCCCCGCTGACGGGGCGCATTTTTTACTGCGATAGCAGATTTCGATGGACCGCCCCCGCTTCATGGGCTGCGGCGTAGGAGACTATCATGACGAGGCGCTGCGAGCTGACCGGCACTCTGCCACTGTCAGGCCAACTCAGAAGCCATGCCGAGAACAAGACGAAGCGCAAGTTCAGGCCGAACCTGCACAACGTCACGCTGATGAGCGACACGCTTGGACGGAAGGTCCGTCTTCGCATCACCGCACGTGCTTTGAAGTCGGTTGAACATCGCGGCGGGCTCGATGCTTTCCTTCTCAAGGCAAAGAACGAGGAGCTTTCAGCGGCGTGTCTGAAGCTCAAGCGCGAGCTTCAAAAAGCTCAAGCTGCCAGCACGGCCGCTTAAACCCAGCGTGCTTTCCTTGCGACGAATTTGGCCCGGCCCCGGTCAATCCTGAGGCCGGGCTTTTGCTTGTCCACCGGGTTTAACGACGAACTGAAGCAGCATTGTCCTCTGGAAGATGTGGTTGAAGTTATCGTCCGAGATCATGGTGACAAGCACCTCGCCGCTCTTGAGCGGCGTCACCGATAGCCCTTCCATGTTGTCGATCTGATCGCTCATGTCGGCATCGATGAGGGTTTCACCCTGCATTGTGCGACCAGGTTTCAATTCGCCGGGTGCGATGCGAACAAGCCGCATCTTGACTCCCTCGGTCCAGCGGAAGCGGCGTTCCAGGACGAAAAGCGTGCCATCGTCGAGGCTCGAAAGATCGGTGACGTCGTAGTCGCCCGTATTCTTCAGGTGGATCGTCACGGAGCCTTTGCGCGTCCACAGCCAGCCGGTGTGATTGCGCGACGTATCATAAAGCCTTTCGGAAAAGGCGATCAGTGCCCCTTTGTAGCGTCCGCCGCGCATCACGGTGACGCCTTCGAGGCCCTGATTGGGACGCATCCGTCGTGCGCCTCGGGGCAGAGAAACGCTGCCGAGATCCTTCGTCAGACCGGCGGCCGACAATGCATATTTTTCGATCCGGTGATGGCGCTCGAAGCCTACGAGCGCCGTTCCCTTTGTAAGCGTGCCGCGTTCGAGCGCGATGGATTCCGAATCCCGGTCGCTGGCACGCCGGATCGGCAATCCGTTGCGGCCGGGTACGGGGCCGAGGCGGGCTCCGGCGATACCCGAAAGATGATCGCCCTCATAGACAAGCGTTCCCGTCATCCAAACTCCGGTATCGGAAATCGCGAGCAAGGATTTTGCGTCATCGCCTAGGACGAGGCCGGACCAGCCGCCGAAGTGGGGCGACGGCGATGACAGAACGAGGCCGCCGCGAAACGTGACCTTGCTGCCGGAAAGGCGGTGCTCCGCATCTTCGGTGCGCACGAACGTCTTTATAATTGCAGCGTCGATTGAAATCGGGCCGGCTTTCAATCCCGCGATGTCGGGTTTCGCACCAGCGAAGGCGGCGACGGACCAGCTCCCGACGAATATGGCGGCGAGAACAGAGCGCGGGAAACCATTGAGCCTCACGCGCTTACCTCAGTGCACAAGAGCGCGACGTGCTCGTCTCGGTCCATGCTCTTCGGGCTCGGGCTTTTCCTCGAAGAGTTCGACCAGCTTTTCGGTCATGGCGCCCGCAAGCTCGGAGGCGTCGGTGATCGTCACGGCGCGACGGTAGTACCGCGTGACGTCGTGGCCGATGCCGATGGCAATGAGTTCGACCGGCGAACGCATTTCGATCTCGTTAATGACTTGACGAAGGTGCTGTTCAAGATAGCTGCCGGTGTTGACCGATAGTGTCGAGTCGTCAACGGGCGCGCCGTCCGAAATCATCATCAGAATGCGACGTTGCTCAGGTCGGCCGACGAGGCGCGAATGTGCCCACGCCAAAGCTTCGCCGTCGATGTTTTCCTTGAGCAAACCTTCGCGCATCATCAGGGCAAGGGCGTTCTTCGAACGCCGCCACGGGGCGTCCGCCGTTTTGTAAATGATGTGACGGAGGTCGTTCAACCGGCCGGGCGAGGAAGGCTTTCCGGCCGCCAACCATTCCTCGCGCGACTGCCCGCCCTTCCATGCTTTCGTCGTAAAGCCGAGGATTTCGACCTTGACGCCGCAGCGTTCGAGCGTGCGCGCGAGAATGTCGGCGCAGCAGGCCGCGACCATGATCGGCCGGCCGCGCATCGATCCGGAGTTATCGAGAAGCAATGTCACGACGGTATCGCGAAAATCAGTATCGCGCTCTTTCTTGTAGGAAAGCGCGCCGGTCGGATCGGTGATGATGCGCGTTAAACGCGCGGCATCGAGCTGCCCTTCTTCAAGATCGAAATCCCAACCGCGGTTCTGTTGCGCAAGCAGGCGGCGCTGCAATTTGTTCGCCAGTTTCGCGACGGCGGCCGATAGAGTCTTGAGCTCTTTGTCAAGAAATGCGCGAAGGCGTTCGAGCTCTTCGGGCGTCGAAAGCTCCGCGGCGCCGACTTCTTCGTCGTGCGCGCGCGTGAAGACTTTATATCCGAAGGCTTCGGGGTTATCGAGGACAGTCATGTTCGGACGCCAAGGCGCAGGCGCCTCTTCGTCGTCGACGTTGTCCTCGTCCATCTCGCGCTGCTCGGTCTGACCGGCGTCGATCATCTCCTCCGTTTCGGAGAGATCACCTTCGGAGAGCTGTTCCTCGCTTTCCTTGTCCTGGCCATCGGACCCTTCGTCGTTGGTTTCTTCCGACTCGTCCGAACCGCCCTCAACTGCGCCCTCGTCGCCCTCATCCTCTTCGTGATCGGGCTCCGTCTGATCGGATTGCTCGGTCATTTCGAGGATCTTCAGGAGATCGCGGATCTGGCGGCCGAACTGTTCCTGATTTTCGCTGAGCGCTTCGAGCCGTTGCAGCAGCTTGCTGCCGCGCGCTTCGATCACCGGACGCCAGATATCGACGAGACCCTTTGTAGACGGCGGCGGCGGCAGGCCGGTCAAACGCTCGCGGATAAGCAATGCCAGCGCGTCTTCGAGCGGCGCATCGCCGCGATCGCTCACCGACCGGAAGCGGCCGTGGCTGTATTGGTCTTCCAAGCGGGCCGTCAGATTTGCTGCCATGCCCGGCATGCGTGTTGCGCCAAGCCCTTCGACGCGGGCGCGCTCGGCTGCTTCGAACACGGCGCGCGCGGGACCGGGCGGTGGTGCGACACGGCGATGGATCTTCGCGTCATGGCAGCCGATCTGGAGCGCCAAGCTATCGGCCCAACCGCGCGCGAGTGCGATATCCTTAGGTGTCGGCGCGCGCGGCGGTTCGGGAATGTAAACGGACTTCCCCGCGACATCTCCCTTGCCCGGACCGAAATCGACCTCGACGCCGCTGTCGCCGGCAATGGCGCGGACCGCCGGGCCGAGAACGCGCTTCAGCGGCTCGGACGGGGCTTCGCGGCGTTTATTTGGAGGCGTCGACACTTTCTTGTGTCCGTTCGACGTGTGGAATCAGCTCAACGCAACGTTGGCGGTACTTTCGGATAACTCTTCGCCAAAGCAGCGCTGATAGAACTCGGCGACGAGCGGCTTTTCGAGGTCGTCGCATTTGTTCAGGAATGTCACCCTGAACGCGAAGCCGATGTCGCCGAAGATTTCGGCATTCTCGGCCCAGGTCATGACCGTACGCGGGCTCATCACGGTCGAAAGATCGCCGTTGATGAACGCCGAACGCGTTAGATCGGCGACGCGGACCATGTGCGAGACCTGTTTGCGCTTTGCTTCCGTCTTGGCAAATGCCTTGACCTTCGACAGTACGATTTTGGCCTCGTCATCGTGCGGCAGGTAATTCAGCGTCGCAACGATCGACCAGCGGTCCATCTGGCCCTGATTGATTTGCTGGGTACCGTGATAGAGCCCCGAGGTGTCACCGAGCCCGATGGTATTCGTCGTCGAAAACAGGCGGAACGCAGGATGCGGACGGATCACCTTTGACTGGTCGAGCAGCGTCAGCTTGCCAGAAACTTCAAGCACGCGCTGGATGACGAACATCACGTCGGGGCGGCCTGCGTCATATTCATCGAATACGAGCGCCGTGTTGCTCTGGAGCGCCCAGGGAAGGATGCCTTCCTTGAATTCGGTGATCTGCTTGCCGTCCTTCAGCACGATCGCGTCCTTGCCGACGAGGTCGATGCGCGAGACGTGGCTGTCGAGATTGATGCGAACGCAGGGCCAGTTGAGGCGCGCGGCAACCTGTTCGATGTGCGTGGATTTGCCGGTGCCGTGATAACCTTGGATCATGACGCGCCGGTTGTGTTTGAACCCGGCGAGGATCGCGAGCGTCACGTCACGGTTGAAAAGATAATCCGGATCGAGGTCCGGCACGTGGTCGTCGGATTGAGAATAAGCCGGAACTTCAAGATCGCTGTCGATTCCGAAGACCTGGCGGACGGACAGCTTCATGTCCGGCAAATTTGCCGTTTGCGCGCCGGAGGCGCTCGTCGTCGTGCGCATATAACGTGAATTCCCGCTTAAATGCCGTCCAGCGGCCGTCCTGGCTTCGGCCGGTGCGACGTGGAGGCATGCACGCGGCTCTCAACGGCTCAGCGCTACGCCAAGCCTGCTTGCTTCAGATAGTTATAGGCTTGAAGGATTTCGCGCAACTTTTCCTCGGACCGGCTGTCACCTCCGTTGGCGTCAGGATGGTGAATTTTCACCAGCTCCTTGAAGCGCGTCTTAATCTCCTCGCGCGTCGCTTCGTCACCAAGATCGAGCGTCCGGAGCGCCTTACGTTCCAAGGGTTTCAACTGACGGCGGAAGTTGGACGGTTCGGTACGCGACGACCGGGCGCGCCGGGTCGTTCTGGCCGTGCTCGCGGCCACGCGTGCTGCTGCTTCTTCCGTGCGCACACCATCGCGCGTGCCATGTGCCCAGGCGTTGGCACCCGCCTTCCAAGTCGGCCGGTGGCCGGTCAGAGCGTCCTTGCGGAAATTGTTGACCTCCGCGTCGCTCATCCCATCGAAATAATTATAGTCGTGATTGTATTGACGGACGTGGTCCATGCAGAAGTTGAAATATTCGCCGTCTCGCCCCCGGCCTTTGGGCGCTTTGTGCATTCCGGGCTTATCACAGCCCTTCCACTGGCAGCCCGGCGCGCGCGTCTCCTTCTTGGCGCTGCCTGAGCGCCGTGACGACACGCGGATGCTGTCGAAGTATTTGGAATCGAGTTTCATCGGCCGGGCAGTATGATGGTTCGCTACGTTCGAAACAAGGCGTCAAGAAATCCGCTTGACCTTCTTGCTAAGTTTGCGGGGAAGCACTTAACAGGACGTTTCCCTTTGCGTTTCACCCCCACATAGGGGTCCTACTCCAAGCGAGCAACATGTGATGTCGATCATGAACCGCCTCCGAGAAAAGTTGATGGTCGAGTTCGATCCCACGCGGCTCGACGTCGTAAACGAATCGGAACTGCACGCGGGCCATCGAAACTCTCCGGGCACGGGGGAAAGCCATTTCCGAATTCTTATCGTCTCGGCGGCTTTTGCGGGAAAATCCCGAGTCCAACGCCATCGTCTCGTAAATGATCTGCTTAGAGACGAACTCCGCGGCGGCATTCACGCGCTGGCGTTAGCGACAGTCGCTCCAGGAGAAGCTATTCCGCCGGGGTTTTCCGGGCAAGGATAGCTATCCGCGCACTCGCGATACCGTTGGCGTGCTGTCTTTTCCTTTTGCTGCTGTTATCGGCTTGATCCGGATGGCCGTGATTTTATTGCGGCTCTTTCGCAGGATCTCGAACCGGTATCCGTGGAAGGTGAACACCTGTCCCGGCTCCGGTATCGTCTGCGCTTCATGGATGACGAGACCAGCGATCGTCGTTGCCTCGTCGTCCGGTAGATCCCAATCCAAGTGGCGATTGAGATCGCGAATTGCAACAGTGCCGTCAACATTGACCGTGCCGTCGGATTGCACGCGAATGTGACTATCGGGCTGATCGTGCTCGTCCGTGATCTGGCCGACGATCTCTTCTAGGATGTCCTCTAGCGTGATGAGCCCTTGCACCTCGCCGTATTCGTCGATGACCAGCGCCATCTGCATTTTTTTCTTCAGAAACTGGTTGAGCTGATCCTTGACGCTCGTAGTGTCGGGCACGAACCAGGGCTCGCTCGCCGACTTCATGATATCGAGGCTTTCCGGATTCCAATCCGTGCGGGAGAGCGCGAGCAGAAGATCCTTGGTATGGAGAACACCGATGATGTTCTCGGGCTCCTCCTGCCAGATCGGAACCCGGGTGTACTGTGACTTCATGAGCTGATCGAGGATCTTGGCAGGCGGGTCGTCAGCGTTGACGGTCTCCATCTTGGTGCGATGGACCATGATGTCGGCGACCTGCAGATCACCCAGATCAAGGATGCCGCCAAGCATTTCGGCGTCGCCCTTCGCAACTGTTCCTTCCTTCGCCTGAAGATCGATGGTGCCGCGAATTTCCTCATGCGCGGCAAGGATGTTCGCTGCGTCGTCCGCCTTGCCAGGAGTCAACTTCAAGATGTTACGGACGATGAACTCGATGGCTCTTGTGAAAGGCGTCAAGATGTAGATCAGACCACGCATCGGCGGTGCGAGTATGAGTGCAACGCGGTCGGCGTAAGCAAGCGCGTAAGTCTTCGGCAAAACGGCCGCGAAGATTACGATCAAAATCGTGATCGCGACCGTCGCGTAAGCAACACCGACCTGGCCGTAAAGCTCGACCGCGAGGTTCGCTGCCATCGCGGAGGCGAGCACGTCGACCAGGGTGTTGCCGAGTAGCACGGTTCCAATCATTTTCTCGGGACGAGAGAGAACCGCATTGACCACGGATGCTCCGGCGTTGCCGTCCTCCTCAAGCGCGTGCATGCGGGCGCGCGACGCCGCCGTCAGCGACGTTTCAGCACCGTTGAAGAACGCCGACAGGAAGATCAGCACGATGATAGCGAGCAGGCTTAGAACAATTGTCATGTGCAAGATGGCGTCGTTGATCCGAAATCAATGGTCGGCAAGTCTAGCACACCTTCGCTCGCGAAGGAGACAACGTGCCTTAACGGGCAATTTCACGCGTTAGAAAGCCTCTAACTGTTTCCGGCGGGACGTCGCGAGAAACGTAAGAATCGCCGATGTCGCGTGCGAGAATGAATGCGAGCTTGCCGCCTTTGACTTTCTTGTCCTGTCCCATGAGACGTTGAAGCTCGCCGGCATCGGCGCCGGGCTGGGGAATATCGCTGATCTTCGTCGGAAGCCCTACGGCCTTGAAATGCGCTTCGACGCGTTCAGCTCGCCCATGCGAACAGACGCCGAGTTCTTCCGACAATCGGAATGCGAGACACATGCCGATTGCTATTCCTTCTCCGTGGAGAAGTTTGTCGGAATACCCGGTCCACGCTTCGAAGGCGTGTCCGAACGTGTGGCCAAGATTGAGAAGCGCGCGGTCCCCTGTTTCGGTTTCATCGCGCGCGACAATCCTGGCTTTGGCGGCCACGCTCGTCTCGATCGCATGCGTGAGCGCAGGACCGTTGTTGCCAAATACGCTCGGCCAATTGGTTTCGAGCCAGCTGAAAAATTTCGCGTCGCCCAACAGGCCGTATTTTGCAACTTCGGCGTAGCCTGCCCGCATCTGCCGAGGCGGCAAGGTGGTCAAGACGGCCGTATCGGCTATGACGAGGCTTGGCTGATGGAAGACGCCGATAAGGTTTTTTCCTTGCGGCGTGTTGATACCTGTCTTGCCGCCGACGGAGCTATCCACCTGCGCGAGGAGGGAGGTCGGGATTTGCACGAAACGAACGCCGCGCCGAAGGATGCCTGCCGCGAACCCCGCCAGGTCGCCGATGACGCCACCTCCCAGCGGCACGATGAGATCGCCGCGTTCGAGGCCCATCTCCAGCAAACGTTCGGAAAGTTCGGCCAGGTCGCGAAAGCTTTTCGTCGCTTCGCCCGGCGTCATCACGACCGAACCCGCGAAAAGGCCTTCGGCTTTGAGGCTATCCTCAAGCGTCGCGAGATGATGCCGAGCGACATTCGCGTCGGTAACGATGCCGCATTTGACGGCGCCGAGACGTGACTTGATGAGCGCGCCCGTGTCGGCCAGTAAGCCGTTGGCAATCAGAACATCGTACGAGCGCTCTCCGAGTTCGACGCGGACACTGCGAGATGGGCTTGGATTTTGTGCGTTAGCCGAAGATCCGTGACCGCCCGCAGCAAGTCGGTTCACGATCTCTGCGACGGCCAGATCGTGTGGCTCGTCGCGGCTATCTACGGTCATGTCTGCCTCGGCATAGATTGGATAGCGAGATTCGATCAGCTTTCGCATGGTGGCTTCGGCGTTACCGTCGCGCAATAGCGGCCGCGTATCGCGTTTCATAACCCGGCGCATCAGGACCGGCAGATCGGCCCGAAGCCAGACCGAGACGCCTTTTTCCCTTATACGTTGACGCGTCTCGGGATGCATATAGGCGCCACCACCGGTTGCCAACACTTGCGGACCATCTCTGAGAAGCCGGGCAATCACCTTGCGCTCGCCGTCGCGAAAATGGGCTTCGCCGTGATCGGCGAAAATGTCGTTGATCGTCTTGGCGGCCGCTCTTTCGATCTCTTCGTCCGCGTCGATGAATGGCAGCCCAAGCTTGAAAGCGAGACGCTTGCCGATCGAGGACTTGCCACAGCCCATGAGACCGACGAGCACGATCGATCGCTTGCCAAGACGCTTTTTGGCAATGTCTATGGCTTCAGCTTCCGTCATCTCGGTCTCAGGGCACCGTCCGCGGGGCGAATCGGCTAGGTTCTACGCGAAGCGCCGTGGTGGGCTCGTCATTAGCGCGCCGTCATGCCACGAACCTAAATGGGCCGCAAATACGAAACACCGGCTTAACGACATCGGCCGTTATCAACAAAATGCCCCGATGGCACTTTAGCGCAATGTGTCGAAAAGAGTCATAACCGCCCTACCGATGGCGCCCACCTAGCGAGGGAGATGGGAACCAAAAATGCCGAGCCTTTTCCGGCTATTGTTCGTACTTTGCGCATTCACAGGGCTCGTTTTCGGGGCGCTTTACATCCTGGCGACCCGCTTCGAGCCCGAGCAGCAGACGATCAGCAAGCCCGTTCCGGGCGTCAAAATTCGGCGTTGATAAGCCATGCGGTACAACTATTTCGCTCGACGAGTGCCGGCGGCCGCGAGGACTGGGGCTATTGCCGTTATCTTTACAGTTTTGGCCCAAACGGTGGGCGGCGTTGCGGCTCAGGGCATTTCCAACAGTCCGGACACGTCCCCGCATTCTTCCGGCTCTAAGAAACGCGTGCATAACGACGCCTATTCGCCTCCGCCAGATAAGCAGACATATTTTCCGCAAATGGGTGCTCCGCCGGGAGGAGCAAGTGGCGGAAACGGATTTGGCGCTCGTGATAACGGGGACGCTTGGTCGCCCGCGCCTCGGAACTTCGATGCGCCCTATCCCGGAAACGGGCGATCGTCACCGCAGAATTCGGTCATGCGGGGTGCCTTGCCAACCCCTGTCCAGAAGGGCGACCTGGCTCCCGTCATGTCCTCCGACGGGTCCGGCCTGCCCTACGAACTGTGGCGCGGCCTTGATGTCGCCAGCGTCGAAAAGCTGATGAGCACCATCGTGATCCCGCCCCGCTCACCGGCGCTACATGAGCTTTGGAAGCGGCTCATCACGGCACAGTCAGGCGACTCGTCCAACCCGGATTTCACGGCACTCCGTCTTGAAGCGCTTTACCGGTCCGGGCTTGCACGCGCGGCGGCCGATGAGATCGCAAAACAGAGCACGCAGGAGACGCCGTTGCTCCTAACGCTCGAAGCCCGGAACGAACTTGCGTCGGGGCATGCCGATCGCGCCTGCGAGCTTGTAGGGCGTTCTGCTCGTGCGAAAGGCGAAATCCCAGCGCGCCTCAAGGGTGAGGCGATCATGATGGCCGGCTATTGCTCCGCCATTCGCGGGGATACCGCAGGAGCCGGACTCGCGGCTGACATGGCGCGAGAAGAAGGCGTCGAAGCTTCGCTAGGGCTTGAGGCTTTGGATGCCATATCGATCAAAGCAAAGCCGAAGTTTACGCGCGTCAAACAGATTTCGCTTCTCGATTATCGGATCGCGGAACGGGTCGGGGGCCTTTCTCACAAGGACGTTCTTGAAAAAGGTGAACCGGCATTGCTCGTCGCACTGGCGTCGGACCCGTCCACGCCTGTCGATCTCGGTCTGCCCGCTACGGAAGCGGCTGCGCATCTGAACGCTCTTTCGCCCGATACACTTGCTGGTATCTATCGGGTGAATGCGGAAGCCGTTTCACCCGACGATTTACTCGCGGGCCGTGGCCCAAAGGGCGTTGCACGGCGGGCCGCTCTGTTTAAAGCCGCCGAGAACGAACGCTCCCCGATGCGCAAGACGCGTCTCATCCGCGCGTTTCTCGATGAAGCGAAGCATCAGGGGCTCGAAATAATCGCCGACAAGATGATTGCCCGGGCAGCGGCTGAACTGAGGCCAGCCCCTGAAGTAAGCTGGTTTGCCGAGACGGGTGTCGAAATCGGCCTTGCATCCGGGCAGTACGATATGGCTCGCGACTGGATCAGGCTTGGAAGCGAACCAGGACGCGGGGGAAGTCTCGACCACTGGCGCGCCTTGCTCGACATCGCCAATCCGAACGAGCCGGATCACGGCCGGAATTTCGCTCCGCTCGAGAACTATGCCGAGAACGGTCGCTTTCCTTCCGCTGCACTCTATCGGCTGACGACCGTTCTTGAAGCGCTCGATTACGTCGTGCCGCTGCCGCTCTGGGAGGCCGCGAACAAAACGGCCCAACCGACGTCGGGTTATCTCCCCGAGACAGGTGTTCTGACCGAGCTGCAAAACGCATCCAAAAAGCAAGAGTTCGGGCACACAGTCCTTCTGGTGATGAAGGCACTCGGTCCGAACGGGGCTGAGGACGCCAATCTGATCGCGCTCGG
Source organism: Hyphomicrobium sp. (assembly GCF_035548195.1). Lineage (GTDB taxonomy): Bacteria > Pseudomonadota > Alphaproteobacteria > Rhizobiales > Hyphomicrobiaceae > Hyphomicrobium_B. Next base: position 56,682 of record NZ_DASZTY010000024.1, read on the forward strand.
CGACAGTATTCGTGCGCTGAAACGCGCCGGTCTCGAAGCCGATGCACGCAGGCTTGGTCTCGAAGCGTTGCTGCCTTCGTGGCCACGTCTTGAAACGAACTGAAAAAGATATGAGCCCCGCCGAAGCGCGCGATAGCCATGTCACGGAATTTCTCGACATGCTCGCCGCCGAAAGAGGCGCGTCCGCTAACACAATCGAGGCTTACGGCAATGATCTCGGTGGCTTTCTGGAGCACCTTTCCGATCTTGGCGTTTCACCGCACGAAGCGACAGCAGGCCATATCCAAAGCTACATTTCAGAATTGGCGCGGGCCGGACAGGCTCCAGCATCCAGGTCCCGACGCCTGTCGGCTATCAAGCAGTACTACGGGTTCCTTCTCGCCGAAGGCGTCATTGGCAGCGACCCATCGGTCGGACTTCAGGGACCGAAAAAGCAGCGGCCGCTACCGAAAGTCCTGAGCGTTGCGGAAGTCGACCGGCTTCTTGAGGCAGCGGCGAAGCGCTGTCACGATGCCGAGGGCCGAGCGCTTTTCCGGGCGCGCAGATTTCACTGCCTGCTCGAAATTCTATACGCGACCGGGATGCGTGTTTCCGAGCTTGTCAGCTTGCCTAGAACAGTTCTACGTGGCGACACGCGTATCTTCGCGATCAAAGGTAAAGGCGGGCGCGAGCGACTTGTTCCGTTGAATGCGGCGGCGCGTCTCTCACTTGACCGGTTTCTTGAAATTTCCGGCCGATTCGACAATTCGGAATGGCTCTTCCCTTCCAAGTCGGCGTCAGGTCATATGACGCGCCAGGGATTTGCGCAGGATCTTAAGGATGTGGCCGCAGAAGCCGGAATTCATGCCGACCGTGTCTCACCGCACGTCTTGCGCCATGCGTTTGCCAGCCATTTGCTCGACCGTGGCGCCGACCTTAGAACCGTTCAGCAGCTTCTCGGCCATGCTGACATTTCAACGACCGAGATTTATACGCACGTCTTGCAGGAACGTCTGAAGGCACTTGTCAACACGCACCACCCCCTGGCCAAACCGAAGGCCTAGGGAGGAAAGCGGAACATACAAAAAAGTAAGAAATGTGGACCAAGGAGATCCTAGTATGAGCCGTCTATTCGGGGACATTCATCGTGCTATGCAGATGGCGTTCGACACGCGTGCGATGGCCGATCGAATCGAGATGATCGCCGTGAAGCCTGAGATCGACAACGATGCAAAGGCCTTCATAGAAAGCCGCGAAATGTTTTTTCTTTCGACCATCGATCACATGGGGCGGCCGACGGTTTCCTACAAAGGCGGTGTTGCCGGTTTCATCCGGGTGCTCGATGCGAATACGCTTCTCTTTCCGAGCTACGATGGAAACGGCATGTATCTTTCAATGGGCAATATTTCCGGCAACGCGGAAATCGGCATGCTCTTCATCGATTTCGAGAAGCCGTTCCGCCTTCGCGCGCAGGGCCGGGCCGAGGTGATTGTCGGCGGAGAAGAAGTTGCTGGGTTCAAAGATGCCGAGATGGCGGTCAAAGTTTCGATCCATGAAGTCTGGATGAACTGCCCCCGCTATATCCATCGCTACAAGAAAGTCGAGACCTCCCGTTATGCGCCTGGTGTCGAAGAAAATACGCCGTTCTGCGAATGGAAACGTATCGACGCGATGCAGGACGTCGTCCGGCCAGCCGAGCGTGAAAAGGTCGAGCAACTCGGTACAACGACGATCGAGGACTGGATGAACAAGGTCGTGACCGGCGACCGACGTGCATGAAGCTCCTGCCGGCAGACCATCATTATGCGTCTTAGGTTTATGAGCCCAGCAGTTGCCGAACTCCGCGATCACGGATTGGGATTTGGTGCCCATCCCGATGGGCTTTCGACTCTCTATTTCACGGAAATGTGGGAGCGTTTCTCGTACTATGGGATGAGGGCGCTTCTGATCCTATTCATGGTCGCGCCGATCGAAGCGGGCGGCTTGGGGTTCAAGACCCCGAACGCCGGAAGCATCTACGGCCTTTATACCATGGCCGTATACTTGCTAGCCGTGCCGGGGGGATTTATCGCCGACCGGATGCTCGGCGCAAAGCGAAGTGTCCTCTTTGGCGGAATTACAATTGCGGCTGGCCATTATGCCTTAGCTATTTCCTCGGTCACGAGTTTCTACGCCGGGCTCATTCTCATTGCGCTCGGAACGGGGCTTTTCAAGCCAAACATCTCGGCATTGGTCGGCGCGCTTTACCCTCGCGACGATGTCCGTCGCGATTCGGGTTTTTCCCTTTTCTACATGGGCATCAACGTCGGCGCGTTCATTGCCCCGCTCGTTACGGGGTTCCTGGCGCAAAGTTCGACATTCAAAGACTGGTTGTCGGCGCTCGGCTTCGATCCGATGCACAGCTGGCATTGGGGTTTTGCCGCAGCCGGCGTCGGCATGACGCTCTCAATGGTTCTCTTCGCACGGAAAATGCGGGATTTGAAAAATCCGGATCCGCTGCCGAACGCAATCGAACCAGCGTTCGCGCGTGAAGGTCTCTATATCGCCATCGCGACACTCGGGCTTCTGGCGGTGGCGCTTCTCTCCGATGTTTCGGGCTTCAAATGGCTGCGATGGCTTTTTGTCATCGTGCCACTCATGGCCGCTCTCTACGGCGCTGCGCGGCCTAATCCCGATGCGCGGCGTCTGGCGGCTGTCGGGATCTACTTTATCGCCGCAATGATTTTCTGGGCGATTTTCGAGCAGGCGGGCACGACGCTTTCGCTGTTTGCCGACAAGCTGACGCGAAACGAAGTTTTCGGTCTCTCGTTTCCGTCGGCGTGGTATCAGTCCGCCAATCCGATTTTCGTCATCCTTCTGACTCCGCTTGCCGCTGCCCTATGGCTCAAGCTCGGCGCGAGTCAGCCCTCGGCTCCGGCAAAGTTCGGCTTGGCTCTTGTGTTCATCGCCGCCGCATTTCTGCTGATGGTTCCGGCCGCCAGTTACGCTGCGGACAGCCGGGTTTCGCCGCTGTGGCTCCTTGGCGTCTACCTGCTGTTCACGATCGGCGAGCTGCTATTGAGCCCGGTCGGCCTTTCGACGATGACGCGCATCGCGCCGGCGCGAATGACCGGCATCGTGCTTGGCGTGTGGTTCCTGGCCGCGGCATTGGGGAACAAACTTGCAGGAGACATCGGCGGAGCCTTCAAGACCAATGATCCGGATGCGCTCGTCCTTTCATTTTTGGCGCAGGCAGCACTGGTCGCGGTCGCAGCCGCGCTCATGTTCGGCCTTGTGCCGATCGTGAAACGGCTGTCGGAAGGCGATAGTTAAACGCTTAAGGCCGGTTCGAGCGACGGGTTAGCGCAACGCGCCGCTTTACCTTGACACCCAGCGGGCCAGGGGGTGAATGTCGCGCCGCGGATGCGTGATATTCCCCTCGCACGCTTCAGTTGCATAAACCGAGAGACCTCAGCCCGTGAACGCTTCAACCGCCCTTCGGACCTATCTCGATTTCGAAAAGCCCATCTTGGAGCTTGAGAGCAAGGTTGCCGAACTCAAAGCACTGGAGACGGAGGGTAAGGGTCCTCAGATTGCGGATGAGATCGCGAAGCTCGAACAGAAGGCCAAGGCGGCTCTCGTCGATACGTACGCGCGGTTGACGCCATGGCAGAAGACGCTCGTGGCGCGCCATCCGGAGCGTCCGCACGCCCTCGACTTCATCGGTACGCTTATAGAAGACTTCACGCCGCTGGCGGGGGACCGCTATTTCGCAGAGGACGAAGCAATCGTCGGCGGCATCGGAAAATTTCGCAACAAATCCGTCGTCGTTCTCGGCCATGAGAAGGGCGCCGACACCGAAAAACGCATAAAGCACAATTTCGGCATGGCGCGTCCGGAAGGCTACCGCAAAGCCGTGCGGCTGATGGAACTCGCCGATCGCTTCGGCTTGCCTATCATTACATTCGTCGACACGCCGGGCGCTTATCCGGGCATCGGTGCGGAAGAACGCGGCCAGGCGGAAGCCATCGCGCGTTCGACGGAATGCTGCTTGCGGCTCGGCGTGCCGATCGTCGCCGTAATCGTCGGGGAAGGCGGCTCTGGAGGCGCCATTGCTATAGCGACGGCCAACCGCATTCTTATGCTCGAACATGCGATTTATTCGGTCATCTCCCCCGAGGGCGCGGCTTCGATCATCTGGCGCGACAGCAATAAAAAGGAAGAAGCCGCGACCAACATGAAAATTACGGCGCAGGATCTGGATCAGCTCGGGGTTATCGATGCGATCATCAAGGAGCCGACGGGGGGAGCGCATCGGGACCGCGAATCGGTGATTATCTCGACGGGCAACGCGATTGCACGCATGCTATCGGAGTTTGAAGGGAAGTCGGCTGACGATATTCGGGCACAACGCCACGAGCGCTTCTTATCTATCGGTCGATAAGCAGCTGGTGTGTCGCCATGTGTCCAGACGGTGCCGCATTCGGATACGAAACTTGAGTTGACACGGCATCTTGCTACTCCGGTAAACACTTGAGTTCGTCGCGTTCATAGTCCGCCGGCCCGCGGTATGGGGAAACAGTTCGGGGAAAAGCGCATTGGTGCTGACGCGCGTCTCGCTGACGTTGAAGGTCGCTGTCCAATCGGCTGTCCTGGCCATTGTGCTCATGCTAGCGGCGTGCTCAGCCACGCCCACCATTCCGCCGCCGTCGGAGGTTCCGCTTTCCAAAGAAACGCTGGCATTGCTCGCGAAGAAAGGCATGCAGCCAGGATCACCGGTATTCGTGCGTATCTTCAAGGAAGAATCGGAGCTTGAAATCTGGAAGCAGCGCGATGACGGCCGTTTCTATCATTTCAAGACGTACCCAATATGCAATTGGTCGGGCACGATCGGCCCGAAGTTGAGCTATGGCGACCGGCAGGCTCCGGAAGGATTCTATACCGTTACGCCGGCGCTCATGAATCCCAATTCAAAATACTATCTTTCCTTCAATGTCGGATATCCGAACGCCTACGATAAATCGTGGGGACGAACGGGAGACTCGGTCATGGTTCACGGCAGCTGCCGATCCGCCGGGTGTTACGCAATGACTGATGCGCTGATGGAAGAGATTTACGGGTTGACGCGCGAAGCGCTGAAAGCGGGTCAACCGAGCTTTCAACTGCAGGCTTTTCCGTTTCGCATGACGGATGCGCGCATGGCACGCGAGAAGCACAACAAGTGGTATGGCTATTGGAAGACCCTAAAGCAGGGGTACGATTATTTCGAGAAGTATCGTGTGCCGCCGAGTGTCGTCGTCTGCGAGCGAAGATATGTCGTCAACGCCGTTGCGCAAAGCCGGCCTGATCCTTCCGGCCCTTGCCCGCCGCTTTCACGGCCGGTCGTCGCGGCGTTCAAGCCATTGCCCGAACCGGCGGAAATCGACATTGCCAAGGGCAACAAGCTCAAAGGTATCACCAATCCGGATGTCGAGCCGACGATTGCAGACATTAACGCGGCGAAGCGGCGGCAGAGTGCGCAGTCCTATTCCAGCATGCCGATCGCCAACGCCAACTGAGCCTGTGGCGCTTTTTCCATGTCTGATCCCAGCCAGATCTCAAAGGCCCCTCGCTCCCGGCGGCGTTGGCGCGGTGTGGGGTTGTTTCTCTTGACCGCCTTGGGGGCGGGTTTTGCTGCTTACACATTCGCTCCGATTTGGATTCCGCGATTTTTCGGTGACGATGCGCTTATTGATTACGAGCGCAGTCAGCGCTTTTTCAGGGCTGAATCCGGATTGCCACTGCCGGGTCAGCCCGATCTCGCACGCTTCTCGGAGCGTCTCGCCGCGCGCCAACTGAAAAAGGGCGCGCCCATTTTGATCCGGATTTTCAAGCGCGAATTCGAGCTCGAAGTCTGGATGCAGCGCGACGGCGCGTTTCATCTTTTCACGGCGTATCCGATCTGTCTTTGGTCCGGCACACTTGGACCAAAGCTTCGGGAAGGCGATGGCCAGTCGCCTGAGGGCTTCTATACGGTCGATGCCTCGGCGCTCAATCCGAACAGCCGTTTCTATCGCTCGTTCAATCTCGGCTATCCTAATGCATTCGACCGGGCAAAAGGGCGAACCGGATCGCTCATCATGGTGCACGGCAATTGCCGCTCCATCGGATGCTTTGCCATGACGGACGCTCAGATTGCCGAGATTTGGCAGCTGGTCACAGCGGCACTGGCCAGCGGACAGAAGCGCTTCCAGGTACAGGTCTATCCTTTCCGCATGACAGACGCCGCGCTAGCAGAGCACGGGAACGATCCCAACGCCGATTTCTGGCGCAATCTCAAGACAGGCAACGATCTCTTTGAAAAGAACGGGCTTCCGCCAAGAGTCTCGGTGTGCGGCGGCCGCTACCGTTTCGAGACGGATCGGCCCGGCTTCGACGGCAGTCTGCCAATCGATAGCCGCTGCAATGGCCTGACAGGTGAAGGATAGACATCATCAGCGTGCGGATGATATAATTCGCGCGATCGAGCGCAGGTCAGATATTGGTGCTCTTCCTTTTTTATTCGCTCAATTGGAAATTTATTAATTCGCTTTTATTGCACCCCTATTTACCAAATTTGGCGCAATAAGCTGAATGGAAATTTACCTTATACTGCGCTTCAATTTAATCGCCTCCGACTGCGGAATACGCTAAACAAGCTTTATCGAGCGAACATGGGAGATCGGTAATGCGTAAAGCGTGGCTCGCTTCGGTCGTTTCGGCCGCCGGTTTAGCCGCACTCGGAGTCAGTTCGGCACCGGCTGCGGCGGGTGTCGTAGGTTTATCGCCATCGCCTGCGATCGCGACCAATCATTCTAACGAAATTACCAAGGTCAATCATCGCTATTGGTATTACGGGCCGGCCTATTATCCGCGTTATTATTACGCTCCTCCGTATGCATACGTTTATCCGCCTGCCGCGTACTATCCGCCTCCGGTCACGTACTACGCCGTACCGGCACCGCGATATGTGCCCTATGATCCCTACGGCGGGTATTATGTCCGGCGTTACCGGAGCCGCTATTATTACGGCTGGTGAGACGTGATAGCCGAGCGATCGGCGCTTCGCGTGGCCGCTTCGGCTGATCCGCCGGGTCTGACCCTCGGATGTGTTCGACTGAGCGTATGATTCTATCCCCAAGTGTTGGCAAAAAGACACTTCGGATCGTCGATCGTGCGCGATACTATCCTGCCCATGTGATTGGGCGGGTGACTCGGTCGCAAACCATCCATGACACTGCGTCGTTTTATTCAGCTGGCACTATTCGCGGCGGTGGGCATCGCTTTCACCGGCGTCGGGATGGCGTGCGCGTTGACGATAGAGTTGAAAGACGTCGCGGCGGATCGCATAGAACGTCAGCGCGCAGCTGCAGTCGGTGCGTTGCCGCTCCCGGGTACGCCGGATGTTGCCGTCTTGCAGGAGCGGTTGCGAGATAAAGGCGTTACGCTTGCCGATCCGATCTTGATCCGAATCTTCAAGGCGGAGTCGGAGCTTGAGATCTGGAAGGAGAAGGGCGACAGCTACGTCCTTTTTGCAACCTATCCGATTTGCCATTGGTCCGGCTCGCTCGGCCCGAAGCTGCGTGACGGCGACCGCCAAGCACCTGAAGGCTATTATACTCTGGCCAAGTCGCAGACCCACCATGTCGGTCGTTGGCCAAAATCGCTCGATATCGGATATCCGAACATTCTCGATCAGTCGCAAGCGCGGACCGGATCGATGATCCTGATCCACGGGGGATGCTCATCTATCGGCTGCTTCGCGATGACAAATCCCGTTTCGGATGAAATTCATCAGCTGACGGTTGCGGCGATGGATGCCGGCGAGCGGATCGTGCCGGTACACATCTATCCGTTCCGGATGACGGACAAGGCCATGGCCGCCCAGAGTTCGTCTCCGTGGATTGCCTATTGGAACAATCTCAAGGAAGGCTACGATATGTTCGAGCGGACGAAGCGTCCGCCGATCATCAGCGTGTGCAGCGGCCGCTATATTTTCCGGGAGGCACAGGCCAAAGAGTCCGCCGGCCCGCTCGAAGCGTGTGGACCGACATTGACAGCAATCCGCGAGCAGGACCAATGGCTGAGCGATGTACCGTACCCGACGCAAGAGCTTCCCAAATTGACGGCGCACGCCGCAAACGTCACGCGGCCTATTCCGCAAATCCAATCGAGCCTTGAGGCAGATCCGCCCGTTCCCACATTCTCCTGGCCACTTGTGCGCTAATTCCGGGTTTGCTCACATTTCCGGCGCTTGCCTTGCGCAGTCGTGTCCTGCGATACATGCAAAGTCTGGCAGCGAAGTCAGACAGCAATGAAGGAATAGCTAAGACATGGCCGATAAGACCATTGCCAAGCGCGTCGAGATTGCACTTGAAAATCTTCTTTTCAGTTCGCGCTGGATTCTTGCGCCGTTCTATTTCGGGCTGGCAATTTCTCTCATCATTCTGCTGATCAAATTTGCAGCCGAACTCCTGCATCTTGGAACGACCGCATTTTCATCTACGGAATCGGACGTCATTCTTGGATTATTGACGCTTGTCGATCTGACGCTGACGGGATCGCTTCTGATCATTGTGATCTTCTCTGGGTACGAGAACTTCGTCTCGAAAATGGATCATTCGGATCATGGAGACAGGCCCGAGTGGATGGGGACCATCGACTTCGGCGCGCTGAAATTGAAGATGCTGTCGTCGATCGTTGCAATCTCCGCGGTGCAGCTTTTACGGCAGTTCATGTCTCTCGGCCCCGTGACGCCCGAGCGCGAAAAGCAGCTGCTCTGGCTCGTCGTCATTCACGTCGTGTTCGTCGTCTCAAGCGTGCTTCTTGCACTGTCCGACCGGATCGCGGCGGGTGGGCATGGCCACGGCAACAGCGACGACGTGGCCGCTTCCAGCGATTCATCATCCAATACCAGCTCGCATTGAGCTTTCGACGCGGGAAGGCGCGACTGCGATGGAGGCTTTCAGCCGCAGCATACAAATCTGCCTTGATGCAGCTTTCGCGCTCAAACATAGCGATGGCGCGCGATTAGGGACATCTCGTATAGGTTACCGTTTAAGACCGGGCAGGCATCGTGCGACCTCTCTGAGCGACACGTCTTTTGCCGAACTCAATAAATGGGAGTTCAATGAACGTGTGCAGAAAATACGACGCGAATAATGTAATCGGGATAGTGAAAGCGATAACAGCAAGGATATTTGCATAAAAATTCAAGCGTAATTCCGCGAAGACGACCATCAGCAGCTGAATTATGGGCACGTGAACTAGATAGGTTGAGTAAGACCACTTTCCTAAGGTCTGCATAATTCGCGAGGAAAAAATCAAATCCCCTGCGCTTCCCGGAGTTTCGTTGTGCCGTTTTTTTGAGTATTGACTCCGTAAGTAGAAAACAAAGATCGCCCAAAATATGATAGGCACAAATTGATCTGTCAGCGCGATTGCCAAGCAGACCGCGAAAACCGAGATCACGTAGTCGCGACGAACGACTGGGAAAGTTGGCAGCATCAGACGCGTGAGTATACCGAGCAAGAAATATGCGCCGCCGAATGCAAGCGTGCTCGGAAGCTCGAAATGTCCAATAGCCCCATACTTAAAAGCGACCAATCCGACTATCGCCGTAGCGGCCATCATCACTGGCGCAACCGGCGTTAGCATCAGAGGGATAATTAAAGGCGCGAGAAGATAGAACTGCCATTCGAGCGATAGACTCCAGGCAGGGGCCAGGAACATTCTCGCGGAGCCATAGAGTCGATCATCCGAGAATAGGCCGTGCAAGAGCGTGAGATGAGCCAAATAGTGTTTTGCGAAGCCATAGCCATGCAAGGACAATTGCTCATGCTCAACAATATCGACATTGGGGGTCATCGCACCCCACGGCCGAGTGAGGATCAAATGGTCGTATGCGTGCGTGCTGACTACCGCGAGAACGAGACAGAAGGCGTAGACGGGATAAATTCTAAAAAAGCGCTTCGTGATAAAATCTTGATATGGCTCGCGCGTTTCGAGAACCAAATGCGCAATAACGAACCCGCTTATCATTATAAAAATTAAGACAGCGTAGTAACCAAAATCTCCCGCCCTATGCAGCCTGTGAAAAACTTCCGCTGCGCCGGTATACCAAACGATGTGTGCGGCAACCACAGTCCATGCAAGATAAGCTCTCAGTCCATCAATGGCGGGGAAGCGCATACAGGCCAGCCGGAACAACACGTTGAATTGAAATCAGGAATAGCCCACTATCACATCTCCGTTGTAATCGGCGTATCGAATAACGACGTTGATCATAAATAGTTAAGCTTACTTTCCCCGAATAGATCCATCCAATGCGAGGGCTGATCGTGGCGATTGCCTGGCCACGAACTTTCCGCTCAAAATTTCAATCCGCTGTATTTTCTGGCGGCAGCTATAGTTAATCCCAACGGGGTCACGAGTGGATGGACGGCGATTTCAAAATAGATATTGCCCATTTTTCAGACACACTAGCTACGGCTTGATGATCGTTCGATCACAATGCCTGAATTGGTTTGGGGTTGACGTAGCTACGGGCCGACACCGCAAAAGTGACGAACCCTTGGAGAAGGGCCTGTAGGCAATGTCGAAGGGCTGCATCTCGCCCCGGCGTACGAGCCACGCCAAGAGCGAGATGATTAAGTTCTGCACGTACGACGATAGGCGCTTCTACTGCCTAACTAAGCGACGTCCGTCTTGCCGTGGCAGTGCTTGTATTTCTTGCCTGAGCCGCATGGGCAGGGTGCGTTGCGCGAAACGCGGCCCCAGGTTGTGGGATCGTCGGGATTTATGGCGCCTTCGCTGCGGCGGCTTTGAATGGGCGCACGCTTCTCGACCTCGGGCGCTGTATTGCGGCGCGCGCGGGCACCGGCGATCGCTGCATCGGCCATCGCCAGTTCGGGGTCCTGCTCGAACTCATCGAAGCCCGTTGTTGCATCGACGTGGTGCGCCACCATCGGCGGTAAATCGACGGGTTGTAGTGCAGGCTGCTCCTCGGGCGGCGCAAGCTCGACGTGCATCAGCTGGCCGGTGACGTTCTCGCGCAACCTGCCGAGCATGTTCTCGAACAGGATGAAGGCTTCCGACTTATATTCGTTCAAAGGATCTAGCTGACCGTAGGCGCGGAAACCGATGACCTGGCGCAAATGCTCCAGCGTGACGAGGTGTTCGCGCCATAGGTGATCGAGGGTTTGCAAAAGAACCATCTTCTCGATCTGGCGATAGAGTTCGGTGCCAAGTTCATTGGTCTTCGCTTCGACCTTGGCCTCCACCGCCGCTTTGATGCGATCCCGGATTTCCTCGTCGGCGATCCCTTCCTCGGCAGCCCATGCCTCGATGGGGAGATCAAGACCGAAAATTTCGCTCACTTGCTCTTTCAAGCCAGCGATGTCCCACTGCTCGGCGTAGGCCGCCGGTGGGATATAGCGCGGGACGAGTTGCTCAACCAGCTCGTTGCGAAGCTCGGAGATCGTTTCGGAAACGTCGTCCTCGCCCATGATGTCGAGACGCTGATCGAAGATGACCTTGCGCTGGTCATTCATCACGTCGTCATATTTCAGGATCTGCTTACGGATATCGAAGTTGCGCTGCTCGACCTTTTTCTGAGCGGTTTCGAGCGACTTGTTCATCCACGGATGCGTGATCGCTTCGCCTTCCTTCAAGCCCAGCGTCTGGAGCACCTTGTCCATCCGCTCCGAGCCGAAGATGCGCATCAGATCATCGTCGAGCGCGAGGTAGAACTTGGAGCGGCCCGGGTCGCCCTGGCGGCCCGAACGGCCGCGAAGCTGGTTATCGATGCGGCGGCTTTCGTGGCGCTCGGTTGCGAGCACGTAAAGGCCGCCGGCTTCCAATGCCTTTTGTTTCTTTTCGGCGACGTCAGCGATCAGTTCTTCTCGCTTCTTCGCAATGGCGTCGTCACTTGGCGGCGCGCCTTTCTCAGTCTCTTCGGCAATCCAATCGCGCAGACGGAATTCTGCGTTGCCACCAAGCTGAATGTCGGTGCCACGGCCCGCCATATTCGTTGCAATCGTTACGGCACCGGGAACACCGGCCTGGGCCACGATATTCGCTTCCTGCTCGTGATAGCGCGCGTTCAAAACACTGTGCTCTATCGGCGGCCGACCGCCTTTCGCTTCGGAAGCGTACCTGGTCAAGAGAGCCGCCATATCGGTCAGATGTTTGCGGAGCTCTTCCTCTTTGCCAGGCTTTAGCGCTGCAGCTTGCTGTTCGAGGGAGCGCGCGAGATCGCGAAAATACTTGGCGTCCTTCAAAAGCTCAGAAAGCTGCTCCGATTTCTCGATCGACGCCGTACCGACGAGGATGGGCTGGCCGCGATCCTTGGCTTCCGCAATTGACTGGACGATAGCTCCAAGCTTTTCCTTCTGCGTCCGATAGATTTCATCGTCCTCGTCGATGCGACGCACCGGAACGTTGGTCGGAATGTCAATGACCTCCAACCCATAAATGTCCATAAATTCGTCGGCTTCCGTCAAAGCCGTGCCCGTCATGCCGGCGAGCTTTTTGTAAAGGCGGAAATAGTTCTGGAACGTGATCGAGGCGAGCGTCTGGTTCTCGGGCTGGATTTCGACGTGCTCTTTGGCTTCGAGTGCCTGATGCAGCCCTTCCGAATAGCGGCGTCCAGGCATCATGCGGCCGGTAAATTCATCGATGATGACCACCTCGCCGCCTTTGACGATGTAATCTTTGTCCCGCTGGAAGAGCTTGTGCGCCTTCAGCGCCTGATTGAGGTGATGGACGATCGTAACGTTGTCGATATCGTACAGCGTGCCCTTCAGGAGCCCGGCTTCCTGAAGCGCTTGCTCCATCTTTTCATTGCCAGCTTCGGTGAACGAAACTTGGCGCTGTTTTTCGTCCAGCTCGAAATCTTCCGGCGTGACGTGCTTCATCATTTCGTCGATCGATTGATAAAGCTCGGCGCGGTCTTCGAGGGGACCGGAAATGATCAAAGGCGTGCGTGCTTCATCGATCAGGATCGAATCGACCTCGTCGACGATCGCGTAGACGTGGGGACGCTGGACCATCTCGTCCCGGTTCATCTTCATATTGTCGCGAAGATAATCGAAGCCGAGTTCGTTATTCGTGCCGTAAGTTACGTCGCAAGCGTACGCGATCTTGCGCTGCTCATCGGTCATGTCGTGCACGATGCAACCGACGGTGAGGCCGAGGAACCTATAAACGCGACCCATCCATTCGGCGTCGCGACTGGCAAGGTAGTCGTTGACGGTGACGACGTGGACGCCTTTGCCCGTCAAGGCGTTGAGATAGACAGGGAGGGTCGCGACCAGTGTCTTGCCCTCGCCGGTGCGCATTTCGGCTATGTCGCCCTGGTGCAAAACCATGCCGCCAATCAGCTGAACGTCGAAGTGGCGCTGGCCGAGGGTCCGCTTTGCCGCCTCGCGTACTGTCGCGAATGCCGGGACCAGCAGATCGTCGAGCGTCTTTCCCTCTTCAAGCTGCTTGCGAAAAAGTTCGGTGCGCGCACGGAGTTCGTCGTCGGACAGCGCGCTGACCTCACTCTCGAGATCATTGATCGCCGCGACGCGGCTTCTGAAGCCTTTTACTTTTCGCTCGTTCGACGAACCGAAAATTTTCGAAGCAAAGCCACCGAACGAGAGCATCTTAAAACCGTCCTAAAAAACATAGTCGCCCTGGACGCTTGAGGCGCCTGGACTTGCGGTTGCGTTCACCTGGGGTTCCATTCAGCAGAAAATGCGCGGCAAGGGCCTCCCCGCCACGCCTGCATCAGGTTCCCTCGGCACTTCTACGTGGTTCGAGCCGGGCCGGAAAACCCAACCCGGTCTGGGGCAGACATAAGAACTCGCCCCCCTAACTGTCAATGTTCTGAACCTGGGCAAAGAAGATCAAAGTTTTACTGCATCGACCAAATATTAACTTGGTTTTCCGGCCCCGGACCGGTATCGAGGCCAACTTACCCCGGATTTGCGACGTCTGTTGCAGTTCATATTGCTTTCTTCGCAGCTCGTCTGCGAACCCAGCTTGGAGCTTATACCCATGAAGCGCACCGCCCCAACCGCCCTTACGGTCGCATTTGCGGTCGCGCTTTTAGGCGCCGCAATACCAACGGCTTATGCCGATGATGCAAAGGACAATCAAAAGGTCGATAGCGCGAAAGTCGTCGCCACGATCAATGGCCAACCTATCACCGAAGGCGACCTTGCCGTCGCAGAGGGCGAAATCGGCAGCGATATGGGAACGATGCCCGCGGCACAAAAGCGGACGTCACTTCTCGAATTCCTGATCGATAACCAGCTTTTCGCGGAAGCTGCGCAGGCACAAAAACTCGAAGACGGTGCGGATTACAAGACGCGCCTTGCATACCTAAAGCGCCGGGCGCTACGCGAAGTCTATTTCGACAAGGTCATCAAGGCGTCGGTTACCGATGCCGATGCACGCAAGGTTTACGACGATCAGGTCAAGCTTTTGAAGCCGCAAGAGGAAGTTTCGGCGCGGCATATTCTGGTCGAAACCGAAGATGAAGCGAAAGCTTTGAAAGCAAAACTCGACAAAGGTGCCGATTTTGCTCAACTTGCCAAAGAGAACTCAAAAGATCCGGGCTCAAAGGACAACGGCGGCGACCTCGGCTACTTCGGCCATGGGCAGATGGTGCCACAATTCGAAGATGTCGTCTTCAAGCTGAAGAAGGGCGAGGTTTCGGATCCCGTAAAGACGCAGTTCGGCTGGCACCTGATCAAGCTTGAGGATCGCAGAACAAAGCAACCGCCGGCGTTCGAAATCGTAAAGGACCGGATTGTCCAGTCGCTCCTCTTGCAGAAAGCGCAAAAGTCGGCGGTCGATCTACGAGCCAAGGCGAAGATCGAAGTGGTCGATCCGGTAATCAAAAAGGCGGTCGACGATCGCAATGCCATGATCGCGAAGCAGTCCGAACCTGCCAAGGCGCCAGCTGCAGAAGCCCCGAAAGAGGCTCCCAAGGATGCGCCGAAGCCCTAGGCTCATAACCGTCATCTTTATCTGAATTGCCGATCGGGCTGCTTGATTATGGCAGCCCGATCTGTTTCAGGGAGCCTCGCGCCTGATCGGAGGTCTCTCATGGGCAAAGTTTCGAGCGTTTCTCCCTTTTCGCCGACATCTCTTGCGAAGCTTCCGCCGATCGACGGCGTGACGTTCGCCACGGCCGAAGCCGGTATCCGGTATAAAAAGCGGACCGATCTCCTACTCGCGGTGCTCGCCGAGGGGACCACAGTCGCTGGCGTGCTGACACAATCGAAGACTGCGTCGGCGCCTGTTCTTCTTTGCCGCAAACATCTGAGGAAAGGCTTTGCGCGCGCTCTTGTGGTCAATTCAGGCAATGCCAACGCATTCACGGGAAAAAAGGGGCGTGAAGCTGTCGATCTTACCGTTGAGCATGCGGCGGAGGCCGTAGGCTGCAAGCCGTACGAAGTATTCGTCGCTTCGACCGGCGTGATCGGCGAGCCGCTTGATGCGGGAAAGTTTGCCCATCTTCTTGCCGGACTTGCCGAGCGCGCGGAGCCAGATGCGTTCGAAAAGGCTGCGCGAGCGATCATGACGACGGATACCTATCCGAAGCTCGCGACGCGGAAAGCCATAATCGGAGAAACGGAAGTCACGATTAACGGCTTCTGTAAGGGTGCGGGGATGATCGCTCCTGATATGGCGACAATGCTCTCCTTTATCTTCACCGATGCCGCACTGCCGGCCGATGTTTTGCAGGATTTGGTCTCCGAGCATGTCCAGACGACTTTCAATTGCATGACGGTGGATGGAGATACATCCACCAGTGATACGTGCCTTCTCTTCGCGACCGGCGCCGCGGCTGCGCGCGGCCAAAAGGCGATTACGAAAGTCGGGTCCAAGAAACTGCGAGATTTCTCGAATGCTCTGCATGACTTGATGCGCGATCTCGCGATCCAGGTTGCAAAAGACGGCGAGGGCCTATCGAAGTTCGTCACATTCAACGTGGAGGGCGCGAAGACGTGGCACGCCGCACGAAAAATTGCTCTTTCCTGCGCCAATTCGCCCATCCTCAAGACTGCTATCGCTGGAGAGGATCCGAACTGGGGCCGCGTTGTCATGGCCGTCGGGAAATCCGGCGAGGCTGCCGATCGCGATAAGCTCACCATTTGGTTCGGGCCATACTGCGTGGCGCGCAATGGCGAACGCGCTGACGACTACGATGAAAAGACTGTCGCCGCATACATGAAGAACCGCGAAATCGAGATCCGAATTGCTGTTGGTGTCGGCAAAGAGTCCGCGACGGTATGGACTTGCGACCTGACACACGCGTATGTGTCGATCAACGCAGATTATCGAAGTTGATGCATAGACCTCATGGACAAGGCTTTCTGGACCGAACGTTGGCAACGGCGCGACATTGGATTTCATCAGCCGCATATTCATGAGCAACTGGAAAAGTTTTGGCCGACGCTCGGGTTGCCGTTCGCGAGCACCGTTTTTGTGCCGCTTTCGGGCAAGAGCCGCGACATGGTGTGGCTCGCAACGCAGGGTCATCGTGTCATTGGCGTCGAACTTTCCGAAGTCGCTGTAGGGGAATTTTTCAAGGATGGCGGTCAGGTTCCCGACGTAAGTACGGAAGGACCGTTCGATGTTTTTGCCGCCGGGCCATTCAGCCTTTACCGCGGCGACTTTTTCGAAGTCACGGCCAATACGATCAAGGATGCCGTTGCCGTTTACGATCGCGCCGCTTTGATTGCGCTTCCTCCGGACCTTAGGGTGCGCTATGCGCGGAAGCTCACGGAGATCGCGCCGGAAAATGCCGTTATTTTCTTGATTGCGATCGAATATCCGGATGGCGAGATTTCGGGGCCGCCGTTCTCTGTATCGCGCAGCGAAGTCGAACGCCTCTATGGCGATGCCTTCACGATCGAAGTTCTTGAAGCGCGCGATGGTCTTGGCGCAAGTGGCAATCTCAAGCGGCGTGGCGTTACCAAGCTCACCGAGACGGCATATCTTTTGAGGCGGCGGTCATGAAGCCGCTCGTTCTCGTCGCAGCAGTGGCACTGATCGACGATGACAAGCGCGTCCTGATCGCCCAGCGCCCCGAAGGCAAGCCGATGGCGGGTTTCTGGGAATTTCCAGGCGGCAAAATCGAAGCTGGCGAAACGCCCGAAGACGCGCTCTGCCGCGAAATCAAGGAAGAACTCGACGTTGAGCTTTGCCGAACATGCTTGGCGCCCTTTAATTTCGCCAGCTACACTTACGAGACTTTTCATCTCGTGATGCCGCTTTATGTCTGCCGGACTTGGGACGGAGAGATTACGCCGCGCGAGGGACAGAAAATCGAGTGGGTCCGCGCGATCCATCTTTCGCGCTATCGCATGCCACCGGCTGACGAGCCTCTTATTCCGTGGCTTAGGGATTTTTTGGCTTAGGTTTTAGCACCTCTGTCAGCGAAACCTGCGCCGAACCTGGTTTCAACGGCTTCTGCTGGCTTTCATGCGGCGCCCATCCGGTCAACGTGACGATTTCGAAAGTCGCCGGCACGCGTCCGTCCGGGAGTGCGGAGCGCTGTTGATAAATTTCGCAGGCGCGGAAAAGCAGCCCCCGTGAAACTGGAATACGGCTCCGATCCGTCAGCATATTACTGGCCGCCATCGCCTTGAGGTCCTGCATCAACGCCAGTGGAGACGCGTATGTCGCGCGGAAACTGTCGGTGTCGGCTACAGGCAATGCGAAGCTCGCGCGCTGCAGCAACCCTCCGAGCTCTCGGACGTCGGCAAACGGCGCCACTCTTGGCGAAGCTCCGCCGAATAGCTCAGATTCGGCAAACAGCCAGGATTCCCGGAGCTCCTTTAATGTGTCACCGGCGAGCAGAGCGGCAAGCAGCAGGCCGTCAGGCTTCAGAGCGCGATTGATCTGGGCCAGAGCACCGGGAAGGTCATTGACGAGGTGCAGCGACAGACCCGAAACGACCAAATCTAGGCTTTGAGGTGCGAACGGCAATGCATCGTCATCGGCGGCGATCTTCTCGCCATGCGCGAGAGCGAGGCTTCCAGATGAGGCTTCTACGTCGATGATCTTGCCGATATTCGGCAAATTCCGCAGGCGATCGCTCAATAGGCCGTGATACGCGCCGATATTAGCCGCGAGCGGAAAATCCCGGCGCACTATGCCGAGACGATCAGCGAAATCGTCAGCGACACGTGCGATAAGGAAGTCTACGCCGGAGATCGCGCCGTGCGCTGCTATCCGGTCTTTCCGCACCCTGAGCAGGCGCTGATCAAAAATCTGTGGGGCGCCGGGCATGTTGCGGTGGGCTCCAGGAAGCTCTCGCTGGCGATAGCGCGTTGCGCTAGGGTTCGGCAATGGCGATGCACTCAGCGGACGAGATGGCGGGGTTGGTGGAGGAGAACGCGAGTTCTCCACGGGTTCATGCTGGGCACCTGTTTCGCGCCATTCGCGACACGGGACAAGCGGCGCTCGACGTGCTGTTGCCGCCACTGTGCCTCGGTTGCCGGGCGCGGATCATGACCCATGACGCGCTTTGTCCCAGCTGCTGGCGGCGCATCAGCTTCGTGCGCGCACCTCTTTGCGACCGTCTCGGACTGCCGATGCCCTACGACGCGGGAGGTCCCATGCTTTCGGCGGCTGCGGTCGCAAATCCGCCGGATTTCGACCGGGCGCGTGCTGTCGCAAGCTTCGACGGCCTGATGCGGGAACTCATCCACGCATTCAAGTTTCACGATACACATAATGCGCGACGGCTCTTCGGACGCTGGCTGGTGGAAGCCGGGCACGAACTTCTCGCCGATGCCGATGTTCTGGTTCCGATCCCGCTGGCGCGCTGGCGACTTCTCACACGGCGCTTTAACCAAGCGCAAATTCTCGCGGCCGAAATTGGCAGGATCGCCCAGAAACCGGTGAAACCTTTTGCGCTTGCCCGATCCTACTCGACGCCGCGGCAGGTCGGCCTTACGCGACAACAGCGGAAAAGGAACGTGGCGGGTGCATTTCACGTTCCTGCGCGCGAGATCGGGACAATAGCCGGAAAAGCCATAGTTTTGATCGACGACGTTATCACGACGGGCGCAACGGCTTCAGCAGCTGCAAAGGCGCTGAAAAGGGCGGGCGCGCGTCGCGTCGATGTCTTGGCGCTTGCCATCGTTTCGAACATGTAATTCTGTTGGCCGATTGCGTTGCAAAGGCGCGGCACAGAGGCGCAAAATACCGGATCAAGGTTGCATGACCTCACGAACAGCGTAGTTTGGATTCGGGCAAACATTGGGCGTATGGAGAAGCGCCGAGGATGCATAAGGTAACGGTCTATACGGCGGGCAATTGTTGCTACTGCCACATGGCCAAAGACCTGTTGAGGCGCAAAGGCGCGGCCTTTGAGGAAATCGATCTGACGGGCCGGAGCGATTTGCGCGCCGATTTGAGAGCGAGATCTGGCGGACGGCACACCGTTCCGCAAATTTGGATCGGCAATGTCCATGTCGGCGGCTGTGACGATCTCTTCGACCTGGAGCGTTCCGGCAAGCTCGATGCGCTGCTCACTCAGACGGCATCGGCCTAGGCATGTCCTCTTCGTCTAATTCGGCTTTTCGCGCCGCGCTGGTCCAGATGTGCGCCGGACGCGATATCGCTCGCAATGTTTCGGATGCAATTGCGCTGATTGAAGAGGCTGTCGCCGAGAGGGCCGACTACATCCAGACGCCCGAGTGCACGACGCTGATGGAAATTGATCCGGACCGTCTGATGGCAGAGACGAAACCGGAACAGGGGAATGAAGCGCTCGCTGCGTTTGTTGCGGCGGCGCGCAAGCATCGCATTTGGCTGCATATTGGCTCGATGGCTGTAAAAGTCGGAGAGCGGCGGCTCGCTAATCGGTCGTACCTTTTTGCGCCCGATGGTGAGATCGCGGCGCGCTACGACAAAATTCATATGTTCGATGTCGATCTTGGAAATGGCGAGGTCTACAGCGAAAGCGTCAATTATCAAGCGGGCTCAAAGGCCGTTCTCGCCGAGTTGCCATTTGGCAAACTAGGGCTGACGATCTGCTATGATTTGCGTTTCCCGGCCTTACATCGGGCGCTCGCAAAAAATGGCGCGCGTTTTATTGCAAGCCCGGCTGCCTTTACGCGGATCACCGGCGAAGCTCATTGGCATACGCTGCTCCGAGCGCGTGCCATCGAAACGGAAACGTTTGTCCTCGCGGCAGCCCAAGGCGGCAAGCACGAGAACGGACGTGAAACGTTCGGCCATAGCCTCATTATTTCGCCTTGGGGCGAGATCCTGGCCGAAGGCGGCGTGGAGCCCGGCGTCATCGTCGCCGACGTCGATACGCGCCGCATCGACGAGGTTCGCGGCAAAATCCCATCGCTGACGCATGATCGCGCATTCGACATTACCGAGGCGCAGCCACTTCAATTCGAAACGATACGCAAGTCATGATCAAATACCACCTCGGGTGCCAGGACGGCCACGAATTCGAAAGCTGGTTTCGATCGATCGCCGATTACGATGCGCAATTGCGCTCCGCTGCCGTTCAGTGCCCGCTTTGCGGCTCGACGGACGTCGCGAAACAGCCCATGGCGCCCGCCGTCGTTTCAAAGCGGGGAAATGCTTCCGTTTCGAAGCAGGTAACGCCCGAAAATCTTTCGGACACCCCGACCCTCGGTGTTCTTCGTGCACTCAAGAAAGTCATCATCGAGAATTCGGAAGACGTCGGCACGAAGTTTGCCGATGAGGCTCGCAAGATTCATTTCGGCGAGGCCCAAGAGCGCAATATTCGGGGTAGTTCGACCCGAGACGAAGCGCAAGCTCTGTTGGAGGACGGGGTTTCGTTCGGCATTCTGCCGCCGCTCCCCGAGGACCTGAATTGAGCCAATTGCGCCGACACTTCTGTTAACGAAGTGCGCGCGACCTCGGCCTTGATCCGGATTCCGGCTGAGAGAGGCATTTTGATGGTTGCGGCACAGGGCGGAAGCGGTGCAAACATCAGGTGATAGGACGCACCGTCCGCTCGGAGACTGCCCAGCACATGCCATCCAGCGTTACTCAATTTGACTTAGCACGGACACCGGCTCGGGCGGCTTCTGCCGTCCGGCATGATTGGACGCGCGAGGAGGCGCTGGCGCTTTACGAACTGCCGCTCATGGACCTGCTCTATCGAGCGCAAACGATCCACCGCGCAACCTTCGATCCCAACAAAGTGCAGATGAGCCGTTTGCTGTCGATCAAGACTGGTGGCTGTGCGGAGGATTGCGGTTATTGCAGCCAATCGGCCCATCACAAGACGGGGCTTAAGGCCTCGAAGCTTATGGAGGTCGAACGCGTTATCTCGGAAGCGAAGAAAGCCAAGGATGCCGGCGCGACCCGCTACTGCATGGGTGCGGCCTGGCGCAGCCCCAAGGCGCGCGACATGGATACAGTCGTCGCGATGGTCGAAGGCGTGAAGGCGCTTGGCATGGAAACGTGCATGACACTTGGCATGCTGACGGACGACGATATCGTTCGCCTGCGCGATGCCGGTCTCGACTACTACAATCACAACGTCGATACGTCGGAAGCCTATTACAGCAAGGTCATCACGACACGGACTTATGCCGACCGCCTCGACACGCTGGCGCGGGTTCGCGACGCAGGCATGAAAGTTTGTTCGGGCGGCATCGTCGGCATGGGTGAAGAGCGCGAAGATCGCGTCGATATGCTGGTGACGCTCGCCAATCTCGACGAGCATCCGGAGAGCGTGCCGATCAATATGCTGATCGCAATTCCCGGTACGCCTCTCGAAGATGCAAAGCGCATCGATCCAATCGACTTCGTGCGGACAATCGCAGTCGCGCGCATCATGATGCCTCGGTCTTTCGTGAGGCTTTCGGCCGGGCGCACGGACATGAGCGACGAGATGCAGGCACTGTGCTTCTTTGCCGGCGCGAACTCGATCTTCGTCGGCGATACGCTGCTGACCGCCGACAACCCCGGCGAGGACAAGGACAGCGTTCTGTTCGCGAAGCTTGGACTTGAGCCGCTTGAACTCAATATCGAACAATCTTCCGACCATGAGCCCGCGGTATGCGCGGGTGGACAGGATGCCCTCCAATCTTGAGCGCGCGCTCGATGCCTTGCAGCGGCGGGGCCGTTTGAGATCGCTCGACGTGCTGCAGGGCATCGATTTTACGTCGAATGATTATCTTGGACTCGCGCAATCGCAAGAGATGGCCAATGCCGTCATGGCCGCCGTCGCGCGTGGCGTTCCTGTCGGCGCAGGCGGTTCACGTCTGCTGCGCGGCAATCATCCCGAGCACGAAGCGCTCGAAGCTGAAGCTGCAAAATTTTTCGGAGCCGAGACGGCGCTTTTTTTCGGCGGCGGTTTCATTGCCAATATGGCCTTGATGGCGACGTTGCCGTCCCGTGGGGATCTCATCGTCTATGATGAATTGATCCACGCCAGCGTACACGATGGAATGCGGCTTTCTAAGGCGGAGGCGGCCGCTGCTCGTCATAATGAACCGCAGAACATCGAAGATGTCATCAAAGCATGGCGCGCGAAAGGCGGGACCGGACAAGTCTGGATTGTCGTCGAGAGTCTCTACAGCATGGACGGCGACTGCGCGCCGCTTGATGAGCTTGCCGCCCTTACGCAGCGTCACGGTGCGATGCTTATGATCGATGAAGCACATGCGACCGGCGTTTTCGGACCCGACGGGCGCGGGCTTGCGGCGCATCTCGAAGGTCAGCCGAACATCATCACGCTACACACATGTGGAAAGGCGCTCGGCGCGATGGGGGCGCTTGTGCTGGCACCGAAAACGATACGCGATTTTCTCGTCAATCGCGCGCGTGCCTTCATCTATGCTACCGCGCCGTCGCCGCTTGCTGCCGCGACTGTTCGTGCGGCTCTCGAACTTTGCAGGACACAGCCCGAACGGCGCGAAAAGCTGCACCAGCTCATAGCCTTCACCGGCCGTGAATTGGCGGAGAGGACGCATTTTGCGCCGTCGAGATCGCAAATCCAACCGATCATTATTGGAGCAGACGCTGCGGCGGTTGCACTCGCCTCGGCTATGAAAGCGCGAGGCTACGATATTCGTGCCATTCGGCCTCCGACCGTTCCGGAAGGTACGTCCCGGCTGCGGCTCACGATTACGCTCAATGCCGATGAGGCCATGCTTTCGCGGCTGCTTACCGATCTCGTTGCCGCTGAGGCCGAGGTTGTGGCATGAGCGTGCGAGTCGTCGTCGCCGGAACGGATACCGATATCGGAAAAACTGTTTTCGCCGCAGCGCTCACGCGAGCGCTCGACGGATATTATTGGAAGCCCGTGCAGGCCGGTCTTTCGGGCGATACCGATGCGCAAACTGTTGAGCGCCTGAGCGGGGTCGCATCATCGCGCATTCTGCCGGAAGTTTACAAACTCAATACACCGGCATCGCCGCACTTCGCTGCCGAGCGCGACGGCATCGAAATTGACGCAGGACGCTTGCGTCCGCAAGCTTTGCCGGCGCCCCTGGTCATCGAGCTTGCGGGCGGTCTCCAGGTTCCGTTGACGAGACGCCTGCTGCAAATCGATTTGCTCGCTGCCTGGAAACTGCCCGTCATTCTTTGTGCTTCGACGCGGCTCGGCACGATCAATCATTCTCTACTGTCGATCGAAGCGCTAAAGCGGCGCGCTATTCCCATACTCGGCATTGCCTTCATTGGAGAGGAAAATGCGGATAGCGAACGCACAATATCGTCATTCGGAGGCGTGCGGCGCCTCGGGCGTCTGCCGAAGCTTGCGAACCTCAATAGCGAGGCGCTGCGGGAAGCGTTCGAAGCAAATTTTTCAGTGCCCGATCTCCTGGGCGTCGGAGTATCGGGACCATGAGCACGTCGGCCCTCTGGCATCCGTTTACGCAGCACGGGCTCGAATCCCGCATGCTGCCGATTGCACGCGCCGAAGGTGCCTGGCTCGAATCGCCCGACGGCCAGCGCATCTTCGACGGTATCTCGTCGTGGTGGGTTATTACGCACGGACATCGGCATCCAAAGATCGTGCGTGCCATCCAAGTACAGGCGGACAAACTCGATCAAGTGATTTTCGCGGGCTTTACGCACGAGCCGGCCGAATCGGTCGCGCGCGATCTCGTGACAATCGTGCCGCGCGGTCTGACGCACGTCTTCTTTTCCGACAGCGGCTCGACCTCCGTCGAAGTCGCACTCAAAATGGCGCTCGGCTATTGGAAAAATACCGGCAAGCCGCGAACGCGTATTCTCGCGCTCGAACATGCATATCATGGCGATACGATCGGAACGATGTCGGCAGGTGCCCGAGGCGTGTTCAACGCTTCTTATGAACCGCTGCTGTTCGAAGTTGGCCGCATTCCGCTACCAGACCACCATCATGCGCAACCGACTTTTGATGCATTGGAGATCGCCTGCCGGAAGGGAGACGTCGCAGCCTTCATTTGCGAACCGCTTATACTCGGCGCGGGCGGCATGCTTATTTACGATTCGGCCGCGCTCCGGGAAATGCATCGCATCTGCAAAGCCCATGACGTTCTTTTTATCGCTGACGAAGTGATGACCGGTTTCGGCCGGACGGGAACCGTTTTTGCCTGCGAGCAAGCGAGCATATCGCCCGATATTCTCTGCCTGGCTAAAGGATTGACGGGCGGCTCTATCCCGCTCGCCGTTACGCTCTGCACTGACGCTATATTCGATGCGCATGTTTCTCAGGATCGCGCACGGACATTTTTTCATTCGAGTTCTTATACGGCCAATCCGATTGCGTGCGCAGCAGCAGCGGCCAACTTCGAGATATGGAAAACGGAGCCGGTTCTCGAACGCATCCTGGCGCTCGAACAAGCGCAGGCTTTTTGCCTCAACGATCTGCGGACCGATCCGAGATTTTCGAATGTCCGCCAAATCGGGACAATTACGGCCTTCGAGCTTAACGGGATTCAGCCGGGCTACCTCGCGGTTGTGGCATTGACGCTCCGCGCGCGGTTGCTGGGACGCGGCGTGCTTCTTCGCCCACTCGGATCGACGATTTACGTCATGCCGCCGTACTGCGCGACAAAGGCCGAACTTCAAGACGTGTACAACGCCGTTCGCGAAGCCGTCGACGAGGTGATGGCATGAGCGGCGTCGAGATCATCGGACTTGGCCATTATGCGCCGGAACGCGTCGTTCCAAACAGCGAGATCGAAGCGCGCCTTGGGCTTGAGCCGGGCTGGATCAAACGACGCACGGGAATCGACGCCCGCCGTTATGCGGCCGACGATCAGGCGCTCTCGGATCTCGCAATCAAGGCTGGCGATGTGGCGATCGCAGCTGCCGGCATTTCGCGTGACGATATCGGGCTTCTTCTGCTTGCGACATCGACCCCCGACCATTTGCTACCGCCGAGCGCGCCGCTTGTGGCGCATCGCCTCGGTCTTATGAATGCTGGCGGTATCGATACGGCGGGCGCGTGCGCCGGGTTCATCTATGCGTTGACGCTGGCAGATGGTTTTGTGCGCAGTCACGACATACCGGTGCTCGTCATTGCTGCGAACATTCTTTCGCGACGGATCAATCCGGACGAACGAGCGAGCAGCGTTCTGTTCGCGGACGGAGCGGGAGCCGTTCTTCTCGCGCCGGGATCGCGCGAGAAAAGCGGCGTTGCCGGTGCGCATCTCGCGGCTCATGGCGCGCATTATGATCTCATCAAGATCCCGGCCGGTGGAAGCCGAAGGCCGTTTGCCGATGATCTTACCCCCGGCGAAACGTTGATGGTCATGGAGGACGGACAGGCGGTTTATGCGAAAGCCGTCGCGATGATGACGAAAAGCGCCGAAATCGCCCTTCAGAAAGCTGGCCTCGCAACGACGGGCGTCGCGCATTTCATCCCGCATCAGGCGAATGCCAGGATGATGACGACCGTTGCGAGTCAACTTGGAATTGCGACCGATCGTATGCGTTCGAGCGTCGAGCAATATGGAAACAGCTCCGCTGCGACGATTCCATTGACACTTTCAATGTCGTCAGCCGAGCAAGCCTATAAAACGGGAGACGTCCTCCTGATGACGGCAGCCGGAGCGGGCCTCACCGGTGGTGCCGTCGTCTTCAGATGGTGACATCTGCTTTCGTCTTAGACGAATTCTAATTGAGAATGGGACGCGCAATCATCGGCTCGTGTCGTTGGAAATTAAAACTTGACTCCAGGAGTATAGATTAGCTTAAATATCTCGTCTGCCATTTGCGGGGCCTTGAACCTCGATATTTTGGAGAGAGACGATGAAGCGTTCGCACCTTGAAGGTGAGCGGTTCGATGCGCGCGAAATTTCCAGCGCTGCCTTTACCGCATCCATATTTGCCGCGTCCGTCGGGATGATTTGGGACCTTGCTACGGGTCACGTCTCCGCATTCGATCGACTGCTTTCCAATATCTCGGACGATGATCGCGAAGTTCGCGTCAACTCAACGGCTGGTGCTGCACGGCCGATCGCCGCTGCTTCCGATTCGATCGCATATCAAGCAATTCATTCAACTGTGCGGGGAAATTCGTCGAATGCGTGAAAGCAAGATCAGATCGCCTAAGCCTGCGCCCGATGGAAAGGGGGCAGATGGAGATGTTTGCGCTGGCCAGGCCCTCGGCTTTCCGCTGCAAAGCGCGCTCGGCTTCCTGCCGATCGAAACGCTCACGCTTAATGTTTTTCGATGCGTTTGCGATGTCTACGCGACCGCGTCAGCGACCCCGTGGGACGTCGCGCTACGGTTCTCCGAGGAACAGCTTGGACCTGCCGAAGGGCCGTTGCTTGTTGCGCGCATCACCGCGCTTTTGCGTGCATTAAGAAAAGAGCGAGCCATTGGCTTTTCCTATCTGAGTGCTGGCTGCCAGCATGTGTCGCCGGATGAGCTGACTATGACGGGGCTCCTCAAAGCGGCGCGGAGCAATGACAAGAATGCTTTCGAGCGCGGTATCGCTTTGGCACTCGACAATGCCGAGATAACGGATGCAACGCGGCTTGCAGTGCGCTGCCTTGCGGAAGCGCAATCCCATCATGTTCCGCGGACTGAGAAAGACACCGAAACATCAGATTTCGATCGGCAAACCGTACAAGCGGTTTATCTGCACTAGCGAAGTATAAACGTGGGAGGCGCACGGCGAATTCAGCAGTGCGCATGGGGAAATGACGGGAAAGACGGAACCGCCGGAGGCGTTACAGAACAGCGGTCGCGAACCGGCTATCAAACGCAGTGGGCCGACAAGATATCTGGTGAGCGAGCTGATGCGAGGAGAGCGCGAAGTTATCTTGGAGCACCGTGGACAAGATTATCGGTTGCGCATCACTGAGGCGGGTAAGCTCATCCTCAGCAAATGAGGCTATCGACGCTGCACGAAATATCGCCTCACTACATAATCGGCCCGAGCCCTACATCGCTTGGGTTCATGAAACGTCTTAGAGCTTATGACATCCCGTCTCGCCGCTCTAAGCACGTCAGCAGCGGGCCGGGTCCGCATGAAACCCCAGCCGTCCGGTCCGCTGCTTCCTTAATTTCGAATCATCCCCGGGCTGAAATTTCCGCGGCCGGAAAGCTGACCTCGACGCGGAGGCCGGGGGCATTGTCCGCCAGTGTAATCTTCGCGCCGTGCAAATCCGCGATTGCAGCCGCGAGACTCAATCCGAGACCACTACCGTCCGTCGAGCGAGCGCGCTCCAGCCTATAGAGACGGCGAAAAACATTCTCTCGTTCCGATTCTGGGATGCCTGGACCGGTATCGGAGACATACACCCGGTAAGCTCCGGCAGAGCCCGATAGTTGCAGGCGTATTTGCGTGCCCGACGGGCAATGGCGAATGGCATTCTCGACAAGATTGGCGAAAAGCTGGACGAGAAGTTCCGGATCGCCGCGAACCGCCGCCGCCCCGTCGACTTCGGCCGCGAAGCTCAATTTATCTCCGGCGTCCTCGGCAACGATGTCATAGACGTCGTGCACGTCGGCGAGAAGCACGCGCAGATCGACGACAACGAAACGATCCTTCCGCGCGCCGGCTTCAATTTGCGTAATGCGCAGCAAGGCATCGAATGTCTCGGTGATCGAGTCGATATCGAGAAGCGCATCGCCGAGAGCCGCTTGGAACTCGGCTTTCGTTCCTGCTTTGCGGAACGCATTATCGAGACGCTGACGCAAGCGTCCGAGAGGTTTTTTCAAATCGTGTGCAATATCGGAGGACGATTGATTGACGTTCTCGATCAGTCTTTGCAGGTTGCCGAGCATCCCGTTTACCTGCAATGCGACCTGATCGATATCATCCTCAAGGCCGGAGATCGGTACGCGCGCAGAGATATGGCCCTGCGAAACGCGCGCGAGCGGGTTCGCGAAAGCATCGATGCGATGCTGCGTCTGGCGGGCGAAATAGATCGCACAGAGGACAACTGGGACCGACATGGCCAATAAGCCGTAGGCGAGCAGCCTCAGCAGAAACGACTTCATCTGCTTGACTTCACTGTTGTCACTTCCGACCAGCAGCCGGCCTTTTGCAAGAGGTTTCCAAAGTGCCAGGAATTCGTCGTTTGGCTCGCCCCGGTCCATCGTGAAATTGAGGTCAGAGCGTTTCAGCGTCATCCATTGCTCGGACTGAGGGACGCCTTTGACATTGCCCGCGAGGAATTTGCCGTCTTTATCGACGAGTTCCACAATGAAGTCCGGATCGCGCACAGATTCGCTTTCCTCGGCTACCACGGTGACGAGGTCGTCAAAGGTTCTGTCGCCATCAAGGACGGCAAGCGAGTCCATGTTGGTCCGAACGCGATCGCGAATATCGCCGACGAGGCGTGCGCTGGCGACCAGATAGATAACCGTAAATAGAGCAAGGACAGTCGTGATGAAAAACAGCGAGAATGTCGCCGCGAGGCGAAAGGGCGTGCGCTTCAAAAGGTTACGCACGGCTAAACACCATCGTTGACCGTATAGCCACTGCCGCGAATGGTATGGATGAGCTCCTTGCCGTAAGGCTTGTCGATTTTTGCGCGCAATCGCGAGATGTGCGTCTCGACCACGCTGGTTTTCGGATCGAAATGAAAACTCCAGACGCGTTCGAGCAACATCGTCCGGGTCACGACACGGCCGCGATTTCGCATCAAAACTTCGAGTAGACGAAATTCACGTGGTTGAAGATCGATCACGTCCCCCCCACGCGTGACTTTTCGGCTAACGAGATCGATTTCCAGATCGCCGACCTTCAGCCGCGTCTCTTCGCCCTTCGTATGGGGACGGCGGGCCAGTGCGTTCACGCGGGCCAGGAGTTCCGAAAACGCGAAGGGCTTGACGAGATAATCGTCGCCGCCGGCATCGAGACCTTCGACGCGATCGTCGACTCCGCCCAGCGCTGTTAGGAAAAGGACCGGGACGCGGCGCCCAGCACTACGAATCGTTTTAATGATCGCCAATCCGTCGAGCCCCGGCAGCATGCGATCGAGAATGATAACGTCGTAGTCTTCGCCAATCGCTTGCGCGACGGCGTCCCGGCCGTCGGCTAAGTGATCGACGGTATGGCCTTCTTCCTCGAGGCCCTTCGAAACGTAGGCCGCGGTATTGGCGTCGTCTTCAAGAAGCAGGATTCTCATGCGTGCACCGATACGTTAGTTCGCATCGTTTTCGGCCCAGGCGGCGAAGGTTCGCCGTCTACCATATAAGATAACCGGCCAGAACAGGCGATTGAACGGCACGTTAACAACCTGCTTTTAAGCCGGACGATTGTGGCCAAAGAGGCCTTTCCGGCCCTCGACCGCGAACACCACAATGCACGTGATCAGGCTGCAGGCGGCGAAGCCGGATGCAATCGGAGAGACGGTGCCGTCAAACGCATGCGCGACGAAGCCGCCCGCCAGTGCGCCAATAGCGGTACTGAGCGAACCGATCACCGACGAGGCCATACCGGCGTTATGGCCTTGGGGTTCCATGGCGATGGCATTGAAGTTCGGAGCAATCAGGCCGAATAGGAAAAAAGCTATCGCGACGAGCGGCGCGAAGACGGGCAGGGGTGCCATGCCCATTGCCGCGGTCGCCGCAAGTATCAGCGATATACCTAAGAATCCAGCGAGTGCGGTGTGCGACAAGCGCCGCATGCCGAGCCTGCCGACGAGCCGGGCATTAACGAAAGACGCGATCGCCATCACCGAGGCGATGGCACCGAACACCACCGGGAAGGCTTGGCCGATCCCGAATACTTCGACGAATATCTGTTGCGCGCTGGCGACGTAGGCGAGCAAGCAGCCGAACATGAAGCCGCCCGCTGCGCCATAGGCCATGGTCTGCCGATTGAAAAGCACCATCTTTAAGGACTCACGCAAGCCCATGGGTTGTTCGACGCCAAGCGCCTGACGCGCCGTTTCCGGCAAACGCAAGCTGGACCAGCAGACGATGAGGAGCGCCATGGCGAGGAGCGCGTAGAAGGTCCAGTGCCAATTTCCAACCTGGATCAAGGCTTGACCAACGGAGGGAGCAAGGACCGGAATGGTGATGAAGACCATCATCGCAAACGACATGACTCGTGCCATCTGACGCCCGCCATAAAGATCACGTACGACAGCGATCGCAATCACGCGCGGGGAAGCCGCGCCTATGCCTTGCACGAACCGCGCTGTGAGCAGCGCCGGGAACGCCCCGGCTAGAAGGGCCGCTACAGTCCCGGCGATGTAGATTGCGAGGCCGGCGAGAAGCATCGGTTTGCGGCCGAAATGGTCGGAGAGCGGTCCAAAGACGATCTGTCCGGCGGCGAAGCCCGCCATGTAGAGAATGACCACGAGCTGCCGGTCGTTCTCGCTTGTTACACCGAGCGCCGATCCAATCTGCGGCAAGGCCGGAAGCATGATATCGATCGATATCGCCGTCAGTGCCATCATCGCCGCGGTGAGCGTGACGAATTCCACAAAGGACAAGTTATGTCGCCTGTCCGGCACGTCGGGATGCGAGGACAGTATGCGCTCTTCGCGCTCTAGCAGGTTCATGCTATGTCTCTGAAACGCGTGTGTCGAATGGGCCTTTGGCGTGCGGTCTAACCCTCCGACAAAAGCGGAAATATGGCTCGGGTGTTCGGGCGCCTCGACTTGGCTTAACGGGATTGCGGCTCTTTCGTCAAATTCCGGTTTCTGACCGGACAAGCGATTGCAGCAAACGCGTCGCAAGATCCGCAGTACTGGCCATTTGGCCTATCCCTTTTTACTTCTGATCTCATGGCGACTCAGCCAGGAATCGCTTCCATCGTGTTCCAAGTGCGGCGGGCTATCCGCCAGCGAATGCAAGATTTTCTCCAGCATCGAGAGGGATAGACGTGGCCCCTTCTCCCCTGAAACGCCAGTCTCCGGAAACGACCGGCCCCGACGCGATCCCGCTCCCAAGGCTTATTCAGCAGGCTTTGAATTGCCTGCAAGCTGGTGATACCGCAGGCGCGCTTGCTCTTCTTGCGACGGCTCCGGCGGCGGCACGCGATGACGCTCTGGCTTGCCGCGCCTTTTCCCTCATATATCTGAGCGCAAACGACTACGATCATGCGATCGTTTGGTTCGATCATGCGCTCCGCCTGAACGTAAAAAATCCCGACGCGCTCGCGGGGAAAGGCACCGCACTTCAGGGTCTCGCCCGGTCTGGCGAAGCTATTTCTTGCTTCGATGAGGCTTTGGCGCTCCGCGCCGACGATCCCGAGACCTGGTATAACCGAGGCGTCTCACTCGATACGATTGGCGATATCGAAGCTGCGTTACAGTCCTACGACATGGCGCTGGCGCAGCGACCGAGCTACGCGCGTGCGCTCGCGCGACGTTCGGCGTCGCTTGCAAAGCTCGGCCGCTTCGAAGACGCGCTGAGTACTGCCAATGCCCTGATAGCCATCGCGACCGACGATCGCGCCGACGCGTGGTGCTTGCGAGGCAATATGCTGCAAGAGCTTGGGCGCCACGGAGACGCCATCGCTGCCTATAACCAGACGCTCAGCTTTCAACCGTCTTATGCGGCAGCTCTGATCAATCGGGCTACGGCACACAAAGAACTCGGGCGCATGGACGACGCGCTTAGCGATCTCGATGCGGTGCTTCGAGTTGCGCCGGATCACGCTGAAGCACTCGTTGCGCGGGGTAATGTTCTGCATAGCCTTGGGCGCAATAGCGAAGCTCTTGAGGACTACAAGTGCGCGCTTGCGCTTCGGCCGTTAGTCACGCACGCCGCAATGAAGACACCGCCGGAATTTCGCGCATTTTTTATTTTCGCGCCCTTTTCGGGGAACACGCCGATCCACGATATGGTCAGCTTTTCGAATTTCGAGAGCCATACGTTGATGCTGCTTCCCGGCGCTTCGTACGACATCGATTTTCTCCGCTCCAAAGCCGACGTTGTGGTCAACCTCGTTTCCGATGTCGATCGGAGTGCTGACGCACTTTGCGCCGCCTCGAAGCTTGTGGAGCGATTGGAAAGACCAGTTATTAATCCACCGGCCAAGATCCTTTTAACGCGGCGGGATCGCGTCTCCGAGCTCCTGGCGGACATCGCCGGATGCATCGTGCCGTGCACACTTCGCTATACGAAGGAGACGTTGCTAGCATCGGCGCGCCAGCAGTCTCTCGGCGTTTCCTTTCCGCTGATCGTGCGCGTTGCGGGGACGCACGGCGGCGACGAAATGGAATGCTTCGCCGCTCCGACAGAAATGGAACAATTCGCCGAGCGCCGCCAAGTTTCCGAATTCTATGTTTCAGATTTCGTCGACTATCGGTCGGCGGACGGGTATTTTCGCAAATACAGATTCATCTTCGTGGGTGACGAAATCCTTCCCTATCACCTCGCCATTGGCGGAAAGTGGAAGGTACATCACGCATCGACCGATATGAGCAATCATCCTTGGATGCAGCACGAAGAAAAAGTCTTTCTCGATTGTCCGGAAATGGTTTTTTCGCCACGCGCCTTCGAAGCGCTCCGCGCCATTCGCGAAAAAATCGATCTCGACTACTTCGGCATTGATTGCGCTCTCGACGACAACGGAAACGTCGTCGTCTTCGAGGTCAACGCCTCCATGCTCGTTCACCTGCACAACAAGGTCTTTCCCTACAAAGATCCGGCGGTGCGAAGAATTAAGGCGGCCTTCGCTGCGATGTTGAGGCACACAGCCGAGAATGGGCGCGCAATCCGTGCATCAGCAGACGGACGACGCCTCGCGTAACGTTTTCCGCTTCGCCGCAAATTCACAAAGCGCGTCAAACACGATATCGATATCGCCGCGAGTCGTTCGATGGTTGACGATGGCGCAGCGAATGACCGTCTCACCACCGAGGGTCGTCCACGATGGCGCCGCTATGCCACTCTCTTGCAGATCAAGCACAAGCTCGCGGTTATCGTTTGAATCGTTGCACTCGCGGAGCCCGAAACAGACAATATTGAGCGTTACTTTTGCCTTAAGCACAAACACCTGACTTCGCTCGATTTTTTCTGCGAAATAGCGTGCCAACTCACAGTTATGAAGAATCGCATCGCCGATTTTTTCAGTGCCAAAGGTCTCAATCGTCATCCAGGTTTTGAGCGCTCGGAAGCCACGCGACAGGTCCGGGCCTAAATCGCAAGGCCACGTTTCTCCCGCCGCCAGACCGCGACCGGCGCGCTGCAAGTATGCAGCTGGCGAGGCGAACGCCGATTTATGTTTATTTCCGTCTCGAACGAGCAAAAACCCTGCGTCGTAGGGAACGTGGCCCCATTTGTGGAAATCGAGCGCTACGGAATCGGATCGTTCGATCCCGTTCAGCAGTGGGCGCAACGCAGGCGAAAACGACAGTAACGCACCAATGGCTCCGTCGACGTGAAACCAAACCTGCTCGCGTTTTGCTATGTCGGCAATTTCATTCAGCGGATCCATTGCGCCGGTATTGACCGTTCCGGCGCTCGCTGCGACGAGGAACGGCAAAAAGCCGCTCGCCCGATCGATCGCGATGGCAGCTTGCAGGCGCTCAACATTCATGCGGCCATCGGAATCGACCGGCACACAGCGGAGATTTTTTGATCCGATGCCGGATAGTTCCAGAGCTTGGGCGATACATACGTGCGCTTCGGATGATGTGTAGGCAACGAGTGTGGACGTCGATGCTTTGATGCCGATCTGGCGTGTTTCGGCTCCGAGTACCGCCACTTTGGCAACGATCACGGCGAGGAAATTGGCCATTGACGAGCCGGTTAAAAACAGGCCCGATGCCGTATCCGGGTATCCTAAGGCTTCTTGCATCCAGTGTGCGATCTGGCGTTCGACATCGAGGCCGATATGATTTCGGCCGCCGCAATTCATATCAAGCGCGGCGGCAAGCATATCGGCGACGATACCAACCGGCGTTCCGGCGCCATGGACCCATCCCATAAATCTCGGATGAACATTGCCGGTCGCATAATCGACAACGTGATTGCGCACATCGTCCAGGACATCATCAAGCTTTGACGGCGCGACGGGAAGCGGCTTTGCGAACCGCTCACGCGAGGCGATTGGCGCCTTGCGCCACACCGCTCGATTACGAATATGCTCGACGTACGAAATCGCGTCGTCCAGAATCGCGTGCGCTGTGCGGCGGAAGTCCGCCCAATCCTCTGGGTCGAGAGCGGCATTGTTGCGCTTGTGAGACGTCACGCCGCCTGACCTGACAGCGTGAGCTTTTCCCATTTAGCAAAAAGCACGTCGAGATTCGACGCGATGGGTGCGAAGGCTTTTTCGAGCGACTGACCCGCTTGCATCCGTGTCGCGATTTCCGCTACGTCGCGGACCGATGCGCTTAGGCGCAATATGGTGCGCGGGCCGATGCGGACCGGCTGGCCGACATGACAGATCGGACCGAGCGCAGGATCAAGCAACATCAGGCGAATACGGTCTGCTTCGCTGGCGGGCGCGAAATCGTTGACAGCGGTGAGCGGCGTTACAGAGACGATCGAACGAGACGGGGCATGCTCCTCATCGTCGGGATGGAGCGCGAGGCGGGGAATCGCCGATACGCGCAGCCGGACCTCATCGGCGAAATGGTCGATGATCCGCTTTTGCTGCGCGCCGTCGACCGCCGCGTAACGCTTCAGATTTTCAAGGGCCGCGATCCATCTAAGGCCGAGTCCAATGTTGCCTTCAGATTTAAACGACAGCTTCAAAGCGTCGCGAAAGTGCGGCGGCCAATCGAGTGCCGCGGTATAGTCGGATAATCCGGCCGGCAGAGCCATGTCAGACGTGATCTCATCCCTCATCGTGGGAGGGAGCAGCAATGCGCCGGCGAACGCCGGGCCACCCGCAAACTTCGAGCCCGTGACTGTTATCATGAAACCGTCCGCAAGGTCGCGTTTCAATTGAGACAACGGACATCTCAGTTGGCAGGCATCGACCACGATCCGTACGCGTCCCGGCGCAGCGCTCAGCAACGCGCGCGCCAGGTCTCGCGATGGCGCCGTCAGGCCCGTCTTCGAGGCATCGAGGACATGAAGAAGAATGTCGCGACCGCGGCGAAGCTCTTGTTCGATCACCGACGCAACGTTGCGGTCGATCTCTGCCGGCTCTTTCGGGCGGCCGGATTCGTCACGGACGTCTATCGTGCGCGCGTCGATCCGCCCTGGCGCAAAGCCTTCGATCGGTTGGCCTTCGGCGACCGCTTGAGCCAGCGCTGTCGTTCCGGAGAAATGCCGCCCGGCTGCAGCGAGCGGAATGCCTTTGCCGGTCTCGTCCGGCGCGATGAAAACGTTCGTCAGCGGTCGCGGTGATAATGCCGCTACGATACCAAGAGTCAGAAGCTCCGCATCTGTCCCCGATGCCGCCAACACGGCTTCCGATCCCGGAGCCAGCAGCTCCGAAATTCCGGTTCGAACGCCATCGAACCACCGATCGAGCGAGATGCTCCGAGCGCCGTCAGTTCCGAAAAGTTGCTGTAGAGCTTCGCTTGCCGCGGCAAACCCTTCCGCAGAAATATTACTCGCGGTCGTGGACGAAAAACTGATCTCGTCCGGAGCCGGCGATGTTTTCGTGCCGTAGCGGTTGCGGCCGCTTATCGGCTCCGGCCAAATGCGCGCATCACCGCCGGAGGCAAGAATCAGCGCGACCGTTGCGCGAAGATTGCCTTTGTTCGCCGATTGCCCGGATGGATCGGCTTCAATTGAGTTTAAGTGTGCGTGCGTTTGCGCCGACGACATTGTCGCTCCCGATAGCGAAATCGGTCGTATAGTCGGATTCGCCACTTACGCGAAGCTGTCACGCTCATAATTGTGAGTTGTTTTCGCGGCTTAGCAATGAGCCTCAAATGGGGCGGTTACGCCGTTACCACACGTTACGGCGCTCGTTCATGAAAAGATCCCCGGATCGTGCCTGAGAGCCAGTGTCGCTTTTCGGAAACCCGGAATTCGATCACGCGTTTGCATGCCGTCAGAACAAATGGAGGATCCATGAATACGATCACGAAGTCACTTTTGGCGGCGGCCGGTGCATTAGCGCTCGCTGCGACGAGCGCTTCCGCTGCTATCGTCTGCAACGACGACGGCGATTGCTGGCACGTCCATGGCAGGCCGACGTTCGGGCCAAGCGTGAAGGTGCACATTCATCCGGACAACTGGAAATGGCACGGCGGTCACCATCGTTGGCGCGAGCATGCTGGTCGCGGATATTGGCACAAGGGCGTTTGGGTCGATATCAAATAGGATAATCAAGGAGCCGGCCACATAAGCCGGCTTCTTTCTTGAATAGCGGGTTCCGTTCAGCTGGCCCGTTGCTTTCGCGCCAACGACAACTGCCGCTCCCAGCCGAACACGGATCGTCCACCAAATTCAGCTGCGTGTTTCAATTCGCTTGCGACGTATTCGGGGAGCGAGGAGCCGGTAGCGGTGCGTTCAAGCACCCGTGCTTGCGCGTCCAGCCTTCTCAACGCGTGCAATGTTTCCTCATTTCCCAGCCTTGCACGGGTAATCGCGCTCTTCATCACGTTGATTGTTTCGTCATAGACGCGGATCGGCACGGGAAACGGGTGCCGGTCCTTGCCGCCGTGCGCGAGTGAAAAGCGCGCGGGATCGCGGAAGCGATACGGCGCGCCGTGCACGACCTCCGCGACCATCGCGAGAGATTGCACCGTCCTTGCGCCAACGCCGGGGGTCAAAAGCAGCTCCGGAAAATCGGCGGGGCCACGTTCGGCCACCGCGGCCAACGTTCCGCGCAGGCGTCGAATAAACACGTCGCTGGACCGCACGTCATGATGCGCGGGCATGACGAGGTGCGGCAAAGAGAGCTGGTCGTTTGCTTTGCCCGTGACCGCTGCCAATTCTTCGACGATACGGTCCGGCCCGAGCTCGCGAAATAAATCGAGCTGCGATTTACGAGATGTTTCCGCGCGTCTATCCGTGAGATTGATGATGCACCCCTGATTGGGCCCATCAATGGCCGCGTGCGGTTCGTCAACAAAACTCGTGAGCGCTTCGGAATGCCAGTGATAACGGCGTGCCTGACGCTCGCCGCCGTTCATGCCTTGCTGGACGACTGCCCATTTGCCGTCGGCGGTGACGAAAAAACCGTGGAGGTAAAGATCGAAGCCGTCCTGAATGGCGGCGCTGTCGACTTTAGCGACCAATCGGCTGCTCCTTGTGAGCCCGGCGGCATCGAGACCCGTTCTCATACCTAGGGCATCGAGTTCTTGCGGCGTTTGTCGAGAATGCCTTCCGCGGCCGCCGCAGACGTAAATGCCGAGTTCGTTTCCGCTGGTTTGGAGACCGCGTTTCAGGGCACCGATGACGCTGGTCGTGATTCCGGACGAATGCCAATCCATGCCCATGACGGCGCCGAATGACTGAAACCAAAACGGGTGCGCGAGGCGCTTTAAAAACTCGTCTCTGCCGTAATGATGGACGACCGCTTCGCAGATGACGGCGCCCAAAATAGCCATGCGGCTCGCAAGCCAAGCCGGGACCCGGCCATTGTGGAGAGGAAGGTCGGCGCTACCGGATCGTCGTGCCATTGTTGTTCAAATAGATGCTTCGCATCGTAAAAGCGAGGCCATTTGTGGCGGGAACGGCAACGGTACGAGGGCGTTAAACAGACAGGCTGAAGCAAAGGACGCGTCCCAATGAAATTTATTTCCGCAGTTGTTGCTGCCGCCGCTTTGTTTTCATTTTCGAGCGCGTTCGCGCAGTCACCCAACCCTGACGCTAACGAGAACTCCGCTCCGGGCGTTACCGCTAAACCTGGAAAAACCGGTCCAGGGAGCGAAAATAACGCCAGGGTATCTCCAACATCTCCGTCGATGACGACTCCGCCGCCGCCCGATATTCCAGCCGGCAGCACGGCAGGTGCCAGTTCGGGCAGCAGCGGCTCTGCTGGATCGAAGCCGACGCAAAACGGCAGTTCGAATGGATCGGCATTGCCAGCGACAAGCAACCCTTCACACTGAATCATTTTGGCTCGAAGCGGAACAGGATGAACCGACGCGATCCGGCATGAAATTCTCGAGCGCAAGGCGTAGTCTCGCTTTCAACGGGATTGGGCGGAAATCATCGCGTATTTTAAAAGCCCTGCGGCGTTAGCGAGCGGGACTTTTTTTGTTTGAGAGGCGTCGCTGATTGAGCCGATGATGACATCGTGCAGTCACGGTGTATTTTTATGTGACCGGCCCGATCAAATGCAAAGACGCTACAGTGACTCGACTTATTCTCGCTCAGGTGCGGCAGCGGTACGTGATTGAAGCGCGCGCGCTCGATGCCGCGACGGAGGCCGCCCTCCTTGCCGATCCGCGGCCAGGCGCCCGAGCGATCCTGGACGCCATCGCGCGCCGTCGTGCGGACAATCGCGCTGAAGGACAGCGTCTGCGAAAATTGCTCCGCTACGAAACCGCGTTATGGACCAGCGGCATCGACGCCGTCGCTGGCGTGGATGAAGCAGGAATGAGTCCACTCGCCGGGCCGGTGGCCGCAGCGGCCGTTATACTTGCTCCGGGTACGAGGCTGCCGGGCGTCGACGATTCCAAAAAACTGGACGCCAAGGCGCGCGAACGGCTTGCCGACGAGATCAAGAATGCGGCGGTTGCGTGGTCTGTCGGCTTTGCCGAGGTTGCCGAGATCGATACCATCAATATCTATTGGGCCGGTTTGCTCGCGATGCGCCGCGCGGTCGAAGGGCTAGCTTTATCTCCTCAGCATATCTTGACGGATGCGCGCCGGATCAGAGAGTTGCAGATTCCACAACAAGCGATCGTCAAAGGCGACGCCAAGAGCCTTACGATCGCGGCAGCATCCATTCTTGCGAAGACGGCGCGCGATGCGCTCATGCATCAGCTCGACGCGGTTCATCCTGGTTACGGCTTCTCGCGGCACAAGGGCTACCCCGTTCGAGAGCATTTCGCGGCGCTAAAAAAACTTGGCGCGTCGCCCGTCCATCGCCGATCGTTTGCACCCGTGCGTGAGATTTTGGGATTGCCTCCGCTCCCTCCGTGGCCGAACGCAGCTATTTCACGTGTCGGCGCAACGTCCGGCGCGGATGCCTAGATCAGCCCCTCATGTTTCAGAGCGACCTGTACCGTTGGCCGTGCCCTCACGTGTTCGGAAAATGCTTTCAGATTCACGGGCAACGCTATGCCATTTTTGTCCGACCAAAGGAGCATCACGAATAGATAGGCGTCGGCAACGGTCATCTCCTCGCCGAAGATATACGGCCCCGTGAGTTGCGACGAGATGAAGTCCAGTCGCTTCGAAATGGTTTCTTTCGCCCTATTCTTATCCTGCTCCGTTGCAGTTGGCGCGAACAGCGGTTGGAACGATTTATGTATCTCGGTCGATATGTACGCGAGTATTTCCAGAAGCCGGTAGCGGCCGAGATGTCCCGGCGCCATCAATGCGGGATGGCGATCCGCGATCATTGTCAGAATGGCTATATTCTCGGTTAGAACCTCGCCGTCGTCGAACTGCAGCGCCGGGACGTAACCTTTAGGACTGATTTCCAAGAATGAGCGACCATCCTCAAGCGTATGCGACTTGAGGTTGACCTTTACGAGGTCGAATTTGGCGCCTGCTTCATGAAGTGCAATGTGATCCGCGAGGCTGCATGCGCCAGGTGAATAGTACAGGGTTATCATTAGGTACCTTTCCTACGACTTTGAACTAGAACGCCTATCATCCGGCGCGGTTTCCGAATCTAATACCACTCAGATGCGACCGAAGCGATAAAGGACCAGAAGTCATTCTCGCGGCACGCCAGGAGCGTGGCCACTATCTCTGGCGGTTGAGGGCATAGGGAGACAATGCGGCGAGAAATCCGTCGAAGTCGGCGCAGCTTCCCGGTATGCACGCGGAATGGCAGCACCTGATCAATTCGAGATTTTCCTCGTCGTCGCTCCCGGGTTTGAGTCCGCGCTTTGCGCTGAGGCGAAAGAATGTGGGTTTAGGGACCCCATCGCCGGTGAAGGGGGGGTTACGATCACAGGCGGCTGGCGCGATGTCTGGCGGGCCAATCTCGAACTTCGTGGAGCAAGCCGCGTTCTCGCGCGTGTCGATGTTTTCCGTGTCCTGCATCTCGCACAGCTCGATAAGCGCGCCCGCCGCGTCCCCTGGAATGAAATTCTGCGCGCAGACATTCCTTTTCGCGTCGAAGCGTCTTGCAAGCGTTCACGCATTTATCATTCGGGTGCCGCTGTTGAGAGGATTGAGCGCGCGATCCGCGAGGAACTCGGTGCGCCGCTATCGGCTGACGCGGAGGTTTGCATCAAAGCGCGGATCGAGAACGATCTTTGTACGATCGCCATCGATACCTCGGGCGAACCATTGCACAAGCGCGGTCATAAGGAAGCCGTCGCCAAAGCGCCGATGCGTGAAACGATGGCCGCGCTCTTCCTACGTCAGTGCGGATTTGACGGCAGCGAAGCGGTCGTCGATCCGATGTGCGGTTCTGGGACCTTTGTCATCGAGGCTGCCGAAATTGCATCGCGATTGAAGCCCGGACGATCACGGCATTTCGCCTTCGAGCGGCTTGCAACTTTCGATGAGGCTTCTTGGCAAGACATGCGACGGCAAGAGGCCGCAAAGAATCCCGCCGTCAAATTTCACGGCAGCGATCGGGACGCGGGGGCGATCCGCATGAGCCTTGCCAATGCTGCGCGTGCCGGTGTCACCGATATAACCGAATTCCAGCAGCTCACCGTCTCAGACCTTACTTCGCCCAGCGGCTCGCTGGGTCTCGTGATCATCAATCCGCCCTACGGCGCGCGAATCGGGGAGACGAAATCCCTGCAACCCCTATACCGCTCTTTGGGAAACGTTCTGCGTGAGCGGTTCCAAGGATGGCGCATTGGCTTGGTCACGAGCGAGGCATCGCTTGCCAAGGCGACCGGACTGCCGTTTGCAACTCCATTCGCGCCTGTCATCCATGGCGGACTGCGCGTGACGCTCTATCTGACTCGGGCTTTGATATAACCGGCAATACTAAAGACTCTGACTAACATTATATAGACTCCAGGACCGTGCCGACGCCGATGCCAATAGGCTTAATTGCGGGATCTGGGGAACGGGCTGTCGTCGCCGCAGTTCTTCACGGGATACAAGTCTGGCTCCGACCTTCCG
The DNA here is from genome assembly GCF_035548195.1 of Hyphomicrobium sp. Taxonomy (GTDB): domain Bacteria; phylum Pseudomonadota; class Alphaproteobacteria; order Rhizobiales; family Hyphomicrobiaceae; genus Hyphomicrobium_B. The sequence continues at coordinate 98,196 of NZ_DASZTY010000024.1, forward strand.
CGTGTCGGAATTTGAAAAATCAACACCCTGTTTACTGACACAAGCCAGGCAGCGGAACGACACATCGACGGAGCGCCGATCCTGTCCAATACTGCAACCAACGTAAGCCTTCACTCAAGGTCCGGCTTAAACTGTCCGGTGCTCCTCGGGTTAGCATTTCTCTGTGCCGCATGGCTCGGTCCGCTTCCCTCTCTCACACGGACCGCCTTCTCTCCGGGGATGATCACACATCTGTCCGTCGTCGCATTAGCCGGACCGCTGATCGGCTATGGGATTGCCGCTTCCGGGTCTTCATTCCGACAGGGTCGCGGAGCGTCCTCTATCCTGCTCGTCGCGATGCTTTGCGACATGGCGGTTGTTCTGGGTTGGCATTTGCCAACGCTGCACGATCTGGCTGCCAGGTCATGGGCGATATTCACCATTGAGCAAATAACGTTTCTCGGCGTGTCCCTTGCCGTCTGGTATTTCGCATTTCAACGACGCGAAAACGCTGCCCTGGGTGCCTTTGTGCTTTTCATGATTTTCATGCACATGACGATATTGGGTTGCATTTTGGCGATTGCGCCACGGCTCCTTTACGATCCCGACGTCTGTCTTGGAGCGTTTGGCTTCAGCCCGCTGGAAGATCAAAGGGTCGGCGGCATTCTCATGGCAAGTTGGGGCGCCGGCACTTACCTGATCGGCGCAGCGGTTCTCCTTTTGCGGATGCTGGAGCGATATGATGCACGTTAGCTTGAGATCAAATGCCTGATCTTCATCAACGCTTCCCTTGTTCCAAGCTTGTCTTCCTTGATGGTGCCCTGCAGGTGGCCGTCTGCGGAAATAAGGAACACCGATGACGTGTGATCAATCGAATAGCTTCCATCTGCGCGCGCTCGGCGATCCCGAAAGACGTGGTACTTATCGAGCGCTGTCGAGACGATACTTGGCTTCCCGGTGAGACCGATAAAGCGCGGTGAGAATGCGGCGAGGTAGCTTTTGAGATGCGCGGGTGTGTCGTGCTCGGGATCGACCGTGATGAAGACCCACGTGAGCTTCCCGGCATCCGCACCCAGTTCAGTTGCATTTTCCGCGAGCGCCGACAGGATCGTCGGACAGATATCCGGACACGAAGTGTATCCGAAGACCAGCAGACGCGGCTTGCCCTCGAAGGCCGCGTTGGTAATTGGATTTCCGTTCTGATCGATCAGCGAAAAATTGGGATTTAATAGCGATCCGATCCTTGGTGGTGTTTCGAGAGTCGGATCCAATGCGACGCGCAGTATCATTGCCGCCGTAATCAGCATCAATGCGACCGCAACGACTAAAGTGGGCGATGAAAATACGTGCGCCGGCTTCTGCGACTTCAACGTTTCGCTTGTCGATGTAGATAGGATTTCGCGCAGTGATACCATTTTTGCCGTGCCGCGATCCGATATTATTCGTTCTTCACCCGGGGCACGCCATAGGCATCGAGAACCGAATTGATCTGTGTCCGACGCTTTGAAATGGCACGATTAAGTTCGTCCAACAAAGCGAGGTCATCCTTTCGCACGCCCATGGATATATCGTACGTTAGTGCGAGATCCAGCGCCGACGGGTCGAGCAATATCGGCGTGACTTTGAGCGCGACCGGCTGCTTTTTCGCGAAATATCCCGCTGTGGGTCCCCATACGATCGCGACATCAATATCGCCGTCGGCAACCGCGTTGATAATGGGTGCCAACGGTGCCTTCGTTGAATAATCGTTTTGAACCAAAAAGCCGTGGACGTTATTCACAATTCCGCGTCTTGTCAGATCATGAACGGGCGGCGTATTTACGCCGTCATTACCGATGAGCTGTACACCGACCTTTAATTTTTTCAACAGGGGATCGTTGAACGACGTGATCTGTTGAGCGTCGGCGCGACGTACGAAGGCATAGCTCGAACGATAATACGGTCTTGTCGTTTTCAGCATATGGAGCGACGATGGAACGCCCATGATGACGTCGCATAGCCCGGCGTTGAGCGTGGTTCGGATAAATCCGCGCCGCTGCGCATGCCAAGTGTATTGAACCCTCGCGCCCATTTCGTCAGCTACGATCGACGCAATACGATTTTCAAATCCAGAACCGTCGCTCTTGGAGAACGGCAAATTATTTTGATCCGCGCAGATGCGGAGTTCACGTGCTGCTGCCGGTAAGATTTGAATGCTCAGCAGCGAAGCGAGCACTACCAAATTGCGGACGCGGCACGGTTTACTGTTCGGCAATGGACCCTCCCAGAATTACTCTTTGAGCGTGTACAAATAGGCGGCGATATCGCGGGCTTGCTCTTGGGTGAGTCCCATGTTGGGCATTACGTTCTCAGGCACGACGGCTTGTGGATTTCGTAGCCACCTGACCATGTTGGCCGGCGTATTCCGGAGCTTGCCGGCAATATAGATGCGCCGTCCCATTGCGGTGAGAGGCGGCCCGACCTCACCATCGGCATCAGCAATGCCTGGAATGGTATGACACGTGCCGCATCCAAACTTTTGGATGACAGACGCACCTTTTTCGGGATCGCCGCCGTTCCTGCTCGCGTGCACGGACGCCTCTCCGCAGCCTCCGACTGCAAGAGCGATAATCGTCAAGCTTCGCATGATCTTGTTCATGATGTGCATGGCTGCACCATCAGGATCACGATGAAGCTGAACACAATCGCACTGAGAAACATGGCTCCTATCATCATTCCCCAGAACGCGAGGAAATGCTGTCGGCCCTCCCCAACTTCTGTCACGGCATGAAAGTTACCAACATGCTGCGGAGCGGTCGCATTCCAGCTCTCGTAGGCGGCCCACGTTGCCACCGCCGTGATGGCGAATGCCACTATATCTATGACGATGAAAGTGGTCGGCGCGAACAGCCATTCGTGAGAAGGATTTGTGCTCAAGCACGCATTGCTTGCCAACACAAACTTCACAAGCAAATCCAGCGACCACGCGAGCGGTCCGACGATCAAGATAAACGCGAGGAACACCATATTGTTGAGATTTAGCAAGCGTCGAGCTTTGTCTGGCGCGGGTTCTTTCATGATCGACCCGTCAGGTAGGGCGTTATGTAGAAGGTGAAGAAGACGGCGAGCCAGACCACATCGATGAAATGCCAGTAGATCGTTCCGATCGAAACGTACGAATGACGATGAGGACCGAAATACCCACGCCAGCTCCAAATGAAAATCGACAGCAATATCAGGATGCCGATGATAACGTGAGCCATGTGGAAGCCCGTTACAGTGAAGTAGAGGGAGCCATAGGCGCTGGATTGAATCGAGAAGGCCTTGTTGTGCCATTCGAAGAATTGAACTGTGACGAATATTATTCCCAAGACGATCGCGGCTGCGATCCCGAAGAGCTCTTCGGTGATATTGCCGCGCCGAGCACCGCGTTCGCCGAACCAGATCGCACCGCTACTTACGAGAAGCACGATCGTGTTGGGCAGTGCCAAATAAAGGCTCGGAAGCTCCGGCGGCCAAGATCCCGTATGTTGCTGAACGGCGACGTAGTAGTAGCTAAACAGCAAGTAGCCAAATAGCGCCGCCTCGGTGACTATTCCACTGAGCATTGCCCACCAGCCGGTGGCGTGGTGGCCGATGCTTCCTACCGGGAGCCGGCGATCGGCAACGTCCGCGATCAGGCTCATGTCGTTGATCCTTCGATTTCGCCGAGACTTCGTCTTGGCCAAAGCCACGCCATGGTGATGACGAGAATGGCGACGACAGAAGCAATGAGCCAGAACCACGCCTCGACCATCATCGTCGTAAAAAGAGCCGCAAGTGCCAACGACAGCAGGAGCGGTGCGAGACTGTCCTCGGGCATTTTCACGATGACGTCCGGGACTGCGTCCAGCATCGTGGTCCCGAGAGTCTCTTTCCCGTGATCAAGCGCGAAGCCGCGTTCCGGCGTTGAACTTCGCGCTTCGCCCAGGCGGGCTTCCCATAACGGACTGCGGCTCGCGACCGTCGGGATGACCGCGAAATTATAGGGCGGCGGCGGAGAGGACGTGGCCCATTCGAGGGTATCGGCATCCCACGGATTTGGCCCCGCGAGGACGCCCACTCGCAGGCTTCTGATGACATTCACGAGCGTGATGAGAAGTCCGATCGCCAGGACGAACGCTCCAATGGACGAGATTAGGTTCAGCGTGCCCCAGCCCATATCGGCTGAGTAGGTGTAGACGCGCCGCGGCATGCCAAGAAGTCCCGTGATGTGCATCGGAAAGAATCCGACGTTGAATCCGACAAACACAAACCAAAAGCTGATTTTTCCGAGCGTCTCGTTCAGCATGCGGCCGCTCATTTTTGGGAACCAGTGATACAGCGCGCCCAGGACGGCGAAGAGGTTCCACCCAATGAGCACGTAATGGATGTGCGCCACCACGAAGTACGTGTCGGTGAGTTGCCAATCGACCGGGACTGAGGCCGTCATGAACCCGGAAACGCCGCCAATGACGAAAACGATGATAAAGCCCGCGAAGAAATCAAACGACGTCGAGAAATCCGGTCTGCCTGTCCAAATGGTGGCTAACCAAGCGAATAGCGAGACGGCGCTCGGGATGGCGATGATGATCGAGACGGCGCTAAAGAACGCGAGCGCCATGGTCGGCAATCCGGTCGCAAACATGTGGTGCAACCAAACACCGAAGCCGAGGACCATCGTCAGAACGGTCGCCAGAGCGACGAGCGAATAGCCGACGAGCGGTCGGCGGCAGCAGACCGGAAGCGCCTGCGAAACCATGCTCAGAGCCGGCAACACAATGATGTAAACCCAAGGATGTCCCCACAGCCAGAAAAGATGCTGCCAAAGTAGAGGCTGGCCTCCGGTCGCGGGATCGAAAAAGTGCGTTCCGAAATGCCGATCCATCCAGAGCAGAAAAAACGCGACGCTGACCGCCGGAATCGAAAGAACGCTGGCGACGGAAATCGTCAAGGTTCCCCAACTCATGATCGGCAGACGATTGATCGACATTCCTGGCGCCCGGAAGCGCAAGATGGTCACGATGAAATTGATGCCGCCGAGCGTCGTCGATATGCCGAGGAAGATGTTCGCCAGTGCATAGAAATCAATATTTGGCCCCGAGTCGTGCTCTATTGATGCCAAGGGCACGTAATTAAACCAGCCGGCATCCGGTGCGGCACCTATCAGGAAGCTCGCGTAAAGGAATATCCCGGAAAAAAGAAATACCCAGTAGGTGAACGCGTTGAGCCGGGGCAGCGCCATATCCCGGCAGCCCAGCAGCAGCGGCTGCAGATAGACGCTGAAACCGGTCAATATCGGAAGCGCGTACCACAAGATCATCGTGATGCCGTGCATCGTGAACAGCTGATTGTATTGCTCCGGCGAGAGCACGTGTTCGTTGGGCTGTGCGAGTTGAATGCGCATGATGAGCGCTTCGATGCCGCCGAGCGCAAGAAATGCGAACGCGGTTACGATGTAGCGAATGCCTAGCGTCTTGTGATCGACGGTCGCAAGCCAACCATAAAGACCTGGCCTGCCTTCCCAGAAGCGCCGAAGACGGGTCGCCAGCTCCGAACCGGGGCCACCCTCGGCTACGTCCGGCACCCGATCATATTCGATCTCTGTCACGAGCTGTCCTCAGTTGAGCGTTTCGAGATAGCTTCTGACTTGCGCAAGATCCTGCCCATTGATGTCCAGGCGCGGCATCTTACTGCCGGGCTTGACGTGTTGCGGGTCAGCGATCCAGCCCGACAAATATCCAATACGGTTCGGAAGCGTTCCGGCGGCGATCGTACTGCGGGTCATGAGGTGCGTAAGGTCGGGACCGACGCGTCCACCGGCGCGCGTCCCGCGCACAGTGTGGCAGACCGCGCATTTCTGCATGAAAGCGCGTTGGCCTGGGCTTGCGAGCGATTTTTCAGAAGCACTCCGAAGCTGATCCTTTCGCCAGCTTTCGAATTTCTCCTTTGGCATCGCGACGAGTTCGAATCCCATATGCGCGTGCTGCAGACCGCAATATTCAGTGCACTGGCCTCGGTATGTTCCGGCGCGGTCGGCGAGAATCCACGTCGTGTTGGTTTGACCCGGAATGGTGTCGGTCTTGCCCGACAAGGCAGGTACCCAAAAGGAGTGGATGACGTCCGCACTTCGCAGCTTAATCGCGACCGGCTCGCCGACCGGAATGTGAATTTCATTCGCCGTCGTGAAAATTTGTGAAGGGTCGTCGCTGAGATACCTAACTTCCCACCACCATTGATGCCCCGTTACTTCGACGGTGATGCTTGGCTTCGACGGAGGGGCGGCGATATCGGCCAACGTCATCATGGTCCAGATCGTCACGCCGAAAAGGACGACGGTCGACAGGATCAAACCCGCGTAGATGACCGAAACAGGGTTGCCCGCACGAGAAACCAGTTGCCTCTCTTTCGACGTTGACGAAGGCGGACGCTCTCGCCGGGCGAAAGTCGCGAAAAGCAGAATTGCAGTGGTAATAATAACGACGAGAACCGAAATTATCAGAACGCCCCAAGTGAGGGTCGACACGTTTCTTGGGCCTGCGCCGGAAAGAAAACTCAATGGCGCTTTTGCCGATGCCGGAGCAGCATAAAACTGCAGCAGGAGGGCACCGAGGGCCTGCGAGCTACGCAGAATCCTGGGTTGTCTACCCCAATCCGCTCCTATTGCAGACCACATGAGCTTTGCATCTCCTTTTGGCGGATTGGCTACTCTTGTGGTTTTTGACCCTTGCTGAACTTTTGCGTGTACTGCCAGGGGTTGGCTCCGGCTTTGATTTCAACCGGCACCTGTTCGATAGCGGGCGAGGTGCTGGAAACCGTCGATCCCCATTGAGAGACGGGCGCGTTACTCAGGTTTTTGATGTATGCCACCAGATCCCAAATCGCATCTTCGGGCAAAACGGTTCCCCAAGCCGGCATGCCATTCGGACGTCCCTGATAAATCGACAGGAAAATGTTTTCCGGTGACGAACCGTAGATGAAAGCATGGTTGCTCAGCGCCGGTCCCATGCCACCACCGCCATTTCCCATATGACAGCCAACGCAGTTGAAGCTCGCAAAGTTTTCCATTCCACGCTGAGCAGCTTTTTCATCGATTGGCGGCAGATTGAGCTTCGGGCGGGCATCGACGGCGCCGGGCGTCAGTCCGCTAACCGGCACTTTCAGCAATTGCTCGGGTGATATCGTCGACATCCCGGCATCCGAACTGCTCGTGGGCGGAGGCGCCTCAGGATTGTTCGTCTCCGCATTGGGTTTGTCCTCGGCGAAGATTTGGGCGGAGAACGTCAGCATCAATAAGCCAGCGGCGAGCGTTACGATTGTGGGCTTTCCGAAGCGCATTCATTTATCTCCTTCGTGGAGCAGGCAAACCGTTACTCGGCGGAAGCAGCTTTTTGCTGGTTTTTAGGAAGCGCGAATACGTTAAGAGTGGCGCCGCCGACCGTTACCGCTGGGAGGTCCTGCATCGCGCCGGTGAATCCCAATGCGCCGTTTCGGACGCGCGCATCCAATTCTGCGACTGCAATGGCGCCCGACCACCCGCCAACGCCGGAGATAATTGCGACGTACTGAGTGCCATCCGACCCGGAGAACGTTACGGGTTGACCGATAATCCCTGAGCCGGTCCGGAACTTCCAAAGCTCTTTGCCCGACTTCGCATCGACTGCCTTGAACCACCTATCCATAGTTCCGTAGAACGCGACGTCTCCGGCCGTGACAAGCGCTCCGCTCCAGACTGGGTATTTCTCTTTTATGGACCAGACCTTTTTTCGTTGTACCGGATCCCAGGCCATAAATTCTCCGCGATAGCCGCCAGGACCAGCAAACATATCGACGTCCGCGCCGACATATGGGGTTCCCTCGATATAGCCAACGTTCGACGTCTTGAAATTCATGCAAAGATGTTGGTGCGGAACGTAAAGGAGCTTGGTTTCTGGAGACCATGCCGACGGCTGCCAGTCCTTCGCACCAGGAGACGCTGGACAGACATTTCGCACCGTTTTGCCCAAGGATGGCGTGAGTGCTTCATCAAGCACCGGGCGTCCGGTATTCAGGTCGACACTCTTGATGGAATTCACGTAGTCATAAGCATCCGCGGAAATCACCTTTCCCGTCGCGCGATCGATCACATACATGAAGCCGTCGCGGCCGGGGTGGATCAGAACCTTGCGGACCTGATTGTCGATCGTGAGATCAGCCACTATGGCTTCGTTGATTTCGTCATAGTCCCAGAGGTCGTGCGGATCGGGCTGGTAGGCCCACTTCGCCATTCCCGTGTCCGGGTTGCGTGCAAAAATTGTCGAAGAAAAGAGATTGTCGCCTGGTCGTTGCTCGTGATTCCAGGTCCCGGGATTGGATGTCCCGTAGTAGATGAGATTGAGATCCGGATCATATGAGATCCAGCCCCATACGGTGCCGCCGCCGATTTTCCACTTATCCGGTGGCCAGGTTTTTACACCGAGATCTTTGCCATTCAACCAATCGTAGGGCCCGTGATAATCTTTACCTATGAGGACCTCGGCATCAGGTCCCGTAGAATAGGCGCGCCAAACAATTTTTCCGGTTTCTTCATCGACCGCGGCAAGCCAACCCCTGACGCCCATTTCTCCGCCGGAGCATCCGACGAGCACCTTCCCTTTCACGACGACGGGCGCCATCGTAATGGTCTCGCCCTTATTGATATCGCCAAGCTTCGTGTGCCAGAGTTCTTTTCCGGTGTTCGCATCAATCGCAACGGAGAAATCGTCGAGCGTGTTTAGAAAGATCTTGCCCTTGTCATAGGCGAGACCGCGCGTAACGACATCGCAGCACGCCACGCCTTGGGCAGCCGGGTCGGGCTTAGGCGCATAGCTCCACTTCAAATCGCCGGTCGCGATATCCAACGCGAATACCTGGTTGGGATGCACTCCCGCGTAGGGGCCGACGACATAGAGGGTACCGTTCACCGCGAGAGGAGCGGCCTCTTGCCCACGCGGCGTTCCCAGCGAGAAGCTCCACGCCATCCGCAGCTGGCCGACGTTGTCCTTGTTGATCTGGTTCAGGTGGCTAAATCGCGTGTTCGCGTAATTCTTGGCTGCCATCGGCCATTGATTGTCGTCCTTGATCAGGCTCGAAATGTCGGTGCTTTGTTTCTCCGTGTCGTTTTGAGTCTTTGGCGATGCGGCGTTGGTTGGAGGCGTCGAAGGCGCGGTGTTGTTTGGGGCTGTGGGTGGTGTATTTGCTTCGGGAACAGGTTTTTGCGATTGGTCTTGTGCCCTCACGGGACTCGCAAACGCCAATGGAGCAGCGATCAAGATACCGCTCGCGAGTCCGGCCAGCCGCTGCGTTACGCCCATAGTGGCCTCCTTCACTGTTTTTCTGGCGATTCCGCCTTCACGGCCTCGTCGGATGCTTTTTTCATAAGCTTGCGAACCGACGCCACGTCGCCGGCTGTGACAGGCCCATAGTTATTTCCCCAATTGTTCCGTACGTATTGGGCGACTGCCGCGATGTCATCATTCGAAAGACGATCGCCAAAAGCCGGCATTTTTCCACGACCAATCAAAATTTGTGCGATGACAAACTTCTGAATGGCCAAGATCCGGTCGCCGGAAAGTTTGGGGCCAAATCCACCACTTCCGAGTTGCCCATGGCAGGCAAAGCAACGGCTTTTCATATAGATCTTGGACCCCCGGTCTCCCTGGTCCTCTGCTTTTGAAGTCGATGGCGAGGCAAGCCCGACAAGTACCATCAGGAGCGAGAGATATTTCATGGCGGGTCTCGCGTAAGCATATTTGCGACCAGTAATATTCACGACGCGCAAATTGGTTCCCGGGAATTATTTTGTATCGTACTACGATGTTTTAGAGGTTTTGGCCGCTCGTTGCGCAAAGTGGCGCTTAGCTCTTGTTGACTTGCGGGGCTCACACTGGCCTGCGCAAATATCATCAAGGCTTCGTCGCCGCCGCCATCGGGCGTCAGACGTTCCGTGCCGCTAACGAAACTTGATGGCGGAGACATGCTAATATCCGAATGCAGCCGATCATCTCGTGATGTTACGTGCCGCTATCGGAAGGTGCGCTTAACGCACTATCTGGCGCCTTCTTTCAAAAATAACAAAGGCGATTGGCTCATCGCCAATCGCCTTTGAAGCTACATCGATGCATCGAGAATTAGGCAGTGCTAGTGGCACTCCGGCTTTTCAGGATGATTCTGGCACGGGCACCAGGAACCTTCCGCTTTTTTACACGACGTGGATGCGGCCTTCCAAATTTTTTGCGCTTCAGCCCATTCGTCCGAGTCGATGCTATTGCTGTTGTCTTTGTCCATGACCGCAAAGGTCGGCGCAAACGTTCCGAGTTTTAATTTACCAGCGTTGTCGTTCCACTCGTTTTGGCTGACCGAGCCGTTTCCATTACTGTCGAGGACTTTGAAATTGGAATTCCAGTCATCGGCAAATGCGGCCGTTCCTGAAAGCAGCAGAATCGTAACGAGAGCGCCCCATTTTTTGATCATCGCGTCTTCTCCCAAATATGTCGTTCTATAGTTATGACGTCGTCGGCCATTGCGGCAGACGGTCCTGCCGCCATTTATCGGCGACCTTGCAATGGGCGCCTCCTCGGGAAGTTTTAACAATGGCAAAGCTTCCAAATCTGGCCGGGACATACTGGCAGACGAGGCGGGGAAATGCGTATTTCTTTGGCGGCGCGCTCGACGATAACCATCGAAACTGAGATTGCTTTCGCCTCGCGAAGGTGGTGAGAGTTTGTCGATGAAGATACGGGAAGCACGCCTTCGTACCGTCAAATACGGTATTGCCGAGACCATTTTTTTCGGGGCGGTATTCGGTTTTTCTCTTACATGCCCCGCCGCCGAGGCGTCGCTTACATGCGCTGCGAACGCCATGATCGTATTTGATGCATCGGGTTCAATGGCCGCGACGGATGTCCCCTCGCCCTTCGCGACTCGAATTGATCTCGTGCAGCAAGCTCTCAGACGAATGCTCCCCATTGTTGCCCGCACGAGGAAACTGGGTCTCGTCGTCTACGGTCCAGGCAAGCACCGCAACGTGTGCCAGAATGCCGATCTTCGATTTTTACCCAGGCCGAATGCCGCGAGAGAAATATTATCGCAAGTCGCACGATTAGCGCCCGCAGGGCAGACCCCGCTTACAAATGGCGTGCGGATTGCTGCATCTGCGCTTAGCGTCTCAGCAAATTCGGGCGCTATTGTGCTCTTGACCGATGGGGAAGAAACCTGCGGCGGAGATCCGTGCTTCTTGGGTCATATGCTGCACAAAATAGCTCCTGGTATTACCGTCCATATTATCGGCTATAAACTGCAAACTTCGAATGCTGAGCCGCCTGCTTTGGCGGCGAAATGTCTGGCTGACGAAACGGGCGGTTATACTGTTAATGCCAACACTTTGGACGAACTCATAAAGGCCCTGGAGAAAACGCTTGGATGTCCCGCCGTCGCGTCAATCCCGTGACGTGGATGCGGAAGAAAATTTCGGACCACCCTTCGCGATAATCCCGTGCTTATCCAGCATTTTCCGGGCACAGGACTTATTCAAGCGCGGTTAGGCGAAAGCCTTTCTTCTCCAGGAGGGCGACGAGGCCATCTGGGCCAGATTGATGTAGCGCGCCGACGGCGATAAACGCTCCGCCTTTTTCGAGCATCGGCATAGCGCGATCGAGCATCCGCCAATTGCGTTTCGAAACCAGTTCATTGCGCAACGCCTGGAGGACGGGCTCGTCAAGTCCTGCATCAGGTGCCAATTCCTGGGTAATCGGCCAAATGGCGTTGAGACGACGGAACCGATAAAGCTCGGACAATGTTTCCGATACGTCATCGACACGATCGTGTAATTCGATGGTCGCTTTCAACCATGCAATCTGTGCGATGTCGGATATGGATGCGAGAGAGCGATACTGCTCGGCAAGCGTTTCGAGTCCGATGACGGACTTGCCTTTCGCGTGCGCCCGCTCGGCAACGAGCGCGTCGATCGGCTTTAGGCCGCGTGCCAGGAGCGCCTGCTGGCACTTGGAATCGGCAAGGAACATAGTGACCGCCCAAGGCTTGAGAGCGGTGGCCAATTCGCCGGGGTACCCGGCATCGCTAAACGCCTTTTCGACGACCGTCATCTCGTCCTCATCGAGGATCCGCTGCAACTCCTTATCGTGAGATATCATCAGCGAGGCGGTGGTTGCCATCGTCGCAACCATAGCGGTGTGGGTGCTTTCGACCGATTCCACTGCCACGATCTTAGATCGGTCGATGGCTGACCGAACGGCCGGCGACAGCTTTTGCAACGACGGGTCGAGCACGTGAACCGTGCCGAATAGATAGGATGGGCTGACGCCGTCCTTATCTACGCGCCAAAGAACGGCCTCGTTATTGAGCGCTTTGCTAGCATCATCCAAGATTTGCTGCAGTTTTTGACGATCAGAGTGATCGATATCGTAGAGCACGCTTTGGGACGTGCAGTTCTCGGTGCCAAGATGCTTTGACATGATCGGCATGGCATGCGCGGCCGCTGCTAAAGTGACGGCAAATGCGCACGCGAGCATCCGTCTAACCTGATGCGGGGCCAACCAGTACCATGCGTGGACCGTCGGGACATTTAATGTGTTTGATCTCAGTATCCGTCGTGAGATCAATGACTGAAACAGTCGAGGAAAACCAATTCGCGACATAGGCTTTTCTCCCATTTCTCGTAACCGCAACCCCTTCCGGGTAGCGTCCCACCTTGATTTCGGCATGCGCCACATGTGTCGAAGCATCGAAAACGGAGATGCTACCCGACGCCTGGTTCGATACGAGGATGCGCGACTGATCGCGTGTGAAGGTGACGCCGTACGGCATTTGCCGTGTCGCCGAGGCTGAAAGAACCTGTAGCGTCGAGGTATCGATAATGGAAAGGGTCGCGGCCTGCACGTTGGCGACGGCCAGCCGCCGGCCATCAGCGCTGAGCGCCAATGCAAAAGGCGCGCGGCCAACCGGAATATCGCGTATCTTTTTATCCTTGGTCGTATCGACGACAGCGACACTGTTGGACTCCCTGTCGGCGACGTAAAGCCGCGTGCCGTCGCCCGACAGGGCAAGGTGAGCCGGCGAACGACCGACCGGCAATGTCTTGAGTACGACATCCGACGACTCGTCGACAACGGAGATCCTATCGGCGGACCAGTCGCCAACATAGAAATGACCTTTCGGACCCGCAGCTATGCCGAATGGCTCGCCCCCGACTTTGATCGTACGAATGACTGTCAGCTGACGGAGGTCGACAACGTTTACGTCTCCGGTATTCGGCTGAGTGACCAGCGCATGTCCAGAGAAGGGACTAATCGAAAACGAAGCAGGTTTGCCGCCAAGTTTGACCTTGGCGGCAATTTCATCAGTCCTGCTGTCGATGACGGTCAGAATGCCATCGTCCTGGCAGAGGACATAGACTGGCTGAACCGGCGCGGCCGGCGTAGCGGACGCAGGCTGACCGCCCGCAAGAACGATCAGGCTCAAGGCCGCGAATTCGGCCAGCCACCTCATCCTTTACCCTCGGCTTTGGCCTTAATCCCCGCCAATCCCGCTTTGAGGAAATCCGTCGTCGCCTTCACGGCAGCCGCGTCGTTCTTATTTGGCGGCGGCTCATTCGTTGTGTCGGCGCGATAGAGGCGTGAAATCCATTCGACTTCGCTGCCGCTTCCGGCTGGCTGTACGCTGATGGTATCGGAATAGAAGCTTACCGGAAATACGTCGACGTTCTCAGTCGCCAGCCGATAAGTGTAGTTCATGTCCTTATCATTGTAGTCATCGAGACTTTCGAGCAGATCGCCGCCCGATTTGAGGGTTATCGTACGGGTGGTGCCCTCGGCGTGTCCCTCTGCTGAGGTCTTTGCGTTGCTTACCCCCGGATGCCATTTGGCGATGCTGCCGAAATCCTTGATGATATTCCAAACGGCAGACGGAGGCGCCGAGATTTCAATTTTCTCGTCCACCTTCTGCGGTGTCGGACCATGGGCACTCGCGCTTCCTATCGTTAGAAGAAGAAACGCGAGCGACATTGCCGTGCGAGACGTGGTTATCATGCAGAGATGCTCCTATGAGATATCCAGAGTTGGGGATTGGGAAATCGCAGCCAGGTCGCGCCTTTTGGGACTCGACTGAGAAAGGACGGCGCATAGGCCAACACGATTAGGAAAAGCGCGATAAGTGCAGGAACGAATGCGAGGTTCAGCGTGACCGGTACTTTACGTGCATGTGCGGCGGCTAGAAAAGGTTCGGCAATCGAACCGGTATGTTGCAGTTCGACGTACGTCAGCCCGGTGCGTGCCGCGAGGTCCCTGAGATGTGCCGATTTGACGGATGAGAGCTGCTCGTCACCAGACGGCATCGCTCCGAATGGCGCGTTACGTGGATTGTATCCGGGCCGGTTTTCGGCGCCTGGAGGCGGCAAACCAAATCGGTTCGCCTGCAAGACATCCTGGGGCCCATAGACGCCTACCTGGTGCCCCTCTTCATTGAACTTCGGAATAGGGGTTTTCTCTGAACCTCCTACGCCGACAATCAGGCCACCCACGGCGCCCTTCTTGCCTTCGAACGGCGGCAGCCCCGTCTCCGGTAACGGCGGCGCTTCGTGGCCGTCGGTGAGAAAGATCAGATTTGCCTTGAGGCTCGATGCCAAGTCGATGGCTGAATAAAGCCCCTTGTAGATATAGCTGTCGCCCTGCCATGCCATGCGCCAGTCAAGCCCGGAGATGGCGCCGACGAGCGCTTCGTAGTTGCTGCAGATGTCGATAGGCTCGAACAACAAAAACGACAGCCGTTCGGTGAAAATGCCTAAGCCAAGGCGGGACTGGCAGGGCAGGCTCGGTATCATGTCGATCAATGCCTGACGCGCTGCTGTTAGCCGATCCTCCGAGCCATGTGGCGAACCCATGTCGCGCGTGTTCATGCTTCCAGTGATATCGACGACGGCAACGGCATCAGCAATGCGCGCAGCGTGCACGATTTTAAAGCCGATGACGGCAGATAAGGTCAGCGCAAACGCCGCAAGCAGGAGCAATGCATTCCGGTCGAAGGACAGGCCACCGATTGTCACGGCAATCCCCTCGGCACACCTGGGATTTCGTACCAAATCTGTTTCGGAGGCTTGGGATTCTTGTTCGACGGATTGTTTGCCAATGGCAAATCGCGCACGACGCGCATGGCGACATCTATGTTGAACTTATAATCCCAATTGCCGGGTTTTATCTTTAGCGCCATCCGGTATTCGGATTTCGCAAGATTGATGAGAGCCGCGCCGCCGTCAAAGTCGCCTTTTTCAACCGCTGCCGCTCCTTGGCGCGTTCTCGCATTGGCCACATTGTAGAGAGCAGCCGCCCTTATATCGGGAGGCAGATTTGCTCCGGCGCTGTTGAGCAGGGTCTGCGCATCATCGATCCGGTCACTCTCGATATCCGCGTTAATGCGTGCCAGGATTTCCTCGGGCGGCGCCCATCGCGCGTCCACCGCCACGTCTTGATGTTTACTCAATGCGCGAATGGTTCTGTTAGCCAACGTCGTTTCGATCAGCGACGAGACCGAAGCTGCTGCGCCAGCCAACGCGACGGCAAGGACAAGCCAGAGAGCCGGTCCCTTCCAAGATCGCAAATCGATTCCGAATTCAGGCATCGGCTGACCTCGATACTGGCGAAAGCGGCCGCTCATAGAGTTTGGCGCCGAGTAATAGCAAGAGCGCGAATGCTGCAATCCCGTAGGCCCATTGGGACAGATCGTATTGCGGAATGCGCTCTGGATAGACGATTGGCCTTTGTTCGAGCTTGCCGATTTCTGCAATTGCAGATTCGACCGCCTGTGGACTTTCGGCTTCAAATGCTTTGTAGGGAATATGAAGGCTTTGAAAGAAAAGATTGAGATGGCGCTCAGGGAGAACTTGAGCCGTGTCCTCGGTTCCGGGTGGAGGTGGCTCAAAGATGCCGTTTGATCCCTTCGTCCTCAGATAGAGCCAATAGAGGTGAAGTGGCCTGCGAGCGAAATCAGCCCGAAGGCTTTCTTGTACGCGACGCGCGATGACGGCAGCGCCGTCGGAAACAAGCACTATTGCACGCGAGGCCAGGGATTTATCCTCGTCCACGATGCTGAGAGCCATCGCAAGGCCGCGGCCGACATCCGTATAGGCGAGAGCCGGCCGGTCTATCGCGTCGATGGACCCGAGCACTGCGTCCTTGCTGTCGGTTACCGGCAGAACGCGAATGGGCGCGGTGGTAAAGACGGCCACGCCAAATTGGTCGTGAGCCCGTTCTTTGACGAACTCTTTGAGCAAACGCTTTGCGGCGCTGGATTTCGATTCTTCCGCCCCGCTCGGTTCCCGTCCTGCGAACGTTTCGTCCATGCTCGACGAGCGATCGATCAGCAGCACGATATGCGCGCCTCGCCCTAAGCGTTCGACCGTCCTTTCGCGTAACGCAATGCCCGCAATCCCTGCGATAAGGGCCGTGATTGCTAAAGAGCCCGCGAGGCGGACGGCGCGGTCGACCCATAGTGACAGGCGGTCGATCTCGACACCCTCAAAGGAAGGGAAGGCTTGCTGACGGTACGCGTTAAAAAATAGCGGGATGAGCGCCAAGGGCAGAAGGTACAATGCTGCGGGATGGGTGAAGATCATGCGGCTGCCCTTTCTTGGCGCGCAAGATCGGACGCAAGACGCCGCAGATCCTCGATCGGAAAGTTTGCTTCTGCCGCGGATCGATCCTGAGAAAAAAAGTAAAGGCGTGAGCTTTCAAAGAACCTCTGCAGACTTGGCGCGAGCTTCGCCAGTTGCGTACGTTCCTTGAGGAGGTTCGGGATGTCGGCCGCAAAGACGCGCCTCCCGACCGAGTCGTCGAAGGCGCGGTGGAGAAGGATCAGCGAATCTCGATAGGCGAGATCCCGATTACTTTCGTCCAGATCACCGATCTTTTGGTCTGCGATCGTGAATGGCCGACCCGGCCTCCGGGCGAAAGGCCATTTCGCATAGTGCCGGAGCAACCCCGCTGCCGATAACACCAACGCAATAGCAGATATGAGAAAGAGCCTGAGCGCCGGGCTTGTCGAAATCGCCCGCGCCTTGACGTCGGGGCGCAGCACGTCGCCTATTTCGGTGTTCGCTCCGGGATTCAGACTTTGCAGAACGATATCGCGGATCGGTGACATCAAAATCTTGAATGCGGGGATAGAGGCGGCCGGTGGCGGCGTCCCCGCGTCGGAAAATTTGAGCGGAATTGCGGGGATCTCGACCTTGGTTGCCTGCAGCGCCGAATAGAAGGTCTGATATTTGAGGTTGATGTCGTATGTTTTCCGTCCGCCGCTTTCACTCGATTTCAGATCTACGGAAACGAGATCCAGCCAATAGGTCAAAGGGCCCGGATGCGGCAGCGCCTCGGTAAAAAGGTCGGTGCCGTCCGTCGTGACCACCTGAACGCGGCGCTCGAATGTGTCGCCGATGAAATAGCCGAACGGCCGTGGCTCGTAGACGTTGACGGCCGCCACGCCAGCGCAAGCGGGTGTCGCGGCAAGAGCGACACATACGTATACTATCCACCACCGCATCACACGCTTCCGTAAAGCAGATACGAGGTCAGCTGCATCCAGTCGATGCGATCGCGGATGCTGAACATCTGGCGCGCCGTAGCATCGAATACTTGGCGAATGCAGCGACGATGTTCCTGGCGCGCGCGCAGCCACCGCTCCTTGAGAGAGGGACGCATAACGACCAGCTGGTGCCGTCCGCTTTCAAGATCCTTGAGGTTAAGCAATCCCCAGTCCGGAAGATCCTTACTTTGCAGGCTATCTTCAATCTCGATGGGCACCACGTCGTGAGAGGATAGAGCGCCTCCAATTCGGCGGGCATCGTCCATCGACCATAAGAAGTCGGAAATGATAAATACGAGCTTTTTCGATCCCGCTATTGCGGCCGCCGCTTCCAATGCGCCGATTACGCCGGGTCGATCGGGAGAGCATACCCGCAGGCGCGCGACGGCTTCGGCATGAGCGGCTTTGGAAAAAGACCTTCGCAATACGAGCTCGTGCCGCAGTGTGATGTCGAATGGGTAGAGCGCGAATGAGTCGCCCGTGCGCTCGGCACAAACCGCCAGCGCCTCGGCGAGATCCGCAGCAAGCGTAAGCTTGTTACAATTGCCCGTGAACGACATCGATCCGGAAACGTCGATCAGGAGACAGACATCGACTGCAGCCTGCTGCTCGGTTCGGCGCACGAGAAGGCGCTCGAACGGGTCGCTGAGGGATGCGCGAATCGCGATCCTCCTCGGATCCGGCAGCGTCAGCAACGGCACGATATCTCGAAAGCGCCCCCCCGCTCCGAAAAGATGGCTTTTGTGCGCACCAGCTCTTATGCCGCTCGATCGCCACGGAATGGTGTACGCGATATCGCGGGCGCTTCCGCTCATGGTGCGGGCACCCGAGCAAAAACGCCATCGATTAGTGTGCGGACGAGTTCTTCGCGCCGCAGGTCATAGACCGGCGCCAGAAAAATGCGATGCGCCATACACTCGTAGAAAATGTCTCGGATATCCTCCGGTACAATCGCGTCACGGCCGTCAAGCCACGCCGCAACGCGCGCGGCGCGAATTAGATAGCTCATGCCCCGCGGGCTGGCGCCGCCGGTTACGAGTTTGTCGATATCGACGCCCGGAATCTCCAAGCCGACTTTGCCGGGCTCGCGTATGGCCTTCCAGAGGTCGAGCGTGTATCGCTCGATCGTGGGACTGACTTTGACCGTGCTTTGAATGACTTTCGAAAGGGAATTGAGCTTACGATAGTCAACCACCCCGTTCTTGAGCGAGCCAATCAACTCGTCGACGTCATGGAAGCGCGTCTCAAAAAGAAGGTCGCGGCGTGCCGTTTCATCCGACGGCGTCGAGATAGCAATCTCCATTAAGAACCGATCACGCGCCGCGGCCGGCAATTCGAACGTCTCTTCTCTCTCGATGCGGTTCCGATCGGCAAAGACGAGCATGTACGGAAACATGTGCTCAGTATTAAAGGCGGTGATGCTGCGCTCGGCCATCAGCCGCAGCAGCAGTGAATGGACTTGTGGACGCGCCCGGTTGATTTCGTTGAAGAAGAAAACCGAAAGGTCTGGTCCGTGGCGAAGAACGGGGCCCGGCTCAACTCGCGGTTTTCCCTCTTCATTGAGAAACGTGTAATAAATCATGTCCGAAGGCATCAAATCGATCGTGCCTTCGACGCGCTCGTAGGCGCCGCCCAATGTTTGAGCGACGGCTCTCAAGAGCGTGGTTTTGCCGACGCCAACGTCGCCTTCAAGAAGGACGTGGCCTCGCGCAAAAACGGCGATAGTGATGAGCCTGATAGCGCGGTCCTGACCGACAACGACCTTGGCAATCTCTGCCTCCAGCGCCGTCGCCTGCCTGCGCCAGTCTGCAAGATTGATCGGTTCATCAATCATGACATCGTTTTCAGACCCGCCGATGGAGCGGTTCATTGCAGATATCCAGCGAACTGAGACGAATTGGGGTGCTGTTGCGACAGCACCCCAGTGAACCTCGGCGAGGAACTACATCTTGCAGTTCGCGCAAGATCCGAGGACGGCAGTCGTGCGTCATTAGTGGATTTTCTTGACGTCCTCGACCCACTTGCCCGTCTTACGAAAATGCTCGGTGCGCTTTGCGTTCCGTGCTTCCATTTCGCGCTCCGAATTGCCCTGCTTCGCAAGTTCCTTCGGATCGTGGTGCGGATCGTACTTCGTGCCCTTGATCTTTTCGGGGAAGCCGGGAACAGGCTCCCAGCAGTTGCCCGGCGCTTTGCAGTGCGTACCGTCATAGTTTGCGAATGCCGGGGCTGCCGTGAAGGTGAATGCAAGCGCGAGAGCTGCTCCAAGCGCCGCGCCGGCAATCCGTGGTGTTTTGGTCATGGGGTCATTTCCTCCGTTTAGCTTTCTTTACTGCTGTCAGGCGGTGTGTTCCCGCCGCTTATCCCCCGCGCCGTGCTGTGGTTGCCGAATTGGTATTCGGCACGCCACCGTCACTGCCCGGGAATTTTGCACTCCCCCGACTCTTTCAACGTCACGGGATGTTCGGCGTCGTAATCCTTGAACGTCTTCTTCTGCTCGTCCGTTAGCCAGTCCGCATCCTCAACCGGCCCGGTGTAGAGATGGCGAACCCAGGAGATGATCAGCATGATCTCGTCGAGCGGCAGATCCGAGTGCGGGCCCATCTGCGAGCGCGCGCCACCGTAGATCGTTTCAAATATGCCCTTGTCGGTCTTGTTCTTCGGATAGGTCCAATAATTGTCATTGAGACCCGGACCGATTTTGCCCTCGCCTACTTCGCCGTGACAGCCGGAGCATGCTTCAAGGAAGAGCGTTTGTGCCTTGGGAAGGCAGTTCTTTACTTCGATGTATGGATCGACGCCTGTCTTGAAGAACTCCTTGACCGCCGGTGTATCACGACCCTCTTTCGGTCCTACGGTCAGATCCAACGGATCGCCAGTAACGGTGTTGCGAAAGTCGAGATCTGTCTGTGGGGGAGGATTATCGCCCGCCTTTAGTGCCAAAGCGGGGACCATGCCAACGACAACAGCCAGAACCGCACCTTTGATGTAAGACTTCATTTCGTTTCCTGATTCTCTGCTTCTCTTTTGTTCTTTAAGACTTCGATGGAATTTCCTTTGGCGTGTCGCTTCCTGCCGCCAACAGAGGAATTCCCTCTCCTTTCAATATGTCCTGAATCTTCGGAGCGGCTTTTTCGAGCGCCGCATTGATTTCCTTCATAAGCTTTTCATCGCCCTTGCGAACGGCAACGGACTGATCAAAAGCCAAAGGAACTTTCTTGCCGTCAGATCTGGTATTGTTGTCCGGAATGACCGTCATTTTGAGATCTGAACCGTTCTGCTTCACATAGCGAGCGACTTCCGGAGCAAACGCGATGCCTACGTCGGCATCTCCCTTTTCGACGGCGCCCACAATCCGAGTTGGCTGAAGCCGAATGTACTGATTGCGCCGGCTCTTGAAGTCGGTCAGCGACTGGATGAAGTTGAAGTTGCGATTAAAGAGTCCAAGCTTTTCGACCATCGTCTGTGACGGTGAACCGGGCTCATACGCAATGTGCTTCGTCTTTTCGAGGTCCGGGCTATCGTAGGATGTGATGTCCAGCTTCGAATCCTTGCGCTGGATGAAAACATACGACGCGCGATAGTATGGTTTGCTTGTCAGCACGCGCGGATCACCCGCGTCGGTCCCCATGATGACATCGCACTTGCCGGGATCGAGTTGTTCCTTCACGGCATAAATTGCAGCCTTCGGGGACCAGACGAATTGGACTTTCCGGCCCATGGCCGATGCCAGAACCTCAGCGATACGGTTCTCGAATCCCGACCCGTCCTTTACCGAATACGGCGCTTCATTCGCAGCAGCGCAAACCCTTAGGATAGAAGCGTCTGCCGCTTTGGAAACATCTTGCTCGCCGGCTGCCAAGGCAACTGAGCTACTCAAAACGGCGCCGAGAACTGCGACGGCGGCTTTATTTGCATTGATGATCATTGTCGAACTCACATCGACGAACGAAAAAGGTATGGCGCAAACCTTGACCCCAAACTGCAACATCCCGCTGCAGAGTAGTTTGTAGTCTTAGAGAAAAGCGCCAGCGAAGCCTCACCAAGAGGGGAGTGAAACCCCGCCGGGCGGCGTTGCCCGGCGGGATCATCAGCAATCAGATTACTCCGATCGCTCAACCTTCGTTGAGTACTCGTCGAGGTTGACGTCGTCGTACGGGCCTTTGCCGTTCAGCGAGAACACCAGAAGACCACCGCCCTGCTGCGTCCAATGCTGCAGGTTCTTGAACGCGCCGACGGCACCGAGACCGGCAGTCGGATCCTGCAAGTCGAACACAAGACCGACGCCCGGCCAGCCACCGACACCGTAATAGATGCCAATGTACTGCGTACCGTTGTGCATGTAGGTCATCGGATAGCCGATGGCGCCCGACGGCATCTTGAACTTCCAAAGCAGCTCACCCGTGTCCGAGTTGCGCGCTTTGATATAGCCGTCAAGCGTACCGTAGAACATGACGTTGCCAGCAGTTGCGAGCGTGCCGCCCCATGCCGCAAAGCGTTCCATCACCTGCCATTTGAACTTTGTCGTAATGGCATTGTAGGCCTTAACCTGTCCGAGACCGAGATAGTTCTGACGATCGCCTTTCGGTCCAGGATACATCGACAGCGTGGCGCCCACGAAGAACTGACCCGCGCGATAGGGAAGCATGAAGGGCTCCCAGTCCATGCAGATATGGTTCGCTGCAATAAAGAACAGCTGCTTGTTCGGATCGTAGGAGTCATGCGCCTGGTCGTGGTAGCCCATGGCCGACGGGCAAACATCCGTTGCCTTATGATCCATATGCGTACCATATTCCGGATTGCGCACCGGGATACCGGTCTTCAAATCGACATGCGTGAACTCGTTCACCGTATCGTCGATCTTGCCGGCCGAGATCAAATCGCCATTCGTCCGATCGAGCGTATAAATGAAGCCGTTGCGATCCGGATGGGTCAGAAGCTTACGCATCTTGCCAGTGGAATCTTTTTGGTCCGACAGCATCATGACGTTGACGCCGGCGTAATCCCACTCGTCGTGAGGCGTTTTCTGATAGCCGAACTTCAGCATGCCGGTATCAATGTCGCGGCCCATGATCGTCATGGTCCACTTATTGTCACCTGGGCGCATCGTGGAGTTCCAAGGAGACGGATTGCCCGACCCGTAGTAAATCAGGTTCGTGCCTGGATCATAGGCGTACCAGCCCCAGTTGGTTCCGCCGCCGATCTTCCAAGCATCGCCTTCCCAGGTCGCAAGGCCGAGACCCTTCTGACCGTATTGCGGGTTGGCTTTGTTGAAGTCGTCGCCAATGCCGATTTCGTCGTCCGGACCGGTGGCATATTTGCGCCACTTCATCGCGCCGTCGTGCACATCATAAGCAGTCGTATAGCCGCGAACACCAAGCTCGGCGCCCGACGAACCGACGATGACCAAGTCCTTAACGACATAAGGCGCGACCGTCAGTGTAGAGCCGACCTTGATGTCAGAGTTCTCTACTTTCCAACGCATCTCACCCGTTTCGGCGTTTAGCGCAACGACGTTACCGTCGAGCTGGTTCGAAAGGATCAGAGGAGGCGTCTTGTCATCGCCTGGCCAGTAGGCAACACCGCGGTTGACGAGGTCGCAACATGCAACGGACCGGGCAGCCGGGTCCTGCTTGGGCTTGTACTGCCAAAGGATCTTGCCTGGATTGTTCAGATCAAGAGCGTAAACGTTATTGGGGAACGGAGAGTTGATGAACATCTTCCCGTTAACGACGAGCGGCGTTCCCTCGTGACCGTTCAGAAGGCCCGTCGAAAAGGACCATGCCACCTTCAGATTCTTGACGTTATCAGCGTTAATCTGGTCCATCTTGCTGTAGTTGTCGCCGGTATAGTCCTTACCCGGCATGACATAGTTTTCATCGCTCTTTGAGAGCTCAATCAGCTTGTCATTCGCGTATGCACTGGTGACGGCGCCAAACTGCGCGGCGAATGCGATCGCCATGCAGGAGGCCGACATCAGCAGTGATGTCCCAACGTTTTTTTTCATGCCCAAAAACCTCGCGTTTCCTGAACCAGCTCTTCTTTTGAACGACAGCGACCTACTAGGTTGAAGAATTTCATAGATCGTCGTTTTCCACTCACCTCGGGTTCGGCCTTTTGCGACCGGCCCAGTTAAAGGACGTCCCACCAAGCTTCCGAAACGCTGGTAAGTTCGGAGGCCATTTCGTGCATGACGCGGGTCGGACGCTACCGGGCTTCAGTGCAGGAGTCTTGCGAGCGCGAAGCAAAAAACGGCGGGAACATTTGCTAAAAGCTGCTGCGCAGGTTCTCCTGGAATTTCCAATTTGCTTCAGTATGGATATGTCCCAGATCCGCCCGTCCTTTCTCGTCGGGCCGAAAGAGAATTATGCAACGTACACTCACGATCGCGGCTATCTCCGTTGTGTTGGGCATCCTCGGCTGTGAGGAGCAACCGCAAGAGCAGCAGACTCAGAAGAGATCGGGCCTTGGCTATGCTTCGAAAAAAACGGATTGGCTCGATCTGCAAGACGATCGTGAGCCTGCAAAATGGCTGCTATCGCGAGAGAACTCGCATCATCCGCCGACGGATCTTACTAGGATGCGTCAAACACTGATGACCGCTTCAACGCGCTTTGGCGAAAGCTCGCGCATGATCGCCAATCGGGCAGTTCAATTGGAGACGATGCTTCATCCCCTCGGGGAGCGTGAGACGGCCGTTTCTCTCGTCGATGATCTGACCTCCGCGGTCGGTCAGTCCAACAAGGTGCCGGGGTTCGGAACCTTGGGTGAGTATTACTACAATTTGCGCAAAGCCGGTTTTACCAAGCCGCAAGCGCTTAAGGATCTTTCAAAGCGTTATGGCCGCGATGAATAGCATTTTGCCTCCATCGAGGCCGAACCACCTTTTCATGCGATTCTTCGAAGTTTCCTGGGTTGGGAAATCGATCCGGCATCAGGTTCTCCTCGCCATTTTCGTCATGCTTGTCTTATGCGCCTTCGCGGCTGGAGCGACTGCGGTCGTCAACGGCCGCAAAGCGGTGAATGTCGAAATCGAAGCTTCGATGGATTTCGCCGAAGGATATCTGCGCGAACTCGTCCGGCGCATCACGGCAGAGGGGCACCTCGACGAGCTCAACTATCTCGTGTCGCGCGAAGTGCAGCATCTGAGACACGCTCGCGTTTATGTGCAGGAACTGGACGGATCGACCCACATCCTGAAAAGTCCAGAGTCGCTCGCAGACACGATCTCCGCGGACGACGATACGCCGGACTGGTTTGAAGCTCTCATGATGCCGAAGGGCGGCAATGAGCATTCGCGTCTTATTCTTGTGCCGAATAGCGAAAAATCGCTTGTACTTAAAGGCGACCCGGACGACGAAATCGCTGAAAAGTGGCATGAACTTTCGGCGTTAGCGCTCGTCGCAATTATTGCGATAATGTTGCTCGTCGCAGCGTTCTGGTATGTGCTTGACAGGATACTCGATCCACTTGTCGGACTCGCGCGGGGACTTGTTGCGCTTCAGGCGGGCGCGCGTTCTCAGCGGCTAACGATTCCACGCGTTCGCGAAGTTGCCGACATAGCGAAAAAATTTAATTCGCTGGCGGCGTCGCTCGACCAGACGCGCGCTGAGAACGGCGAACTTTATCGCTACATCCAAAATTTACAGGAGGAAGAACGAAAGGAAATAGCGCGCGAACTTCATGATGAGGCTGGGCCGTGCCTGTTCGGCATCACGGCGAGCGCGGAGTCGATCAACACATTGATATCAAAACTCAAGGATGCGGATCGAGAGGAAATCGAAAAGCGGATTGAGGAAATACTCGTCATTGCGCGCCGCCTGAAATCCATGAACCGGGCTCTTTTGAAGCGCCTGCATCCCGTCTCATTGGGGAAGGTGTCGCTTCATTCTCTCGTTGCCGACTTGATCGCGGACTTCAAGTCTCTCAATCCTGCAATTCACTTTTCATCGTTTATCGAGGTCTTTGAAGGAGACTACGGCGAACGCGTCGATCTGACGGTGTACCGCGCGACGCAAGAAGCACTCACCAACGCGTTGCGTCACGGTCGCGCGACCAAAATTGTCGTCAATCTCAAGGAAGAGGCGACAAAAGCATCCTCGGGAAAGTCTTGCGTCATCTCTCTCGACGTTAGCGATGACGGCGTCGGCTTTAATCCGGAAACGCAAATGGGGTTCGGTTTGTCGGCCATGCGCGAGCGGGTTTTATCCGCTGGGGGCACCCTCTCGATCGAGCAGCACAGACCACATGGAACAACACTATCGGTGAGAATACCCGCGCAGCCGATTCGCCGTAGATCAATCTCGACCGAAATAACTTATCAGGCATCTCCGTGACCAAAATTCTCGTTATCGATGATCATCCGATCGTTCTGCAGGGTTGTCGCCGCGTGCTCGAAGACGCGGGCATCACAGATATTACGCTCGCATCCAACCTGATTGACGGATTCCGCGCTTACAGAAGCGGAAGCCCCGACGTCATCATCATCGATCTTGCCATCAAGAAGAATGCTTTGGTCGGTTTGACGTTCATCCGTCGGCTGCGATTGCACGACAAGAGAACGCCCATTCTCGTTTTGACGATGCATGACGATCCGATAATCGCCAGCCAAGCATTACGGCTTGGAGCGAATGGCTACATTCTCAAGGATACATCGTCGGTCGATATCGTGATCGCGTTGCAGAATGTGCAGCAGGGCAAGACGTTTCTTAGTCACGCAGTCGCTTCGGCGATCGCTGTGATGGAAACCAAGGGACGTCCGAATCCTTTGAACGGCATGACTCTTCGAGAGCTCCAAACGCTGGAACTTATCTCTCAAGGCAAGCAATACGCGGCGATCGCAAGCGAGCTCAACATCAGCTACAAGACGGTCGCCAATACCTGTTCTCAGATCAAGACGAAGCTCGGCGTTCGATCGCTTCCCGAATTGATGCGCATTGCAATCGATTATCTACCGGAAATCTCCAACCGCCGGCCGAGCGATTTAATCGAACCGGCGACGCGAAGCGGGAAAACTTGGCAACAGAAAATGCCATGACTTTGCAATGCGTTTCGCGCGATGGAGTTGGCAGCAAACTCCATCATGATCGGTACAGTAACGATGCGCTTTTTCGCTCTTATTATTCTCGTCACGCTTTCGATCCCCGCACATGCGGATTCAAGTTGCAGCGCCCAAGTGAATGCGGCTTTCGCGAAATTGAGAGAAACGAAGTCGTTTCGGCTTCAAACTACGATCGTTAATCCGCAGCAAGGAACGCTTCATATGAAGGCGGACTACGTTCTGCCTGATCGCATGCACCAGACGATTACGCTCGGGAGCGATGGAGCAGCAGGAGAAATGATCGTGATCGGGAACGACGCATGGTCCAATCAAGGAGCAGGCTGGGCGAAACTGCCCGACAAGTTCGCCAAGGCCGTCGCCAAACAACTTAAGGAAACGGTCGCCGACGCGCCGAAAGTTGCCACTGAATACAAGTGCCTCGGGGATAAAGTTTTCGAGGGGCACAATTATAGTCTCTATCAGGGGACGCTCGCGATGCCATTGTCGGCAGAGAACAAGCAAAAAGGCCCGAGAATGGCGGCTCTGACAGTACCCAAAATACAAAATGTCTATATCGATAAGCAGACGGGTTTGCCTGTCAGAAACATTGTCACTCCGGTGACGGAGCCGAACAATCGGCTGTTCGATGGAACCTTTACGGTTGTTCCCGATCTGACCATCGATCAGCCGACGACCGCCGCAAATTAATCGGAAGAACATGCCTAAAATGATGTATCGCTTATCTCTCTTTGCGATGTTCCTCGCCGTGTTTTGCTTCCAACAGGCGTCGGCATTTGCGGCTTCTCTACCGGTTCGTAAGCCGGGGCTCTGGGAGATCACGACTGTCGCCGACAATTTTGGAATGAAGAGATTCAAAACTTGCATTAGCGACCACGACTCAATTGCGCCCGGCATCGGTGACAAAAACTGCGACCCGCCGGAAATCACGTCCGGAAATTCGGAAGCGATCGTAAATATTACCTGCCGGATGAAAGGCGGGACTCAGTTGACGAGCATGCTGTTATCCGGCGACTTCCAAAAATGGTATCGGGCAACCTCGAAGATCACGTTTAAATTTCCGGACGGCCGCGAGTCTCGCGATGGTGTAACCGTTACTGCCAAATTCCTTGGGCAGTGCAGTGCGTCGGATGATCAGAAACCCGATAAGGCCGCACATTCCGTCCAGTAGAGGAAACTTGCCTCGCCCGTAAATCTTGCCCAAGCGGCGGCGATCGGCAGAGAGGAAGTAGATCTCGCGATTAGGAATTGGTGCTATCTCGTTCCGCCATTCGCAATCAGACCGCAGCAACAGCGCAGCCAGCGGCTGAATCCGCGATGTTCTCGATTGCGAGCGAGCCACGACTGAAAGTTGCTAACCCTTTCCGAGACGGTTAGCAAAGGCGGTCAAACAGCTGATTTTCCTGAGCCCGAAACGGCAACTGGTGGAGCCGAGGGGAATCGAACCCCTGACCTCTGCAGTGCGATTGCAGCGCTCTCCCATCTGAGCTACGGCCCCAAGCCGTCGGCATTTAGGAGTCGAGGTCTCACCTTGTCAAGGAATCGGCTGCCGCGCTCGATGCCTTCAGGCTGGGTCCGGATGTGCGGCTGGACGTGGGCGCTCCAAACGATTTAGCCACATGTCGACAGGCTCTATTCGACCGTCAGGGACGGGTTTTGCCCGCAAAGTCGGCTATGAATTCCCTCCGGCACTTGCAGGGCTGCCCATGACGAGGCTACATGGCCCCGCGACAGCCAACTCCGGATTAGCGATGCTCGAACTTCTCGGTTTTATCAGCTACCTCATTACTCTTTATACCTATATCGTCATCGCCGTTGTGATCGTCTCCTGGCTGATGGCGTTCGGCGTCATCAACGCCTATAATCCAACCGTGCGCACCATCTGGCAGGCATTGAACGCGCTTACCGAGCCCCTGCTTGGGCCGATCAGAAACGCGATGCCGAATATGGGTGGTCTCGATATTTCGCCGATTATCCTGTTGCTGGCCTGCTATTTTATTCAGAGCGTGGTCATTCCCAACATTGCCAAGGCGGTCATTTGAGCAGCGCAACGGCCGACAATCCGGCGGGGCGCAAACCCTGGCGGCACGGCGACGCGTGCGTCATTGCGCACTTTCGGCTCACGCCGAAATCCTCCAAAGACGCCGTTGAAGGGATTACCGATACGGGCGATGGTCCGGCGTTCCAAGCGCGGGTTCGCGCCGTTCCAGAGAACGGCGCCGCCAATGCCGCGCTTGAGGATGTCGTTGCGCGCTGGCTCGGGTTGCCGAAACGCTCCGTTTCTCTCGTTTCCGGAGGCAAATCGCGCCTCAAATCGCTCAGGATTGCGGGCGATGCGGTCCTGCTCGATCAGATATTGCAAGTGAAAGTCGACGAATTTCAAAGATAGAAGACCAAGGAGGAAGACGGGGATGCCAGGAGCGCAAGTGATCGATGGTAAGCAAATTGCGGCGAACGTGCGCGCCGAGGTCGCGGCAGAGGTCGCACGCCTGCAGAAAGAGCATGGGCTAAAGCCTGGGCTGGCGGTCGTCCTTGTTGGTGAAGATCCCGCGAGTAAGGTTTATGTCGCGAACAAAGCCAAGCAGACCGTAGAAGTCGGCATGAATTCCTGGGAGCACCGCCTTCCGGCCGAGACGAGCGAGGCCGACGTGCTGGCGCTTGTCGAAAAGCTTAACAAAGATCCCGCTTGCCACGGCATACTCGTGCAGCTGCCGCTGCCGAAGCACATCAATTCTGAAAAGGTTTTGAACTCGATCAATCCGGACAAGGATGTCGATGGATTTCATCCGGTTAATGTCGGCCGTCTGTGGGTGGGCGAGCGCGCGCTCGTGCCATGCACACCGACGGGGTCGGTGATCCTGGCCAAGACCGTGCTGCCGAGCTTGTCGGGTCTTGACGCTGTGGTCATCGGACGCTCGAACATCGTCGGAAAGCCGGTCGCGGCACTGCTTCTACGCGAGAACTGCACAGTCACAATCGCCCATTCGCGAACGAAGAACATCGAAGACGTCGTGAAACGCGCCGACCTGGTTATCGCGGCGGTCGGCATTCCGGAAATGGTGAAGGCGAGCTGGATTAAACCCGGCGCGACGATCATCGACGTCGGCATCAACCGCGTTCCGTCCGAGAACGGAAAGACCAAGCTCGTCGGCGACGTCGCTTACGATGAATGCGCCAAAGTCGCCGGGGCAATCACGCCGGTTCCTGGCGGCGTCGGCCCGATGACAATTGCGTGTTTGCTGCGCAATACCGCTCAGGCGGCTGCGATGATCGCAGGCGTCAAGTCGGTGTTTGGCTGATACAAGACATTCTATCCGATGTGGTGAAATCAACGCCGGGCAGCTGCTCCGGCGTTTTTTTATTTTGCGGTTCTCTCGCGGAAAGCGTGCTGATCGCGGATATAAGCGTTGAAGTATTCTCCCGCAGACGATGCCGTGATCAAGCCGTCGTACTTCCATTCAGGCACGTTAAAATAGGTGTAGATGCGGCCCGACGTGAAGGTTACGTCGAGCGTTAAAGCATCGGGATCATAGTCGGCGCCGCGAATAACGGTCGAATCCGCAAATTCCATTGTCGGAGGCCTGTTTCGAGCAACTCATGTTTAGGCGGCTCGTGCCCGGCGCAGTGTCTCGCCGCGATAGCTCAGGGCTTCGGCGATGTGCGCGCGGCTCACGGTTTCAGACGCTTCCAGATCGGCAATGGTTCGCGCCACCTTTAGCGTGCGATGAAATCCGCGCGCAGAGAGACTGAGGGTCTCAGCCGCATGCCGGAGAAGGGCAACGCCGGCCTCGTCAGGTGTCGCGATTTTCTCAAGGAGCGCCGCTGAGCACTCGGCGTTGGTCCCGACGGAGTTAGCGCCCAGCGCAGCAAACCGTGATCGTTGGCGATCGCGCGCCGCCGTGACGCGAGCGCGGACTTCGGCGCTGCCCTCAGACGGAGGCGGCAGGACGAGATCGGCGGCCGAAATTGCGGGCACCTCGATTTGCAGATCGATGCGATCGAGCAGAGGACCTGAGACGCGCGCCTGATAGTCGGCGGCGCAGCGCGGGCCTCGGCGGCAGCTTTCTCCGGGCGAGCCTCCGCCGCATTTGCACGGATTCATTGCGGCGATCAGCTGTATTCGCGATGGATAAGAAATTCTGTGATTAGCGCGTGCAATAACCGTTTCGCCCGATTCGAGGGGCTGGCGCAGCGCGTCGAGCACGTTCGGCTGAAACTCGGGAAGCTCATCGAGAAATAGAACACCGTGGTGCGCCAGTGAGACTTCGCCGGGGCGGGGACGCGAACCGCCACCAACGAGCGAAGCCATACTCGCCGAATGATGGGGCGACCGGAACGGACGATCGACCGTCAGTTTGCCGCCAACCAATTCGCCCGCGAGCGAATGCACCATAGAAACTGCGAGAATTTCCTCCGGTTGTAGTGGCGGGAGAATCGAGGGCATGCGAGATGCCAACATCGATTTGCCAGAACCGGGGGGACCGATCATCAGCAGGTTGTGGCTTCCGGCAGCCGCAATTTCGAGAGCGCGCTTGGCCGTTTCCTGGCCTTTGATGTCTCTTAGATCGGCAAGTGAACTTTGCTCTGTCACCGCGTTCGGCTTTGGTCGCGACAGCGTTTGCAGGCCCTTGAAGTGGTTAACAAGCGACAAGAGATGGGGCGCGGCAAGGATGTCGATGTCTTCGCTGGCCCACGCCGCTTCCGGGCCGGATGCAGCCGGGCAAATCAAACCCTTCTCCATCTGATTTGCCCCAATGGCGGCAGGGAGCGTCCCCGGTACGGCGCGGATCGATCCGTCGAGCGCCAGCTCGCCGATGGCTGCATAGTTCGCGATAGCGTCGGGGGCGATGGCCTCCATCGCCGACATCATCGCGAGCACGATCGGCAGGTCGAAGTGGCTTCCTTCTTTCGGGAGATCGGCTGGCGCGAGATTGACGGTGATGTGCTTGAAGGGCAGACCCAGCCCTACGGCGTGCAGGGCATTGCGGACGCGCTCGCGGCTTTCGGCGACCGCTTTATCGGGCAGGCCGACGATCGCGAACGCCGCCGCTCCCGGCGTGACGCGCACTTGGACCTCTACGGGCCGCGCTTCGATACCGATGAATGCGAGCGTCGAAATCTGGCCGTACATGGCGCCCCCGATGCCGTTCGACTGACCTGGAGGCTAACGGACATCTCGGAGGCGATCAAGAACAAAAATAGAACGATCAGCCCTTTTTCATCGCCATCGAGAGGCCAATCAGGGATGAATTGACGAACTGGATTTCGACGGCCTGCATGCTGCCGCGGACGACAATATCCATGTTGGCGGAGATATCAGCACCCCGAACGATGACACGAAAACCTTTCGGCGTAACGTCACCCGTCAGATCACCTTCGAAGTTATGGATCGTTTCCTTCCAATGGCCCGTGAGCTTGCCGCCAGCTTCCTTGATATTGCTGATGACTTCAATCGCTCCGGAAGACGTGGCGCATCGGATTGTCTGCTTCAGCTCATTCTGAGATGCCGGATCGAGGATGTAAGTTGCGCGGCATTTGACACGCTCGGGCTTGCTGGCTTTGAAACCAAGGACGCCCTCGCCGGTCCAGCGCCCAACGAGCGCCGCGAACGGAGACGTTGTGATCGCGTCCGCGCTCCGCAACGGCACGATAGCAGCGCACAGGCCAAAGATGGCCAGCGAAAGACGTGACGCCGCCCAACCTCCCAATTTCCATGACATCATTTGCGGAACATCCTTCCGGTTGATGGGCGCGCGTCTTCCGGCGGGAACGTCACGCAGCTCGTTGTCTCTTTCTTTCGATTGCGTCCCAGATCATCGCGGCGATGTCGTTGCCGCCGAACGCCTGAATTTGGCGTATACCGGTCGGGGAGGTTACGTTGATTTCGGTCAGATACGGGCCGATGACGTCGATGCCCGTGAAGATGAGGCCACGCTTTTTAAGCTCGGGTTTCAAGCGCGCGCATATTTCCTCGTCGCGCGCAGTGAGCTTCGCAGCAACCGCCATTCCGCCGACGTGAAGGTTCGAGCGTGTCTCACCGGCTTGCGGGATGCGATTGAGCGCACCGGCAATTTCGCCATCAACCAGAATGATCCTCTTGTCGCCCTCTTTCACTTCTGGCCGGAATTCCTGGACCATGAACGGTTCGCGGAAGACCGTTTGGAAGAGCTCGATGAGCGAGGCGAGGTTTCCGTCGTCCGGTTTGATGCGGAAGACAGCCGCGCCGCCATTGCCGTAGAGCGGCTTGATGATGATGTCTTTGAACTCTTTGCGAAATGCTTGAACGTCAGCGAGAGATCGCGTGACGAGCGTTGGCGGCATCAAGTCGAGAAAATCGAGGACGAAAAGTTTTTCGGGCGCGTTGCGCACGTGCGCCGGATCGTTGACGACCAATGTCTTTGGATGGATGCGCTCCAGAAGGTGCGTCGTCGTGATGTAGGCCATATCGAATGGCGGATCTTGCCGAAGGAGAACCACGTCGAGATCGGCGAGATTTTCGATGCGCGGTTTCGAGAGCGCGAAGTGCGTGCCATGCTTATCTTCGACCCTCAAACTTTGCCCGCGCGCCAGAAGCTTGTCGCCGTGCAGTGAGAGATCGGGCGGCGTATAGTAAAAAATATCGTGGCCGCGCTTCTGCGCTTCGAGCAGAATCGCGAAGGTGGAATCGCCTTTTATATCGATGCGATCTATTGGATCCATCTGCACGGCGATTTTGAGAGGCATGCGTGTCTTTCAAACGGCTCTGGAAAAGATCAATTTCCAATGACTGTAACTGCCCCTTTAGCCGATTTGGTGTATCTGCGAAACGGCGCGTCACGCTCAGCGCTTCGAGGTCTCCGTCTTATGGCAAACATGCCGCACGCGCCGATGCGGTAGCTAAAGATCAAAGGAAATTATAGGGGTCGATATCGACCGTTATCCGAATGTCGCTTTTGAGTTTTGGAATTGTTCCAGCCCAGGCACGCAGATAAGACTGGAGATCGACCTCGCGGGGTGCCTTGACCAGCAATCGCCAGCGATGGCGGCCGCGCACAACGGCGATGGGCGCTTCGACGGGGCCGAGCACGGAAATGACATCCGAAGGCGGCGCACGTCTAGCGATTTCCCGCGCCGTGATCTCCGTCAAAGGCTTGTCGCGAGCGGAAATAACGATGGCGGCCAGTCGTCCATAGGGCGGCAGTAAGCCCGATTGTCGCGTCTTGACCTCGTAGTTCAGGAAGGCATCACGATCGCCCGCGACGATGGCTTTCATAACCGGATGGTCGGGCGAATATGTTTGCACGAGACCACGGCCGACAAAGCTCGTGCGGCCGGCGCGGCCCGTTACCTGATGCAAAAGCTGGAACGTGCGTTCAGCGGCGCGAGGGTCAGCCCCGTGGGCTAAGCCGAGGTCGCCATCGACGACGCCGACAAGTGCGAGGCCGGGGAAGTTGTGGCCTTTGGCAACAATCTGCGTACCGATGATGATGTCGTATTCGCGCGCCTCGATGCCGCGAATGATCTCGCGCATTTCCGTCAGGCTAGGGATCAGGTCGGACGAGAGCAGCGCCACCCGCGCGTCGGGAAAACGCTCGGTGATTTCCTCCTGCACACGTTCGACCCCGGGGCCGCAGGCGACGAGTGCACCGGGCGCCGCACACTTCGGACACTTCTCGGGAAGGGCGAGTGAAAAACCGCAGTGGTGGCAAGTTAGTTTTTTCTTGAAGCGATGCTCGACCAGCCATGCCGTACATTGCGGGCATTCGAGGCGGTGGCCGCACGACCGGCAAAGCGTTAGCGGTGCGTAGCCCCGGCGATTGAGAAACAGCAACGTTTGCTGCTCTTTCTTCAGCGTCTCGGTAATCGCGGCGACGAGACGCTGCGCCAGCCATTTACCTGGTTCGAGCTTTTCGGACTTTAAATCGATTAGCGCGACATCTGGCATCGCAACGCCTGAAAAGCGCCCGGGCAGCACGGCGTGGCGATAGCGTCCGACGAGTGCGTTGACGTGACTTTCGATCGAAGGCGTCGCGGAGGCGAGCACAACGGGGAATTTCCCGAGACTGCCACGAACGACCGCCATATCGCGTGCTTGATAATGAACGCGATCTTCCTGCTTAAATCCCTGGTCGTGCTCCTCGTCGATTACGATCAAGCCGAGCTGCACGTAGGGAAGAAAGAGCGCCGATCGCGCGCCGACGACACACCGCACGTCTCCGCGCGCAACGCCTTTCCAGATGCGGCCGCGCTCGGCGGGATTCAACGCCGAATGCCATTCGACCGGTGCAACGCCAAAGCGTTTTTGAAAGCGCTCCAGGAACTGACTCGTCAACGCAATTTCGGGAAGCATGATGAGCGCCTGATCGCCGGCTGCGAGCGCCCGCGCAACAGCTTCGAAGTATACTTCCGTCTTGCCAGAGCCGGTGACGCCGTCGAGCAGCGTGACAGAGAAGTTCTTGGCATCGACCGCGCCGACGAGCGTCGAAACGGCGCGCTCCTGCGCTTCCGTAAATTCGGTCGTTGCGTGTTCTGGATTGGGGCGGGGGAAGACGCGCTCGGGAATCGCGACCTCGACCAGATTACCGGCTGCTGCCAAACCGTCGATTACGCCCGTTGAACAGCCTGCGAGATGCGCCAAATCCGATTTGGCGCGGATGAGGCCATCGGCGGCAATGTCCAGGGCGCGTGTACGTGCGGAGGTCATTTTCGACGGCAGCGGGGCGCCGTCGACAACTCGCACGCCGAATCGATGCTTCGGAGGCTCGAAAGCTGCGTCGGCGCTCATCATCATGCGCGCCACCATGCCGAGCGGCGCCAGGGTGTAGCGCGCCACCCATTCGGCAAAGCGCATCGAGATTTCCGGGAGCGGAGGTGCGTCGATCAGGCTCGTCAGGGTCTTGAGCTTTTTCGAATCGACAGGCTTGCCTTCGCCTCGGGGACCGTCCCAGACAATGCCGATGCGCGTCTGCGGCCCGAAAGGCACGAGCACAAAGGAACCGGGAGGCACGTCGGCGCCGTCCGGTACAAGATAATCGTAGGTCTGATCGAGCGCGACCGGCATCAAAACGGGCACGCTCCGGCCGCCCCCGTGGGCACCGTTATCCAGGATTTCGAGCAGACTATCCAAAGGGACGTTCAACGGACTAGAAGCTTCTTCCAAGAATCGAGCGTGCTAGGTTTGCTTGAAGTTGCGGCGCACCAAAGGCAAGCCGGAAAAGTTAGGGACGAGGTAGGAGAAAGAAATGAAATTCTTCGTCGATACCGCCGATGTGGCCGAGATCAAGGCGTTAGCTGCCACGGGCCTGCTCGACGGCGTGACGACAAATCCAACGCTGGTCGCCAAGGCGGGGCGGGATTTCAAGGATATCGTCAGGGAAATTTGCGCGGTCGTGCCGGGACCGGTTTCGGCAGAGGTCGCGGCGACCGATTACGAAGGCATGATGCGGGAAGCCGAGGTTCTACGCAAGATCGCCAAGAATGTGACCATCAAAGTGCCGTTGACGCTTGATGGCCTCAAGGCGTGCAAGGCGCTGACGAGCGACGGCACGATGGTCAACGTTACGCTTTGCTTCTCAGCCAACCAGGCGTTGCTCGCGGCGAAAGCAGGCGCCACATTCGTCTCTCCATTTATCGGGCGGCTTGACGATATCGGCTTGAACGGGATGGACGTCATTCGCGAGATCCGGACGATTTTCGATAACTATCCGGACCTTTCAACGGATATCTTGGCGGCGTCGATCCGCACCGTGAATCACGTCAAGGAAGCGGCGATGATCGGCGCCGATGTCGCAACAATACCGCCCGCCATCTTGAAGGCGCTTGTCAAGCATCCGTTGACGGATGCCGGGCTCACGGCCTTCGTCAATGATTGGAAGAAGACCGGGCAAAAGATCGTATAACGGGTCGTCGTTGCCCCACGGATATAGACGCGTGCCATCAGGACTCATCTCGCCCAGTCTTTTGCGCCGCTTCGCCGACATCGTCGGCGGTGCGAATGCGTTGACGCGCGCGGATGATCAGGCGCCATATCTGCGCGAATGGCGGGACCGGTACATCGGGAAGACGCCCGTCGTGTTGCGACCGGGGACTACAGATGAAGTCTCGCGCATCGTGGCGCTCGCCAACGCGCATGCCATCGGTGTCGTACCGCAAGGGGGAAATACCGGGCTCGTCGGTGGACAAATTCCGTCGCAAACCGGCGACCAGATCGTGCTCTCGCTCGCGCGCATGAAAAAGGTGCGCGATGTTGATTCCGCAGGCGGCACGATGATCGTCGAAGCCGGCGTTACCCTTCTCGAAGCTCAAAATGCAGCCGAGGGTGTGGGCCGGTTGTTTCCGCTGAGCCTTGCATCCGAGGGCAGCGCGATGATCGGCGGCGTGCTTGCGACGAATGCTGGCGGCACAGGGGTTCTAGCTTACGGCAACGCGCGTCACCTGGCGCTCGGCCTTGAAGCCGTGCTTGCCGACGGCCGCATCTGGAATGGATTGCGGCGTCTGAAGAAAGACAATACGGGCTACGATCTTCGCGATCTGCTCGTTGGTTCCGAGGGTACGCTTGGCGTCATCACGGCGGCGGCCTTGAAATTGTTTCCCATACCGGCAGAGCGTGAGACGGCCATTGTGGCGGTCGAGTCTCCTGCGGCGGCGTTGAAGTTGTTTCGCCTTGCGGAAGCGGAAGCCGGGCCGGCTCTGACCGGTTTCGAGATATGGGCTCATCGCGCGCAAGAGTTTGCCCTACGCTATATGAAAGGGATGCGCGATCCGTTCGTGGATGCTTATCCCTGGTACGTGCTGATCGAGCTTTCGCATGTCAGTCCACGATCGCCGGCCGTGCGCGAACTCGAATCGCTGCTGACGGTGG
This sequence comes from Hyphomicrobium sp., assembly GCF_035548195.1. Taxonomy (GTDB): domain Bacteria; phylum Pseudomonadota; class Alphaproteobacteria; order Rhizobiales; family Hyphomicrobiaceae; genus Hyphomicrobium_B. The sequence goes on from NZ_DASZTY010000024.1 coordinate 135,674, forward strand.
CCCACGCACAGGACCTCGTTCAGGACGCAGCCATCGCGCGTTCTTTGCAGCAGGGGCAGGATTTCTGGCGTCTGCGCGATTCCTTTTCCGAGGCGCAGAAAGGCGCGGGCGGCAGCATCAAGCACGATATTTCGGTGCCGATTGCGCAGATCCCGGTGTTTCTGGAACGCGCTGCGACGATCGTCGAGCGTGTCTCGCCCGGCGCGCGGCCTGTTCCATTCGGCCACTTCGGTGACGGCAACCTGCATTACAACATCAGCCAACCCGAAGGCGGGGATCGAGAGGCGTTTCTGGCACTTTGGGAGCCGATGTCAGAAGCCATCTTCGAACTTGTTTCTGATCTTGGGGGGTCGATCTCGGCGGAGCATGGCATCGGCCAAATGAAACGCGAAGCATTGCGCCTGCACAAATCGCCCGTCGAACTCGACATGATGCGCGCCATCAAAACCGCACTCGATCCGAAAGGCATCCTCAATCCTGGCAAATTACTGTAGCTCGCCGGTGCGTTAACGGTTTGTTAACCGCGTCGGGAAACGGTCGATTGCGACAGAAGGGGTGGCAGGTGGGTCCATCAAGCGAACATTCGAAATTGGTTTTCGAGCTGCCGCTTGGCGATGACCTCAAGCGAGCGGTTGATGACTGGCTTGTGCATCTGGACGTCGAGCGCGGTCTCAGTTCGGCCACGCGTGATGCCTATCGCCGCGACCTTACGCAGTTTATGGCGTTCTTGAGATCCTATCTCGGATATGCGCCTTGCCTGGCCGATCTCGTGCGGCTTGATGCGAAAGCATTTCGCGCCTTTCTCGCGCACCGGCGCAAGTCCGACGTCGTATCACGCTCGCTGGCGCGTTCGCTGTCAGCGCTTCGAACTTTTTTTCGCTGGCTTGAAAAAGAGGACAAGGTCGAAAACCGCGCCGTGCTGCAGGTGGCACGACCGAAAATTCCACATTCGGTGCCTAAGCCTTTGACGGTCGACGGCGCAGCATCTGTGGTCGTGCCGGAAAATCAGCATGCAATGGAATGGATCGCGGCCCGCGATACGGCGGTGCTTTTATTGCTCTATGGTGCGGGACTACGCATCAGCGAAGCGCTAGGCTTGACGCCAAATACCGCTCCGCTCAACGGCCGCGACGTCATGCACATCAGAGGTAAGGGCGGCAAGGAGCGATTAGTGCCCGCGTTGGCTATCATTTCGGAAGCTATTGCAAAGTATATCGCGCTGTGCCCGTTTCCGCTTTCCGGCGACGGACCATTGTTCCTCGGGGCGCGCGGCGGGCCGCTGTCACCTCGTCTCATTCAACTTGCGATGGAGCAGATGCGGCGTGATCTCGGACTGCCGGAGACGGCGACGCCGCACGCGCTTCGCCATTCATTCGCGACACATCTGCTTTCCGCGGGCGCGGATTTACGGCAAATTCAGGAGCTTTTGGGACACGCCTCGCTTTCGACGACGCAAGTTTATACTGAAGTCGATCGCGAACGTCTGCTGGCTGTCTACGATCAAGCGCATCCCCGCGCCGCTCGCGCCTAGATTTACCGCCTGCTTTTGAGCTTCACATGACATCACGGTTTCTGCTCGGCCTGTTTCTTTGCACCTGTGCCGCGATGTTCTTCTCGGGTCCTCTTCCGGCGCGTGCGGACGATGCGGCGCGACGCTGCCACGGCACCGACATGCTGGCGGAGATGCAAAGCACGGCTCCCGATGTTTACAAGAAGGTCATGGATGAAAGTCGGCTGACGGCAAATACGGAAGCAATTCTATGGAAGATCGAAAAGCCGGGCATCGCGCCATCCTACCTGATGGCGACGATGCATATTTCAGATCCACGCATCTCGCGGCTTCCCGCCCAAGCCAAAGAAGCGATTGCACATTCCAAGTCCGTGGCACTGGAGGTCGCGGACCTCTCGGACAAGGCCGTCGCAGCCGCAATGGCGAAGTCGCAAGAGCTTGTCGCCTACGGTGGCGGCAAGACGCTCAAAACTCAGCTTTCCGCGGAGGAATTCCAAAAGGTCGAGCATGTCGTCGCGCAAGCTGGCATGCCCGCAAAGGTCGCTGAAGTCTTACGACCCTGGCTCATCAGCATGCTTCTTGCGACATCGGACTGCGAACGCAAACAGGTCGCTGCCGGTGCAAAGGTCCTCGATCTGAAAGTTGCGGCGGAAGCGCAGAAAGACGGCTTGAGGATAACGGGCCTAGAAACCATCGAAAAGCAGCTCAAAGCGCTGGCGTCGATTCCGGATGATCAGCAAATTGCGATGCTCAAGGTTGGGCTCAAATACGCCGACCGCAGCGATGACATGATGGAAACGCTTGTCCAGATGTATTTGAAACGGGAAATCGGCGCCGCCATGCCGTTCCAACTGGCCCTCGCAGCAGCGGCGGGCGTGCCAGCATCGGCATTCGACGGCTTCAAGAAGACGCTTCTGCTTGACCGAAACGCGGGCATGCGCGATGCAGCTGTACCTCTAATAGAGAAAGGCAACGCCTTCATCGCCGTCGGCGCGCTCCATCTTGTCGGGTCCGCCGGGCTCGTCGCGCTACTTAGGGAGCGCGGGTATACCGTGACGGCAGTGGAGTAGCGCGTCTGGCCAGGTCAAGCCCGGCCATAGAGTGCAAGTGTCGAGCGACTTCAGAGATGAATGGCACGCTTGCCGACGGCAAGGGCTCCTTCCTTGACTGCTTCGCTCAACGTCGGATGCGCGTGGCACGTGCGGGCAAGGTCCTCCGCCGAGCCCCCGAATTCCATCAGTACACAGGCTTCGGCGATAAGCTCTCCGGCATTTGCGCCGATGATGTGCACGCCGAGGACGCGATCGGTCGTTGCGTCGGCGAGGATCTTGACGAAGCCGTCGGTCGTGCGGATTGACTTGGCGCGGCCATTGGCGGTGAACGGGAACTTGCCGACAGTGTAGGCGACGCCTTCGGCCTTCAATTCTTCTTCCGACTTACCGACACTTGCAACTTCGGGCGCGGTGTAGATGACATTAGGAATGACGTCGTAATTCACGTGCCCTGCTTGTCCGGCGATAATCTCAGCGACAGCAACACCTTCATCTTCAGCCTTGTGCGCCAACATCGGTCCAGCGATGACGTCACCGATAGCGAAGATACCGGACACGTTTGTCTGAAAATGCCCGTCGACCAGCACGCGCTTCTTGGCGTCGAGCGCAACGCCGACTTCAGCGAGACCCAAACCTTCCGTGTAAGGTATGCGTCCGACGGCGACGAGTACGACATCGGCATCGATCGTCTCGGCGGCGCCGCCTGAAGCAGGCTCAATCTTTATGCTGAGTGGATTCCCCGCGATTTCGTTTCCGGTAACGGCCGTGACTTTGCTGGCGAGACGGAACGCGATACCCTGCTTTTCCAGAATTCGCTGGAAGGCGCGGGCGACCTCCTTGTCGATGCCCGGTAGAATGCGATCGAGGTATTCGACCACCAGCACATCGGCGCCGAGACGCCGCCATACCGAACCCAACTCCAATCCGATGACACCGGCACCGATAACAAGCAGCTTGCGCGGAACGGACGCCAAGTCCAATGCGCCGGTCGATGAGACGATCCGCTTTTCATCGATCGCAATGCCGGGCAGACGAGCGACATCAGACCCTGTCGCGATCACGATCGATTTCGCTTCAAGCGTTTGCGTTTCGCCGGTCGGTGAAGTCACAGCGACCTCGCCGCTTTTTACGATCCGGCCGGCGCCGAAATAGCTGTCGATCTTGTTTTTCTTCAAGAGATACGCGACGCCTTCGACATTGCCCTTTACGCCGTCGCGCTTGAACCCCTGCATCTTTTCAAGATCGAGAATCGGTGATGCTTCAATGCCCATCGCGCCGAAGGCGTGCTTTGCTTCGTCGTAAGCATGGGACGCGTGAAGCAGGGCCTTCGACGGGATGCAGCCGACGTTCAGGCAGGTGCCGCCATGCGTTCCACGCTTCTCGACAACGGCAACTTTCATTCCGAGCTGCGCTGCACGAATGGCGCAAACATAGCCGCCGGGGCCGGTGCCAATGACGATTAGATCGTAAGCCATTCCTCAGAGCTCCAGGATGAAGCGCTGCGGATCTTCAAGGCATTCCTTGACGCGCACAAGGAAGGTGACCGCCTCTTTGCCATCGACAAGGCGATGATCGTAAGACAGCGCGAGGTACATCATCGGGCGCGCCACGACCTGGCCGTTGCGAACCACGGGGCGTTCCTCGATGCGATGCATCCCGAGAATGCCAGACTGCGGTGCGTTGAGGATTGGGGTGGACATTAGCGAGCCATAAACGCCACCGTTCGAGATCGTGAACGTACCGCCTTGCATATCCTCGATCGAAAGCTTGCCGTCCCGCGCACGCTTGCCGAATTCGTTGATGCGCTGCTCGACACCGGCCAAGCTTAGCTGATCGGCGTCCCGTACTACGGGCACGACGAGGCCCTTCTCCGTCCCGACGGCGACGCCGATATGGTAGTAATTCTTATAGACGATCTCATCACCGTCGATCTCAGCATTGACGGACGGCACATCGCGTAAGGCTTGGATGCACGCTTTCACGAACAAACCCATGAAGCCGAGTTTGACGCCGTGGCGCTTCTCGAAAACATCCTTGTATTGCGTGCGAAGCGCCATGATCGCGCTCATATCGACGTCGTTGAACGTCGTCAGCATCGCTGCAGTGCTCTGCGCTTCCTTTAGGCGCCGGGCAATGGTCTGCCGCAACTTCGACATTTTCACGCGCTCTTCGCGCGTTACGTCATTGGCGGCGGACGGCAAACGGAGATCCCGCATCGCGATCGTTTGCGGTGCGTGTACCGCGACAGCATTAGTTGGCGCGCTGCTATTCGGCGCGTCCTGAGGGGAGGGTGTTGTCGACGGCCGCGTTGCCGCCGCAGCAACGGCGTTGATCACGTCTTCTTTCAGCACCTGTCCGCGACGGCCAGAGCCTGCGACCTCCGAGGCTTCAAATCCAGATTCGGCAAGTGCCTTTCGCGCGGCCGGCGGCGGCGGTGGTACGGTCGTATTCGCCGCGGGCTCGGCTGCCTTCGTCGCAACATGCTCCGGCTGCGGTTGTGGCGGCGGGGCTTTCGGCGGCGTTGACGTCGCGGATGTGTTCGCTGCGCCATCCTTTAAAGCCGCGAGCAGGGAGCCGACTGCCACTGTCGAGCCGGATTGGACAAGGATGTCGCCGAGCACGCCAGAGGCGGGCGCCGGGACTTCGACCGTGACCTTATCCGTTTCGAGTTCGACCAGCGGTTCATCCGCTCGTACCGGATCACCCGCCTGTTTGAACCACTTGCCAACGGTCGCTTCCGTGACGCTCTCGCCGAGCATGGGGACGCGAATCTCAATCGACATATTGAGTCCTCACATTGCTAAGTTCCGAGCGCGTCGGCGACGAGCGCCGTCTGCTCCTTGATGTGTTGCGAAAGCAGGCCGGACGCGGTCGAGGCGGACGCCGGTCGCCCAGCATATCGCGGGCGACGATGAATATAGCCCAGATGGGTCAAGACCCACTCGATATTCGCATCCATAAAGTACCAGGCGCCCATATTTTTAGGCTCCTCCTGACACCAGACGATCTCGGCGAATTTGAAGCGGCCAAGTTCCTGGATGAGCGCGCGCGCCGGGAAAGGATAAAGCTGCTCGACGCGCAGCAGATAGACGTCGTCTCGGTTTTGAGCGTCGCGCGCATCGAGAAGATCATAATAGACCTTGCCGCTGCAAACGACGACGCGCTTGATTTCATTGTCAGGGCGCAGCTTGATCGTCGAAATGCCCCGTTCAGCGTCGTCCCAGAGGACGCGATGGAAGCTTGTGCCCGGACCAAACTCTTCGATTTTCGACGTGACGCGCTTGTGCCTGAGCAGGGATTTCGGCGTCATCAGGATCAGCGGCTTACGGAAATTGCGGTGCAACTGGCGGCGCAGAATATGGAAGTAGTTCGCGGGCGTCGTGCAGTTCGCGACTTGCCAGTTATCCTCGGCGCTTAATTGCAAGAACCGTTCGAGCCGTGCGGAGGAATGTTCCGGGCCCTGCCCCTCGTAACCATGCGGCAGCAGGCAGACGAGACCCGACATACGCAGCCACTTGCGCTCGGCGGAAGAAACGAACTGGTCGAAGATGACCTGGGCACCATTTGCGAAATCGCCAAATTGCGCTTCCCACAATGTGAGCGCATTCGGCTCGGCAAGCGAATAGCCATACTCGAAGCCGAGAACAGCTTCTTCGGATAGCATTGAATTGACGATCTCGAAGCTCGCCTGGTTCGGAGCAAGATGCTTCAGCGGCGCAAAACGCCGGTCTGTTTCTTGGTCCACAAAAACGGCATGGCGCTGCGAAAAGGTGCCGCGTTCCGTGTCTTGTCCAGACAGTCTGACGCGGAAGCCTTCCATCAGCAACGATGCGAAGGCGAGATGTTCGCCTGTCGCCCAGTCGATCCCAGTGCCGCTCTCGATCATTTCACGGCGGCGTTCGAGCAGTTTTCCGACGGTTTTATGGATGTGAAAGTCGTTCGGAATCGATGTTATGCGGCGGCCTAGATCCTTCAGCGTTTCGATGGCCATTCCGGTGTTGCCGCGCCAGTCGTCGCTATCGGGCCGTGTGATGCCGGACCAACGTCCGTCAAGCCAATCCGCCTTATTCGGTTTGTAACCGTCGGAAACAGCGAATTCGTTATCGAGGTTCGCCCGCACCTGATCCTTCATTTCGTTGAATTCGGCGGTGGTGATCACCCCTTCGTCGATAAGATGCTGTGAATAGCTTTCGACGATGGTCGGATGCGACTTGATCCGTCTGTACATCGCCGGCTGGGTGAACATCGGCTCATCCGTCTCGTTATGACCGTGACGGCGGTAGCAGAACATGTCGATGACGACGGGCTTCTGAAAGCGCTGACGAAATTCGGTCGCGATGCGCGCCACGTGGACGACGGCTTCCGGATTGTCGCCATTGACGTGAAAAATGGGCGCTTCGATCATTAGCGCAACGTCGGAGCAGTACGGCGATGATCGCGAGTAGTGCGGTGCCGTCGTGAAGCCGATCTGATTATTGATAATGAAATGGATCGAGCCGCCTGTCCGGTGTCCGCGCAGACCCGACAGACCGAAGCATTCGGCGACGACGCCTTGGCCTGCAAAGGCCGCATCGCCGTGGATCAGGAGCGGCAGCACCGGCGTGCGATCTCCCGCGGCGCAGCCGTGCTGATCCTGCTTGGCGCGTACCTTTCCGAGAACAACGGGATCGACGATTTCGAGATGGGACGGGTTGGCCGTCAGCGAAAGATGCACGCTGTTGCCATCGAACATACGGTCCGATGAAGCGCCCAAATGGTATTTCACGTCACCCGAGCCTTCAACGTCATCCGGCTTGAACGAACCGCCCTTGAATTCCTTGAAAATGGCCCGGAGCGGTTTTGCCATGACGCTCGCAAGGACATTCAACCGGCCACGATGGGCCATACCTAGAGCAATCTCGCGAACGCCCAAATGGCCGCCGCGCTTGATGATCTGTTCCAGCGCCGGGATCATCGCTTCCGCGCCTTCAAGGCCGAAGCGCTTGGTGCCGGTGTATTTCAGATCGCAGAATTTCTCGAACGTCTCCGCTTCGACCAACTTCCGCAGTATCGCTTTACGCCCCTCGACCGTGAAGTTGATATCCTTCTCGGGGCCTTCGATACGTTCTTGAATCCAAGCCTTTTGCGCCGGATCGGTGATGTGCATGAACTGAAAACCGATCTGGCGGCAATAGGTGCGCCGCAGGATCGTCAGGATCTCGCGCATCGTTGCGGTACCAAGACCCATCACGCGATCGATGAAGATCGGCCGATCGAGGTCTGCTTCCGTGAAGCCGTACGTCTCGGGCAGCAGCTCGCGGTGCACGCGGCGATCCGCAAGGCCAAGAGGGTCGAGATCGGCGGCGAGATGGCCGATGACGCGATAGGCGCGAATGAGCATCAATGCGCGGATAGAATCTTGCGTTGCGCGGATTGAGGCCGCGGGTGACATATCGATTCCCGCGAGATGCGCGCGCCTTTCGATCTTGCCCCGGATCGTGTGTTCGGTTTCTTCGTAGTCTCCCGTGAGAGCGGAGACGAGATCTTTGTCGGTGTCTTTGTCGTCGATGAGAGCCGAGAGCGGCGGCGCCCAAGCCGGGCCGCCGTTCATCGCTGGCTCGGCGGCCGGCTCTTTTATGCTTTCAAAAAAACGGCGCCACTCATCGCTCACCGCTCCGGGATTGCGCTCGTACTCAGCCTGCATGTCCTCGATGTACGGGGCATTCGCTGCATTGAGAAACGAGGTCCGCAGGAACGCTTCGTTCTGGCCATTTCGTGACATCGCATTCGTCCTTTCATGCTCCCGCCAGGCGAAATTCGACCGCCGGGGTGACGCGGACATTGGACCGGGAAAACCGCTGCCGATCCTCTCAGCTTAGCGCTGCAATTCCTTACGCTTTGAGAACCTCGACAAGCGTTCGCCCGAGCGCCGCGGGACTTGGCGAAATGGCAATGCCGGCTGCTTTCATCGCAGCGAGCTTGTCTTCCGCCTTGCCTTTGCCGCCGGAAATGATCGCTCCCGCGTGACCCATACGCCGGCCAGGCGGTGCCGTAACGCCCGCAATGAAGCCCGCCATCGGCTTTTTGCGGCCCTTGCGTGCTTCTCGGATGAGGAAATCGGCGGCATCTTCCTCGGCCGAACCGCCGATCTCGCCGATCATGATGATCGACTTCGTCTCGTCATCGGAAAGGAACAGATCGAGCACGTCGATGAACTCGGTACCTTTGACCGGATCACCGCCGATGCCGACAGCGGTCGTTTGCCCAAGGCCCACGTCCGTTGTCTGCTTCACGGCTTCATATGTGAGCGTTCCGGAGCGCGATACAATGCCGACGCTGCCGTGCTTGAAGATGTTTCCGGGCATGATGCCGATCTTGCATTGGCCCGGGGTTAGGATACCTGGGCAATTCGGACCGACGAGGCGCGATTTCGAGCCATCGAGCGCGCGTTTCACGCGCACCATATCCATCACTGGAATGCCTTCGGTGATGCAGACGATCAGCGGTACCTCCGCATCGATCGCTTCGAGAATTGCATCGGCGGCGAACGGGGGCGGCACGTAGATTGACGATGCGGTCGCTCCCGTTTGGGCGACGGCCTCGGCGACGCTGTCGAAAAGGGGCACGTCGGCCAATTCGGCGTCCGGGTGTTTGGTGCCGCCCTTGCCGGGCGTCACGCCGCCCACGATCTGAGTGCCATAGGCCCGGGCTTGCTTGGTGTGAAACGTTCCTTGGCTGCCGGTGATGCCCTGGCAAATCACCTTCGTCGTCTTGTCGACAAGAATTGACATTCCGTCCCCGCATTGGCCTCGCTGCCGGCCGCCCGAATGTCGCGCATTTTTTGCGGTGCAGCAAGGGTGACTATAGTTGCAAGTTTATCTTCCGGCCGTTCAGACCGGCGGTTGATCACGCAGCCTTTTTCAGCTCGTCCGTGATTTTCTTGGCGGCATCGGCGAGGTCATCCGCAGGGATGATCTTGAGGCCCGATTCCTTCAGGATTTTCTTGCCGAGCTCGACGTTCGTCCCTTCTAGGCGCACGACGAGTGGCACTTTGATGTCCATTTCCCGCGCCGCTGCGATGACACCCTCCGCGATGATGTCACACCGCATGATGCCGCCAAAAATGTTGACCAGGATGCCCTTCACGGCCGGGTCCGCGAGGATGATCTTGAAGGCTTCGCGCACCTTCTCCTTCGAAGCGCCACCGCCGACGTCGAGGAAATTTGCGGGCTCGGCGCCATAAAGCTTGATGATGTCCATCGTCGCCATAGCAAGGCCCGCGCCGTTGACGAGGCAGCCGATGTTGCCATCGAGCTTGACGAATGCGAGGTCGTGTTTCGACGCTTCGACTTCGGTCGGATCTTCCTCACCGAGGTCGCGCAGTTCGACGATTTCGGGATGGCGATAGAGTGCGTTGGAATCGAAATTCATCTTGCCGTCGAGGCAGATCAGTTTGCCATCCTTTGTCACGACGAGCGGATTGATTTCAAGTAGGCTCATGTCCTTCTCGACGACCATACGATACAAATTTTCGACGAGCTTGCCTGCGGCTTTCGCTTGATCACCCTTGAGGCCCAGCGCGAAAGCAACTTTCCGGCCGTGGAAAGGCTGATAGCCTGTCGCCGGATCGATCGTCAGTGTGTGGATTTTCTCCGGCGTCTCGTGCGCAACGTCCTCGATGCTCATACCGCCTGCCTGGCTTACGATGAACGCAACACGGGAGGACGCACGATCCACAAGCGCGGAGAGATAAAGCTCGCGCTCGATCGCCGAACCGTCTTCTATGTAGAGGCGCTTAACGACACGACCTGCTGGACCAGTCTGGAGCGTAACAAGGGTCTTACCGAGCATCTCTTCGGCGAATTGCTTCACTTCATCGATCGACTTCGCCAGCCGGACGCCGCCTTTGTCGCCCGCCGATGCTTCAAGGAATTTTCCTTTGCCGCGGCCGCCCGCATGGATCTGGGCCTTCACGACCCAAACGGGGCCGGGCAGTTTCTTCGCGGCTTCAACCGCCTCCGCCACCGAAAATGCGGGCAAGCCATTGGGCGTCGGCACACCATACTGTCGATAAAGGTCTTTTGCCTGGTATTCGTGAATGTTCATGCCTGGACTCCCGTGGCGTAAGAAGCGGAATATGGTTTGATGTGTTCGAGGGCTTGCGCGCCGTCATTACGCCCCAATTGGGAGCGGTAAAGGCGATCGTCCCACCCAATTTTACGGGTCGAATATTTGCATTGCTCGATGCGCGGTCGGCGCCGCCGTAAATCGGGTTTCGATTTTGGCTTGGTCAGCAACGGGGAACGTCCATGTCTACTGAGTTTGCATGCATCAACATCGATGGTTTGAAGTCGGCGCGCACCGGGCGCGAGCCGTATAATTTTCTCGTCGGCGAAAATTTTATCCAAAACTCGGCGGTCGAACCGCTGAAGTCGGACTATCCAGACATTAAGGAGCCGGGCTTTTTCACCGAATCCGACGTCAACGACCGTCTTCATGGTGCATTCGCCAAATTGCTCGCGGATCTGAAAAGTCCCGAGGTTTCGAAAATTGTTTCCGAGAAGCTCGATATCGATCTCGTCGACAAGCCGAAGATGATCACTATCCGCAAAATATCGCAGGCGAAAGACGGCCGCATTCATACGGACGGCGAAGCCAAGATCGCGACAATGCTGACGTACCTCAACGACAAGTGGGACGGCACGGGCGCCGGCTGCCTGCGGGTGCTGCGTAACGACAAAGATTTCGAGGATTATGTCGAGCAGATCAGTCCGCTGACCGGCACGGTCTTCGCCTTCCGCCGCTCGAACGGCTCGTGGCACGGACATACGCCATTCGTCGGCGAGCGCCGCGTGGTCCAGATGACCTGGCTTCGGAGCGAAGCCGACGTCGCGCGTAAGGAAAAGCGTGGCGCGCTGTCTCACAGCCTGAAGAAAATTTTCCACTTCGGCTGAATTTACCGTCCGCATCTTAAAGCTGAGAACAGAGGAGCGATCGGCGTGCACAACGCGCTTCGCTCCTCAATTTGCAAGCGCGGGGCTAATCTTCTTGCAAGCATCGATCAGGCCCTGGACCGAAGCAACGGACTTCGAGAACATCGCTTTTTCGCCGTCGTCCAAAGCAAGCTCAATGACTTTTTCGATGCCTCCGGCGCCAATGATCGCTGATACGCCGACGTAAGTGTTCTTGACGCCGTATTCGCCATTGAGGTGCGCCGCACACGGCAGCATGCGTTTTTTGTCCTTGAGGTAGCTTTCGGCCATCGCAATCGCTGAGGCGGCAGGGGCATAGAATGCAGATCCCGTCCCGAGCAAGCCCACGATTTCGCCGCCACCGCTGCGCGTGCGTTTGATCATCGCGTCGAGCTGCTCTTGGCTGAAGAAGCCAAGCTTGACGCAATCGGGAAGCGACACGCCGCCAATGGTCGAGTAGCGGACCATCGGGACCATATCGTCGCCATGACCACCGAGGGTCAATGCCCGGACATCCTCGACCGAAACTCCGGCCGCCTCGGCCAGGAAGCAGGAGAAGCGTGCGCTGTCGAGCACGCCAGCCATACCGACAACTTTGTTCGCTGGCAGGCCGGTAAATTTCTGCAGCGCCCAGACCATCGCATCGAGCGGATTCGTGATGCAGATAACGAAAGCGTTTGGCGCATGTTGTTTGATGGCCGCACCGACCTGCTCCATCACTTTCAGATTGACGCCGAGAAGGTCGTCCCGGCTCATGCCCGGCTTCCTCGGAATTCCCGCCGTTACAATGCAGACATCGGCACCGGCAATCGCGGCGTAGCCGTCCGTGCCCGCACCCGAGAGCTTGGCGTCAAAGCCTTCAATAGTTGCGGCCTGGGAGAGATCGAGCGCTTTGCCTTTGGCGACACCTTCAATGATGTCGGTCATGACGACGTCACCCAGCTCTTTCATTCCGGCCAACAGCGCCAGCGTGCCGCCAATCTGTCCCGAGCCGATCAATGCGATTTTGGCGCGCGCCATGCAGAAGTACCCCCAAAAGGAAACTTTATTGATTGCGAAGCAGGACGGCCGTCCCGCTCTTTGTGCCTAATCAAATTCGTTGGACGAACAAAGGCAAGCCGCAACTTTCGTAGCAAAGCGGAATTGCATGCCAAGGCGCCTTTGCCTGTCCGCCAGATCAGTGTCGCGCCCGGCCGCCGGAATGGCCTGCAAGATAAGCTTCGGAGCGCATCTCCATCAGCCGAGATGCGGTTCGTTCGAACAATTCCGATCCGTCTCCTGCCGGGTAGAGGGCTTGCGGGGCGGCCGCTGCCGAGGCGATGAGGCAGATCCGGCTATCGTAAAGTGCGTCCACCAGATTTATGAAGCGGCGTGCAACATCGCGGCGGTCAGGCGTCAGGATTGGAATGTTATCTACGATCACGGTGTGAAATGCGTGCGCGATGCGCAGGTAGTCGTTGGCTCCGAGCGGCCGATCGCAAAGCTCGTCGAAAGCAAAGCGCGCGACTCCAACGGAAGCCAGCGGCACGAGGAGCTTGTGGCCTTTGACATCCAAGATCTGCGGCCGTCCGGGATGTTTTCCAGTGAGGCGATCCCAGTGGGCATCGAGCGCTGCCTTCGCTGCCGCATCTGCCGGATAAAAGTATAGCTCCGCACCAGACAATTTATCGAGGCGGAAGTCTTTCAGCGACTTGAGTTCGGCGACCTCCATGTGGGCTTCGATGAGATCGATGAAAGGAAGAAAGAGCTGCCGGTTCAGACCGTTCTTATAGAGATCCTTCGGGCGCGCATTCGACGTTGCGACGACCGTAACATCTGCATCGAACAAAGCCCGGAACAATCTGCCAAGGATCATCGCATCCGCAATATCGGTGACGTGCATCTCGTCGAAGCACAAAAGCCGCGCTTCTTCCGCGATGGCGCGCGCCACATGCGGAATGGGATCACCGGGCGTGTGCTCGCGTGCGGCTCCGATGCGATCATGAACCTCGGCCATGAATTCGTGGAAGTGAACGCGGCGCTTCGGCTCGAACTGTGTCCCTTCGAAAAAAAGGTCCATCAGCATGGTTTTGCCGCGACCGACCGACCCCCAGATATAGAGACCCCGGCACGGCGCGGGTGCCTTTCCAAGTATTCGGGCCAGTACGCCGTTCCGTTTTCGAGCGGAACTTAACTCGGACTGCAACGTGTCCAGCCGTTCTGCCAGCTGCGCTTGCGCGGCATCAGGCTCGAGTTCGCGCGCGGCGAGACGGTGTTGATAACTTTCGATGATCGTGCCCATGCGTCCCGCCCGTTGATCGTCTTCGGTAAGCTCTCAGGTATCGCGCGCGCAACATTCCGGCCGTCTTACCTGGGCGCGTAACGCGCGACCGAATGTCACCCGATTCGCCCCGCTTAGATCGAACAGCGCCGGCAGACGCCGCCGTCGCGCGCTTTGCGCCGATCCGTCGCCTGAAAACGCATTGCTGCAATGCAATGACGGCTATCGCAATGCACAAATTAAGCACCTTTTTGTAGAGGTTGCAGCGGCTTGACCCGATCGACGGTCCGCGGGCGGCGAATGACACAAGGAGTTTCGAGATGTCGGAAGAGGCTCACATCTCCGATGAGACGCCATTCGGATTTATCCGGCGGCTACTTGCGAGCGAAAGCTATCTGCTCAGAGATCATTTGCAACGCCTGGATCATGAAGCACGCCATCGCCGCTTCGGTCACGACGTCTCGAACGCATTTATCGCCAGCTACGCTTCACATGCGAGCGATTTCGGAAACGTCGCCTTCGGATATTTCGTCGAAGGCGAAGTGCGCGGCGTTGCCGAACTCAGACCGGGCGCACTTATGAGTCACGACAGCGCCGAGGTTGCCTTTTCTGTGGAGCGCCCGTTCGCAAATCGTGGCATCGCCACGCAATTGATGGGGCGCATCATCCGCACGGCGCGCAATCGCGGATTCAGCCATCTCACGCTCGTCTGTCTTCCCGATAACGCGAAGATGCAAGCTATCGCGCGTCACTACGGTGCCGATCTCAGGATTGCAGACGGCTCCATCTTTGCCGAGATCGTTCCCGATCGCGCTGACTATCGATCAATGGTGTCTGAGATGATCGACGAACCGATGACGTATCTGCATGCAGCGCTCGATTTACAGACGCGCATCAGCGACCGGCATTGAATTGCATCGTTGAGCCGTCGAGATGACGAATTCGGATTCGAATTGTGATTCGATTTGCGACTCGGAATGCGCGAAATTCCGACTTTGAAAACTTGAAAAAGGCCAAGAGCGGTGGAAAAATAAGAAAAATTGCGACATTTACGCAACAATTCGCGTTAATAAACTCCGTTTTACTCGCAATTTCAAACTTCTCTGTCCACAAACTTCTCGAAGTTGCTCATGTTTGCATAGTTCGAGCTGATTCGAACTCTAGAGGGAGACTAAACCTATGGCTAAAGCAGTTAAAGCAGCGAAGAGAAAGAAACCCGCCGCGAAGAAAGCCGCCAAGAAGACGGTGCGCAAGCCGGCGAAGAAGGCCGCAAAGAAGGCCGCAAAGAGGAGAGCTGCCTAAGCCGGTTTTCGCTTCCCGAGTTCTGGACTGGGCATTCGGACTTGGGGACGAACTGGATAAAGGTAGTGCGGCGCTCCGGCGCCAATCTTTTTCAAAATGGCCGGCGACAGCGATACGCGTCACCGGCCATTTCTTTATTAAGAAACGACTTGAACTCAATATAATAAAAGCCGCGATTTATTCGTTATTCCGGCAAATGCGTTACGGCTTCGATATTATGGCCGTCCGGATCGAGAACGAATCCACCGTAATAATTCTCATGATAATGCGGCCGAGGGCCGGGAGGGCCATTGTCGCGGCCTCCGGCGGCGATTGCAGCTTTATAGAATTCGTGGACCTGCTGGCGATCCGCAGCCGTGAAGGCCACATGGAGACGACCCTTCAGCGCTTCGCCTGTCCCGATCCAGAATTGCGGCCGCTGACGGCCAAATCCAGCATATCCGTCGACGCCGTCGTCGGACAGGCTGAATTCCTTCAATAAAGAGATGCCTAGCGGCTCCAGCGCTTTTGTGTAGAACAGCAGCGAGCGGGCATAGTTCGCGACCGGAAAGCCGATGTGATCGAGGATATCCTGCATAGCAGGTTCGGCAGCGCGTTCCGGCGCCCGATGTAAGAAGTTCCAACCCATCAGACGCGCCGCTCGACCATCAGTTTTTTCAGTTCTGCAATCGCTTTTGCCGGGGAAAGCCCCTTCGGACAAGCCTTCGCGCAGTTCATGATCGTATGACAGCGGTACAGCCGGAACGGATCTTCGAGATTGTCGAGACGTTCGCCCGTCGCCTCGTCACGGCTGTCAACCACCCAGCGATAGGCTTGCAGCAGGATCGCCGGACCGAGATAGCGGTCGGAATTCCACCAATAGCTTGGACACGAGGTCGAACAACATGCGCAGAGAATGCATTCATAGAGCCCGTCGAGCTTGCTGCGGTCATCTCGCGACTGCTTCCATTCCTTCGGTGGCGTCGGCGTATCAGTCTTAAGCCACGGCTCGATCGAACGGTGCTGAGCATAAAAATTCGTCATGTCCGGCACGAGATCCTTGACGATCCGCATGTGCGGCAAGGGATAAATCTTCACGGCGCCCGCGACGTCGTCGATGCTTTTAAGACAAGCCAGCGTGTTGGTGCCGTCGATGTTCATGGCGCACGAACCGCAAATGCCCTCGCGGCAGGAGCGGCGAAACGTCAATGTCGGGTCGATCTCATTCTTGATCTTGATCAAGGCGTCGAGAACCATCGGCCCGCATTGTTTGCGGTCGATATGGTACGTGTCGATGCGCGGGTTATCGCCGTCCTCGGGATTCCAGCGATAAATGCGGAATTCCTTCCAATCGCCGTCGCGGCCGGGATTGTTCCACGTCTTGCCTCTGTGGATTTTCGAATTCTTTGGAAGCGTCAGCTGAACCATGTGTCTGCCGGGAATTCCCGTGTGCGCTAAGAGATTGGGTTAGACAGAAACGCTGATCGCGCTGACCTGTCAACGGCAGCGCGGGTCGCGGGGCTTATGCTTTGGTCGTTCAAGCCGGCTTTTGGTATGTTTTCAGCTCGCGAACAAGCCCAGTCAGGCGCTCTGCAATGTCGGCCCCGGTATCGACGGCGACCCGTAACGTTACCCGCGATTGAAGAACGGTGTTGAGCCGGTCCTGCTGCTCCCCAAACGCAAAGAAAATTTCTTCCGGGGCGTCGATGTCGCCGTCCTCGATGGCCGTCATGACGTCGAAGGCGTTCTGGGCTGCAAGTACCAACATCGACGCGATGTCGTTCATCAGTTGCAGGTAAAGCCGTTGCGCGTCGGCGCGGATGCGTTGGCCATGTACGCCGAATTTCAGTGGCGCCGCGGCTTGTCCGCCTTCTCCAGCAAACACCCGTGGGTGTCGCTGGAAGCGATGAAAAATTTCCGCCAGACCCAGGCAGCATGTCTCAAGGTCGCGAAGAGAGGCAGACGTCTTTCGCTTGGTTCGCGTGCGGGAGGCAATCTTGCCTTCGCCTGACCAATTGATAGCGGCAATCGACGTGATGGCCCCTAGTGCCGCGAGCGCCGGCAACACCGCGGCAAACGGATCGGGCGGCATGCGCGTGTCGGCGTCGTCTGAGTCTTCTGAGGCTTTCTTACTCAAGGCGCGTGCCACCTCCCGGCAGCGCACCATAGGCATGTCGAGCAGCGCTATTTGTACGCTTCCTGCGCATAATGCACCTCAATAAACGCGGGCTTTCGGCTCGATGTACTTGACCTCGTTCGTCATCGTGTGGGTGTGCACGGGCCGGTCGTCGAGCTTGACCGACTTCGTTCGGTAATCTGCCCAAGCCAACGTGTGCTTCATCCAATTGACATCGTCGCGCTTCGGATAATCTTCCCGCGCGTGAGCGCCGCGGCTTTCCTTGCGATTTTCTGCACCGGCGACGGTTACGGCCGCCTGCGCGATCAGGTTGTCGAATTCCAGCGTCTCGACGAGATCCGAGTTCCAGATGAGCGAGCGATCGGTGACCGAGATGTCTTCGGCATCGCGCCAGATGGCCAGAATCTTTTCTATACCCTCTTTAAGGACCGGACCATCACGGAAGACGGCGCAATTCGATTGCATCGTCTTCTGCATGCGGAGCCGAAGCGCCGCGGTTGGCGTCCCGCCCTTGGCATAGCGGAAGCGATCGAGACGGGTGAGCGCAGGCTCGTGTGCATCTTTGGGCAGATCCGGCTGCATGGCGCCTTGTTCGATCGTCTCGGCGCAGCGCAGACCGGCCGCGCGACCAAAGACGACGAGATCGATCAGAGAGTTCGAACCGAGCCGGTTGGCGCCGTGTACAGAAACGCACGCGGCTTCGCCGATGGCCATCAATCCCGGGACCACATGGTCGGGATTGCCGTCCGTCTTGGTCAGGACCTCGCCGTGATAATTCGTCGGGATGCCGCCCATGTTGTAGTGGACGGTCGGGAGTACCGGGATCGGCTGGCGTCGCAAATCGACGCCTGCGAACACCTTTGCGCTCTCGGTGATCCCCGGGAGGCGTTCGGCCAAAATCTTCGGATCGAGGTGATCGAGGTGCAGGAAGATGTGGTCGGCTTCCGGCCCGACGCCACGTCCTTCGCGAATTTCAATCGTCATCGAACGCGAAACCACATCGCGCGACGCAAGGTCCTTGGCGTGCGGGGCGTAGCGCTCCATGAAGCGCTCGCCGTTGGCGTTGGTCAGATAGCCGCCTTCGCCGCGCGCACCTTCGGTGATCAAAACGCCCGCGCCGTAAATGCCGGTCGGATGAAATTGAACGAATTCCATATCCTGCAACGGCAGACCGGCTCTCAGGACCATCGCGTTGCCGTCACCCGTGCACGTATGCGCAGACGTGCAGGAGAAGTAGCTGCGCCCGTAGCCGCCGGTCGCCAGGATGGTTTTCTTGGCGCGGAACCGATGGACCGTGCCGTCGTCGAGGTTGAGCGCCATCACACCGCGACAGGCGCCATCCTGATCCATGATGAGATCGAGCGCGAAATATTCGACGAAGAACTCGGCCGAATGGCGCAGCGACTGACCATAAAGCGTATGCAGCATGGCGTGGCCGGTGCGGTCAGCAGCAGCGCAGGTGCGTTGAGCCGGCGGACCTTCGCCGAAGTGAGTCGTCATCCCGCCGAACGGGCGCTGATAGATTTTGCCATCTTCGGTGCGGGAGAATGGGACGCCATAGTGTTCAAGCTCGTAGACTGCAGCAGGCGCGTGACGGCACAGGTATTCGATGGCGTCCTGATCGCCGAGCCAGTCGGAGCCCTTGACGGTGTCGTACATATGCCAGCGCCAATCATCGGGGCCCATGTTTCCGAGGGACGCTGCGACGCCGCCTTGCGCTGCGACGGTGTGCGAGCGAGTCGGAAAGACCTTCGTGACGCATGCCGTTTTCAGTCCGGCTTCCGCACAGCCGAGCGTCGCTCGGAGGCCCGACCCGCCAGCCCCGACGACCACGACGTCGTATTGGTGATCGACGATCGGGTAGGCCAAGCCGTTGACAGCAGGCGCGGCTTCCATTCCGTCGGCTTTGCCGTTGCTTTTCGACATCCGGCTAGGCTCCGAAGCTAAGCTTCAGCACCGAAAAGATGCCGATGAGCGCAATGGCGATGACAAAGAAGGTATTGAGCATGAGCGCGACGATCTTCGTCCCTTCGTCGTGAACGTAGTCTTCGATAATCGTTTGCATTCCGAGCCGCATATGAATGGCCCCCGAGGTCACAAGCGCCAGCAGGCCCAGTGCGATCAGCGGATTGGCGAGCTTCGCTTTAACTGTCGCGTAGTCGGCTCCAACGAGAGAGGCGATGAGCCAGACAAGAAAAACCGCGAGGACGGCATTCGAAACGGCGGTTAAACGCTGCTTCCAGAAATGATCGGCGCCTTCTTTCGCAGATCCGAGGTAGCGCGCTGTTTTCAAAGGTGTTCGCATCGACATGATCAGAGGCCTCCCGAAGCAGCGACGCCGATCCAAATCAAAGCTGTCAGCGCAAAGGAGAGGGCGAGAGAGCCCCAACATAGGATGTCGGTAGTCTTGAGCTCGTACCCCGCGCCGGTATCCCAGATCAGATGCCGGAGGCCGCCGAGCAGGTGCAGCATCAGAGCCCAGGTATAGCCCAGCAGAATAAGTTTCGCGGGCCACGTGGCAAAGAGAGCTGCGACGTAGTCGTAAACATCGGGGCCAGTCGCTGCCGCCAGCAGCCAAACCACGAGCAATAGGGACCCGACATAGAGCGCCGCGCCGGTGATGCGATGCAGGATCGACGTCACCATATTGATCAGCGGCGAATAAATTTGGAGATGCGGCGAGAGCGGCCGCTCGGGTCGCACCCGCTCAGTTGAAGCGTCCATCGGATACCTTCTGCCGGTCGAAGCAGCGTTTTAGCGTCTCGCGGCGGCCGCGGCAATTCGCCAAATGCCACATTCGTTCAAGCTTCCTGTCGCGCGTTATCTCGGCAGGACGAGCCATGCATCGAGATCCAGGACGACACCGTCAGCGTACTCGCCCGTTTCCGTTTTCAACGGTAGCGTCGAACAATCCTGATTTTTCACCCCGATCATGCGCACACGAAGTGCTCCGATATCGCGCCGCTCCGGAATTTCGGCCTTCTCGATGATTTCGGACCACGCATAAATCGTGTCGCCCGCAAAGGTCGGGGCAACGTGGCGGCCTCCGTTGATCGCGGCCAGATGAAAGGCATTTGCAAGACCGTTATACGATAGCGCACGAACCAGCGAGATGACGACGCCGCCATAGACGATGCGCTTGCCGAAGCGGCCTTTCGATTCGGTGTGCTGGTTGAAGTGAACCTTTGCGGTGTTCTGGTAGAGGCGTGTTGCTGTTTGATGTTCGGCTTCTTCCAGCGTCATGCCATCGACGTGATCGATTTTCTCTCCCGCCTCGTAGTCGCCCCAACGATAGGGAGAGCCGGCAAGCTCGAAATCGTATTTCGCGATATCTAGGGGCGGAACGGCGCTCGCGAGATCCTTCGGATCGACACGTTCGGGGAGCTTCGGCACCACGGCTTCCGGCGCGGGTGAGCCCTTCGAACGTTTGCGGACCATTACCCAGCGGCAATATTCGAGGACGATCTGGCCGTCCTGGTTGCGACCGGTCGAGCGGACGTAGACCGTGCCAGTCTCGCCGTTGGAATTTTCCTTGAGCCCGATTACTTCCGACGTCGAGGTAAGGGTATCGCCGGGATAGACGGCCGTCACGAAGCGGCAATCGGCATAGCCGAGGTTGGCGATGGCATTTAGCGAGATATCCGGCGTCGTCTTGCCGAAGACGACGTGAAACGTCAGCAGATCATCGAGTGGCGCCCGCGGGTAGCCGATAGCTTTGGCGAAGGTGTCCGCCGATTGAACGGCGAAACGCGAGCCGTATAGCGCAGTATAGAGCGCGACGTCGCCGTCGGTGACGGTACGAGGGGTCGCGTGATGAATAATCTGACCGAAGCGAAAATCTTCAAAGAAGTTACCCGCGTTGGTTTTCGTGCCAGCCATCTTTCTCGCCTTTGGTCTTGCGTATTATCGGTGCGGCTCTTTTTCCGGATGTGGCGGGCGGGCCGCAACCTTTTTCCGAAGCCCCGGACGCGCTCTAGGGCCGCAGATACCTTGAAGTTAGGCAATTCATTAGAACCATGGCTCATCGATTCGAGAGCGCGCGGCAATAACCTCGGCGATGCCTGCCACGCGTTTTGCCATATCAAGATGAAGACGTTCGACCATCTTGCCCTCGACGGTGATGACGCCTTTGCGCGCATTTTCGGGTTGTTCGAATGCCCGGATGATCTTGCGCGCCCAGGTGACCTCGTCCTCGGATGGCGAAAAGATCTCATTGCAGGGAATAACCTGCGACGGGTGAATGAGCGTTTTACCGTCCATTCCAAGCGTCCTGCCGTGCTCGCATTCGGCCCGAAAGCCGAGATCATCCTTAAAATCGTTGTAGACGCCATCGATGACGTCGAGCCCGTATGCGCGCGCCGCGACGAGGGTCATCGCTAGCCAGGGGACGACCGCGAAGCGATTGCTCCCAGCCCGGGCGCGACTTTCCTTCAATAGGTCGTTGGTACCGAGCACGAAACAGACGAGGCGATTGTCGGGATCGGGACCGCAGGCGGCGATGTCGCGCGCATTGATGATGCCCATCGGGGTTTCGATCATGGCCCAGAGCCGAAGATGCGGATCAGCGTCCGCTGCTTTGACGACTTTCGCCGTTCCTGTGATATCGCCGGGTTGCGAAACTTTCGGGACAAGAATTGCGTCCGGATTGACCGCTATCGCCGCGTGCAGGTCATTCATGCCCCAGGGCGTCTCGATCGGATTAACGCGCAGGATGACTTCGTGGGAGCCAAAACCACGCTCGCGGATGGCCGCGACGGCCTGTTGGCGAGCGAGCTCTTTGTTCGCGGGCGCGACCGAATCTTCCAAATCGATAATGATCGCGTCCGCCGGAAGCGTTTTAGCCTTTTCGATGGCGCGTTCGTTATCGCCTGGAACATAAAGAACGCTGCGCCGTGGTCTCATCGCCATCTGGATCGGCTCCGAAGCGTCGTTGATGGTGCAATGCACCATAACGCATCAGTCGGATACGCAAAGTTCAACTTTTGGGCCAGAAACGGCGGTTTGCCGTTATGGCGACCGTTCGCGAGGCGTGCGCCGTGTTAGAAGGCCGTTCGCTGTCCAAGAAGAATTCGGATCCTCTTAGGATCCATCTGACGAATAAGGACCCATGCGCCGAATTCTCGTCGTCACCTCACACGTTGCCCAGGACACGGTTGGTCTCAGCCCCACGATCGCGCCGCTTCAGCGTGCCGGGATCGAGGTCGTCGCTCTCCCGACGGTCGTGCTGTCGAACCATCCGGCGCGCGCACACTATGCGGGAATCGTAGTTGCACCGTCTGAACTCGGCAAAATGACGGAAGCGATCGAGGCCAATGGGTGGCTCGGCACGTTCGACGCCGTGCTTTCCGGTTACCTACCAACTCCAGGGCATGCGGCGTGGATCGCAAGACTCGTGCAGCGCATGCGGGAACTCTATCCGCCGGTTGTCTATGTCTGCGATCCTATTCTCGGCGACGATCCGACGGGTCTCTATATCGATCCCGAGGCGGCGGCTGTCGTGCGCGACAAGCTTGCTCCAGTCGCAGACATTCTGACGCCGAATAGGTTCGAGCTTAGCTGGCTCTCGCGACGCGATGTTCAATCGGTCGACGATGCGACCGAAGCTGCTCTCTCGCTCGATCGCCCCATCGTTGCAGCAACTTCCATCCCTGTGAGCGAAACGGAGCTTGCGAACGTGCTTGTCAGCAATGGCAACGCCCTTGTGAGCACCGTCGAAAAACTTTCCGATATTCCACATGGGACGGGTGATCTTTTTACGGGATTCCTCACGGCCCGATTGCTGCGTGGCGCTTCCATCTCCGATGCGTGGACACACGCCATCCAAGGCGTTCGCTTCGGACTTGAAGCGAGCCAAGGAAGCGACCGGCTGATGTTGCCGTTGATCGATTGGTCATGGTTGTCGTCTTGATCCTTCCCTAGCCAATACACTTGCTCCCACAGCGACAGCTAAATATGTTCGCGCTTGATCGAGGGATGCAAGGATCGCGCATGAAACCAGAAACCGACGCGACGGGCGTCAGCCGTGAAGTTGCCGCGGGGCTCACACTGCTCATCGCCGCCGTTTTGGCGTTGTTGGTCGCAAACTCGCCTTTTCATGAGACGTACGAGCATTGGCTCGAAATGCCGGTTTCGGTGGGTAAAGCTCCTGCCGTGCTGACGAAATCCATCCTGCACTGGATCAACGACGGACTTATGGTCGTCTTCTTTTTTCTGGCGGGTCTCGAAATCAAGCGCGAGATGCTCCGCGGCGCATTATCGAGCCGGAAAACCGCATTACTGCCAATCTTTGCGGCGCTGGGGGGCATGATCGCGCCGTCAGTTATTTACGCGGCCATAAACTGGGGTGATGATGTTGCACTGAGAGGATGGGCGATACCGGCTGCAACGGATATTGCATTCGCTGTCGGCATCCTGGCTATTCTCGGCTCGCGCGTGCCGCAAAGTTTGAAGGTCTTCTTGTTGGCGCTTGCGATCATCGACGATCTCGGTGCCATCGTGATTATCGCAATCTTCTACACCGCCAGTCTTTCTCTGACGGCACTTAGCCTGGCGTTCGCCGGAGTTGCCGTGTTGGCGTTTCTCAACCATCGCAATGTCATGAAAGTATGGCCCTACGTACTCGCCGGGGCATTCGTGTGGATCTGCGTCATGGAATCGGGCGTACACGCGACGCTTGCGGGCGTTGCAACGGCGCTCGCCGTGCCGCTGACCGGCGACAATGGCCGCGAAGGCCCGCTTGAGGGCCTTGAACATCGACTCGGTCCGTGGGTGAGTTTCGCGATTTTACCGATTTTCGCATTTGCCAATGCCGGCGTTTCCTTCGCTGGTATGTCGCCGCTGGAAATTCTGTCGCCCATTCCTCTTGGCATTGCACTCGGGCTCATCATCGGCAAGCCGCTCGGCATCTATTCTTTTGCGCGAGCCGCTATCGGTAGCGGGCTTGGAGCGCGGCCTGAGGGCGCAACCGAGATGCAGCTATTCGGCACAGCCGTACTCGGCGGTATTGGCTTCACGATGAGCCTTTTCATCGGCATGTTGGCATTCTCGAACCCGGAGGCGGGCGCTGGTGTCAGGTTGGGGGTGCTGGCAGGCTCTCTCGTTTCGGCAACACTCGGATACATCATCCTATCGCAGACGAATAACCGCTTAAGCAGAGGCGTCAAACTGCGCGGCGAGTCCTAATCAGGAGAGAAAATTTCAATGAAAAGATTTCCGGAGGCGCTTGCCGACCGCTATCGCCGCTTCAAATTCCGGTACTTCGCGCCGAATGCTGCGCAGTATGAACAGCTAGCCACGCGTGGCCAGAACCCTGACACGATGGTCATTTCGTGCTGCGATAGCCGCGTCGATCCGGAGACGATTTTCAGCGCGATGCCGGGTGAGCTTTTCGTTCTGCGCAATATCGCAAATCTCGTGCCGCCTTATGAAACCGGGGGAAACTATCATGGTGTCAGCTCGGCAATCGAATTTGCGGTCCTGAATCTCGATCTCAAACATCTCATTACCATCGGTCATTCGGGATGTGGCGGAATCAAAGCCGCGTGGGACCAGAATGCCGCCGTTCAGACGGAGGCGCAGTTTATCTCGCGCTGGATGTCAATGCTTGAGGATGCCCGGCTTGCCGTTCTTGCTTCGAATCCAAATGCGTCGCCTGAAGAGAAGCAGCGGGCGCTCGAGCTAGCTGGCATCCAGCAGTCGCTCAAAAATCTCCGGACGTTTCCATTCGTGCGTGAGAAAGAAGAGGCTGGAAAATTGCAGCTTCATGGCGCGCACTTTGACATAAAAACGGGAACGCTGAGCGTTTTCGACAACGAGACTGGCGCGTTCCAGCCGCTATAGACGAAGGCGCCGCGCGTCCATTTCCAAGAGCACGCCGGCGGGACGATCTAACTGGCCCGCCGCGCTTTCTCGATGGCCGGAAGTAATTTGGTTTTTAGCGACTCGTCGGAAATCGGGCCGACGTGCTTGTAGACGATCCTTCCTTTGCCATCGACGACGAACGTCTCGGGTGTTCCGTAAACACCCCAATCGATGGCCGCGCGGCCCTGCGCATCCGTTCCGACAGCCGTGAAGGGATTGCCAAAGCGGCCAATGAAACGGCGCGCGGCATCGGGGCGGTCCTTGTAGTTCACGCCATAGATGTCCACGTCGGAAACCATGCTTTTCAGCTTCTCAAGTAAAGGGTGCTCTTCAATGCAGGGCGCGCACCACGATGCCCAATAGTTCACGACTGACACATGTCCTTTCGCGAGTTCTTTGCTGGTAAAGCCGGGTTCGGGCTTGCCGTTCCTTTCAAGGCCTTCGATCGCCGGGAACACGCCCTCTGGGACCGGCTTTCCGATCATCGTGGATGGGACAAGTGACGGATCGCCCGACCGCAGCGCCATGGCAAAGAAGCCGACGATCGCGACGAAGATGAGCACCGGCAAGAGACGCAAAAACGTGGATCGACGGTCGCTCACGGTCCCTACTCCACGCCAGCCGCGGACCGGCGCCTGATACCGCGCTTACCGAGCGCTTCGAGTGCGGCTGCTTGCCTACGGCCGTCCACGATCAGCCAGACAATGAGTCCGGCAACAACAATGGCGACGGCGGCATAGGAGATCCAGATGAAAGCAGCGTGCGGTCCGAGGTTCATGGCGTCACTCCGCAGCCTGTCCGGCTAGGCGGTCGCGGCCAGCGACGGCCTGGGCGCGCATCGCCTTGACCCGCCGGCGCATAACTTCGTTGCGCATCGCCTTCAGATGCATCGCGAAGAACATCAGCGTGAAACCCAGCGCCATCACAAGCAGCGGCCAGCGCATGCTTGGATCGACGGTTGAAGTGAAATCGGTTGATGGCTGGTGAAGCGTGTTCCACCAATTGACGGAGAACTTGATGATCGGAAGGATTGTTACGCCGACAAGCGCCAACACGGCCGTTAATTTCGCGCCTGCCGATTCATCTTCAAACGCAGCGCGAAGCGCGATCAAACCGAGATAAAGGAAGAACAAGATCAATACCGAGGTCAGGCGCGCATCCCAGACCCAATATGTGCCCCACATCGGCTTGCCCCAAAGCGATCCGGTCAGCAACGCCAAGAACGTAAACGCCGCACCGATGGGCGCAGCTGCCTTCGCCGACACATCCGCAAGCGGATGGCGAAAGACGAGAAGGCCGAAGCTCGATACGGCGATCAAACCGTAAATCATCATTGAGAGCCACGCGCAGGGTACGTGGATGTACATAATGCGCACCGTCTCGCCCTGCTGGTAGTCGGCAGGAGAATCGAAAAAGGCGAGGTAAAGCCCATAGACGATCAACGCTGCAGCGATGCCGGACGCCCAAGGAAGAACCTTGGACGAAAGCTCCATGAAGCGTGTGGGATTTGCGAGTTGCTGGGTCAGCGTCTGCATGGGCGGGGTTTAAGCCTTTCGGAATGACTGCGCAATGAGCGCCAGATTACCGTTTATTGAAGTTGTATGCGGAGGGCCGCCGCCGCCGCGATCGGTCCAAGAACAACCGCGGCGAGCGAAATTGCCGTCAGAATGAGAAACGCCGCACCCATTCCAGAAGGTCCCATTGCTGCACCGACGGCCGATATGCCGAAAATCAGCGTCGGGACATAAAGCGGCAAAACGACGAGCGCCAATAAAAGGCCGCCGCGCCGGGCTCTTACCGTTAATGCCGCGCCAATTGCGCCGAGGAAGCTGACCGCAGGCGTCCCCGCGAGCGTCGTTGCAATTAAAATCGGATAGGAGCGCAGGTCGAGGTTGAGCAGAATTCCGAGCACCGGGGCCAGGACGGCGAGCGGGATACCAGTTGTCAGCCAATGCGCGAGCGCTTTTGCGGCTGCGACGAGTTCCAGCGGCATACGGCCGGTCGCAAGCACGTCGAGGGTACCGTCCTCATAATCGGCTTCGAAAATACGATTCAGAGACAGGAGCGCAGCGAGCAAGAGTGCGATCCAGAGAATGCCTGCGGCGATGCGCGCCAACAGATTGAGGTCCGGACCGAGGCCGAGCGGCATCATCGAGACGACGATCAGGAAGAAGCCCAGCGCTGTCCCAATGGCACCGCCTTCACGCATGGCCAATTGCAGGTCGCGGCGAACGAGCGCCCAAAAGCTCTTCACGCGGCTATCCTTCGGGAGACGAGTTCCAAGGTCCGGGCGCGTTCGAGCGCGAGCGGAAGATGCGTCGCAACGATTGCGAGACCACCCGCGCGCGTATGGTCGTTGATGGCCGCGACGAGCCGTTCAGACGATGCGACGTCCAACGATACCGTTGGTTCGTCGAGAAGCCAGAGCGGGCGTTCGGCAACGAGAAGCCGCGCGAGGCCAAGCCGTCGCCGTTGGCCTGCCGAAAGGTACGCCGCCGGAAATTCGGCGAGTTCGTCCAGGCCGAAATGGCGAAGTGCAGTTTCGACACGGCTCCGATGCGCGGTTTGGGCGTTCAGATAGGCCGACCAGAAGGCGGCGTTTTCATAAACCGTCAAACTCGGCTTCACGGCATTCGTGTGCCCGACGACATGCGCCTGCTCGGCGATCGTCAGCTCCCGATCGCCGCCTTCGAGCCGAATCGTGCCGCCGGCGAGACGCAGATAGCCCGCGATTGTCCGCAGAAGCGTCGTTTTGCCCGCGCCGTTGGCGCCAGAGAGGACAAGCGTTTCGCCCCGCGGGACGGCAAACGACAAGCCGTCAATCACAAGGCGGCCGCCACGGTCTATGATCAAGTCTTCGGCAATGAGTTGCACTAGGAAGAAATCCGTGACTGCGGAATAAGCACCGGCTGCCGCATTTAACTGCGACGCCATCGCCAAATCGTGAAGGGGTTCACTTTTTTGAAGAGTTATATAAAAGGCAGGTTGTATCTTTCGCTAGCGCAAAAGCGAGTGGTCGCGCGGGCTCGTTGGTGAAACCGCGGGACATCCTCGATCCGTCGGCACTCCGGCGGCGCAGCCCTTCGTCTTAATCTTTCGGAGGCCTGACCTTGAGCGCACTCGCATCATCTTCGAACGACAGTTTCAATTGCCGCAAGACCCTTACTGTCGAGGGCAAATCCTATGTTTACTATTCGCTTCCGGATGCGGAAGCCAATGGGCTGAAGGGAATTTCAAAGCTCCCTTATTCCATGAAGGTTCTGCTGGAAAATCTGTTGCGCCACGAGGACGGTCGTACAGTGAACAAGGCCGACATCGCGGCCATGGCCGAATGGCTCGACAACAGAGGCAAGACCGAGAAGGAAATCGGTTTCCGTCCGGCGCGCGTTTTGATGCAGGACTTTACCGGCGTGCCAGCCGTCGTCGATCTCGCGGCGATGCGCGACGGCATGACGAAGCTTGGCGGCGATCCGGCGAAAATCAATCCGCTGGTACCCGTGGATCTTATCATCGACCATTCGGTCATCGTCGATGAATTCGGCACGCCGAGAGCTCTTGCCGATAATGTTGCGCGCGAATATGAGCGCAACGGCGAACGGTATAATTTTCTGAAGTGGGGGCAGGGCGCGTTTCATAATTTCCGCGTCGTGCCGCCGGGTACCGGCATCTGCCATCAGGTCAATCTCGAATATCTGGCGCAGACGGTCTGGACCAAGCAAATGTCCGACGGAACGACCGTTGCTTATCCCGATACGCTTGTCGGAACGGACAGCCATACGACGATGGTCAATGGGCTTGCCGTACTCGGCTGGGGCGTCGGCGGTATCGAGGCAGAGGCCGCGATGCTTGGCCAGGCGCAGTCCATGCTCATTCCGCAGGTCATCGGCTTCCGCCTTACGGGCAAGCTCAACGAAGGCGTTACGGCGACCGATTTGGTCCTGACGGTCACGCAAATGCTGCGCAAGAAAGGCGTCGTGAACAAGTTCGTCGAGTTCTACGGACCGGGTCTCGACAGCATGACACTCGCCGACCGCGCGACGATCGGGAACATGGCGCCCGAGTACGGCGCAACGTGCGGGTTCTTCCCCGTCGATAAGGAAACGATCAACTATCTCACGATGTCGGGGCGCGACTCGCATCGGATTGCGTTGGTCGAAGCCTACTGCAAGGCGCAGGGTCTATTCCGGGACTCGGGGGCCGCCGATCCTGTCTTCACCGACACGCTCTCTCTCGACCTTAGCGACGTCGTTCCGTCGATGGCCGGGCCGAAACGGCCGGAAGGCCGTCTGGCGTTGGGCGATATCAAAAGCGGCTTCGAGACGGCCCTGGAATCCGAATACAAGAAACCCGGAGAGCTGCAGAAGAGGGTATCCGTCGAGGGCAAGCCGTTCGATATTGGCCACGGTGATGTGGTGATCGCGGCGATCACAAGCTGTACGAACACGTCAAACCCGAGCGTGCTGATCGCGGCAGGACTTCTGGCGCGCAATGCGGTCGAACGCGGCCTGACGAGCAAGCCTTGGGTCAAGACTTCGCTGGCGCCCGGATCGCAAGTCGTTGCAGCTTATCTCGCGCAATCGGGTTTGCAGACCTACCTCGACAAGATCGGGTTCAATCTTGTCGGCTTCGGCTGCACCACCTGCATCGGAAATTCCGGACCTCTCGCGCCGGAGCTTTCGAAAGCGATCAACGACAACGGCATCGTGGCGGCTGCGGTTCTTTCCGGGAATCGTAACTTTGAAGGCCGCGTCAGTCCCGATGTGCAAGCCAATTATCTGGCATCGCCGCCGCTCGTCGTAGCCCATGCACTTGCCGGCACGGTGGTCAAGGATCTGACGAAAGAGCCGATCGGCACGGGCAAGGATGGGAAGCCCGTCTATCTCAAAGAGATCTGGCCGACAACGCAGGAAATTCAAAAATTTATCGCGGAAAACATCACGCGCGACATGTTCAAGGCGCGTTACGCCGATGTCTTCAAAGGCGATACGAACTGGCAATCGATCGCGACCGGGGGTGGCCTGACGTACGGCTGGAACGGCGAGTCGACCTACGTGCAGAACCCGCCCTACTTCCAGACCATCGCGCGCGATGCGAAGCCGGTCGGCGACGTTATCGACGCGCGGATTCTTGGACTTTTCGGCGACAAGATCACTACGGATCATATTTCACCCGCAGGCTCGATCAAAACGTCGAGCCCCGCGGGACGCTATCTGCTCGAACATGGCGTGCAGCCGGTCGATTTCAACCAATACGGAACACGTCGCGGCAACCATGAAGTCATGATGCGTGGCACGTTCGCCAACATCCGCATCAAGAACGCAATGGTGAAAGATGCCGACGGCAACGTGAAGGAAGGCGGCCTGACGATTCATTATCCATCCGGCGAGGAGATGGCGATCTACGACGCGGCAATGCGCTACGAGCAGGAGGGTGTTCCGCTCGTCGTTTTCGCCGGCGTCGAGTATGGCAACGGCTCCTCGCGCGACTGGGCGGCAAAGGGCACGAACCTTCTCGGCGTCCGGGCGGTTATCGCGCAATCATTCGAGCGCATTCATCGCTCAAATCTTGTTGGCATGGGCGTTGCCCCCTTCACCTTTCAGGAGGGTACGTCCTGGCACACGCTGGACCTCAAGGGAGATGAGCGCGTTACGATCCAAGGTCTCAGCAAGATCAAACCGCGCGAGATTGTTGATCTGACGATCACGCGGGCAGATGGATCTTCGGTCGACGTTCCGGTGCTTTGCCGTATCGATACGCTCGACGAGATCGAATATTTCAAGAATGGCGGCATCCTGCATTACGTGCTGCGCAATCTCGCGGCTTGACGCGATCGCGACGCGGCTCGCGCTATTTGCCATCCCGGCGAAGCGACGAGCCGCGATCCAGGGCCGGCAGGCATCGGAGCTGGGTCCCGGGGCGCGCGAGAAGCTCGACCCCGGGATGACTAGCGGATACTTAGCCGTAACGATTTACATTGATACGGCGAAATCTCCACGGCCTCACCGGTTCGTGACATGGCTTTCCAGCCTTTCACTTTTTTAATGCCGGACGAGAGTTTAAGAACAGCAACGGGGGGTGGAACACTCACCCCTTCAGGCAATTGGCAATGCGTTTTTTTGGCATCGTACTGGCACTTCTGACACCATTGGCCGCCGCAAGCGCCGAGCCTTTGGCCGCGAATGAGCCTCCCGGTCCCGGCCAGCCGATGGTGGCACCGCGTGCCGTTGTCGAGCTCTTTACGAGCCAGGGTTGCTCTTCTTGTCCGCCGGCCGATGCGGTACTCAAAAAGCTTGCCGAAGATCCGTCAATCATCGCCCTGTCACTCCCGGTCGATTACTGGAACTATCTTGGCTGGAAGGATACGTTCGCGTCTCCCCGCAACAGCGAACGGCAGCGAAATTATGCGCGCGCCCGCGGCGACGGCGCCATCTACACGCCTCAAGCGATCATAAACGGGGAAGTCCACGTCAACGGCGCCTCAGAAGCGGGAATCGAGAAGGCGATCAAGACTACGGCAGCGACGGCGGGTCCGCAGCACATCCCGGTACGCTTCTGGCAGGAACGCAACACGCTCAATTTTGCTTTGGGCGGCGAGGAACCTGGGCACGCACCGCGGGAGGCGACGATCTGGCTCGGCGTGGTGCAGTCGTCCGGCACTGTCGATATCAAACAGGGCGAAAATCAAGGCAAGAAGCTCACCTATACGAATATCGTGCGTGAGTTGACGCCTATCGGCATCTGGAAAGGCCAGCCGATGCAGGTGCAGCTGCCCCGTGCGGCGCTGATGCAGGCCGAAGTCCAGAAGATCGTCGTCTTGCTTCAGGAGGATCGCAGCGGTCCGATCATTGGCGGAACACTCGCCGGGCTATGGTAAGTCACTGCGGCACGCTGCGGGCTAATTGACGATTGTAGGCCGCTTTGCATGGAAGCGGCTTACGCCGCGAGCCCACGTTTCTTTAGCAATCCGTCGATTTTCGGGGGGCGGCCGCGGAACGCGACGTAGGCGGCATGCGGGTCGCGGCGGTTGCCGGCGGAATAGATATATTCGTGGAGCTTTTTGGCCGTCGGTTTGTGAAACACGTCGCCCGCTTCCTCAAATGCGGCGAAGGCGTCGGCGTCCATGACTTCCGACCAGAGATAGCTGTAATAGCCCGCCGCGTATCCGGACATGATGTGCATGAAATGCGGGAGACGGTGACGCATGACGATCTCGTCCGGCATTCCGATCTCGTTCAGTGTCTCACGCTCGAAGCGTTCGACGTCGCCGATCGGATTGCCGTTCGCCGAATAGAGGGCCATATCGACAAGTGCCGACGACGTGTATTCGACGGTCGCGAAGCCCTGATTGAAATTGCGGGCCGCCAACAGTTTATCGCGCAGCGATTTCGGCATCGGCTTGCCGGATTTGTAATGCCGCGCGTGCTTTTCAAGAACTTCGCGCGTCGAGAGCCAATGCTCGTAGAGTTGCGAGGGCAGCTCGACAAAATCGCGCGAGACGGCGGTTCCGGAGATGGAAGGATAGGTGACGTTCGACAGCAGGCCATGTAGAGCGTGACCGAATTCGTGGAAGAGTGTGCGCGCGTCGTCGAACGATAGAAGCGCCGGCGCTCCGTCAGCGCCCTTCGCGAAGTTCAGGACGTTGACGATGATCGGCGATTGTCCCTTTGCAAGCTTGTGCTGCGAACGGAAAGCCGACATCCATGCGCCTGAACGCTTCGACGAACGCGCAAAATAGTCGCCCATGAAAATGCCAACGTGTGCGCCCGAGCGATCCAGAACTTCCCAGATCCTGACCTCGGGATGGTAGCGCGGGAGATCATTGCGCTCCTTAAACTTCAAGCCGAACAGGCGCGTTGCGCAATCGAACGCGGCGCGAATCATGTTGTCGAGTTCGAGGTATGGCTGAAGCTTCGACTCGTCGAAATCGAATTTCGCCTTGCGAACCTTCTCGGCATAATAACGCCAATCCCACGGCAAGATCGGCGAATTGTCGCCGCTCCGCTGCGCTTCGGCGAGAAGTGCGTCGCGTTCTTCGCTGGCGCGTTTGACGGCCTTGCGCCACACGCTGTGCAGGAGATCACCGACGGCCTCAGGCGTTTTGGCCATCGTGTCCTGCAGACTAAATTCGGCAAAAGACTTGAAACCCATCAGGCGGGCATATTCGCTGCGCAGCGCGACGGCCTCGGCTACAATCTGGCGATTGTCCGTCTCGCCATCGTGAGCGCCACGCCTGATCCAGGCGTCGAACGCCTGCTCTCGCAGATCGCGACGGCTCGAAAATGTCAAAAAACCTTCGACGCTCGACCGCGCCAGCGTGACGAGTGCCTTTCCTTGGACCCCAGCGTCGCGGGCGGCACGCTCGGCACTGTCACGGAGTGACGGCGGCAGACCCGCGAGGTCATTTTCAGTCTCAAGAACGAGCTGCCACGACTGCTCGTCTTTCAGCACGTTCTGCATGAACTGCGTCACGAGCGTCGCGAGGCGCGCGTTGATTTCCTTCACGCGCGATTTTTCGGCAGGCGACAAGCGCGCACCGGCGCGAACGAATTCAAGGTGATGGCGTTCGAGGACGCGGCGATCTTCGTCGCTGAGTTTCAACGTATCCCGGCGCTCGAACAGATCATTGACGCGTTTGAAAAGCCGCTTGTCGAGCAGGATTCGAGTCTCGTGGGCAGCGAACCGCGGAGCCATGTCGCGGGCGACAGCTTGCAATTCCGGCGTGGAATCGGAAGCTTCGAGGTTCCAAAACACCGACGCTACTCGCGACAACTGCCAGCCGCTTTTTTCGAGCGCGAGGATTGTGTTGGCGAAAGTCGGCCGTGCCGGGTTGGCTGCAATCTTCTCAATCTCGGCGTTGTGCTCGCGGAATGCCGCCTCAAGAGCCGGCTTGAAGTGGCGCGCTTCGATTTTGCCAAAGGGCGGCATGCCGAAGCTCGCCGTCCATTTGGAAGTAAGCGGGTTTGATGAAGGCTTCGGCGGCGCCTTGGCCGCGGGCTTCCGCCGGATCGCTACTGTCATGTTGCGAACGATACCCAAATTCACCTAGCTGTAACATTATATAAGCACACAGGCATTGAGCCGATCAAAATAACGATCTGTAATGCAAAAAAACGGCCGGAAAATTCCGGCCGTTTGCGCATTCCGCTTGGATTTAAGCCGTCTTGATTTGGGGACACCAAGACGGAGAGGGGGTATTCAGGGAGTTGCCAGAGGCCCAGCTCCGAAACTGTGGCCCCGGGGGGCTGGGGGGCTGAGTGTCCAGAGCCGGTCGTTGAAGCAAGGCCTCGGGCAACGCTTATTTCTATCGCGTTCCAATGAGGCAGATTATGGCCCTCCCGGGGTCGCGAATTTGTCGAGCGCGGGGTATTTCCGTGCACGTTTTACAGATGCACATACCTCAGATTGGCCTCGGCTCTTGCTTTCATGACGTATTGGCGCGATCCTTAATTGACGCAGCAAGCGGAAGACTCGATTGAGCGAGACAACCGACCCGATAGTTTTCCGCCCGCGACGGGCGGCTTCCTCCGTTGCTTCCGATTCGATTGTCCGGGAGCCCGCGCGGCGTACTTCCTTCGACAGACATGAGCTGACAGCGATCCTCGATCTCTATGGGCGCAAGGTCGCTTCCGGCGTGTGGCGGGACTATGCGATCGATATGCTGCGGGATAAGGCGGTTTTCTCCGTTTATCGGAGAGCGAGCGAATATGCGCTCTATCGAATCGAAAAGGACCTGCGGCTGGCGCGAAAGCAAGGCGCTTACAGCGTCATCGCGGCGGGCGGCCTAATCATGAAGCGCGGGCACGATCTAAAACGGGTGTTGAGCGTTCTTGAAGATCGGCTGGACGTCGTCAGCCGATAGGTTCCCTCGCTGTTCTATCGAACAAAAAAGGCCCCGGAAACCGGGGCCTTTTTATCTGGACTCAAAGTCCGTTTAGTTGCTGTTGCTGTTCATTATCCCGAGAATGTTCAAGATGTGGATGAACAGGGTTATGAACGAGCCGTAGAGCATAAAGGCTCCGAAGATCGATGAGCGCTTCAGCTGGGCTTCCCCACCGTAGGACGCCTGCTCGATATACATCGACTTGATCGCCTGCGTCTCAAACGCCGTTACGACCGAGAACAACAGAACGACAACAGCTGAGATGCCCAAGCTTACCATCTTGCTCGTGCCCGGATCCGTGATGAAGAAGAAGCTGACGAGCATCGCGATGATGAGGCCGATGGAGGCCATCGAAAGGAAGCCGCTCCACCCGGTCATGTCCTTCTTGGTTGTGTAACCAATAAGACTTGTCGCTGCGAATGTCGCGGCAGCGATAAAGAAAGCCTGACCAATGAGGCCAGAAAGTCCCCGGGCGACAAACATCTCGATCATCGGCGAGATCAGGATGCCCCAGAGTGCGCAATAGGCCCAGTAAGCGGCATGCGCCGTTGCGGTGCTACCGGAGAAGAACAGACGGGGTGCAAACCAGCCAAGGCCGAGCAGAGCGGCGAAAATGACCCACTTCATAGGCCCGAGCGCAATCGCCTGCATCACTGCCGGGTTGGCCATCAACAGCATGACGACGACGGCCGTTCCGGCCACGCCGAGCGCCATGTAGTTATAGGTGCCGAGCATAAACGAGCGCAGCCCCTGGTCTATTGCGCCGGATGTTCTCGCGCCGCCGAGTGGCCCTGTCGGTCGCGTAAAAACTTCAGCCATGGTCGTAAAATCCTCGTTGGTTCGCGGCGCAAACCGCCGCACTTGCGCAAGATATGAGCTTGTAAGCCTGCTGTTTCAAGCCCCTCGGGGATGCGGTTAATTTTTCTCCTTTTCACTCCGAGCGCAGGTAGGGAACGGCAGGTGCCCGCAGCACGGCCCATGTGCCGACGCCGCCGAATACGGTGATCATCAGGCCAGCGATGGCCAGTGTCTCAAGAACGGCGTTCAACGAAAAGACGAAGTCGATCTCCATCACGCGGGTTACGGCGATCCATGCGACCAAGCTTCCGAGGGCGATGGCGACCAGTGCGGTGATGACGGCCAGCAGGGCGTATTCGAATGCGTGCACTTTCATGATCTGCCACCGCCGTGCGCCAATCGTTTTCAGTACCACCGCTTCGAGAATGCGCCTTCGCTGTGCGGCCGCCAGTGCACCTGCAAGAACGAGCGCGCCGGCGGCCAGCGTCACGCTGCCCGCTACTTTGACGGCCACCATGACGCGCGCAAAGATCTTGTTGAACTGGTCGATCGCGTCACGCACGCGGATTGCGGTCACGGCGGGGTAGGATTTGCCCAAGTCTCGCACCATCGCCGTTTCCGTAGCACGCGAGGTTCCATGCGGCAGGCGAAGGGTTGCAAGGACATTATGGGGCGCGGCTTCGAGTGTGTTCGGCGAAAACACCATGATGAAGTTGAGCGCCAAGCTTTCCCAATTCACATCGCGGAGGTTTGCGATGGTCGCCTCGACGTTGCGACCAAGGACGTTCACGGTGACTTTGTCGCCGATGCCAAGACCTAGCTTTTTGGCGATTTCGCCTTCGAAAGAGACTAACGGCGGGCCTTTGTAATCCTTTGCCCACCACGATCCGTCGGTGAGTGTCGAGCCTTCCGGCAACGTATCGGCGTAGCTCAGGCCGCGGTCGCCGTTCAGGACCCATTGGACATCGGCCGGAACCTTGAGGTCTTCGACAGGCTTGCCTTTCAGCGCTACGAGGCGGCCTCGCAGCATCGGGGCATCGATCAAGGTCGCGCCCGGGACGTCCCGGACGATCTTCGATTTAACAGCATCGAAATCGTTGGGCGCGATATCGAGAAGGAAGTAGTCCGGCGCCTGCTCGGGCAGCCGTTCCTGTAGGTCGGCAACAAGTGCTGCATTCGCCAACGCGACGGCAACGAGCAATGAAAGTCCGGTGCCGAGCGACAGGACGACGGATCGCGTCAGTCCATCCGGCGCGCCGATATTACGCAAGGCGAGCGCAAATTCGGGCGACGACGGCCGCGGAATCCTTTTGACGAGGCGCGTGATCAAGCCCCCGAGAGCACTGAAGGCGATGAGCATGACCGCCAGGCTGATCGAGATGTACACTGCGATGTTATGCGGTTCCGAGGTCAGAACGGCGATGGCAAACAAGAGCGCTACAAGGAGGACCGTTGCTGCTATGATTGCTTTGCGCGGACGACCGACTGCTCCGACAGCCGAATCGCGAAAAAGCGCGGCGACGCGAACATTCTCGACACGGCCCAACGGCCAGAGCGAGAAGATGAGCGCGACAAGCAATCCATACAGCGCCGCCAGCCCGAGGCTCTCTGGCGAAACGTGAATGCCTGTTCGGATCGGCAGAAGATCGCCGTATACGTTCTCGATCAGCGGTGGAACCGCCACACCTAGCGCCAAGCCAATCACGATACCAATGGCCGCCATTAGGAAAATCTGAACGAGGAAAATCCCAATGACCTGCCCACCTGATGCTCCGATGCTACGCATCGTGGCGACGACTTTGACGCGTTTGTCGATGAACGTCGCGACGGCGTTGGCAATGCCGACGCCGCCGATCAAAAGCGATGCCAGACCAATCAGGATCAAAAACTGACGCAACCGTTCAAGCGTGCGCGTGATCTGCGGCGACGGATCATAGCGATCGACGCTGGTGAAACCCGCAGTCGGCATTTTTTTCTCGACCGATTTGCGGTCGTCTGCGAGCGCTTTACGATCTGCTGGCGCGCCTTTCGGCAATTTGACGGCGTAGCGCCAACGAATAAGCGTGCCCGGCTTTACGAGCGCCGTTTTGTCGAGCGTTGCGAGCGAGACGAAAATTCGCGGTCCGTATGTGAGCCGATCTGCGACGGCGTCGGGTTCGGCTTTCAGGACGCCGCGAACGGCGATTTCGGCAGCGCCGATGCGAAAGCGGTCGCCGATTTTGAGACCCAGACGTTCGAGAAGCATCGGATCGACGACGGCGCCATTATCGTTGATTGCTTCGGCGAACCGGGTTCCGCCCTCGACCGTTGTCTCGCCCGTAAGGGGATAGGAGGCATCGACGGCTTTCAATTCCGCCAGCGCTTGGTCCGACCCGTCGAGGCTCCGCGCCATCGTGCGCATCGTCGACGTTTCGCTAACTTGGCCTAATGCGCGAAATAGCGCCGCTTCCTCCGGCGTCGCGCGGACGTGCATTCGCGAGAACGTCATGTCGCCGCCGAGAATCGTTTCGCCCTGACTGGCAAGCCCAGCGCGAAGTGCATCCGCGAGCGCGCCGACGGCTGCGATCACCATCACGCCCAGCGCCAAGGAAGCAATAAAAATGCGAAAACCCTTGAAACCGCTACGTAGCTCTCGAACACCGAGCTTTAGAACGGTCATAAAGCCGGTGCGGCGCGCGGCAGAATTCGCGCGGGACTCGAGTGCGACAGTCACGGCGACACCGCGCGAACTGTTGAAACGATCCTCGTTTCATCTCCGACAATTTTGCCGTCGGCCATGCGGATGGTGCGGTCCGCCATCGCCGCCAGGTGATCGTCATGCGTGACGATGATCAGTGTTGCGTTTCGCCGTTCACGCAACCCAAAAAGAAGATCGATGATCTGGCGTCCTGTGCCGCTGTCGAGATTGCCTGTTGGCTCGTCGGCGAAGATGATGCGGGGCTCACGAACGAGCGCGCGCGCGATCGCAACGCGCTGCTGCTCGCCACCCGAGAGTTGCGCCGGGAAATGGTCGGTACGGGTTGCCAACCCGACTTCTTCCAACAAACCTCGCGCGGTTTCGAATGCATCCGCGTCGCCAGCAAGTTCCATCGGCAGCGCTACGTTTTCGAGCGCCGTCATCGTTGGCACCAGGTGAAACGACTGAAAGATGATGCCCATCTCCGCGCCGCGAAGGAGCGCAAGACCATCTTCCGACAATCCGGCAAGCTGACGTCCGGCGACCGCAACGGTGCCGCTGCTTGCACGTTCGAGGCCTGCCATCACCATCAGTAGCGAAGTTTTGCCCGAGCCTGAGGGTCCGACGATCGCGGCGGGCTGACCTGCCGGGACGTCGAGTGATACGCCGCGGAGAATGTGCACAGGCCCTGCCCGGCTCGTTAACGTCAGATGTACGTTGTCGAGTTGGATAATCGGTTCGTTCAAGCGAGATTGCCTCGGCAGATAGGGTGACGATCAATTTTCCCGCGGTGCGGGCTTGTCTCTCGGAAGTCGAAGCTCTACGTCAGATCAATGATTTGCGCGATGGGTGGGGCCGAATAATGGACGCTCTCCACGTTATCGGAATGGCTCCGACTTTTGCTGCGACATTGGCTTTCTCTGTTTTCGCGGCGCTCGCCGTGCCGTTTTCCGCTGCTGCCGATACGTCTGCGCCGCCGGTCACCATTGTGGCTTTCGGCGATAGTCTGACGGCCGGGTATGGTCTCAAAGCCAATGAGGCTTTTCCGGCCCAGCTGCAGATGGCCCTTCAGAAGAGAGGCTACAAGGTCTCGATCGTCAACGCAGGCGTTTCCGGCGACACCACGGCAGACGGTCTTCGCCGATTCGATTGGGCGATGCAGCCGAAGCCCGATGGGGTGATTTTAGAGCTAGGCGCTAACGACGTGCTGCGCGGTGTCGATCCGAAGCAGCCTCGCGCCAACCTCGACAAGATGCTCGGGATGCTCAAATCGAAAGGCGTCGATGTTCTCCTTGCCGGAATGAAGGCGCCCAATAATTGGGGACCGGACTACGTCAAAAATTTCGACACGATATATCCTGACCTCGCCAAGAAGTATGATGTCATGCTTTATCCGTTTTTCCTGGAAGGGGTAGCGCTCGATCCCAAATACACGCAGGCCGACGGCGAGCATCCGACGGCCGCCGGCGTTGCTGAGATCGTCAAACGCATCCTGCCGGATGCCGAGGCCCTCGTCCAACGCATCACGCAGCGGAAAACGGCTGCGAAGTAAGGCCGCGAGATCGATATCGTTCAACTGGGCGTAAGGAGAGATCGATGCCTCGACTGTTTACGGCCATCGAGATTCCCGACGAAATCGGCCAAGAGCTTCACCGCTTACGCATGCCGCTCCCCGGCGCGCGATGGATCGATCCCAAAAACTATCACATCACGCTGCGATTTGCGGGCGACATCGGCAACGTCGAAGCGCGCGAATTTATCTCCAATCTTGCCAATATCGAGATCGACGGCTTTGAGTTACGTATCTCCGGACTCGGAGCCTTCGGTGGCGACGACCCCCACGCAATCTGGGCCGGCGTCGAACCCCAGCCACAGCTTGAGGACCTAGCCCGCGCCCATGAGAAGGCTGCACGAAACGCTGGTCTCGCACCTGAGACGCGCGTGTTTCGTCCCCATGTCACGCTCGCGCGCTTACGGCATTCAAACGCCGAAGCGGTGGCGCGTTTTCTGACGCGATATAGCGGCTATCGTTCCGAGCCGTTCTTTGTGACGCGAACGCTGCTGATGTCGTCGCGTCCGAGCGTCGGCGGCGGACCTTACGGAATCGAAGATCGATTTCCCGTCCGCGGAATGGAGTTTTTAAGTGAAGACGGGGAGTCAACCTGGTGATTGGTATTTTGCTGTTCTAGTCGATCGTCAGGACGATTTTGCCTTTTGCTTCGCGCCGATCCAGCACACTTAGCGCATCGACGATCTTTTCGATGGGGTAGGTCGCTTGAATGCGCGGCGAGAGACGCCCGGCCGCCACCCAATCAAGCAACTGGCACATGTTGGCGCGATGCCCTTCCGGATCGCGGCGGACGGATTCACCCCAAAAAACGCCGCTCATCTCCGCGCCTTTCAGGAGGAGCAAATTGAGCGGGAGTTTGGGAATTTCTCCGGAGGCGAACCCCACGACCAAAAACCGACCCTGCCACGCGAGAGCCCGAACCAGAGATTCTGCCGCTTCGCCGCCAATGCAGTCATAGACGACGTCGGCGCCGCTGCCGCCGGTCAATGCGCGAACCTCGGCCTTCAGATCCGTGCCCGGGAAAAGAATCGCATCGTCGGCACCGGCGGCCTTTGCGATCTCGCGCTTTTCCGGAGACGACACGACGGCGATAACGCGTGCCTCCATCAATTTGGCGATCTCGATTGCGGCTTGGCCTGCGCCGCCCGCCGCACCCGTCACGACGACGGTCTCGCCCTTTTTGAGGCGGCCGCGGTCGCGCAATCCGTGCATCGCCGTGCCGTACGTCACCGAGAGACCTGCGGCGACGGTCAGCGGTACATTCTCAGGGATGGGAATGAGAGTTTCGGCCGCGACGGCAATCTTTTCGGCGGCACCACCCCAATTTACGTACGCCATGACTTTCTGACCCGGTGAAAGTTGCGAATCCGTCTCGGGTGCAGATTCGACGACGCCTGCGATCTCCGCGCCGGGAGAAAATGGCAGGTCGGGCTTGAACTGATATTTGCCACGGGTGATCAATGTGTCGGCAAAATTGAGCCCGACGGCCTTGACGCGGATAATGGCCTGGTCCCGCCCGGGTATCGGCTCCGGCAGCATTTCGAGGCTCAGGGCCTGAGGGCCATCAAGGCTCTTGCAAAGAGCTGCCTTCATATGGGACGTCCCCTCACGCTGATCTTCTTCCGACACACGAGCGCGAGGCAATGTCAAGAAAAGCAACGACTTGGCCACCGCATCCGAAGGGCTATTTCGCCATCGGAGCAGAACGCATGTCAAAGTCTCTCAATCTTGGCAACCTCATGCGTTCGGCCAACGCGTTCGGCGCCAGCTTCACGTTTACGGTTGGGGCGACGTACAGAGCCATAGAAGCGCACGCCGATACGTCGAAAAGCCAGCTGCATCTTCCGCATTACAATTGGACGACGCTCGACGATATGGCACTGCCCGGCGGCTGCAAGCTCGTCGGAATCGAGCTTCTGGACGAGGCGATCGATCTTCCGAGTTTCCGGCACCCTTTGCGCGCGGCTTACGTGCTTGGCCCGGAGCTTGGATCGCTGTCTGAGCCGTTGCTCGCCCGGTGTGATTACGTCATCAAAATCCCCACGCGTTTTTGCATCAATGTTGCGATGGCGGGGGCGATCGTGATGTATGACCGTGTCAAATCTCTAGCACGTTTCGCCGATCGGCCGATTGGCGAAGGGGGACCTTAATGCACGGATCGCGGCGCTTTCTCGCTGCCTTTATTTTTCTTGCATGCGCTTCGCCGGCCATGGGCGCCGCGACTATGACGCGTGTCGATACCTATGGCGCCTGGACGCTGCTTACCGATTCCGAAAAACCGCATCTCTTCTGTTTTGTCACCAGCGAGCCAAAATCCAGCACGCCGAAAGACGCGCAACGTGAAGCGCCACGAGCTTACATTTCCGCTTGGCCCAAGGACGGCATTCGTGGCGAAGTCAGCTTCCGTATGGGATTCGACATTAAGAAGAAGGCCCAAGGAAAGGCATCAGTCGGGCCAAGCGGGTACAAGCTTTTCGGCTCCAATGATCGCGCCTACGTCCTGGATTCGACACAGGAACTGAAGTTGATCGAGGCCATGCGTCGCGGAAACACGATGACTGTCGCCGTGGTTTCCGATCATGGAACGGTGACAGATACCTATTCGCTGTCCGGCATCGACGCAGCGTTGCAAAAGATGCAACAGAGTTGTTTCTGATATCGAGGTCAGGTTCTGCTTTTCGAGCGCAGGTGCACATAGATCGCACCTTCTCCGCCATGCTGAATGGCCGCCGCCGTGAAGCTGACGACGATGCCCCGCATGTCCGGTTCTTCAAGCCATCGCGGGACATTTCGCCTTAGGACGCCGCGCTCACTCTCATGATGTCGATACGGGTCTTCGGAGTGGCGCGACGCTTTACCCTTTCCTGTGATGACCAGCACATAACGCATGCCCCGGTTCTGGCAGCGAAAGAGAAAAGCGCGGAGCATGGCGTGGGCCTCGCTTTGCCGCAAACCATGTAGGTCGACGCGCGCCTCGATTTCGATGCGACCGCTGCGGATCCTGCGGGCGCTGGTGCGATCGAACGCGGAAAGGTCCGGGGCATGAGGGCGAGCCAGCGTTTCGCGGGATTTATTGACCGGCGCGGCGGCTTTCTCCGGACCGGTCGAAGATCTCTTCGAGGGTGAGGGCTTCGGCAGCGGCGTCGATTTCAAATTGTCGGCGTCCGTGGCGCGGTCGCTCAGGTGCACGCGTGGCTTGCCACGTCTGAGCGGTTCAATCGTCGCGGCGGTGTGGTGCCAGAGTTCCTCATCGTGGGAAACAGGCACTTTCCGACTGCCCTTTCCGTGCGGCTTCTTCACGGCGCGCTGCCCACCGTTACGACATCGCCGGATGCGCCCTCTGTTGGCAGCAGAACGATGAAATGTCCCGGCTCTTTGGTTACGCCTGCGAGACGTCCGGCCTTATCGCCGGACCCAAAGTAGATATCGCCGCGCTCCGGACCTTTGATCGCCGATCCCACGTCCTGGGCAATCATCAACCGGCGGAAAGTTCCACTTTTCGTCGCGTGCGTAATTGCTGGCGCATCGACGAAGATTGGCGTCCCCAGCGCGTAATAGGATGTATCGACCGCCAAGCTGCGCCCAGGTTGCAAGGGGACGTTGTTCGCGCCGATGGGGCCGTGAGCCGTCGCACCCGTCAATTCGCGGAAAAAGACGTAGGATTCATTCTTCCACATAACGGCTTTGGCGCGCTCGCGATTTTTGCGCAGCCATTGTTTCAGCGCATTGAGCGACATGGCTCGTGCACTGATCTCGCCTTGGTCGATCAAAGCGCGTCCGATCGACGTATAGGGGTAACCGTTCTTGCCGTCGTAAGCGATGCGCACCCTCTCTCCGTCCGGCAATTGGACACGTCCCGAGCCCTGAACCTGCATGAAGAAAACGTCGACGGGGTCCTTGAAGTACATCAGTTCAAGGCCCTGACCGGCAAGACCGCCTTGCTCAATCTCGGCGCGCGTCAGATAGGGCCTGAGCCCGTGCGCGGTCTGGCGCATGTGGGTGGCTGAAGCGGATTTTGCGCCACGCTCGCTTTCCGCAACAAGGTTCACGAGATCGGGCGGACGGCGGTAGATCGGAATTTTGAAAGCCGGCGTCGGCGTCCGGGACCCTTGAAGCACAGGCTCGTAATATCCGGTCAGCAGCCCGTTGGTTTTGGTGCCGGTGACGCGATGCGGACGAAAGTTCGTTTCGAAAAAGCGACGGGCATCCTGAGACGTGCGAATGCTTTTGTCTTTTGCCGCGTCGAGTGCCCTGGCGCACACGCGAAATAGCGCTTCCTGGCTCTTGAACGTGTTGGACTTGCGGTTCTGATCCGCGATTTTCAGGACAGGGTCACATGAAGCGAGAAATGCTTTCCAGGCCGCGAGATGATTGTCTTCGCTCCATCCTGGGACATCACGGAAGGATGTCGGCTCGAACGTAACCGCGTGCGTTTGCATGCCGTTTAGCGATCTTGGAGAGGCCACGACGGGTTGCGCTGACCAGATTGCCGAAGCAGCCAATATTGCTCCAGCGAACGTCGAGCGATTATCTGGCGATTTGTGGCCGCACCTC
Organism: Hyphomicrobium sp.; assembly: GCF_035548195.1. Lineage (GTDB taxonomy): Bacteria > Pseudomonadota > Alphaproteobacteria > Rhizobiales > Hyphomicrobiaceae > Hyphomicrobium_B. The sequence continues at coordinate 180,204 of NZ_DASZTY010000024.1, forward strand.
GCATCGGCCATAAGGCGCCCCCAGTGCCTGACCCCGTTCCCAACCCCGGCGGGGACCGGCACTGACAACCAGGCCCGGCCTCACCGGGCAGCGATTGTGATCTAATTCGGCGCCTGTGTCGCCACCAATCGCCAATTCGGGTTACTGCGCGCTTTCGCCGACGAGATATCCCGGCTGAACGTCCAGATATCCGTAACGTCCTTGATTTTCTGAGCGTCGCCGGAAATGACTTCACCCGCCTTGTCGCGGGTTGCTGAAATCAGCTCGCTGTTAAACCGGACCGTTATCGAGGCTATGCCGTTCTTCACGTCGGTTTCAGTGATCTCAGCTTTTTTTATGCCGACAAACTGCTGATCTAAGGTTTCACCACGCGCCTCGCGTTCGGCGATCGCCGAGCTAAAGCCCTCGAAGACATCCTTACTCAGTAAGTCCTTGAGCATCCGCCGGTTGCCTTCCGCGAAAGCCGACACGATCAACTCATATGCTCGGCCGGCGCCTCCGAGAAATTCCTCGGGATCGAACGCCGGATCGACTTTTGCGATATCGAGGAGGCCCGTCGTGATGGACGGATCCGTTACGGGATAAGCCTTTATCCGTGATTCAACGTCCGCGGTCGTAGCCTCAACGGCGGGCGTCGCCGGCGCGGTATCGCGGTCACGGCGTGGCAGGGTAATGACATCTCCGGATGTGCCGTCGGCACCGGCACGCTGGCTTGCTTCCCGCTGACGCGCTCTCAGCCTCTCAACACGCTGCTCGTCATCGTCCGTCCGATGCCCGAGAACGCTCCGAAGCTTAATAATCGCGGCGACGGCCACGATGAGCGCAATGAGGGTGATAAAGTCAAATTGACCAGACATACTTAAGGCTTGAGCCTCCGGTGGGTGCGGGCGGTGCTGCTGCCGCGTCGAATTGCCCGTCGTCTAGCATCCTATCTAGGGCGCCGGGGCAAGGTTTTGTAGGTTCGGAACTATATCAGCTGTCGACATCGAAGTCTCGCGGCTGGCATCCGGGGAACGTTCTCCGACACATTGCCCCCTCAGGACGCGATTATGTGAATACCGTTGAAAACGCTTAACAGAGCTTGCGCGCGGCCAGTGGCTGGCTTGGTTTATCCGCGCTAAGGTGCCGCAAGCTATGCTGAGAGCTTATGTCTCAACCCTTAAAGATCGCTGTCATTCTTGTCCTGGCGGCCCTCCCTTTGCTGGAGATCGGGTTGCTGATCAGGCTTGGACAGGCCGTCGGGATCTGGTGGCTCGCAGCCTTTATTCTCGGAACTGCGCTTCTTGGCACCTACATCATCCGCAAAGTCGGGATGTCCGTTTTCGAGCGGGCGTTATCGCGGCTTAATTCCGACCGCGAGGGCTTTTCGCCGCTCTTTGACGGGTTTTTGCAGGTCCTGGCCGGGCTACTGCTCATCCTTCCCGGCGTGCTTTCCGATGTGGCTGGGCTTGTCCTTTTGATCCCCCAAGTGCGCCGCTTTACGATCCGCACCGGTCTGCTGAAGCTCGTCACGTTTTTTCACTATCAAGCGGAGGTCAGCCGCGGCGCGTTCCGGACCTCTGAGCCGCCGTCTCACGATGAAACCGATGGCATTGTGATCGAAGGCGAGTATGAACGTTTGAGCGAACGTCCGTTGCATCCCGGGAAATCTGTGCAACCGCGCCGGTATGGGCGACGTTATTGACGTCCGCGCTACGGCTTGCCGCCGGGAGAAGCTTCCATTGCGTGCACCAGAGCCGCATGCTAGCGAGCCCGCCGACGGGATCGAAAGCACGAGGATGACATGGCTGAAAACGGAAATTCTGGAAACGGTTCGGCCGGTGCGGCAAGTCCCGAAGAGCAGACACCGATCCAGGCGAAGATCGTAAATCAGTACGTCAAGGATCTTTCGTTTGAGAATCCTAACATCCGCAAACTCATCACGAGTCCGGGCGATCAGCCAAACCTGAAGGTCGAGGTCAATGTCGGCGCGAGCCGCATAGAAAACGACTTGTTCGAGACAGCGATCGAATTCAAAGCGACGGCGACGAACAATCTCGGCACAATCTACATTCTGGAGACGGTGTACGCGGGGCTTTTGAAAATCGAAAGCATTCCGGAGCAGGCGCTCGAACCGTTCCTGCTCATCTCGGGACCGACGATGCTGTTCCCATTCCTGCGCCGGCTCGTTGCGGACGTGACGCGGGAGGGCGGGTTTCCGCCGCTACTCCTGGACCCGATCGATTTCGGAAATCTTTACATGCGGCGGCAGCAACAGCTGGCGCAGCAGGCTGGCGGCGGCAAGGCTACCGTCTAGGCGCGCCCGTCACGAAGCGACCGTCTCCCAGAAGCGATTCCAAATCGCCTTGGCGCCAATCTTGTCTATGAACGTGCGGTGCGCCACGATATCGGCTTCGGTGAGCCGCGCGGGTAGAGGCTCCGGACGCGGCTTCGCGGCTATCCGTTTGCCTGTTCGCCGTTGTGCCGAAGCAGCAGCACTGCCGCCTGCGACTTGAAGGCCGAAGGCCGCCTGGCGTTCGCCGAGCAGTTCGACGTAAACTTCGGCAAGGAGAAGACTATCGACGATAGCGCCATGTTTGGTGCGCTGCGAATTATCGATTCCGTAGCGTTTACAAAGAGCATCAAGCGTATTGGGCCCAGCGGGATGACGCCGCCGCGCTAACGCCAACGTGTCGACGACCCGATCGAAGCTCAGCGGTTTTTCGCCGACCAGTTCAAGTTCATGGTTCAAGAACATAATGTCGAACTGCGCGTTATGGATGACGAGAACGTCATCTCCGACAAACGCCAGGAAGTCCCGGAATACGTCGCGAAAGAGCGGTTTGCCGACAAGAAATTCGGTGGTGATGCCGTGAATTTCCTGGGCTTCCATGGGCACGTCGCGTTCGGGATAGATAAAGCGGTGGAACTCACGTCCCGTCGGGATGCGATTAAACATTTCGATGCCGCCGATCTCAATGAGACGGTGGCCCTTCTTCGGATCCAGTCCCGTCGTCTCGGTATCGAGCACGATTTCGCGCATCGTCCCCCATCCCCCCCACAACTTCAGTCGCGCCAATAATGATCGTAAGCCTGACCTTGACGCTCGCGTAGTTTACCGACGATCAGATCGATTTGGCTGTTGCAGTTGGCAACCGTCCCGTTGGTGTCCACAACGAAATCAGCGCGTTTCTTCTTTTCGGCTTCCGACAGTTGCCGATGGACGATCGTTTCAAATTTCGTTTCGGTCATGCCTGGGCGGGGCAGAACGCGTGCACGTCGCACTTCGCTGCTGGCACTGACGACGATGATGACGTCGACTTTTTCAAATCCTCCCGCCTCGAACAGGAGCGGTACTTCGAGAACCGCGATCGGAGCGCCCCGCGCATGTTCCTCCTGCACGAAGCGGCGTTCGCTCTCGCGAATGCGCGGATGGACGATGGATTCCAGATTTTTGAATCTATCGGGATTTCCGAGCAATTGCTGAGAAAGCTTTGCGCGGTTGACGACGCCGCCTTCTGTCACGCCGGGAAAAACTTGTTCGATCTCTACCGCGATCGGACCTGCATACAAGCGATGCACTTCTGCGTCTGCATCGAATACCGCTATCCCGTGTTCGCGAAATCGCGCAGCGGCTGTCGATTTCCCCATGCCAATCGAGCCGGTCAATCCGACGATCAGCATTTGCCCCCACCAATGTCTTCAGCGACCAAGTTGTAAAGCGCGGGCGTCACGGTCGGGCGAACGCCAAACCATTTCTCGAACCCCGGCACTGCCTGGTGCAACAGCATGCCGAGCCCATCCACGCCGACGAGGCCATAAGCGCGGGCGGCCTTCAGAAACTGGGTTTCCAGTGGGACGTAGACGAGATCGGCGATCACGGCCTTCGGATTGGTGCGCGAAAAGTCGATTTCCGGATTTCCGACGCCATTCAGCCCGAGTGTCGTCGTGTTGACGATGACAGCGGCGTTCGACACGTGGGCATTTCTTTCATCCCATGGGAATGCCGTAACACGGGATCCAAAGTGACGGGCGATCTCGGCGGCCCGTATTTGCGTGCGATTGAAGAGACGTATATCGCCCATGCCCGCTTCGAGGAAGCCGTAGACAACCGCCCGCGCCGATCCGCCCGCACCCAACACGATGATTGGCCCCGTTTGCGATTTCCAGTCGGGCGCCGAGGCATCGAGGTTCGCCATGAAGCCGTACGTATCCGTATTGGCGCAGGCCAGGCGCCCGCTTTCGAGCCAAAGCGTGTTGGCGGCGTTGACGGCCAGAGCCGACGGCTCCCGGATCGAGGCTATTGCAAATGCAGGCTCTTTATGAGGAACCGTGACATTGCAACCGCGGAAGCCGTTGGCTTCGAGCGATTGCAGAAAAGCGTTGAGATTTTCGGGCTTCACGGCTTCTTTGCTGTATGTGCCCTCGATACCGTACTGACGCAGCCAGAAGTTATGAATCATCGGCGAACGCGAATGGGCAATAGGCCAGCCGATCACACAGGCGCGTTTCATGCCGTGACCATGCCCTCGTGGCGCAAGCGCGCCAGCAGCTCTATGAGGGGTATACCGAGGATCGTGAAGTAATCGCCATCGATATGTTCAAAGAGTTGCACGCCCGGTCCTTCGAGTTCGTAGCAGCCAACGCTCTGCAAAGCCCGGTTGCCGATCTTTTCCAAGTAGCAGCCGAGAAATTCGTCCGAAAAATTTCGTACAGTCATTTCCGCGAAGTCACTCGTTTGCCAATGGACGCGTCCACCGCGCGCCAACGCTACCGCCGAAATGAGTTCGTGCGTTCTGCCGCGTAGCATTGTCAGAATTTCGCGCGCCTCGGCGATACTTTCAGCCTTTCCAAAAATCTTCCCACCCAGTGCCAGCACCTGATCGGCTCCGATGACGAGGGCGGTGGGCTGTTTTTCTGATACGAGTCGTGCCTTTTCAGCGGCGAGGACGCTTGCGATGTCGACGCCCTCGGCGCCCGTGGTCGCATCGAGGATTGCACTTCGAACCGCCGTCTCATCTATATTTGCCGGAATGACGTCGAAGACGAGACCTGCGGCTTCGAGCAGAGCGCGCCGGGTGGCACTACCCGAGGCGAGAACTAACCGGCTCGCTTCAGGCATGGGAGGGCTCCGCTTCCGACTTCATGCCAGATTTTCGATCTTGCAGGAGCTTGAGAATCATTGTCGCCGATTCTTCTATCGAGCGGCGTGTGACATCAATGATCGGCCAGCGGTATTGCGCAGCGATTTTGCGCGTGTAGGCTATTTCTGCCGAGATCAAATCGCGATCGACATAGGTTTCAAGATCGCGGTCGGCCATCAACACTGCGCGATTGCGCCTGACATCGGCGATGCGGTCGACGTTTGCGATCAAGCAGACGACAAATGCTGTATGTGGCTCCAAGAGCTGTTCCGGTAACGGCACCTGCGGAACAAGCGGGAGGTTCGTCGTCTTGTAGCCGCGTTGCGCAAGATAAAGGCTCGTCGGCGTTTTCGATGTGCGCGAGATGCCGAGGAGCACGATATCGGCATCACTGAGATTGTCCGGCAGGCGGCCGTCATCGTGGGCCATCGTGAAATTCATCGCATCGATGCGGCGAAAGTAATCGGCATCGAGCACGTGCTGTCCCGCGACCGTCGGCGTTTGCGGTGCGCCGAGATAGCTCTCGAAGACCTGCATAATCGGTTGCAGCACCGCAAGGCAGGGGATCTTCAGTTGCTGACAATGTTTCTCGAGTTCGTCCGCGAGCAGCTTATTGACGACGGTATAGAGAACGATGCCCGGTTCTTGCGCAATATCGCTCAGGACGCGCTTCAGTTGCCGTTGTGTCCTGACCAGCGGATGTACGTGCTCGATGGCGCGGATGTTCTGATACTGGACGGTCGCAGCCTTCGCGATCGCGACCAAGGTTTCACCGGTCGCATCCGATACTAGGTGCATGTGGAACATGCTTGGCAATGCCATGACCGTACCGTCTCTTCAATTCCAACCGGAAGTCTGTTCAAAACCGCTGCGTTATCCCAGCGCGCTGGTGATGGGCTTCTGGTTGAGAGAACAACTGCCGACCCACCCACGGGGATACGCACATCTCATCGAACAAGAAAGAGATTGTTCGACGAGCCGCTGTCCATGGGGACAATCGATCTGTCCGACGGCTATAGGGCAGTTGTCAACAATGACTGCCTTCGCGTGGATGCTGCAGGGCTAACACAAGCCGTTGATTAACAAGATGCTTATCGCTCTATTGCATCCGATGGGCGAAAAGCTCTATCGGTCGTGGCTGAACGTTTGTGGTGTTGGCGGGTTGTGGATCGCGCGAGGACGAGAGAGAGATCCCCGATTACCCCGCTCCTAAGAGTCAAAAAAATAACTTTCAGAAAATTCTGAATTCTTAAGTGAAGGGAGTGAAGTGGTGCGCGATCTCGAAAGCCGAACTGCAGAACGGCGGTTCTTGTTCCCGTTCACAGGCAAGGCAGTTGCACCCGCTCCCGTGTGGCTCATGCGACAAGCCGGCCGCTATCTGCCGGAATACCGAAAGGTCCGTGCGCAAGCCGGAAGTTTTTTGAAGCTCTGTTATTCGCCAGAGCTTGCGGCCGAGGTGACGTTGCAGCCGATCCGGCGGTTCGGTTTCGATGCAGCGATCCTGTTTTCCGATATTCTCGTTGTGCCGGACGCTTTGGGACAAACGGTGCGGTTCGAGGAAGGCGAAGGTCCGCGCCTCGATCCTATTCGCGCGCTTGATGATCTCGGCCGACTCGCCTTATCGAAAACGGGCGCGAAGTTTTCGCTTGTTTGTGAAACGGTCGCACGCTTGCGACAAGATTTGCCGCGTGAAACGGCATTGATTGGATTTTGTGGGGCACCGTGGACCGTTGCAACGTATGTGGTCGAAGGACGAGGCTCTGCCGATCAGAGCGCGGCGCGACATTGGGCGTATCGCGATCCGCAAGGATTTTCGCAGCTTGTCGAGCTGCTGACGGATGCATCGATTGAATATCTTTCGGGACAGGTGCGCGCCGGAGCTGATGCTCTGCAGATTTTCGACAGCTGGGCAGGAAGCCTCGCGGACGATCAATTCGAGCGCTGGGTTATTGCTCCGACCGCGAAGATCGTACAAGCGATGCGCGCGCGGCATCCGGGTGTTCCGATCATCGGGTTTCCGCGTGGCGCGTCGGCCATGCTTACGCGATATATCGAGGCTACGGGCGTCGATGGTGTGAGTTGCGACACGTCCTGTCCTCTGGGCGTGATGCAGAAGAAAGCGCGGAGTGGCACGGTTGTGCAGGGTAATCTCGATCCGTTGCTGTTGTTGACGGGGGGTGATGCGCTCGATCGGCGGGTCGAGGAGATTTGCGCGTCTATGAACGGCTTGCCGTTTGTATTCAACCTTGGACACGGCATCGTGCCAGATACGCCACCGGAGAATGTCGCTCGCGTTGTTGAGCGACTTCGCGCGAAGGGATGAAGATGGCCGTCTCGAATTCAGGTCAGGCGTCGGCACGGCGAGCTGGTTTGTCTCTTGTCCTGACGGCTGCGGGCGCCGGGCTGTTGGTCTGGCTATTCGGCGTTGCCGCCTATCCATGGATCAAGGCGTTCCACGTCATAGCCGTGATTTCGTGGCTCGCCGGGATGCTCTATCTGCCGCGGCTTTTTGTCTATCATGCCGATGTGCCGGTCGGTTCGCCCCAGTCCGAGCTTTTCAAGGTCATGGAGGAGCGGCTGCTCAACATCATCACGACTCCGGCTATGGTCGTGACCTGGATTTTGGGACTGTGGCTTCTCTGGCAGAGCGGCTATTGGGCGGCCCCCTGGTTTCATGCCAAGCTTGCTTGTGTTCTCGCCCTTTCGGGGTTGCATGGGTATCTCTCTGCCGCAACCCGGGCTTTCCGCGAAGACCGCAACACGAAACCGGCCCGGCACTGGCGGATTGTGAACGAGATCCCGACCGTGCTGATGGTCGCGATCGTGATCCTGGTGATCGTGAAGCCGTTTTGAACACCCTTTTCAGGTGCGTAGCGATCTGCTATATATAGCCGTCCTCATAAGGATTTTGGCAGACGGCACGTTCTGACGCGGTGAATGCAACCCCGTGAACGTCCGCAGCATTATGACAGGGCGCCCGCCTTGTCGCCGTCGGGCCATCTCATTCATCTCACCACACTACACGATGCCACGGTTCCATGTGGCGCCCCGCGGAGTTCTCCTTAAATGAAACAAATGAAGCTCGAGGATCTGAAGCGGAAATCCCCCGCCGAGCTCGTCACCTTTGCCGAAGAGACGGGCGTCGAGAATGCCTCGACCTTGCGTAAACAAGAATTGATGTTCGCGACGCTGAAGCAGCTTGCGACGCAAGAAACCGAAATTACGGCGACCGGTGTCGTCGAAGTCCTGCAGGACGGGTTTGGGTTTCTCAGATCACCGGAAGCCAATTATTTGCCCGGTCCCGACGATATCTACGTCTCGCCCTCGCAGATCCGGCGTTTCGCGCTTCGGACGGGCGATACGGTTGAAGGCCAGATCCGCTCGCCGAAGGACGGCGAACGCTACTTTGCCCTTCTCAAGGTTTCCAATATCAATTTCGAAGATCCGGAAAAGGCGAAGCACAAGAGCCATTTCGACAACCTGACGCCGCTGTATCCGACGAAGTGGCTGAAACTTGAAATCGAAGACCCGACGATCAAGGACTTTTCATCGCGCGTCATCGATATCGTTTCGCCGCTGGGCAAGGGACAGCGCGCCCTGATCGTGGCGCCGCCACGTACCGGTAAGACGGTGCTTTTGCAAAATATTGCGCACTCGATCACGGCGAACCATCCCGAATGCTACCTGATCGTGCTTCTGATCGACGAACGTCCCGAGGAAGTCACCGACATGCAGCGCAACGTCAAAGGCGAGGTCATCTCCTCGACGTTCGACGAGCCGCCGTCGCGGCATGTGCAAGTCTCGGAGATGGTCATCGAGAAGGCTAAGCGTCTTGTTGAGCATAAGAGGGATGTCGTCATCCTGCTCGACTCGATCACCCGTTTGGGTCGGGCCTACAACACGGTTGTTCCGTCTTCAGGCAAGGTTTTGACCGGCGGCGTCGACTCGAACGCGTTGCAGCGGCCGAAGCGCTTCTTCGGCGCGGCGCGGAATATCGAAGAGGGCGGGTCGCTGACCATCATCGCGACGGCGCTGATCGATACCGGCTCGCGCATGGACGAAGTGATCTTCGAAGAGTTCAAGGGTACAGGCAACTCGGAAATCATCCTGGATCGGAAGGTTTCCGACAAGCGTGTGTTCCCGGCCATCGATGTCGCGCGCTCCGGCACGCGCAAAGAAGACCTTCTGGTTCCGAGGGATCAGCTCAAGAAGGTCTACGTGCTGCGCCGTATCCTGAACCCGATGGGCACGATGGATGCGATCGAGTTCCTGATCGACAAGCTCAAGTCGACAAAGACGAACGGCGAGTTCTTCCAGTCGATGAACACCTAAAGTTCGTTTCATGAGAAACGCAAAGGCCGCTCAATTGGAGCGGCCTTTTTTGTTGTCGATCACACTTCGATAGGGTCGCTCGTAGTCCACAGGAAATTCACAGCTTGTTTATAAGGCGCGAACGTATCGGAGCGCCGTTTTCGCTGAAAGCCCGGACGGAAATGTACCGACTAGGGATAGATACTCAGTCGTCGATATCGAGCGTGAATGCTGCCCGCTATTTATTCCGCAGCGTCGAGGATGCGGCGCGCTTCTTGTGCTGGGGTTTGGCTCTGCGGCTGCTTTTTATAGCGTTCGGGTTCGCCGGCTCCGGGTTTATATATGAACGGCAGGATAAGCTGTTCGACAAAGCTTTTGGGGAAATTGGGTAGCTCATCGACGCCCATGTCTTTCGCGGTGATCGGCCGCGACGGTTCGGGAACGAATGTGCCCAGCATCTTGTCCCAGACAGTCAGTAATAAGCCGAAGTTGCAGTCGCCTTCGGTGCCCCAATTGACGTGATGCATATGGTGGATACGGCCGATCGAAAGATGCGGTGCGAGCGGGCCGAGACGCGCGTCAACGTTCGAATGCTGGACAATCAGCGTGACTGAGATGAGGAAGCCAAGCACGACGGCGACCGGAACCGGCATGCCGATTATCACGAGCGGCATGTTACCGATGACCATATCGAGGGCTTGGTGCAGCGGGTGGCGGATCACGCCGTTGAGGCCATAGAGGCGGCCGACGCCGTGATGCACCGAATGCAATCGCCACAACGTCGGAAATCTGTGGCTCAGGTAATGCATCGCCATGAAGGCGAAGTCGGCAACCAGAAACGCGATCAATACCTGCGCCCACATCGGCCATTCCGTCGGCCATAGGCCCTGATACGGAAACAGCCAGCAGATCACCGGGATCAACAGAACGCCGTTCGTCGCCGAGGCTTCGTAGGCGATGACATGCAGAATATTGGCTGGCGTGTCACCGTGTGCAGCGTGATCGTTCCATTCGTCGAAGAAGGGAGCGATACGTTCGGCTGCGAAGGCGGTGAGGTAGGCGACACCGAGAAGAGGCGCGATCAGCATATACGCCCAGGTGTGGCCTTGTGCGACGACGAGTTCGGAAACTACCCAGTAGGCAGCTCCGGTCAATCCGAGCATCATGAACGGGGCATACCCGTAGCGGACGATTTCGCGCAGATATCTCATGGAGCTTGTATAGTCCTCGTAGCCTGTACCCGCCAAGTGATTGACTTCTGAGACCTTTCAACGCGGTAAAAAGGTCCTATTCGGCTGCTCGCGCTTGGCCTCTGGCTTGCCGCAGCGCCGCGTTCAATGATCCCGGATCTAGGATCGGGGCACTGCACACGGGGCCAACGCAAACGTAAGCTGTTGATTTTCCGTCAATGGCCCTTTTTCCAGCGAGCGGTGAGCCAGGACCGGCGCCAGGGGTCGCTTCACCAACAAATTCGAGAGCGCCGGGCACCGAGAGCTGCCGCAGTTCGCCCCGCAGCGCCGATCCCTTCTCTACGCTCACGGCAACTTGAACCAGGCGGTCCAAGTCGAGTTCCGCTGCGAGCAATCCGCAATGTCCGACCGGGCTTCGCGCGACGGCCGGCGCAAAGGCGTCGACGATCTGGCGAGCGCGCTCGTCATAGTTCGAATTTCCGGTTAGGGCGGCGAGGGCGACAAGATTCGAAAGTTGTATAGCGTTCGCGCTTGGCACGGCGTCGTCGCTGGCGCTTTTCAAACGAACGACGACGTCCGCCGTGTCGTCCGCTGCCGTGAAGTAGCCCCCGTTTGTTTCATCCCAATAGTGCTGGTTGAGGACGTCAGCCCAGCGCCTGGCATGTTCGAGATAGGGCTCGGACCCCGTCGCCGCGAAGAGACGCAACGCGCCCCAGATCATGTTGGCGTAGTCCGATGCGGATGCCGGTGCCTTTGCTATACCATTGCGAAATGCATGAAAGAGGCGATCATTGGGGGCTGCTAGCTTGCCGACGATAGCAGCGAACGCTTGTTCCGCTAGCGCTAGCCATTCCGGTTTTTCGAAGACGATCGCGGCGCGTGCGGTTGTGGCGATTGCTAGCCCATTCCAATCGGCGAGTATCTTGTCGTCCCATCCCGGCCGCACGCGAGATGCGCGACGCTGAAGGAGTTTTGCACGCATTCCGGCAAGACGTGCTTCCTCATCTTCCGAAAGGAGCGCGGGCGCACCGAGACGATTGAGGATCGTATGGCCTTCGAAATTACCATCGGACGTGACGCCGTAGACGCGTGAAAAGAATGCAGCGTCTTCCGCACCAAGGACATCCTCGATCTCGGCTGCGTTCCAGATGTAAAACTTGCCTTCCTCGCCCTCGCTGTCGGCATCGAGCGATGCTGCGAAGCCGCCGCTTTCACCGATCATTTCGCGCGCGAGCCAATCGATCGTTTCGGCAATTCGTGTTGCGAACAGCGGTTCTTGTGTCTCGCGCCAAACCTCTGTCAGGAGATCGATCAAAAGAGCATTGTCGTACAGCATCTTTTCGAAGTGCGGCACAAGCCAAAGTTCATCGACGGAATAGCGTGCGAAGCCACCGCCCAAATGATCGTAGATGCCGCCCTGACAGATGTGGCGCAGCGTCGTGACGACAGCGTCCCGTGCGTTTGGATCGTCGTATCGGATGGCGCCGCGCCATAGCAGCCAGAACACGTTCCATTGCGGAAATTTCGGTGCGCCGGAGAGGCCGCCGTGCTCGCGGTCGACGGCGCGCGCGATAGCGTCGACAACATCTTTGGTTTTTGGCCGAGGTGCTCCTGATCGGTCTTCTGCCGGAGTTTCCTTCAAAGAAGCGAGGATCGCTTCGGTGTTTTTGCGAACATTGTCCGGCTGATTGTGAAATGCCTCCGAGATGCGGAGGAGCACCGTCACGAAAGCGGGACGTCCGTAGCGTGCTTCACGTGGAAAATATGTGCCGCCCCAGAATGGTTTTGCATCGCTATCGAGGAACATCGTCAGCGGCCATCCGCCTTGTTCGCCGAGTCGATGCAGTGCACCCATGTAGATCGCGTCGATATCGGGCCGCTCTTCGCGATCGACTTTGATGTTGACGAAAAGCTCGTTCATCACTTCGGCAGTGCCGGGATCTTCGAAGCTCTCGTGCGCCATCACGTGGCACCAATGGCAGGCCGCATATCCCACCGAAAGGAGGATCGGTTTGCCGGTGCGTTTCGCCTCTGCAAGCGCTTCGGGAGACCAGGCCCACCAGTGTACAGGATTGTCCTTATGTTGAAGAAGATAAGGGCTTGTTTCGTATTTCAGCCGGTTTTCGCTCATCGGGATTCCAGAAAGGCGAGGGTCATTTCAAGGATGCTTTGGAGATCTGGTTGCGAGGGTCCGGTTCTACGAGTACGCGAACGGGATGTTTGAGGCTTCAACAATCTTCGCGCTGTCGAGCGCACCTGGGCGCGCCGGCGTTGCCGTCGTTCGCATGTCCGGTACGGCGGTTCGGACCGCACTGGAAAAAATGGTGGCGCCGGTTCCCAAGCCCCGCGCCGCGGCGTTCCGGACAATCCGGAATCCGTCAACTGGAGAAGCTATCGATCGCGCATTGGTGCTTTGGTTCGCTGCGCCACACAGCGAAACAGGCGAAGACGTCGTGGAGTTCCAAGTTCATGGAAGCCGGGCTGTCGTTGCTGCGCTTCTCGATGCGCTGGGAAGGCTTGAGGGTTGCCGCCTCGCACAACCAGGAGAGTTTGCGCGGAGAGGGTTTGAAAATGGCAAGATGGATCTCGCTGAAGTCGAAGGTCTCGCGGATCTGGTCGAAGCGGAAACAGACGCCCAGCGCAGGCAAGCGCTAGGGCAATCGGCCGGCACGCTGTCGAAAATCTACGAAGGATGGCGAGCGCGGTTGATCGAGATCGCTGCGCTCGTCGAGGCGGCCATCGACTTTTCCGACGAAACGGACGTTTCGTCATCCTCGTTCAACGAGGCACGAAAGCGCGCTGGGACGCTTTCGACAGAAATCGCCGCGCATCTCGACGATGGGCATCGGGGGGAGATTGTACGTGAAGGGTTTCGCGTGGCGCTGCTCGGGGCGCCGAATGCGGGAAAATCGAGCTTGCTTAATGCGCTCGCACGCCGGGATGCGGCGATCGTTTCGGCGGAGGCCGGGACGACGCGGGACGTCATCGAAGTCCGGCTGGATCTGGCAGGTCTGCCCGTTGTCGTCGCAGATACGGCAGGCATTCGCGAAGCCGCAAGCGAGATTGAGCGTGAGGGCATCCGCCGGAGCCTAGTCGCGGCGCGCGATGCCAATTTGACTCTCTGGCTCAGTGAAACCGGCGACTCAAATGTGCCGGAGGGAATTTCACGTGAAACAAGTCTTGCAATTCGTTCCAAGGCGGATCTCAGCCGGGAATCAACAGATGAAATGCTGGCGGTCTCGGCCGTGACGGGTGAAGGCCTGGATCGACTTGTGGCTGAGATCGCGGCGCGGGCGGCGGCTATCATCGGGGAGGCGACGGGCCCGGCTTTGACTCGAGCACGCTACCGGCAGAGCCTGGAAGCGGCGCAGAGAGCGATCAGAGCGTTTTTGGAAGGGGCGCCCGACGCCATTGAGCTTCGGGCGGAGGATGTTCGCCGGGCCGCCCACGAAATTGGTCGCATTACGGGGCGGGTCGACGTGGAAGACGTGCTCGACCAGGTTTTCAGCCGATTTTGCATTGGGAAGTGAGTTAATGAAGTGTTTCACGTGAATCAGGCTTGACGGACTCGTTTTTCGTGTTGTTTCACGTGAATCATCCTTTTTTAACCGTGATGCTGTCTGCGGCTCCGCCGTCTCGGGGCCGGTTGTTCGCTTTGTTATGGCCAGGCCGATAAATCGGGGCTGGGGTCGCTCTTTTGCGGTGACCTACAATACAGTAGGTGATGGCGCATGAATTCGCGAAGCTATGACGTCATTGTGGTCGGCGGCGGGCACGCCGGGGCTGAGGCAGCGGCTGCCGCGGCTCGGATGGGCGCGCGTACGGCGCTCGTGACCCATTCTTTCGCGACAGTGGGCGAAATGTCGTGCAATCCGGCGATCGGCGGGCTCGGAAAGGGCCACCTCGTTCGCGAGATCGATGCGCTCGACGGCTTAATGGGCCGGGTTGCGGACGCTGCTGGAATCCAGTTCAGGCTGCTCAACCGATCAAAAGGTCCGGCCGTCCATGGACCGCGCACGCAGGCGGACCGGAAGCTTTACCGCCAGACGATGCAGGCGGAAATTGAGGCCATCCCGGACCTTGATGTCATTGAGGGCGGTGTTGAGGATCTGGTCGTCACCAGTGGCCGGGTCACGGGTGTTTTAACGGCAGATGCCCGGACTTTGCGTGCCGGGGCCGTCGTTCTTGCGACGGGCACGTTCCTCAACGGCCTCATTCACATGGGCGAACAGAAAATCCCCGCCGGACGCGCCGGGGAAGCGCCCGCGTTGAAGCTTTCGGATCGGCTCTACGCGCTGGGGCTCAAGCTCGGCCGGTTGAAGACCGGCACGCCGGCGCGGCTCGATAAGAATTCGATCGATTGGTCGGGCCTTGAAATGCAAAAGGCCGATGACGAGCCCGTGCCGTTCTCTTTCCTGACAGAGCGGATAACGACTTCGCAGATCGCGTGCGGGATCACCTATACGACACCTGAAACGCACGACATCATCCGCGCAAATCTTGCGCGTTCGCCTATGCATTCGGGGCAAATCGAGAGTATCGGTCCGCGGTATTGCCCATCGATCGAAGACAAAATCGTGCGTTTTGCCGACCGGTCTTCGCATCAGATCTTCTTGGAGCCAGAGGGCCTCGACGACGATACGATCTATCCAAATGGTGTTTCAACCTCGTTGCCGGTGGAGGTACAGGAGGCATTTCTCAAAACGATGCCGGGCCTCGCAAACGTTATCATCAAGCGGCCCGGTTACGCGATCGAATACGATTATGTCGATCCGCGAGAGTTGACTCCGGGGCTAGAAGTAAAACGCTTGCCGGGGCTTTTTCTCGCGGGACAGATCAACGGCACGACTGGGTATGAGGAAGCGGGTGCGCAGGGGCTCCTTGCGGGACTTAACGCGGCACTTGCTGCGGGAGGTGCGCGAGAGTCGTTCGTCGTGTCGCGTACCCAGGGCTATCTCGGCGTGATGGTCGACGATCTCGTGACGCGCGGGGTTTCCGAGCCGTATCGGATGTTTACGTCGCGGGCTGAGTTCCGATTGCGTCTCCGGGCCGACAACGCCGATCAGCGGCTGACGGGGGCTGGGATTGCGCTGGGCTGTGTCGGGCGCGACCGGCAGTCGAAGTTTGGCTCTAAAACCGCAGCTCTTGCGGACGGCCTCAAGCTGTTAAACGGGCTGTCGCTGACGCCCACGGAAGCTGCACGCCACGGGCTTTCCGTCAATCGAGACGGTCGGCGCCGGACAGCCTTCGAGCTTTTGGCGTTTCCGGACATCTCGCTGGACCGCTTGCTTCCGATTTGGCCGGAGCTTGGCAATCTCGATCCTCGAATTGCGGCGCAGCTTGCCGTCGATGCCCGTTATGCCGCGTACCTTCGCCGTCAGGACGAGGATGTGGCGCAGCTCAAGCGCGATGAGGCTGTCAGTATCCCGGCTGACTTTGATTATTCCGGTATTCCAAGTCTTTCTGCTGAGGTTCGTCAGAAATTAGTTCAATATCGGCCGGCCTCGATTGCCCAGGCTGGACGGATCGAAGGGGTCACCCCTGCGGCCTTGTTAACGCTTTTGGCGCGTCTCAAGTCCGATCGGCAACGCAAGTCAGCCTGATGGGACAGGAGGGCATCGTCGACTCGGCCGAATCGTTCGGGCGAAAATTCGGAATTTCACGTGAAACGCTAGAGCGTTTAACGACTTATGCCCAGCTCCTGGGCCGATGGCAAAAGACGATCAACTTGGTTGCGCCAAGTACGTTGAATGATACCTGGCAGCGGCATTTCGCGGACAGTGCGCAGCTGTGGCAATTTCGGCCCGCGAGCGCCCGTGTCTGGCTCGATATCGGGTCCGGCGCCGGATTCCCCGGGCTTGTGCTCGCAATTCTTGGTGCCGAAGCAGGCGCGACTCACCATATCTTGGTGGAAAGCGACGCGCGTAAAGCCGCTTTCTTGCGTGAAGTGGCCCGCAAGACGGGTATCGTTGTGGACATCCTGTGCATGCGAATCGAAAATTCCGAGACTCGCGCTAAAGTAAAGTCCGTCGACTGTATTACGGCGCGTGCGCTCGCTCCGCTGCCGCGGTTGCTTGAGATGTCGGCGCCGTACTTTGAGTCCAAGACGCTTGGATTATTCCTCAAAGGCCGGGAGGTTGCGGCCGAAATCGAGCAAGCCGCGCAGAGCTGGCGGTTCGATTATGAGCTGAAGCCAAGTGTAACGGACGAATATGCCCGAGTGGTGTTGCTCAAGGCGTTGAAGCCCAAGAGGGAGGAGTAACCCCGTGGCTGGCTATGTTTCAGGCGCGGGCGGTGCAAGCGCGGGTCCGCGCGTGATCGCCATCGCCAATCAGAAAGGCGGCGTCGGTAAAACGACGACGGCTATCAATTTAGGGACTGCGCTTGCCGCTATCGGCGAGCGTGTGCTCGTGCTCGACCTCGATTCGCAGGGGAATGCTTCAACGGGGCTCGGCATCGACCCGGAAACGCGTTTCAAAACCTCATTCGATATTTTGACCGGCAATGCCACGATTCTCGATACCGTCTTAAAGACAGCGGTGCCCAATCTTTTCGTCGTTCCGGCGAATAGCGATCTTGTCGGAATCGAGGGCGCGCTCGGCGGCGATCCGCAAGCTCGTCCTTTCAAATTGCGCGATGCCGTGACTGCGCTCGTTGGGCAGCAGCGTAATCGGCCCGCCGACACGCATTTCAATTATGTGCTGATCGATTGCCCGCCGTCGCTCAACGTTTTGACGCTTAATGCGATGACGGCCGCGCATGCGGTGCTTGTTCCGGTGCAATGCGAATTCTTCGCGCTCGAAGGTATTTCGCAGCTCAAGGAATCGATCGAACAAATTCGCGCGACACTCAATCCGCGACTCGAAATTCAGGGTGTCGTTCTGACGATGCACGATCAGCGCACCGCGTTGTCGAAAGAAGTCGCGTCGAACGTTCGCGCCTTCTTCGGTCCAAAGGTTTACGAGACGATGATTCCGAGAAATACGCGCGTCGCAGAAGCGCCGTCACACGGCAAACCGCTGCTTTTATACGACTACGATTGCGCCGGTAGCCAAGCTTACATTCGATTGGCGACCGAGATTATCGAACGGGAAAAACGTTTCAAGGCCGCTTAAAAAAGGGCCGTTCGCTGATATCTTGAGTTCGAGATTTATTTAGTGGGGGATGACCAGCCTATGAACTCCGTTGTACCGAAGAGCCGACTCGGCCGCGGCCTCGCCTCTTTGATCGGAGAACCCGCCCCGTTGGGACATCATCTGCCGCCCGAAGGCGAGCAGCGGATGGTGTCCATCGCCGAAGTCAAATCGAGTCCGCTTAATCCGCGTAAGGATTTTCGGGATGATGAGCTTGCAGAACTTGCTGAATCGATCCGTACCAAGGGCCTTGTGCAGCCGATCGTCGTGCGCCCAAACGGTGCTGGCGGCGGCTATGAAATTGTTGCGGGCGAACGGCGCTGGCGGGCGGCGCAGAAGGCCGGCATCCACACCATTCCAGTTATTATTCGTGAGCTGACGGACCGCGAGCTTCTTGAGCTGGCGATTATCGAAAACGTTCAGCGGCAAGATCTGAATGCGATTGAAGAGGCGACCGGTTATCGCGAGCTCGTAGAAAGGTTCGACTACAGCCAAGAGAAGTTGTCGGAAATCATCGGTAAAAGCCGTAGCCATGTCGCCAACACCTTGCGGCTTTTGAAGTTGCCGGACGGCGTGCAGTCGCTGGTACAACAAGGGCGGCTGACGGCCGGCCATGCGCGGGCTTTGATCGGACGCGACGACGCCGAGGCGTTGGCTAAGAAGATCATCGACGATGGTCTGAATGTCCGTGACGTGGAAGCACTGGTCCATGACCTCGGCATCGACACGACGACGACGGTCGCCCGGCGGCCCCGGGACAAGGATGCCGATACAAAGGCATTCGAGAAAGAACTCACCGATCTTCTGGGTCTTAAGGTCGAAATCCGGCGCGGATCGGGAGAGAGCGGGACGCTGGTTATCCGTTATGGCAACTACGATCAGCTCGATTATATTCGCCAGCGCCTCGGCGGCGGCTGAGTTTTTAAGCTTTTCGCCGCAATTCTGGCGTGCGCCGCTTGACGCTCGGGCGGCGGCTTGATGATGTGCGGACGCATGGCGGCCGCCCGATGTGCCGCGAGATTGAGTTCATGAGTGAAACGAACACGTTAGACCGGCTGGCCGCGCTGATTCGGTCGCGCCGGTCCGATAGCGCGCAAAAATCCTATACTGCTCAGCTGTTGACGGCGGGTCCAGAGCGGTGCGCCAAGAAATTCGGCGAAGAGGCGATCGAGACGGTCATTGCGGCCATGGGCGATGATGATTCAGCGCTGAAGGCCGAGGCCGCCGATACGCTTTATCATTTGCTCGTTTTGCTTGAGAGCCGGCGTGTCGCGTTCGGCGACGTGCTGCACGTTCTTGAAGGACGAATGGGAACCTCGGGGCTTGCCGAGAAAGCTTCTCGCTCGGGGAGCGCGTCGTGAAAGCGCGTGCGCCGGGCCATAAGACGCTTTTGGCGCGGCGCGGCGATGTGAAAAGCGAAAACCCGGTGTTTTCACCTTATCGCGTTTTCACGCGTGAGGAGTGGGCGCGTCTTCGTGCCGACACACCGATGACTCTGCATCCGCACGAGCTTGAGCAGCTCTCGGGCATTATCGAAGAAGTGTCCGTGGAGGAAGTCGAGCAGATCTATCTGCCGTTGTCGCGCCTGCTCAATCTCTATGTCGCGGCGGCTCAGAAACTGCACTCCGTCAGTTCAGAATTTCTCGGCCGGAAGGATACGAAGGTTCCGTTTGTCATCGGCGTCGCCGGGTCGGTCGCAGTTGGGAAAAGCACGACGGCGCGTGTCTTGAAAGCCCTTCTCGCACGCTGGCCGGATCATCCGCGCGTCGATCTCATGACGACGGATGGATTTCTTTACTCGAATGCCGAGCTAGAACGGCGCGGGTTGATGGATCGCAAAGGGTTTCCGGAAAGCTTCGATACAGAGCGGCTTTTGCGATTTCTCGGCGACATCAAATCGGGCGTGGACCGCGTGTCGGCGCCGGTCTATTCGCACTTTCAATATGATGTTCTTCCGGGGCAGGAAGTCATTATTGAGCAGCCCGATATTCTTATCATCGAGGGGCTCAATATTTTGCAGCCTGCGGAGATGCCGAAAGACGGCGGAACCATTCCGTTTGTTTCCGACTTTATCGATTTCGCGATTTATATCGATGCGGATATGGCCGTTATCGAAAAGTGGTATTTAACGCGTTTTATGCGGCTCCGGAGCACGGCGTTTCGCGATCCCGGAGCGTACTTTCATAAGTATGCGGCGATGGCGCCCGACGACGTCCGCAAAACGGCTCTTCGGCTCTGGCGGACGATCAATCTCAAAAATCTGGAACAGAACATCTTGCCGACGCGACGGCGCGCTCAGCTTATTTTGCAGAAAGGCGAGAGCCATCGCGTGCAAGTGGCGTCGTTGCGCAAGCTCTAACTCACTTCGAAACCGCGCAAAAAAAATGGGCCGCTTGGGGCAGCGGCCCGCGAGATATTACAGGAGTTGGAAAGTTAGAATAGGTTCGTCGAAATTTCGTATTGGAATTAGCGCGCCTGCAGCGACACCGCTGCCGCTAGGGTCTGTTCGTTCGACGTGGCAGATGTAACAAGATCCTTCAGTGTCGCCCGCGTTCCGAGCGCGAAGATCTTATATTTATCTCGAAGGCGACGGATGGCGGACGGATCGGAATATCCCATTTGCCGGATAGCCGTCGTCGGACGTAAATCAGGCCGAATTCTTAAAAGCGCATCGAGCTGCGCAAGGCGTTCGCTGTCGTCAATGCCGGTGCCTTTCGGGCGGCCGCGACGAACGGGAGTGTGAAGCATATCGGCGAACCTCGAAAACGGAGCGATTCGTTGATTTGAGATTGCGCGAAGAAACTCTCCAATTCCAGGGAAAATAAATGTCGCGTCGAATTGGACACGAAATACCCCCTAAATAGTCTCGTTTTGAACATCGTTCACAGCGGAATGGTATATGAAATACGAGGCTTTTGTTATTTCCCGAAAGTTGAAATCGGTCAAATGAGTCCTTTTTGACGCGCCAATTCCGCCAGCGAAATCTCCGGTCTCGCGCCTATATGGCTGATAATTTCTGCGGCGGCCAGACTTGCGAGACGTCCGCAAATTGGAAGTTCATATCCTTTCGAATAGCCAAATAAAAATCCGGCCGCATAAAGGTCGCCCGCGCCTGTCGTATCGACGAGTTCAGAAATTGGTTCCGGTGCTATTTCGATGGAATTACTTTCGCTGAGAATGACCGAGCCTTTGGCGCTTCGCGTCAAGACAGCGAGCTTGGCGTCTTTGCTTGCGTTTGCCGCAGCGAGATCAAATGACTCCGTCTGATATAGCGATTTTATTTCGGATTCATTGGCGAAAAGAATGTCGATGCCGGAACGGATGAGTTCGATGAATTCATCGCGATGGCGATCAACGCAAAAGCCATCGGACAATGTCAAGGCGACTTTGCGGCCCGCGGCTTTTGCAGTTTGCAAAGCTTTACGGAAAGCTTGCTTGGCTTGCGATTCATCGAAGAGATAGCCTTCAAGATATAGGATTTCGGAATTGCGAATAAGATCGAGATTCAATTGAAATTCGCTGAGGCTGGTCGAGATTCCGAGAAACGTATTCATAGTACGTTCGCCATCAGGCGTGACGAGAATGAGCGATCGCGATGTTGGTGCGCCGTTGGCAAACGGCGTTACGTCGAAGGTCACGCCGATCGAGCGAATATCGTGCGTAAATATTTTTCCGAATTCGTCGTCGGCTATGGTGCCGATAAATGCAGGCTTTCCGCCGAATGACGCGACGCCGGCGATAGTATTGGCGGCCGATCCGCCAGAAATTTCGGTTGCGGGCCCCATCGTCGCGTAGATCTTTTTGATGTCATCGGCGCCAACGAGGCGCATGCTGCCTTTCGCAGTGCCGATCGTCGCGAGATAAGATTCGTCGCAACGGCCGATGATATCGACGATTGCGTTGCCAATTCCGATGACGTCAAAACGTGCCGCTGACATGTTGTCCCCCTTGATCGGTCGCGGGGCACTATAGAGGGGGGGATGCCGGTCGCAACCCGTGCTCTAGCGACGAGGGGACGCGGCAGACGATGCGGAGGCTAGCGCGCAAATCGCCAAAAGCAGGCGTTCGGCGTAAACCCTTTCGAGGCGGGGTGAAAGCCTTGCTGCTTTGGCGTTGTCGGCGATGCGCCGCAGGGCCTGATCGAGCCCGGTACGTGGCCAGTTCCGGATCTGGCGCGAGAATACATCGCGCTGCTTGAAGAACAGCGGCGGACGGAGCGATTTCAGTGCGTCGTCCAAGCGTTGACCCGCATCGACGTCGCTTCTCACTTTGTGAAGCTTCAAAAAATAGCGCTGTAGTACGGCAATAATCGCCTGTGCGCTTTCACCTGAAGCCATTGCGCGACCGAAGTCCGTGATCGCCGCTTGGGTTCGTCCTTCGGCCGCTGCTTCGGCAATACGTTCGAGAGCGAGATCGGCGGCGTCGCCGACGATATTTTCGACGTCCGCGAGGGTGATTGTTTCGCGATCCAGGCAATAGAGAGCGAGCTTCTCGATCTCGGCGCGGGATAGCGTCCGGTCAGCGCCGAGACGACTTTGAAGCAATGCGCGGGCATCGCCGTCGATGGTCAGTGAGAACGACGATACCACGTCGGATATGAGATTATCGATATCGGCGGAACTGTCCGGATAGCAGGCGACTGCAAAGCACGTCTCTGATGCTTCGAAAAGTGTCCGCAACGCGTCGTCGGGTTTGAGATTGGCCGCTTCGACGATCAGCAGACCTTCGAGCGGATTGGCACCCAAGAGAGGTTTCAGAAGTTGTGCGGAGATGCGCCTGCCAGCAATCGCGCGGACGATGCGCCGTGATGTAAACATAGGGCGCATTTGAAGCTCGGTTTCGAGGCGGCCTGGATCGTTATCCAATTCGCTGTCGTCGAGCCGGAGGATTTCGCCTGGTGGGTCTTCGCGGGCCGCGAGGGCTTTCGCAAGACTGGCAGCGCGTTCGCTCACAAGTCCGGGATCGGTGCCGAAGAAAAGCGCCGCCGCCAACCGCGGGGGTGGCGATTTCATGAAGGCTTCTGCCTGGTGGGCTTTAACGGTGACCATCTTTGATGCTTGAAGCGAGCGGCAGCGCTAGGTGGCGCTTGTCTTAAGCTGTCGTCGCCAGGATTGCGAGGAGACGCGTACGAAGCTCTTCGCCGACGGATTCTGCCGCCCGGTTTTCCGCGTCCTGGCGGGCTTCGACGTTGGCGAAGATTGACGTTACCCGATCATATGAAGCGCGGCCAAAACTCTTGCCCGAAGCGATGACGGTTTTGTCCTTCAGCCGGACGAGATTGTAGGAGGCTTCGATATTGAAGATCTGTCCGCCAGCGTTGCCATTCGTCTGGACCATCGTGGAGACAACGGACTCGCGGATGGCGATGTCCAGGCGGTATTGCGGTTCGGCCGGTTTTCCGCCGCCCGTGGTCTGGAAAATGAGTTCGTTGCGGATGCGCTGGCCGACCCGGCCCGGAATCGGCGCCACATCCACCGTCGCCAATTTCTCCTGGGTGGCGGCACCGCCGAGTGCTGCCGATCCGTAGAGCGGGCGGAATCCTGTGCTGCCGTCGCCGCATCCGCTCAAGACGCAGAGTGTGGCTAAGCCCAAAGCCGATAGCAAACCGCGCCGGTTCTTCAACCGGCGTACGCTATCTCGCCCCCACAGCCCGTCAGCCAACGACATTCACGATCCTTTGCGGGACGACGATGACTTTTTTCGGTGTCCGCCCCTCGAGCGCGCGGATTACCGAATCAAGCTTCAACGCCGCCGCTTCCACCTCCTCGGATTTCGCGGTACGCGAAACCACGAGTTCGTCCCGTCGCTTACCATTCACCTGTACGGCAATGGTCACTTGATCGTCAACGAGTAGGTCCGGGTCCGCCACCGGCCACGGTTCGTTCGCGAGCAGCGTGTTGTAACCGAGCCGCGCCCAGCATTCTTCAGCCAAATGCGGCATCATCGGGCCGATCATTGTGGCGAGGAGGGCGCCCGCTTCGTGTGCGGCCCAGGCGAGGTCGGGCTCGTTCCTGGTTAGGACCGCCTGGAGAACATTCGAAAATTCATGAATGTTCGCCACGGCGACGTTGAATCGCAAGGCTTCGATGGCCTTGCCGACCTGGTCGAGCGCCCGGTGTGCAGCCTTGCGCAGCTCCAGAGCGTCCGGACCGAAGGCATCGGGTCTTTTGGCGGGTTTGTTCGGGAATGTTTCGGCGATCTCGTCGATCAAACGCCAGACACGTTGGATGAAGCGGCCTGCGCCCGCGACGCCGGCTTCGGTCCAGATGACGTCGCGCTCTGGCGGGCTATCCGACAGCATGAACCAGCGCGCACAATCGGCGCCGTAGTGGGTCATGATGTCGTCCGGGTCCACGAGGTTCTTTTTGGACTTGGACATCTTTTCGATGGAGCCGATGGCGGCAGGGCGCCCAGTCGCGATTTCGATGGCCCGACGGTTGGCGCCTTCGCCTTCGACGCGAACGTCGTTCGGCAGGAGCCACAGTCCGTCCTGCGATTTGTACGTTTCGTGCGTGACCATGCCTTGGGTAAAGAGTGCCGCGAACGGCTCACGCGTATTGGTCGCGAAGGTCAGATGGCCGGTGTCGCACATCGCGCGCGAGAAAAAGCGTGAATAGAGCAGGTGCAAAATCGCATGCTCGATGCCGCCGATATATTGATCGACGGGCAGCCAATAATGCGCGGCGTCCATGTCGACGGGCGTTTCGGCTTCGGGCGCAGTAAAGCGCACGTAATACCAGGACGAGTCGACGAAGGTATCCATCGTGTCGGTTTCGCGCGTCGCTTCACCATCGCAGGACGGACACTTCACATGTTTCCACGTTGGATGGCGTTCGAGGGGATTGCCCGGTTTGTCGAACGTCGCGTCCTCGGGAAGCGTAACGGGCAAGTCTTTCTCGGGGACGGGAACGACGCCGCATTTTTCGCAATGAATAACCGGGATCGGGCAGCCCCAATAGCGCTGGCGCGAGATGCCCCAGTCGCGCAGGCGGAAATTGACCTTGCGCGCGCCTTGAGGGCGTCCGGCGAGCTTTTGTTTTTCAAGGCGGTTGGCGGTTTCTTCGAAGGCCGCCTTTGTCGTCAGGCCGTCGAGGAAGCGCGAATTGATCATCGTGCCGTCTTCCGTGTAGGCCTTCCCCTTGAGATCCAGGGTTTCTGGCTTTTCTCCTGGCGGCAGGATGACGGGCACAATCGGGAGCTTGTAGCGCGTGGCGAAATCCATGTCGCGCTGATCGCCGGACGGACAGCCGAAGATCGCGCCGGTGCCGTAGTCCATCAAAATGAAGTTCGCGACGTAAACGGGGAGCTGCCAATCCTTGTCGAAGGGATGGACGGCGCGGATACCAGTGTCGAAGCCCCGCTTTTCGGCAGCTTCGATTTCAGCCACTGAGGTTCCCAGGCGGCGGCACTCTTCGCAGAAGTCAGCGAGTGCTGGGTTCTTCGCTGCGGCGGCCTTCGCAAGCGGATGGTCGGCGGCAACGGCCAGGAACGATGCGCCGAACAGCGTATCGGGCCGGGTCGTGTAGACTTCAAGCTCGCTAAATCCGTCGGGCGCAGTATCCTTTTCGAGTGCCCAGCGGATCAGCATGCCTTCAGAGCGGCCGATCCAGTTGGCTTGCATCAGCCGGACTTTCTCTGGCCACTTATCGAGCGTCGCGAGGTCGCTCAGCAGTTCTTCGGCGTAGTCCGTGATCTTGAAAAACCATTGCGTCAACTCGCGCTGCTCGACGAGCGCACCGGAGCGCCAGCCGCGGCCGTCGATCACCTGCTCGTTGGCGAGCACGGTGTGGTCCACCGGGTCCCAGTTGACTTTCGAGGATTTGCGATAAGCAAGACCTTTCTTCAGCAGCTCGATGAAGAGCTTCTGTTGATGCCGGTAATAGCTCGGCGAGCAAGTCGCGATTTCGCGGGACCAGTCTAATGACAGCCCCATCGATTTCAGCTGGCCGCGCATCGTGTCGATGTTGTCGTAGGTCCATTTTCCGGGGTGGACCTTGCGTTCCATCGCGGCGTTTTCGGCAGGCATGCCGAACGCGTCCCAGCCCATCGGGTGCAGGACGTTGAAGCCCTTGGCGCGTTTGTAGCGCGCGAAGACGTCGCCCATCGCATAGTTGCGCACATGGCCCATATGGATGCGCCCCGACGGATAGGGGAACATTTCCAGGACGTAGCATTTGGGGCGTGTGCGGTCTTCGGAGGCCCGGAAAATCTCGTTTTTTTCCCAAGCCTGCTGCCAATGGCGTTCGCGGTCGGGTGCGTTGTAGCGTTCGGTGGCCATTGGGCCGTTCTTTCTCGGATTTTGAATTGGTTAGCGCCGTTAAAAGCCTGAAAGGGAAAAGCTGGTCAAGTCGTCGGCATCCAGCGCTTATATGTCGTAAAAAGTTGATTTTTGCGACATATTATGAGAATATGTCGTGTCGTGCGGCACGTCCGTCTGATATGTCGCAATTTTTCTATTTCTGCGACATATTAAAGATATATGTCGTCGTTGGCGACATGTCTTTATGACGTGTCGTCTAAACCTGGATTTGACGACAAATGAAAGCCTTCGACCCTGCGAGCCCCTACAACGACTTGCCCGAACTGCCGCCGCAAAGCGACCTGGAGACGAAGGCTGTTTTAAAGAAATGCGCCTCGGTTCATGCCGCGCTTGCCGCCCTGAAAGAACGGGGCCGCCGTATCCCTGATCAGACTGTGCTCATCAACGCCATTCCGATCATGGAAGCGAAAGACAGTTCGGCGATCGAGAACATCGTCACGACGAGCGACGCGCTGTTTCGCGATGCCAGTTTGAACGATGATAGTGATGCGGACCCGGCAACCAAGGAGGCGTCGCGCTACAGATCCGCGCTTCAGCTTGGCTTTAAGACATTGGCGCAACGGCCTATCTCTACACGAACCGCTGTCGATATCTGTTCCGAACTGAAGGGTGTCGATCTCGATGTGCGCAGTGTTCCGGGGACCAAGCTGAGAAATACGAATACCGGAGACGTTATTTATACGCCACCTGAGGGTGAGACTTTATTGCGCGAGTTGCTCACGAATTGGGAACGCTTTCTCAATGAGGCGACTGAGTTGGATCCCATCGTGCGTATGGCCGTCGGACATTATCAGTTCGAGGCCATTCATCCTTTTATCGACGGCAACGGCCGAACGGGCCGCGTCATCAATATCTTGTTTCTCATCGAACAAGGATTGCTCGAACTCCCTACCCTTTATCTCAGCCGCTACATCCTTGCGAACAGGGCCGACTACTATCGTCTGCTTCTCGATGTAACGACGAAGCAGGCTTGGGAGCCGTGGATTCTCTATATGCTCGACGGCATCGAGAGCACGGCGCGATGGACCGCAGCAAAGATCGGCGCGATTTACGACCTCATCGATGCGACGGTCGCTTATGTCCGCGACACAGCACCGAAAATTTACACACGCGAACTCGTCGACGTGATTTTCACGCAGCCCTATAGCCGCATTCACAACGTCGTCGAGCGGGGGCTCGCTCACAGGGAAAAGGCGTCAAGAGATTTGAAACATCTCGTCGCGATCGGCGTGCTGCGGGAAGTCAAAGTTGGTCGCGAAAAACTTTTCCTCAACATCAGATACGCCGAGCTTCTCGGCAGCAACGGAAATGCGTTCGATCCATTCGCGGTCGTTGAGCCGCAGGCACCCGCAAACAAGATGAAAAAAACGCGGGCCGCGCATTAAACGCGACCCGCACGAGTTATATCTGCGAAACAAATATTAGCAGGTATGCGCGGACGCGCCGGCCTCGGCAACCGTCTGGTCCTGCACGCCGCTGCCGCCCGAGACACCAATCGCGCCGATGACGTTCCCCTTGGAATCCTTGAGCGGAATGCCCCCCGCGAAGATCATCACGCGGTCGTGGTTCGACACATGAATGCCATAGAACTGGTCGCCCGGCTGGCTGTTGTCAGCCAATTCCTTCGTCGAAATGTTGAAGGCCCGCGATGTGAATGCCTTGTTGATCGCGATGTTGATCGAACCGATCCAGGCGTTGTCCATGCGAATGTGCGCGAGAAGGTTTGCGCCTTCGTCAACGACGGCGATGTTCATGGGCTGGCCGATCTCAACGGCTTTCTTCTCGGCGGCGTCGATGATGCGGCGGGCGTCTGCAAGTTTCAGCATGGAAGCTCCTGTTTTATCAGCCGGGGGATGGGGTACCCATGTAAGTGCTTCATCCCTCTCGCAACATTGCGACACTTGTTCCTGAAGCGGCGGTGGCGCTATGGGAGGGAAGAAACAGACGAGGTCGAGTGTGACAAGCGACGGCTACCACGAATCCGCGCCAGAAGCGTTAAAGCGTGTAAAAGAAGAAATTATTGCGGCGGCGGAGGCTGCGAAGCGGCGGCCCGGCGATGTCAAGCTCATCGCGGTATCGAAAACGTTCGATGCCGATGCCGTGCGCCCCGTGCTTGCTGCCGGACAGCGCGAATTTGGTGAAAATCGTGTGCAAGAGGCCGAGCGCAAATGGCCCGCCCTTAAAACCGAATTTCCCGATGTTGAACTGCACCTGATCGGGCCGCTGCAATCCAACAAGGCCAAAGATGCCGTCGCGTTGTTCGATGCAATCCATACGATCGACCGTGAGAAGATTGCGCGCGCCATTGCAGATGAAATCTCGAAGCAAAAGCGGCCGCTCCAGCTATTCGTTCAGGTCAATACAGGAGAAGAGCCGCAGAAAGCGGGTATCTTCCCGCGCGAGGCCAAGGCGTTCGTCGAATTCTGCCGCGTGGAGCTCCAGCTTCCGCTCGTCGGGCTTATGTGCATCCCCCCGATCGACGAAGAGCCGGCCGTGCATTTTGCATTTCTTGCGAAGCTTGCGAAGGAAAGCGGTCTCGCGGGCCTGAGCATGGGAATGAGCGGCGACTTCGAAACAGCGATTGCGTTTGGGGCGACGCACGTGCGTGTCGGTAGCGCCATTTTCGGCGCACGTTAGGATCGTTTCGTACCTCGATCGTTTGTTTCCACTGCAATTTTTTGGGCCGCCGCATCCATTCCGGAGCGCGGTGCTAGGCTCTGCTGCTGATTCGGCGGTGTTTGCGCGTCGACATGCGATAGAGGCTCATCATGACCGCGTCTGCTCAGAAAAAAGATCCGATTGAAGCGAAGGCGAATGCCGCAGCCGCGGAGGCCGCGCACGACGCACGAGCGGAAGTCCTCGAGCAGGCAAAAGATAGTCCAGCTAAGAGCGCGGTTTCGAAGCTCAAGAAAGCCGAAAGGGATGCGGCCGCCGAGGCGCGCACGAAGTGGCACGACTTCCAGGTTCACGTTTGGATCACCAATTTCAACTCGATCGAATTCGGCCCGTGGAAGCACGAACGCAATCGCGGCAAGTCTCGGCAATTCACGACGGACATGGATATCTTCGCCGAGGTTGTCGAGAACGGAGAGCGCACCGGCGTCCTCGGCTATCGCAAGGAGCTTTGGAAAGATTCATCGGGCATGGACAAACGGCTTGTCTTCAAGCTGTTTTCGGAGACGCTGAACTGGAAGGCCAGCATGGACATGATGCTTGGCCGTTCGATTCAACAGACGCTCGCCGCGCGCGGGCTTCCCGTTACGACCTACTCAATCAATACGAGCGAGGATGACTATCTCGTCTATCTTGAGCGGTCGGCCAACAAATGGCCGCTGCTACCGGAGAATTTTTCGTTCTTCCTGATGCATGGGGGCGAACCGAAATTCTACCGGTTCCGCCGCGACTTCATCAATCTCGGGGGCGACTACACTTTGATCGATCAACACGGCGACCACGTCGGCCATATCGATGGCGCTGTGCTGACAATCGGCGGTAAATGGCGCTGCAAAGTGCGGGGGGACCACGCCGATCCACGTCTCATTCAGGTGATGAAGCTTTTCACCGGCATGATCGTTTTCAACCGCCAGGCCCGCCGTCATGTGAAGAGCCTCGCGGTCGACATTCGCGATGGTCGCGTGAAGCCCGACATCGAGCGCCAGGAAGCCGATCTTTATCTGAACCCGCGCCGTATCCGCTGACGCACGGCTCTCTGCCTTGAACTTGGGCAGATGCATTCCGGTAATTGCTGCTTTTCTAGGCGGCCCTCGCGCTCCTGTGCCTTGGCTCGTCGCATCAAGTCCCCGATCTGGCAGCGTTCCTGGGTAATATGCGGCTCTGGCATAAATCTTGATCACCTTGCCCGCCGACGCGGCGGATGGCCTGTTCTTCGGGCTGAAGTTCGCCTGCCGCGCATAAAAAATGGGCATGGGGGGATAGGGGTGGAACAGCAGCAAGGCGCTGACGTCTTTTTTCTATTGATGGGTGCGATCCTGGTGTTTGCAATGCACGGGGGCTTCGCATTTCTGGAAGTCGGGACCGTCAGGCATAAGAACCAGGTCAACGCGCTGGTTAAAATCCTGGTCGACTTCGCCATCTCGACTACGGTCTATTTCCTCATCGGCTATACGATTTCGTATGGGGTGACGTTCTTTGCTTCCGTGCAAACGATCAGCGGAGAGCACGGATATAATCTCGTCCGCTTCTTCTTTCTCGCGACGTTTGCCGCGGCGGTACCTGCGATCATTTCGGGCGGAATTGCGGAGCGCGCGCGTTTCATACCGCAGTGTGCGGCAACGGCGTTGATGGTTGGGATTGCTTATCCGCTCATCGAGGGCGTGGTTTGGAACAAAAACTTTGGGCTGCAGGATGGGTTTTTTGCATCGCTGCTCGGTGCACCTTTCAAGGACTTTGCCGGATCGATTGTCGTGCATGCTTTCGGCGGCTGGGCGGCGCTTGGGGCGGTTCGCCAATTGGGCGCTCGCATCGGACGCTACGATCGCGCGCGGCCAATGAGTCCGCCGCCCTCGTCGATCCCGTGGCTGGCGATGGGATCGTGGCTGCTCTGCATCGGCTGGTTCGGCTTCAATGTCATGAGTGCGCAGGATCTTAAGGCAATCTCGGGTCTTGTCGCGATCAATTCATTGATGGCGATGTGCGGAGGTATTCTTGCTGCTTTGATTGCGGGCCGGAACGATCCCGGCTTTGTTCACAACGGAGCGCTGGCAGGCTTAGTCGCGATCTGTGCAGGATCCGATATGATGCATCCGATCGGTGCGTTTGTTACTGGGGCAGTGGCAGGGGCTCTGTTCGTGACGATGTTTCAGATCTCGACGAACAAGTGGCAGATCGATGATGTTCTCGGCGTTTGGGCTTTGCACGGCTTGTGCGGTCTTTGGGGCGGTATCGCCTGCGGGATTTTCGGTTTGACGGCGCTGGGCGGGCTCGGCGGCGTGACGTTCCTATCGCAGCTCGTCGGTTCGATTCTTGGCGCGGCATTTGGATTTGCTGCCGGTACGATCGTCTACTGGCTCGCAGATTTCACATTCGGATTGCGTCTCTCTCCTGATGAGGAACGACGCGGCGCCGATATCTCGATCCACAAGATCAGTGCCAATCCGGAAGATGATGTGCGGATGGGGCGGCTTTAACGTCCGCCCATATGCACTCAGTATACTGCCGGCACATACATTTCTTCGGGAACGGGTTCGCGGAGATAGTCGGGGTTGTGCACGCGCGAGGGTAACGTCACGTGCTCGCGCGGAACCTCACGATAGGGAATCTGTGACAGCAGATGGTGAATGCAGTTGAGGCGCGCACGCTTTTTGTCGTCGGCATGGACGATCCACCACGGAGCCTCGGGAATATGGGTGCGTTCGAGCATCGCTTCCTTGGCCTTGGTGTAGGCTTCCCAACGGCGGCGAGATTCCAAGTCCATCGGTGACAGCTTCCACTGTTTAATCGGATCGTGGATGCGCATTTGGAAGCGCAGATGCTGTTCGTCGTCGGAGATCGAAAACCAATATTTGATCAATATGATGCCCGAGCGGACGAGCATCTTTTCGAATTCGGGGACGGTGCGAAAAAATTCTTCAACGTCGTCGTCGGAGCAAAAACCCATGACGCGCTCAACGCCGGCGCGATTGTACCAGGAGCGGTCGAACAGGACCATTTCGCCGCCGGCAGGCAGATGCGGAACATAGCGCTGGAAATACCACTGCGAGCGTTCGCGTTCGCTCGGCGCAGGCAATGCGACGACTCGTACGACACGGGGATTAAGGCGCTGGGTGATGCGTTTGATGACGCCGCCTTTACCGGCGGCATCGCGGCCTTCGAACAGCACGACGACTTTCAGTTTCTGGCCGACGACCCAATCCTGCAGTTTCACCAGCTCCCGTTGTAAACGGAAGAGTTCCTTGAAGTAGATTCGACGGTTCAAAAGGTCCCGATCGGCGCCAGCGTCCCGGTCTTCAAGCAGTCGCTGAAGCCGGTCGTCGTCCATTTCCATCTCAAGCTCTTCATCGAAGCTATCGGCGATTTCCGCTTCAATGCGCGCATTCGCCCGATCGGGATGCTTGTCCTGGTCGTCCGTCATTCTTCGTTCCTGTTTCTGGTGCGTTTAGACACAGATAGCCGAACCACACGCAAAGGATGCGACACGGATGTGACAGGTTTGGATGTTGGATGGATTTGGCTTTTTGCAACTGCCTATACAGGAGGTGGATTGCGCTCGGCAAATCCCGCCTGGTGCCAATAGGGATAGGGCTTCGTCACCGCGCTGGCGGCATCGAGTTTTTTGATTTGGTCCGGTGTCAAATTCCCGAGAAATTCGAGATGCCGACATAACGAATTTTGCCGGCGCGGACGAGATGATCGAGCGTTGAAAGAATTTCTTCCGGCGGTGTCATGGCATCGAAGCCGTGCAGCTGAAAGATGTCGATGTGATCCGTTTGAAGACGTTTCAAAGCTTCGTCGCATGTCTTCAAAATATGAAAGCGGGATGAGCCCACTGCGTTCGGATCGCCGCTAAAGCGAAACGTCGCTTTCGTTGAAATGAGGACTTTATCGCGGCGTCCCTTCAGGGCTTCTCCTAGAACTTCCTCGGATGCGCCGTTGGAATAGATGTCGGCCGTGTCGAATAGCGTGACACCTGCGTCAAGGCAGAGATCGATCATGCGGCGCGCTTCCGCGACGTCCGTCGAGCCCCACGCTCTGAAGAACTCGCTAGCGCCGCCGAAGGTGGCCGCACCAAAACTCAAAAGCGGAACGGTCAATCCTGACGCACCAAGCCGGCGATATTCCACCGGTGTTCCCCGAAATGCGAAATTGTAAATATTGCGGCGGCGAAATGCGGATGATCGCCACGGCAACACGCCATATAGGCGTGCGGTGGCGACTTAAAATCCGATCACAGATGAAGAAAAAACACTCGTAATCTTCACAATTTTTTCGCTCATTAGTAGTGAACGGATCATCCCGTCACGGATCAATTCAAGCTAAGTTTTTAGAAAATCGGAATAAATCTCCGTACGCGCGGCAGTTGCATCGATAGACGACGATATGCCGCGCGGCGAATCCTCTCTTGTTTCCGCCGCATTAGCCCGCTCGATGCGCGCCGTTTGTGAAGACAAGTGAGGAGAGTAACCATGCGATTGAGCTTGTTCGCAATGGCGGCGCTGCTGGCAGTTCTCGTCGGTATGCCGTCAGTCGAGGCTCATCCGTACTACGGCTACAAGAGTCATCGGATTGAGCGCACGCATGCGAAATGGTCATCTAAGAGACGGTATGTGAACCGTTCCTATTCGCAGCGTCGCGGATATCGTCATTCGCACTACGCTCATCGGGGCCGTTCCTACAGCCGATATGCTTCCAGGCGTTCATACGGTCGGTCAGCATATCGTCGGGGCCACTACGGCAGGCAATATGCGCAGCGTCGTGGCTATAAGCACTATGCACGGCATCGGAGCTATGGGCGCCGGTACGCGTCGGTCGGTGGACGTCCGCGCGCTTGGTGCGGCTGGTGGATGCGCACGCAGCTTGGTGGGGGGCCGGAATATAACTTGGCAGCTAATTGGCGCCATTACGGTCGTCCTAGCGGTCCGCAGGTCGGTGCCGTGGTCGTTTGGCCTCATCATGTCGGCATCATCACTGGACGTGCCGCAAATGGTCGTTGGATCGTAAAGTCGGGCAACGACGGCAACCGCGTTCGTGAGCGGCCGATGTCTGTTGCAGGCGCCGTGTTCCGGATGGGCTGAAGGCACACCAGGGCAGGCCGAACATCCGGCCTGCCCGCTTGATTTTGAGACTATGGCGTTGCCTCAAAGGTTGAGCTGATAGGTGTGCTGGAGCCAGCGATAGCGGCCCGGGGTGATTCTTTCGACATAACCTATCGACGGGAACGGCATGTGATAGCCGATGACCGGAAGCCGGTCGGTTGCTGCCATGTCGTAGATGCGGCGGCGGGTTGCGGCAGCGAGCGGCTTATCGGCATCAAAAACACAGTGCCAGCCCGGTTCTGCAAGCGATGCGACTTGGTGATGTGCGCAGTCGCCCCACCAGAGCAGCGATTTGCCTTGGCTTTCAATTACAAATGCCAAATGCCCCGGTGTGTGACCGTAAGCTTCAACTGCGCGGATGCCGGTCACAATGTCGTCGCCAGGTTTGATAAACTTGAACCGGTCAACGACTGGCTTTGAATTTTCTCTATAAACGCGCGCGAATTTTTCGAGATCGTCGCTCAGCTTTCCCTCTGACGACCAGAAGTCATGTTCGACTTGGTTGATCACGTACCGGGCATTGGGAAAGAGCGGTTTGCCACCTTCGATGATGCCGCCGATATGGTCGGGGTGGCCGTGGCTCAGCAGAACGATGTCGATGTCTTCGGGCCGGAACCCGGCTGGTCCGAGTTGCGCTGCGAGCCATCCGCCGTTCGGACGCGGAACGAAACCGTTGGCACCATTTCCGGCATCCATCAGGATCAGCTCTTTTCCGGTATTGACGATCGTCGGTGTGAAGCCGGGCTGATATTTGGTTTCCGGAAGAAGATTATCGTGCATCAGCCTTTGCACGTCCGATTCGCGCGCATTTGCGCCGATGATTGGAAACGGCCCGTCGATAAAAACCTCGGAATCGGAAATGGTCGTGAGTTCGAATGTTCCGAGTTTGAACCGATAATATTTGGGCTGCCAACTCCCTAGCATGGCCGCTGCGGCGGAGGCTTTCTTGGCCAGTCCGGTTGTCAGAATCGGAACGGCTGCAAGGCAAACGCCGGTCGATAGAAGCTGACGGCGATCGAATTCGGGTGCGAGACGTTTCATCGGAGTGCGTGTTCCTTATTGCGTATTGCCCTCCGGTTTGTTCGCGATTTAGATGCCAGAGGTGCCCCAACGTATGGCGTCAACGGAGGTTCGCGCTTGAACGAAACTGCTACTCCTAGGCCGGAAAGTTTGCGGCCGTTGTGGCATGTCGGCAGGGCGCGCATGCTGTTCGCGGGATGTCTCGGCCGAAACGCACCTCACAGCCACAGCACGTCGGTGCTTCTCGCGGGAATTTACGACCGCTTCGATCTCAAAGTCGGAGCGGCGGGTTGGTTACGCTGCCGCACCGCTGTCATTCGCGCGGGCGTGCCTTATGAATTCGATGCCGGGGGCCGACCTTTCGCCGTCATTTACATCGAGCCGAATGCAACCTCGGCGGAAGGTCTTGTCGCGCTCATCAGCGAAACCCGGGAAGTTTCCGGCGCCATCGTCGGAGAGGATGGCGAGCTGTCTGTTATTCGCGCTCTCTATGAAGATGCTCAAAGCGCGGACTGGGCAGGACTCGCGATTGAGGATCTTGTCGGTTTTGCGCGGAGGAAGGCGCGGAGGACAACCGATCTCCGCGTCGCTTATACAATTAATTCTCTGACTTCGAAGACCACAATCGAGGTGGACAGCTGGTCGTCGAACTTGCCGAGAGTTCGGCTCGCCGCGTTGGCGGTCGGGCTCTCAACGTCGCGATTCCAGCATGTCTTCAAGAACGAGGTCGGCGTTTCCTATCGACGCTATCTCGCTTGGCTCAGAATGCGTGCCGCGATTCGTGATGTCGTGGAGGGAAGCACGCTGGCGATGGCGGCCCACGGCGCAGGTTATTGTGATCAACCCCACTTCGCGCGTGAGTTTCGGCGGATTTTTGGGGCGCCGGCGTCACGGAGTTTGCTGCGGGTCCGAGGCTGAGCGGGACTGGACAAGCGTCCTTCACCGCCTTTTTCTTGTATGAGCATAACGAAGGGCTCGGGACGGTAACCATATGGCAAGGCCAACGCGTCAAGGTTACTTCGGCACACTCTTTCAGGCCCACTGAGAGGTACGGCCCGGCGGCCTCTTTCTTCAGATGCTCTGTCGGTGCGGGCGCTCGCTGGCCGTCTGAAGGAATGCTCGAACGCACGAATTTCCGTGCTGCGTCAAAGATGTACGTTCGCTGAGATGTCGCTCGACACGAGAGGAATTGATCCTCAGCGGCTGCTCCCGCAGTCGTTGGAAGACCGGCTCCTAGGCTGGCTGACCCGCTTCGGCGGAATGCTGCTGCTTGCCGGAACAGTTCTGATATGGGCGAGCTTGGTTTCATGGTCGGTGCTCGATCCAAGCCTTACGCATACGACGACGGCTCAGGCGCGCAATTTTACCGGTCCTGTCGGTGCCATCGTTTCCGATCTGATGTTCCAAACTCTCGGCTTCGCCGCCGTCGTCGCTCTGATTGCGCCATTCGTTTGGAGCCTCGAAATGATCCGCTCGGAGCGGGTCGAAAGCGGCCGCTCGAAACTCGGTTTCTATCCGATGTCCGTGTTGGCGATTGCGGGAGCCGTGTCGGCGCTACCTCTTTATGACGGCTGGCCGCTGCGCCACGGATACGGCGGCCTGCTCGGCGATGCGATGCTGCATCTGGTGACCAAGGTTTTCGCCGTCATCAACGAAGACCGTGCGCCGATGGCTGCCGGGCTCGTTCTTGCTGCGGCGGCGGCTCAGCTTTCGGGTAAGGCGATCGGCTTTGAGGCGGAAGTCGTTGCGAAAGCGATGTGGCGGTCATTCTGCGCGTCGCTGCGTTACGCGATGACGAGGCCGCGCGAAGACACCTTCGGCGCCGCCTCGCGCATAACCAACGAAAGGGCCAGCGGGGTACGGTCTTGGTTCGGTAGGCGGTCCGGCGCGCTTATGAGGGCGGGCCAGAATTCACAGTCGTCTTACACGCCGCTCGAAGCTTTTGGATCGGTTCAGCCTGCTGCGCCAAGTCTCGGCCACGCGCCGGATGCGCGGGCAGCGCTCGAACTCGAACTGCCTTTCGATGAGCCTCGCGGTCGCGAGCGGCAGTTTGCAGATCACACGCTGGCCATGCCGCCTTTGCCGAAGGGTTCCGAACATCGGAGTGATTCTGAGCTCGGTATCGAGGATGTGTCGGATAACTTTCTTGAGCCGGACTACGACTTCGACGATAACATCGAGGATTCGAGCCGAGCCATTGCGGCGCGTTTCGCTCCGGCGTCGAGCAATGCTGCTGTGCCGCGTGCGGCTGCGGCTCCGCGGCGTCCGGTCGAGCGTGCTACGCCTCCGCCCATTCCCAATCCAGAACCCGCGCCCGCGCCTGTTGCAAAGGTGGCAAATAGCCTGCTCGGCGGTCTTCGCAATAGCAGCGCATCGCAGTGGCGGCGGCCGACGCTCAACGTTTTCAAGCGTCCGGCGGCAGTCAAGCCCCAGGCCGAGCTTTCGCAGACCGTCATGCGCGGCAACGCGCGGCTGTTGGAAGACGTTCTCGCCGACTTTGGCGTCAAGGGCGAGGTCAAGGACATACGGCCTGGGCCCGTCGTAACGCTTTATGAATTCGAGCCATCGCGCGGAACGAAGTCGTCGCGCGTGATCGGGCTTGCGGAGGATATCGCGCGTTCGATGAGCCTCGTGAGCGTCCGCGCCGCTGTCGTTCCTGGCCGCAACGCTATCGGTCTCGAATTGCCGAATGCCCGGCGGGAAACGGTTCTTCTCCGCGAGATTCTCGAGGCCGATCCGTTCAAGTCGGATACGATGGCGTTGCCGCTCGGTCTCGGCAAGTCGATCCAAGGCGAGCCGGTCGTCGCCGATCTTGCGCGGATGCCGCATCTTCTCGTGGCGGGCACGACGGGTTCGGGCAAGTCCGTCGGCATCAATGCGATGGTTCTTTCATTGCTCTACCGGCATTCGCCCGAAGATTGCCGGATGCTCATGATCGACCCCAAGATGCTGGAGCTTTCGGTTTATAATGGCATTCCGCATCTGTTGACGCCGGTCATCACCGATCCGCACAAGGCCGTCGCGGCACTGAACTGGGCCGTGCGTGAGATGGAAGAGCGCTATAAGCGCATGGCAGCGCTTTCGGTGCGCAACATCGACGTCTTCAACAATCGCGTGCGGAATGCGAAGAAGCGGGGCGAGATTCTCTCGCGTACCGTTCAAACAGGTTTCGATAAATCCGGTCAGGCGCGTTT
Source organism: Hyphomicrobium sp. (assembly GCF_035548195.1). Lineage (GTDB taxonomy): Bacteria > Pseudomonadota > Alphaproteobacteria > Rhizobiales > Hyphomicrobiaceae > Hyphomicrobium_B. Next base: position 218,267 of record NZ_DASZTY010000024.1, read on the forward strand.
CGAAACGCAGCAAATGGAATTGGAGCCGTTTCCGCGGATCGTTCTGATTGTCGACGAGTTCGCAGACCTGATGATTGTTGCCGGGCGCGAAGTCGAAGCGTCGGTGCAGCGTCTCGCCCAAATGGCGCGCGCCGCCGGTATTCACCTGATCATGGCGACGCAGCGGCCTTCCGTCGACATCATTACGGGAACGATCAAAGCGAATTTCCCGACGCGTATTTCCTACAAGGTGACATCGAAAATCGACAGCCGCACGATTTTGAACGAACAAGGCGCGGAGCAACTGCTTGGGCAGGGGGACATGCTTTATTCGACAGGCGCCGGGCAATTCGTGCGCGTTCACGGCGCCTATGTTTCGGATGAGGAGGTCGTCGCGTTTGCCGATGTTCTCAGAAGCGAAGGCGCACCGAATTACGTCGAAGGCATCACCGATGCGCCGCCGCAATCCGAGATTGCGCCAAACTCGCAGGGAACGGGCGAGGAAGATCTGTACGATCGTGCTGTTGCCATCGTGATGCGTGATGGAAAGGCGTCAACGAGCTACATTCAGCGTCGCCTGTCCATCGGTTACAACCGTGCTGCCGATCTCATCGAGCGGATGGAGCGGGAAGGTTTGATCTCGGCGGCGAACAATGTAGGAAAACGCGAAATCTTAGCCGCTCGCGGGACGGGCACGGATGCTGCAGCATAGCCTTTGAGGATAATGCTCCGCCGGATATGATCCCTTGCAGCTTGCACTTCACATTCGGAAGGCATTACCCATTGCAAGAGGCGAATCGCCAAGTTCTGGACGCATTCTTTGTCGAAACGGGTAATCTGCGAGTGGAGCCCGCTGGGCTCTAGGCTCTTGGGGGGCCGCGCGATGGGGAGATATATGAGGGATTTCCGGCGCCTGTTGGCCGTTGCTGCGGTCACGACGTTTGCATTTGGCGGCAACGCTTTGGGCCAAGACGCTGACGGTCCGACGAATACAATCGCAAATCCAATCGTCAGCCACGGCAAGCCATCCGTCAAAGGTTGGACGGGAGAAGTCTCCCCGACGAACAACGACGGCAGCATGGTACTCGATGCGCAGCAGACGAAGCTGGTCCAGAAAGTCAGCGATTATTTCGGCTCATTGCAAAGCCTGAAAGGGGCCTTTGTCCAAATAGATCCGGACAACAAGCGGATGAGGGGCAAGTTTTACGTCAAGCGGCCCGGCCGCTTCCGGTTCGATTATGCACTGCCATCGCGGCAGATCATCGTTTCGGACGGACAGAATCTCGCCATTCAGGATCTCGATTTGAATAACGAGGATCGCGTCTCGCTCGATCAGACGCCCTTCCGGCTTCTCCTTCGCAAAGACGTCGATCTTTTACGGGATGCGAAAATCACCGAGGTGCAGCAGGCGGACGACCTCATCGTGCTCGGTCTCGAAGACAAGGACCCTGACGCTCCCGGAAAAATCAAGCTCTATTTGGCGACGAAGCCCGCCATGGAATTGAAAGAATGGGTGACGACCGACGCGCAGGGATTGGACACTCGCGTGGAGCTTACCGGGCTCCAAAAGAGCGATGACCTTGATGGAAATTTGTTTAAAATTCAACCACTTGGGCCGAAGCGTTCAACGCCGAACTAGTAAATTCGCTGGCGAATCAGGGTGTTGCGCAATTGCCTAAAGGCAATGCGTAAGCTGTGGATAATTCTATCGCCAAATTCACATTTTCGTGAAGGGCTCTTTGGGCCCCTATTGAATTCCCATGCTTTGCGCTTAAGTCAAAGCCATGCAGGTGGCGTCACCCTGTATTCGGTAGTGCCCCCCGTCTAGCCGAAGACGCCGCCTCTGGTATCGGTTTCCCTCCCGATGCCGAGCGCGATAAGCGCATAGCGCCCAGTCCCTCCCCCCGGGACTGGGCGCCCTCGTTTCTGGAGCTTTTTATTTTCCCTCTGATCTAGTGTGCGGCGTGCGGTTCTCGTTGCGTCTCAAGCGTAAGTTGTGCGGTCCTCTGCGTGTTTGGATTCCCGTTTGCGGATCTTGAAAGCAAGTTGTCGACGGCAAGCAAATCCTGCGCGATCGCATGTACGCGCTTTAGGATGTGCGACGAGAAATGCGCCGTGAGATCGGCATCCTGCAACATCAGCTCTTGAATTTTTTCACGAGGGAGGCGGAGAGCTTTCACCTGATCCTTCGCAATGACGGTTGCCGAATGGGGAAAATCGATGAGCATAGCAAGCTCGGCTATCAAAGCACCTTCAGGCAATAATTCTTCGCGTTTTGTGTCGCCCGCTTTCGCTTGTCGGGTGCAGATTCCCGAGACGATGAGGATAGCGGCGTCGCTCGTATCATCTTCTGCGACGATGATATCGCCCGGACGATAGATGATGCGCTCAGCCCGGCGCGCGATTTCGTTCAATTGCTGCGGCTTCAGATCGCAAAAGAGCGGCAGTGACAGAAAAGACTTGACGAGGGCGTCGGTGGCCATCGGTCCATTCGCAACAAAAGTGAAATCGCTGAGACGCAGCTGAAAGACCGCGCCTCGCCGGCTCCCGCGAAGCCAGCTCATTATTCAATACATGAGTCATGTGCGAACTGAACGCTGGCAGTGAAAAAGGATGGAAGGTGTCTGTGGACGGGTGTTTGTGACGCAACGCCGATATGCTTGCTACGGTGCCAACTTGTAGCCGCCGCTTTCGGTAATGAGCAGCTCGGCGTTCGAGGGGTCTTTTTCTATCTTCTGACGCAACCGGTAGATGTGGGTTTCGAGCGTGTGTGTGGTGACGCCTGCGTTGTAGCCCCAGACTTCATGAAGGAGGACGTCGCGCGAGACGACCTTGTCGCCGGATCGATAGAGATATTTCAGGATCGAGGTTTCTTTTTCGGTCAGGCGGATTTTGCTGCCCGACTGGTCGACCAGAAGCTTGGACGCCGGTTTGAAGGTATAATGTCCGATGGCAAAAACGGCATCTTCGCTTTGCTCATGTTGACGAAGCTGGGCCCGAATGCGTGCAAGAAGAACTGCGAATTTAAATGGCTTTAGAACGTAGTCGTTGGCACCGGCATCGAGTCCAAGGATTTGATCCGCATCCGAGGTATTTCCAGTCAACATGACGATTGGAGTTTTATATCCGGATTTGCGAAGAAGCTTCACCGCTTCACGGCCATCCATGTCGGGTAGGCCAACGTCAAAGACGACGAGATCAAACCGTCCCGTCTTGGCTGCTTCTATGCCTTTGCTTGCAGTGCCCGCTTCGAAGACCTCGAACTCATCATGCAGGATGAGTTGGTCTTTCAGGGAGGTGCGCAAATCTTCGTCGTCATCGACGAGAAGGACCTTTCGGGCCGTGCTCATGGAGAAGGGCTCCAGTTTTTCTTGGACAGCATCGGGGCGCTGAAGACTAGCATCGCGTGCGGGCGCAACATAGGCTTTGCTAGCAAACAGACAAGAGGAATGGCCAGTTCCACCATGCCTTCAAGAAGGTCGATACAACGGCGTCGTGTGCCAGCCAAGCTCATTGTCAGGGCATTGAATGCGGCCGCGCCGCGGGGCCGGCTGCAGTTTGGTCCGTTTTGCGTCCCTTGTGCGCTCGGACACGGGGGAATCAAAGTGTTAAAACGCGAGGGCGATGGAGCGACGCCGCGCGGTCGTTTTAGACTACGCGGTGCCTATTTCAGGCCCGATGCGGCGGCGCGGCCGCGAACTGCGCTCGAAGTAAGGGCCATTCGCAAAAGCGATGGTTGGTGCGACAGTCGATACGATCGAAACTATAATCGGCCTGTCACCCTGCCTTACGCAAGAGGCTGCGAGCGGCTTTGGCGGGAAGACCGACTTTACGACATCATCGTTGTGCTCGGCTATAATGATCGTCCGCGCGTCAAGAATCGCGGCAGCGCCATCTTCATGCATATTGCGAAGCTGGGGCTTCTTCCAACCGAAGGATGCATTGCTTTACGCGCGAACGATTTGAGGCGTGTGCTGCAATTCGTATCGTGTCGAAGCGAGATCGTCATCCAGCCCTAACGGCTTCGTCCGGGAAATCGCCAGAGATAAATAAAAAAAGCCCGGCCGCACGAGGCGCCGGGCTAAGTTGAGCACGTCTAGGTGGAGACGCGTGCTCGGGAGAGCGTAGCGATGCCCCGCGGTTTCGATGGAGCCGCGGGGCGATGCCTCAGTAGTGGTAGGCACTCTCGCCGTGATCGGTGATGTCGAGTCCTTCGCGCTCTCGCTCTTCAGAGGGACGAAGTCCGACGAGGATATCGACCAGCTTGAAAAGGATCGCCGAACCAATGCCGCTCCAAAGAAGCGTCATGCCGACCATCTTGGACTGAGCGAGCATCTGTGCAGCCATATCGTAGGTGCCTGCTACCATTTCTCCAGGCTTCGAGATGTAGTCGGCAATGCCCGCGCCGCCCCAATCGGGGTTGACCAGCAAACCCGTGGCTAACGCGCCGATAATGCCGCCGACGCAGTGGACGCCGAAGACATCCAGGCTGTCATCGTATCCCAGTGCGCTCTTGATGGCCGAGCAGAAGAAGAAGCAGATTGGGCTGACGACGAGGCCGAGGACGATCGATCCCATGACGCCGGAGAAGCCGCACGCCGGTGTGATCGCGACGAGACCGGCAACGACGCCCGATGCAAGGCCGAGCGCGGATGGTTTCCCCTTGGCGATCCATTCGACGATCATCCAGGAGAGGGCAGCCGCGCACGTTGCGATGAAGGTGTTGATGAAGACCTGGCCTGCAAACTGGTTGGCCTCAAGACCCGATCCGACGTTGAACCCAAACCAGCCGACCCACAGCAGTGCCGCGCCGATCATGCAGTTCACCAGCGAGTGTGGGGGCATCGGCTCTTTGCCGTAGCCGATGCGCGGTCCGAGGATGAGTGCGCCGACAAGACCGGCAATGCCGGCATTGATGTGAACGACGGTGCCACCAGCGAAGTCCAGCGCACCCCATTTGAACCCAATTCCCGCATCGTTCATGACAGCGTCAAAGGCAGCCTGGGCCTGGGCTTTGGCGTCCCCGGTTGCAGCGGCCAACGCTTTTGCCGCGTTTGCAAAGGCGTCAGGCCCGCCCCAGTACCAGACCATGTGCGCTATGGGGAAGTAGATGAAGGTTGCCCAAAGCGCCATGAAGAGCAGCATTGCGGAGAACTTCAGACGTTCGGCGACTGCGCCCAGGATCAGGCCCGGGGTGATGCATGCGAAGGTCATTTGGAAGACGATGTAGACGTATTCCGGAATGTAGACTCCGTTGGAGAACGTTCCGGCGAGACTGTTGGCATCGACCCCTTTGAGGAAAGCTTTCGAGAAGCCGCCGACGAAGTCGTTCAGCGCGCCACCGTTGGTGAAGGCCATCGAATACCCGTAGAGCACCCATATGATGCCGACGAGGCAGAGCGTTGCGAAGACCTGCATGAACATCGAGAGCATGTTCTTGGTGCGCACGAGGCCACCGTAGAAGAGGGCGAGACCCGGCACGGTCATCAGCAGCACAAGGACCGCCGCCGTATACATAAATGCCGTGTCGCCCTTGTTCGGTACCGGCGGCGGCGCAGCCGGGGCGGCGGCGGTTGCCGCGTCCTGAGCGAGTGCCGGATCGATTAGAAGCGCGACCGCGCCGAGGGCCCCCAGGACCCCGGCACACCGCGCTATGGTTCGAAGCTTCATGTTGTGTGCTCCCTGATTGAACGAAAACGGAATGCGCATTGCGAGGAACCGCTAGAGCGCGTCGTCGTCGGATTCGCCGGTGCGAATGCGAACGGTGTGCTCAATGGATGAGACGAAGATCTTGCCGTCGCCGATCTGGCCGGTTTTCGCGGCGCGCTGGAT
>NZ_DASZTY010000025.1:0-438169 GCF_035548195.1 Hyphomicrobium sp.
GGAAGTGGGAAGTGGGAAGTGGGAAGTGGGAAGTGGGAAGTGGGAAGTGGGAAGTGGGAAGTGGGAAGTGGGAAGTGGGAAGTGGGAAGTGGGAAGTGGGAAGTGGGAAGTGGGAAGTGGGAAGTGGCCACTTGGCAGCTCCTACACCTACCGTCATCCCGGCGCAGGCCGGGATCCGGTCAGTTCAAACCAGGACGACTTGATAGGTTTCCCTCCAATCGTGCATGGTCGGCCGATGGAAGGGATATCCCACATGCGGAGCAAATCACCATGCGTCTATGTTCTGGCGAGCCACCCAAACGGTACGCTTTACATTGGCGTGACGAGTAACCTCTACGCGCGCATGGCCCAGCATGCGCAAAAGCTGATCCCCGGCTTCACCTCGCAATATAATGTGACGCAGCTTGTCTACTACGAGATGCACGAAACGCTCGACCGGGCCATCGCGCGTGAAAAGCAATTGAAAGAATGGCGGCGCCTTTGGGAATTGCGTTTGATCGAGCAGATGAATCCCGAGTGGCGCAATCTTTTTGATCCCCAGACGGGCGAAATCAGCTCCGGTCCATTTGACAAGTCGGAACACTTTTCCGGCTGATCACGTGTTTCAGGCTGCCTGGGTGCCGACCTTCGTCGGCATGACGGTATTGTGAGATCATGATCTCCGCTACCTGTTTCGATCCGGCGTAAGTAAGCCAACAACTTCACGTCATCCGGGCGCACGTTGAAACGCCGCGCGACATCCACCACCGTCATCCCGGCGAAGGCCGGGATCCAAGCAAGCCAAATGCAATCAAGGCGCCACGAGCCATGGCGCCTTGAAGAAATGCCGTAGTGTTTAGACGAGTTTCCCGCTGGATCTCCGAACGCGCATCGCTGCGCTCAGGCATTCGAGGATGACGATGACAATGCGCTCAATGACCCTCGTCTCGGAGAAATCGACGCCCAAGCTCTGTTATGCAAAACCCGCCGTCGACTCTGATTGCAAGCCCCCGTCGAAACATACTCGTTCTTATTCTTCTCATGTGAAATTAGGTTTCTTACCTTCTGAGAGAAACGCGTATCAGTTCTATTTCGAAGCAGCCGAAGGTCATTTCCAGTTGGTCGCAAAGTTCGTTCTAATTCGGGAATGAGGTCGCCCGTACTAATCGCACCTCCAGGCCTCGATGCGGCGCAAATCAGAGCCGGAAGTAAAAGCTGCCGTTCTGTTATAGACATTCAATTCCTTTCCTTTCCGGCTCTCGGCCCTCAACTGCATCCGCTCGTGCTTCCGCAGGTGTCGCACTTTAGGCAGGTGCCGTTGCGGACCATTGTGAAGTTCTGGCACTCGCTGCAGGCGACACCCTCGTAGCCGCGGAGTTTGGCTTCCGAGGCCCTCTGTTTGAAGAGCTCCGACTTCGATAATGCCATGGTTTCCCGCATCTCATCGGCGGTGACCGCAAGCGCATTCGCGCCATGCGTCAGCGTCGAGTCGACATAGCGGGCGCTGACGTCGAAATTTGTTTCGCTTCGAACGTCTCCCGCGCTTGCCGACGATCCGCGCGAATGATGGCTTGTCGTGCGGCTTGCGAGGCGGACGACATCGGCGCCGCGCACGAGGCCCTTCGACACCATCTTCGTCACGCTCTCCGGCAGGTTGAGCGAAAGCTGCTCATCCGTATCGTCATCGCTGGAGCCGAGTCCCGTTTCCCCGACGATCTCGCGCGGATCGACGTGCGCAAGGTCGTGACGGCCGAGATACGACACGGCGAGTTCGCGGAAGATGTAGTCGAGGATCGAGGTCGCATTCTTGATCGTCTCGTTACCCTGCACCAGGCCCGCCGGTTCGAAGCGCGTAAAGGTGAATGCCTCCACGTATTCTTCAAGCGGTACGCCATACTGCAGGCCAAGCGAAATTGCGATGGCGAAGTTGTTCATCAGCGAGCGGAAGGCGGCGCCTTCCTTGTGCATGTCGATGAAGATCTCGCCGACGCGGCCGTCGTCGTATTCCCCCGTGCGGAGGTATACCTTGTGTCCGCCGACAGCGGCTTTCTGTGTGTAGCCTTTGCGACGGCCCGGCAGTTTGTCCCGGCCGCGCGCTTTCTCTTTCTCGACGTACACGACGCGCTCGACGATCTTCTCGACGATTTTTTCGGACACTGTGGCAGTGCGCGCCGCCATCGATTGCGCCATGAGCGTCTCAGCGGCGTCGGTGGCCTCGTCGTCGTCCTCACCCAGGACTTGGCTGTTCAGCGGTTGCGATAGCTTCGAGCCGTCCCGGTAGAGGGCGTTGGCTTTCAGCGCCAACTTCCACGACAGCATATAGGACTGCTTGCAGTCCTCGACCGTCGCGTCGTTCGGCATGTTGATCGTCTTGGAGATCGCTCCCGAGATAAACGGCTGCGACGCCGCCATCATGCGGATGTGGCTCTCGACCGAAAGATAACGCTTGCCCTTGCGCCCGCACGGGTTGGCACAATCGAAGACCGGCAGATGCTCAGTCTTGAGGTGTGGGGCGCCCTCAAGCGTCATCGCTCCGCAGACGTGCTCGTTGGCTGTTTCGACGTCGCGCTTCGAGAAGCCAAGGTGTGCGAACAGATCAAACGCCGGATCGGAAAGCTTGTCTGCGGGCACGCCGAGCTTGCCGGTCAGGAAGTCATCGCCAAGTGTCCAGCGATTGAAGACGAACTTGATGTCGAACGCGGTCGCGAGACCTTTCTCGATCTTGGCAAGTGCGTCGTCCGTGAAGCCCTTGGCCTTGAGCGTCGCCGTGTTGATTGCCGGAGCTTGCGCAAGCGACCCATGTCCGACCGCGTAGGCTTCGATTTCCGCGATCTCGCTCTCGCGATAGCCGAGGGCGCGAAGAGCTTCGGGTACCGACTGGTTGATGATCTTGAAATAACCACCGCCTGCCAGCTTCTTGAACTTCACGAGTGCGAAGTCGGGCTCGATGCCGGTCGTATCGCAGTCCATGACGAGGCCGATTGTGCCGGTCGGCGCGACGACGGTGGCCTGCGCGTTGCGGTAGCCGTGATTTTCACCGAGATCGAGTGCGCGATCCCAGGCACGCTTGGCGGCTTCGCCAAGCCGCGGGTCTTTCAGCGAGGCGTGGTCGAGTGGCACCGGTGCGGTTGCAATTTTCTCATAACCGCTGGCTTCGCCCATTGCAGCGCGGCGATGATTGCGCATCACACGCAACATATCCTGAGCATTCGGCTCATAGCCGGGGAAGGGGCCAAGCTCAGATGCCATCTCGGCGCTCGTCGCGTAAGAAACGCCTGTCATGATGGCCGAGATCGCACCGCAGATCGCGCGCCCTTCGGCGGAGTCGTAGGGAATTCCGGCCGACATCAACAGGCCGCCGATGTTCGCAAAGCCAAGACCCAGCGTCCGGTAGCGGTAAGAAAGCTCCGCGATCCTACGCGATGGGAACTGCGCCATCAGCACTGAGATTTCGAGCACGATCGTCCACAAGCGGCAGCCGTGCTCGTAAGATTCAATATCAAAGGATTTGTCGTCGCGCCGGAAGCGCAAGAGGTTGAGCGAAGCGAGATTGCACGCCGTGTCGTCAAGGAACATGTATTCGGAGCAGGGGTTCGATGCGCGGATCGGTCCCGACTGCGGGCACGTATGCCAATCGTTGATCGTCGTGTGGAACTGGATGCCGGGATCGGCGGAAGCCCACGCTGCGTAGCCGATCTGCTCCCAAAGGTCGCGAGCTTTGATCGTCTTCGTGATCTTGTTGCCGATCCGCGACGTTAGATTCCAGTCTCTGTCTTCCGAGACGGCATTGAGAAATTCGTCGGTTACGCGCACGGAGTTGTTCGAATTCTGCCCCGCAACCGTCAGATAAGCTTCGCTGTCCCAATCGGTGTCATAGGTATCGAACGCAATGTCCTTGTAACCCTGCCGCGCAAACTGAATGACGCGCAGGATGTAATTTTGGGGGACTCCGTCGCGCTTGGCTTCGCGGATCGCCTGCTTGAGCTTGGGATTCTTCAGGGGATCGAAGCACGCGTCGCCTTCCGCTTCGCAGTTGACGCAGGCCTTCATCACCGTTTTCAGCCGCTTCTGGCAGATCTTCGATCCTGTGACGAGCGCCGCAACCTTCTGCTCTTCCTTCACCTTCCAGGTGATGTATTCCTCGATGTCCGGATGATCGACATCGACGACGACCATTTTTGCCGCCCGCCGTGTCGTGCCACCCGATTTGATCGCGCCGGCGGCACGATCGCCGATCTTCAGGAAGCTCATCAGTCCCGACGAACGGCCGCCGCCGGAGAGCTTTTCATTCGCGCCGCGGAGAGATGAGAAATTCGAGCCGGTGCCGGAGCCGTACTTGAAGAGACGCGCCTCGCGGACCCAAAGGTCCATGATGCCCCCCTCGTTGACGAGATCGTCGCCAACCGACTGGATGAAGCAGGCATGGGGTTGCGGGTGCTCGTAAGCCGACGACGACTGCACGAGCTCGCCCGTCTGGTAGTCGACGTACATATGTCCCTGGCCGGGTCCGTCGATGCCATACGCCCAGTGCAGACCGGTGTTGAACCACTGCGGCGAGTTCGGCGCCGCCATCTGCATCGCGAGCATGTAGCGAAGTTCGTCGAAGAATGCTTGCGCATCGTCTTCCGACGAGAAGTAGCCGCCCTTCCAGCCCCAATACGTCCAAGTGCCGGCGAGGCGATCGAAGACCTGACGGGCATCGGTCTCGCCGCCGAAACGCTCGTTTTCCGGTAGTTCGGCAAGAGCGGCGTCATCCGGCGTGGAGCGCCACAGCCACGAGGGTACCTGTGTTTCTTCGCAGCGCTTTAGGCGTCGCGCAACGCCGGCCTTACGGAAATATTTCTGCGCCAGGATATCCGCTGCAACCTGACTGAAATGCTCGGGGACATCGAAGCCTTTGAGACTAAAGACGACAGAACCGTCTGGATTCTTGATCTCAGACGTCGCACGCCGGAACGGGATAGAGGCATAAGGAGAAAGGCCGGCTTTCGTGAAACGCCGTGTGATCTTCATGTGAAAGTGCCCCCGAAATTGCGCGGCAAGCGGAATCATCCGCCAGCCGTATGTGATGTGTTCGCGTCAGCACCGGTCCCTGCACCCGGCACATCCGTGGATCGAAACGCTTGACGATGAAACCGCTACTCAGGCCACAGTTTCCCGCGGCGGCGAAGCAAGCCAAGAGGCCCCTTCGCCGGCTCCTGCCGGCCAAACTCGGTGATTGCGACGAAGACTTTCGCGCTTACGCATGAACGCTACGGAACAGCTGCGATGACGTCTTCAACCGATCTCGGATGGGTCGTCTTACGAATGTCGCAACGCCCGTAAGGCTAAGAGATTCGACGAGCGACGGACAAGGGAAATTAAATAGATGTTGGGGTGGCAGCGACAACAAACACTAGATCTAGTGGTGTGAACAACTTCCAGCCGGATGATCGTATTGCCGTAGAATATTCGGGATTTTGGGGGTGCCGACAGATCGAACCGGTGTGGACGAAGCTGGATTTCGCCATTTTGGCGCCCGTGCTCGACCTCAGCTTAGTGCGATTCCGCCCTGCGTCTGTTGCGCGTCTGCATCGGCGCTCTGGCGTCTGGACATCAGAGCCAGACTGCCTCTAATGCGTTCAAGCACGAGCGGCGGGAAAAGGATGGCCAGGCATGAGCTTATTCAGTGAGATCTTCTCCTGGTGGGGCGGCAACACCTGGGGGACGCGCTTCTTCACGTGGCGCAAGGGCCGCTTCGTCGGCGACGATGAGTTCGGCAATCGCTACTATATTCAGAGGAGCGGAGTCGGACCGCTCGGCGTCCCCGCGCGCTGGGTCACATATGCAAAACTGTCGGAACCGAGTCAGGTGCCGCCCGAATGGCACGGTTGGCTGCATTATACCGTCGATACGCCGCCGAGCGAGGAGCGCTATAAGCCGAAGCACTGGCAAAAGCGCCACCAAATGAATCTGACCGGCACGCCTGAGGCATACCACCCGAAAGGCTCGATCCTCGGCAACGGCCCGCGCGCAAAATCAACCACCGATTACAAAGCATGGCGTCCGCACGGATCGTGAAATCAGAAAATTGCCTGTTTTCTGTATCAACTAGCTGGCGAAACGGAACGATCCGCCAATTGGACCCGATTTTGAAACGATCTTCGCCTTCACGATCAGATCGCGCTTCGCGACCGCCCAAACCTGTTTCGCGGTGGAAACGAGGCGGGCTGATCCTCTGCGCGTTCTTTATTGCGAGCGCTGCGATGCCTGCGCAGGCGGATCGCATCGAAAACGAGGTCGCGGTTTTTTCGGCGCTCGATAAGGTTACAGCCCGAATTTCCAAATTCGAAGTCGAACTCAATAAGACAGTTACGTTCGGTGCGCTCCGGATCACGCCTCGGGCGTGCTACTCGCGTCCGCCGACCGAAGAACCGAAGACGGATACCTTTGTCGAAATTGATGAGACACAGCTCGATGGCTCGGAGAAGCGTATCTTCACAGGATGGATGTTTGCCGAAAGCCCCGGCATCTACGGCCTTGAGCATCCGACCTACGATGTCTGGCTGACGAAATGCGAGAAGCCGAGCCGAACGGTTGCCGAGGATAATCCAAACGCGACCACCGTAGCCCCGTCTGACAATCCAAGTCGCGCGGCCGCCGCCGGCGCCAATCTCCCGGCTGAGCGGATCCCTTCCGAACAGGACTTCCGCCGCCGCGTGAGGCGCTAGCGACCTACCGTCGGAGCAACTGAGCCGCTTTGGGCGCGAAATACGTCAGTACTCCCGATGCGCCGGCCCGCTTGAATGCCAGCAGGCTTTCGAGCATCGTCTTGTCGGCGTCCAGCCAGCCTTTTTCGAATGCGGCGGCGAGCATCGCGTATTCGCCAGATACCTGATAGGCGAACGTCGGCACTTTGAACGTTTCCGACACGCGTTGCACGAGATCGAGATAGGGCAGCCCCGGCTTCACCATCACCATATCGGCGCCCTCGGCGAGATCGAGCGCGACCTCGCGCAATGCTTCGTCCGTGTTTCCCGGGTCCATCTGATATGTGCGTTTATCGCCCTTGAGAAATCCCGACGAGCCGACGGCATCGCGGAATGGCCCGTAAAAGGCGCTCGCGTATTTGGCAGCATAGGACATGATCTGCGTGTTGCGATGCCCTGCCGCTTCGAGCGCGGTGCGGATCGCCCCGATGCGTCCGTCCATCATGTCGGACGGCGCCAGCACGTCGGCGCCTGCCTCGGCTTGAACGAGCGCCTGCTTGATCAGCGCGGCATTCGTTTCGTCGTTGACAATTTCGTCTCCGACCAGAAGCCCGTCGTGCCCGTGGCTCGTGTAAGGATCGAGCGCGACGTCGAGGATCACGCCGAGATCGAGGTTCGCCGTCTTGATCGCGCGGGTTGCGCGGCAGACCAAGTTGTCGGCATTGAAAGCTTCGCGGGCATCTTCCGAGCGTTTCGCCGGATCGGTGAACGGAAAGAGCGCGATCGCCGGAATGCCGAGAGCAACCGCTTCCTTGGCCGCTTCGACGATGAGATCGACGCTCAGCCGTTCGACACCCGGCATCGATGCGACCGGCACGCGCTTGCCTTTGCCTTCGACGACGAACATTGGCCAGATCAGGTCGCTCGTGGACAATCGGTGCTCGGCGACAAGTTCGCGCGACCACGGCGATTTGCGGTTTCGGCGCATGCGGATCGCTGGAAACCGGCCGGCAGCCGGAGCGGCCACTTGATTTTCGGAAATGGGTGGACGTGAACGGATCGACATCGAAGACTCTGAGCCTCAAAGAGTTTTGCGACATTGCGCACGCTCGCTGGCAGAGCGCAAGCCATGCGACGCATCGCAGTGATGCGCACAGTTAATCGCAGATTTTCTTGTACTTCCGGACGGCCATATCGACATGAAAATGATTGCGATGGTCGGCATTTGCTTCGGGCCCGAGTGTCGTTCCGAAGATATGGCATGCGGCTTCATGCGCCTCATGCAAGAAGGCTTCGACCTCGGGGTCGGGCGGAGGTTTGGTTTGTTTCGGTGCGGCGGGATGCGTTTCAGGGGCGGTTAAGTCCGCAGATTCTGCGCCGGGCAGCGTGACGGTAATCTTCGAGGTGTGGTTTTCGCTCTCCGCGTGGGCGAGCCCAGTCGCGGGCGCACCAAGCTTCGAGGCTGTTGCTACGGGAGGCGGAGTTTTCGGCGCCGGACCATGCGCTCGTTTAGCTTGAGCGGCCTTCTCGGCAGCGGCCATTTCCGCCGCCTTTTTCTCCGCCGCCGCTTCGGCGACGATCTCGCGTTGAGATTTTCCCCAATCGTCTAGGACTGAAGCCGTTTTCGCCGACGCGGTAATGAAGGTGCCGATGTCGACCGCATTGGCCAGGCCATGTTCGCTGAGCCGTGTCGATTTTCGTCGATAGGCGTTGCGGCACGAATAATCGCTCATCGTTTCGATCTTGACGATCGGCCCGCCAAGATGTTTGCGCGCCGAGGGCTGCACATCCAGTTCAAGCCAGGTCACCAGCGCTTCGGCGAGATCACAGCGGACGATGGGTGCGGGCGAGAGCGACACAGGCGGATTTTCTCCGATGCTCAAGAGCTCGACAGGAGCAGGTGCTCCACATGCGCCATGTTTGATCGGTGCATGCGCGATGGCGACGGCATGGATGCGTTTCAAAATCTCGTCGCAATGCGTCTTGGCTTCGGCGATTTCTGCATCCGTCCAGGTGTTCGGATGCGGTTTAGGAGCGTCTGCTTTGGTCTTGTCCGCAGGTTTCGAGGGCGGCATCTTCGGATCCGATGGACCGTCCTTGCCGGGGGCGGCTAGAATTTTGCGATGTTTCGATGTTGCGTGAGCCGATGCAGATGGCGCAGGCTTATGTTTCTTCCTTTTTGCCTCGGCGGCGTTGCTTGCGACAAGAGGAGCCATCGCCAGGGCTATGAGGATTGCCGCTCTCCGGCCAAAGTCGCGCACAGGCTTGTCCTCCCAGCATCGATAGACCGGAGCATTGCGCACATACTTGACGAATCCGCGACGAAGGGACAAGCGGCACAACAATCGAGATGGCGGTATCGGCATCATCGGACATTCGAGCGCCGGATCGCCATAATGCGTGGTGATACAATCCAAAGCCACATGGACCAGGCCGCTCTGTGTCAGACGAAAAGCGATTGGGAACGCAGTGAACGAACATAACGCTCAAACTACGACGCCGGTGTCGGATGATCCGCAGCCGAAGATCGTTCTCGATCGTTCGCGCGCGGTTCGTACGATCACGCTCAATCGTCCACGAACATTGAATGCGCTTGATCGCGAGATGTGCAAGATCGTGGCCGATGAGATTCCGCGCATCGCGCGCAATCCCGATATTTACATCGTGACACTGCTGTCGAGCAGTCCGAAGGCGTTCTGTGCCGGCGGCGACGTTCTCGCGCTGACAGCTGAGGCCGAGCGCGACATCGAAAGCGCGAAGGCCATCATGCGTGCCGAGTACGAGCTCGATTGGCTGCTCGAATGTTTTTCCAAGCCAACCGTGTCATTTATCGACGGCATCTGCATGGGATCGGGAGCCGGGCTGACAGCTTACAACACGCATCGCGTTGCCGGAGAGAACTACAAGTGGGCGATGCCCGAAGTGAAAATCGGCCTGTTCCCGGATGTCGGAATCGCAAACGTTCTGGCTCGCTTGCCCTGGCCGATCGGGCTTTACCTCGGCCTGACGGGCAGAACGATCAGGCGTGACGATGCGCAATGGCTAGGTCTTATAACCCACTGCATCGCATCATCGCATTTTCCGGGAATCCTCGCGAAACTCGCAGATGCAGAGCCTGTAGATCCTTTGCTCGATGGCTTGAATGAAATTCAAGGCGAAGGCCCGTTGCAAAAGGACGTCGGGCTTATTCGCGATCATTTCTCGCATGAAACATTATCCGAGATCTTTCGTTCTCTCATAAAAGCCGAGGCGGCCGGTTCAGAGTGGGCGCGCGATACGCTGACGGGCCTTCGCAAAAGTTCGCCTGTTTCTCTCGCCATTACGGACCGACATATCCGAAATGCACGAACTCTCGATATCCGTGAGACGCTGATCGAGGATTATCGATTGGCTGTTCGATGTCTTGAGAATCCGGATTTCTTCGAGGGCGTGCGCTCTGCTCTGCGCGATAAAGATGGCGCGCCGAAATGGTCGCCTGTGCAATTCGAAGCTGTCACGACTGAAACCGTCGAGAGCTATTTCGCGCCTCTCGGTAAAAGCGAATTGACGCTCGCGAGCCGGGTGGAAATGCAGGCCGCGCGCGTCTGATTTCGAATATTGCTTATCGACAATTTTATTGTGCGCGTTATCGCAATCTTGACCATGTTGGCAATCAAGGCTGGGCTCTAGTTAATATATCGTTCCAAAGTCACCCCGGTACTATTCTTTTACTATATCTATTTAGGCGAAATTCAGGGCTTCGCGTTATCTATTTGTCAAAACCCGGGGCAAACCGGGTGGCGTCAAACAGTGTGAGGCAGCGTTATGAACCTAGCGTATGAAGTGGCGCGTCAGCGCGCGCCGGTGCAGGAAGAAGGCTTTCGCGGCGACTATTTGCAGGCGTTGCGTCTGATCGAACGACTCCACCGTCTCCTTCTCGACGTCATCAAGGACGAGTTCGATCGTCAGGGCGGTGCCGAGCTCAATAGCGTTCAAGCGTTGTTGCTTTACAATATCGGCGAAAGCGAATTGACGGCCGGTGAGTTGAAGACGCGCGGCTATTATCTCGGCTCGAACGTCTCCTACAATCTCAAGAAGCTCGTCGATATGGGCTATATCCACTATAAGCGTTCCGATACGGATCGCCGCTCGGTGCGTGTCAGTCTGACGGAGAAAGGCCATGAGGCCCGGGATATCGTCAGCAAGCTGTATTTGCGCCAGCTCGGTTCGGTGCAGACGGTCGGTGAAGTTTCGAGCGATGATGTCAAAGGCCTGAATAAAGCGCTCGTTCGCCTTGAGCGCTTCTGGTCGGATCAGATTCGCTACCGTCTCTGATCGGTTGCCGAACTGGCCCCCGGCCAGGACGATGTGATTCGTGAATTAAAGGGCCGCTCCACTAATGCGTGGGAGTGGCCTTTTTCATGCGCTCAGCCGATTTCGACCGGAAAATGTTGCAGGCGGGGCGCGCGAATCTCAAAAACAGGCCAAAATCGGTGTGAAAAGGCTCGTGCCGCGTGTTGCGCAATCCTAGAGTAGGCGCGAGTGGTCCGGGCAATTCATTAACCATGCGCCGGCCATCGCACCGGCGCAGCCGGACCGACAGAGCAGATGCGGGCATAGGGTAGGGAAATGACGGCACGTGGATCGACCCCGGCAATCGACTTTGCGCAGCGTGCCGCACGCGCACTCCTGGCGACCATGCTTGCGTTGGGCTTCATCATTGCATCGGGTGCCGGATGTCTCGGCTTCGGACGCGCTGCAGCGCAAGATACCGCGTCGATCCAATTCGGACCCGTTGGACCAGGGCCGGGCACCGCGACGGGTGGCTACGACAACAGTTTCGTTCGCGATTGGGAGGCAAACCCGCCAAAGGGCTTCGCCACGCTTTCGAAGGCGAACATCGCCGCGACCAAGTCGGCGGTGAAGCGTTACACCGAGATTGTCGCCCAGGGCGGTTGGCCGCAGCTTCCTGTTCCGCCGAACAGGACGCCGCGGAGCAGTCTCCTGCAGTACGGAATTACGGATGCTTCTGTCGCGCTGCTCCGGAAACGGCTCGCAGTATCCGGCGATCTGACTGACGGCAATACCTCGTCGACCTACTTCGATTATAGCGTCGAGAAGGCTTTGCAGCGGTTCCAAACGTCGAACGGGCTGAGCCCGACCGGGCTTGCCGATAAACGGACTATCATGGCGTTGAACGTGCCAGCCGACGTCCGCCTGAAACAGTTGAAGGTCAATCTCACGCGCCTGGAACAGGAAGTCCCTAAGACGTCCAAAAAATACGTGGTCGTCAACATTCCGGCGGCGCAAATCGAGGCCGTGCAGAACGGGCGCATCGTGGCGCGCTATGCCGGGGTCGTGGGCAAGCCGGATCGTCCGACACCGCTGCTGCGCACGCCAATAACGGATCTGAGCTTTAATCCAGTCTGGCGTTTACCTCCGACGGTGATCTCGCAAGACCTTATTCCGCGTGGTCGCGAGATGCAGGCAAAGGGGCAGAATGTTCTATTAAAGTTCGGGATCGATGCCTATGCCAACGGCAAGAAGGTCGATCCGACGAAGATCAACTGGGAAAAGGTGAAGCCGGGCACCTATTCGTACAGTCAACAGCCGGGCAAGGAAAACCCGCTCGGATTTCTAAAAATCAACTTCAATAGCGCGCATTCGGTCTATATGCACGATACGCCGTCGGATCGGATTTTCGGCCGCAACTTCCGCTCGGAAAGCTCCGGCTGCATTCGTGTCCACAACATCGAAAATCTGGCAGCGTGGCTTCTCGAGGGGCAGAGAGGCTGGGACGCCGAACGAATCGCATCGATGAAAACGACGGGAGAGCGCCTCGACCTGCGCTTGAAAAGGTCGGTGCAGCTTCTCTTCGTTTATATTAGCGCCTGGGCGACTGCGGATGGCGTCGTACAGTTTCGCCGCGACATTTACGAGAAAGACGGCGTAGGAGAGGTCGCGTCGAACTATTGATGCAGCGCATCGGGAAAGTTTGATCGTAATCCGGGGGGCTTCCGGCGAAAATCGAACCTAAAATCAGGTAATTTTAGAGAAAGCAGCCGCCGAGCTTTCTATCTGACGAAAATTTCACGTAGATGCGCGACGAATGAGCACTGGCTCTTTGCTCCGAGCCAAGCCATAAGGGTTCTAAAATAACGAACGTCGTGCAGTGGGAGCGGAACCGTCTGATGACTTATGAGCAGAAGCTCGCAGATGCCCTCGATGCCGTAAAACGTGAGGGCCGTTACCGCACTTTCGCGGACGTAAAGCGTCGCCGGGGCGCATTTCCCAAAGCCGACGTCGTAAAGGGTGTCGCTGTCAAACCGATTACGGTCTGGTGCTCAAACGATTATCTCGGCATGGGCCAGCATCCCGACGTTCTCGCGGCGATGCACGAAGCCATAGACAGCGTAGGCGCGGGCTCGGGTGGTACTCGCAATATCTCTGGCACAACCCACTATCACGTCGAGCTAGAGCACGAGCTTGCCGATCTTCACCAGAAGGAAGGCGCACTCGTCTTTACGTCCGCCTTCGTCGCCAATGAGGCGGCGCTCTCAACTCTCGCTCAGCTTCTTCCGGGCTGCGAAATCATCTCGGACGAAAAGAATCACGCGTCGATGATCGCGGGTATCCGCAACGGCCGCGGCCCGAAGCACATCTTCCAGCACAACGATCTCGCCGACCTGGAGACCAAGCTTAAAAAGATTCCGCGCGAGACGCCGAAGATCATCGCATTCGAGAGCGTCTATTCGATGGACGGCCACATCGCTCCGATTGGCGGTATTTGCGATCTTGCTGAAAAATACAATGCCCTGACCTATCTCGACGAAGTCCACGCTGTCGGTCTTTATGGTCCGCGCGGCGGCGGCGTCGCCGAGCGCGACGGTGTCATGCACCGCATCGACATTATCAACGGCACGCTGGCCAAAGGCTTCGGCGTTATGGGCGGTTATATCGCCGCCTCGCGTACGATCTGCGATGCCATCCGGTCCTATGCTCCGGGTTTCATCTTCACGACGTCGCTGGCCCCGGCTATCGCCGCTGGCGCCCTCGCGTCGATCCGGCATCTTAAGACCAATGCGCTTCTGCGCGAGCGTCACCAGGAACGTGCCCGTGCCCTGAAAACCCGCCTGACTGTCGCCGATATTCCGGTGATGTCCGGTCCGAGCCACATCGTGCCGGTTCTTGTGGCCGATCCTATCCGCTGCAAGGCGCTGACCGACGTGCTGCTCGACCGCTATGGGATCTATGTGCAGCCGATCAACTATCCGACGGTGCCGCGCGGGACGGAGCGGCTGCGGCTGACGCCCTCACCGCAGCATACGGACGCCGATATGGAGCATCTCGTCGGGGCTCTCAAAGAGCTCTGGTCGCAGTGCCCGATGGCGTTGATGGAAAGCCTCGCCGCCGCCGAGTAGTGGGGCGTGGGATTACCTACCCGAGCCCGATCGCCAAGCAAGGGCATGCCGCGCCTATATTACGCGGGTTTGACGCGATTGAGGGGGAGTTGAGTCCTGGCGTCTCGGCTCGTACTATGGTTGAAAGTGGCAGCCGGCGCTGAAGCCGTATGCCCCGGTTCTAAAAATCATCCCTTTTCAGAGGAAAGCCTATGTCGACCGCACCGGCCGCTGGAACTTCGCAGACGTCGCGCTTTTTCAAGGCGCACGTTTCAGAGACCGATCCCGAGATTTTCAGCGCCATCCAGAAAGAGTTTGGCCGCCAACAGCATGAAATCGAGCTGATCGCGTCGGAAAATATCGTTTCCCAGGCGGTGCTCGATGCCGCTGGATCGGTGCTGACAAATAAGTATGCGGAAGGCTATCCTGGGAAGCGCTATTACGGCGGCTGCCAGTATGTCGATATCGCCGAAGAGATCGCCATCGACCGTGCCAAGAAGCTGTTCAATTGCGGCTTCGCTAACGTTCAGCCTAATTCCGGATCGCAGGCCAACCAGGGTGTTTTCAACGCGCTTGCTAAGCCCGGCGATACGATCCTAGGCTTGTCGCTCGCGGCAGGCGGGCACCTGACGCACGGCGCGCCCGTCAACCAGTCGGGAAAATGGTTCAATGCCGTTCACTACATGGTGAAGCCTGATACGCACCTCATCGATATGGACGAGGTGAAGAAACTCGCGCACGAGCACAAGCCGCGCATCATCATTGCCGGCGGTTCGGCCTATCCGCGCAAGATCGACTTCGCTGCATTCCGCGCGATTGCTGACGAAGTCGGCGCGGTCTTCCTCGTCGACATGGCGCATTTCGCGGGCCTGGTTGCTGCAGGTCTCATTCCGAGCCCGTTCCCGCACGCTCACGTTGTTACGACGACGACGCATAAGACGCTGCGCGGTCCGCGCGGCGGCATGATTCTGACCAACGATGAAGACATCGCGAAGAAGGTCAACTCCGCGATCTTCCCGGGTATTCAGGGCGGCCCGCTGATGCATGTCATCGCTGCGAAGGCTGTCGCCTTCGGTGAAGCGCTGCGTCCCGACTACAAGGTCTACATCAAGAACGTCATGGACAACGCCAGGGCGCTTGGCGAAGTCATGGTGCAGAACGGCTTCGCGCTCGTTTCCGGCGGCACCGATACGCACCTGATCCTGGTCGACCTCCGTCCGAAGAAGATTACGGGCAATAAGGCCGAGAAGTCTTTGGGCCGGGCGCACATCACCTGCAACAAGAACGGCATTCCGTTCGACCCAGAAAAGCCGATGGTAACGTCGGGTATTCGCCTGGGTTCTCCGGCCGGAACGACGCGCGGCTTCGGTGTTGCCGAGTTCCAGGAGATCGGTCGTCTCATCTCGGAAGTTCTCGACGGTTTGGCGAAGAACGGCGAGGAAGGCAACGCCGAGGTCGAGGCCGCGGTCAAAGCCAAGGCGACAGCGCTCTGCAACCGCTTCCCGATTTACGCTTGAACCGAACGCCGAGTTTGATGGATCCAGGAGCGCCGGACATAGTTCGGCGCTCTTTTGCTTTTGGCCCTCTCACAAATCCTAACGTCATCCCGGCGCAGGCCGGAATCCAGTCAACCCTCGGCAGACGAGATGATGACGCTTGTCTAGGTGCCGACCTCCCGTCGGCATGACGGCCCTTGGGCGGCAAAACTACCCGTTTCCGCTGGCCATCGCCGCCAAAGTCGACGTCTGCTGCGCGATCCAATGCTTGAAGCCTTGGACATCCGACGCGGCAGCGAAAAAGCTCACGATCGCGCGCGTGACAAAAAAAGGAAAACGTTTTCATCCTGAAACTTTCCTATTGTTGAAAACCGTCCGATAGGTCATGTCGGCGATGTGCGTTGCGGCCGGAATCTGGCTTGTGGTTAAGAAAAAAGCTGTCCCGCCGGAAACAGGGATGGACCGTCCCGGCATGAAGCCGGCGATTGCGAGGAGTTGAAGGATGCGCTGTCCGTTTTGCGGAAGCGAGGATAGCCAAGTCAAAGACAGTCGGCCGTCGGACGAGAATGCGGCCATCAGGAGACGCCGCGTCTGTGCCGATTGTGGCGGGCGGTTCACGACATTCGAACGCGTTCAGCTTCGAGAGCTGACCGTCGTCAAACGGTCCGGCCGCAAGGTTTTGTTCGACCGCGACAAGCTTTCGAAATCCATTTCTGTCGCCTTGCGCAAACGCCCGATCGAGCCCGAGCGGATTGACAGGCTTGTTTCCGGTCTCGTGCGTCAACTCGAAAGCTCTGGCGAAACCGAAATCACCTCGGCCGAAATCGGCGAACTTGTCATGGCGGCTCTTCGAGAGCTTGACCCCGTGGCCTACGTCCGCTTTGCGTCCGTTTATCGCGATTTCCGCGATGCCGCCGATTTCCACGCTGTGCTCCGCGAGTTGGCCGCCGACACGCGCGACCCTCTCGACATCGTCGAGCGGTTTAGTTCTGATCGCGACGAGGCAGCGATCCAGAAGAAGCATTAAAGCCGATGCCGGAGACTAAAAGCAGCGCCTTCGACGCCGAAATGATGGCGATCGCGCTGCGCATGGCGGACCGTGGTCTTGGCGCGACGATGCCCAATCCGTCCGTCGGCGCGGTCATCGCCGATGAGGCGACGGGAGAGGTTTTGTCTCGCGGTGTCACGGCGAGAGGTGGCCGTCCGCATGCTGAGACGGTCGCGATTGCCGCTGCAGGTGAACGCGTGCGCGGCGCCACGATATACGTAACGCTCGAACCGTGCTCCCACTACGGAAAGACGGGACCGTGCGCGGAGGCGATCATTGCGGCGGGGCTGAAACGCGCAGTCGTCGCAATCGAAGATCCGGACCCGCGCGTTTCGGGGCGCGGCCTCGACCGTTTGCGCGATGCGGGTATCGAGGTCGTGCGCGGCGTCGGAGCCTCCGAGGCACGCCGGATCACGCGCGGGCACATCGTCCGTATTACCGAGCGTCGTCCGTTCACGACGCTGAAGCTTGCGCTCGATCCGTCTGGGGAAATCGCACGCGGCAACGGCGTGTCTCCCGTCTGGGTCACAGGAGAGATGTCTCGTGCGCACGGCATGCTGCTGCGCGCGCGTCACGATGCGATCCTCGTCGGAGGCGCAACGGTTTGCGATGACGATCCGGAGCTGACGTGCCGCCTGCCGGGCCTCCTGGATCGCTCGCCCGTTCGTATTGTGCTGTCGCGTTCGCTCGACATTCCGACGGGTGCGAAACTCGTCCGAAACGCTGCGAACGTCCCGACGTGGATTATGACGGTTTCGGAAAGCGATCCGCAAAAACGAACGCAGCTGACATCCCACGGCGTTGAAATTCACGACGTCGCCGCGGTGGGCGGCACACTTTGGTTACCTTCGATCATGGAAACGCTTGTCTCGCGCGGGATCACGCGGCTTCTGGTCGAGGGCGGACCGAGGATATGGCGCGCCTTTGCGGATGCTGCACTCGTCGATGAAGTGATCCTTTATATGGCCGGTGCCGCCCCGGATGATGAAGCTTTGGCAGCGGTGGCGCGGCAGCACGGTCCTGTGGCGCTTTCGCTTGTCGACCGGCAGGTCATGGGAACTGATACGATGTGGCGGCTGCATCGCGTCACGCCAAAGGAAGGACATTAGAGATGTTCACCGGATTGATCACCGACGTCGGCGAGGTCATCGGTAAATCCGACGGGACGTTTAGGCTTCGGACGGCTTATGCGCTTCGCCCCGAAGACGCGGGCCTGTCGATCTGCTGCAATGGGGTATGCCTGACGGCCACCTCAATCAAGCCGCTCGCCCAGGGTGCGGAATTTTCCGTCGATGTCTCCAATGAGACGGCCGGAAAGACGACGCTTGCACACTGGAAGCCGGGCAGCCGTGTCAATCTGGAGCGATCGCTCAAGGTCGGGGACGAGCTTGGCGGCCATATCGTCTCAGGGCATGTCGATGGCATCGCCACAATCGTCAGCATTACCCCCGATGGCGCCAGCAAGCGCTTTCTTTTCGAGGCGCCGGAGCATCTTTCACGATATATTGCGCCCAAGGGATCGGTGGCGCTCGACGGCACGTCGCTGACCGTAAATGAGGTTTCGGAAACGCGCTTCGGCGTCAACCTCATTCCGCACAGCTTGACGGTCACGACCTGGGGCGCGAAAAACGCCGGCGATCAGGTGAACCTCGAAGTGGACGTTTTTGCCCGCTACGTCGCTCGCCTTATGGAGTTTCGTATCTGATGTCGGGCTCGACCCACCTGGAAGCCGTGCCGAGCGGCACCGTCCTTTCGCCGATCGAGGAGATTGTCGAAGAGATGCAGAATGGCCGGATGGTCATTCTCGTCGACGCGGAGGATCGCGAGAACGAAGGCGACCTGATCATCCCTGCGCAGATGGCAACGCCGGACGCCGTCAACTTCATGGCCAAATTTGGCAGAGGGCTCATCTGCCTGTCGTTGACGCAAGCACGCGCCCATGAGTTGAACCTCGATTTCATGGTCCGTACGAACGGTTCGCGCAATCGTACCGCATTCACTCAATCGATCGAGGCGCGTGAAGGCATCTCCACCGGGATTTCGGCCTTCGACCGGGCGCGAACGATCGCGACCGCCATCGATCCGACAAAGGGTGCGAACGACATCGTTTCGCCTGGTCACGTCTTTCCGCTTATCGCCCGTGAGGGCGGTGTGCTTGTTCGCGCGGGTCACACCGAAGCATCGATCGACCTTGCGAAGCTCGCCGGTCTCAACCCCGCGGCCGTCATTTGCGAGGTTATGAACGACGACGGCACGATGGCGCGCATGGCGGACCTTGCGCGCTTCGCCAAGGTTCACGGTCTGAAGATCGGCGCGATCGAAGACTTGATTGCATACCGGCTGAAGAACGATCGTATCGTCAAACGCGTCGCCCGGACCGAGGTCGAGACGGCATCTGCCGGCAGCTTCGACCTCTATGTCTACGAGACGACCTCAGAGCCGGCCGAGCACCTGGCCCTTGTAAAAGGTAACATTGCGAAGGGCGGGCCCGTCCTCGTGCGCGTACACGCAATCAATGTTCTCCACGATGTCCTCGGTGTCGGCGGGCACGGCGATTCCGGATCGGCGATCGATCAGGCGATGCGCGCCATCGATGCGGAGGGTCGCGGCGTCCTCGTTCTCATTCGCGACCTGCGGCCAAAATCCGTATCGGAATGGGTTGCGCATCGGGAGCTGCCTAATGCAAAGAGAGAGCTCAGCAAAGAGCGCCGTCAGGTCGAAATCGGCATTGGCTCGCAAATCCTTTCCGATCTCGGCGTGAAGGACATGGAGCTTCTGACGACCTCGCCACAGCACGTGTATGTCGGTCTGGAGGCGTTCGGATTACGCGTCACAGGCACACGAAAGATCGAGTAGCACCAACATGGTTCAGAAACCGCAGAGCGCGCCTCAGCAAGAGAAGAGCGCGCATCATCTTCGTGCGCACATCCTGATGATCGAAGCGCGATATTACGAGGATATTTCCGATCTTCTGGTCGAAGGCGCGATCGCGGAATGCGGGCAGCGCGGCATGACTTACGAGCGCATCGTCGTACCGGGTGCGCTCGAAATCCCACAGGCCCTCGCCGCCGCGGCGGCTGCACGGGCGGCAGGCCGCACGACCTTCGACGGAGCGGTCGCCCTCGGATGCGTCATCAGGGGCGAAACGGCTCACTATGACGTCGTCTGCGACAACGCTAACCACTGGCTGATGGAGATCGCGATCCACAACGAAGTGCCGGTCGGCAACGCTATTTTGACTGTCGATACGCATGCACAAGCCGTGTCTCGCGCGCAGGGCGGTGTCAAAGGCAAGGGCGGCGATGCGGTCCGCGCCTGTGCGCGGCTTATCGAAACGAAACGCGCCTTCTGGGGAGCGTCGGCATGACGGCCGAGGAAAAGCCAAAGCCGAACGACATCACGGCGCGCACCGCGGCGCGCATTGCGGCGGTTCAAGCACTCTATCAGATGGACCTTGCGGGAACCGACCTCAACGACGTCATCGCGGAGTTTCTGAACGAGCGCCTGTCGGGTGACAATCGCGATGAAAGGCTCGCGGGAGCCGACCGCGTGTTCTTTGCCGACATTCTTCGCGCCGTTGTGCGCCGCCAGCGCGAGATCGATCCCATCATCGACGAACAACTCGCGATCGGCTGGAGATTGGTTCGCGTGGACTCAATCCTTCGTGCGATCCTAAGGGGCGGGGTTGCCGAGCTTCTCGATCGCTTCGACGTCCCGGCGCGTGTTGCGATCAGCGAATACGTCAACGTCGCGCGGGTCTTCTTCGATGATGATGAGCCCCGCGTCGTCAACGGCGTGCTCGATAAGCTTGCGCGCCGCCTACGGACAAGCGAATTCGAACGGAAGCCCGCTACGCCATCGTCATCGTGACAGCATTCGGCGTACGGCAGGACAAACAAAGATGCCGACGAAGCCGATCCAGGAAGGCGCAAAACGCGAAGATCTGAGCCGCGTCACGAGTGAAACCGACCTGGTGCAGACCTATCTTGCCCCGTTGGCGGATGGCATGCCAGGGGCTTTCGGTCTTGCAGACGACGCCGCACTTGTTTCCTCGGATCCAGGAACGGATTTGGTTTTCAGCACCGATCCGATTATCGCAGGCGTCCATTTCTTTCCCGACGACCATCCGCGCGACATTGCCTGGAAGGCGCTTGCCGTGAACGTCTCCGACATCGCGGCCAAGGGCGCGCGGCCGACCGCTTATCTTATGACGCTCGCATTTCCCGAAGCGCCGCTCCGATCCTGGATGGCGGAGTTTGCGCATGGGCTCGCCGAAGCACAGACCGAGTTCGGGTGCCGCCTCATCGGCGGCGACACCGATCGTATGACCGGACCGTTATCGATCGGCGTTACGATGATTGGCACATTACCGTCCGGCACATTTGTGAAGCGGCACGGGGCTCGATCTGGCGATCATGTCTTTGTCACGGGCACAATCGGAGATGCCGCGCTGGGTCTTGCGCTCCGGCGCAATCCTGCGCTTTTTTCTGATGCGCTGTCGGCTGACGACAGAAGGTTTCTGATCGACCGCTATCTACGGCCGCGACCGCGGTATGCGCTCGCCCCTGTACTCAGAACTTACGCGACAGCGGCGCTCGATATCTCGGACGGACTGTTGAAAGATCTGACGCGGCTTGCGGGAAACGCGGGACTGGTGCTGCGGTTTCCGGCGATACCGCTCTCCCGCGCCGCTCGCAAAGTCTTGGCCGCCGATCAACGGGTGTGCGACGCAATTCTTGGGGGCGGTGGGGACTATGAGCTTCTGGCTGCCGTTTCCCCGGATCGGAGTTCCGCCTTTGCCGAAGGTGCGCGAGAAGCCGGGATCGATATCCACAACATCGGCATGGTGGACGGAGCGGATATTCACGTTCTTGATGCCGACGGAACAAAAATCGGGCCTCGGGAATTCGGCTACGATCACTTTTCGTCGTGAGGGGCATGACGGGCGGCGGGATTGCAACACAGGTTTGCTTTCTTGAAGGCGCGGCGATGTGCAGAGCTTGGTAAGATGTCACGCTTTGGCCATATGGCTCGTGCCACCTACAAGTGGCTGAAATGGCACGCGGTGTATTCGCCGATCAGCGCGAGGCACTGGAATTGGGCCTCCGAAACGTTCACCAAAGACATCGACACGAGCCAATAGAGGCGGGGCCGGCGGAATGAAGCTTTCACGTTCGACAGCGCGACTTTCGGGTTCTTTCCTGAAGGGGGTCGCCGTATTGGCGACGGCTCTTTCCTTTCAAGTCTGCCCGCAGTTTGCGTCCGTGGGGCATGCTCAACTTAGCATCTGGGATCAGCTTCAAGGATCTTACGGCGACTCCGCATCGCCTCGCGTCGTCAAGCCTGCGCCCCTCGACGACCTCCGTCCCGATTCAACGCCCTGGCGCAGCGACGTCATGCTCAACGCGCTCTTTGCGGCCATCGATCGGTACCAAAAGATCGTCGATAATGGCGGATGGCCGACAGTACCTCCGGGGCGCATGATGCGTGTCGGCGACGATGATCCGCGCGTCCCGATTCTTAGAAAGCGCCTGCGGATCACGGGCGACCTTCGCGGTGGTGGCGGATCCTATTTCAGTTCCGAAACGTTCGACGATGCGTTGGAAGAGGGTATGAAGAACTTCCAGCGGCGGAACGGTATTCGCGTCACGGGGCGTGTCGAGCAGTCGGTTTATCCTGTTTTGAACGTAAGCGCACAAGAACGGTTGGCTCAATTGAAGCTCAACCTACAGCGGCTGCAGAATCTGATGCACGGTGTCGAAGACCGGTACGTGCTCGTCAATATCCCCGCGTTTCAGCTCGAAGCTGTCAACAAGTACGAAGTGCAATTGCGCCATCGCGTGATCGTCGGCCGCCCCGAGCGTCAGACACCCGAAGTGCGCGCCATGATCAAGGCACTCAACTTTTTCCCTTATTGGCGGGTGCCCGAGAGTGTGGCGACGCTCGACCTCATTCCGCGCCTGAAGCATGAGCCGGGTTATCTCGAACAAGAAGGGATACGCGTTTATAACGGCTACAATGGACCCGAGCTCGATCCGAAGACGATCGATTGGAATTCACCTCAAGTCGCGAGCTATAAATTCAAGCAGGATCCCGGCGAAAAGAATGCACTCGGGTTGCTTCGTATCGATATGTCGAACCAGTATGGCGTCTATATGCACGACACGCCGATGAAGAATCTCTTTGACCAGCAGAGCCGTCCGTTTAGCGCCGGTTGCGTCCGCGTGCAGAATGTCTTCGATCTCGGAGATTGGATCGCGCATTACGAGCCGGGCTGGGAGCAACCGGGCCGCGTACGCGCGACGCTGGCGGGCGGACAGCCGATGGAATTGAAACTCACGCATCCGATACCGGTTTATTTCGCTTACATCACTGCGTGGGCCGAGCCGTCGAGCGGTCTCGTCGAATTCCGCCCGGATATCTACGGCCGTGACAGTGCCGCCGTGCGCACGGCTTATCAACGCGATAACGACGACGCGCCTCCGCCGACGGCGGCGGCTGCGTTGGCGCCCTGAGGCCGAACGGCGGATCGCCGCGCAAATCGGCTATTGCGAGAGGCATGTCAGCGGTAGCGGCCGGCTTACGACTTCGCGCAGCACGAAACTCGATCGCAACCGCGAGACTCCGGGCAGCCGCGAAAGCTGTTCCTTGTGAATACGCTCGAAGTCGGCGAGGTCGTGCGCGAGGACGGTGATGATGTAATCGTCCTCTCCCGACATCATGTAGCAAGAGACGATCGAAGGCGCCGCGTCGGCGGCCTTTTCGAACGCTGCGAGCAATTCCTCATTTTGGCTTTTCAGACTGATCTGCACGATGGCCATCATCGTCAGATCGAGCGCCTTCCGGCTGATTTGCGCATGGTAGCCGTCGATGACGCCGTTTTCTTCGAGAGCCCGGATACGCCGAGCGATCGCCGTGGGTGACAATGGCACGCGGTCAGCCAGTTCGACTTGGGATTGTCGCCCGTCCGAAACGAGAGCAGCCAGGATGGCTTTATCAAGCGCGTCGAGTGGAGGTGTCGTCATTTTCCAGCGCGAATTGTCATTATTCCGCAGATTATCTGCGCAGGAAGGGCCGCCTACAAGGTAAATTGCGCTGTATCTGCACACAAAGTGCGTCATTCTACGCCGTAGAAATCGATTCTTCGCGTGGAGCGTGCCATGCGGATTGGCATTCCGACAGAGATCAAGAGCGATGAGTTTCGTGTAGGGCTGGTACCAAGCTCGGTGCGCGAGCTGACGTCACGCGGGCATGAGGTTGTCATCCAATCCGGCGCGGGCAATGGCATCTTCGCCGACAACGCGGCGTACCAGGAGGCCGGTGCGCGGATCGCCGCCAGCGCCGAGGACGTCTTTCGCTACGCCGATATGATCGTGAAAGTAAAGGAGCCGCAGCCCATCGAATGCGAGCGGTTCCGACCCAATCAAATCCTTTTCACCTATCTGCATTTGGCTCCCGATCCAGCGCAGGCCATCGGCTTGATGCAATCGGGTGTCGCCGCCATCGCCTATGAGACAGTAACGGACACGAACGGCGGCCTGCCATTGCTCGCACCGATGAGCGAAGTCGCAGGTCGCCTTTCGATCGAAGCAGCGGCAATGGCTCTACGGCGTCCGGCCGGCGGACGGGGCGTTCTGCTCGGCGGTGTGCCTGGCGTAAAACCAGCAAAAGTTGTTGTGCTCGGCGGCGGGGTCGTCGGGGCGCATGCGGCGCGAATGGCGGTCGGGCTCGGCGCAGACGTGACGATCATCGACAAGTCGCTTCCGCGCCTCCGTCATCTCGACGAATTGTTCCAAGGCCGGGTGACGACGCTTGCGTCGACAATGGATATTATCGAACACGAGGTGCTTGCGTCAGGCGTCGTTATCGGAGCGGCGCTGGTTCCAGGTGCAAGTGCGCCGAAGCTCGTAACGCGGGCGATGCTCAAACACATGAAGAAAGGGGCGGTTCTCGTCGATGTCGCGATCGATCAGGGCGGCTGCTTCGAAACATCGAAACCGACGACGCATGCGCATCCGACGTTCGAGATCGATGGTGTTGTGCACTATTGCGTGGCGAACATGCCCGGAGCCGTGCCCGTGACGTCGGCCCAGGCGTTGAACAACGCAACGCTGCCTTTCGTGATCCAACTTGCGGACAAGGGGCTCGCAGCCTTGGATCACAACCCGCACTTGGCTGCCGGATTGAACGTCAAAGATGGGCGCATCGCGCATCAGGCTGTCGCTCGGTCGCTCGGCTTCGACACTCTCGATGGTGCCCGATCTTTTCAGGTCGCTGCGGAGTAGAAATCAGAAACCCCCGTGCCGCCGTATCCCTCAACGGCGGACGACGCGCCGGCCGCTCCTTTCCCCCCAAGGAGCGGCCGGTTTTCTTTTCGATGTTTCGAGTGCAATTGGTTTGTGGCAGCAACTCAGGCTGGCGTTGTCGGAACAGCGACGACGGTTGCTGAACTCGTGTAAATTCCCTCCGCCAGCGTAATTTCGACGTATTTGACAGCCAACTCGGCGTCAGTCGCAAATCGGTCGCGATAGGCTCAAAACCGAATAAGGAATTTTCGGGGCGGCGACGGAATGCGATGCGAATCGCGTTTTATGCACAGGCATCCCATTTGGATGAGGGTTTCTACACATGACCAAATTTCGCAAATCGATTGCCGCAGCTGTTGCTGCGGCGAGCATCGTTGCAAACGTTGCCGTGACCGGGCAAGCTTCGGCTGCGCCATTCGTCTCTGGCGCTATCGCTCACGCAAAGCCGGATGCGACAGTTAACAAAGTCTACTGGCGCCGACATGGCGGCTGGGGTTGGGGACCGGGCGCTCTGTTCGGAGGCATCATCGGCGGCGCATTGATCGCTTCGGCGATTTCCGAGCATCGTGCGGCTCCGCGAGACATGGATCGCTGCGCGCGGGATTTCCCGGACTTCAGCTACCGTACGGGCACGTATATCGATCGTCGTGGCAACGAGCGAGTTTGCCCATACTTGCGTTGACGCCGTACTCTTGAAAAAAGAAGGCGCACTGGATTGCGCCGCTGCGTAAGTGGCGGCGCATTTTCATTGGGAAGCAGAGCGGAAACATCGGCAAAGAGAAGGCCTCGCGAGGTAAAGGAGTATTTACGAGTCGGCGGCCGGGACTTTGTACGTAAGGGGGGGGACGATGAAATTTTATCTCGTGGCGGCTGCGTTCATGGCTGCCGGCGCGCTTAACGCGTACGCTGCGGACGATAGAGCCAATGGCGCGCCCGCTCATGTGGTCGGCACCAGGCACGGCGTGTGCTCGGCCGACATCCAAAAGTTTTGCGCCGATGTGGAGCACGGCAAGCACAAGATTCGCGATTGCCTGTCACAACATCTGAGTGGTCTCGCTCCCGAGTGCAAAACTCGGATCGAGCGGCACGTAAAAAAAGCAAAGTAACGCTCTCGTTACGGCCGCCGCCGGTTTGGATGATCGGGAGCGGCCTTCGGCAGCGTTCTCGATTTGGCGTATTTGATTTTCAAGCGCAGTGAGATCGCAGAGTGGCCGCGTTACGTTGCGCTTTTTAAAACCTTCGCAAATGTGTCGAACAGCTGATCGATCTCATCCTTTGAAATGATAAGCGGCGGCGATAGCGCGATGATGTCGCCGGTTTGACGAACAAGAAGTCCGTTCTCAAAGCATTTAACGAAAAGTTCGTAGGCGCGTTTGGCGGGTTGTGCCGGATCGGGTTCAAACTCGACCGCGCCAATTAAGCCGATGTTGCGAAGATCGATGACGTGCGGCAAGCCCTTGAGCGCGTGCACGCGCTCTTCCCAATAGGGCGCAAGCTCGCTCGCGCGTGTCAGCAATCCTTCGTCTTCGAACGTGTCGAGTGTGCCGAGAGCCGCCGCGCACGCCATCGGATGGCCCGAGTAGGTGTATCCGTGGAAGAAGTCGATCATCCATTCCGGACCGTTCATGAACGCGTCATGGATATGCGATTTGACAAATACGGCGCCCATCGGAATCGTGCCGTTGCTGATCGCTTTTGCGGTCGTAATGATGTCGGGCGATATGCCGAAGTAGTCTGAACCGAATGGCGTACCGAGCCGGCCAAATGCCGTGATGACTTCGTCGGCAATCAGAAGAATATCGTGCTTTTTACAGATCGCTTCGAGGCGCGTTAAGTAGCCCTTTGGAGGAATGAGAACGCCCGTTGAGCAGGCGACGGGCTCGACGATCACGGCGGCAATGGTCGAAGCATCGTGCAGAGCAACGAGACGTTCGAGATCGTCGGCAAGTTCTGCGCCATGCTCCGGCTCTCCGCGCACGAAGGCGTTGCGCGACAGATCGTGTGTATGCCGGAGATGATCGACACCTGCGAGAAGTGAACCGAACATCTTCCGGTTGCCGCCGATTCCGCCGACGGACATGCCACCGAAATTGACGCCGTGATAGCCGCGCTCGCGGCCGATCAATCGAACTTTCGTGCCGTTGCCTTTGGCACGATGGTAAGCGATTGCCATTTTCAGTGCGGTTTCGACCGACTCGGAACCAGAGTTCGTGAAAAAGACGTGCTCGAAACCTTTTGGCGCTATCGAGATCAGCCGGTTCGCGGCCTCGAAAGCGCGGGTATGTCCCATCTGGAACGTCCCAGCGAAATCGAGCGTCTCGGCTTGTCGCTTGATGGCTTCGACGATTTTGGGACGGCAGTGGCCAGCGTTGACGCACCACAGCCCCGACGTGCCGTCGAGAACGCGGCGGCCATCGTTGGTGATGTAGTGGGTGCCTTCCGCGCCGACGAACAGGCGAGGTGCCTTCTTGAATTGGCGATTTGCCGAAAACGGCATCCAGAAAGCCGCAAGATCGTTGGGCTTGCTTTGTACGTTCATTGCGGCGGTCCTTTAGAAACGTGCCAGTGGTAAAGGGCTTTCATGGGGGCGCGACGCGGACGTTAAAGCATTCCGCGTTGCGCAACTTGACCGCTAATCGGTGATGCCGCCAAGGCAGAGGAATTTTGTCTCAAGATATTCCTCAAGGCCTTCCTGAGCGCCTTCGCGGCCGAGGCCGGACTGCTTGACGCCTCCGAACGGTGCGACCTCATTCGAGAACAGGCCCTCGTTAATACCGACCATTCCAGATTCAAGCGCCTCGGCGACACGCCAGGCGCGCCCGATGTCCCGACTGAACAAATAAGCGGCCAGCCCATATGGCGTGTCGTTTGCGATACGGATGGCGTCGGCTTCGGTCTCGAAACGAATAATCGAAGCGACAGGGCCGAAGATTTCTTCGCTCGCGATCTGCATCTCCGGTTTGACGCCGGTCAAAATCGTTGGTGTGAAGAAGAGCGCGCCATGAGAGTCCGGCGTGCCTCCGACCTCGATTTTCGCGCCGCGTGCGGTCGCATCGGCAAGCCGCGATTTTACCTTTGCGACGGCATCGGCGTTGATCAGTGGTCCAACCGTCGATTTCGGATCGCGTCCCGGCGCGACCGTCAGCTTTGCAACCTCCTTTTTCAAAGCGGTGACAAAGCGGTCGTAAATCCCGGCCTGCACGAGAATGCGGTTGGCGCAGACGCACGTTTGTCCTGCATTGCGGAACTTCGACGCCATTGTGCCTGAGATGGCGCGATCCAGATCCGCGTCGTCGAAGACAATCAGTGGCGCATTGCCTCCGAGTTCAAGCGTCAGTTTTTTGATCGTATCGGCCGACTGGCGATAAAGAATTCTGCCGACTTCCGTCGATCCGGTAAATGTGAGCTTGCGCACGCGGGCATCCGCAGTCAGTGCCTTTCCGACTCCGGCGGCGTCGAGGGTGGTAATGACGTTAAACACGCCCGGAGGCACACCGGCGTCTACTGCGAGCTTGGCGACGGCAAGCGCACATAGCGGCGTTTCCTCCGACGGCTTGACGATGATCGTGCATCCAGCGGCCAGTGCGCTGCTAACTTTGCGGGTGATCATCGCAAGCGGAAAATTCCACGGTGTGATCGCTGCGCAGACGCCGATAGGCTGCTTGATCGTGATAAAGCGCCGCGCCGACGCCGTCGTCGGAATGGTATGGCCGTAGGCGCGTTTGCCTTCCTCGGCGAACCACTCGACGAAAGAAGCGCCATACGCGACCTCGTTGCGCGCTTCCGTCAGCGGCTTGCCTTGCTCGGCTGTCATCAATTGCGCCAGAGCTTCGTTCTCGGACAGAAGGAGCTCATGCCACCGGCGAAGAATTTGCGCGCGTTCCTTCGAAGGTTTTGCCGCCCACTCGGGAAATGCTTTGGATGCTGCGTCGATAGCGCGACATGCGTCCTCGGCGCCCATATCGGGGACGTCGGCAAGCTTGTCGCCGGTCGCTGGATCGTAGACGGGAAATGTCTTGGATGAAGTCACCCAATCGCCGCCGATCAGGGCGGCCGTCGGAAATGTTGAGGTCGTTTTGGCGTTCATGGGCGCAACTCCGGGGGCTCAGAGCGTAATCGAAACGGATTTCAGGTCCGCATACTTATGTAAGGCGTGCAGCGAGCGATCGCGACCGAAACCGGACTGTTTAAAGCCTCCGAACGGCATCGTGATGTCGCAGCTGTCCCAGCCGTTAATCCAGACGAGGCCGGCGCGGATTTCGCGGGCAGCACGGTGTGCGAGTGAAATGTCCTTGGTCCAGAGACCGGCAGCGAGTCCATAAGTGGTGTCGTTTGCAATGCGGATGGCGTCGTCCGGCGACTTGAATTTTGTCACCGCAAGAACCGGACCGAAGACTTCCTGCCGCGCCAGCGTGGCTTCGGGGTTTACGTCGTCGAAGACAGTTGGCTCGATGTAGAAACCGCCGCTGTCCACGCGTGTGCGTTTGCCACCGAGCGCAAGTCGGGCTCCCTCGTTCTTAGCCGTTTCGATGTAGCGCAAGGCTGTTTTCATCTGCTCTTCGCTTACCATCGCGCCGGATGTCGTCGCGGGCTCAAGCGGATCGCCAGAAACGATCTTGCGCGCGACGCCGAGCAGCCGGTCGAGAAAATCATCCGCGATTGCTTCTGACACGAGAAGGCGCGAGCCCGCGGTGCAAACCTGCCCGGCATTGTAAAAGATGCCCCACGCGGCTTCGGCTGCGGCGCGGTCGAGATCGGGACAATCCGCAAATATGATATGCGGAGATTTGCCGCCGAGTTCGAGGCTAACGCGCTTCAGATTGCTTTGTCCGGAATATTGCATCAGTAGTTTACCGACCGCACCGGAGCCTGTGAAGGCGATCATGTCGACGTCGTTATGCAAGGCCAGCGCCTTGCCGGCCTCCGCGCCGAGACCTGGCACAATGTTTAAAACGCCAGCGGGGACGCCTGCTTCAAGCGCTAGTTCGCCGAGTTTCAGTGCGGTCAGCGGCGATTGCTCTGCAGGCTTCAGGATGACTGAGTTTCCCATCGCGAGTGCGGGCGCGACTTTCCACATCGCCATATGCAATGGAAAATTCCACGGGACGATGGCACCGACGACGCCAAGCGGTTCGTGGACGGCGAACGAGAACCGATCAGGCGCTTCGGGGCCAACCTCACCGTAAACCTTGTCGAGTGCTTCGGCGTAATAGCGCAATGATCGGATTGCATTTGGAATGTCGCCTTGCAGCGCGTTCGTGATCGGCTTTCCGACATCGAGGCTTTCAAGAACGGCAAGATTTTCCGCTTCGCGCTCCATCAATTCCGCGAGCTTGAAAAGAATGCGCTTCTTGTCGCGATAGTGAAGCTTTCGCCATCGCCCGTCCTCGAACGCGCGGCGCGCACTTTTTACGGCAGCATCGATCTCGGTTTCGTCGCATTGCGCGATGTGATTGAGAATGCGTCCGTTCCGGGGGCCAACATTCGCGAAGGTCTTTCCGGATGCGCTGGGCACATGCTTGCCGTCGATGACGGCTTCGCCTGGGAGCTTCAATGAACCGGCGAGCGCTTCGAAATGCGCGAGCGATGTCATGACGTAAATGCCTTATGCAACTTGGGCGTACCACGCGTGATCGAGCGACGTGACGATGCGTTCGAAATTCGCTCGTTCCGTCTGTTTCAAGCGATAATAGACGTCCTGGAACGCCGGTCCGAATGCGTCTCTAACGACTCTCGATTTATGGAAGCCTTCAAGAGCGTTAAACCAGATTGTCGGCAGCTGCGGAGCGTCGCAACCATCTGGATCGCCTTCGGCTACGGGCCCAGGCTCGATCTTGTTTGCCATGCCGTGCCGAATTCCGGTGAGTATGGCGGCGAGAACGAGAAAGGGATTGGCATCGGCTCCGGCAACGCGATGCTCGACACGCGTGGCCGGACCGGAGGCGCGCGGAATACGGAGCGCGACGTTGCGATTGTTGAATCCCCAATGCGCGGCCATCGAGACATAATTCTTTGGAACATACCGGCGATAGGAATTTGCCGATTGCGCCCAAACCGCCATGAAATCGCACATTGTCGCCTGCAGTCCCCCAATGGCGTGGCGGAACAGCGGCGACATCGGATCACCTGAAAAGACGTTGTGACCGTCGCGATCGAATAAGCTCGCGTGCAGGTGCATTCCGGAGCCCGGCCACTCATGGTGCGGTTTCGCCATGAATGTCGCCTCAAGCCCGTGGGCCTTTGCGGCAGCCTTGACGCAACGCTTCAACAATAACCCATCGGTCGCGGCGCCGACCGCATCGGCTTTATGTTTGAGATTGATTTC
Organism: Hyphomicrobium sp.; assembly: GCF_035548195.1. Taxonomy (GTDB): domain Bacteria; phylum Pseudomonadota; class Alphaproteobacteria; order Rhizobiales; family Hyphomicrobiaceae; genus Hyphomicrobium_B. The sequence goes on from NZ_DASZTY010000025.1 coordinate 31,223, forward strand.
GAACTGTCCCGGCCCCGATTCCTGCATGATTGCGTCGACCGGGAGACCTTGTGAGTCAGCAATCTTGTAAATTGTATCGATGAAAGGCGACAGGACGTCGATCTCGTCGAACTGAAATGTCATCGGACGCTCGGGGTCGTCCGACAGGCCGTCCGGCGTTTCCAGCTTGAAAGCCCCGTTCGTTTGCGGCTTGGTCACATAGAATTCGAGCTCGACCGCAACGACCGGCGTTTGTCCCAAAGCGTCGAACTCCGAGACTTGTTTTGCTAGGACGCCGCGCGGACAAAGATCGTCCGGCTCGGAGACGGAGATGACGGCCTGCGCGTGTCTACCTTCGCCAACGGGGATGGGCCGTAGGGTGCCTTCCAGCATGCGGAACTGAACGTCAGGGTCGCCCGTCTCCCAAAGCCTGCCTGTTTCCTCGATGCAATTGCCGCGCGCATCCATGACAAATACCGTCGATGGAATGAGCAAGCCGTTCTTCGCGACGCCAAGGAGATCGTCGCGCCGGAATCGCTTTCCCCGCGGAATGCCGTTCATGTCGAACAGGATGAGATCGATCCACCTTACGTCGGGGTTGGCGTTAAGAAACGCCTCGGTTTCGTCGATGGTAATGAACGTGTCGCTCATGCTGCGCGGCCCTTCGCAATTCTGCTGCGGGCTGCGTCGCCGAAGCGGCGGAAGAGGACAACCGACGCGGGATTGGTGTCGGGGTGCCACTCCGGATGCCACTGCACGCCGAGAGAAAACGCATTTCCATCAGGTGCTCGAATAGCTTCGATAAGGCCGTCTTCCGCGAAAGCTTCGGCGACCAGAGGCGCCGCCAGTTTTTTGATGCCCTGCCAATGCAGCGAATTCACTGTCAGCTGTTCTTTGCCGAGCCAATTTTTTAGCTCGCCCGCAAGACGAACCTGATGCTTCGGCCCGAACTTGATCTCGTAATCCTCATCCGCCGGTTCGCGATGATCGTGATGTCCATCGACGGTGTGCACCGCCTGGTGCAAAGTGCCGCCGAGCGCGACGTTGAATTCCTGAAATCCGCGACAGATCGCGAATAGCGGGATCTTGCGTTCAACGGCAGTTCGGATCAAAGGCAGCGTCAACGCATCCCGGTCGCGATCGACGCTTTTGGGATCTAACGGCTGCTCGTCGCCGTAATGCAGCGGCTCGACGTTCGAGAGACTTCCCGAGAGCAAAATACCATCGGCAACCTCCAGCACGGAGCCGATGTCTGCCATGCTCTTGCCAAGCGGTATCAGCAGCGGTTGGCATTCGGAGACTTCGGCGACGGCAGCCGAGTACTTTCGTCCGACTACATCGAACGTCAGACCTCCAATGTCCTTCGTGCAGCTTGGAATCACAACGATGGGGCGGCTCATGCCGTCACTTCTCCTTTGACATCGGCGAGCGTTTGATCGAGCGCTTTTTGGATGGCCGTGCCCGCTTCATCGAATTGCGCTTCCGTCCAGATCAAGGGAGGGGCGCATACCATGGTGTCGAAAACCGCGCGCATGATGAAGCCGCCGCGGAAGAAATGATCGCGGCAGATCAGTCCAACGCGACCGGGATCGGCAAAGCGGCGGCGTGTCTTCTTGTCAGCGACGAGTTCGATGGCGCCCATCATGCCGACGGAGCGAACCTCTCCGACGATCGGATGGTCCTTGAAGCGCGACAACAGTCTCGCGAGCGCCGGGCCAGTCTCATCCTTCACGCGCGGTACGAGACGTTCGCGCTCCATGATCTCTAAATTCTTCAAAGCGACGGCGCAGGCGACGGGGTGGCCTGAGAACGTGTAGCCGTGATTGAAGTCATCGTTCTCGGCCATCAGCGCATCGACGATCTTGTCGTCAACGAGCACACCGGAAAGGGGAATGTAGCCGGAGGTTGCCGCTTTTGCGAAGGTAATCAGGTTCGGACGAATGCCGTAGTATTCGGACGCGAACCACGATCCGAGACGGCCGAAGCCGGTGATCACTTCGTCAGCTAACAGCAGGATGCCGTACTTATCGACGATGCGCTGCACTTCCGGCCAATAGCTGTCAGGTGCGATCTTCACACCGCCCGCGCCTTGCACCGGTTCTCCAGCGAAGGCGGCGACATTCTCCGGCCCGAAGCGCAGAATTTCGTCTTCGATCGCGCGGGCCGCGCGAAGTCCGAAAGCTTCCGGTGTTTCGCCGTCGAAGGATTCGTCATACCAGCAGGGGTCCATTACGTGGCGAAAGCCTTCGTACACGGGATAGCTGTGGTGATGCACGTGGCTCATGCCGCCCATCGAGCCGGATGCGATGGTCGAGCCGTGGTATGCATTCTTGCGGCTGATGATGATCCGGCGTTTCGGCTCTCCCTTTAGCGCCCAGTAATGGCGGATAAGGCGGATCGCGGTGTCATTCGATTCCGAACCCGAAGACCCAAAAAAAACCTGATTGAGGTTGGCGGGCGCTAATTCCGCGAGCTTTCGCGCGAGGGCGACGACGGGAGGGTGCGTCGTCTTAAAAAACGTATTGTAGAATGGCAGCTCTAGGATCTGATCGTAGGCTGCCTGGGCTAGCTCCTTGTTGCCGTAGCCGATGTTCGTTGTCCAAAGCCCGGCCATTCCGTCGAGGATGCGCGCGCCTTCGCTATCGTAAAGATAAGCACCTTCGCCCTTGACGATGACGCGCGGCCCTTCGGTCCGCAGCGATTGATGCGTCGTGAAGGGGTGAAGATGATGCTGCGAGTCGAGATCTTGGAATTGCTTAGTCTTGATGCGATTGGACACGGCACTGTCTCCAGCGAATGGCACACTCGGATGACCGGCGAAAGAACGGCTGAGAGACGTCATTGCGGCGTATAGCCGATGCGTGCACAAAGCTTCAGAAGCTCGCGCTTTGGATGGGGAAGCTCGTCTCTGGCCAGCATTGGCAATAGGCGAAGCCCGGCGCAATGTAGGCGCAAAGCGATGAGCCAGAGATGCATCGATCCCATCGACGGAGTTCCAATGCCGAAGCCCGGAAAAAAGGACTTAATTTTATTGACCGGGCGGGCTTTACTTGCTTTCTGATAAAACTAAAGTCTACACCGTAGAAGTGTCAAGAGGGTTGGAAAGAATGGTTGCCTTAAACACCCGGGCGCGTCGCAAGGTCGATAAGCAGGCCATTCTGGAAGCCGCGTTTGAGCTTTTTGCCAATGAAGGCGAAAGCGGCTTTTCCATCCGCAAGCTCGCGGGCATTCTCGGCGTCGATCCGATGACGGTGCTGCATCATTTCCGCTCTAAGGAAGAGTTGTTGAGGGCGATCGCAGACCACGCTTTGCAAGGCGTCGAGGTGCCGGTGGCGACGAAGTGCTGGCGGAGTGATCTGAGGGCAGTTGCCGACTCCTATCGCTCGCTCGCGCATCGCTACCCGCGCATATTTCACCTTCATTTTCGCTATCATGCGACCGGGCCTGCCGACCACGTATCGAGCGAGATCGTTTACTGCGCCATGCGCCGCGCGGGCTTGGCCGATGCAGAAGCGGCGGGACTGGGTCTTGCATTCTACGCTTTCATTTTGGGGTTTGCGCTGGCCGAAGCAGAAGGTTTGTTGCGGCCTATCGGGGACGCTGACGAAGCAGAACTGAACGCGCTCGATCCTGTGGCCTACAAAGCCACGCGCTCTCTGGTATCTGCGCTGAAGGCACTCGACCCGGGAGCGGCGTTTCGCGCATCGATCGATGCCTTCATAGCCGGTGTGGCGGAGCAAGCCAGATTAGGCGCGTCGCAGGCCTCGGCGAAATCGAAGGGGGCAATTACTGCATAAGGATCATGCAGCCGTGACAAACATTTGCCCGGTAATTCCCGCTTGCGCGCCGTCCGTTCGGAGACATTATTGAGGACGGCTGGCGGTTCAGGACCAGGAGAACGCTTATGTACAAGGTGCAGGCCGGCGGGACGACCTACGCATTTGCGACACTGAAGGAATTGCTCGCGAAGGCGACGCCGCCGCGCTCCGGAGACGTGCTGGCGGGCATTGCCGCAACATCGGCGGCCGAAAACGTTGCTGCCAAAATGGCGCTCTCCGATGTTCCTCTGAAAACGTTTCTAGCGGAAGCGGTCGTTCCCTATGAGGACGACGACGTGACCCGGCTCATCATCGACACGCACGATGCGGCTGCCTTTTCGCCCGTCGCACACATGACGGTCGGTGAATTCCGCGATTGGCTCCTTTCCGAAAAAGCGACGGCCGAAACTGTTTCCGCACTTGCGCCGGGGCTGACGCCGGAGATGGTTGCAGCGGTGTCGAAGATCATGCGCAATCAGGATCTCGTCCTCGGCGCAAAAAAAGCGCACGTCGTCACCAAGTTCCGCAACACCATCGGATTGCCCGGTCACATGTCGGTGCGACTGCAACCCAATCATCCCACCGACGACAAGAAAGGGATTGCGGCGTCCATCGTCGACGGCCTGATGTACGGTTGCGGCGATGCCGTCATCGGCATCAATCCGGCGAGCGACAATGTTACGGCGATCACCGATCTCTTACAGATGATGGATGACATCATCCGCCGCTTTGAAATCCCGACTCAAAGCTGCGTGCTGACCCACGTCACGACGACGATAGACGCGATCGCGAAAGGGGCGCCCGTCGATCTGGTATTCCAGTCGATTGCGGGCACCGAGGCGGCCAATGCTTCGTTTGGCGTAACTCTCGCGCATCTCAAAGAAGGCCGAGAAGCGGCGCTCTCGATTAAACGCGGCACCGTCGGCGACAACTGCATGTATTTCGAGACGGGGCAGGGTTCAGCGCTTTCGGCGGAGGCGCATCACGGCGCCGACCAGCAGACTCTCGAAGCCCGCGCGTATGCGGTGGCTCGTCAATTCAAGCCTCTGCTCGTCAACACCGTCGTCGGTTTCATCGGGCCGGAATATCTCTACAACGGCAAGGAGATCATCCGTGCGGGGCTGGAGGATCATTTCTGCGGCAAGCTGCTCGGGCTGCCGATGGGCTGCGATGTTTGCTACACAAACCACGCCGAGGCCGATCAGGACGACATGGACATTCTCCTGATGATGCTCGGCGCGGCAGGCGTTACGTTCATCATGGGCATTCCAGGCGCCGATGACATCATGCTGAACTATCAATCGACGTCGTTTCACGACGCACTTTATGTCCGTGAGGCGTTGGGTCTGAAGCGCGCACCGGAATTCGAGGAATGGCTGTCGCGCATTGGTGTGACCGATCCGACAGGCCATCTTGCGCCGCATCGGCCCGGTAATCCGCTTCTCACTCACGCGCAGGGGATGGCGGCATGACGACGGATCCCTGGGCCAACCTTCGCCAGTTTACGGATGCTCGCATCGGTCTCGGACGTTCGGGCGCGGCGATGCCGACGCGCGAAGTTTTGAATTTCGCGCTATCGCACGCCATGGCGCGTGATGCGGTGACGACGCCCCTCGATTGGGCGCCGATCGAGCAGGGGCTTCACGCGCTCGGGCTCGAAACCGTTCGCATCAAGAGCGCATCGCATGACCGCTCGGAATATTTGCGGCGCCCTGACCTTGGTCGCAGACTATCGTCGGAATCGCGCGAGGCGTTGCAGCAACTTTCCGAAACGGCATTGACGAAACTCGATCTCGTCGTTCTTGTCGGAGACGGCCTTTCGTCGATGGGTGTTGCGGCTAATGTCGTGTCGACAATGTCCGCCTTTCTCGATCATGCGCGCCGCGCCGGATGGCAACTGGGGCCGGTACTTTTGGCGGATGACGCTCGCGTCGCGCTGGGCGACGAGGCTGGTGAGATTTTGGGCGCGAAAGCCGTGTTGGTTTTGATCGGTGAGCGGCCTGGGTTGTCATCGCCCGACAGCCTCGGCGCCTATCTCACGTTTGCGCCGCGCGTTGGCCTGAAGGATGCCGACCGCAATTGCATTTCGAACATCCGGCCGCGCGGGCTCTCTTACGATGAAGCGGCGTTTAAGGCCGCATGGCTATTGCGCGAAGCGCTTCGCCGCGGGCTTTCCGGCGTCAATCTGAAAGATGAATCGCAATTCCTGATCGAAGGCCGCAACGGCCCTGAGTTGCTTAAATAGACGCGCTTGGTTTTTAAATAGCTAGCGGAACCTTGTGATCTTAAACGGCGAGAGATCGAACTTTGGCGGCCTGTTCATCGCGAGGTCTGCGAGAATTTCGCCGATCGCACTCGAAAACTTGAAGCCATGGCCTGAACATGGCGATGCAACGATAACCTCTTCAAAGCCCGGCATCGTATCGATTACGAAGTGCTCGTCGGGCGTATTCGTGAACATGCATGTGCGCATGGCGAGAAGATCGCCGTCGGCATCGGGGAAAAAACGTTTCAGACCTGATCGCAGCGCGGCTTCGTCGGCCGCATTCGGTTCGCGCGAGAGTTCGTCGGCCAGCCCTTGTTCCTTGAGATGATGGTAGCGGCCAATCTTGAATCCGGGCACGCCCCACACGGGGAACTGATAGAAATGGCCGTCTTCGGACTTGAGGTTCGAAACGGGAAAGCATCCAAGCCGGAAGCGCTCGGGCTTTTTCGGACGGAACCAGCCGAGCACCTGGCGCTCTGGAACCGTCGTCGACTTCAACGCGGGAATATGCTCGCCGATCCAGGCTCCTGTGGAGATCACTAAACGTCCGGTTTCGTACGTGCCTCTTGTCGTTGTGACCTTGACGCCGCCACCGGAGAGCCGGTCGAAATCCAGGATTGCTTCGCGCGCCCGTAGCGTCGCGCCAGCGTTCATTGCTAACGTCGCAGCTGCGATGACGGCTCGCTCCGATGCAACGAAGCCGCCATCGGCCTGATACACCGCAGCGTAACCTTCCGGAATTTTATATCCTGGATAGCGCGCGTTCACCGCGGTTGCATCGAGCAGTTCGTGAGAAAGACGATGCAGATTGCAGCTTTCGAGCGAACCGTTGAGGATCTCGGAGCCCGATGGGCCGATATCCAGCGAGCCGGTGATGAAGAGAAGTTGCTCCCCGAAAAGCTGTTCCGTCTGTCGCCAAAGCTCATACGCCCGCCGCAGGACCGGCACATAAAGCGGGTGCTCGAAATAGGCGAGCCGAACGATCCGGTGCACGCCATGCGACGAGCCCATGCTGTTCGGGATATCATAGCGATCGAGACCCAGAACACGCTGTCCCCGCTGCGCGAGATGCCAGCAGGTCTGGGCGCCCATGGCGCCGACGCCGGCAACGATCATGTCAAAAAAGTTTTGGCTCATACAGCGGTAAAGCAATTGTCGACGAAGAGATGCGCACCGTTGACGAAGCTTGCTTCGTCGCTGGCGAGGAACAGCGCCGCGCGGGCAACCTCCTCGGGCTCGCAGAGCCGGCCCTGCTGAACGGCAAGGGCCTCTTCGGAGGCATCGACCCCGAGCTTCGTCAGCTCGGCGACTTCGCGAAGACCATGGGGCGTTTTGACGAAGCCGGGACATACCGCATTGCAACGGATTCCCCTATCGCGATATTCGACGGCGATGGAACGGGCAAACATGTGGCATGCGCCCTTTGACGTATTGTACGCCGTTTCCATCGGTGTCGCGGCGACGGCTGAGATCGACGACGTACAAACGATCGAACCGCTTCCCTGAGCGAGCATGCCCGGCAGCACGGCCTTCGTCATGAGGAACATGCTTCGGACGTTGATGCCCATCAGCCATTCCCATTCATCAAGCGTCATGTCTAGGAACGGTTTAATGATGATGGTCCCGGCATGATTGAACAGTACATTTGCCGGACCGAGCGCGGAAGTCGCGCTTTCAACGGCAGCATTAACTTGCGCTTCGTCCGCGACGTCTGCGGCAGCGAAGACGGCTTTGCCGCCTGCTTTGTTGATTTCCTCGACGACGGCTTCTCCAGCGTCCTTGTTTCGATCGATGACGCCGACTGCCGCGCCCTCGGCTGCAAAAAGCCGGGACGAAGCTCCGCCCATGCCGGTTGCTCCGCCAGATATAATCGCGATCTTTCCTTTGAGCCGGTTAGCCATCGTCCATCCTCCCTAATCAGAAATCACGCACACTATTTCATAGATACGGGCCGGATCGATTGATCCGGCCCGCCCTAAATGTTGACATTGAACGGGCTTAGTGCCCTTCGCCGACGGCAGCCTCCGCCGCTTTGATTTCAGCCTGCCGCTTGGCGATCATGTCGCCGATGGGCGGGCCTTTGAAGCGGTTGCGTTCGAACGCAAGCCAGATGATGCCGGTCAATATCAAGAACCCGATCGTAATGTTCAACGCCCAGTCGTTCGGCGGCTGGATGCCGATGATGAAGATCAGGATGATGGAAATGATCGAAAGTACGCTGAACAGCGCATAGAGCGGCCATCCCATATTCCAAGGTCCCATCTTCGGCCATTTCGCCGTCCCGAAAGCAAAAAGTCCGAGCGTGATCGGGATTGCAAAGGAGAAGAACAGGAAGATGACGGTACACGAGACGACGATCGTATAGGCGGACGTGCCGGCGATCGAGACGACGGACGCCCCCCAGACGAACAGCCAAGCGGCGATGGCGCCGGTCCAGATCGCGGTCACCGGCGTCCGATACTTTGGCGACACCCTGGAGAGCGCCTTCGAGGCTGGCAAGCCGCCGTCACGGGCGAACGCAAAGATCATCCGCGATGCCGACGTGACTGTCGCCAGGCCACAAAGCAATTGCGAGATGAAGATCGCAATGTAGAGCGCTTCCTTGATGCCTCCGGGAACACGCTGATCCATTGCCCAGAAGAAGACGTTCCAGCCCTGTTTGGCAGCTTCATCCATATTCGGAATCATCAGCACGAACGCTGACAGCATGAGCCAGCCGAAGAGCAGCGACCAGACGACCGACATCACCATGCCTTTCGGCACCGAACGAGCGGCATCGACCGTTTCTTCCGATGTGTGGGCCGAAGCGTCGTATCCGGTAATGGTGTAGATCGGCAGCAGGAGGCCGAGCAGGAACACCCAGGTATCCGATACCGCGGGCCACACGCCGCCGCCGGCTTCACCGGAGTAATTATGGAAGGTGAAGAGGCGGCTAAAATCCCAGCTCGGTGCAAAAATCAGACAGACAATCGCAAGGATGACCGAGGTCGCAAAGATGAGGTAACCTGAGAAGTCCGTGAGCTTGGCCGTAAGCGTAATTCCATAGTGATTGATCAGAGCCATCGTGCCGGTGATGATCGCCAGGAAGATGGTTTGATTTGTCAGATTATTTTCAATGCCAAGCCCCGGAAAGGCGCCCTCGAAGAAGGTCCAGGTTCCGGCATTGATAGCGCCGAGAACGGTGACAAGGCCGAGTAGGTTGAACCATGCCGTTAGCCAGCCGGTAAAGCGGTTGCCCAGAATCGAGCCCCAATGGTAGAGGCCGCCCGCCGTTGGATAAGCCGAGCTAATCTGCGCCATCGCGAGAGCGAAGACGCCGGATATGAAACAGCCTAGCGGCCAGCCGATTCCTATGCCGATGCCACCGGAGCCGGACGTTGCCTGCGCCAACGAATTGATGCCGCCTGACAGGATACAGATAATCGAGAATGAAATTGCGAAGTTCGAGAACGTATGCATGCGCCGGGCAAGTTCCTGCGCATAGCCCATCGAGTGGAGGACTTTGATGTCCTCGTCGATAACTTTTGATTCTGGTGCACTCATTGAAGTCCCCCAGCAAGTAGTTCCCATAGGGAAATTCTGGGCGACGTGACGCTATTCGTCACCTCAGCGTGACGGCGTCCCAATTTCCGAAATGAGTTTGGGCGTAAGCCGGGGAAAGTGTCAATCTCTATGCACGATTAAAGATCAGGCAGATGCCACGACAATTGGGCGATCGATCGAGCCAGCACTGACAGGCGCGTGGAAGCCTCGGTGTGGTGCGTGGCTTGGGCGCCATTCCTAATGAAAAAGGAGCAAGACGTCATACGCCCTGCTCCCTGAGTTTAAATCGGTCTTCCGGGCCGGGTTATTGAAGCGGCTTGTTGGCCTTGGCCAGCAAATCCTCTGTCGGCTCCAACCGGTAGAGCGATGCTGCGGTGCCGTCGGTCAGGAGGTAAATATAGCCGTCAGCCGAGACGGCGACATCGCGAATGCGCCCAATCGTGTTGTGGAGATAACGACGTTCCCGGGTGACGACACCGTTCGTCACCTCAAGCCGAACGAGGCATTGTCCGACAAGCGTGCCAACCAGGAAGTTGCCCAGCCAGTCTTCGGGCATGACCGAACCCGAATACGAAACTAGGCTCGCGGTTGCGACCGAGGGCACCCAGTGATGCACCGAATCGATCAGCCCCGGCGCCGACGTCAGATTGGAAATGATCGTGTCGTCATAGTTGGTACCGAACGTCACGAGCGGCCACCCGTAGTTGCCGCCTGAGGTGATGAGGTTCAGCTCGTCACCGCCCTTCGGCCCTTGCTCGACCGACCACAGCCGGCCATCGCCCGCATTGCCGATGAGGCCCTGCGGATTGCGGTGACCGTAGCTATAGATTTCGGGAAGGGCGTCCGGCCGTCCGACGAAAGGGTTATCGTCAGGGATGCTGCCGTCGTCGCGAATGCGGATGATCTTGCCACCGTCGTCCATCAGGTTCTGAGCCCGCTCCATCTGGAAACGGTCCCCGATGGTCAAATAAAGCATTCCGTCCGGTCCGAAGGCGAGGCGGCCGCCGATCTGGTCGGTAGCGTTCTTGATCGCCGGCCGGCTTTCGAAAATGACCTGCTTGTCGATCAGCGCCATGCCATCGAGGCGGGCACGGAGAATTCGGATGGTGGAACCGTTGGGGCCGCCGTGCATGTAGGATAAAAACAGCCGGTGGGTATTCGGAAAGTTACGATCGACGAGTACGTCCAGAAGGCCGGAATGGCCCCCAACGCTGACCTCAGGCACACCGCTGATCGAGTCGGACAACATCGTGTCGCCTTCGATGATGCGCAGGCCGCCCGGCCGTTCCGTGACCAGCATCCGGCCGTCCGGAAGAAAAGCCATGGCCCATGGCAGTTTTAGCTTGCCGTCAACGATCTTTTTCAGCTCGAACGGAAATTCGCTGTCGGGGACATATTCGGGGGGCGCAGCCGTTGTCGAGGTTTGCGGCTCGCCGACAGATACCTCGGCTCCCGCGTCTGCGGGAAGCAAGAGGGAAAGACCTGATAAAAGTGCCGTCGCTAGTCCATTCCGTATTCCAGAGCGACCCAGCAAACCCGATGCCACTTGGTTCAAATTGCGCCTCCAGCACAGTTCGATGACTGAATAATTTCAGCCGCGTGACACTATGCGAAAAGAAGGCGCCAGCAAGCCCGCCAAATGAATATTCTGACGGCTTTCGGCTTAGGACACTCGCAATAAGCCGCGCTTCGCGGCGCAACAGGCGGAGGGTGTTATTACCGCGGTCGAAAAAAGGGGAAGGGTCGCCGGTTGCTGGAGACGAAGGGTTCGCAAGTTGGACTCGCTTCCCGCGCTGGCTCCCGGATCAGAAAAGGGTCAACTGACGATGCACGTCGGAGTCCGAGGCGTGTTGGCACGGCTCAGGCTCCGCGGCCGCGAATGCAACAGCGTACGGAAACAAGGTTGAGATTGCGCCGCTCTGAAACATCGCGTCCACGCGGGCAGCTTCGGCCATCATCTCGGCGATGTCCTCCGGGCTGTCGATTTCTTGGGAAGGTGCGGGACGCGGACGGGTCATCAACTTGAGCGACATAACGCAATACTTTCTCTGCCGGATCGCCAGGGTGAACTGTACGCCTGGCTGTGGAGGACTGTATGCGAGATGCCCGTCGATTCCGTTAATGAGGCGAGGGGCTTAGCGGTGTACTTAACATCTTGTGAAAGCAATCGTTCGAATGCCGCCGAGTGCCGCTCAAACGTCTCGAATTGGCATTCTGCGGCTCTCGACGCTATTCGCGCGAACCTGTGCGCAGGTCTGAAAGCGTGCCCTCAAGATGCGCGACGAGCCGGGTACGGAGGTCGTCCGGACCTGACTGTACTGCCGACAGAAGCTCGTTAAGCGTCCGCCGCACTCCGTGAAGCTGATCGAGCAGGTGCAAGATCACGCCGATACCTTCATCGTTGACGCCTATGCCGCCTTTCAGGTCATTGATCAAATGCGCCCGTGCGACGTCGATGTCGGAGAATTCCGTTTCGCCGTTCTGATTGGCCGGGATCAGCCAGCCGGCGGCGACCCACTCTTTCACGGCGTTGTCTTCGACGCGCGCGCGAATGAGGAACTCATGATAAAGCATCTCAAGCCTCCGTGCTCTGATGCGGCGTACCTGTGCCGAGCTGCCAATCCCTGATAAGCTTTTCGAGGTCGGGATCGGGTTTCTCGGGCAATACGATTTTCAGGGTGACATATTCGTCGCCGTTGGCGCCGTCAGCCCGGCGGATGCCTTTTCCTTTGAGGCGGAGCACGCGGCCGGTATTGGACCATTTCGGCACGGTCATCGTCACCGAGCCTCCGATCGTCGGCACGTTGATCTTGCCTCCGAGCACGGCATCGGCGAGCGGCAACTGCAAATCGACGTGAATGTCGTCACCTTTCCGCGTAAATACCGGGTGCGGTCGAATGCCGATTTCGATCAGGGCGTCGCCCGGTGAGCCGCCATTTAAGCCGGGACCGCCTTTGCCGCGCAGCCGGAGCGTTTGTCCATCCCGTGTGCCGGCCGGGATCGATACCTCCAGAACCGATCCGTCAGGGAGCGTCAGCTGCTTCATCCCACCGTTGACCGCGTCGAGAAAATCGAGCTCCAGCCGGTAGTGCATGTCCTGCCCACGCATGCGGACGTTGCTGCGTGCGCCGCGCCGGAAGATGCTAGAGAAAATATCGTCGTCGCCGGAGAAATCGGAGAAGCCTTCATTGGTCGCGTACGGGTCTGCCTGAGTGCCGGCATAATTGCGATAGTATTCGCGTTGTGGGCGTTCGGCGCCCGATGCATCGATTTCGCCGCGATCGTAACGCGCACGCTTATCGGCATCGCCCAACACGTCATACGCGCCCGAGACCTTCTTGAACTCGTCTTCGGCGGCTTTATTTCCAGGGTTGAGGTCAGGGTGCAGCTTTTTGGCAAGCTTGCGGTAGGCTTTTTGAATGTCATCCTGAGAGGCGTCTTTGCTGACGCCGAGAACTTTGTACGGATCGTCGCTCAATGGGCATGCTCCAGTTCATCCGCAACAATGGTAGGCGGTATTACGCAAAGGCTGCAAGGTAAACTCAACCGTGAGAATACGTCGTCTCCGTACGCTTTTGGGGCTTTCCTATGCGAGGCGGCGCGAACCTCGGAAAACGTCTCTTAACCGCAAGATACTTTAGTGCAAGACATACCGGCGTGCTTGCATTCACCGGCTGGCTTTGCTTTCTAACTCGACATGCAGCTGCGGCTGCTATGGAAGGGTAATTCGCTGTCCAAAGTTTTATTTATCGTCGCGTTTTGTGCATCGATGCTCCACGCCCTACCGCTCAGGGCTGAGCAGGATATCCACGCCGGCAAGTTTTGGCTGTCCCACTGCCAAAAAGCGGACATGGCGTGCATCGGTTATCTTCAGGCTCTGCTCGACATAAACAATCTCGACAGGGAAAACGGTGTCGACGTGAAATGGTGCGCGCCCCATGTTTTGCGTCTGGACGATTTGCGACTAACGATCATTCGCGATTTGAAAGCACATCCCGACCAGCTTTCGCTTCCCTTCATCAACCTTGCGACCAAGGCATTAATCACGGCCTATCCCTGCATCGAGGATTTGGCGAAGTGAGCCGATTGGTCTTCAGCAGTTGCTATTTTTTCTCCAGCAGGATTTGTCCGCGCGACCGGATCGCGGTCTGAAGGCCTTCCGCGAGTTTTTGCAGGAACCACGGAAGCATAATCTCGACCCGGACATTTGAGTCATCGACGGTTGCCTTGCCTGCCGCCGATTGCCCCAATGCCGCGAGCTTGAATGTCAGTTGATTACTATTCCAAACTTCTTCTTCGATCGCGAGCAGCGGAGCGCCGGCGGCGATGCGCGCAAATCCGGTTTTCAATCGCTGGATCGCTTCGTCCTTGCCGAGCGTGTGCGGAATATCGACGATCACCGGGCGTGACATTAGTTCTATCTCCCTGAATGCCGGTATTAGTACGAAGGAGAACTTCGGACCACGCTTTGAAGTTCGGTTTTTATGGCCAGCCGCAAGCCTTGAGACGTTAGGCCAAAGTGCGAGCGTCCGGTCGTCAAAATTCGCCGCAGGATAGAAAAATTGAAGAATGGCGGTGCGGACGCCCCGAGACAGGCATTAACAAACAGCCGTTTACTTTGTTGTCGCTTCGCACGGAGGTCACGCTGAATTCGGGTTAGGACCGGCGGGAACAGGAAACACCGTTGTTCGTTACATGGTCCGATACATAGGCGGCCGCAGTGAGATTTCGCACATTCATCATCTGTTTGTCGTATGCCGTGATGGTCAGCGGAACTGTCGCGGCAATAGCCGATCTCGGCAGAACGATGGCGCGGCACGCAGCATCAGTGTTGACCTTCGCGGAAGCAGAGGACGCTCCGATTTCGCGGGTAGAGCGCGGACTCGAAGTCCAGGCTCGCGCCGCAGCCTGGCAGCCCGCTCGTTATCGAGTTGAAGCGCGGGCGCTTTCTTCGCCGGATATGTCCGCGCCCCAGCTTGCGGCTCTCATGGATGCCGCCGAACGTGCATCCTTGCCTGCGCCGGTCGCTCCCATCGCGCGGACGCGGCCTGTTGATGATCAGCCTCCGGTTCCGCAAGTCCATACTCCCAGGCCTCGCGTTGCAGGCTGGATAAAACGGGCTCGGCCGAATCGGCCCGATGAGCACGTTGCGGAAAGCACCGCGCGAATCATCGAGCGCAGCCTCAAGGCCGAAATTTGATCTTGGACTGAAAATTCGGCTGTGTTGCTCGCAACTTGCAGTCGGGCTGAGCATCCACTTCCAAGTTGATGCCGTCACGTCACATGAGGGAGAAAAATAGATATTCGGCGTTCGCCCGGCTTGCCGCATCCGACCCAAATCAGATTGTTTCAGTGAGCCGACGGCAGCAGTCGTGCCGCGTAGTTGTTGCTCCCGGATTTACGGGATGACTTCTCCCCCGAAGTCTACATCGGCGGAGGCAGAACACACGCCGTCCCCAATAGCGGTTCTGTCTGAGCGATAAGCTCGAAAGAGAGCGGCCTGAAGTGCCGCTCTCTTTTCGTTTCGGGCCGATGCATTCTGTGAACGGTGTTTTGGCGGTGTCGGCCGTTAACCTCGGACGTTCGTGTGGAACCCGTGTCGGAAGACGACCGTTTTCTGAGAAACCAACTCAGGAGACGCCAATGGCTATTTATACCGATCCCCGAACCGGCGAGACCCGCGAAGTCGATGACATGGTCCGCCCAACCACTTACGGCTCTTCTTGGGGCGTGATTGCCGTGCTGGTCATCGCGGTCGCCCTGGCCGCGTGGTATTTCTACGGCCGCGCAAGCCCGACAATTGATAACACGAACTCTTCGGCCGTTACGCAACCGGCTCCGGCCCCGTATCCGGTCAATCCAACACCACCGTCGCCAACGGCGACCACGCCGTCGGCTCCGTCCAATAGTACTCCGGCCGCTCCCAATACGCCGTAGTAAACGCGCACAATGGTTAGAGCGGGACGTTTTCCGGGACGTCCCGCTCTTTGCGCGCGCCTTTCGAAGACGAGCCGGCGGCCGCTTGGTCAGTGGTTCATTTCGCCGGGGACGGGCAAGCAGACTTTTCGCTCAAGGGCGCAAACTCCGTCGGATGGGGAGTTCGTAGTCGCGGGCTCAAGGCAAAATCAATCAGTGCATAACTTTGTGTGCCTCTTCACTTGTTGAGTTTGAAGCCGGAGAGTGACCGCGATCGCTGCGGGAGGGAGCCGTGCACGCGGGAATCGAACTGCTGTATATCGAGGGGGAGATCAAATCCGGCCGGCTGACCGGACGGACGGTTCTCGTCATCGAAACTTCGCGCCAGATTGACCCCCAGCGGCCGGGCTATTCCGCTGCCGATATACAACGGCTGGTCGCGTCGGCCTGCGCGGAATGGGAACTGTGCTACGCACCGGCCGATACGGTCCGGCTAGAATATCGTCCTCGGCGGCAAGCTGGCTCCGTACGAAGCGAAGCGCGGCATTAAGCGGCCTGCGAGTTCAGTGCTCGGGGCATTTGGCTCTGTTGGACGTTTCAGACGGAAATCGAACTGTCTACAAATTGGCTGACGACGAGCTTGTCGTGCTCAAGGCGGCTCGCGTTTGAATGGGGTCGGCTGTCTCTCGGGTGGTGAAGACGAGGCTGACCAGGGCCAGGCCGACCAAGCACCAGAGAACTAGGGCGGAGGGGTCTCGGACTGCAAACCGCGGAACTCGGTTTGGTCGCGGGTGATGGTGCAGCATTTTATCGTTTCCGGAAGGCGGACCAGGAAGCAACCGGAGAACTGTTCGGCTCGTAGAAGGTTGCGTCTCCGGCGGCAAATTTTTCGCATGTCGCGTCCTGCGTTCGTTCCAACCCCAGATCGAGAGTTGGGCGCCTATTTTATAGGCTTGGGCGACGCTTCGGGCGTTCGAAATTGCTGGCTCGTCCGGGATGGCGAGAAGCGCTGCGCCCGCGGATCTCGTTTTTTTCCTTATAGCTTTCCGCGATCAGAAGGAGAGAGACGCCGATAACGGCGAGGCTCTGAAGCGCCAGAATGATCGCAAGGGGCATGATATCCCAGTCCATCGTGTTGGCCCTCCGAGTTATGCTCGAAGAACGGCGTGGGGCTTGCGCGGTTCCGCTCTCGCCGGCCGGAACGCAGATCATCTGTGGAAAACGCGCAACGGCTCGTGGGCCTGGTTTTCGTTCGCTGCATTCGGTCCTCACGATTTGGATGCGGCCTTCGGGGTGGAGCGATGCGTGAAGCGGGCATTTCCGAGTCCGGTTCCGATCGTGAGGATCCCCCAGTGTTTGCGATCCTCGATATACGGCAACTCGCTCAAGCCCTGGACGACGGCATCGTTGTGCATGACGACCATTGTTTCTCCGTCACCGATCCGCGTGATCCGTTCCCGGATGAGCTGCGGGAGATTGAATCGGCTGCTCTCCCAATTTCCAGGCAGGTTCTGGCTGCCTCGCTCGATTGATCCGTCGTTATTGATAACCCCGGGACAGCCGATGCCGACGACGGGCGCCAGTTCCATTTCATTCTTCCGGCCCCATTCGATCAGGTCTTCAAGCATTTCGATGAGGCGCTTGGTGGCGGTCTCGCGATCGGGATCGTCATCGCCATGGCGCCAAAGGTCCGACTTGACGATTTTCGCTTTCGCCAGCTCCGAAGATTTCTTGAGATTGAGCTCTATCACGCCCGCCCGAAAATTCGTGCCGCCAATGTCGATTGCGAGAATGCCGTCGTGTCCCTTGAGCATCCAAGCGGGAAGAAGATGCGCGGCGCCAAGGAGCCCGGCTTCATCAGGGTCATTGTGGATCAGTTCGAGATCCATATCGATCTCCTCGGCGCGAAGCAAAAGCTCGGTGCGCGCGACCGCCAGTTCACCGACGCGGCTTGCGCGAAAGCCGCCGCCGACGAAGATCGTTTCCGTGTCGCGCCATGCCTTCAGGCGCATAAAGCGGCGGATGACGAGTGCGAGCTGCTGTGCGAAATCCTCGATTGCGCTTTGCACGAGGCTCGCAGCTTCGGGATCGCCGCTCGCCAAGAGCTCTGCGAGTTTCTTTTTGCCAAGCTTTTCGCCGGGCTTATCTCCGAATGGATCTTCGCCAATCTCTTTGAGCGGCTTTCGCCACTTCTCGACGAACTCCCAGAAAGCGCCCTTGCTCGCCTTGTCGCCGATAAAGCCATCCTCATCTTCAATCTCGACATTATAGCTGTCGACGATCACACTCGGGAGAACATTTGCCCCGTGTGCGGGAAGGTCAGCCTGCTGCGTCTGTTCGTGCTTTGCCATTCAAGTCCGATCCGAATTTCCTCATGCGAGGAATGGAAACGCACGAGATCGGCCATTCGTAGCGCTGCGCGAAATTTATTCGCCAGCGCAGGGCTCAATGGAGCTTCTGACCCCGCCTGGTGCTCATTCAAACAACGCGAATTCAGGAACTTCCAGGAGGTCAGACGGTTAATACGCTAACCGATGATTGTGAGATGGATCCCATGGCTGCACGATATTCCAAGGCCGCGTCGAAGAAAGTCGGCACGGCGATGAAGGAGCGCAAGAAGGGCACCTTGAAGAGCGGGCGGAGCGGCAAGAAAGTCACGAGCCGCAAGCAGGCTATCGCGATCGGTCTTTCCAAAGCGCGAAAGGCCGGCAAGAAGGTGCCGGCCAAAAAGACAGCTGCGAAGAAAACGCGCCGGAAATCCTAAGCAGGTAACTTTAAATCTGCATCGTCCGGCTTGTGACGACCGCGGTCGCTTTAGACGGTCGCGCCGGCCATGTGGTAAATGGTGACGCACAAAGCTGCGACCACGATGGCAAGAACAATGATCGTAACCTGGTCTCCACGCATAGCCCTCTCCTTTCGCCTCTTTCCCGAGCAATACCAATACTCTACTCTATATCGCGCGGAAATGGAAAGCGTCTAGGACGTATGAATAGAGCCTCCTCATGCGGGACGTTGGGCGCAAAAGATTTTTCAGTTTGGTACATTCTATTGTGCGATTTCGACCGGCGGTGAAATCGGCCAGCCGGCGTCGACATACTTCCGGAACCACGCGCTGAAGCATTGCGGGGCCGTTGCAATCTGCCGCCGGATGACCGCCGGGCTCGACCAGCTAAATCCGTCGCACTCCTTGGGATTCGGAACGATAGCGTCCTCATAGTGCCCACGGAAAATGTGGACGAGTTCGTGTTCAATGAGACCGCCGCCGAGTTCTGCCCGATAGGTGAAGGTGCCGATGGGTGCGAGCTGGCAGGAAAATCCCATTTCTTCTTTTAGCCGGCGCAGAGCGGCATCACCCGACGGCTCGCCGGGGCGCGGGTGTCCGCAGCATGAATTGGTCCAAAGTCCGCCCGAATGGTACTTGCCTATATGACGACGTTGCAGAAGCAGGCGACCGTGGCTGTCCCAGATCATCACTGAGAACGCCCTATGCAAGTCTCCTCGCTGGTGCGCTTCGAGTTTTTCGGCGGTGCCAATTTCGCGATCTTCCAGATCGACAAGTACAATCTCTTCTTGAAGCATAGATAATTGTCTCCCCCCGAGAGACCCCGGTGAATAAGCTTAGCACGCCAATAGGCCCCGAATGAGGTCGTGAAGGTCAGCGGCCGGAGTTTCGGCTTCTGAAGTTCAGCGCCTGTAGAAGGCCATCATGCGCTCGAAGTTCTGATGGATTTGCTCTGCGGGCCGATCGAAGACGTCGAGAGGTATCCGTATGACGTCATCGCCGAGCTTCGTCCAGGGGAGACGCATGAGAAAGCGATAAAACGGCCTTTTGCGCCAGTCGGCAAGAAGCGCCCGGTCTAAGGGTTCCTGGAGCATGATCCGCAACTCGTTCGATGCTGTTCCTCGAATTTCGATCGGGATAAGGTCGAGCCGTTTGACGGCGCGCCATGAGATGATGCCAAGCCCATCGGCAAAAATACCGTATTGACTGGCGCCGATCCGCGGTCTTCCAGTCTCCAATAGCGGGAAATTATAGTAGGCGAACCCGAATGCGATTAGCGCCAGCGCAATCAGGAAAATATTATCGAGTGAAATTCCCGCGACGGCAAAGCACGCGCTGACAAATCCCACCACATATACGGGAAACTGAATCTCTTCCCGCTCGTAGGCTACCGTGTAACCGTGCGGATGCTTTTGGTCCAATGCAGGCGTGCTCTTCATCGCAGTCCCTCATAGCCCCTAAATCAAGATATGTGCCATGGGGGGCGCCACGCGTACCTGGCTGATGTTCCTGGATGAAATCCGTAGTTCGGTTTGCGGCGGCGCAAATGCGCGCTTCGCATGGTGCATTGATAGCTCCTATGCCGATATTTTCAGCATCTTGCGAAGCGTGGACCGGCGGTTCTCGCGGCGCTTTGGCAACAAAGCTATTTGGCCTCAGGCGGATTGGTTGCCCTCTCTTCGAGCAGACGCTAAAGTTTTTCGGCCTCCGACTCATCATTGGCGGCTTAGGGGTTTCATGCGCCGTTGTTTCAATTTGCTGATCGGCCTTGCGTTCGCGCTACGCAGTTTGTTGCCCGTGGGCTTCATGCTGGCAGCGACGCCGGGCCACGCTGGCGAACTCCAAATCGTTATTTGTACTGGCCATGGTCCCGCAAACCTGACTCTCGATGCGAATGGCGTCCCACAGCCTCAAAAGTCTCCGACGTCCGCAAAGGACATTTGTCCCTATTCGTCGGCTGGGGCAGTAGCCGTCAATCATGCGACGCCTCATCTTCTTGTCCGCGCTGTCAGCTACGCATCGCTGACCTACCGCATCGCGCGGGAGCATTTTCGAGCGACTCCGCAACCACGTGCGCACTCCGCGCGCGGACCGCCTGCAGTTCTGATCTGAAAGTTTAGCGTTTTCGCCGCGTTCGCCGGGGAGGGACCTCCGTTGGCAGCGTGCTCTCGCAGCTCAGTTCAGGTTGGATCATCGAAATGCTTTTTCAGTCGAACCGCCCGGAAGCGGTGCACTGGGCATATCTGCCCACACGGAAATCGATTGCCTTCGTAACGCATGGAGTGGCTCTGCTGCTCTCTGCTCAAATGGCCCATGCGCAGGAGGCTGGATCGCCGAACGCACTAAAGCTGCCTGACGTGACCGTGCAACAAGATCAAAAGACATCGGCGCCAAAAATCGCTCGGAAATCGAAGACCAAAGCAAAAAGGAAGGTCGCGGAAAAAAGGACCGCGCCGCCGACCGCTCCGCCGAAGCCCTCGGTTCGGCCGATCGAAATGGTCACTCCATCGCCGTTGCCGAGTTCGCCGCTCTCTGCGACGCCGCTGATCGGCAATCCCGGTACGCCGTCGCATGCCGTAGCAAGCGTCCCGGGTGCATCCGGGGCAGGCGCGCAGACTGCGACCGGCATCGACATGACGCGGTTCGACAACACGCCCGTATTTTCGGTGAGCGATGTCCTGCACGAAGTGCCGGGAGTATCATTGAAGCAGGGAAACGGCCCGCGCGATATGGGCATTTCGATCCGCGGATCTAATGCCCGCAACGGTTACGGCATTCGCAACATCGTCGTTCTGGACGATGGCTTTCCGGTCACGCAGCCTGATGGGCTTTCCCGGAGCGACTTGATTGACCCACATGCTTATGCGGGCATCGATGTTTGGAGAGGGCCATCGTCGGCATTGTTTGGCAATTACGCGACCGGCGGCGCGATCAACTTCCGCACATGGCCTGGAGGGGTCGTTGATGGTGTCGAATACGGCATCGACGTCGGAAGCTTTAACTACCTCAATAATTACGTCATCGGCGGCGCCAAGGGGAGCAATTGGGAAGGCTCGATCTTCACGAGCGATGTCCGAGGCGATGGCTACTTCGAATATGGAAGCTTCAATACCCAGACGATCAACGCGCTGCTGACGTACAAGCCGACCGCCTCGGACACGATAACACTCAAGGCGATCAACAACGATCTTTACACGCAGCTGCCGTTCCGCACGTCGCTCAGGGATTTCAGGCTCAATCCGTATCAGAAGGGATGTAAAACGGCTGCAACGGCAGCCGAAGGGTGCGAGACGCTGAACTACTCGCCCGGTTATGGCGCGCCGGTGGCGCAGACCGCAGAGCAAGCCGGTGCGAACCGCAATGATCGCCGGACGCTTGGCGGGTTCCGATGGGATCATGTGTTCAACGCCGACACCAGTAGTCAGGTGCAGTTCGTTATCGACGATCGCAACATCAATCAGCCGACAGGAACGACAGGTTCTATCGGTGACTACCTGTCGTATAATTTCAGCGGAGGTTTGACGAACCGTTCGACATTCGCGGGGCTTCCAACGCTCGCTTATCTTGGGGCGTTCTGGAACTACCTTCCGGTTGACGGGCAGACTTATTTCATTGCGCCTGGCGGTAACGCAAGGCTCGGCAAATTGCAATCCGTGCAAAGGGGTTCGACGATGAACTTCGGCGCGCGTGTGCGCGAAGAGGTCAAGCTGACAAACGAGTTTGCAGTCGTCGCCGGTGCCACCGTCGAGAGAACATCGCTCGATGGCTCGCAGACTGGATTCACCTACGACGTCGACGGCAACGTTGCGACGACCAGGAACGTCTCGGCTAATCGCGATCTGACGAACTTCGCTCCTGAGCTCGGCGTCGTCTATACGCCAAGCCGCGAATGGCAACTACGCGCCCGTGTCGGAACCGGCTATGGCACCCCGCAATTTTCAAATCTGTTCGTCACGCCGGACGGAGAGCCTGGTAATAACACGGAGCTGAAGTCACAGCGCAACGTCGGGTTTGACGTCGGCGGCGATTGGAGGCCGGTTTCGGGTGTCACTCTGAGCCTGACGGGCTTTTACGAGTTCTTCAATAACGAACTCGTTTCGCAATCGGCGGGGCCAGGTTTGATGAACTTCACGTTCAATGCGCCTGCGTCCGAGCATCGCGGCATCGAAGCTGCCGCAAATGTGATTTTCGGGGAGGGGTGGCGTTGGACCGCGTCATACTTGTTCAACGATCAGGTCTATACCGACTATGACGAATTGGTTTCCGGTGCTTCCGAAGCGGTGAGCCGCGCCGGCAACAAAATACCCGGTGTTTCGCCGGGCGAAGTCACGACACGCCTCAGCTACGATCAGCCGGACGGACCGTTCAGAGGTCTTGGAACTTACGTCGAATACGAATGGCACGACGGCTTCTACATGGAGAACGCCAACCTGCTGACGGCTCCCGGCTATCAACTCGTAAATCTCAACGTCCATTACACCAAGGATTTTGACACGGGTCCGGTCCGTTCGTTAATGGCCTATTTTGAGATCCGGAACCTTTTCGACGAAACATACATCTCTGCGGCAAACAACATCTCCGATCGCGCAGGATACACAGCCGACGATTTGGCGGGCATTGCGGGCTCTATCTATGCCGGGGCGCCGCGAACGTACTACGGCGGCATGAAAGTGAGGTTCTGAGTTCCATGCGTCTCCATTCCACATTTTGGCCGTTTGTCATCGCGTTTGCCATGGCGACGGCGTCCGGACCAGCCTACGCGCACGACGAGGCTATGCACCGTCACGAACGACATGCAGCTTGTAAAACGACCACGCTCGCTTGCGCGACGGTTGCAACGGGCGCATTCGCGCCCGACGGTAAGCTATGGGTAACGTGGGTTGCTGGCGGTCGCGTTTCCCTCGCAAGTTCGCCGGACCTTGGTAAATCGTTCTCCGATACGATGACGCTTCCGGCGACGGCGTTGCCTCTGGATGATGGTCCCGATGCACGGCCGAAAATCGCCTTCGGCCGGAACGGCCGCGTTGCGCTCACGTATACGACGCGTGACGATCACTATCAGGGGCATGCTTATATCGCTCGTTCGTCCAATGGCGGGGCAACGTTTTCTGTCCCGCAACCGATGACCACTGGATCACCAAGCCAGCGCTTCGAAACGGTCGCCTTCGATAGGGACGGCCGAGCTTTTGCGGCTTGGATCGATAAACGCAACGTCGCAGCTGCCAAGGCCAGCGGTAAGCCGTACGCCGGAGCCGCTCTTGCTTTTGCCTGGGACGATAAACCTGGCGGCAATCTTCAGGCCGCGGCGATCGCGCGTGACAATAGCTGCGAGTGTTGCCGCATTGCCGTAGCATTTGCCGGACCCGGCAAGCCGGTCGTCATGTTCCGCAACATATTCGATGGCGGCATTCGCGATCATGCCGTTATCACGTTTTCGAACGACGGGAAGGCCGGTCCGCTCTATCGCGTCAGTGACGACGATGCGAAGATCGACGCCTGTCCGCATCAAGGACCGAGCCTTGCCGTTGGTCCTGACGGCACCTATCACGCGACGTGGTTCGCGTTGGGACGCAAACTAAAAGGCGTCTACTACGCGCGTTCGGAGAACGGCGGCAAAACGTTTTCCAAACCGATGCGGCTCGGCGAGCCTGACAAACAAATTTCGCGGCCGTATGTTCTGGCGGCCGGTGACGTCGTTTATCTCGTCTACAAATCGTTCGATGGAAGCCGGACGAGCATCGAGTTGATGACCTCGCGCGATGCTGGGAAATCCTGGAGCACACCGCACTCGATCGCATCGACCGCGGACTCGTCGGATCACCCGTTGTTGGTCGCGAACCATTCGACGGCCTATCTTTCGTGGCTGACGTCGAAGGAAGGTTATCGGCTCATTCCATTGGAGCCGCAGTCGTGAAGACGGTTTTGCGCTTCATCTTTCCATTGTTCGTGTCGCTATCGACCATAAGTCTGGCGAAAAGCGCCGAGATTCCGCAGCGCTTCGACGCTACAGGCTGGCGGAATTTGCTCGCTTCTCACAGAGGGCAGCCGCTCATCGTGCATTTCTGGGGATTCACTTGCGGCAACTGCATGGTGGAACTGAAGGACTGGGGTGCGTTTGCGCAGCAGCATCCGGACATACCGATTGTGTTCGTCAATTGGGATCGCCGCGGCGCCGATCCGGCGCATATTGCGCAAACGTTGGAAAAGATGGGATTAGGTAGGGTCAAAAGCTTCACACTTGCGGACGGCTTTGAAGAGAAGCTTCGTTTTGCAGTGGATCACGATTGGTTGGGTGAGCTTCCTTTCACGCGCTTGATCACGCCCGGCGGTGTGCAAACGGCGTTCTCTGGCACCGCGAATTTTTCAGATCTTTCAAAGTGGATCGACGCGCATCCAGCGGCACCAAGGAAATAGACGTCCGCCGCAGGGCAACAAAAGATATTGCTCCGCGAGAGCATGCGCGTCGCGCTTGTCAACTGTCGTTTTGCCGCAGATGATCGTGCGCATCCGATTCGTGCGCGTTGCTGATACGGAGAAGCGACATGGATATTGATCTCCAATCACTGATCATCTGGCTGATTATTGGCGCGATCGCCGGCTGGCTGGCCGGACAAATCATGAAAGGCGGCGGTTTCGGTCTCGTCGGCGACATCATCGTTGGAATCGTCGGAGCGTTCATAGCGGGCGCTTTGTTTCCGCGCTTGGGATTTACGATCGGCGGCAACAGCATCATAGGCGCCATCATCGCTGCTGCGATCGGAGCATGCGTGCTTCTTTTCATTCTACGACTGGTTCGACGAGGGGTTTAGCCGGTCGCGAGCGAGTCCTTCCACGAGCGAGACCGGCTGTTTCAACAGCCGGATCTCGGTCGAAGATAGTTTTGCCCGGTCATTGCCGGCCCGATTGCTGTCAGGCCGTAACGGTGAACTGGGCCGCTTTGGATTTCAGTAAAGTCTCGGCTTGGCGAACCATTCGGTCGATGATTTCGGACGCTGGCTCGATATCCTTGATGATTCCTACGGTCTCGCCGACGAAGGTATTGCTTCCGTCCGGATCGCCCGCCGCCCACGCCGCACGATATTTGCTCGCTTCCTGATCCGCGACCGTGACCAACTCGTCCTCGTGGCCGTGCCATCGCTCGATGAATGCGTTTTTCAAGACGCGTGCCGTATAACGTCGCGGCCAGTCGAGCTTTCTCGCCAGGTCCATGGTTTGTGAGCGGATGGTATCGTCTCCCGTTGACCGCAGTGCCGCAGCATGCATTTGCTCACTGACGTTGGCTTCTTTCGATGCCCAAAGCCTCGATCCGACAAGTACGCCGTCGGCTCCGAGCATCAGCGCTGCAGCGAGGCCGCGGCCGTCGCCTACACCCCCGGCGGCGCAAAGAAGGGTTTCGGGTCGCTCCTTGGCAATCAAATCGGCAACTTCGGGAACAAGGGTGAAAGTTGCACGCTTTTCGCCGTGCCCGCCAGCTTCGGTTCCTTGAGCGACGATGACGTCGGCTTCACACGCCAGCGCGCGCTCGGCATCGCGCCGCGTTTGTATTTGACAGATGAGCTTGACGCCGCGCTGTTTGATGCGGTCGGCGAGAGGAACGGGATCGCCGAAAGACAAGAGGATAGCTTTCGGCTTGCTTGCGAGTGCGAGGTCGAGGAGAGCCGGCTGCTTTCTGAGCGACCACGTAATGAAGCCGCACCCGATGGACTGATTGTCCGCAGTGCGAAACTCTTTTGCGAGCCAATCAGCGTCGCCGTAACCGCCTCCGATAAGGCCGAGTGCACCGCTCGCTGAAACTGCTGCTGCAAGACGCCCGCCCGCGGCAAACGCCATGGGTGCGGAAATGATTGGATGATTAAGACCGAAACTTTCCGTCAGACGCGTCTTGAGCACGATACACCCCTTAGCGCGGCTCAGTTCTCGAAGAGCCGGAGTTCTGTCAGCAAGGCTTTGCGGTTCGAGACGATATCGGCGAGAGTCCATTCGTCGAGTTCGGCAAGATATGCGTCGAGTGCGCGGCGAAGAGCGTGTTTGAGCCGACACGCCTTTGTGATCCGGCAGGTGTCTGTCGCGCCGAAGCACTCGACAATCTGGAAGTCGTCCTCGACGCAGCGCAAGATTTCGCCGAGGGTCATCGCATCGGCCGGCTTTCCAAGACGTAATCCGCCGCCGCGGCCGCGCAGCGCTTGAACGAATCCGTGTTTTGCCAGTCGATTGACGACTTTCATCAGGTGATTTTCGGATATCCCGTATGCCTTCGCGATCTCCTCAATTGTTGCCAGGCGTTCCGTATGGACGCCTAGAAACATCAAGACGCGGAGCGCGTAGTCGGAATGGACGGTTAGCCGCATCGAAAGTTCTGCATTGAGATTGCTTGGAACGAGGGAAGATTATAAGATGCAATTACGATACATCTTATAGGATCTCTGGGCAAGGGGTTGGCATGACCTACCAGCCGCATCCGAAGGCCCCCGGCTCGGCCGCGGGAATCGACGAGGCGTTGATCGCAGAACTTGTCGATCGTTTTTATGCGAAAGTTCGCCGCGATGCGCTTCTCGGTCCTGTATTCAACACGCGCATCGACAATTGGGACGAGCATCTCACGAAACTCCGCGCGTTCTGGTCGTCCGTCGTTTTGTTGACCGGAAGGTATAAGGGCCAGCCGATGCCGGTCCACGCTGCCATCGGGGAAATCACCGACGCGCACTTCGAGCGTTGGTTGGAACTTTTTGCCGAGACGGCGAAAGACGTTTGCCCGCCGCAAGCCGCCGCGCTTTTCATCGATCGGTCGCAACGGATAGCCCAGTCGCTGCGGCTCGGAATCGCCGCCAGCCGCGGCGTCATTGCTTAGCCACGGCTATCGCAGGCCTTCTGGATCGCCAGGAGAATGCAGGGCGCTCTTTCGTTGAACTTTTTCGACTTTGATCCATTGAATCCCAAGTACGCGCTCGGTGGCAACCGGCCGCAACGGAGAATGATGGACGCAGCCATTTTGCCGGTTTCTCGCTGCGACACCAACGCATCGGTACGCGTGGACATCTAACCTGTTCCGGGCGCGTACGACCTTAGCCCGGCGCGTCGTGAGGCTCCGCGCCGCTCGCGGGCTTCTCCCTTGGGTGTGGGCAGACAACTTTTCGAGACATCAGCTGGAAAAGCTTGCCGCGTGTCTCTCCCGGCTCTCTTTTTGTTCCCGTTTTTCCCGTTTGCATGTTCCCCATCTCTGTGCCAAAAACCCCTTTCTTTACGGGCTCCTGGCTCGTTCGCGGGTGTAGCTCAATGGTAGAGCAGCAGCCTTCCAAGCTGAATACGTGGGTTCGATTCCCATCACCCGCTCCAACGTCCTCCAAATCCCAGCCGAATCCGCCTTCTTAAAAACGTCGCGCGTTGCGGTTTGCGTGCGCGTCCCAGTTGTTCGTTTGAGGTGATCGCGCGTAGCACACGTCGACGCCACACCCGCTCGAATGCTCCGAAATCCGAATGATTCCAGATCACAAACTGCGGCGTTTGGGCAACGGCGCGCCATGACAATAATATTGACTATTAGAGTATAGTTTATATTCTTCCCTTCAATCGGTCTGAGACCGTCAAGATCATTCGTGCCGTGTGTCAGGGGGATACCGCACGAGAAGAGGCAAGCCAGCCGCATTGCGCCAAAAGCGCGAGCCCGCCCGCCAGCCCGTAACACCCAGGGAGGGGAGTCATGCTCACGCGTAGCGGTTTCACATTGCAGGAGAGCCGGTCAGCCGAAGCGAGTGGCACTCGTGGCTGCGATCGGGGGCCGACGAAATCAGTGGCCGGACTGTCGAATGCGGCACTCGCTCTCGGCGTATCAATTATCGCTCTCGGCGTGGCGACAGGCGCATGTGCGCAGGAAGCGCAGTTGCCGGGCGTAAATATCACCGGTGCCAAGGCAAAGAAAGCGAGCGCGCCCAAGAACAAGGCGAAGCAGAAGCCAACGCAAGCTGCGCAATCCGCTGCGCCGCCGGCCGCTCCGCAAGCCTCTGCCGAAAGCAAAGAAGCAGCCGAAGTCGATGCGCCCTATAGCGTCCCTGCCGGGGTCAGCGTTGCGGGGCAAAGCGAGATCCAAACCTTCGGGCAGGGCAACGTTCAAGATGTTCTGCGTGCCATGCCGGGGGTCTCCACAGGCAACGATCCGAACAATCCGGGTATTGCCGTCAATATTCGCGGGTTCGAGGGCCAGGGCCGCGTGAACATGACGATCGACGGCGTGAGGCAAAACTTCAGGATCACCGGCCACACGTCGCAGGGATTTGCTTACGTCGATCCGCTGCTGCTTGCGAGCATCGCGGTGCAGCGCGGAGCGGTTTCAGGACCCGGAGGCGCGGGTGCGCTTGCGGGGACGGCCGATATGCGGACGCTCGATGTCGACGATGTCTTGAAACCAGGCAAGGACTACGGGGCGCTGACCAGCCTGACCTGGGGCAGCAATGGCGTCGGATTTTCGGAGATGGGCGCTGGTGCAATCCGCAGCGGCAACATCAGCATCATCGGCGCGATCAGCAAGCACGATCAGGACGATTATGAGAATGGCAACAATCAGCGCGTTCCGTACACGGATCAGGATCTAATTTCGGGCTTGGCAAAGATCCACGTCAAGATCGATCCGGCGCAAGAGGTTTCGTTCGGCACGGTTCTTTATAACAACGACTTCACCGCCAACTCGTACAACCAGAATCTCGACTCCAAAATTTACACCGCGAACTACGTTTATAATCCGCTCGCCAACGATCTCGTGAATTTCCACGCGAACTTCTACGGCAGCGACGTCAAGATGCGCTATTTTAATGGGATCGCGGGTGCTTCGAGCGCGGACGGCCGTACGATCGAAGACCTTGGATTGGGCTTCGACGTTTCCAACACGTCGCTCTTCAATCTTGGCGGCATCTTCGTCAAGTCGACTTATGGATATGAGTACTTCCACGATGACGTCGATGCCACGAATGGCCTTGATCCCTTACAAGGCGGTGGCGTCAATCCATCGGGCCAATCGACAGTTCGCGGTGCGTTCTCCGAGACGACATTCTCGAAGAGTATCTTCGATTTTATCGTAGGTTTGCGGTACGACGATTATAATCTCAGCGGCAGCGGTGTCGTTGATCCGCATGCACCCGATTTTCTTGGGCCGGGTTATCCCGTTCCTCTGCCGCCAGGAATTGATGCAGGGCCGTTCCACGTCGACAATTCGTACGGCGCCTTCAGTCCAAAGTTCACGCTCGCTGCAAAGCCTGTTGAATGGTTCCAGCCTTACGTGACGTGGTCGAACTCGTTCCGCGCACCGACGATTTCAGAAACGTTGCTCGACGGGACGCATCCTGCGAGCGGATTTGAACCGAACTTCTTTCCCAATCCATTCCTTCAACCGGAAAAGCAAAGAGGATGGGAATTCGGCTTCAACTCGAAGAGGGATAACGTATTCCTGCCGGGCGACGCATTCCGCTTCAAAGGCGACTACTACACGATGGACGTCGATAACTACATTACGGCGTCATGTGCTGTGGTCGATCCGATCTTTGGACTCGTCAATTGCTTCTATGCCAACAACCCCGGCACATCGAAGGTCGAGGGCGTCGAGCTGCAAGGCACCTACGATGCGGGCTATTTCTTCGCGGGTCTAAGCTATTCGCATAACCATACCACGCTGCCTTCGCAGACGGATGGACTTGGTTTGCACAGCTACCTGCCCGGAGATGTCGCCACCATCACCGGAGGTTTGCGCTTCTTCGACCAGCGGCTGACGGTCGGTGCGCGTGCTTACATCACCTCGAAAAGTCAGAAGGGGGATGTCAACGTCAATCCCGGCGATCCGCTCTTCTACGATGGCTATACGACCTATGATCTGTTCTCGGATTATAAGCTGACCGACGATATCGACGTGGCGCTCACGGTCACCAATCTGACCGATCTTGCTTACACTCCCGCACTCAGCGCGTTGGGCACCGGTCTTAGCCCCGTAGAAACCGGTCGCGGCCGCACGTTCCTGCTGACGACGCGGGCGAAGTTTTAATTCGGCCGCCCGATGACGCGGCACGAACAGAAAAACATCGGCGGGCAATTGAGTCCGCCGACGGGCGTTGAGTGACGATGTTGTTTGCTTCGAAGGAGAGGGGCGGCGTGACGCCCGTTGAATTCAGCGATTCTCGCGCACCGGCCTGGATCGCGCGCGAAGCCAATGCGCGTCTCGGCAAAAAAGATTTGCGCGGAGCGGGTGCGACTATTGTTTCGCTCCCGCGTCTCCGGGAACCAAGGCCAACTTCGCCTATCATCGTCGCAACCGCCGAGCCGCGCGCGCCGTCTCGCTTTATATTCATATGCGCAATGATCGTATCGATTGGCCTGCACGCAGCGACGATCTTCGGCATATGGGGACCGCGGGGCGATGCCGAACAATTCGGCACGATGGCCGACGATAAAGACGTCGTCAGCCTTTCGACCGTGCAAACGCTCGTGCTTGAATCCATCCAGACAGATTCTTCCGATACAGCCTCGTCCTCTGCCGTCGCCTCGCAGGCGGGAAGCATTCAGTCGGTGGAGTCGACGCCGCAGGAATTATCTGAAGTTCAAGACGAACCCGTTTCCGATCAACCGCCCCCGAAGCCTGTCAAGGTCGCCGAAGTGACGCCGACGGCGTTGGCAGAGGCGGAAGACCCATTACCTGTTATACGCGGCGGCGGCGCGCCTGATGCGCTAAGCGAGGTCAAGGCAGACCAGATCGCCGAGAAGGTCGTCGAGGACATGCCGCTCGAACTCGAAACCAAGGAATATGAGCCGGAAAAGGCCAAGCAGGAGCACGAGAAAGATAAAAAGCGGCAGACCGCGCAGAAGCAGTCGCACGCTCAGGCGGCAGGCGGAACAACATCGCGCGCGATCGCGGCACAAACGCCATCGAACGGGCGCGTGACTGCGAGCCGTGGCAATGTGCTGACCTACATGGCAAGTCTGCGTGCCCAAATAGCAAGGCACAAAATTTCCGTGTTCGGCGCGAAGGGTAAGGCTATCGTGTCTTTTGCGATCGCCGAGGACGGCGCCCTCAAATTCGTACGGCTCGCCAAGTCATCGAAGAATGCAAGCGTCGATAAGGCAGCACTGTCCACGATCCGCCGCGCCGCCCCGTTTCTGCCTCCGCCGCCTGAGCTGCCGCCCACGCAAACCTATTCAATTCCGTTCTACGCAAACTGAAGGTGAGTTGCTCAACGGGAGATGACGGGACGCTGACGGCCACAAGTTCATTCAAAACGTTGGTTGCCGCGTCGCCGCGATGAAGAATTGGAACTGTTACACCAGGTAAATTGGCAAAGCTTCCCTGATAAACTACCGTAGACTGCGTCATGCACATTGCGAGACGCATTCAATCTTAGAAATTAGCTGTATGAAAGTCCTTGTCATCGAAGACCATCCGATCGTTGTTTCCGGATGCCGTCAGTTGTTCGCCAACCATTTGAACTTCGCATTCTTCGCTGCGCGATCGATTGCCGAAGCGCGGCAAGTACTCAAAGAGATGACGCCTGACGTGGTCGTCGTCGACGTCAATCTCCCTGACGGATCGGGGTTGGAGTTCGTGCGCGAATTGAGGCGCCGGAGCGCCAGACTCGGAATCGTCGTCTTCTCGGTGGCGGATGATCCGATATTGGCGGCGCAAGCCCTCGACTATGGTGCGAAAGCCTTCGTCAGCAAGAACGGACGTCCGGCTGATCTTTTGGCTGCGGCCGACGCCGCTGCCCGAGGTGAGATCTGGCTCTCCGATGATCTCCTCCAACAAGTGGCTGTCGTGCGTGCCGACCCAGCCTCCCGCCAACCTGCCCTTACTCTGCGCGAGAAGAAAGTGCTGCGCTTGCTGGTCGGAGGATGGCATCACTCCGAAATCGCGAAGGAACTGAATATTTCTTCGAAACTTGTCGCGACCGATTGCTCGGTCATACGACAAAAGTTCAGCGCACGGACGACGGCCGAGATGGTGGCGCTTGCCATGAAATCCAACCTCGGAGCGGAGATTTCGCCGGAGAACGGTCCGGGTGTAGCCAACAGAAGATAACCGAGAGAGGCGCGGAATGTTTAGGCCGGGCAGTATTCTATGGGCGGCGCTCATGTTAGTAGCCTTCTCCAGTTGCGCCGCTTCTCAGCTTGCGGAGCCGGATAGCGAAACATCGTGGTCCGGAATAAAGGAAGCGACCTTCGGCCAGCATCATATTCTCGACGCCGGTAAAGACATGCATTTGGATGCGCCGGAACGTGCCGAGGACGCCGCCATCGTTCCCGTGACAGTGCATATCGCTGCCGCTTTGGCGAGTCGCGTGAAGACGGTGACGTTGATTATTGACGAAGACCCGGCGCCTATCGCCGCTAAATTTACCTACGGCGAAGCTGCCGGCGTGGGAGACCGCGTCATGGCCACGCGTGTTCGCGTCGACCGCTATACTTTTGTCCGCGCTGTTGCTGAAACGCGGGACGGAAAATTTTATATGACGAAAGCCTTCGTCAAAGCTTCCGGCGGTTGCTCGGCACCAGCAAGCCGTGACCTCCAAGAAGCGGAAAAATCCCTTGGCAAGATGCGCATAAAGACGACCGTAGCCGGTAAGAGCAATATGGCGGAGGTGATGATTCGACATCCTAATATTTCAGGACTCGCCATTGATCAGCTCAGCCGGGGATATCCACCGGCGCGGTTCATTTCGGAGCTAACGGTACGCGCCGCGGATAAACTCATTTTTTCGATGGAAGGTGGCATCGCGATCAGCGAGGATCCGCATTTCCGCTTCACTTACGAGCCTAGGAAGGGCGAGGTACTAAGTGTCGTTGCGGAAGATTCGATCGGCACGCATTTTAGTGGCCAATCCGGCAACCCCTCGTAGACCTTCACGTCGAGACGATGTATTTGCAGAAGACGTCCGAGCTACGCTTGAGGAATAACCATGGATACAGCTACCTTGGAACGATGGGCACCGTATGTGCTCAGTATTCTCAGAATTGTCACCGCAGTGCTCTTCTTCGAGCACGGGCTGCAGAAGATTTTCAATATCCCGCCGGCCGCAGCCGGTGCGCATCATCCCGAATTGTTCTCGCTTATTGGGCTTGCGGGGGTGCTTGAGCTTGTCGGCGGTGCGCTGCTGATCGTCGGTCTCTTCACAAGGCCCGTGGCATTTATTTTGTCCGGTGAGATGGCTTTCGCCTATTGGATGGCGCATGCGCCTCAGAGTTTCTTTCCGCTGCTCAATCGCGGCGACGCCGCGATCCTGTTCTGCTTTGTGTTCCTCTATCTCGTATTTGCGGGGCCGGGACCTTGGAGTGTCGATGCTGCGAGGAACAATCGCGCCTGAAGGGTCAATTGAAGCACGATCGCACGACACCAGTCACATGGCCTTCGAGCCGTTTTGGCGCGCCGCCGAGGCATTCCGGCCGATGATGTGTGCGTAAGCATCGATCGGAAGCGGGCGGCCGATCAAATAGCCTTGCACGTAGCTGCAGCCAAGCTTGCGAAGCACGGCGTGCTGCTCGCGCGTCTCGACTCCTTCCGCTACGGCACGCAGCCCCATCGCCCTACCGAGAGCAAGGACCGATTTTACGATGGCCGCGTCTTCCGAGTCGGTGACGAGATTGCGAACGAAACTTCTATCGATCTTGATGCGATCGAAGGGGAAGGATCTTAAGGTTTTCAGTGACGAAAAGCCCGTTCCGAAGTCGTCAATGGCCACGCTGATTCCAACGTCGTGAAGATGCTGCAGAGACTTGAGCGTCTCGTCGGCATCGTGAATGAACAGGCTTTCCGTCACCTCAATTTCGAGGCGGTGTGGATCCAGACCGGTTTCAGCGAGGACTTTCTCAACGAGCGCGATAAAATCGGCGTTCACGATTTGCGCAGGCGAGACGTTGACGCCGATCCGGAGCGGAATCGGCCATGTCGCGGCTTCTAGGCAGGCTTCCCTTAGAGCGAACGCTCCGACCTCTACGATCGCACCGCAATTCTCGGCAGCCGGAATAAAGAGAGCCGGCGACACGGCTCCTCGTGACGGAAGGTTCCATCGGAGGAGTGCTTCGAAACCCTCAATCGTGTGCGCCCACGTATCGGCGATCGGCTGATAGACGAGCGATAGCTCCCGGTTTTGGAGTGCGAGGCCGACATCGCGCTCCAGGGCCCGGCGCTCGTGCTGTTCGCGCTCCATCGAAGAGTCGAAAACGGCATAACTGCGTCGCCCGCGGTGTTTCGCACGGTAAAGCGCCGCGTCGGCGCGTGCGACGAGCGCATTCATCTCCGCACCGTCTTCAGGAAATGAAGCGACGCCAATGGATACGCCGACCGATGCGCTCAATCCGTCGTTGAGCCGGTAATGGCCGCTGACACCCATTACGATCCGCTCGGCCAACGCCTTATGCTCACCGCTATCGCGAGGCACTGTCGCGACGACGAGAAACTCGTCGCCGCCCAGCCGGACAATGAGATCTGCCTGTGGAGCGCTTTCAGAAATCCTTTGCGCAATTCGGCAGAGGAGTTCGTCACCGCAGGGGTGCCCGTAAAGATCGTTGACGGCTTTGAAGCCATCGAGATCAAGATAGAGCAATGCTACCCGGGATGATTTTCTTGCGGCTGCGTCCAGGATTTGGGGAAGGCGTTCCTTCAGCATCGTGCGATTTCCGAGACGCGTCAGCGAGTCGTTGAAAGCCATCTCTCGGACCATTTCGCGCGTCTGCCATTGCTCAATCGCAATCGCGCAAAGATTGACCGAAGCGGCGACCGCTTCACGTTCGAATGCGCTGGCACCTCTTGGGGTTCGAAAATAGAACGCGAACGTTCCGACGACGCGCTGATCGCAGGCAATAATGGGGCTGGACCAGCACGCGCGCAGACCGAGCGGTAGAGCCAGATGCCGATACTCGTCCCAAAGTGGATCTGTCGCGATGTCCGTTACTTCGACGGGGCGTCCGAGAAACGCCGCCGTGCCGCATGAGCCCGCGGCGGCACCGATCGGCGTTCCGTCGATAGCTTGGCAGTAGGCTGGGGGGAGCGACGGACTTGCAACGTGTCGAAGACGCCCTTTCCCATCAACGCGAAGGATCGAGCAGACGAGTTCAGGGGCTACGCGTTCGACGCGTCTGCACAACTCGTCCATCACGACGTCGAGCGGTTTTCCACGCGCGATAGCGACGAGGACGTCCTGTTGAATAGAGCGGAGAGAATGTATGCGCGCACGCGGCAAGCTGCCCGAAGGAGCGGGCGATTGGTTTCGCAGGTTTGTTCGAATGCCTGCCCTCATCCCTACTGCCGAACCTAAATGCGCCGGAAAGGCGACAGACTGCGGCGTGCGGATTAAAGGGAGCTGAAGACGAGCCTTAAAATTCCTCCTGCCTCCCGATGAGCAAGGAACTTCGCGACATGCAACGTGTTCGCTTTCGATTAACCATAACGCAGTGCTGCCGTAAACCAAGGGCGATCCGGGAGGGAGTTTAATTTGCTACTCACCAAATGAATATAAAAGTGCGCTCAATACAAAAATTCGGGGAGTTATGTTGTGCGCCAGTCCGTTCGCCAATCAAAAACAATGCCTGATACAACGCGGCGGTCTTCGAGGCCACAAGCCTCTGTTAGCAGGCAGAGCGTCATTCGACCGACGGCAAAGCAACTCGGTGATGCTCTCGACGTCATGCGGGCCAAGGGCGATCAGGAGCGCGAGCACAAGAAAGAAATGGAGCAGCTTAATCGCTGGTTCAATCTTGCGCTGAACAACATGGTTCGCGGCCTGTCAATGTTCGACGCCAATCAGCGATTGATTGTCTGCAACGATACATACCGAGAAATTTACAATCTTCCGAAGCGGCTTACGAAACCCGGGACGCCGCTTTCCGCGCTCGTCCGCCACCACGTCAAACGCGAAACGGGCCGCGATGGTCCGCAAGAGTTGAAAAAGCAGCGTGACTGGATCAAGGAGCACGTTGCAGCACTCGCGCACGGAAAGACATTCACCCATACGCAGTATTTGAAAAGCGGGCGTATCGTTCTGGTCACCAACCGACCTTTGGAAGACGGGGGCTGGGTCGATATTCAGGAGGATATTACCGAGCGCCGGATCGCGGAGCAGAAGATCACTTGGCTTGCGCGCCACGATCCTCTGACGGAACTGTCCAACAGATTGCATTTTCGCGAGGCTCTCGAAAAAGCAATTCATAACCCCAAGAGCGGCTTCGCGCTTCATTGGATTGATCTCGATCATTTCAAGAAGGTGAACGATACGCACGGCCATCCGACCGGGGATGCATTGCTGAAGAAGGTCGCCGCGCGATTGACTGAAACCGTTCGTGAGAAGGATATCGTTGCCCGCCTCGGGGGCGACGAGTTCGCGGTTTTGCAAAAGGGCGTGAACAGTCCGGCCGCCGCGGAGAAGTTGGCGAAGCGGCTTCTCCTGGCGCTGAGGGAAACACATACGCTGCTCGGACAAAAAGTCCCCTGCGGTGCCAGCATCGGCATTGCCCTCGCGCCGCGCGACGGTACAGACGCGGAGGATCTTCTCAAGCGTGCTGATCTGGCGCTCTACACCGCCAAAAGTGCAGGCCGTGGCGCATACGCCTTTTATACGTCCGGGATGGAGCAAGCCGATAGCGCTCGTCATCAGCTTGAAATAGACCTGCGCGCCGCCGTCGACGAAAATCAGCTTGAACTCTACTATCAACCGATCGTTGACTTCGAAAAGCAAACGGTTGCGGGATTCGAAGCTTTGATGCGGTGGCATCATCCAACACGCGGACTGATTTCGCCGACAGATTTCATTCCGATTGCTGAGGAAACCGGCGCGATCGTGGAAATGGGCGAGTGGGCTCTACGGCAGGCGTGCACAGAGGCTCTTCAGTGGCCTGAACCGACACGCGTCACGGTGAACCTTTCACCTGTCCAGTTTGAGCGAGGAAATGTGTATCAGGCGGTCGAAAATGCTTTGAGCACGTCCGGCCTGCCGCCGCATCGCTTGGAACTAGAGATTACGGAATCCGTTCTTCTTCGCGATGAGGCCAATACGCACCAGATTTTGCATAGTCTCAGGGCCAGGGGTGTGCGGATCGCTCTCGACGACTTCGGAACGGCTTATGCGTCGCTGAGCTATTTGCGCAGTTTTCCTTTCGACAAGATCAAAATCGATCGAAGCTTTGTTCGCGATCTCGATTATGCGAAGCGTACCGATTGCGTTGCGATCATCAACGCTGTTTCGGGCCTCGCGCGCGAGATGAAGATGAGCACGGTCGCCGAAGGGGTGGAAACCCTCGATCACGCAAAGACGGTGGCTGCGGCTGGATGCAACGAGCTGCAAGGCTTTTTCTTCAGCCAGCCTGTGCCCGCAAGTGAAGTCGGGAAAGTGCTGTCGGTCTGCCGCGACAAGTTTCAGCAATCATGAGCTGGTGGCCGATGCGTGGCGATAAGAACCCGTCTTACTCGAGAAGCGGGTTTTCGTTTCCACGTTCTTACGCAAGTCGTAACGGATCGGCGTGCCGGCGCGCGTTGCCTTCAAACAGGCAGCCGTTTTCGACGGAAAGACGCTTGTGAAAGATATTTGCGGCAACTGCCGATGACGGCTTCAGCGTGATATGCGTCGCGAAGATCTGGCCTGTAACCTCGCCGAGGACCGTTACAGTATCAGCCTTGATCGTGCCATCGACAACGCCATCCTCGCCGACGACGAGCGACATGCAGCTGACATCGCCGAGCACAATCCCGTCGATGACGACCGGACCCGGAAAATCGATATCTTCTCTGATGCGGACTTTTCGCGGAATGGAAAATACGCGGTAGGACATGCGACACCGATTGCGCCTGGAATCCGACCAAGCCGGATGACAGAATATGTGGCGCGGTTCCGTGGCAATATTTGGGCTCGCGCAATAGTTCGGATGCATGAACTCGCGAAGCTCTCTTTAAACGCCGCCGGGCTTGAACCTTATTCGCCGCTCCTGCCGGATGTTCCTGAGTCCGGTGTCATCGCAGCATCGGCATTTTGAGGCGTTTGCGGTGGGCTGTTCTTCGCCGGCTCATAAGTATAGCTGTTCAGCACGACATACGAGCCGAGAACGACAAAAACGCCGGCCCAAAGTGCTTTCATTGGAAATCCTCCCTGACGGCCGGAGAACTGCCCATCGCTCAGGAGGTTCCGAAGCATTTGAAAAAACGAGTGGAGAAGATGCCGATTACGCGACGACCGTGCGGCTCAGCCATGCCCGCCAGCCGCCGAATTCAGTGATTTCTTCCGCGCCGCGCACGGCATAGGGCTCGCAGAGGAAGCCCATCACCTTGCGGCCGTCATGGAGCGTCAACGTCCCGATCGCGAGCGGAGAAGGGACGAGGGCAACGAACGACCCGAATGCGGCGTGATTCATCTCCCAAACTTCGACCTCGATGGCGCCAGGGCCCGTTCCGTCGAATACGAGACCGGGTTTGGGCGGCGTTGTTCCGGAGAGCGCATAAAGCCGATAGCCTTCGGCGGTCCGCGATGTTTCTCGGAAAATGGCATTGCGATCGGTCAGCTGACTGTTCAACGGTTGGCCGGAGAGATGCGCGCCGACAACCGCCACTCGGATGGTTTTCCCATGTGGCGTCGCGACGGGCACCGAAGGAGTTGTGGCGAGGGGAATGGAGGTTGCACCCATCTGAATATCTTCGCTGGCGCGATGGAGGGCATCGCCTGTCGCGGCGAGTTTGCCGTCGGAAAATGCGCGCCCGATCAGTGTTACTCCGAACGGAATTCCATCGGCTCGGAAACCTGCAGGAACAGCCAGCGCCGCGAGATCCATCAGGTTTACGAAATTCGTGTAAGCCCCAAGGTTCGAGTTGAGCCGAATAGGATCGGCGAGCATCTCAGCGATTGTGTAGGTCGTGCCCGCGGTCGGCAGCAGCATCACATCCATGCGCGCCCATTCGCGTTCGGCTGAGCGCGCCAGTTCCGCAAGACGATAGAAACTTCGAAAAGCATTGACGGCAGATTTGTCTTTGCCGTCCAGAATGATATTGCGAACGGTCGGCTCGATGGCGTCCGGATCTCGCGCTGCAAGATCGCTCACCGATGCCAGCCGCTCCGCAACCCACGGTCCATCGTAGAGCATGGCTGCAGTTTCGCGGAACGGCCCGAAGTCGAATGGCACGATCGTAGCGCCAAGCTTTGAAACACGCGCGATGGTCTCATGGAAAAGTCGCTGATAGTCGGCATCACCGAAGAATGATAACGGCGCATTCGGCACGCCGACCTTTAGACCCTGCAATCCATCTTCCACTATGAACGGCGGCGCATCGTTGCGTGCATACGAATCTTCCGCATCGTAAGCGATAGCCGTCTCTGCAACTTTAACGGCGTCGCCAACGGTCAACGCGAAAATCGAAACGGCGTCCTGGCTTTTGCACGCAGGCACTACGCCACGCGCGCTGATGATGCCCTTCGTCGGTTTAAGTCCGACGATGTTGTTGAAGGCTGCAGGCACGCGGCCCGAGCCTGCCGTATCGGTCCCGAGTGAAAAGGAAACCAATCCAGCCGCGACCACGACGGCCGATCCGGAGCTGGAGCCGCCGGAAATATATGCGCTGTTGAACGTGCTCGCCGGAATGCCATAGGGCGAGCGCGTGCCGTTGAGGCCGGTCGCGAATTGATCGAGATTTGTCTTGCCTATCAAAACTGCGCCAGCAGCTTCAAGAAGCTCGACTACGGTCGCGCTGCGGTCCGGCACATATGCGAATGCCGGGCACGCGCATGTCGTCGGGAGCCCGGCCACGTCGATGTTATCCTTGACCGCGAACGGAATGCCGTAAAGCGGCCCCCTCGCGGCATGTCGTGCCCGATCCGCTGCCATGTCTTCGTCGACGAGCGTGATCCAATCCGGCGCGATGCCCTTTCGACGAATACGTGCATAGATCTCGCGCACGACGCGTTCAGGAGTCGTTTCGCCGTCGGCATAGAGCGCCGCGAGATTGCTGATATCCAATGAAAGCGTCACGCCACGGCCCCAGACTGATGTTCGGCAAGGACGACGAGTGTTTGGCCAAGCGCCACGGGGCGTCCTTCCGAGCAGCGCAATTCAAGTACGACTCCAGCCGCTGGAGCAGGGACGGCCATTTCCATCTTCATGGACTCGACGATGAGCAACGTTTCGCCCTCCGACACCTTGTGTCCGGGCTCGACGAGGACTTTCCAAATACTTCCCGGAACAGGACTTTCGACAGCGCAGGCACCCGGAGGCAGTGAAGCATCTCTATCGTCGTCGTCTTTCGTCTCCGCAACTGCGTCGCTGCCCTCCTGATCGCTCTGCTGCCATCGCCTCCGTTCGGCTTCGAACGCCGTCTGCTGCCGAGCCTTGAATGCCGCAATTGCCTCGCTGTTCTCTCGGCAGAAAGCGTCGTAATCCCCGAGCCGGAACGTCGTTGGTTCGATCTCAACACGGACTTGACCTTCGAGAAAACCGTCGCGGAACTCCGCCAGTTCCTCCGGCGAGACCGGATAGAAACGGATCTGATCGAAGAAGCGCAGAAGCCAAGGCGATCCTGCTTCGAAGTTCGCTGTCTTGCGATACGTATTCCAAACTTGGCATGTGCGTCCGAAGAGCTGGTATCCGCCCGGCCCTTCCATGCCATAGATGCACATATATGCGCCGCCGATGCCGACGACGTTCTCCGGCGTCCACGTCCGCGCCGGATTGTACTTGGTGGTGACAAGACGATGGCGTGGATCGATTGGCGTCGCCACCGGCGCGCCGAGATAGACATCGCCAAGGCCAAGAACCAGATACGTCGCATCGAAAACGATGCGCTTCACGTCCGCGATGCTGTCAAGTCCGTTGATGCGGCGGATGAACTCGATGTTCGAAGGACACCAAGGCGAATCCGGCCGGACGCCCTGAGTGTATTTATCGATCGTCTTTTGAACAGCCGGGTCATCCCACGAAATCGGCAGATGGACGATGCGCGAGGGGACTTCAATATCGCTGCAATCGCCGATAGCATCTTCGATTTCGGAAAGTGTGGCGAGCAAGTCTTCAAGTGGCAACGCGAGCGGGTCATAATGGATTTGCAGCGAACGAATGCCCGGCGTCAGATCGATAACGCCGGCAAGCTGGCGCTTCTCTATCGCGCCCATCAATGCATGCACGCGAAACCGCAGCGCGAAATCGAGAACGATTGGACCATATTCGATCAGCAGATATGCATCGCCTGCCCGGCGATAAACGACGCGCGGTCTGCCGCCCGACGCCTCGCGATGACCGACGATGCAATCATTCGCGCCCCACTTCCCATGCGACGCTGGGCCTAAGGGCGCCGGTTCGAACGTCGCGATTTCGGCGTTCTGCTGTGCGAGAAGGTGCCCGGCGACGTCCGGCGTCAATCGCTTGAATCTCACTTTATCGCCGGGGCGAAGCTGTCCCATCTTCCACAGCTCGGCTTGCACGATCGTCGCCGGACAGACAAAGCCGCCGAGCGAAGGCCCATCGGGTCCGAGAATGACGGGCATATCGCCGGTGAAGTCGACCGCGCCTATGGCATAAGCGTTGTCGTGAATATTGCTCGGATGCAGCCCCGCTTCGCCGCCGTCGTCACGCGCCCACACCGGCTTCGGTCCGATCAGTCGGATGCCGGTGGGGTTGGAATTGTAGTGGACCTCCCAGTCGCACGCGAAAAAGGTTTCGATATATTCCGGCGCGAAAAAGTCGGGCGCGCCGTGCGGCCCGTAGAGCACGCCGATCTCCCATGTATGCGTGAGGTGCGGAATGAGATCGGCAGGCAATGAGGGAATTTCAGAAATCTGTTGCGCCTTGCCGATGTGCAGGACATCGCCCGTCATGAGCACGCGTCCGCCGTGCCCGCCGAACTTGCCGAGCGTGAATGTCGATTTGCTGCCGAGATACGGCGGCACGTCGATGCCGCCGCGAACGGCGACATATGCGCGAGCGCCGGGGCCCTGTACGCTGCCGATTTTCAGAGTCTGTCCGCTTTTGACCGGAATTGCCGCCCAATAGGGAACCGGTGCGCCATCGAGCGTCGCGGTAAGTTCCGCGCCTGCGAGGCAGACGACGCAGTCAGCATTGAATTTGAGCGTCGGTCCGGAAAGCGTGGTCTCGATCCCCGCAGCACCTTCGTCGTTACCGACAAGCCGGTTTGCGAGACGGAACGATAGCGAATCCATCGGTCCGGACGGCGGCACGCCGACGGCCCAGTAACCGAGACGGCCCGGCCAATCCTGGATTGTCGTCTGCGTTCCTGCGGACAGGACTTCAATCGTGTTCGCCGCATATGCAAGGGTCTGCAGAGATCGGGTGAGAACTTCGCCTTGTGTGAAGACATCGGAGCGCGAGAGTTGGCGTAAGTAATCGAGATTCGTCTCAAGTCCGCCGACGCGCGTTTCGTCAAGCGCCTTCTGTAGTTTCGATAGCGCGTCGGCGCGCGTCTCGCCTTTGACGATGATTTTGGCCAGCATCGGATCGTAGTAGGGCGAAACCTCTGAACCGCTTTGCACCCACGTCTCGATGCGCGCATCGGAAGGCCACGCAACCTCACTAAGCTGTCCGGAGCTTGGGCGGAAATCGCGGCCGGGGTCTTCGGCGTAAAGCCGAACCTGGATCGATGCACCTTCCGGATTGATCGCGCTCTGCACCAACGGCGGCGCCTCACCAGCCGCTTGCCGGATCATCCATTCGACGAGATCGACATTCGTGACTTCTTCGGTCACTCCATGCTCGACCTGAAGCCGCGTATTGACTTCCAGAAAATAGAAATCGTCCGTCTGGGCGTCGTAAAGAAATTCCACAGTGCCCGCGCTTTCGTAGTTGACCGACTGGCCAAGGCGCCGAGCGGTTTCCCAAAGCGCTGCGCGTGTCGCGGGCGAAAGATGGGGCGCGGGAGTTTCCTCGACGACTTTTTGGTTTCGCCGCTGCGCCGAGCAATCGCGTTCTCCAATCGAGACGACATTTCCTTTCCCGTCGCCGAAAATTTGAACCTCGATGTGCCGTCCGCGCGCCACGTACTTCTCGATAAAGACGCCGGCATCTTTGAAATTGTTGCGCGCCAGACGTTCTGCGCGCTCGAACATCGGCTGAAGCTCTTCCGGCGATGAAACGAGCTGCAATCCGATACCGCCGCCGCCAGCCGTGCTCTTCAGCATCACCGGATAGCCAATGCGCTGCGCTTCGCTCTTCGCTTCCGCAATGTTTCGAATGAGGCCGGAGCCGGGAGCGAGGGGGACGCCCGCAGCAAAGGCCAGCTCGCGCGCCTTGTGCTTCAACCCGAAAGCGCGCATGTGTGCGGGCTTCGGTCCGATGAAGGCGATACCGGCTTGCTCGCAGGCCGCGGCAAAGTCGGGGTTCTCGGAAAGGAACCCGTATCCCGGATGAATGGCCTCGGCGCCTGTCTGCTTCGCGGCGTCGAGAATTTTGTCAAACTTCAGGTAGCTTTCGGCGGCTGGCGGCGGCCCGATCGCGATCGCTTCATCCGCCTGCAGGACGTGCATCGAATGTCGATCAGCCTCCGAATAGACCGCAACACTCGCGATCCCCTTCGCCTTCAACGTTCGAATGATGCGGCAGGCAATGGCGCCCCGGTTTGCAATGAGAACCTTGCGAAACATGCGCGTCACGCCCCCTTTGCCCAAATCAGCACCTCGATGGGCGTGGGGTTGTAGGCGTTGCAGGGATTGTTGAGCTGCGGACAGTTCGAGATCAGAACGATGACGTTCATATCCGCCGTCATCTCGACGTATTTGCCCGGCGCCGATAGTCCGTCCTCGAATGTCAAACCGCCGTCCGGCGTCACCGGCACGTTCATGAAGAAATTGATGTTGTGGCCGATGTCGCGCTTCGTCAGGCCGTAGTTCGGGTTCTCTGCGACGGCGAGCAGAAAGCTGTCACGGCAGGCATGCATCGATTTTTTTTCAAGTGCGTAACGAACCGTATTGCTTTCCGTCGCGCAGGCGCCGCCAAGGGTGTCATGACGCCCGACGGTATCAGCCGTGATCGTCAGCATCGGCCGGCAAATGTCCGAAAGGAGGACCGTTCCCGTGGTGAGATAGATGTTGCGCTGCTCGCGGATCGTATCGGGCGCGGAATAGCGCTCCGCCGGATCGTCGGCATTGAAAAACAGAGTATCGGCCGCCTGATTGCCTTCGAGGTCGAGAATTCGGAAAGTCTCGCCCTTGTTGACGACATGAATCCAGTAGT
Organism: Hyphomicrobium sp.; assembly: GCF_035548195.1. Classification (GTDB taxonomy): domain Bacteria; phylum Pseudomonadota; class Alphaproteobacteria; order Rhizobiales; family Hyphomicrobiaceae; genus Hyphomicrobium_B. The sequence goes on from NZ_DASZTY010000025.1 coordinate 75,702, forward strand.
CGCCTGCGCCCACGACCTTGCGATAGCGGGCCGTCGCCGGACTGAGGTTGCTCTCTTTGATCATCAGTGAGCCCGCGCACAGCAGTCGGAGACGAAGATGCGAGTGTTCTCGAAGCCACGGCCGTTTTCTGGCGCGGAAAGTCTGCATGGATCGTTCGATGAGGCGGGAATACCTTCCAGAATTTCGAACCGCACAGGTTTTCGGGGATATTGCGTGGCCGTGCTCAGTGGATGCGGGCATGTGTGAAAGAGAACGAGCGTGTCCATCTCGAAACGCAATTCCACGCTTGCGCCGGCTTTCGCTGCCGACTCATCGAGTGCCAATGCCCCATCGCCCGCAACAGTAACCTTACTGAACCAATTGACGTTGGCAGCAAGATCGCGCCGGCTAAGGCCATACTTCGCGCCTTCGACGAGGAAACTGTTGTGGCCGTTCTGCTGCCAGTCGTTGCGCGCGCTCTGATAGCTTTTGTCGCCCCACTTTCGCGCAACGATCGTGCTCGTCGAATTTCCGCATACTGTATCGTGCCAGCCAAAACTGTCGGCAACGATCGAGCAGAAGATCCGCCCCATATCGGAATAGAGACAGTGGCCTTCAGTGAGTTTGAACGTATGCTGACACTTGAGCGTATCCGGCGCATTGTACCGTTCGAGAATGTTGACCGGATTGTAGAAGAGCATCCCGACGTTTGCGCCTCCGTCGAGATCGGTCAGCTTCAACCGCATGTTTCGCCGAAGGTTGAGCGACCAATGCTTTCCGCCCGGCAGCGTGTCGGCGTAGACCAAACTCATGCTTTCGACTCCCTCGCAGCTTCCATCGGCTACGTTGCGATCCGGGCCGTCCCGGGTTTCAAGGAGCCGCCGAGGGTCGTCCCTGGCGGATGATCTCGCGATCGTTCAGGAGCGCGGAGTGCCCGCGTTATGACGAATCCACACGTCGCTACCCGCGACCTTCTTCGGCCAGATCTCGAAATCCTTCGTCACCGTCGCGCCGCGCGGCGTTGTGGGCATGTCGAGGGGCTGCGGGATGTCTGCGGAAAGGCGTGAGCCATAGCGTTCGGCTTCCTCCGGCCGGTTACGCGGACGCTCGAAGGCGATGATGCGTGTGCCGAGTTCGAACGCTTCGCGCAGGTCATGCGTCACCATCACGATGGTAAGCTCAGACTCGTTCCAGATACGACGCATCAGCACGTGGATGTCGGCTCGAATGCCGGGATCGAGCGCGCCAAACGGTTCATCGAGCAGCAGTATCTTGGGGCGTCGCATGAGAGCTTGCGCGAGCGCCAGACGCTGTTGCATGCCGCCCGAGAGAGCCGACGGATATTTATTTTCGTGCCCCGAAAGCCCGACGGCATCGAGAAGCTCTTGCCCATCGCGTTCGGCTTGCCGGCGTTTGGCGCCGAAGAGCTTGCCGAGTGCACCACCTTTTTCGAACTCTCGCCCGATAACGACGTTGTCGAGAACGGTCAGATGCGGAAAGACCGAATAGCGCTGAAACACGACGCCGCGATCTGAATCCGGCTCGGGCTTCAACGGCGCGCCGCCGACTTCTATATATCCCCGCGTCGGCTGTTCTTCGCCGAGCAGCATTTTTAGGAACGTCGTCTTGCCGCAACCCGATGGCCCGACGAGAGCCACGAACGAACGCGGCGCAATCTCGAGATCGATCTGCTCCAGCACGACATGATCGCCGTACTCTTTCCAGACCTTGTCGAAGACGATCGCGTTCATGCCGATCGCGTCTCCGCGAACCACGGAAAGGCTTTGCGCTGAAAAATGCGAAGCGCGAGATCCATAAAGAACGCGAGTATGGTGATCCACGCGACATACGGCAGGATGACATCCATCGACAGATAGCGGCGGACGAGAAAGATGCGATAGCCGAGGCCGGAGTCGGCCGCGATCGCTTCAGCGGCGATCAGAAAAAGCCACGCAGGTCCGATCTCCAGCCGGACGGAATCGATCAGCCGCGGCAGAATTTGCGGCAGCATGATCCGCAAGCCGATCTGTGTCGTCGACGCGCCGAGCGTCTGCGCTTTGATCAATTGCTCGCGCGGGATGTCCTGCACACGCAAGGCAATGTCGCGCGTGAGCTTCAGCGATGTGCCAACCACGATCAGCGTGATCTTGGACGCTTCGCCAAGACCCATGATGATGAACAGGATCGGCAACAGCGCCAATGGCGGGACCATCGATAAAACGGAGATAACCGGAGAAAGGGTTGCGTTGGCGACCGGCAGCAATCCGACAATCAGACCGACGACGAGAGCGATTGCCGTCGAGATTGCGAGGCCGGTGACAAGACGCGTCATGCTCGCCGCAGTGTCGGACCAGAAGAGATAGCCGCCGGTGCGCGCGTCTGGTTTCAGCGCATAGGCGTCAATCGCCTGGCCCATGGTGGCGAACCCGGGAAGCAGCTTGTCGTTGGGATTGTCGGCCAGCCGAATTCCCGAGTTCACAAAGTAGGCAAGAGCCAGAAGCAGGAACGGCAAGAGCGCAAGCGCAAACCTCCACGTCCTATCGGGCCGGTAGTTGATTGCGCGCATGTCGCTTACCTTCCTGCTTCAGGTGAGACGCGCCTATCGTCAGTCGGTCGGCAGCTCAAAGCCTGCCGTCGGCGGCTTCTTTCATGAAGGTCGCGTCGTAGCGGAACTTGATGTTGCCCTTGTCGCCGAAGACGGATTTGTCCGGGAACTCGACGCCGACCGCCCCCTCCGACTTGGCGTCCTTGCCGAGAAGCGATTTCTCGAAAAGGAACTTCGAAACGCGCTCCGTCGTTGTCTTGAGATCCTTGCCCGTCGTGAACGCTACGGCGTCCTTCGGATCGGAGAAAAGCTTCGTCGTGGCGAGCTGCTCGTCGAAGCCCTTAAGATCGGTGCCAGAGGCTTTCGCCATCGCCTCTTTGGACGCCGTGCCCTTCTTCATCGTCGCCAGCGTCTCGTACCAGATGCCGACGAGCGCCTTCGCGAACTTCGGATTATCTTTCAGCACGGCCGAATTGACGACCATCAGATCGATGATTTCGCCCGGAATTTGTGAGCTGTCGAAGACTTTGTGTGCGTCAGGCGATTCCAGAATCGTCGAAACGATCGGTTTCCACGTGACGACTGCGGTGACGTCGGGCGTCTTGTAGGCCGCAGCCATATCCGCGTCGGACGTGTTGACGACCTTTAGATCTTTTTCCTGCGAGCCGATGCTTGCGAGCGCACGCGCGAGCAGATAGTGTGAAACCGAGAACTCGACCAGGTTGACGTTCTGGCCTTTAATGTCGGCGAGCTTGTCCTTGTTTTTCAGGATGACGGCGTCGTTGCCATTCGAGAAGTCGCCGACGATGACGGCCGTCGTATCGACACCGCCTGCTGCCGGTATCGACAGGGCATCCATGTTCGTCACTGTTACGGCATCAAAAGATCCGGCCGTGTATTGATTGATCGACTCGACATAGTCATTGAACTGCTTCACCTCGATGTTGATGCCGTACTTGTCGGCCCATTTTTTCACGATCCCGGAATCGGCGGCATATCCCCATGGCATCCAGCCGACGTAGATCGACCACGCGACCTTGAAGTTTTTCTTCTCCGCCGCATTCGCCGGCGTGAATGCGAAGCCAGCAACCACGGCAAGTCCGATTGCCGCTCTCAAAATCTGCTTCGTGGAATAGCGCATCGACAACCCCTGTCCTCAAGCTCACCACTCATGTGGCCGCGAGGGGCTTCGGACGGTTGCGGAGAGACCTCGAAAACGCGTGAGAGGAGGCCTGTCCGTTCGAGAGCCGAAGCAACTCGCGGTGTAGGTCTCCCGGGCTTTTATCCCGCCGTGGCTCCGCCTCGCGCAAACGAGAACGGGAGTGCCTCTCTCGGACCTGACGCTTGTGAAGCCGGAACCCTAGAGGCGTTATGTGGAGAGCATTGCACGCGCCGTGCCACGCGATTTTCGCTGAAATAATCGGGGTTTTATGACGACTTGCGTTTAGTGCGTGCCGAGTCGTTAGGCGCCGCGGTCAAACTCTGAGCAGAATTCTAAGAACCGCAGACGCGCATTCATGGGAACGCCTGATAGATCCAGGTTTCGCTAAGGACGACATTGTCTTTTTGGAGGAAGGCACGCAAATCGGCGGGTTCGCCGTTGAGATCTGAAAGGTCGAACATCATCCGCCAGCGTTTCGTGCCGACAACTGGAAACGCTTCAACGCCGCTGATTGTACCCCGTGTTGAAGTCACGACGGTGTGCGTACCGCCGTAACGCGTCTGCTCTTCGAGCACCTTGCCTTCGACGTCGATCATGAATTTGCGTGCGCCGGGCTTCGTATGGCGCAAATCGAGATCACGCCCGCCGAGCCCGCCGAGACCGATACGTGTTGCAACGATGCGGCCGACGTCGCCAGTCGGCGGTGCATCGAGCCCCCAATAGATGCGATACTTCTTGTTTATGATCGATCCGGCGACGACCTTCTGTTCAGGTGTCCAGAACGCGACCATGTTGTCTTCGGTCTCGTTTGTCGTCGGCAACTGAACGAGATTGACGGCGCCTTTACCCCAACCCTCTAGCGGTTCGATCCACGTACTGGGCCGCCGGTCGTAGAACAGGCTGTCGTCCTGATAATTTTCGAAATTGCGATCACGTTGAATAAGGCCGAAGCCTTTCGGATTGTTATCGGAAAAGGTGTTCGTCACGATGCGCGGTGGATTGGCGAGCGGCCGCCAGATGCGCTCGCCCGCGCCAGTCCACATTTCCAATCCGTCGCAATCGTGCACTTCAGGCCGCCAGTCTCCGCGGAAATGTCCAGAGTTTTCGCCATACCAGAACATGCCCGTCAGCGGCGCGATGCCGAGCAAGTCGACAGGCGCGCGGAAGTAAAGTTCGCACTCAATATCCTGCAGCGCGCCGCCCTGGCCGCCTTGGATGCGGCGGCTGTCCATACGGTAGGCGCCGACGACGCTTTTGCTTTCGAGGAGCGCATAGATGTTCATTCCCGCGCCGTTCTGCTCAAGCCAGAATGAGGTAAAGCGCGGAAACTCTTCGGGCAGGCCGGTGTTGATGGCGAGGCCGCGCGCGGACCCGCCATATTGGTCATTGGGATCGGAAGCGCGGAAGTAGGATGCGCCGAGATAGGCAAGCCAATCGCTGACACCGCCGCGGCTCATCAAGCGAAAGCCCGCAAAGCCAGCGGACTTCAACGTCCGTAGCGGATGATTAGCCGGCATGTTGAAGAGATCGGGAGAATAGATGATCTCACGCGCTTCGCCGTTTTCGAGAACATGAATTTTCACGGGCTCGGCGTAGAAACGCCCCTGCGGAAAAAGGCGGACGGTCTGCGCGCCGGGCACACCATGCCAGAGTTCCATTTCCGGCTTGTAGACGGCCTGCGCGAACGTATCGAACGTCATGTCGCGCAAGGGATCGTTCGCCGAAGGTTTCGGCGGCGCGACGTAAGGCGATTGCGCGAGTGTCTTCGCGCGCTCTTTCAGTTTGTCGAAAGAAAAAGCTTCCGCATTTCCAAGGGCCATGGCTCCGACCGATCCTGCGCGTGCCGAGCCTGTCCAGACGGCAACCGAGGTGGCCAAAGCGCCCGTCAGAACATCGCGTCGGTCAGGTTTGAATGTCATGTTGGTGGCTATGAATGAATGATCGAGGCGGGATTGAGCCAGGACTGGTGATCGGGACGATTTGACCATAGCCCAGCGGGCGGGACGGCGCCGAAGCCGACGCCGGGGCAAGCTGATAGCCCAAGCGTGGCCGGCGACAAAGCCCGCGATCGAGACTTAGGTATATCTCCGCACTTCGACAACGCGCTCTGCCACGAGGCTTGGCCCGGACAGAGGGGTGCTGACCTACAGTCGCCAATTCGCCCATCTTGTTTTAGCTTATGCTCGGGTTAGGGGCCGCGGCGGCCGGAAAGAGGGGATTGCATGCTGGTCGTGACGACGAATGAGATCCAGGGTTACCGCGTTGTCCGCCACCTCGGGTTGGTTCGGGGATTGACGGTCCGCTCGCGCAGTGTCGTCGGCAATCTCGGCGCTGCGATCCAAATCTTCTTTGGCGGCAATATCTCCGTCTATACTAAGCTTGCGGAGCATGCCCGTCAGGAGGCCTTCGATCTGCTTGTCGAACATGCGCAAAGCATGGGCGCCAACGCCGTGATCGCCATGCGCTATGACGCCAACGAAATCGCCGCCGCCGTGACGGAAGTGCTGGCATATGGGTCAGCGGTGGTGATCGAGCCGGTTACGGGCTCTGCCCAGGAGGCCCCGGAGGGCGGCGGTGGACCTTGGGCAGGGCGGTGAGGATATGAAATTGGGGCGTTTCGTCTCTCGAAATTGCCTGTTCGCTCGCTTACGTAAAAAAGCTTACGCGTGGGGCTGACAACGCGGATGAGTTCAGTTAAGGAAACACGCCCCGAAAGAGGCTGCTCGGCGCTCGGTTTCCGATTGTGTCGCGTTGAAGGGGTGTAGCTCAATTGGTAGAGCGTCGGTCTCCAAAACCGAAGGTCGGGGGTTCGAGACCCTCCGCCCCTGCCAGCCTCGTGAAGGTTTGATCTGCCGACCGGCCCGGTCATCAGGATGGGGCCGGCGCGGTATTTTGTCGCATATGCGCATAGAAAGCACTTTGATGGCGAAGTTCAATCCCATAACCTTTATGCAGGAAGTCCGGCAGGAAGTCGGCAAGGTAACTTGGCCGACGTGGAAAGAGGTGTGGATCACGACTGTGATGGTCATCATCATGGTCGCGCTCGCCTCTGTTTTCTTTTTGCTCGTTGATCAGGCGTTGAGCCACATCGTGCGCCTCGTTTTGGGGGTTGGCAGCTGAACTTCAGCTCGATTTTGGCTTTGAGTGACGCGCAAGAGGGCCTTTGAGAATGGTTGTCGCGCAGGAACGCGAAGAGAAGAAGACGGTTGCCGGTACGCGCTGGTACATCGTCCATGCTTACACGAATTTCGAACGCAAGGTCGCCGACGCAATCCGTGAGCGTGCGAAGGCGGGTGGCCTTGACGAACTTTTCGAAGAGATCGTCGTGCCGACGGAAGAAGTCGTCGAGGTCAAGCGCGGCCGCAAGATCCCGACCGAGCGGAAATTTCTGCCGGGCTACGTGCTGGTCAAGATGAAGATGACCGACCAGGCGTTCGTGATGATCAAGAACACGCCGAAGGTCACGGGCTTCCTTGGCGCGGACAACAAGCCGATGCCGATCCCAGAGGATGAGGCGATGCGCATCCTCAATCAGGTCAAAGAAGGTGTCGAGCGGCCACGTCCGACGATCACCTTCGAGATCGGTGAGAACGTCAAAGTCGGTGAGGGACCGTTCGCCTCATTCACGGGTGTCGTCGAGGAAGTGGACGAGGAGCGCTCGCGGGTCAAAGTGGCCGTTTCTATTTTCGGCCGGCCGACGCCGGTGGAGCTTGAGTTCGGGCAGGTCGAGAAGATTGCAAGCTGAGGGGCAACTCCGGCGCGGAGCAGGTTTTGGTGCGTAAAGAATGAGTTGAGATTTCCGGTGCTTTGCGGCCCGGAAGCCCGCTTCGAAAACGATTATTTCGGAGTGGCGATGTGCGGGAGGGCAGGCTTCGCCAAGCGAGGTCCGCCCGTTGAACCGCTAACCCTGAGCGTGACGCCCGAGTGGCGTGCTCGCGCTCTAATGTTCGAAGGGGAACTATGGCAAAGAAAGTCGACGGCTTTATCAATCTGCAGGTACCGGCTGGGGCGGCTAATCCGTCGCCGCCGATCGGTCCCGCGCTTGGCCAGCGCGGCGTCAACATCATGGAATTCTGCAAATCCTTCAACGCAAAGACGAAGGATATTGAGCAGGGTACTCCTATTCCGGTGAAGATCACGGTCTATTCCGACCGCTCTTTCACGTTCGAGATGCGTCAGCCGCCTGCGACGTACCTGATCAAAAAGGCCGCCGGTCTTCGTCCGACGGGCAAAGGCGGTACAGGCTCCAAGGAGCCGGGCCGTTCGGTTGCCGGTCAGGTGACGATGGCGCAGTTGAAAGAGATTGCCAAGGGCAAGCTCAAGGACATGAACACCGAGGACCTCGATGCAGCCGCTCGCACGCTTGCGGGTAGCGCGCGCTCGATGGGTCTCAACGTGGTGGAGTAAGGTCCGATGGCAAAAGCTCAAATCAGCGCTGAAAAAATCAAAGAGACACGCGCCGCGGGCGGCAAGCGGATGCTTGCAGTCAGACAGGGTGTGCAAGCCGGTAAGGCCTACGGTATTGCCGAGGCTGTGAAGATCATCAAGGAACGCGCCAAGGCGAAGTTCGATGAGACGATCGAGGTCGCCGTCAATCTGGGCGTCGATCCGAAGCACGCCGACCAGATGGTTCGCGGTGTCTGCAATCTTCCGAACGGTTCGGGCCGCACGGCGCGCGTTGCCGTGTTCGCCAAGGGCGCCAAGGCCGAGGAGGCGAAGGCTGCCGGTGCCGATATCGTCGGAGCAGAAGACCTCGTCGAGATCGTCTCGAAAGGGACGATCAACTTCGATCGCTGCATCGCGACGCCCGACATGATGGGGCTTGTCGGCCGCCTCGGTAAGGTGTTGGGCCCGCGCGGCCTGATGCCGAACCCGCGCGTCGGCACGGTGACGATGGATGTCACAAGCGCCGTCAAGGGTGCGAAGGGCGGTTCGGTCGAGTTCCGTGTCGAGAAGGCGGGCATCGTTCATGCCGGCGTCGGCAAGGCGAGCTTCACCGAGGAAGCGCTCGTTCAGAACATCAAGGCTTTCGTCGACGCAGTCGTCAAAGCCAAGCCGACCGGCTCGAAGGGCACATATCTGAAGAAGGTATCGCTGTCGTCGACGATGGGGCCGGGCCTCAAGCTCGATACGGCGACCGTATCGTCAGGGCCTGTCGTCTAAGGCTTTCAAGAATTCCGGGGCAACCCGGAAGACCCCGAACCGGACCTCTTCGAGTGCCGGTTCGGAAACTGTCCGAGACTGTAGGTGCCGCGCCGGTTCGCCGGCTGGCTGAAATCTCCATTGAGAGAGCCTGCATGAGACAGAAGTGGATCGGATTTGAGGCGGACGCCTGGAATCCGGTTTGAACCTTCTGGGTCAGCACCGTGCCGCTTTGACTTGCGGTCCACGGGAACGAGGACAGACGAATGTCGCCCGATCCTTCACCGGAGACGGCGGCAAGGTGCAACCCGCGGAGCTTCGCAAATGAAGTTTCGCAGCAAGGAGACGAGACGTGGATAGAGCCGCGAAACGTGAGCTCATCGACTATCTCCACGGCGAGCTGAAAAGCACCGGCGTGGTTGTGGTCGCCCACAACACTGGCTTGGTAGCCGCTCAATCCGCAGAATTCCGCAAGCGCGTCAAAGAAGCTGGCGGATCTGTGAAGGTGGCCAAAAACAAGCTGGCGCAGCTCGCGCTCAAGGATACCGACGCCGAAGGGCTTTCGGATTTGATGAAGGGGCCGACCATTCTGGCCTTTTCAAAGGATCCGATCGCAGCGGCGAAGGCTGCCGTCACGTATGCCAAGGCGAACGACAAGCTCGTGATCCTCGGCGGCGCGATGGGCAAGAACATCCTCGACGCGAACGGCGTGAAAGCACTCGCCGACTTGCCGTCTCTGGATGAACTGCGCGCCAAGATCATTGGCCTTCTCACCGCTCCGGCGACCAAGATCGCACGGACCGTGAAAGAGCCGGGAGCCAAGCTCGCACGCGTCATTCAGGCCAAGGCGTCGAAAGACGAGGCGGCATAGGCCGGCAAAGGCATGTTGTGGGGCTTTGAGCCCTCAAAACGCTACCGCAGCCCCGAGACGTTTGGGCGCTGCAACTCAACCTCTAGGTTCAAACCGGAAGGACACTATATATGTCTAAGATCGAGAAAATCGTTGATGACCTGTCGAGCCTTACAGTGCTCGAAGCGGCTGAACTCGCCAAAATGCTCGAAGAGAAATGGGGCGTTTCGGCGGCGGCTGCTGTCGCCGTCGCCGCTCCTGCTGCTGGCGGTGGCGCTGCCCCGGCTGAAGAGCAGACGGAGTTCACGGTCATCCTGAAATCGGGTGGCGACAAGAAGATCAACGTCATCAAGGAAGTTCGCGCCATCACCGGGCTCGGCCTGAAGGAAGCCAAGGACCTTGTCGAGGCCGGCGGCAAACCCGTCAAGGAAGGGGTTACGAAAGACGAAGCCCAGAAGCTCAAGAAGCAGCTCGAAGATCAGGGCGCTTCCGTCGAGATCAAGTAATCGATCATCGGTGCCGGCCGGGCCGCTCCCGGCTGGCGCCGATGCTTGCGTGATCGCTCGTAGCGGCCGGCTCGCAAATGCGGGTCCCTACGAGCAGACAAAAACGGCTTTCCGGAGGGCCCTGGGGTGCGAGCATCCTCAGAAAAGGGCCTTCCGGTGAACCGTTTTAAATCGGCCCTCGTGGCGGTCGGCTCGTGGAAAGCGAGTCGCCACGAGTGACCGGAACGAATTTGGATCGCGGGTCCTCCCCCGCATACGAGAGCACGAAGGGATCGACATGGCTCAAACCCTCACAAGCCGTAAACGCCTCCGCAAGCAGTTCGGTTCGATCGGCGAAGTTGCGGAGATGCCGAACCTCATCGAGGTTCAGAAGGCATCCTACGATGACTTCCTGATGGTCAAGGAACCTCCGGGCGGCAGGTCCGACGACTTCGGCTTGCAGTCGGTTTTCAAAAGCGTGTTTCCGATTTCGGATTTTGCCGGCAAATCGACGTTGGAATTCGTCAGCTACGAATTCGAGCCGCCGAAGTTCGACGTCGACGAGTGCATGCAGCGCGACATGACCTATGCCGCGCCGCTGAAGGTCAAGCTGCGCCTGATCGTGTTCGATGTGAACGAGGAAACGGGCTCCAAGTCGATCAAGGACGTCAAGGAGCAGGACGTTTACATGGGCGACATGCCGCTCATGACGCAGAACGGCACCTTCATCATCAACGGCACCGAGCGCGTGATCGTCTCGCAGATGCACCGTTCGCCGGGCGTCTTCTTCGACCACGATCGCGGTAAGACGCACTCGTCGGGCAAGCTCTTGTTTGCGGCTCGCATCATTCCGTATCGCGGCTCGTGGCTCGACTTCGAGTTCGATGCGAAGGATATCGTCTATGTGCGTATCGACCGTCGCCGCAAGCTTCCGGTGACGACGATGCTCTATGCGCTGGGCCTCGATGACGAGGAGATCCTCGCGCACTTCTACAAGCACATTCCGATCAAGGAATCGAAGCGCGGTTGGAAGATGCCCTATATCCCCGAGAAGTTCCGGGGTATCACGCCGCAGTCCGACATTGCCGACGCCAAGACCGGCGACGTCATCGCGCGTCAGGGTGAGAAGATCACCGCCCGCCGCGCCCGTGAGCTTGCGGAGAACGGCGTCAAGGAAATCCTCATCTCAGCTGACGATCTCGCCGGCCGGTTCATCGCGGAAGACATCGTCGATCTGGAGACGGGCAAGATCTTCGCCGAGGCCGGTGACGAACTGGATGCCAACCTTCTTGCCGAGCTCAAAGAGCAGAAGGTCAAGGAATTCCACATCCTCGACATCGACTATGTCAACGTCGGCGCATTCATCCGCAACACGCTCAATATCGACAAGAACGCCAATCAGCAGGAAGCGTTGATGGACGTCTACCGGGTCATGCGCCCGGGCGAGCCGCCGACCATTGAAGCCGCGACCGCGCTGTTTCATGGCTTGTTCTTCGATCCGGAACGCTTCGATCTCTCGGCCGTCGGCCGCGTGAAGATGAACATGCGCCTCGAACTCGATGCGCCGGATACGATGCGTGTGCTCCGCAGGGAAGACATCCTTGCTGTCGTGAAGACGCTCGTCGATTTGCGCGACGGCAAGGGCGAGATCGACGACATCGACCACCTCGGCAACCGCCGTGTGCGTTCGGTCGGCGAACTGATGGAAAATCAGTATCGCGTCGGTCTCTTGCGCATGGAGCGCGCCATCAAGGAGCGCATGTCGTCGGTCGATATCGACACCGTGATGCCGCAGGATCTGATCAACGCCAAGCCCGCGGCTGCCGCCGTGCGCGAGTTCTTCGGGTCGTCGCAGCTTTCGCAGTTCATGGACCAGACGAACCCGCTGTCGGAAATCACCCACAAGCGCCGTCTCTCGGCACTTGGACCAGGCGGCCTGACGCGTGAGCGCGCGGGCTTCGAGGTTCGCGACGTGCATCCGACGCACTACGGCCGCATCTGCCCGATTGAGACGCCGGAAGGTCCGAACATCGGTCTGATCAACTCGCTGGCGACGTTCGCACGCGTGAACAAATACGGCTTCATCGAGAGCCCCTATCGCAAGGTCGTCAACGGCCGCGTGACGAACGAGGTCGCTTATCTCTCCGCGATGGAAGAGATGCGGCACCACGTTGCGCAGGCGAATGCGGTCGTTGATGCCAAGGGCAAACTGACGGAAGACCTCGTTACAGTCCGCTATCAGGGCGATGTGATGCTCGTTCCGACCGACAAGGTCGATTACATTGACGTGTCGCCGAAGCAGCTCGTTTCGGTGGCGGCGGCGCTCATCCCGTTCCTTGAGAACGACGACGCCAACCGCGCGCTGATGGGTTCGAACATGCAGCGTCAGGCTGTGCCGTTGATTAAGGCGGAAGCGCCACTGGTCGGCACCGGCATGGAAGAACGCGTTGCGCATGACTCGGGCGCCGCGATTGCGGCCCGCCGTACCGGCATCGTCGATCAGGTCGATGCAACCCGTATCGTTATCCGAGCCACCGAGGAGCAGGATCCTTCGAAGCCGGGCGTCGACATCTATCGTCTGCGCAAGTTCCAGCGTTCGAACCAGAACACTTGCATCAACCAGCGGCCGCTGATCAACGTCGGCGACTATGTTCACGCTGGCGATATCATCGCCGACGGTCCTTCGACAGAACTTGGCGAGCTGGCGCTCGGCAAGAACGTGCTCGTCGCGTTCATGCCGTGGATGGGCTACAACTTCGAAGACTCGATCCTGATGAACGAACGCGTCGTTTCGGAAGACGTGTTCACCTCGATCCACATCGAGGAATTCGAAGTCATGGCCCGCGATACCAAGCTCGGGCCTGAGGAAATCACGCGCGATATTCCGAACGTCTCGGAAGAAGCGCTGAAGAACCTCGACGAAGCCGGCATCGTCTACATCGGCGCCGAAGTGCATCCGGGTGACATCCTCGTCGGTAAGATCACGCCGAAGGGCGAAAGCCCGATGACGCCGGAAGAAAAGCTTCTGCGCGCCATCTTCGGCGAGAAGGCTTCCGACGTCCGCGATACCTCGCTCCGGCTGCCGCCGGGCGTCGCCGGGACGATCGTTGAAGTGCGCGTTTTCAATCGTCACGGCGTCGAGAAGGACGAGCGTGCGATGGCGATCGAGCGCGAGGAAATCGAGCGCCTCGCGAAGGACCGCGACGACGAGCTGCAAATCCTCGATCGCAACGTCTATGCCCGTCTCAAAGATGCGCTGATGGGCAAGGAAGTCGCCAAGGGACCGCGCGGTGCGCGCAAGGGTACCACGGTCGATGACGCGATCCTCGACGATATCCCGCGCAGCCAGTGGTGGGAAATCGGCCTCGCCAACGAGAAGGCGCAGGCCGAGGTCGAAGCCATTCAGAAGCAGTACGAGGATGCGAAGAAGGGCCTCGGCCTTCGCTTTGCCGACAAGGTCGACAAGCTGCAGCGCGGAGACGAGCTGCCGCCGGGCGTGATGAAGATGGTCAAGGTCTTCGTCGCCGTGAAGCGCAAGATCCAGCCGGGCGATAAGATGGCCGGCCGTCACGGCAACAAGGGTGTCGTGTCGATGATCGTCCCGTCGGAGGACATGCCATTCCTTGAGGACGGCACGCCGGTCGACGTCGTTCTGAACCCGCTCGGCGTGCCGAGCCGCATGAACGTCGGGCAGATCCTTGAAACGCATCTTGGCTGGGCCTGCCGCGGTCTTGGCCGTCTGATCGACGATGCTTTGCACCAGTTCCATGAGAGTGGGCAGGCCAAGGCGCTACGCGACCAGATGGCGAAGGTCTACGGCAACGAGATCAAGCCGACGATGAAGGACGAAGAATTGGCCGGGCTCGCCGAAAACCTCAAGGCGGGCGTCCCGATTGCGACGCCGGTTTTCGATGGTGCGCGCGAGAAGGACATCGTCGACATGTTGCAGCTTGCGGGCTTCGACACGTCGGGTCAGGTGACGCTGTTCGATGGACGTACGGGCGAGCCGTTCGATCGCAAGGTGACGGTTGGCTACAAGTACATTCTGAAGCTTCACCACCTTGTCGACGATAAGATTCACGCGCGTTCGATCGGTCCGTACTCGCTGGTTACCCAGCAGCCGCTGGGCGGCAAGGCGCAGTTCGGCGGTCAGCGCTTCGGCGAAATGGAAGTCTGGGCTCTGGAAGCTTACGGCGCGGCCTACACGCTGCAGGAAATGCTGACGGTGAAATCCGACGACGTCGCCGGTCGCACCAAGGTCTACGAAGCGATCGTCCGTGGCGACGACGCGTTCGAGGCGGGCGTGCCGGAAAGCTTCAACGTGCTCGTAAAGGAAATGCGTGCGCTGGGTCTCAACGTCGAACTGGTCAACAGCGAGGCGCAGCCAGCCGAAACCGAGGAAGCAGAACCCGAAGCACCCCAGGCGCAGCTTCCGCCTGCCGCCGAATAACGATCTCCCACCCTCTTCCCGCGTGCGGGGAGAGGGCCGGGGTGAGGGGCAGCCACTAAGCTGCCGCCCTTACCCGAAGCCTCTCCCTGTAAGTACGGGGCGAGGGACTTAAAAATTCCACGGGACCGGCTACGCCACCCGGTTCCTCGAGGAGACAGCCGATGAACGAAATTAGCAATATCTTTAAGTCGCAGGCTCCGGTCCCGACGTTCGACCAGATTCGCATCTCGATTGCTTCGCCCGAGGACATCCTGTCCTGGTCGTTCGGCGAGATCAAAAAGCCGGAGACGATCAACTACCGCACGTTCAAACCGGAGCGGGACGGGCTGTTCTGCGCGCGTATCTTCGGACCGATCAAGGACTACGAGTGCTTGTGCGGCAAGTACAAACGCATGAAGTACAAGGGGTTGATCTGCGAAAAGTGCGGTGTCGAGGTGACGCTCGCGAAGGTTCGCCGCGAGCGCATGGGCCATATCGAGCTCGCGGCGCCCGTCGCGCACATCTGGTTTTTGAAGTCGCTGCCGTCGCGTATCGGTTTGCTGATGGACATGGCGCTCAAAGATCTTGAGCGCGTTCTTTATTTCGAGAACTACATCGTCATCGAGCCAGGCACGACGCCATTTGCCGAGCGTCAGCTCCTGACAGAAGAACAATATAACCAGGCTATCGATGAGTACGGCGCCGACACCTTCACCGCCGGTATCGGCGCGGAGGCGATCCGCGAACTCTTGTCCGCGATGGACCTGCCGAAGATCGCCGCCGACCTCCGTCAGGAGATCGCCGAGGCGACGACGGAACTCAAGCCGAAGAAGCTCGGCAAGCGCCTGAAGGTCATCGAAGCGTTCATGGAATCGGGCAACCGGCCCGAGTGGATGATCCTCACTCAGGTTCCAGTCATTCCGCCGGAGCTGCGTCCGCTCGTGCCGCTCGATGGCGGTCGCTTTGCGACGTCCGACCTGAACGATCTCTATCGTCGTGTCATCAACCGTAACAATCGCTTGAAGCGGCTGATGGAACTGCGCGCGCCGGACATTATCATCCGCAACGAGAAGCGCATGCTTCAGGAAGCGGTTGACGCTCTGTTCGACAACGGCCGCCGCGGCCGCGTCATCACCGGTGCCAACAAGCGTCCGCTGAAGTCGCTCGCCGACATGCTGAAGGGCAAGCAGGGCCGCTTCCGTCAGAATCTGCTCGGCAAGCGCGTCGACTATTCGGGCCGCTCGGTTATCGTGGTCGGTCCTGAGCTGAAGCTGCATCAGTGCGGCTTGCCGAAGAAGATGGCGCTCGAACTCTTTAAGCCGTTCATTTACGCGCGGCTGCAGACGCTCGGCCAAGCGGCGACCGTCAAGCAGGCGAAAAAGCTCGTCGAGAAGGAGAAGCCGGAAGTTTGGGACGTCCTCGACGAGGTCATCCGCGAGCATCCGGTGATGTTGAACCGCGCCCCGACGCTACACCGTCTCGGTATTCAGGCGTTCGAGCCGCAACTGATCGAGGGCAAGGCGATCCAGCTTCACCCGCTGGTTTGCGCGGCCTTCAATGCTGACTTCGACGGCGATCAGATGGCCGTGCACGTTCCGCTGTCGCTCGAAGCGCAGCTCGAAGCGCGCGTCCTGATGATGTCGACGAACAACATTCTGCATCCCGCTAACGGTCAGCCGATCATCGTGCCGTCGCAGGATATCGTTCTCGGCCTCTATTATCTGTCGATGTCGCGCGATCATGAGCCGGGCGAAGGCATGATGTTCGGATCGATCAACGAGGTCCAGCACGCGCTCGAAGCCAAGGCCGTGTCGCTACACGCCAAGGTGAAGGGCCGCTTCATCACGAAGAACGAGGCGGGCGAGGAAGCCGTCGAGGTCCACGAGACGACGCCGGGACGCTTGCTGCTCGCCGAGCATCTGCCGAAGATGCCGGGCGTCAAGTTCGCGCTCGTCAATCAGCCTCTGACAAAGAAGAACATCTCGGGAATGATCGATGCCGTCTACCGCAACTGCGGTCAGAAGGAGACGGTTATTTTCTGCGATCGGATCATGGCGCTGGGCTTCCACCATGCGTTCAAGGCCGGCATTTCGTTCGGCAAGGACGACATGTTGATCCCGGATACCAAGGAGAAGATCGTCGAGAAGACGAATGCTGAAGTTCGCGATTTCGAGCAGCAGTATCAGGACGGCCTGATCACCCAGCTCGAAAAGTACAACAAGGTCGTCGACGCATGGTCGCGTTGCACCGACCAGATCGCGAAGGAGATGATGGATCGCATTTCCGCGGTCCAGAAGGATCCGGAGACCGGCCGCGACCGTCCGATCAACTCAGTGTACATGATGAGCCATTCGGGTGCGCGCGGTTCGCCGGCGCAGATGAAGCAGCTCGCCGGTATGCGCGGCCTGATGACCAAGCCTTCGGGCGAGATCATCGAGACGCCGATCATCTCGAACTTCAAGGAAGGCCTCTCCGTTCTAGAGTATTTCAACTCGACGCACGGCGCCCGTAAGGGTCTGGCTGATACCGCCTTGAAGACGGCGAACTCGGGCTACCTCACGCGCCGCCTCGTTGACGTCGCGCAGGATGCGATCATTTCGGAAGTCGATTGCGGTACGGACGCTGGCATCAACGTGCAAGCCGTTGTCGACGCCGGCCAGGTGATCGTCTCGCTGGCGGCTCGCGTCCTTGGCCGTACCGCGGCGGAAGACATCAAGCATCCGGTGACGGGCGAAGTCATCGTTGCAAACGGCGAACTGATCGAGGAACGGCATGCCGATGCCATTGCAAAGGCTGAAATCCAGGAAGTCCGCATCCGTTCCGTGCTGACTTGCGAGACGATCAGCGGCGTTTGCGCGAAGTGCTACGGCCGCGATCTGGCACGCGGTACGCCCGTCAATATCGGCGAGGCTGTCGGCGTCATCGCAGCTCAGTCGATCGGCGAGCCCGGCACGCAGTTGACGATGCGTACGTTCCACATTGGCGGCACGGCGAACCTAGTCGACTCGTCGTTCATCGAGTCCAACTTCAACGGCACGGTGAAACTGAAGAACCGCGCCATTGCCAAGGATTCGAAGGGCCAGAACGTCGCGACGAGCCGCATCATGTCGGTCATCATCGTCGATCAGTCCGGCAAGGAACTTGCGACGCATAAGATCACCTACGGCGCACGCGTCTTCGTCGACGAGGGCGATACCGTGAAGCGCGGCACCAAGATCGCGCAGTGGGATCCTTATACCCGTCCGATTCTGTCGGAAGTGAATGGTTCGGTCGATTTCGAGGACTTGATCGAGGGCGCATCGGTTCGCGAGCAGACCGACGAGATGAAAGGCACGTCCAACCGAGTTATCGTCGATTGGCGTGCTTCTCCGAAGGGTGCGGAGTTGAAGCCTGCGATTGTGATCAAGGACTCGAAAGGCAAGCCGATCAAGGTCGCGCGCGGCGGCGATGCGCGTTACCTGCTTTCGGTCGATGCCGTGCTCTCCGTCGATCGTGGCACCGAGGTCAAGGCGGGCGACGTTCTTGCTCGTATCCCGACCGCTTCGGCGAAGTCCGGCGACATCACTGGCGGTCTGCCGCGCGTTGCGGAACTGTTCGAAGCTCGCCGTCCGAAGGATCATGCGATCCTTGCGGATATCTCGGGCACGATCGAGTTCGGCAAGGACTACAAGAACAAGCAGCGTATCTCGATCAAACCTGACGACGAGACGCAGGAGCCTGTCGAATACTTGATCCCGCGCGGCAAGAGCTTGGCAGTTCAGCCCGGCGACCGTGTCGAGCGTGGCGATTTCGTCTACGACGGTAATCCGGCACCGCACGATATCCTGGCGATCAAGGGCGTCGAGGAACTCGCGAACTACCTGATCAACGAGATCCAGGACGTCTACAGGCTTCAAGGCGTGACGATCAACGACAAGCATATCGAGGTGATCGTTCGCCAGATGCTGCAGAAAGTCGAGATCACTGACGCCGGCGAAACCGAGTTGATCAAGGGCGAGCAGCTCGACCGGATCGAGTTTGACGAGATCAACGCCGCGGCTCAGAAAGCAGGTAAGCGAGCTGCAACGGCGACGCCGGTTCTGCTTGGCATTACCAAGGCATCGCTACAGACGCGCTCGTTCATCTCGGCTGCATCGTTCCAGGAGACGACCCGGGTGCTCACAGATGCTGCCGTTAACGGCAAGTCGGATACGCTTGAGGGCCTGAAGGAGAACGTCATCGTCGGACGCCTCATCCCGGCGGGCACGGGCGGCATGCTGCGGCAGTTGCGCAAGGTCGCGACGCAGCGTGACGACCTGATCGCCAAGGAGAAGGCGAAGTCGGGGAACCTGCCGGCTCCAGATGGTGCGACAGGCCCAGCGGCGCGGCGGCGCCGTCGTCCTCAGGAGGAGGCAGCGGAGTAAGTCTGTTTGTCTCTGGGCGTCTAAACAACGCGAACGGCCGCTTCCTCTCGGAGGCGGCCGTTTTTGTTGGTCCGAAGTGTTATCGCCGGGGTCTTGTCCGGAGATCCATTCAGAATCGTGCGTGCTTTGGATGAACTCGTCATGGCAGGGCAGAGGATGCGGTAGGTGGAACGTTCGATCTTTAAATATCGCCGCCGCTTCCTATTTTAACCGAGGCGTGTCCGTTCGATTTTGATTCATGTTGGGAGCCAAGCGCTCTGCCGCATTCGATCAGACAACCGGTCGCAGGTTTGATTTGCCGTTTTCGACGCCTAGAGCGAAAATAATTTCGCCAGGTGCCGGAGGGCCTGTTGACCAATATGATTGCTGTGTATATAGCTCCGCCCACTCTCACGGAAGGTGGTAGGCCGTCCGGCGCTTTTAGCGCCAATTTCGGGCCTAGACGCTCCCGTTTATAAAGCAGAGCACATCGACGGACCACGATCGGTCACCTCCGGGCGACACGATCCTCTGGTTTTTTCTTGCTAGGCGCGATTTTCGCACCTGGCAGGGTTTGTTTGGCGCTTTCGAATTCGGGGGCGTCACGAGGTCAGGATTGGGCGAATGCCGACGATACAACAGTTGATCCGGAAGCCGCGCGTAAAGCCGGTCTATCGCGAGAAGTCGCGCCATATGGAAGCCTGCCCGCAGAAGCGGGGCGTCTGCACGCGCGTCTATACCACGACACCGAAGAAGCCGAACTCCGCGCTTCGCAAGGTTGCCAAGATCAGACTGACGAACGGCTATGAGGTCATCGGTTATATCCCGGGTGAGGGGCATAACCTCCAGGAGCACTCCGTCGTGCTTATTCGCGGCGGCCGCGTTAAGGACTTGCCGGGTGTGCGTTATCATATCGTCCGCGGCGTGCTCGACACGCAGGGCGTCTCGGCGCGCCGTCAGCGGCGTTCGAAATACGGTGCGAAGCGGCCGAAGTAAGCGGTCGAAGTTTCGGGCCGGATCGTCTGGCCCGCCACAAGCGGAATTGATAGCGAAGGGCCAGTCAGGATGTCTCGTCGTCACGCGGCACAAAAGCGGGAAGTGATCCCGGATCCGAAGTTCAGCGACGTCGTCGTCACCAAATTCATGAATGCGGTGATGGAGGACGGCAAGAAGTCGGTCGCCGAGCGCATGGTCTATGGCGCATTCGAAAAGATGGAGCAGCGCGGTAAGGCGAACCCGCTCGATCTCTTCAGGCAGGCGCTCGATAACGTGATGCCCGCCGTCGAGGTTCGTTCTCGCCGGGTCGGCGGCGCCACCTATCAGGTGCCGGTCGAGGTTCGTAATGAGCGCCGTCAGGCTTTGGCCATTCGCTGGCTGATTGCCGCTGCGCGGGCGCGTAATGAATCGACGTTGATCGACAAGCTGTCGGGCGAGCTGCTCGACGCTGCAAACAACCGCGGTACTGCCGTCAAGAAGCGTGAAGACACGCACAAGATGGCCGAAGCCAACCGCGCCTTCTCGCACTACCGCTGGTAGGTCAGAACCAAGGATTTTCGAGGCAGACAATGGCCCGACAGTACCCCATCGAGGACTACCGCAACTTCGGCATCATGGCTCACATCGATGCCGGCAAGACAACGACGACCGAGCGGATCCTCTACTACACCGGCAAGTCCTACAAGATCGGCGAAGTCCATGACGGCGCCGCGACGATGGACTTTATGGATCAGGAGGCTGAGCGCGGCATCACGATCACCTCGGCTGCAACCACCTGCTTCTGGACGGGCCGTGACGGCAAGAAGCGCCGTCTGAATATCATCGACACGCCAGGCCACGTCGATTTCACGATTGAGGTCGAGCGCTCGCTACGCGTTCTCGATGGTGCCGTGTGCGTCCTCGATTCCAACCAAGGTGTCGAGCCGCAGACGGAAACGGTTTGGCGCCAGGGTGACAAGTACAACGTTCCGCGCATCATCTTCGCCAACAAGATGGATAAGACCGGCGCCGACTTCTACATGTGCGTCGAGGACATCAAGACGAAGCTCGGCGCGCGTCCCGTTCCGATGCAAATTCCAATCGGCGCGGAGTCGAATTTCCAGGGCGTCGTCGATCTGATCACGATGAAGGCCATCACCTGGGATGGTGACGGCAAGGATGCCAAGATGGTCGAGGGCGAGATCCCGGCCGATCTCGTAGATAAGGCAAACGAATATCGTGCGGCCATGATCGAAGCTGCCGTCGAAATGGACGACGCCGCTCTCGAGGCCTTTCTTGAGGGCAAGGAGCCTGACGCCGACACGCTGCGCAAGCTGATCCGTAAGGCGACGGTCAAGGGCGCGTTCTATCCGATGTACTGCGGCTCTGCGTTCAAGAACAAAGGTGTTCAGCCGCTTCTCGATGCCGTCATCGATTTTCTGCCGTCGCCGGTCGATCGTGAAGCCTATAAGGGTATCGATCCGAAGACTGGTGCCGATCTGCCTCGCAAGCCGTCGGACAACGAGCCGTTGGCAATGATCGCCTTCAAGATCATGAGCTTTGAGCACGTCGGATCGATTACGTTCTGCCGCATTTATTCCGGCAAACTCGAACAGGGCATGGCGCTCGCGAACACGACGCGCGACAAGAAAGAACGCGCCGGCCGCATGTATCTGATGCATGCCGCGGACCGCGAGGAAATCAAGGAAGCCTTTGCCGGTGACATCGTTGCGCTTCAGGGCCTCAAGGATACGCGTACCGGCGAGACCCTTTGCGATCCGCAGAAGCCCGTCATTCTCGAAAAGATGGAGTTCCCCGATCCCGTCATCGAGATGAAGATCGAGCCAAAGACCAAGGCCGATCAGGAAAAGATGGCGATCGCTCTGAATACGATGTCGCTCGAAGATCCGTCTTTCCGCGTTTCGGTTCATCCTGAATCGGGTGAGACGATCCTTAAGGGCATGGGCGAGCTGCATCTCGACATCAAGGTCGATATCCTGAAGCGAACCTACGGCGTCGAGGCGATGACGGGGGCTCCGCAGGTTGCTTATCGCGAGACGCTCGCTCGCGCCGCCGATGTCGATTACACACATAAGAAGCAGACGGGCGGCACCGGTCAGTTCGCGCGCGTCAAGCTCAAACTCGAGCCGAACGAAATCGGTAAAGGCAACGAGTTCACGACCTCCATCGTCGGCGGTTCGATTCCGAAGGAATACATTCCGGGCGTCGAGAAGGGTGTCAAATCGGTTTGGGACAACGGCATCCTGATCGGCTTCCCGATGGTCGACATGAAGGTCAACCTTTATGACGGCGCATTCCACGAAGTGGACTCGTCTGCGATTGCATTCGAAATCGCAACCCGCGCTGCGATGAAGGAAGGTTGTGAGAAGGCCGGCGTCAAAATTCTCGAGCCGGTGATGGACGTCGAAGTGGTGTCGCCGGGCGAGTTCGTCGGCGGTATCATCGGTGACATCAACTCGCGTCGCGGCCAGATCCGCACGCAGGAGATGCGTGGCAATGCGACGGTTATTCGCGCGTTTGTCCCGCTCGCGAACATGTTCGGCTACATCAACACGCTGCGCTCGATGTCGACGGGTCGTGCGCAGTACACGATGCAGTTCGCGCATTACGCGGACGTTCCGCGCAATGTCGCCGACGAGGTCAAAGCAAAGTACGCCTGAGGAAGTTGAAGAGATCTCCGGTGAGAGCCGGGGCCGAGTAAAGAAGACTGAGGAGAGCCAACGATGGCCAAAGCAAAATTCGAGCGGAACAAGCCGCACTGCAACGTCGGCACGATCGGACACGTCGACCACGGTAAAACGACGCTGACCGCAGCGTTGACGAAGGTTTCGGCCGACCGCGGGTGGACCTCGCAGGCGATCAACTATGACGAAGTCGCAAAGGCTTCCGAAAGCCAGGGCCGTCGCGACCCGACGAAGATCCTGACGATCGCCACCTCGCACGTTGAGTACGCGACGCCGAACCGTCACTACGCGCACGTCGACTGCCCAGGCCACGCCGACTACGTCAAGAACATGATCACCGGCGCCGCGCAGATGGACGGCGCGATCCTCGTCGTCTCGGCTGTCGACGGTCCGATGCCGCAGACGCGTGAGCACATCCTGCTCGCCCGCCAGGTCGGCGTTCCGAAGATCGTCGTCTTCTTGAATAAGTGCGACATCGTCGAGGACCAGGAGCTTCTCGATCTCGTCGAAATGGAAGTTCGTGAGCTTCTTTCTAAGTACAACTTCCCGGGCGACGATACGCCGGTTATCCGCGGCGCCGCCGTCAAAGCCCTAAATGGTGAGAAGGGTCCGCTCGCCGACGAAGCGATCATCAAGCTTTATGAAGCCATGGACAGCTACATTCCGATCCCGGAGCGTCCGAAGGATCAGCCGTTCCTGATGCCGATCGAAGACGTGTTCTCGATCTCGGGCCGTGGCACGGTCGTTACCGGCCGTATCGAGCGCGGCGTCATCAAGGTCGGCGACGAAGTCGAAATCGTCGGTATCCGCGACACGCAGAAGTCGGTTGTCACGGGCGTCGAAATGTTCCGCAAACTGCTCGATTCGGGCGAGGCCGGCGACAACGTTGGCTGCCTCCTGCGCGGCATCGACAAGGAAGCTGTCGAGCGTGGCCAGGTCCTTTGCAAGCCGGGCTCGGTGAAGCCGCACAAGAAGTTCGCCGCCGAGGCTTACATCCTCAACAAGGAAGAAGGTGGCCGTCATACGCCGTTCTTCACGAACTATCGTCCGCAGTTCTACTTCCGCACAACCGACGTTACGGGCACCGTTAAGCTCGCCGAAGGTACGGAAATGGTCATGCCGGGCGACAACGTCTCCGTGACTGTCGAGCTCGTCTCGCCGATCGCCATGGAAGAGAAGGTGCGCTTCGCAATTCGCGAAGGCGGCCGCACCGTCGGCGCCGGCGTCGTCACGAAGATCATCGAGTAGGGGGTTTTCCTTCTCCCCGTCGCAACCGTGGCGGGGAGGGGAAAATGGAGCAAACAATGCACGGCCAAAACATCCGCATCCGGCTCAAGGCGTTCGATCATCGCATTCTCGATGCATCGACCCGCGAGATCGTGAACACGGCTAAGCGTACCGGTGCTGAAGTTCGTGGTCCTATACCGCTGCCGACGCGCATCGAGCGCTTTACGGTCAACCGTTCGCCGCACATCGACAAAAAGAGCCGCGAGCAGTTTGAAATGCGCACGCACAAACGGCTCCTCGATATCGTCGACCCTACTCCGCAGACCGTCGACGCATTGATGAAGCTCGATCTTGCCGCCGGTGTCGACGTCGAGATTAAACTCTAAACCAAGTTTCTTGGGCCCTCTGGCGGTAACGCGAATGGCCCCAACGATAGGAAGGAATGCACATGCGTTCCGGGGTAATTGCACAGAAGGTGGGCATGACCCGCATCTTCACAGATGCAGGCGAGCATGTTCCTGTGACCGTGCTGAGACTTGAGAATCTGCAGGTTCTCTCGCATCGCACGGTTGAGAAGAACGGTTACACTGCGATCCAGGTTGGCGGCGGCACGCGTAAGCCGTCGCGGCTGACGAAAGCGGATCGCGGTACGTTCGCGAAGGCTGAAGTCGAACCGAAGCGGAAGATTGCAGAGTTTCGTGTCAGTCCTGAGAACCTTATTGAAGTCGGTGCCGAAATCACGGCCGACCACTTCGTTCCCGGTCAGTTCGTCGATGTCACCGGCACGACGCAGGGTAAGGGCTTCCAGGGCGCGATGAAGCGCTGGAACTTTGGCGGTCTTCGCGCCACGCACGGCGTTTCCGTCACGCACCGCGCGCATGGTTCGACTGGTCAGCGCCAGGACCCCGGGAAGGTGTTCAAGGGCAAGAAGATGGCCGGTCACTTGGGCGATGAGCGCGTCACGACGCAAAACCTCGTCGTCGCCAAGATCGACAAAGACCGTGGATTGGTCATGGTGCGCGGCGCCGTGCCTGGTTCGAAGGGCGGTTGGGTCATCGTTCGCGATGCGGTGAAGAAGGCGGCTCCGGCCGATCTGCCGAAGCCTGGCGCATTCAAGGCGCGCGGCGAAGCAAAGAAGGAAGGTGCGTGATGAAAGCTGAAGTCACGAACCTCGATGCCGGCAAAGCTGGCGATATCGATCTCTCCGATGAGATTTTTGGGCTCGAAGTCCGTAACGATCTGATTCACCGCATGGTGCGCTATCAGACCCTGAAGCGGATGGCGGGAACGCATCACGCTCAGGATCGGTCGGAAGTCGCGGTCACCGGCAAGAAGATGTACAAGCAGAAGGGCACCGGCGGTGCTCGTCACGGCGACAAGTCGGCGCCGCAGTTTCGCGGCGGCGGCAAGGCGTTCGGTCCGAAGCCGCGTTCGCATGCCATCGATATGCCGAAGAAAGTCCGCGCTCTTGCGCTTCGTCACGCTCTGTCGTCGAAGGCCAAGGCTGGCGAGATCGTTGTCATCGACAAGGCGACCTCGTCCGAAGGCAAGACCGGCGCTCTCAAGGCTCAGTTCGCGAAGTTGTCGCTCGATAACGCTTTGATCATCGACGGCGCTGAACTTGAACCGACCTTTGCGCGGGCGGCTCGGAATATTCCTAACATCGACGTGCTCCCGGTTCAGGGCATCAACGTCTACGACATTCTTCGTCGTAAGAAGCTGGTATTGACCCGGGCGGCGATCGAAGCGCTGGAGGCTCGGTTCAAATGACGAAACGTTCCGCTTACGACGTCATCGTCGCGCCTGTTATTACCGAAAAAGCGACGCTCGCTTCCGAAGCCAATCAGGTAATCTTCAAGGTCAAGCCTGACGCGACGAAGACCGAGATCAAGAACGCCATCGAGGCGCTGTTCAAGGTTAAGGTCAAGGCTGTCAACACGATTGTCCGCAAGGGCAAGCAGAAGGCGTTCCGCGGCGTCAAGGCCGTGCTGAGCGATACGAAGAGAGCCGTCGTGACGCTCGAGAACGGGCATTCGATCGACGTGACGACAGGGCTCTAAGGGAAAAGTATCATGGCGCTCAAGACATACAACCCGACGTCGCCCGGACGCCGTCACCTTATCCAGGTCGATAAGTCGACGCTGTGGAAGGGCAAGCCCGTCAAGATGCTCGTCGAGGGCAAGGCGAAGACGGGCGGACGCAACAGCGACGGCCGCATCACGTCGCGCCACATCGGCGGTGGCGCAAAGCGCGCGTATCGCAGGATCGACTTCCGCCGCCGCAAGTTCGATGTACCGGCAAATGTCGAGCGTCTCGAATACGATCCGAACCGGACCGCATTCATCGCGCTCATCAAATATCAGGACGGCACGCAGGCTTATATCCTGGCGCCGCAGCGGCTCGCAGTTGGCGATACGGTCGTGTCGGGCTCGAAGGTCGACGTAAAGCCGGGCAATGCTATGCCGTTGTCGTCGATGCCGATCGGAACGATTGTGCACAACGTCGAAATGAAACCGGAGAAGGGTGGCCAGATTGCGCGCTCCGCCGGCTCTTTCGTGCAGCTTGTCGGGCGTGACTCGGGTTACGCCGTTCTGAAGCTCAACTCGGGTGAGACGCGCAAGGTTCCGGCTGAATGCATGGCGACGGTCGGTGCGGTGTCGAACCCCGATCATATGAATACTGTCGTCGGCAAGGCGGGTCGTACCCGCTGGCAGGGTCGTCGTCCGACGGTTCGCTCTATCATGATGAACCCGGTCGATCACCCGAACGGTGGTCGTACGAAGGGCGGCAAGCACTGGGCAACGCCGTGGGGCAAGCCGACGAAGGGCTTCAAGACGCGCAAGAACAAGACGACCACGAAATACATCGTACGCTCGCGCCAGAAGGCGAAGAAGTAGCGGCGAATTGAAGGAGATCGACTTTGACACGTTCAGTTTGGAAAGGTCCGTTCGTTGACGGCTACCTCCTCAAGAAGGCGGAGAAGTCGCGTTCATCCGGCCGCAACGAAGTGATCAAGATCTGGAGCCGGCGCTCCACGATCCTGCCTCAGTTCGTCGGACTGACCTTCGGCGTGCACAACGGCCAGAAGCATATTCCCGTCTCCGTGACGGAAGACATGATCGGCCATAAATTCGGGGAATTCGCACCCACCCGCATTTTCCACGGGCACGGCGGCGACAAAAAAGCGGTGAAGAGATAATGGGCAAGCCGAGCCATGAGAGGCGCCTCGCCGATACAGAGGCCCAGGCAGTTGCAAAGTCGCTGCGTATCTCGCCGCAGAAGCTGAACCTTGTCGCTGGATTGATCCGCGGCAAGAAGGTCGAGACGGCGTTGGCCGAGCTTGAGTTCAGCGAGAAGCGTATCGCGGGCGATGTGCGCAAGTGCGTGATGAGCGCAGTGGCTAACGCCGAGAACAACCATTCGCTCGACGTCAACGATCTGATCGTTGCCGAGGCTTATGTCGGCAAGAACCTGGTTATGAAACGCTTCCACGCTCGCGGTCGCGGCCGCGGTGCGCCGGTGATGAAGCCGTTCTCGCAGCTGACGGTTGTTGTCCGTCAAGTCGAGGAAGAGAAGGCCGAGAAGAAGAAGGCTAAGGCAGCGAAGAAATCCGCCTCTAAGCCCGCCGACGGCAAGGCCGCGCCGGCCAAGAAGGCGACAGCGAAGTCCAAGGAGGCCAAGTAATATGGGTCAGAAAGTCAATCCCGTCGGCCTTCGCGTTGGCATCAATCGTACGTGGGACAGCCGCTGGTTCGCTGCACGTGGTGAATACGGCAAGTTGCTGCACGAGGATCGCGCCATCCGCTCGCACATCATGAAGGAGCAGCGCGAGGCCGGCATTTCGAAGGTCGTAATCGAGCGCCCGCACAAAAAGTGCCGCGTTACAGTCCAGACGGCGCGCCCCGGAATTCTGATTGGCAAGAAGGGCGAGAAGATCGAGCGCCTGCGTGCCGACCTTGCAAAGCTGACGAGCTCGGAAGTTCATCTGAACATCCTGGAAATTCGCAAGCCCGAGATCGATGCAACGCTGATCGCCGAAGGCATCGCGCAGCAGCTCGAACGCCGCGTCGCTTTCCGCCGCGCGATGAAGCGCGCTGTGCAGTCGGCTCTGCGTCTCGGTGCCATCGGTATTCGTATCAACGTCGCCGGGCGTTTGGGCGGCGCCGAAATCGCCCGCACGGAATGGTATCGCGAAGGCCGCGTGCCGCTGCACACGCTTCGCGCCGATATCGACTTCGGCTACGGCGTCGCGCGCACAGCCTATGGCATCATCGGCATCAAGGTCTGGGTTTTTAAAGGCGAGATCATCGAGCACGATCCGATGGCGGCCGACAAGAAGCTCGCCGAGATGCAGGAAAGCGGTGCGCCGCGCCCGCGTCGCGACGATGGCGATCGTCCGGATCGTGGCAATCGTCGTCCAGGACGCGGCGGTCGCGGTGGACGCGGCGGTGGTGGTGGCGGTGCTGCTCCGGCGGCGTCGGAAACCGAACCATCGACGCCGGAAGCGTAAGGACCCGAGAGGCACGAGATTATGCTGCAACCGAAACGGACGAAGTTCCGCAAACAGTTCAAGGGTCGCATTCACGGCGCTGCCAAAAGCGGCACGACGCTCGCTTATGGCGAAGTCGGGCTGAAGGCGATGGAGCCGGAGCGCTTGTCGGCGCGCCAGATCGAAGCCGCGCGCCGCGCCATCGCCCGTCATACCAAGCGTGCGGGCCGCATGTGGCTTCGCATTTTTCCGGATGTGCCGGTCTCGAAGAAACCGGCTGAAGTCCGAATGGGCTCTGGCAAGGGCTCGCCGGAGCTTTGGGTCGCGCGCGTCAAGCCGGGCCGCATCATTTTCGAGCTTGGCGGCTTGAACCCTCAGGTCGCCAAGGAGGCATTGATCCTTGGCGCTGCCAAGCTGCCGATCAAATGCCGTGTCGTCACGCGAATTGAATAGGAGTTGAGGAATAGCCATGGCTAGCGACTTCAAGCACATGTCGCTCGATCAGCTCGACGACCAGCTGGCGAAGCTCAAGAAAGAGCAGTTCAATCTGCGCTTTCAGCGGGCATCCGGCCAACTTGAGAACACGTCGCGCATCCGGCTCGTTCGCCGCGATATCGCACGGATCAAAACCGAGGCGAGCGCCAAGCGCGCTGGCAGCGTCAAAAAAGGCGCGTGAGGGAGAATAGATTATGCCGAAGCGCGTTTTGCAGGGTGTCGTGGTGTCCGACAAGAACGATAAGACGATCGTCGTTCAGGTCGAGCGCCGTTATACGCATCCTTTGCTGAAGAAGACGGTGCGTCGTACGAAAAAGTATCACGCGCATGACGAACAGAATTCGTTCAAGGTTGGCGACCAGGTTTCGATCCAAGAGACCCGGCCGATCTCCAAGAACAAACGTTGGATCGCGGTAACCCAGTGAGGCGCAAGCCTCGCTCTCACGCGATCTGATACGAGAGCCGCTTTTGAAGCCGTTGGAGCGTTGGGAAATTTCCCAAGACCCCGCGAGCCCAAAGGCAAACAAGTATAGGCTTCCGACGAAGCCGAAAGAGAAGGAACGACGCGATGATCCAGATGGAGAGCAATCTCGACGTCGCCGACAACTCGGGCGCGCGCCGTGTCCAGTGCATCAAGGTGCTGGGCGGCTCGAAACGCAAGTACGCCACAGTCGGCGATACCATCGTGGTCTCGGTAAAGGAAGCGATCCCCAAGGGCCGCGTCAAGAAGGGCCAGGTGATGAAGGCGGTCATCGTTCGCGTCGCGAAAGGCATTCGCCGCGCCGACGGTTCGCTGATCCGCTTCGACCGCAACGCCGCCGTGTTGATCAACGCCAATGGCGAGCCGGTCGGTACGCGCATTTTCGGACCCGTGACGCGTGAGCTTCGCGCAAAGAACCATATGAAGATTGTCTCGCTCGCTCCGGAGGTTCTCTGATGTCCGCGTTTAAGATCAAAAAGGGCGACAACGTCATCGTCCTGGCGGGACGTGACAAGGGCAAGCGCGGCGAGGTCATCGAGGTGCGCCCGAAAGAGCAGCGTGCTCTCGTGCGCGGCGTCAACATGGTGCGGCGTCACCAACGCCAGACGGCAAGCCAGGAAGGCGGCATCATTTCGAAGGAAGGGCCGATCGCCCTGTCGAATATCGCCATCGAAGATCCGAAGGACGGCAAGCCGACCCGTGTCGGTTTCCAGATCCTCAAGGACGGCAAGAAAATTCGCATTGCAAAGCGCTCGGGCGAGCAGATCCCGGAGAAGAACTAGGCCATGGCTGACAAAGAGAAACCGGCGAAAGCTGCAAAGCCGCAAGGAGCGGCTGCTCAGAGCGGCGCGAAGAAGGCTAAGTCCGAAAAGAAGGCTGCGCCATCCGAACCGCGCGCGCCAGCAAGCCCGCGCCCGAAGGATTACAAGCCACGTCTCAAATCGCATTACGAGAAGGTCGTCCGCGACGCTCTCAAGGAGAAGTTCGGCTACAAGAACGTGATGCAGATCCCGAGGATCGAAAAGATCGTCCTCAACATGGGCGTCGGTGAAGCGGTCAACGATCGCAAGAAGGTCGATACCGCCGCCTCCGATCTCGCGATGATCTCTGGTCAGAAGCCGGTCATAACGCGCGCACGGAAGGCCATCGCCACCTACAAGGTGCGTGAGGGCATGGCGATCGGCGCCAAGGTGACGTTGCGTGGCGACCGCATGTACGAATTCCTCGACCGTTTCGTCACGATCGCGCTACCGCGCGTGAAGGACTTCCGGGGCCTCAACCCCAAGAGCTTTGACGGCCGCGGCAACTTTGCGACCGGTCTCAAGGAACACCTCGTGTTTCCCGAGATCGATTACGACAAGGTCGACAATGTACTGGGTCTCGACGTGATCGTTTGCACGTCGGCCAAAACTGATGACGAAGCCCGCGAATTGCTCAAAGGCTTCAATTTCCCGTTCCGCAGCTAGAGGACCTCGGCGACAGAAGCCGAAAGGCCTTTGGAGGAGAAGAAATGGCAAAGACCAGTTCGATCGAAAAGAACAATCGCCGGCGCAGGATGGCGCTGGCACAGGCTCCGAAGCGGAAGCGCTTGAAGGAGCTTGCCAAAGACAAGACGAAGACGCCGGAAGAGCGTTTCGCGGCGCGCCTGAAGCTCGCCGAGATGCCCCGCAACGGCTCGAAGGTCCGTGTTCGCAATCGTTGTGAAATCACCGGCCGCCCGCGCGGCAACTACCGCAAGCTCAAGATGTGCCGCAACCAGCTCCGCGAGCTGGCGAGCCAGGGGCGTATCCCGGGCATGGTCAAGTCGAGCTGGTAAGAGGAAGCATCAATGTCCGTAAATGATCCAATCGGCGATATGCTCACTCGCATCCGGAACGCCCAGATGCGCCGCCGGCCGAAGGTCTCAACCCCAGCGTCAAACCTTCGCGCGCGCGTCCTCGACGTGCTCGCCGAAGAAGGCTACATCCGTGGCTACAGCCGCGTCGAGCTTAAGGGTGAGATGCCCCAGTTCGAGATCGAGCTGAAGTATTACAACGGTCAGCCGGCGATCCGCGAGATCGAGCGCATTTCGAAGCCCGGCCGCCGGGTGTATTCGGCCGTCAAGCAGATCCCGACGGTCGCTAATGGCTTAGGTGTCGCGATTCTTTCGACTCCCAAGGGTGTCATGTCGGATTCGAGGGCGCGCGAAGCCAACGTCGGCGGCGAAGTCATCTGCAGCATCTTCTAAGGCTCGGGCCGGTCATCCGGCCGAACGGAAACAAGGTTTTGAGAAGTCATGTCGCGCATCGGTAAAAAGCCCGTCCCCGTTCCGTCCAATGTGACGGCGACGATCAGCGGCCAGACGGTGAAGATGAAGGGACCTAAGGGCGAACTCGCCTTTACGGTTCCGGATGCCTTGAAGGTCCAGCGCACCGACGAGGGTATCGACATTTCGTTGATCGAGGATACCAAGCCTGCCCGTTCGAAGTGGGGCATGTCGCGTACGCAGGTGGCGAACCTCATCAAAGGCGTGACCGACGGTTACCACGAGGATCTCGAAATCCATGGCGTCGGCTTCAAGGCTTCGATGAAGGGCAAGGATACCTTGACCCTGTCGGTCGGCTACAGCCACGACGTCGTGCTGAAGATCCCGGCCGGCGTCGACGTCAAGGTCGGTGGCGCCAAGCAGGAGCTTGTGTCAGTCTCCGGCATCGACAAACAGGCGGTTGGACAGGTCGCTTCGGTGATCCGAGCTTCCCGTAAGCCGGAGCCCTATCAGGGCAAGGGCGTCCGCTATAAGGGCGAATACATCTTCCGCAAGGAAGGCAAGAAGAAGTAGGAACGGCAACGATGGCCAACACCAACGAGAAAACCAAGAACCGCCAGGCGCGCGTTCGCCGTTCTCTGAAAAAGAGCGCGAATGGCCGGCCCAGACTTTCCGTGCATCGTTCATCGGCGAACATCTATGCGCAGGTGATCGACGATACCAAAGGCGTGACGCTTGCAGCGGCCTCGACCCTTGAGAAAGACATCAAGGGCTCCGGCAAAACGGGCGCCGACAAGGCTGCGGCTGCTGCTGTCGGCAAGCTCGTCGCCGAACGCGCCGTCAAGGCCGGAGTCAGCGAGGTCGTGTTCGACCGCGGAGGCTTCCTTTATCATGGGCGCGTGAAAGCGCTCGCCGATGCCGCCCGCGAAGGCGGATTGAAGTTCTAAGAGACCCGAGAGGAACGAGATCGTGGCACGTGGACCCCAGAGAGACCGTGGCAGAGACCGCGAGGAACGCGACAGCGAGTTCACCGACAAGCTGGTGCACATCAATCGCGTTGCCAAGGTCGTCAAGGGCGGTAAGCGCTTCGGCTTTGCCGCGCTCGTCGTCGTCGGCGATTTGAAGGGCCGCGTCGGTTACGGCCATGGCAAGGCGCGCGAAGTGCCGGAAGCCATCCGTAAGGCGACCGAGGGCGCCAAGCGCAACCTGCTCCGCGTGCCCTTGCGCGATGCGCGCACGCTGCACCACGACAGTGTTGGCCGTCACGGATCGGGCAAGGTCGTTCTTCGTGCTGCGCCGGCGGGTACGGGCATCATCGCCGGCGGTGCGATGCGCGCCGTCTTCGAGATGGTGGGCGTCCATGACGTTGTCGCCAAATCGATGGGTTCAACGAACCCCTATAACGTCGTTCGCGCGACCTTTGACGCTTTGAAGGCGCAGGAGAATCCGCGCGCGGTTGCGGCGCGGCGCAATAAGAAGGTTTCAGACATTGTTTCGCGTCGCCGCGACGGCTCGGCTGCGGCCGAAGCCAGCGCCGACGCGTAAGATGATGAGCGGAGTGGCCAAAGCGCCGCTTCACAAATGGGCTTGAGGTAACGATATGGCGGCTAAGAAGACGATCACCCTGGAGCAGGTTCGCAGCCCGAACCGTCGCCCGGAGCGGCAGACCGAGACTTTGATCGGGCTCGGCCTCAACAAGCTTGGCCGCAAATCGACGCTTGAAGACACACCGGCCGTACGCGGCATGCTGAAAAAAGTTCAGCACCTCGTGCAGGTCGTAGAAGGGAAGTAAGGACGATGCGGCTCAACGGTATCAAAGATAATCCCGGCGCGAAGAAAACGCGCGTCCGCATCGGCCGCGGCATCGGCTCGGGGATGGGCAAGATGGGCGGCCGCGGCGGCAAGGGCCAGACGGCACGTTCCGGCGTCGCGATCGGCGGCTTCGAAGGCGGCCAGATGCCTTTGCACCGGCGCCTGCCGAAGCGCGGCTTTAACAAGTGGCGTCCCCAGGACTTCAACGAAATTAACGTCGGGTCTTTGCAGCAGGCGATCGACGACAAGCGCATCGACAGCTCTAAGCCGCTCGATGTGGCGGCTCTCGTCGAAGCCGGTGTCGTCCGGCGCGCGAAAGATGGAATTCGGCTTCTCGGAGACGGCGAACTTAAGGCGAAGATCGCGATCACCGTAAACCACGCGACGGCGAAAGCTAAAGCCGCGATCGAAAAGGCCGGCGGCAGCATCACGCTGATCGAACCGAAAGTCATCGCGGCCGACGAAGAGAAACGAAAGAAGTCAGCGGCCAAAAAAGCAGCTTCCGGCAAGAAGCCTGCGGCCGCGAAGTCGGAGGAATAAAGCGGGCGCGCGAGGACGGTGTGCCGTCTTCGCGTGTTTCGCACCCAGAAGCGCTTTTCGAAAGCGCCGATGGGAGCAAGCCGTTGTGTTGCTCTCGGGGGACGCATCGGCGGTTAGGAGAAGACACCAATGGTTTCCGCTGCCGAGCAGCTTGCTTCGAACCTGAACTTCTCGGCCTTCGCGAAGGCGGAGGACTTGAAGCGGCGCCTTTGGTTTACCCTTGGCGCCCTCGTCGTCTACCGCCTCGGTACGTTCATTCCGTTGCCCGGCATCAATCCCGCGGCGTTCGCAGAGACGTTCAAGTCGCAAGCCGGCGGCATCCTGGGCATGTTCAATATGTTCTCGGGCGGTGCGCTCCAGCGTCTCGCGATCTTCTCTCTCAACATCATGCCGTACATCTCGGCATCGATCATCATGCAGTTGATGAGTTCGATTTCGCCGAAGCTCGAAGCCTTGAAGAAGGAAGGCGAGGCCGGGCGCAAGCAGATCAACCAATACACGCGCTACCTGACGGTCATCCTCGCGGCGCTGCAAGGCTATGGCATTGCTGTCGGTCTCGAAGGATCGCACAACACTGCCGGCGCCGTCGTTATGGATCCAGGCATGTTCTTCCGTGCCACGACGGTGATTACGCTTGTCGGTGGCACGGTCTTCCTGATGTGGCTGGGCGAGCAGGTGACGCAACGCGGCGTCGGCAACGGCACATCGCTGATCATCTTCGCGGGTATTGTTGCCGGACTTCCGGGCGCGCTCGTACAACTCTTCGAGTTGTCGCGCACGGGCTCGATCTCGCCCGGTATTCTCGTGTTCTTTCTGGCGCTGGCGCTGGCCGTGGTTGGAGCAATCGTCTTCTTCGAGCGCGCGCAAAGGCGATTGCTTGTGCAATACCCGAAGCGTCAGGTCGGCAATAAGATGTTCCAGGGCGAAGCCTCGCATCTGCCGCTGAAGCTGAACTCGTCGGGCGTTATTCCGCCGATCTTTGCATCCTCGCTTTTGCTTCTGCCGATTACCGTCGCGCAGTTTACGGCGGGTCAGGGGCCTGAATGGCTCAACACGGCTGTTGCGATGCTCGGAAGCGGACAGCCGCTTCACCTGACGGTTTATGCGGCGCTTATTATCTTCTTCACGTTCTTCTACACCGCCGTTGTCATCAATCCGAAAGAGACCGCCGACAATCTGCGTAAGTATGGCGGCTTCTTGCCCGGCATCCGTCCCGGCGATAAGACCGCCGAGTATATCGACTACGTGTTGACGCGCATTACGGTCGTCGGCGCTCTGTATCTGGCGGCGGTCTGCGTTCTGCCTGAAATTCTGACCTCATACGCAGGTATCCCGCTCTATTTCGGCGGCACTTCGCTGCTGATCGCAGTCAGCGTCACGATGGATACGGTCGCCCAGATTCAGAGCCACCTTGTCGCTCAGCAGTACGAAGGCTTGATCAAAAAGGCTAAGCTCCGCGGAGCGCGGCGATGATCCTGATGCTGCTTGGCCCGCCGGGTGCGGGCAAGGGAACACAGTCGCAGCTCATTTCTGAGAAACTCGGCGTTCCTCAGCTTTCGACGGGCGATATGCTCCGCGCCGCGGTTAAGGCTGCGACCCCGGTCGGGCTCAAGGCAAAGCAGATCATGGCTGAGGGCGGCCTCGTTCACGATGAAATCGTCATCGGCATTATCGCCGATCGTATTTCGCAGCCGGATTGCGCCAAGGGTTTCATTCTGGACGGTTTCCCGCGCACGCTGGCTCAGGCCGACGCCCTCGATAAGCTTCTGAAGTCCAAGGGGCGCAAGATCGATTGCGTGATCGAGCTGAAAGTCGACGATACCAGGCTGGCCGAGCGCATCGAATGCCGCGCTCGCGAAACCGAGGCCGCTGGCGGCGTCGTCCGCGCCGACGACAACGCAGAAGCGCTTAAAACGCGGTTGATCGCCTATTATCGCGAGACGGCGCCGATCATCGGCTACTATTTCGCGCACGGGCTTTTGAAATCGGTCGACGGCATGGCCGCAATCGAGGACGTGAGCCGTCAAATCGATGAAATACTGAGCGAATTTCAGGCAGCTTAAGGTAAAAAGCGCGCATTGACGGAAGGGAGCGAGCGAGCTAAAACAGCCCACTTTTCTTTTAGGGCTCAACTTGATCCGGACCTGGGCTTACGCTCCGGTGCCGCGATCGTTGCGCCTATTGGCTTTTGAGGATCGGCAGCGCCACGATGTGGTTAGGCATCTTCAAGGGCGGAATTCGACCAGAGCAAGTTCGACTTAAATAACGGCACGACGAGATAAAGGCAGGAGACAGAAGTGGCCCGCATCGCAGGCGTCAACATTCCAACGGGCAAGCGCGTCGAGATCGCGCTCCGTTATATTCACGGCATCGGCCCGAAGTTCTCGAAAGAGATTTGCCAGAAGTGCAACATTCCGGATGACCGGCGCGTCAGCCAGCTGACCGATGCCGAGGTTTTGCAGATTCGCGAAACCATTGACCGCGACTACACGGTCGAAGGCGATCTTCGCCGCGAAGTGCAGACGAACATCAAGCGCTTGATGGATCTCGGCTGCTACCGCGGCCTGCGTCACCGCAAGGGACTTCCCGTTCGCGGACAGCGCACGCACACGAACGCCCGCACCCGCAAGGGCAAGGCGGTTCCGATTGCCGGTAAGAAGAAGGCGACGAGGTAATTCGTCGGCTCGTCGCATCGCACCTCTCGTCGAGGCGCATCAATTGAATTTTCGCCTCGGCATGGGTGAGGCTAGGAGTAACGGACGCAATGGCCAAGGAAGCAGCAGCTCGCGGAAAAGTCAAAAAACGCGAGAAGAAGAACATCACGTCGGGCGTCGCCCACGTGAATGCGTCTTTCAACAACACGATGATCACGATCACCGACGCGCAAGGCAATACAATTGCCTGGTCATCGTCGGGCACGAAGGGCTTCAAAGGCTCGCGCAAGTCGACGCCCTACGCCGCGCAGATCGCAGCGGAAGATGCAGGCAAGAAGGCGCAAGAGCACGGGATGAAGGTGCTTGAGGTTGAAGTCTGCGGCCCGGGTTCGGGTCGTGAATCGGCGCTCCGCGCATTGCAAGCTGTCGGCTTCCAGATCACCTCGATCCGCGACGTGACGCCGATCCCCCATAACGGTTGCCGTCCGAGGAAGCGCCGCCGCGTCTAAAGAAGTTTCCGCTCGCGCGCCGCATGTTCGGCGCGCAGCGATGCATGCCACCGCTTAAGAGATTCCGCGGCCCGCTCCCCCGTCCGCGCAAAACAAAACGAGGTTTCTCGTGAATGTTCTCCAGAAAAACTGGCAAGACCTGATCAAGCCCTCGAAGCTTGAAATTCAAACCGGCCGCGATCGCTCGCGCATCGCGACCGTCGTTGCCGAGCCGCTTGAGCGCGGTTTTGGCATGACTCTCGGCAACGCACTGCGTCGCGTCTTGTTGTCGTCGCTGCAGGGCGCTGCCATCAAGACCGTGCAGATCGACGGCGTGCTGCATGAGTTTTCCTCAGTCCCCGGCGTCCGCGAGGACGTGACGAACATCATTCTGAACATCAAGGAAATCGCGCTTCGCATCCATTCCGAAGGCGTGAAGCGTATGGTGCTCAAGAAGGAAGGCGCCGGCCCCGTCACCGCGGGCGACATCGAAATGTCTTCCGAGGTCGAAGTCTTGAACCCCGAGCATGTGATCTGCCACCTCGATCAGGGCGCCTCGATCCGCATGGAGTTCACGGCCGACATCGGCAAGGGCTACGTCGCATCCGACCGCAATCGTCCGGAAGATGCGCCGATCGGTCTGATCCCCGTCGATAGTCTCTATTCGCCGGTGAAAAAGGTTTCCTACAAGGTCGAGAATACCCGCGAAGGCCAGATCCTCGACTACGATAAGCTTACGATGGTCGTCGAGACCGATGGCTCGATCCGCCCCGAGGATGCCGTTGCGCTCGCCGCGCGCATCCTGCAGGATCAGCTTGCCGTCTTCATCAACTTCGAAGAGCCGAAGAAAGCCCAGGAAGAGCAGCGCCATCCGGAGCTCGCTTTCAACGCCGCGCTTCTCAAGAAGGTCGACGAGCTCGAGCTTTCGGTCCGTTCCGCGAACTGTTTGAAAAACGACAACATCGTTTACATCGGCGACCTGATCCAGAAGACGGAAGCCGAAATGCTTCGCACGCCGAACTTCGGCCGCAAGTCGCTCAACGAGATCAAGGAAGTCCTGGCGACGATGGGTCTCCATCTTGGCATGGAAGTCCCCAACTGGCCGCCGGACAATATCGACGAGCTGGCGAAACGTTTCGAAGACCAATATTGATTTACCGCGACCGGCGGCTGGCTCTCCGGAGGAGGGTCGCTGGGCGCAAACCAAAAAGGCGAGGCCATAGAACCTCCCGAAAACAATCTCACAACAAAGGACACTTAGATGCGACACAAGAAACTCGGCCGCCGTTTCGGCCGCCACGTCGGGCACCGTCAGGCGATGTTTTCGAACATGGCTGCCGCCCTCATCAAGCACGAACAGATCGTGACGACCCTGCCGAAGGCGAAGGATCTGAAGCGCGTTGTCGACAAGTACATCACGCTTGCGAAGCGTGGCGATTTGAACTCGCGCCGGCTTGCCGCCGCGCGTCTTCGCGACGAGGACATGGTCAAGAAGCTGTTCGACGTCCTTGCTCCGCGTTACAAAGATCGTAACGGCGGTTACACGCGCGTTCTGAAAGCTGGCTTCCGCTACGGCGATGCCTCGCCTCGCGCCGTCATCGAACTTGTTGACCGCGACGAGAAGGTGAAAGGCGCTGAGGACAAGGCCCGCCACGAGAAAATGGCAGCCGAGCAGGCAAGCGCTGGCTGATCCGCTCGAATTTGATACCGAGAATTTAAAAACCCCGGTGTTTGGCACCGGGGTTTTTGCTTTGTGGGTGCCGCGATCCCCTTCCCTTGATGGGGAGGGGGTAGGCGCGGGGTAAAGAGCCAGGAGAGATGGCACGATCATGCAATTCGCACGATCGGCCGTCGCATCGATCGGTTGCCATTCGTCCGCATTCTGATGGATGATCCGTCGAGCGGCGGCGTATTGGAACGGCTATCGACGGAGCTGAGGTCAAATGACAGCCGAACAACCGATTGTCGTGACAGGCGCAACCGGCTTCATCGCCAAGCACGTCATCGGCGCTTTCCTGAAACGGGGCTACGCGGTGCGCGGCACTGTCCGGCGAGTGGACCGGGCCGACGCGGTTCGAAGCGCTCTCGCTCGACTCGGCTGCGATCCATCCAAACTGTCGTTTGCCGTCGCCGATCTCGCTGGCGATGCGGGTTGGGATGAAGCCGTCCGTGACGCGAAGATCGTCGTCCACACGGCATCGCCATTTCCAATCGCGCAACCGAGCGATCCCGACGAAGTCATCCGCCCCGCGCGTGACGGTACGCTGCGTGTCTTGAAAGCTGCGACGGGCGCCAATGTAAAACGCGTGGTGCTCACGTCGTCAGCTGTCGCAATCTTCTATGGCAGCGGATTGCCCGCTGGACACATCTATTCCGAGACGGACTTCACCGACGAGACGCGCGCTGATCTGACGCCCTACATCAAATCGAAAACGATTGCCGAAAAGGCGGCTTGGCAGTTCGCCAAAACGACAGCGGGTGCGCCGGAACTCACTGTTATCAACCCGGCGTTTGTGCAGGGACCTGCACTGGACGCCGATCTTTCGACCTCGCACGAACTCTATCGGCTGATGGCGCGCGGCGTGTATCCAGCTGCGCCGCGCATCCGCTTTCCCGTCGTCGACGTGCGCGATGTCGCGCAAGCGCACGTCGAAGCCGCAGTCCGTCCGGAAGCAGCCGGAAAACGTTATCTGGTTGGGGAGGGGCAACTGCGCTTGTTCGAGCTCGGCCAAATCCTGGCGCGCGAGCTGCCCGATCTTCGCTCGAAGGTTCCGAAATTCGAGCTGCCGGATGTCGCAGTCCGCATGCTCGCCCTTTTCGACAATAGGATGCGAACGATCCTGCCCGAACTTGGCCAGCAGAAAGATTACATAAATGCAAGAATTCGCGGCGATCTGGGTCTGCAACTCAGAGGCGCCGATGAAGCCGCGACAGCCGCGGTCCGATCATTACGAGACCTTAGGTTGATCTGACGGCGTTGCCCAAACATAGTCCCCTCTGAATCGAACGCGCCGCTGGGGCTTCCGGACGGCGTCATCAGACGCGCGCATAGCAGAGCACATCCATGACAAAGAAAAACTGGCTCTTGATATTTGTTACCGCCGCCGCGACCAGCGTTCTAACGCCGCTCATCCTGCGGTCCGTAACACCTACTTACGCGCAAGAGAAAGTCGCGCCCCCGTCGCGGCAGGCCATACAATACTCTTATGCGCCGATCGTGCGTAAGGTGGCGCCTGCTGTGGTGAATGTCTACGTGCGCACGCATGTGCAGACCATGGCCTCGCCCTTCGGAAACGATCCGTGGTTCCGGCGCTTCTTCGGCGATGCTTTCGGACAACCGAGCGAGCGCGTCATGAGTTCGCTTGGCTCCGGCGTCATCGTCAATCCGGAAGGCTTGATCGTCACCAACAATCACGTCGTCAAAGGCCGTGGCGAGACAGAGATCAGAGTGGCCCTCTCGGATCGCCGCGAATACGACGCGAAGGTCATCAGCAAGGACGAGAAGGCCGACATCGCCGTGCTGAAGATCGAAGGTGGAGACGGCAAATTCCCGTACTTGCAATTCGACGATTCCGACCGGCTTGAAGTGGGCGATCTTGTGCTCGCCATCGGCAATCCTTTTGGCGTTGGCCAGACCGTCACCAGTGGCATCGTCTCCGCGTTATCGCGCTCGGAAATGGCGGAATCGGATAGCCAGGTCTTCATTCAAACGGATGCTGCGATCAACCCGGGCAATTCAGGCGGCGCGCTCGTCGATATGTCCGGGCGTCTCGTCGGCATCAACACGATGATCTATTCGCAATCGGGTGGATCTGTCGGCATTGGATTTGCGATCCCGTCGAACCTCGTTCGCGTTTACGCGGAAAGCGCCGCGCATGGCCGCAAGGTCGAGCGGCCCTGGATCGGCGCGAAGCTCGAAGCTATGTCGCATGATTTTGCCGAAGGGCTCGGGCTCAATCGCATTTCCGGCGCGGTCGTGACGCGCCTTTATAACAAAGGTCCGGCGGTCGATGCCGGCCTGCGCGAAGGAGACGTCATCACGCACGTCGATGGCGTAGAAGTCGCCGACGCGCGCGCAGTTTATTACCGGCTCGCGACCAAGGGCATCGGTCAAACCGCACATCTCACGGTCATTCGCAAAAACCAGCCGGTTGATATTTCGCTGCCTTTGATCGCCGCTCCCAAGCCTGGGAAGAACGATGTGCGCAATCTATCCGGCAACAATCCTCTCGCTGGCGCACGCATCTCGAACATATTCCCTTCTGTGGCCGACGAATTGGGAATCGACGAGATGAAAGGCGTTGTCATTACGTCGGTGCGCGATGGATCGGTGGCGCAAAGTCTTGGATTCCAGCCGGGCGATATCATCGTCTCGATCAGCGGTCAGAAGATCGAAAATGTTGTCCAAGCGGAGAGGGCCGTCGGTCAGCGCCAACGGACATGGCAAGTTGCGGTTAAGCGCGGCAATCGCGTGCTGCAACTGCAAGTGCCGGGATGACGACATCGGCCGATTACGACTCGGCAAAGCGGCCGCTAAATCTTTTGTGCGAGCTGATAGGCGGCGAAACACAGGATGACCGCCAGGAAAATTCGGAGCAGCCAATCCGGCAGTTTGCCGGTCAATCGCGATCCGATGGCGATGCCTGGAATGGAGCCGAGCAGCAGCAGACCTAAAAGCCCAAAGCTGGTATTGCCGATCGACATGTGACCGAGACCCGAGATCAGGGTCAGGGGAACGGCATGCACTATGTCTGTGCCGATCAATCGTCGCGTTTTCAACGTCGGATAAAGCAACGTCAGGATCACAACGCCGATGGCGCCCGCGCCGACGGATGTCAGCGTCACGACCGAGCCGAGGGTGAGTCCGAGCAACAGCGTCGGCACACGCCGCACTGGCACGTCCAACGGCTCTACGACCTGCGCGCCGCGGCGCGTGATGATCGGGTAGAACAATATGGCGAGTGAACTCAACACGAGCGCTGCTACGAGCGCTTCCTTGATCAACAAGCCAAGGCGCGCCGTGTCAGGATCGAGCAGATGCAACAAAGCGAGCATCGCAATTGAGCCCGGCACGCTGCCTGCAGCGAGCCACGCAACAATCCGCCAGTTCACGTTTCCGAAATTATGGTGCGGCCAGACAGCCGATGCCTTGGTGATGGAGGCGAAGAGCAGGTCGGTGCCCACAGCGAGTGTGGGCGGTACGCCGATGTAGGCGATCAGGAAAGGCGTCATCAGAGAACCCGCGCCGACGCCCGTCAGGCCAACGAGGAATCCTACGACGAAGCCGCCCGAAACGACCACCGGCCACAGCGTTTGCAGATCGAAGTCGGGCATCGCTATCTGTCAAAAAGGCAAGGGGATGAGGTACGCGAGAATGAGAGGGTCTGCAATCGCAGAATTCCCGCGGATTTATTTGCGTCGCATCATGCCGGAGGCCACCACCGGGAATCCGGACGGTTTAAAGTCCGGGGTCCATGCCATCGTCGATCGGCGGTGGCGGTTCGATCGCAACCGACACGCCGGCGGCGCGCAGGATGATCGCGACCTCGTTCGCGCGTCGCATGAACTCTTCGCGATCCTTCGAATTCATCGACAGATCACGATTGA
This sequence comes from Hyphomicrobium sp., assembly GCF_035548195.1. Taxonomy (GTDB): domain Bacteria; phylum Pseudomonadota; class Alphaproteobacteria; order Rhizobiales; family Hyphomicrobiaceae; genus Hyphomicrobium_B. Next base: position 118,395 of record NZ_DASZTY010000025.1, read on the forward strand.
GACCATTGGCGAGCATGTCGCGTTTCAAAACGAAATGTCCTTCCGAAGGAGCTTCCGCTTTGGCGTCGACCGAAGTTGCGATACCGCCCGCAACCGTCGCGCCTGAAACGGAATCGACGAGCAGAAGCGTTCCCGTCTCCGGCGTCTCCGCGAAGACGTCAATCGCAGCAGGCCGGCCGAGCGAAATCTTCGCTATGGCGATATCGTTTGCAGCGCAGGTGCGGGCCGGGCGAGATGCCATCGTTTCAAGATCGAGCAAGGCTTTGATCTCGACGTTCGAAATCGGAATGAGATCGGTAGATGTGCGCAGCAGGTAGCCGGCCGTCGGACTATAAGCATCTTCGGATAGCCAAACGAACCGTGCTTCGATCGTCTGCGCCGCGATGGGACGCATTTCCGGCTTCGACAGCACGGCGCCGCGCGAAACATCAATGTCGACGTCGAGCTGCAGTGCTACAGCATCACCGGCTGACGCGCTTTGAAGATCGCGGTCGAATGTTGCGATACGAACGATCTTGCCGCTGGCGTTGCTCAACGTATCGGTAACGACGTCGCCGACGTTGATCGAGCCGGACGTAACCGTTCCCGCGAGGCCGCGGAAATCCTGTCCGTCACGCAAAACCATCTGCACCGGAAGACGAAAAACGGATCCGGTCTCGCTGACGCGGCTTGGAACTTTTTCGAGATGTTGGAGAAGCGTCGGTCCGCTGTACCAGCTCATATTGGCGGACGGTCCCGAGACGTTGTCACCGAACACTGCCGACAATGGGATCGCCGCCGAGTCCCAAAAATTGAACTTCCAGCAAAGCGTGCGGAAATCAGCTTCGATTTTGCGGAATACGTCTTCCGACCAGCCGACGAGATCCATCTTATTGACGGCAAGCACGATATGCTTGACGCCAACGAGATCGAGGATTGCGGCGTGACGCTTGGTCTGCTTCTTTACGCCCGAGCGCGCATCGACAAGCACGATCGCGACATCGGCGTGCGACGCGCCCGATGCCATGTTTCGCGTGTACTGTTCATGTCCTGGCGAGTCGATAATGACGAAGCGGCGGGTGCCGGTCTCGAAATACTTCCACGCGATATCGATCGTGATGCCTTGCTCGCGCTCTGCGACGAGACCGTCGAGCAGCATCGAAAAATCGGGCAGATCCGTTCCGGCGGCCTTGCGACCCGAGCGCCGGACGCTCTCGCGCTGATCTTCGTAAAGATCTGACGCGTCCCAGAGCAGTCGTCCGATCAGCGTCGACTTGCCGTCGTCTACCGAGCCGCACGTCAAAAGATGTGTGATGCCGCCCAACTCGCGGACAAGATGCGGAACCTCCTGCGTGCGGGCTGGGGCTTCAAACGCAGGTTTGGCTTTCAGTGCGTGCACGGTCATTAGAAGTAGCCTTCCTGCTTTTTCTTTTCCATGGCGCCGGCCTGATCATGATCGATCAGCCGCCCCTGGCGCTCGGATGTTTGCGCGTTGATTGTTTCGGCGACGACGGCTTCGATCGTGTCCGCGTCGGACTCGACTGCAGCCGTCAGCGGATAATCGCCAAGCGTGCGGAAACGGATTTTCCGCATCTTGATTTCTTCGTCATTGCGCGGCTGGAGCCGCTCGTCGTCCTGCATCAGGATTTGGCCGTCACGGACGATGGTCGGCCGTTCCGCCGCAAAATAGAGCGGGACGACTTCAAGCTTCTCGCGCAGAATATAGCGCCAGACGTCTTTCTCGGTCCAATTCGACATCGGGAAGATACGCACTGTTTCGCCCGTGCCGAGACGGCCGTTGAGCAAGTGCCACATTTCCGGACGTTGGCGGCGAGGATCCCACCGATGACCGCTGGCGCGGAATGAAAAGACGCGCTCTTTGGCCCGGCTGGCTTCTTCGTCGCGCCGTGCGCCTCCGAACGCCGCGTCGAAACCATATTTGTCGAGCGCCTGCTTTAGCGCCTGCGTCTTCAAAATGTCGGTGTGAATAGACGGCGCGTGGTCGATCGGATTGATGCCGCGCTTGATGCCGTCGTTATTGGTGTAGGCGATCAGATCGAGCCCAAGTTCTTTCGCTGTCCGGTCGCGGAAGGCGATCATGTCGCGAAACTTCCACGTCGTATCAACGTGCAGAAGCGGGAATGGAACCGCCTGGGGAAAGAACGCCTTGCGTGCGAGATGCAACAGGACGGTCGAATCCTTACCGATCGAATAGAGCATCACCGGCTTGCGGAACTGAGCTGCCGCCTCGCGAAAGATATGGATGCTTTCTGCTTCCAGCAGGTCGAGATGAGAAGGCGAGGCCGTCATGCGGCATGGTCCTTTGGTTCAAATCCCGGATCTTCACCTTGCGTATGAAGTCCGCATTCTTTGCCGTTTTCGTTTTCCCACCACCAGCGTCCGGCGCGGATATCTTCGCCGGGCTCGATGGCGCGCGTGCACGGCTGGCAGCCGATAGAAGGAAAGCCTTTCGCGTGCAGCGCGTTGATGGGAATTTTGTTCGCCGCCACGTAATCCTCGAGAGTCGCGAAGCTCCAGTCAGCGATCGGGCTCACCTTGATGAGTTTCTGCGTGGCGTCGTAACTTGCGAACGGAACGTGTGCTCGACCTTGCGACTGCTCGCGGCGTAGTCCTGTGATCCATGCCGCCGCGCCCTTGAGTGCGCGATTAAGCGGTCGCACCTTGCGAACCTCACAGCACGCCTTGCGCGCTTCGACCGAATAGCGAAATCCGTAGATGCCGTCGTTCGCGACAAGCTCCTCGACATCCGCCGCATCGGGGTACATGACGCGGATCTTGATGCCGTACTTTCCTTCCGTATCGAACAGCGTATCGAGCGTCTCCGGAAAATGCCGTCCGGTATCGAGTGTGAAAATGTCGATCTCGGCGCCCGTCGACGCAATGGCATGCGTGATCGCCTGGTCCTCAATGCCAAGGCTGGTCGAGAAAGCCACCGGACCGACGATTGCTGCGCGAATTGCTTCGATGCGCTCTTCCAACGTCGAAAGCCCGGCGAGCGCGAGGTCGAGCTCCGTCGCTACGGCTTGCTGCGATGCAGAATGGGCGTCTGACGGCGTCCCGCCCGTGGCGGACGCAGCGGCTTCGAACAACGTCATGAAGACCTCCGAATGCCCGATACATAAGGGTAAAACATTCTCATGGAAAGCTTATTTCGGCGATCCAATAGGATATTATTTCGGCTGATACGCAGAAATGGTATTTTTTCGCTGACCGTCGTGCGCGAGTATGACGGTTCGAAAGGCGCCGCCTGGGGCTGCCGGCATTCTAAAATTCGGGATTATGTGAGCAACGATTTGCTTTCGCCGATGCCAATTCAGCGCTTCTCCTGCTGCAAAAAGCCGCCAGCGCGAATGGCATTGTAGGCTGAGTGGCTATCCCCGCAGATCCTCAATCACAAATTTCGATATGTGCGCCCACGTCCTTCTTCGGTGCATTGCAGGCCCGGCGAACGATTGCCCGTCGTTGTATCCGCCTTTTTGCAACCTCGAAGTCCATCAACGGACCGTTTCAAGGAGGAGAGTGCAATGAAGGATAGATTCAATATTTCGAAATCGATGTTTGCGGCGGCAACGATTTGTTTGGCGACTGCGACAAACGCCGGAGCGCATGGACATAGCGGCGGTAATCAATCTCAGTTGGGCCCTTATATCGTCGGCGAGCAAGGCGTGCTGTTCGTCGGCGGCACTTACGACGTTGCTCCGAATGCTGGCGCACCGACGACAATGGCCAATCAATCATACGTTTTCTATCAGATCCCGGCATCTCCGACGAACCGCTCGTGGAGTTGGAAGCGGACAGGACGCCTGCCGATCATCATGATACATGGCGGATCACAGACCGGTGCGAACTTTCTCGGCACGCCCGACGGTCGCCCAGGCTGGGCTGAATACTACGTCAAGAACGGCTGGCCGGTTTACGTGATCGACCAGCCAGGCCGCGGCAAGTCGGGCTATTTCCCGAATGCTTATGGTCCGCAAGGACCGACGGCCGACCCATCCCGGACCGTGCAGCGGTTCACGGCGCCGGAGCTGAGCAATCCGCTGCAATGGCCGCAAGCGAAATATCACACGCAATGGCCCGGCGGTCCCGGCAGCGGCGTGCCCGGACAATATGCGTTCGATCAATTGTTTGCGTCGCAAGTTGCGAACATGCCGAACGGCGATCAGGCTCTTGCTCTGACAACGGCGGCAGTGACGGCGCTTATTAAGAAGATCGGTCCGTCCATCATCGTCACGCATTCGATGACCGGACCGGTAAGCTGGTTCATCCCGCAAGCCAATCCCGGGAAAGTGAAAGCGGTTCTGGCTATCGAACCGACGGGAAACTCGAGTCTCGACGGAGACACGACGCCGGGGACGACGTGCGGCCTCAGTAATGTTTGTCTCAACTTCAGCCCGCCCGTGTCGGGGCCTGCAGATCTCAAGCTGGTGAAAACGCCACCGCCGGCCGGAGGCAGTCAGGGACAACCAGCGTCCGATCTCAAAAGCTGTTGGCTGCAATCGGGTCCTGTCATCCACAAACCAACCGGGCTCGACGGTATCCCGATTCTGATTCAGACCGGGCAAGCGTCATATCACGCGACCTACGATTACTGCACATCGCGTTTCCTCGAACAGGCAGGCGTGCGTCATTCGCATGTGTATCTGCCGAACGTCGGCATCAAAGGGAACGGCCACATGGAAATGCTGGAGAAGAACAATCTCCAAATCGCGGCATTCGATGAAAAGTGGTTTTCCAAGGTCCTGCACGTTCGCGACGGCGGGGGGCATTGGGGGCACTGAGCAAGCAATAACTTGAGAAAAATTGAAGAAGCCGGCGCTCACTTCGGGCGGCCGGCTTTTCATTTGAGACGTAGGCGGATTGTTTCTTTCTTGGGCGTTTCAAATTTCGATCACATTACGTAACCGGCGATCACAAAGCGCGTTCTCTAGGCCGCCCGTGCGCTCAAATCCTGTTTGGGTTCTCCGTCGCCCGCGCAACGTTTGTGAACCTGGCGTATCGGCTCCTTGCAGCCTCAAAGTCCAAACAGGACTGCATAAGGAGGAGACGGCAATGAAAGACAAACGCATTTTATCGAAATTGGCTTTTGCTGCGGCAGCCGCATGCGTCACGGCGACGGGCGCGATCGCCCACGGAAATAATAACAACAATAATAACAAATCCAATCTTGGTCCCTACATCGTCGGAGAGCAGGGTGTCTTCTATGCTGGCGGCACTTACGATGTGACGCCTCCGGCGGGCGCGCCGACGACCATGTCGAACCAGATGTACGTATTCTACCAGATCCCCGCCTCACCGAATAACCGGGCCTGGAGTTGGAAGCGAACGGGACGCCTGCCGATCATAATGATCCATGGCAGCCAGCAGACTGGCGCGAACTTTCTTGGCACGCCGGACGGACGCCCCGGATGGGCATCATACTACGTGCAGCACGGGTGGCCGGTTTACGTGATCGATCAGCCGGGCCGCGGCAAATCAGGATACTTTCCGAACGCGTATGGTCCACAGGCAGCAAATCCCAATCCAGTTACGGTGCAGCAAAGGTTCACCGCTCCCGAGCTAACCAATCCGCTGGAGTGGCCGCAAGCGGCGCGCCATACGCAATGGCCAGGCGGACCCGGCAGTGGCGTTCCGGGCGAATACGCCTTCGATCAATTCTTCGCGTCGCAAGTCGCGAATATGCCGGACGGTAATCAGGCGCTCGCGCTGACGACGGCGGCAGTCACGGCTCTGATTAAAAAAATCGGTCCGTCCGTCATCATCACGCACTCGATGACCGGCCCCGAGAGCTGGTTCATTCCGCAAGCCAATCCTGGAAAGGTCAAGGCGATCCTCGCCGTCGAGCCGACGGGTAACTCGAGCCTCAACGGCGATACGACGCCAGGAACGTCGTGCGGCTTGAGCAACGTCTGCTTGAACTTCGATCCGCCGATAAGCAGCGCCGCCGATCTCGGCCTAACGAAAACGCCACCCCCCGCTGGTGGCGTGCAAGGCCAGCCAGCCGCGGACCTCAAGAGTTGCTGGCTACAGTCGGGTAAGACTATCCATCAGCCGACCAATCTCGTAGGAACGCCAATTCTCATCCAGACAGGCGAGGCGTCATACCATTCGACGTACGACTACTGCACCTCGGCGTTCCTCGATCAGGCAAACGTCCCGAATACCTACGTGTATCTCCCAACCGTGCACATCAGGGGTAACGGGCACATGCAGATGCTTGAGATGAATAATCTCCAGATCGCCGCCTTCGACGAAAAGTGGCTATCGAAAGCTCTGCACGTTCGTGATCGCGACGTGGCTTGGGGCCGCTAAGCGATACTAGCGTTATGAATTTGGGAAGGCGCGGATCAGTGTTCGCGCCTTTTCGATTTGGTTGCTAGCCGTTCGAACGAAGCCAAGCGAGCAATCCGGCTGATGCCTTCGCGGCTGTTGCGAACGTCGCTTGCAGCAAGTACCCGCCTGTGGGCGCTTCCCAATCGAGCATCTCTCCCGCAAGAAAAAAACCAGGCTTTGTGCGCAACATCAACGCGTCGTCGAGGTCGCGCCATTGAACGCCTCCCGCCGTTGAAATCGCGCGATCGATGCCAGCAAGCGCGGAAACACGGAGCGGGACGCTTTTGACGCGCTTTGCCAAAGCCGCGCCCACCTCCAGGGGGCCGGCTTCGCGCAGAAGGCCGATTGCGACAGGATCGAGATGCAGACTTTTGCGCAGGAAGTTCGTCATCGTATCTTTGCGGCTCGGTTGGGCGAGGCGCGATGCAATATCGTCGGTCGTGACGTCAGGTTTGAGATCGACCGACACTATTGTCGTATCTGCTTTTGCGAGCGCCTTGCGTATTTCCCCTCCAAGCGCATAAACCGCTCCGCCTTCCAGGCCGTGCCGTGTAATGATTACTTCTCCGCGCTGTGTCACATCGCCAATCCTCAGCGCGATGCGTTTCAAGGCCGCGCCTTCGAAGCGCGATCTGAATATGTCCGACCACGGGATGAGAACGCCGCAGTTTGCGGGTGCAAGCGGCGTTACCGCAATCCCAGCGGTTTTGAAGATATCGACCCATTCTCCGTCGGAACCGAGTTTTGGCCAGCTTGCGCCGCCTAGCGCGAATAGGGTTGCGTCCGGATGGACCTCAGTGGTCTGTCCATCTGACATTTCAAACCGTAATCCCCCCGAAGCGGTAAGGCCCGTCCACAGATGCCGTGTCTTGATCGCGACGCCGAGGCCGCCGAGCCGGCGCAGCCATGCCCGCAAGAGGGGCGAAGCTTTCATTGCGCGCGGAAAAACACGACCGCTCGTTCCGACGAAGGTTTCCGCATCAAGACCGTTTGCCCATGCAACGAGTTTATCCGGCGGAAAGTCGGTGACAGCTGCTCTGACGTTGTCAGCGCCATCGCCGTAGCGATTGAGAAACTTTGTCAGCTCCTCGCTGTGTGTGAGATTCAATCCGCCACGCCCGGCGAGAAGAAACTTGCGCGCGGGAGAAGGCATTCTGTCGTAGACGGTAACGCGATGTCCATGGCTCGCAATCGTCTCTGCCGCGAACAAACCTGCCGGTCCGCCGCCGACCACGGCCACGTCGCGGGCACGCGCCGGGAGCGAACTCACCAAACGCCTGTGCTCGGCATGGACGCCCACGGTTCTTGGGGTGCCAGGGCTGCGCCCTTCTGCAGCAACTCGACGGAGACGAGATCGGGTGAGCGTACGAACGCCATGTGTCCGTCGCGCGGCGGCCGGTTGATCGTTACGCCTGCATCGCGCAGCCTGCTGCAGGCCGCATAGATGTCGTCGACCTCGAATGCCAAGTGCCCGAAATTGCGCGCCGAGCCGTAATCTTCAACATCCCAGTTATAGGTCAACTCAAGCATGGGCGCCTTAGCGCTGACGGCGCGTTCCGCGTCATCGGGCGCCGCTAGGAAGATCAGGGTGAACCGGCCTCTATCGTTTTCGAGTCGTCGAACTTCCTTGAGTCCGAGTGCATCGCAATAGAACCTCAGGCTTTGCGCGATGTCACGAATGCGAACCATTGTATGAAGATAGCGCATCGATAATGTTCCGCCAGTTGCGAGATTTGAACGATAGCTATCGACCGGCGACGCCTGCTGCAAGGGGTCGAGCGGCAACTACGCAACACTCGGCAGCGAATCGTTGCGCAAGGGTGCGACGCCACGGCGATGACGATTTCGGGCGCCTGTGTACGAGCATTGGAAAAGTTAGAAGACCGTCACGGCAAGACACTAAAAAAGCATCGCGAATCATGACGCAAAATCGAATCGATAAAAACATGATTTGCTGCGCCCTGATCGGCCGCCCGGTGTGGATGGAGTTCTGCCACAGTCATGTTGTCGCGCGAAGCTGGGGATGAATCGAAATCCCGTTTTCTGTTTGCTTCATCATACGTTTAAGCCGTCTTACCGGATGTGGATTGAGTGCCGGAAGCGAGCGTCAAGTGGGCCGCCAAAAAAATGACGCTAGCCCTCGCCAAAGCCGGTGTTATGTTTCGTACCGCTTCGTGCGGGGGCGCCAGTGTTTCGGTTCTGAAGAGGGCTCTTCCAGAACTGTGATCAGAGGTGCATCGCGGCGGAGTGTCATTATCGTTTACGCACAGTATGCGGGGTATCAAGTGATGGGGGATACAAAGCGTCCCGGTCTTTCGGGTGGCATGCAACCGGTTTCAACCGGACCCGAAGTTATGGATGACGCGGCGATTGAGGTTTTCGAGGTCGCTGGATCGATAAAGTGGTTTGACGCTTCCAAAGGCTATGGCTTCATCGTGCCGGACAATGGCCTGCCGGACATTCTTCTTCACGTGACATGTCTGCGGGCGGGCGGCTTCCAGACGGCTTATGAGGGCGCTCGCGTTCATTGCGAGGTATTGCGCAGATCGAAGGGGATGCAGGCGTTCCGCATCCTTAGTATGGACGAAAGCACGGCTATTCATCCATCGCAGCTCCCGCAACGCACGCACGTCATCGTGCAGCCCGAGAGCGACTGGGAGCGGGCCTACGTGAAGTGGTTCAATCGCGTGCGCGGCTTCGGCTTCTTGACTCGCGGCGAGGGGACCCCCGATATCTTCTGCCACATGGAAACATTGCGGCGGTTCGGTTTCACGGAACTTCGCCCGGGCCAAATCGTTCAGGTAAGGTGGGGCTACGGATCGAAAGGCTGCATGGCCGCAGAGCTTCGTCCGGACGGTGTGCCCACGGGGCTGCCGTCACGCAACTGACGCGGAAGATATGACGACAGTATCCCAGAGTTTCATGAAAAGGGCCGCGATCTGCGTGGCCCTTTTTCTTGTAGCGTTCGCCGGGATTCCGCCGATGTTGTCGATGAACTCGTATCTTTCGTTTATCGCTCCGGCATACGCGAAGATGCGGCAGGACAAGCTGACGATCGAATCGGCAGCAGGTGGGCCGAAGCATGAGTTCAACGTCGAAGTGGCGTCGAGCGAGCAGGAAAAAGAGCTCGGGTTGATGTACCGGACGTCGCTCGGCGATGGCGAGGGGATGCTGTTCCCATATCCGACCGAACGGTCGATATCGATGTGGATGCACAACACGTACATCCCTCTCGACATGGTCTTCATACGCGCCGACGGAACCATCGCGCGCATAGAAGAGCGTGCCGAGCCGCTCTCCGATCGTATCATATCGTCGGGTACGGCTGTCGCGGCCGTACTCGAGCTTGCGGGTGGCGCTTCCGCGCGCCTCGGCATCAAGCCGGGCGATAAAGTGCGCTATGCGCTATTCAAAAGCGCCGCGCATTAGAGGTTTTCGGTACCGCGAATTTATTTTGCGGGGGTATCAATCGAACCAAGACGAAAGCGACCGCTCGATCTCGTCGAAGCTCATGCCGAACGTCGAAGCGCTTCGGCGCGATAGATGCCGCGTCACTCTTGGTTTGCGTTTTATGGCCTTGCGCGCTCGTGGTGTCGGCGGCGTGCGGACCTCAGGTTCCGGCACGGCCTCGGAGACAGCTTTGTCGCGTTCAAAGGGCACGGCGGATTTGGTCGGCTCAGCAGCGCTCGGCATTTCCGCATGGGCGATGGCCGACGACGGATCTTCGACGGCCACAAGGGCGGCACTGACCTGTCCAGGCTTCTCCGATACAGGTGACGTGTCGCTGAGCACGATAGGGTCCGTAATTCCGGTCTGCGGCGGCTGCTCGGTATCCTTTGAGGGAACCAGCATCTCTGGTGGGGCCCAAGCACGGTCGAGCATTGATCGCGGCTCTGCCTCGAGCTTGGTTGCCTGCGCGGCTAGCGCCTCGGCGTAGAGCGGCGGGCTGACCTTGTGGGGGACGTTGACGCGATCCGTTTGTCCGTGCTCTGCGGCGTCTGAAAGTACGTTGTCGGGAATGATTTTGATTGGCTGGTTGATCGACCGGACCCTGGTCACTGGCGGGATGACGATCGCATCGGCGGCAGCGGGCGGGATAGCGTCGTCAGCGTCGATCGCAAGATAGTAGACGTACGCAGCCCCGATCGTAATGGCACACAGCGCGAGTCCGCGCGCCTTCGCGGCATAGACGCCCGACTGAACAGGACCCACGTGATCCAAGGCACGCACTCGCCACGCAAACGCCAATTGGGGCGGACCAACTACACTTGTTCCGGACACCCCTCCAGCGTTTCGGTACTATCTTATAGCCCGGTTGGCAAAGATAACTCTCGGGCGACCCGCCGTTGCGCGCGATGAGCGTGGCTCGGGATCGACACTCGCTCCGGGGCTGCCCCCCGAAGACGGCCGATTGACACCATGCGCGGCCATTCGTTCTACAAATGTCCATTTGTTCGCACCGGCGAACGTGCTAGTAAGCTGCCTCGTCGTCGGGGCGTAGCTCAGCCTGGTAGAGCATCTGCTTTGGGAGCAGAGGGTCGCGTGTTCGAATCATGTCGCCCCGACCAATATTTTTTCGAGTGCTTCTCGGATTGGACGATCGCTCGCAGTCTTTCGAACCTGGTAAATCTGCTGGCGGGGGCGAGAAAGAGCCCCGGCAAAACCTGATCGCTTCATGTGTGCTTTACACACGTCGCCTCGTCAAAGGGGCGGCCCGGTACGTGTACCTGGAATAGGACGCACAAATCGGCCGGCGTTTTCCAACAGGCACCGCAGCCACCAAGAGAATCCAAGTTTGCGAACGTTGAAAACCACACGTCGCGGGTCGGGGATACCTCTTTGCCACCTTGGAATGTGACCTCTTTCGACGCCGATCGTTGATGGAAGATCGTCGCGTTCCTGCAGGACCGGCGGAGGTACTACGCCGTAGACGTCGAGGTCGAGCACCCATGGATGCGCGATCTCGACATCGCCGGGCCAATAGAACGGCCGGGGCTTCAAGAGCTTTCGCGCTCCGGACTGGCTGACGAGGTAGCCGGCGGTTCCTAAGGGAATGCGCGAATACCGTACGAGCTGATAGCGCGGGGTTAGCTGGCGCAGCGGCCGGAACGCTCGCTTAGGCGCATTACAGAGCCGTACAATGTCCCAGCCTGGAGGAAGAGATCGCAACGCTGCTTCAAGTAGCGGTCCTAGATCCGTTGAAATTCGGGCGTCATCTTCCAAGACGAGCGCCGCATCCATTCCGCGTTCGACGATGAGACGCATGACTTCGAGCCGGCTCGCCGTGCAGCCGATCTGCGGAGCAGTCAATGTGCTGTCGGGAGGAAAGTATGGCGCAAGGCGGGGCGGATAATTTTTTCCATCAACGCCGCGAAAGCGCTCCGCCGTAATTCCCGCTTTTGCAATCTGCTCCTCGATGAAAATCCGTCTCTCCGGATGACGATCGAGGTTGATGTAGATGGCGTGCACAGTGATCGATGATTGCTCATCTTGTGTCGCTGTTTCGACCATTTCCACCAACTCCGGTACGAACCGTTATATCAGATGCGTGCATATCTTGAGCTCGCGCCCATGGGCCTTGACGGACGCTCTGCCCGTGTGCGCCGTGCCATCGACTGCTATAGATCAAATCCTCGGACCGTCTAGCAAGCCGTGCCACCGCGTGACTCCCAAATGCGGTCGTTTGCGGACGGCCGCAAGGCGTTTGCGCGTCGCTTCGCACGGGCGCCGCCAAAGTGGACGTCACGCCGCGTCGACCACCGCTTTCACGGCTTGCGTTTGCTTGTCGTTGTCCCTTATCTAGCGGCGTGGGCTGCGCGCTCGTATGCCGTCGTCCCATGCATTTCTTGCGTTATATCCCGGGATTTCATCGATGATTGCGCGCATCTTTAAGCCTGCGAAAACGGCCATGCAGTCGGGCGAGGCGCGAACCAAGGAATGGGTACTTGAGTTCGAGCCCGAGAGCCCGCGCTCCGCCGATCCGCTCATGGGATGGACCAGTTCGAGCGACACCCAGACGCAAGTGCGGCTCGAGTTCGATACCAAGGAAGAGGCGGTGGCTTACGCGACGCGTGAGGGCCTTGCCTATGTCGTTGCGGAGCCGAAGCCCCGCAAACCCATTCGCAAATCTTATGCCGATAATTTCCGTTATGGCCGTATCGGCAACTGGACGCACTGAATTTGGATCTGGCAGCGTCGGGCTGCCACACCGTCAGCTGCGCCAGCCGATGTCGCAACGTTAGCCGAACAGCTTGACCGCCTTACTGAGCGTGTTCCAAACGCCGAGCAGGAATGGGATGCCGACGGCGAGCCACGCGATCAAAACCGCGATGCTGAAGCCGCCGAAGCCAATCCCGTGCGAGCCGCTCGCCGGAGCCTGGGATTTTGTAGATTGAAGTGCTGCGAGTTCGTCGTCGCGCATCAGCCATTTTGCGGCCACGGGACGCACGAGCGCATTTGCGATCAGACCAATAAGCAGGAAGCCTGTCAGAATGTACATTGTGCGGTCATAGACGAGTGCGCGCGGTACACCCGCCGCGATCTGGACGTCACGAATGTAGCCGATGACAACTGGGCCGAGAATGCCGGCAGCCGACCAGGCGGTCAGTGCGCGTCCGTGGATGGCGCCGACGAACTGCGTGCCGAAGATATCGGCGAGATAGGCGGGAAGCGTGGAGAAGCCTCCGCCGTACATGCTGATAATGATGCAGAAGGCGGCGACGAAGAGCGCAATTGAGCCCATGTGCGCAAGGGTTGGTGCCAGAGAATAAAGCACCATTCCGAGAATGAAGAAGCAAAAGTAGGTAACTTTCCGTCCTAAATGATCGGACAGGGATGCCCATACGAACCGCCCGCCGCTATTGAAAAGGGACAAGAGGCTTACGAAACCGCCTGCAATCGCGGCAATCGTCGCGTGCTGTGCCGTGTTGAGGTCGCCGAATTTTATACCGGCTTGGCCGATCAACGATCCGCCGAAAATCTCTTGCAGCATTGGCGACGCCATCGCCAAAACGCCGATTCCGGCCGATACGTTCATCCAGAGCGCGATCCAAATCAGCCAGAATTGCGGTGTCTTATGCGCGTTCTTGAGGTGCACGTTTCCGGTCGTTATCAAGGCGTGGGTGCGGTTGGAGGCGGGTACCCAGCCGTCTGGCTTCCAGTTGTCGGGAGGCACGCGGTAGCCGAAGGCCCCGCAGAGCATCGCGACCACGTAGATGCATCCCATTACGGCCATCGTCTCCCAAACGCCGACCGAGTGATCTGTCTTGAAGTGGTTCATCAGAAGGATGGCGAGCGGTGATCCAATCATCGCGCCGCCGCCAAAGCCCATGATCGCCATACCGGTCGCCATGCCGCGACGGTCAGGAAACCATTTGATGAGGGTCGAGACAGGGGAGATATAGCCTAGTCCGAGCCCGATTCCGCCGAGCACGCCGAGCCCGAGCCAGAATAGCCAGAGTTGGTGAATGTGTACGGCGAGTGCAGCAACCAAAAATCCTCCGCCCCAACAAATAGCGGCGACGACTCCGGCATGGCGCGGGCCAGCGCGTTCGAGCCATCCGCCAAAGATGGCTGCCGAAAGTCCGAGGCAGACGATGCCGAGTTCGAATGTCACAAGAAGGCTGCTGACGCGCCAATCGCATGATCTCGTGATTAGCTCTTGGGCGAGTGACATATCGGGACAGGTCAGAGGTTTCGAAACGCCGAGCGCTTGTGCGAGCGGAAGCCAAAAGACGCTCAGCCCATAACTCATGCCGATGCAGAGATGGATTGCCAGCGCGGCGGGCGGCACGAGCCAGCGATTGAAGCCCGCTTTCGCAATAATGCGTTCGCGATCGAGCAAGCCGGGTTCGAGATCGGAGGTCGTGCTCGCTGCAGCCATTGTGTTCCCCCTGGATGCACATTGTTTTTTGTGTCTTTCTTGCACCCTCACTGCGACACAATCAACAAGGTCTGACCGCAGGAAAGCGAAATTACGCGTGTAATTCCGGTCTTGCGCTCGGGCGGGGGCCCGACTATCCCGTCTTTGCGGACGTTCTTACCGCGCCGGCGCCGACACAGCCAGCCGCCAAACCGGTAGGCTATGGCGCTTGATCAGTGGTCCCGTAGCTCAGTTGGATAGAGCATCTGCCTTCTAAGCAGAGGGTCGCAGGTTCAAATCCTGCCGGGATCGCCATTAACACAATTCCGGGGAACAGATTGTGTGGGAAAGGCATTCATCCTTCGCTGATCGCGGGTTGGGCAAAACAGAGCTAAGCAATCGGTCTTTGCGGGCTCGCGCAGCCTTATGGCTAGCCGAATGTGCAGCTAGCGCCTTTGCGGCGCCACTGGTAGACCCATCGAACGTACCCGGAAACAAATAGTCAGCTTTAGGTGCATGGATAATAACGCACGACGGCTCCTTCGCACCACATATGCATTCGGAACGGCCGGGCTGGCGACTCTCATCGTATTGATTGCAGCCTCATTCTGGTTCGTCGCCAAAACACAATCGGCGACGGACGCCGTTCTGCATTCGCGAGAGCAGATAAGTGTGCTGGCGGATCTTTTGTCGACGGTCCTCGATGCCGAGACGGGGCAGCGCGGCTATCTGCTGACTGGCGAACCGCGCTACCTGCAGCCTTATGAAGACGCAAGCCGCGAGGTCAAATCGCGCTTCGCAGCGGTCGATGCGATCTTTCAAAACGATGCATCAGCTCAACAGAGCCTCGCCCAAATCCACGCCGCCGTGGACGTAAAATTGCACGAGCTGGCGCAAACGGTCGAATTGAAAAAGAGCGGAAAGTCGGTTGAGGCGCTGGCGATTGTAAATGGCGATCGCGGTAAGCAACTGATGGATCGGATCCGGGAGCTTGTCGCGCAGCAATCTCGTCAGGCCGATCAGGCTCTCAAAGACAATATAGAAGAACAGCGCGAAAATGCTTCTCGCGCCCGTCTATTCGCGTTTGGCGTCGTTTTTGTAATGTTACTGGCAGCGCTAGGCGCGATAGCCACCATCGTAAAATATACCCGTGAGCTGATATCGGCCCGTACGGAGCTTGAAACGCTGAACGCCGGATTGGAGGAGCGCGTCAAGGAGCGCACCGCCGATCTCAAGAGGGCAAACGAAGAAATTCAGAGGTTTGCCTATATCGTCAGTCACGATCTGCGCGCGCCTCTTGTCAACGTCATGGGCTACACGAGTGAGCTGGAGGCGAGCCTCCAGACGCTTGGCACCCTGGCGGAAGATCCGCATCTCGATGCGCTGGCCAGTGCCGCGGATGTGAAATCCATAATCGCCACGGATTTGCCGGAATCCATCGGCTTCATCCGCAGCTCAACTAAGAAAATGGACGGTCTTATCAAGGCTATCCTGAAGCTCTCGCGTGAAGGTCAGCGCGTTATTACCCCGGAGAAGATCCAGCTTGATGATTTTTTCAATTCCGTTGCCGCGAGCGCCCAGCATCGCGTTGTGGAATTGGAAGGGGAAATTGTCGTCGCGAAGCCGCTTCCGGTCATTGAAAGTGATCGGCTTGCCTTGGAACAGATATTTAGCAATCTGATCGACAATGCCCTAAAATACCGGCTTCCGGGCCGTACGCCGCATATCGTCATCCGCCAGGTTTCGAGCGGCTGGGGTGCGACGATCATTGAGGTCGAAGACAACGGACGCGGGATAAGTCCGGAAGACCAGGAACGCGTGTTCGATCTATTTCGCCGCGCGGGCGCTCAGGATCAGCCAGGCGAGGGGATAGGCTTGGCGCATGTCCGAGCGCTGGTCAGGCGCTTAGGCGGCGAAATAACCATGACTTCGGAACTCGGCCGTGGCACGAAGTTTCGCGTGATACTGCCCAAGACCTTACAAAGCGACACGGAGCGAGCCGGTGGAAAAAGAGGGTAGGCCCGTACAGATCGTCATGATCGAGGACGACGAGGGGCACGCGCGCCTTATCGAACGGAATATCCGAAGGGCTGGGGTCAATAATGAGATCGTGCCGTTTACCAATGGCACGGAAGCGCTTGCCTACCTGTTCGGGTTGGACGGAAGCGGTGAGGTCAGTTCGAAGAAACATCTTTTGGTGCTTCTTGATTTGAACCTCCCCGATATGACCGGGGTCAGCATTCTTGAAAAGGTCAAGGCCAATCCGCACACGAGGCGAACACCAGTCGTCGTTCTGACGACCACGGACGACGAGCGAGAGATCAAACGCTGCTATGATCTCGGGGCTAATGTCTACATTACCAAACCGGTCGACTATGAAAATTTCTCAAATGCCATTCGGCAGCTCGGTATGTTCTTCTCGGTAATTCAGGTTCCGGAAATTTGATAAATGTCCCCTCCCAGGGTCCTCTACATCGATGACGATCCAGGGATCGCGCGGCTGGTCCAAAAGACATTGGAAGCGAACGGATACGACGTGGCGCTCGCTGAATCGGGGTCTTCCGGTCTCGCAATGCTTCGCACCCAAACGTTCGACATCGTTGCCCTTGACCATCACATGCCCGGACACACCGGGCTCGATGTGATGAAGGATATCCGCGAGTTACCGGAGCATCCGCCCGTCATCTACGTTACGGGATCGGAAGACAGCCGCATTGCCGTCGCCGCGCTAAAAATGGGGGCGGTGGATTACGTCTGGAAAGACGTCCAAGGACATTTCCGAGAGTTGCTCGCAAAAGCGGTTTCGACCGCGTTGGAACAGGACGCCCTGCGCCGCGCGAAGAAAGAAGCCGATCGCGAGGTTCGGCTGGCGCGGGATCGCGCGGAATTGTTGCTAAAGGAAGTCAACCACCGCGTTGCGAATTCATTGGCTATCGTCGCGGGGTTAGTCGGCTTGCAGAAGACCGCGATTCAGGACGAAGCCGCGCAGCGGTTGCTGGAACAAATGCGTGCGAGAATCCTGGCCATAGCCGGCGTTCATCGCCGTCTTTACACTTCGGACGATGTGCGTACTGTCGATATCAAGGAGTACCTCGGCAGCCTGGTCGATGATTTGAAGATCGCGATGGCGGACGAAGG
This sequence comes from Hyphomicrobium sp., assembly GCF_035548195.1. Lineage (GTDB taxonomy): Bacteria > Pseudomonadota > Alphaproteobacteria > Rhizobiales > Hyphomicrobiaceae > Hyphomicrobium_B. The sequence continues at coordinate 135,727 of NZ_DASZTY010000025.1, forward strand.
ACGAACACATCCGATTCATCTTGAATGCGTGCCTCTCTCGTTGCCAACGGACAAGGCAGTTTCCGTCGGCATCGTCGCGACGGAGCTTGTAACCAACGCTTTCAAGTACGCTTATCCAAACCATCAAGGCGATATCCGCGTCGAGGTAATGCGGAATGACGATACTTGCATCCTTATGGTCGAGGACGATGGCATTGGCTACAATGCCCAGGCCGCCGCTGCGGGGACAGGTCTCGGATCGAAAGTCATTTCATCGATGACGACACGCCTGCAAGGTACGTTGAGCTATCGGCCAACGGCAAAAGGAACGCGGGCCGTTCTGGAGTTCCCCTGTTGATTTGTTCGCAGCGCTAGGAACTTGCAGATAATTATTTATTTGACGCGTAAATGATTTTTAGCATTTCAGCGCGCGCCGGAGATTCGATGTAGAAGCCCCAAAAGCCAATAGTCGCGCTTCGTCAATTTCTTGTATTCTGCTGACCGATAGCAGATGCGATCGAAGTGACCCCATGAAGTGGCTGTTGATCGAGCGAAAGCCGGATGTCGTTTACTCTGCCGGCGAAGAAATTTACCTTGGTCCCGGCGATACCGAAGTTTCGGACGTCGCGCGGGCGAAGACTTTCGATACCCGCCAGGATGCCGAGGCTCACCGGCGAACGCTGAAGCGTCGTTATCATTGGGTTGCGGCGACCGTTCCCAAATAAAGGTGCGTTTCAAAACCGCTCCTATCACCCCATGAGGGAACCCAACCAAAGCATGGTGTGTTGTGGTGCAGGACGTTTGTGTTCGGTCTATAATCCCCGTCATCGGTATTGCGTGTTGAAGGAGTAAGCCATGGCCACCGCCCGGTCTTTCTGGAAAGGCCACCTTCGCCTGGCGCTCGTCACTATTCCTATCCGGCTTGTCAGCGCCACCGCGTCCGAGGACAAGATTGCTCTGCATCAAGTCGATCGGAAATCGAAGCAGCGGATCCGCTATCAGAAGGTTGCGGGCGAAACGGGCAAGGTCGTGCCTCAAGCCGATATCGTGCAAGGCTACGAGCTGGACGACGGCAGCTATGTTCTTTTCGAACCGAACGAGCTCGAAAAGCTGAAGCTGACGACGCGGCACACGATCGAGCTGACAGAGTTCGTCGATGCCTGCTCCATCGATCCGCTGTACTTCGATAATCCCTATTATGTGCTGCCGGACGGCGACGTCGCCGAGGAAGGCTATCGCATCATTCGCGATGCATTGAAGGCATCGAAGAAATATGGCATCGGACAGCTGACGATGCGCGGCCGCGAAAACCTCATCGCGATGAAGCCAAGCGGCGACGGGCTGATGGTGGAGACGCTCCGCTATGCCAACGAGGTGCGCGACGCGGACGAAATTTTTTCCGACATCGGCACGGCGAAGCTACGGCCCGAACTCATCGACATGGCCAAACAGCTTATCGACGAGCGGACGCGGAAGTTCGACCCCGGCGAATTCAAAAACCATTACGCGGAAGCGCTGCGAAAGCTGGTCAAGGAAAAGGTAGAGGGCGGTGAATCGACGGAGGTCGGTGGCGGCGATGAGCGGCCTGCGGGCGGCACCGTCGTCGACTTCATGGATGCGCTCCGCCGCTCGACTGGAAAGGCGCCCGCGAAAGGCGGACGCTCGCGGAGCAAAACTGCCGCCTCCCACCAGAAGCGAGAACCAGCAAAACGCGCCAAGCCCAGGGCAAAAACAAAATCACGCGCTCGCGGGTAAGCTAGCGGTTCAGATTTTGGCTGCTTTGATGACGGGGCGCCGTACCTGCGTTGCAGGCTTGTCCTCGCGTAGGCCCTTAAATGCCGCGTGGCGTAACAGATTGTCCGCCGTCCAGGCGCGGTATTCGATCTGTGCGACGCGCTCCGGCTTGACCCATTGGACCTCTTTTAATTGTTCGCGCGTCAATGGAGCGAGCACGGCGGGCTTTGCGATCCTCAACGGTTTCAATATCCGCATCAGTTCGCCGGCTACTCTCTGGGAGAATCCGGTGCCGACGCGCCCCGCATAGACGAGACGTTTTTTGTCGAAGTATCCGACCACAAGCGCGCCAACGGCGCTCGCCGAAACGGTTGAAGCCACATATCCAATGATAACGAATTCATCGACCTGGATGCACTTGCTCTTAAGCCAGTCGCCGTTACGGCCGGAGTGATAGGGTGTGTCTGCGCGTTTTGAGATGATGCCTTCGAGCCCGAGGCGGCAGGCTTCGGTCAACATGCGCGCGCCATCGCCTTGAAGATGTTCGCTGTAGCGGATCTGCGGCATCGCGGTATTTTTGCTAAGCAAGCGGCGAAGCATTTCCTTGCGCTCCACCAGCGCCGCGGGCCGGAGGTCGAAGCCGTCGAGATGTAGAAGATCGAAGCACTGCAAAACGAAACGGTCCGAGCGGCCGCTCTTGAGCGCCGCAACCAGTTCGATGAAGCTTGAATAGCCGTTTTTGTTTTCGGCGACGACCTCGGCGTCGATCAATGCTTTGCCACGATGCAAATCGCGCAAAAGGGGTGGAAGCGAGCCAAAGCGCTCTGTCCAGTCGAGACCGCTCCGTGTGATTAGTTTGATGCGATCGTCATCGATACGCACTTGGATGCGATACCCGTCGAATTTGATTTCGTGCACCCAGTCGTCGCCTTCGGGCGGTGCCGCGACGAGCGTCGCGAGACAGGGCGGGACGAAATTGGGGAGGGGCGCCTTAATGGCGCTCTCGATCGAAGCGGGGGAGAGAGTTTTCGGTGCAGATTTCGGCTTTCGTATTGGCTTTGTCTTCCGTGCCGCCACGGGTTGCGCACGCGGTTTCATTGTCGCTCCTGCGTAATCCGTCTCATTGTCCGATCAGTGCCTTGATCGCGGAGCGGAGCGGCCGTTCGGAATCGCAGTAATTGTCCCACGCTTTCGACTTCTTCATGAGATCAGGCACCGTATGAATGGTGAAACGCTTCGGATCGAGGTCCTTGCGGACTTGGCTCCACGTCAGCGGCATCGAGACGGTCGCGCCGGGTCGCGCCCGCGGCGATAGGGGCGCAACGGCGGTCGCCATGCGATCGTTGCGCAGGTAATCGAGGAAAATGCGCCCCTTGCGCAGCTTCTTCGTCATTTTAATGAGATAGGCGCGCGGATTGTCATTCGCCATCTGCTGGCAGAGCGCGCCGGCAAACGTCTTGGCCTCTTTCCAGCCGATGCCATCGCCACGGCGTGGTTTCAAAGGCGTCACGACGTGAAGCCCTTTACCGCCGGTCGTCTTGCAGAACGCAACAAGCCCAAGGTCCTCGAGGCGTTGGCGCAACTCTACGGCGGCGTCCACGACGCTTGAAAATTCGACGTCGGGTGCCGGATCGAGATCGAAGACGAGCCTGCCCGGCAAGTCAGGATGCAGCGGCTCGCAATTCCACGGGTGAAACTCGAGAGCTGCGATTTGCCCGAGCGCAATGAGACCCTCGACGCTGTTCACTTCGATGTAGGGTTCGCGATCGCCGGAAATCCGGACAAGGTCGATTTCGGTCGACATGCCTCGCATTGCATGGCGCTGGAAGAACTTCTCGCCGTCGATGCCGTCCGGCGCCCGAATGACGGAGCAGGGACGGCCCTTGATGTGTTCGATCATCCACGGCCCGACCTCTTGCAGATAATGCGCAAGATCGATCTTGCTGACAGCTGCGTGATCGGCTGCGGGCCACATTTCTTTATCTGGATTGGAGATGGCGATGCCGAACACGGTGTTTCCCCCGGCATCGGAAGCCCCCATTTTCTTCTTCGTCTTCGTGTTTTTCCTTGTCTTGCGAACCGGGATGCGCCGCAGAGGTGGATCGTTTTTTTCATCCGTCTCAGCGGTCGTTTCACTTCGGTTGGATTGCCACACGGCGTCAGGTTTCGCCACCGAATTGCGCTTGAGCATGAAGGGCGCGGGGCCCTTTCCGCGTCCCTCCGCAATTTGCGTCATCGTGCGCTTGGAGGCGACCGAGCGATCCTTCGATAAAACTCTGTCACCTTCTCCTGGCGTTGCCACTTGATCGCGATGCTTGATCAGCAGCCAATTTGTCCGCTTATTTCCCATGCGATCGTTTTTGAGCCGGACAAGGACCCAACTTCCTTCGAGCTTGTCGCCGACGAGAACGAATTTCAGTTCGCCATTGCGCAACTGCTCTTCGGCGCTGGTATCTCCCAGCGGAGCCCAGTAGCCGCGGTCCCAAATCATGACCGTCCCGCCGCCATACTGGCCCTTGGGGATCGTTCCTTCGAAGTCGCCGTAATCGAGCGGATGATCTTCGACCTCGACGGCAAGCCGTTTGTCCTTCGGATCGAGCGAAGGACCTTTGGTGACGGCCCACGATTTAAAAACGCCGTCGAGTTCAAGGCGAAGATCGTAATGCAGCCGCGTCGCATCGTGCTTTTGAATGACGAAGCGCAAATGTTTCGCCGGGCGGATCGCCTCCGCTCCGCTCGGCTCCGCGGTCTTGGTGAAGTCGCGCTTGGCGCGATATTCGGAAAGCTGCTTGCGGGCCATCTCGATGCGATCCTGCCGCTCTGTCGGGCGACCTTAACGGGCGCCGCAAATCCCGCCAACACGAGAAATAATCGGACAATAAAAAAGCCGCCGGGGAGTCGTAAAGGCTCCCGAACGGCCCAGCACCTTTCGGCGCCTAACAGGCGTTGTTACGCCCGTCTGACTATTGAACGATCAAAGGCCGCCGCGGGTTCCCGATAAGGGGGTGTCGTCGCATCGCCACGACCAATCCGTGACCACGTCCGCAGACATCAGGGCTGCTTTCAAAGCTTTGCGGTCGGCGTGGTCCTTGGTCATTGCCGCGAGCACTTGCCGAGCGAGTTGCTCACGTAACAGCTTGGCCCGTGGACCCTCTCGCGCTGCCTCGGGAAACGACTGCCAAACCTCGTCGAGAATGCTTTCGGCAAGATCGAGATCCTCTGGAGCGAAGACATTGTAGCCGGAAAACATTGAACGATCCACGCAACTGAATACCGGCACCGTGCATGACAAACGCAGATTTGAAAATCCGCGAAGCCCCAACAGTGCCAACCGGACTCTATGGGAACATTTTACAGCATACGGCGTTTGTGTGTCGAATGAGTAATTGATGCATTTTATGACAGTGGCGGAGAGTGGGGAATGAATGGTTTGATGCGCGAGACGCGCCTGCAGATCATGCTCAACGACGATGAGCTTCAGGCTGTCGATGACTGGCGATTTCGCCACCGCATGCCAAGCAGGGCTGCCGCTATCCGGCAGTTGCTGAAGGCTGGGCTGCAAAGCGTCGTTACCGAAGTGGATGGTGCGAAGACTATGAAATCGCAGGATTATGGTCTGCTGGACAGCACAGATATAAATGAGGACAGCTGAGAGGACTTAATTCAAATTCGTGGCAATTAGACAAGATCGAGGAGCATCGCCGCTCCTGCAAGTCCCATAACCGCTGCGGTTGTCCAGCCGAGGTAGAGAAGCCAGCCTCCGATCTTGAACCGGCCCATGATCTTTTCGTCGGAAGATATGAGCATCATGATGGCGATGATCGGTACGGCCACCAGACCATTGATGACGGCACTGTAGTAGAGAGCCTTGATTGGATTAACTCCCGAAAAATTGATCGCGATGCCGATTAAAGTCGCCAAAGCGATCATGCCGTAGAACGCCCTCCCTTCCATTGGCTCCAGCGATAATCCGACCCGGCATTTCAAGGCTTCGCCGAGTGCGTAGGCAGCCGACCCCGCCAGCACCGGAATCGATAGCAGACCCGTACCGATGATCCCGAGCGCGAATAACGCGAAGGCTAGCGAACCGCCAATCGGCTTTAGCGCCTCTGCCGCTTGCGCCGAGCTTTCTATATTCGTAACGCCGGACGAATGAAGCGTCGCAGCCACCGTGGTGATGATCGAAAGCGCGACGATGTTGGAGAAGGCCATGCCGACGAGCGTGTCGAGCCTGATCCGCTCCTCGGCATTCGGCGCCTGGCGTGGCTGCTTCAAAAGCGGCTCACGCCGCGGGATCTCATGGATGTCTTCGACTTCCTGAGAGGCTTGCCAAAAAAAAAGATAAGGACTGATGGTGGTGCCGAAGATCGCGACGATGGTTTCCCAGTAATTATGGTCGGCCGAGAGGCGAGGAATGAAAAGACCTTTCGCAACTTCGTTCCAGGGCACGTGAACGATGAAAAGCGTCGCGATGTAGGAAAAGAGCGCGAGCGTCAGCCATTTGAGAACGGCGACGTAGCGCGTGTATTTCATGAAGATTTCCATTAGCGTGCAGAGGATGCCGAACGCTATGACGTAGACGAGCTGTGGGCCACCGATGAGGAGACGGACAGCATCCCCCATCGCTCCAAGGTTGGCGCCGATATTGATGATGTTCGCGGAAAAGAGCAGCGCGACGAGAGTGAAGACGAGCGGCGCGGGATAATGCGGAATGATGTTGCCGGCGAGGCCTTTGCCGGTCGTGCGGCCTATACGTGCGCTTATCTCCTGTACCGCCGCCATCAGGGGGTAGCATAGGACCAACGTCCACGACAGGGTGAACCCAAAAGCGGCGCCGGCCTGAGAGTAAGTTGCGATGCCGCTTGGATCGTCATCCGAAGCGCCGGTGATCAATCCAGGCCCAAGAATTTTGAAAAGGCGCGGTTTGCTCTGTCCGACGGCCGGACTTCGTTCCGCGTCGGAAACGGGCGTGGTCATTTTGCGCTCGAAGGATTGTAAAGGACAGATACTTGAACGCATGCGGACGGTGGCTTGTTCCGGCACGGACGCATTCGCGGCACTTATAGGAACGCGCGGCGGAACTTTGCGGTTGATCAAGCAGTGGCGTCGATACAACGCCAAGTCAGCTGGGAGTTGTTCAATGAACAGAAATATCTTCATTGCATCGGGAGCGGTGTTGCTCCTTGCGCTCGGCGGTTCGCTCGCTGAAGCGCGAAACATGGGAGGCGCGGGGTTCGGCGGCGGCCACATCGGAGGCGGCGGAGCCCACTTCGGCGGCGGTCACGTCGGACGCAACATGGGCGCTAGCCGCGCCTTTCGCGGCGGCCCGTCAACGTTCGGCAGAGAGAACTTCAATGCTGGACGACATTTCAACTCCGGCCGCATATCGCGTGGCAATCGGGGATTTGCACGCCGAGGTCCGGTTAAAGGATGGAATGGTGGAGGACGGCATCACGGTCGGCACCATCATCATCGCGGCCGTCGGGTTATCATTGGTGCGCCGTATCTCTACGATTACGATTACGGATACTATGACGACGGATATGCCGGCGATGACTGCGGCTGGCTCTATCGCAGGGCAGTCCGAACCGGCAGCGCATATTGGTGGCGGCGGTATCGTGCCTGCGAATACGAGGGGTGAGGGAGTAGTAGGCCTAATAAAAAGGGTTCCGAGCTTTCGCTCGGAACCCTTCTTCATACTGAGAACCTGTCTCGTTATGGGCTCGGGCTCGATGAACCTGTTCCTGGGGGCGATGTTGGAACGCGCGCACCAGGATTCGATCCGGCTGCCGGATCGTTCGGTGTTCCGGTCGACATGCCGGGCTGGACATTTTGATTGGTGTTCGGATCAGCAGGGATGCCGGCCGGGGAATTCACACCGGTCTCGCCGGTGCTCGAACCCTCGTTTGCGGGTGCAGGCGTTGCCGGTTGCATTGCCGGCGGCTTTTGCTGAATGTTTGAGTTCTCGTAATTGTCGGCTGCGAAGGCGCCCACGGACCCGGCCGCCATTAATGCGATCGTTGCGGCTGCGGCTTTCCAGACCTTCATGGGATGTCTCCTTTTTCGTTTAACGTTTCCATGAAGGGAAACCGATCAGTTGCGGGCTTGGTTCCGATCAAAAGCACATTGCTGAAGGCGCGAAACAGGATGCCATCGGTGCGGCAGCGGAGTGGACGCCGATCAGGAAAGTGAATCGCCACGACCTACTAATAAATTCGAAAACGACCCGACCGAAATCTGAACACTATCCATATTGAATGACAAAGGCGCCGGCGTAGAAATCGCAGGCGCCTTCTCTCGTTTGCGCAGGGCGCGATTTAGCTTCGCGTGGCCTCCAGCTCCCAATAGTTCGGTGCTCCATATGCGGCGTGCAGACGTTGCTCCAGCTCGCGGTCGCGGAGTGAAAGAGGATCAAGATCGGGGGACATCTTTAGCTGTTCCTCGGTGACGCCCGTGACGTAGCCATTGAGATTCGGATCCCATTTGAGCGACGTCCAAGGGATCACATAGTTGCTTTTCCCTAGACCCAGGAAGCCTCCGAAACTCAAAATGGCGTATCGCACCTTGCCCGTTACGGTATCGACGATAAGGTCATCCACTTCGCCAATCTCTTCCTGGGCCCGACCGAAGACGGGCGTCCCAGGAACCTTGCTCGTTTCCAACATGGTTGTTTCAGGCTGCATCTGCTGCCTCCATTCATTCATTTTAAAATAGCCGCTTTTGGCGTATCCGCTGAAAACTAGCTGCTCTGCCACGTCCATTCCGGAGCGGCCTTCAGCGCATCCTTGGTCGTATCAAGTTTAACGACATCATTGCCATTCGAGTCGCGGTCGATCTTGAGCGACTTAAACTGCACGGCAACCTGATGCTCACCCATCCCGAGGAAGCCGCCGACACCGATGACGGCTGCAGCCGCAGACCCGTCATTGGCAAGAATGATTTCGTTGATGTCGCCAATCGTATCACCGGCGTTATTCTTCACCTTCGATCCGACAAGCTTACTCGTTCGCCACTCGCCCTGCTGATGCGCGTACCATTGCGGCGCCGATGCTGCATCGGTTGTTGACGTCGTGGCCGGAGCGGGTGCCGCAGCAGACGGCGTGGTCGACGGCGTCGTCGGTGCTGGCGGCGTCTGAGCATACGCAACAGTCGCCAATATGGGTGCTGCGGCTGTCGCAACGAGAACTTTAAGTTTCATTTTTTTCTCCTGTGAGTGAACCTCTTCCGCGGACCGGACCTCGCGCGCGTCCGTCGTCCGGCTTTCTGCGTCAGGCTCGGCAAACTCCTCGATGCATGGAGAGTTCCGAAGAAAATGGGAACGGAGACGTACCTTCGCCGGTTCGAAAAGGGCCAACTCGCGGTGAAACGTCTGGGCCGGCGCGAGCGTTTCACATTCGAAATATCTGGCGGAATATCCGAAAGGCGCGCACGGCACGGCCGATAAGGAGTTTACGGCGCTTGACAAAGCGTCGAAGCGAAACCGGCGGGCGTTTGGAAATCGCGGATGCCGATTTTGCGGGAGGGCTCGGCTTCGCGTAGCGCAGCAACGAGGCTGGTTGGTTCCTTTAGTGATAAACGCCGAATAGTGGCGCGCTCAAACGCGCGCCCTATGGTAGCGGCGAAACTGCCGACCAAATATTTCTTGGTGAATGCGGATCTCGTCGGCGGCTTTGAGACGCAGGTTATCGGTCATGCGGCGAAGGCAACCGCGCTCGCAAACAAGCCCTTGGCGACCGCGATGATGGGCATCCTCATCCCAGGATTCGTAAAGAACGGACCCAGTCGCAGCGAGAAATTCATAGGCTAACAGCGAGGCTGACGATGTCGGCCCGCGCTCGCGCGACAGATAGGCGATAACAGAAATCATGCCGAGGAGCGATCGCGCGCCCCACCGTTCGGCTTGTGCTATCCGGGTCCGGGCGCGCGGAAAATAGGCTCGGAACCGAAGGGCATCGCTGTTTCCGAGCGGACGATCGACGTAGGTCATTGAGGCTGCATTCTCCCCCTGAATAAAACGGATACGCTAACTCCCCAACTGCACCGAACGCGTGGCGAACTCCCGAGTTCCCCTCAGGTCGCGTGAAAATTTCCGTAAATTGAATGCTTCGCCGTTGAAACGGAGGGGGAGCGCCTGGGTGTTGGCGGAGCCAAGCAGGCGCTGCGATTTGGATCGACAACGGGATGGTGTCTCGGTGATAATGAGGCGTGCGACTCGTCGCGCTGCGGTCCCGTAGTTCAATGGATAGAGCGTCGGAATTCGACTCCGAAGGTTGCAGGTTCGAGCCCTGCCGGGATCGCCATCCAAACTCCTCGATGTTCTCCACTGGGCAGTCATTGGTTCGGTCCCGAGTCGGCAAAACGCATCTTCATTGAAGCGATCTTACGACGAGAGAGTTACGGACGCTTAACCACCGGCGGGAGTTTGTGGCTCACGGTATAGCCGTGTCGCGAAAAATAATTACCGTGCGGAGCGCCGATCGTAATTGCATGCAGTGAGTTCGTATCATGACATCCATCACGCCCCGCCGCGCGACTCTCTCAATCTGGCAGCTGATGATGGTGATGATGTGGCCACTGACCGTTCCATCGATAGCGGTTGGGGAGGAGGCGACTAATTCTCAGGCCGCAGCAATCTGCGCAAAGCTCGATGCCGAAGCGGCGATGTCGTTTGACGCACAGGATCGCGACGCGGTGGTGGCGTTCTATACAGGCCGCGAATGCCGTCCGCTATGGATCGCCGAAGACGGACCCACTAGGGCCGCCGAGCGAGTCGTCGGCGAACTCCGTCGCGCAGACGATTGGGGATTGAGGTCCTCGGATTTCGACGTGTCGCTCGATGGCCAGACGGGCAGGCTGGGAAAATGGCCCGCCGACGAAGCCGCCACTACCGAGTTGACGATAACCGCCGCCGTTCTCCGTTACGCACACGAAGCGGAAGGTGGACGAATTCCGGAACCCGATAAGCTCCTATCTTCCTACCTCGACCGTCAGCCCGAACTTTCAAGCGCTGAAGATATCCTGGCGCAGATTTCGCAAAGTCAGGAGCCGGATGCGATCCTGCGGGGATTTAATCCCTCTCACGAGCAGTTCTTGAAGCTCAAGGAGCTACTTGCAAAGCTGCGGGGCAGAAAAAATACTGTTCCCCTCGAACAGCAGATTGCTCGCCGGGGGCCTTTGTTGCAGCGCGGCTCCAAGAGTCAGGAAGTCGCCGTTCTCAAAAAGCGTTTCGGGGTTGTGTCGGCTTCCGGTGCGGAAGCGGTTTTCGATCAAGCCCTCGTCGATGCCGTCAAGAAATTTCAAATCTCTTCGTCGATACCGGCCGACGGGTTCGTTGGACCTCAGACACGCGCGGTTCTTGCGGCTGACGGGCCTGAGAAAAATGCAGTCCGAATTGCGGCGGTCATCGCCAACATGGAAGAATGGCGCTGGATGCCGCGCTCACTCGGATCGACTTATATCCTTGTCAACGTCCCTGCTTTTTCAATCAGGCTCGTGCGCGACGGGAGGGCCCTATTCGAAGACCGGGTCGTGGTCGGTACCGCCGAGAAGCAAACGCCCATCTTTTCAAAAAATATGAAAACGATCGTGCTCAGGCCGGAATGGAACCTTCCGGATTCGATCAAGTTGACGGCGCTTCTGTCGGGCCGGTCGATTGAACGTCAGGGTTACGTCGTCATGCGCAATGGGCACACCGTCGATAGTACGCGCGTAAATTGGGGGCGAGCCAACCTAAGTGAATATACGTTCTATCAGCCAGCCGGTGACGACAACGCGCTGGGGCTGGTGAAGTTTCTGTTCCCCAACAAACACTCGGTTTACTTGCACGATACGCCGTCGCGTTACCTCTTCAACGAGCGAGTCCGTTTGTTCAGTCACGGCTGCGTGCGGGTTCGCAATCCTCAGGTTCTCGCTCAGGATATTTTCGACATCGACCGCGGTGCAGATGCTCCTGATGTCAAAACGCTGGTGCGCAGGGGGCCCAAGGATAACGAGATTGCGCTCGAAACGCCGCTTCCCGTTCATGTCGGTTATTTTACGGTCTGGGTTGGAGCGGATGGCAAGCCGCAGTATTTTCGCGATTTTTATGGACATCAGCAGCGTATCACGCTGGCGCTGGCGGGCCAGTGGAACAGGATCGACGTGGGAAAGGACCACTTGGCTGCCGTCGACACGTCCGCGCTCAGACGCGTCCGCCTCAGTTCGGATGTGAGCAGCAAAAGATCGAGAAGCAGGCGGAGCTATGACGCTCCGATGGGTCTGACGCGGGACTACGGTCGTCCGCGCTATTCCGGCAACAGCGTCGGAGACCTCATCTTGCGGTCTCTCGGCTTGCAATAAGTGCTGTTCACCTCGGATGGGCCGCCGTGCATCAAGCGGCTTTCAGTCGGGCAAATCCTGCATCGAGATCGCGGATCAGATCTTCAGTGGCCTCAAGCCCGATGTGGAAGCGGAGCGCCGGGCCAGGCCCTGTCCATTTCGTTGCCGTCCGGTAGCTCGTCGGATCGAACGGAATAACGAGGCTCTCGTAACCGCCCCACGAATACCCCATGCCGAAAAGCGCGAGCCCGTCGAGGAAGGCTGCGAGTGCTTTTTCTGAGGTTGGTTTCAGCACCGCAGTAAACAATCCGCTGGCGCCGGTGAAGTCGCGCTTCCATATCGCGTGTCCCGGATCGCTCGGCAATGGCGGATAGAGAACGCGATCGACTTCCGGCCGTGCGGACAGCCACTGCGCCACCGCTAGCGCCGATTTCTGGTGGCGCTCAAGCCGAACGTCGAGCGTCCGCAGGCCTCGGAGTCCAAGATAGGTTTCTTCCGATCCTGGGCACGTGCCGAGTGCTTCTTTGGCATTGTCGAGTAACCGTGCTGCGCGTGCGTTTGCCGTCACTGCGCCGAGCATCGCGTCGGCATGGCCGACGATGTACTTGGTCGCGGCCTGGATCGAAACATCGGCGCCGAGCGTCAGCGGCTTGCAATAAAGCGGCGTCGCCCATGTGTTGTCGGCAAGAACGAAGATATCGTGCTGGTGTGCCGCCGCCGCGATCGCCGGAATGTCCTGCATCTCGAACGTCTGCGAGCCCGGGCATTCAACGAGAATGAACCGGGTGTTCGGGCGAAAGAGTTTCGCGATGTCTGCGCCGAGGGCGGGATCGTAGTAGGTCGTTTCGATGCCGAACCGCTTCAGCATTTTGTCGGCGAATACGCGGCCTGGCTGATATGCACTATCGGTTACCAGAATGTGGTCGCCCGTTGAGGCGAAGGCGAGGAAGGCCGTCGATACGGCGCCAAGTCCCGATGACGTCAGGATCGTCGCTGAACCGCCTTCCAAATCGGTAATGGCATCTTCCAGGGCGCGTGTTGTCGGTGTCGCACGGCGCCCGTAGGTATAGGGCTGTTTTCTCGACTGTATGGCATCGAGCGTCTCATAAAGAACCGTCGAGCCGCGATAGACGGGCGGGTTGACGAACCCATGGTGTTCGAATGGGTCGCGGCCGAGGTGCACGACCTTTGTTTCCGGCCGTAACGCTCCCTTCGAACGTTCGTTTTTATTTGCCATTTTAACGTCTCCGGGGCGCGTTTGGACCTCGTGGCGCAAGTTTCGAACGAGGTCAAGGCCTTGACCGTCGCGTCTTGGCGCGGGATGTGTGTGCTCCCGTATGTCCGGCCAAATAAGGCAATGAGGCGCGGGCTGCCACCTTCGTCTCTTCGCGACGATTCACTAAGAAGCTCATTGAGGCGCCCGCCGGAAGAGTGCAGATGAGACTTGTTTTAAAGTGCGTGGCGCTTGTCGTCGCGGTCGGATCGACGATTGCCGGACTCGGCGCTCCTGCCTGGAGCGATGAAAGCGTCCTCGACGCCATACGCAAGCGCGGTCAGGTCGTTTGTGGCGTTAGCGACCATGCCCCGGGCTTCAGCGAAATCAGCGGTAGCGGTGCCTGGAGCGGGCTCGACACGGAATTTTGCTCCGCTCTCGCGGCAGCCGTATTGGGCGACAAGGACAAGGTCAAGTTTCTGAGCTTGATGCCGAGCGAGAAATTCAAGGCGCTGCAGGACGACGAAATCGACGTTCTGATGGGTGCGACTCCCTGGACGCTGACTCGCGATACGGAGCTTGGGGCTCGGTTCGCGGCCGTCCTCTATTATGACGGCCAGGGTTTCATTGTGCCACGCAATCACTCGATATCGAGTGTTCTTGAACTTTCCGGCGCTTCGATTTGTGTCCTGCCGGGATCGATCGATGAAACGGCGATCTCCGATTATTTCGGTTCGCGCAAAATGCGCTATCAGCTCATCACGTCCGATCGTTGGGACGAACTCGTCAAAACCTATGCGAACGGCGGTTGCACGGTATTGACCGGCGACGTCTCGCTGCTGGCCTATGAACGCAGCCGTCTACCGAACGGTGCAGATCATATGTTGCTGCCGGAGTACATCAACAAGGAACCGCTCGGGCCCGCCGTCAAAATCGGACACGATGCATGGTTTGCGGTCGTGCGTTGGACGTTCATGGCTCTCGTCGCAGCCGAAGAATTGGGTATCAACAGCAGCAACGTCGATACGATGAAAGCGTCGCCGGTGCACGAGGTGCGCCGGTTTCTCGGTCTCGAATCCGATCTCGGCGCGCCGCTCGGGCTGCCGCGCGATTGGGCGTACCAGATTGTCAGGCAAGTCGGGAACTACGGCGAAATCTTTGACCGCAACCTCGGTGAAGGGTCGCCTCTGAAGCTCGACCGCGGGCTTAACAATCTTTGGACCAAGGGCGGACTTATGTACGCGATGCCGATGCGCTGAACTGGCGTGGCAGACTTCATAGGCGAGACGGGCGTCGTGAACGAGCTGACGATCATCAAAACGCTGCCACAAGGTCTGGTTTTTGCAATTCCTGTCGCGGTCATTGCAACGCTCGCAATCCTGCTGTTTCGGGGGTGGCTCATCAGACGGTCAGCGCGCGCAAAAAATACGATGGCGTCCGCATATTCGGCGCTTTCGGCGGAAGACGACATCGAGCTTCTGAGTAAACGCGTCGAAGCGGCGCTGGCGGCCGACGACCAAACGGCGCTCGCCGATCTCTATCTCGCTCTTGCGCGTGCCCATCAGCGCAACGGCGACGAAGATGCACGCATGTCCGCATTGCGTTCCGCGGCAGGCTGCGCGGCGCTCCACGGACCTGAAGCCACACATGCCGCCGTCCGGATGGAGCTTGCGGAGGCGGCCTATGTATCGGGTGATCTCTCCAGTGCTTGCGAGCAGTGGCACCTTGCGCGCGGGGCATTCCTCGCCAGCGGCCAGACGGAAGAGCATGCCCGCGTCGAAAAGCGTATGCGGGAAAACGGCTGCCCGACCGATTGGGTGCTTACTGATTTTTGAAATCGAGCGGCGCGCCGCCCGGGCCTGCGATCGCCGAACTGTTGCGCAACGGCGCGACATCAGTTGCCCCCGACAGATCGCTCTCTGGAGCGGCGGTGGTCATCAGCACCTCGACGTTTTTGACGTCACCATCCTTGATATCGAAATGGTTTTTGAAAAGGTGTCCGCCAGAAGACGCCGTGACGACGTATTTTCCGGGGGCCAAAACGTGGGTCGGCAGCGCTCCGACGCTTTCCTTGACCATCTCGCCGTCTTCCGTCTGGATTGTCCAACGGGTGTCCGGCATGGCTTCGCCTCCTGATCGCGTGACCAGCTTGAACGTGGCTTTGCCGCCGGTATGGGTGACAGTCGTTTCAGTGAGTTTGCCGGCTTCGACCGTGACGTCCGACTCGATCTTGGCGTTGGCGTCGCCGTACTGCGAGACGATCCTGTAGATGCCGGAATTCAAGCGAATGATCAGGTTCGGCTTGGCGCCGCCAATCACCATCGA
The DNA here is from genome assembly GCF_035548195.1 of Hyphomicrobium sp. Taxonomy (GTDB): domain Bacteria; phylum Pseudomonadota; class Alphaproteobacteria; order Rhizobiales; family Hyphomicrobiaceae; genus Hyphomicrobium_B. The sequence continues at coordinate 151,295 of NZ_DASZTY010000025.1, forward strand.
CCGGCTGTCGAATTGATCGTGATCGTCGGCAAAGATGGAGTATGTCACGGCGCCCGGCGGTGCAGGTTTGCCTTGGATCATGGCGGAAAGGCGCAGTCCTCCGGCGTTTAAAATGAATGCCTCATACGGCGGCCCGCCAACCTTCATGTTAATTTTGCGTGTCAGGTTGGCCCGCCCGAAGGCTGCGTTGATCGTATATTCTCCGGCGGGCAACTTCACGAGGGGCGTCGCTTCATGCGACTCAAGCACGAGTTTGGCTTTGGCATTCGGCCCTAACGTCCGAAATACGCGCCAGACCAAACCCTGATCGATCTGCTGGCCATCGCCGGTCAAAAGCGCGACCAGCCGGAGCGATGCAAGCCCCGCCTTTCCACCGCGCTCGATCACAGTTGTATTTTTGGACGTCGGCTTATGCGGCGGAATATGGATGTTGAGCGGTCCGCTGGGGGGGCCGTCAGGAACGGGCTCGGCCGCATATGACGGCGCGACAGCCATGAACGATAAGGCAGCGGCGATCAGCGAAACGCGTGCGCGGGTCAAAACCCGCCTGAGACGCGTCAGCATGTCCGCCGGAGCGGACTGAGAGATCAACGATGTCGCAGATTGATTCATCCCTGGCCGATCTCAACCTCTTTCGTTTCTCCCGCACGCACATCGAACTCGGTTTCCCGCTTCTTGCTCTGTGCGTCGAAGCGGACTTTGTAATGGCCGGGTGCAAGCAGCGCCTTCGCATCCGTCCCGGTTTTTCGCCACACCGGAACGCCCTTGGCGTTGAGCACTTCCCAATACGCGTCACTGGCGTATGCGACCGTGCTCGGTGGTTTGAAGCGAACGAATCCACCGTCGATCTTAAGCGTTGTTGTTGCCGTTTTTCCCGCTTCGAGCGTAACCTCTTGTACAGCCAATAGCGGCGAGGCGGCGAGTGACGCGGTGATCCTATAGCGTCCTGGTGGCAGACTAAAGGCCGCCTTCGGACCCACGGCGCGCGCAACGCGCTCCTTGTTGGCATCGATCCTGTCGACGCGGAAAACGACACCTTGCTCCTCGGTAGCGGGGGCGCCGGCGACGACCGCCGAAAGCTCCAAATGTGCCACCGCGAGGACAAGCATCTTTTTTACCGTCTCTCCGATTCCGACGCCGATCCGCTCCCGAACCTCAGCTGCTCCGGACCGGGCGCTGACGTAGTACGTGCCCGACGGCAGAGTGAAGGTCGCTTCAGCGGCGTGGGAGCGCGCGACCTCGCGCCGTCCGTCCGGGCTCTCCGGATCGTCTTCAAAGATCGTATAGATGACGTCGTCGACGAGGCCGTTTGCCTGATCCCCTGGCTTGCCGTTTGCGACGCCGTTCGTGGCCGAGAGTTCGACTCGCCCGCTGCCGAGCGCGATATCGACCGGTGTGTCGTCACCGGCTGCGAGCGTGACGGTTTGCGATGCACGCGCAATGCCATCTTCCGCGGTGACGGTATAGTCCGCGGGGGGAAGATAAAGATCGGCGCCGCCGTTGCGCGCGATGGCGACGGGCGCATTCCCGGAAGCGACTGTTAGCGTTGCAGTCGGCGAGGGCGCACCGCCTTTTGCAGCCGAGACGTTGACCCTGAGGTGCGCGGCATCGAGAGGCAGGACGATACTTTCCGCCGTGCCGTTGGCAACGGTAATTTGTTGGCGTGCCATGATGGATCCGAGCTCGGCCTCGATGTCATAACTGCCGGGTAGAAGCTTGGCGCTGATATCCGGGCCCGTCGTCTGCCCCGCAGCCGTTTTCTCACCCGCTTTGAAGATGCGCCAGCGCAAGGGCGCTTTCAGAAGCGCGCCGCCCTTCGCAAGACTTGCCGAAACTCTGAGTGTCGCGCCTGACGGCGGTGGCGGGGCGACCGGCTCTTTGCTTTTTGCAGCGGCGCTCGGCGTACTTCGCGCGCCTGGCGACAGGATTGCAAGCTTCGTCGCTTCATCGAGTGCGGCGTTGAGCCCGTTCTCGTCCGCCACGTCGTAATAGTGGCCGCCGGTTGCCTGCGCGGCACACGCGATCCGCGGCCGGTCGGACGCCGGAATGCCGATACCGATGACTTGGATCGCGACGCCGGGCGCGGTTTTGGCGAAATCGGTCGCGACGGCGCACGTGTCCTGCTGGCAGTTGTCGGCGCCGTCACCGACGATGACGATCTGAGCCGGCCGCGCTGTATCGATTGTATCGATTGCAATCTTCAACGCGGCCGTGACCGGCCCCGGACCTCTCGGGTTGAGTTTCGCGATGGGGCCGATCAGCGCGTCGCGCGGACTGTCGGGCGATGCGATCAGCTGGACGTCGTTGCAATCTCCGCGGCGGCGATGCCCGAATGCAACCAACCCGACGCGTGTCTGCGATGGCGTCTGAAGCAACGCCGCGAGCTTGTCGCGGACGATATCGATCTTAGCCTTGTTGTTCGGTGGAAGACGAGCCCACATCGAACCCGACGAGTCGACGATCAGCATGGCCGTTGGCGCATCGTCCGACATGGCGGACGTGGCATTGCAGACAATGCCGACGATTGCCGCTAATGCCGCGGCAAATTGTAAAAGCCTCGGACGCATCGTCCCCCTCACGCCGTCTTTATCCCGATTCCAATTGTAACAGGCGCCCGCCTGCGATAGCGAGACGGCGACTAGAACGAAACGGAACAAGACATGAATACCTCGATTTTTGAATTTCTTGCGGCAAGGCGCTCGGTCAAGCCGGATCGGCTCGCGGAGCCCGGACCGACGCCTGAGGAATTGCGGCGGATCTTGACTGTCGGCGCGCGCGTTCCGGATCATAAAAAGCTGGCGCCGTGGCGCTTTATCGTCTTCGAGGGCGACGCCAGAAAAAGTATGGGGGAAATTTTCGCGAAGGCCTGTGAAAAGGAGGACCGTCAGCCGCCGTCGCCGGTTCGACTCGAAACCGAGCGCACACGGTTTTTGCGCGCGCCGCTTGTTGTCGCGGTCGTCTCTTCGATCAAGCCGCGCCCCGGTGCCCCGGAATGGGAGCAGATTTTGTCGGCTGCCGCCGTCTGCTTCAACACGTGCCTTGCCGCGAATGCCCTCGGCTTCGGCACATCTTGGATCACGGAATGGATTGCCTACAGCGAAACCGTTCGCCAGGCGCTTGGTCTCAAGGAGAGTGAGCGGATTGCGGGGTTCATCTATATCGGGCGGCCGATGGAGAAGCCTGAAGAACGCGATCGTCCCGATATCGATAAGCTGATTACGAGTTGGCCGGCATAAGAGCTGCCGTCTGAAGGTCTTAACGGATCGTTAATACGTTTCGCGCTATTTTACCGATATGCGTGCCCACGCCGCGCCTTCGCGGGATCAGCACCGCTCGACGGGCGGGCAGGGGTACACGAAACCAAATCATGGCCTTCCTGCTTGCGCTTCCCCGCGCCGGTTGGGAAGGCCAGTCGGTTTTTGGCGCGGGTTCGTTGGTCGCGGGCGCGCATCGCACCGATAAATCCCTCCGAGCAAAAAACATCTAAACGCTGTCGGAACGCCCGCGCTCCGTTCGTCTTCAGGATATAGACAGATGGATGAAACTCTTCGGAGCGCCGATATGAAAAAGTACCTTGCGGTTTTTCTGGGTAAGCCTGAAGCGATGGACGCGTGGAAGGCGCTGCCCGACGGCGAGCGCGACGATCGAGAAAATCGGGGCATCGCGGCTTGGCACAAATGGGTCGAGACGCACAAGAACGCAATTGTTGAAATGGGGGCTCCGCTCGGCAAGACGAAACGCATCGATAAAAGCGGCGTCTCCGATGTGCGCAACGACCTCGGGGCGTGGACGGTCGTGCAGGCCGAGTCACAGGAAGCGGCGGCGAAATTGTTTCTCGGACATCCGCACTTCACGATTTTTCCCGGCGATCGGATCGAGGTGATGGAGTGTCTGCCGATTCCTTCGGGGATATAGTCAATCTGCGCGTTGCGGTTCTCCCTGCGGAAAGCCCTGCGGAAAGCCGGCGCGCTACGCGCCCTTAAAATCTAAATTGTTCGGCCAGCACGCGTTCTTCCAGGCCGTGATTGCGGTCGAACATCATATAAAGGTCAATGGCGCGCGCCTGCTCGACCTCGACCTTGACGACGTCGCGCGTCTCGAAATGATCGGCGGCAGCGCTGACCGGCCGCTTCTCGGCTTCGAGTACCGTAATCGCGACGTGCGCCTTGTTGGGGACGAGCGCGCCCCGCCAGCGCCGCGGCCGGAATGGACTGATCGGGGTCACGGCGAGAAGCGCCGCTTTGATCGGCAGGATCGGTCCATGAACAGACAGATTATAGGCCGTCGAGCCCGCGGGCGTGGCGACAAGAATGCCATCGCAGATGAGTTCTTCGAGGCGGACCTTGCCATCGATCGCGACCTGCAACTTTGCAGCCTGATAGCGCTGGCGGAAGAGCGACACGTCGTTGATCGCAAGGCTCTTGTGCGCCTTGCCGGCGCTGTCGGTTGCGATCATCGACAGCGGATGGATACGGCTGATCTCGGCCGCCGAGAGGCGCTCCTTGAGATTGTCGGGGCTGTAATCGTTCATCAGAAACCCGACAGATCCGCGGTTCATGCCGTAGATCGGGATCTTGTCATTGATAAATCGGTGCAACGTCTGCAACATCAGGCCGTCGCCGCCGAGCGCCACGATGGCGTCGGCCTTCGCCGGATCGGTTTCGCCGTAGCGTTTGATCAGCGCATCCCGCGCCTCGATCGCCTCAGGCACATCGCTGGCAATGAAAGCGATGCGTTCGAATTTGTTTTTTTCTTTGGGCATGGATGGCTTTGCAACTGGGGCAGGGCTACCGGGCAGGGAGGCTCGCTCAAGTGCCGGAAAACAACAAGCCCCCAAAGCCTGATAAAGGACAGGGGCGCGCTGCGCCAGACGCTCGTGCAGTCATGATTTATGCGACCTTCCCCAACCGCGAAACGGCGTTGGCGGTGGGGCGAGGCATGGTTGAGCAGCGGATTGCCGGGTGTATCAACGTGCTCGCGGGCATGACATCAGTCTACGTCTGGAAAGGCGAGACGGAAACGTCCGACGAGGCAGTGATGATCGCAAAGCTTGCTGCCGAGGGCGCTGAGCGTGCCGTCGCGCATATTCTCGCCAATCATCCGTATGAAACGCCTGCGATCCTCGTGATTCCCGTTACGGGCGGCAGCGAGACTTATCTGGCGTGGGTCTGCGCAGGGACGGAACTGGGGACGTAACCCGCACGCGTCGTTGCACTCTCAGTAGATGCCGCCGAGCGCTTGTACGAGATTGTAGCGCATCGTCCCTGGGCGCGGATCACCACGGCGGTGCTTTCCCGCATAGCCATAGCGACGTGGCCGGTCTCGCCAACTGCGGCTGTGTCGCGTGTAGCTGCGCTTCGCCGCCGGTGCGACCTCTAGCGTATCGGGAGCGGCATCATCCGATACTTCGTCTTCGGACGTCAGCGCGGCAACGTCCGTGTTCGGATCGGCAACCGATCCGGACGCGCCGTTGAGGGGCGCGCCGTTGTCATGCTCGCTCGCCGCGGGTTGCGCCGAGGCAACCGCCGGGCCGCCGATCGACATCATTCCGGGCGGCGGGGCCGCTCGCGGCACCTGAGGCGGCGTCACGATCGAGCGGCCGTTGTGATCGAGCCAAGGCAACCGCTCCGAAACGACTGCGACGCGCGATTGAGAATTGCGGGATTTCACATCGCTCACAGGGTTTGTTTCAGACTGCTGTGGTGGCGTCGATGTCTGAGCGAGCACTGCGCTCGGAACGCATCTTCCCGCCGTATCTCTCGACTGTCCCGATGGACAATCGGCCGTGCACGAAATTTCGCTGTGGTTTTGCACGAGGCTTAGGAGGATGAAGTCCGGCGCCTTTATCGGCAGGGTTGCGTTGGCACGATCAAGAAATACCGACATGGCTTGTTTGGTCGAAGCGCTCCAGACGCCCGTAATGGGACCGCCGTAGCAGCCCGCGCGTTTCAGCCCGCGCTGCAGGTCGCGCGCGAGTTCATAGCGCGTGGCGGAGTCGCCGGGTTTCGACGAGCGCAAAACGGCAGCGCGTGATCGATCTGCCGTCACGACGGTCGTCCAGGCAACCGACGGATCGGGTGTCTCGTGTGACGCGGTATTTGCGTTTCGGCCGCTCTTCTCTGCCGGGGCGGGGGCGGGTGACGCAGGCGTGAATGTTCGGACGATGTTGGTCGTGCGTTCCGGATGATACGGAGCGATCGAGATGCGCGTGACCTCCGCAAGGTCGGCGTCATCATCGGGCTGAGGAGGTAGGATGAGATACGTGCCCAGTGCTGCCGTACTCATGAGCAACAACAGCAAGCCGCCAAACCGCTGCATGACTCGAACTCCACAAACTCCGCGACGTGCAAACTCAAGATCGAGCTGAGGGATTTTGAGGGCTTCGACCTTTTCATCACGAGCGGCCACGGTGGCCTCGGACGCCGCTCGAAGACGTGCCGTCGCGCGGGCCTTCAATCATCCGCGCCGCCTATAAGAATGCCCCAAATTCTTCTTGGGGGTAAGCGGAATCTCGGCACGCCACATTGGTGCATCGTTGTCACAAATGCCGTGATTTGCTCGCGTTATGTCAAAGTTTCGGAAAGCAATCGGCTTGTTGGTCACGCTTTGGACGAGCGGTGCAAAAGCTCTTGAAAACGGGCGGTTATCAACTGCCGCGGCGGCACTGTGCACAAGACCGGCAAGCTCGCCTGTGGCGGCCACGCCGCAATCCTAGAATTTTGATTCTGCTATCAATTCGATTCACATCCCGGATCGACTCAGTTACCCCTGGCAGCGAGGGGAGTTTAATTCGCGTTTACGTTTTCCAACCTCGCGTCGACCTGAGGAAAAGTCATCCACCGGATTCGAGCGGCGAAGCCGGTTGTGGGTGGTGTCTTCAACTCGACGCGCTGGCTGGAGGCTCTTGGCTCGCGTGGTTGCGCGGTGTCCCTTTTCGCTCGTCTGCCGGTGTCATGGGGATGACATTGGAGCTCACGGCCGGATGAAAGGGGATGGCTATCGCATCCAGGCCCGTTGTGCGTTCCGGAGCATTGGCCGCCATCTCCCTCAGGTGCGCAGCCACAAGCCGAAATGGCCGGTCTCTCGTTTTGCGTCACTGAAAACCGGCCCTCACAGGAGAGGGCACACGATGAGACACGTTTTAGGCGTGTTGGGGGTTCTAGCCGCAGGGGTGCTGTTAGCAGTATCCGCGGCCATGAACTGGCGTTTTGGCTTCAGTCTCGGACGAACCGAGCTGGACGGCCAAATCTACGGGGCAGCGTCCGCTGCTGCGGACTGTCTAAAAGCACTGGTACCGTTTTTCTTCTTCGCCGCAGTTCGAAACAAGGTTTGGTCGCAGGCGGCTGCGTCGGCGCTGGTCTGGGTGGTCGTCACGACCTACTCGATGACGTCAGCGCTCGGTCACGCAGCGTTGAACCGCTTCGATTCGACCGGACACCGCGCGCAGGAAGCTCAGGCATATAAAGACCTGAGAGTGGACCTGAAGCGGGCCGAAGAACAGGCAGCTTGGATTCCGCAACACCGACCGTATGAGACGGTGCAGAGCGAGATCGAAGGCGCCAAGACGCAGCGAGCCTGGTCGTCGACCAAGGGCTGCACGGATGCGACGCGAAAAGCGAGCCGGGAATTTTGTCAGCATTATTTCGGGCTGACTGCCGAGCTTGCAGCTGCCAGCTCCGCGAAAGAGGCCGATGCGCGCATCGCGTCGATCAGCGCTAAGATCAAGGCGGCCGAAGGCACGCCTGCGTTGTCGGAAGCAGATCCGCAAGCCAAGGTTCTGACCGAGCTTGCGGCGGCGTTCTTCCCGAATATCAAGATCGAGAATGTGCAGATGGCCTTGACGTTGTTCGTGGCCTTGCTGCTCGAGATCGGTTCTGGATTCGGCATGTACGTCGCATTCAGTCAGTGGCGGCTCTATGACCGTCAAATGCCTGCCGCGCCGGAATTGGCGCCGGCGGATGGCAACACCGCTGCGGCAGCGGTGGCGGCTCCGGTGCTTACGCCGGTCACCGTTCAGACAAGCAAGCCGCGTTCAGGCGCCAACGACAACCGGTCGATCGAGATTCCTCTCGAGACGCAGGTTGCCAAGGTGCCGGCAATCGAAGCTCAGCCCGCGCGTCAAGACGTGCATCAGGCCGAGCCCAAGGTTGCGGAAGCCCGTTTCGCGGCGCCCGTTCGGCGTCTTGCGCCCGAAACAAACACGGAGCGTTTCTACAAGGAGAATGTCGAGGTCCGGGACGGATCAAGTGTAACGGCTACTGAACTCTATGAGGACTATTGCTCTTGGTGTGATGCCAAGAACAAGGAACCAGCAGCACTGCCCAGCTTCGCGCGTGAATTCGCCGAGCTTGGCGTGAAAAAGGAGAAGGTCGCCGGCAGAGTCCGGTATATCGGTATCGCACTCAAATCCGACATGGCACTCGAGGAGGCTACGAAACCGCCTACCTTCGGCACGGTTGCAGCCTAGCGCTGCTTTCTAGAAACGAAAGGCCCGCGATCCGCGGGCCTTTTTTGTTTTTGGGGCAGAGGTTCATACAGTCTTGCCGCACGGGACGGTGAGCGTTTCTCTGCGACAGCTTGGCCGGATCAACCCATCCGCACGCAGAGGAGCTATTCAAGAGCTGTCGTTTCGGCGCCGTCGGGATCTGATGTATCGTTCATCGAGATAAACAAGGATACCCGATGGCGCGCGTAGAGGTTCTGGAACCACGAGCAACGAATGTCGCTCGCGCGATTATCGGCGCATTCTGCACGGGGCTGATCGGGATCGGGCTGGCGCGCTTCGCATACACGCCCCTTTTGCCCGCCATCGTCCAAGCTCACTGGTTCTCGCCATCGGCTGGCGCTTATCTCGGCGCCGCGAACCTCGCGGGATATCTCGCGGGCGCTTTGCTCGGCCGCCCCGTTTCCGCCCGTCTCTCGGTTGTCTTCCTATTGCGGACAATGATGCTGCTTGCGACGGCATCGTTCTTTGCTTGCGGCTTTCCGTTGAGCTTTCCCTGGTTTTTCGTCTGGCGATTTGCAGCAGGTTTGGCTGGCGGCGTGATGATGGTGCTTGCCGCCCCGACGGTCCTCGCGCACATCCCGGCGGCGCGCCGCGGGCTCGCAAGCGGTTTAATTTTCATGGGTGTGGGAATCGGCGCCGCTGCGTCGGGCACACTCATTCCATTTCTTCTGAAAGCCGGTCTGCAGGAGACCTGGTTAAGTCTAGGCGTGCTTTCTCTCGCACTCACCGTGGTTGCCTGGGGCGGATGGCCAAGCGGCTCGCCCGCTCTTCCGGCCTCAGCTGAGGCGCATGTTGAGGCGCGGCCGTCGTTCGTGTTGCGAGCCCTTTATATCGAATACGGGTTAAACGCGGTCGCGTGGATTCCACATATGATCTTTCTCGTCGACTTCGTTGCGCGGGGACTTCATCAGGGCGTCCAAGTCGGGGCGGAGTTTTGGGTTGCCTTCGGGATCAGCGCCACGCTAGGGCCGATTTTCGCGGGCCATATCGCCGATCGCATCGGGTTCGGTCCGGCATTGCGCGCGGTATTCCTATTGCAGATCGCGGCACTCGCAATTCCGGGATTCAACCTCGTGACAAAGCCGCTATTGCTTCTTTCAAGTATTATTGTTGGCGGTTCGTTGACCGGTACGGTGGCTTTGGTTCTGGGACGCATTCACGAGCTGCTGCCGTACCAGGCTGCGGAGCAGAAGACCGCCTGGAGCACGGCAACGGTTATCTTTGCGTTATTTCAGGCAGCCGCCGCCTATGGGCTTTCCTTTGTATTCGCGCACACTGGGGAAAACTACGAGCTTCTCTTCGCTATCGGCGCCGCCGCCACGACGTTGGCGTTGCTTATCGACGTCGCGTGCGGCTTGCGCCTCCGCGACGCCCCTAGATCACCCTAATCCCGCGACCTTCAATGCGAACGCGTAGTTGAGAGCCGTATCTTTCAGTCCATCAAAGCGGCCCGAGGCGCCGCCGTGACCGGCGCCCATGTTGGTTTTCAACAGCACGAGATTATCGCTGGTACTGAGCGCGCGCAGCTTCGCGATCCATTTCGCAGGTTCCCAGTATGTCACGCGCGGGTCGGTCAGGCCGGCGAGCGCCAGGATGTGCGGGTAAGGTTTTGCTTCGACGTTTTCGTATGGCGAGTAGCTGAGGATATAGTCGAAGTCCGCTTTGCTCGTGAGCGGATTGCCCCATTCCGGCCATTCGGGTGGCGTCAGTGGCAGATCCTTGTCGAGCATCGTGTTCAGGACATCGACGAACGGCACATCGGCAATGATGCCGAGGAAGAGATCCGGTGCCATGTTCGCAATGGCGCCCATTAGCATGCCGCCTGCAGAACCACCGTTCGCGACGATGCGCCTGCGTTGCGTGAAGCCTTCCGCTATCAGATGCTCGCCGGCGGCGACGAAATCGGTGAACGTGTTTTTCTTTTTTTCCTTCTTGCCGTCCGTGTACCAGCGGAAGCCCTTATCCTTGCCGCCGCGGACGTGCGCGATCGCGAAGATGAAACCGCGATCGACGAGCGATAAACGCGCCGTCGAGAACGAGGCAGGCGTCGAGATGCCGTAGGCCCCGTAGCCATAGAGAAAGAGCGGCGCGGAGCCGTCAATCGGTGTCGTCTTCTTGTAAAGCAGCGTGACAGGGACGCGCTCGCCGTCTTCGGCGAGGGCGAGGAGCCGGCGCGTCACGTAGTCCCCAGGGTTGTGTCCGCTCGGCACTTCCTGCCGCTTGCGCAACGTGCGTTCGCGCGTCGCCATGTCGTAATCGTAGGTTTCGGCAGGCGTCGTCATCGACGAGTAGGTGAAACGAATGGATGTGGTATCGAACTCGTAGCCGGAACTCAGTCCGAGCGCATAGGCTTCCTCGTCGAACGCGATCGTATGCTCGCCCGATCGATCGAGAATGTTCCCAGCCTCATTCTGCTTCAAGGGCGTGACGACGATGCGTGGCAGGCTGTCCTCACGCTCCAGGCGTGCCATGTAGCCAGCGAGCACGTTGACGTCGATGATCAGGCGCCCTGACTTGTGCGGAACGATCTCGCGCCAGTTTGCTTCGTTCGGTGCGGCGACCGGCGCCGTCACGATGCGGAAATCCTCTGCCCCGTCCGAGTTTGTCGTGATGACGAGATGTGATCCGTAATGCTCCACGTCATACTGGTGCCCGACACGGCGGCGGGCGACGATCTGAGGCAACGCGCGCGGCACGTCGGCATCGATCAGCCAGACTTCGCTCGTCTCGTGATCGTGAATATCGATGAGAATGAACTTCTGCGATTGCGTTCCCGACAGGCTAACAAAGAAACCGGAATCCTTTTCCTCGTAGACGAGCACGTCTTCATGCGCTGGCGTGCCGACCACATGACGATAGACGAACAGGGGACGCTGATGTTCATCGACCTTGATGTAGAACAGCGTTTTGTTGTCGTTCGCCCACTGAATGCCGCCGCGCGTATCGGAGATTTCGTCGGCAAGGTTTTTTCCGGTCGCAAGATCGCGAATGCGGATCGTGTAAAGCTCGGAACCCTTATCATCCGTCGCATAGGCGAGGAGCGCATGATCGTTTGAATGTGCGGCATTACCGAGATCCCAATACTTTTTGCCCTCGGCTTCGGCGTTTCCGTCAAGCAGCACCTGTGCGTCGTCGACAGATCCGCCCCGCGGAATGCGGCAGAGCTGGAAGTATTGTCCGCCTTTTACGAAGCGCGGAAAGTATTCGTAAGGGCCGTCCGGAAGCGGCACCTGACGGTCATCCTCTTTGAGCCGCGCTTTCATCTCCTGAAACAGCGTCTCCTGCAGCGGTTGCGTGTCGCCGAGCATCGCTTCGGTGTAGGCGTTTTCAGCTTCAAGATGATTGCGTATGTCGATTGCCAGCGCCGCCGGGTCTCGCATCACCTCCTGCCAGTTTTCCGCCCTTAGCCACGCGTAATCGTCGGTCAGTTGCACACTGTGATGTGTGGCGACGATCGGTTCGCGCCGCGCAACGGGCGGTGATGGCAAAGCAGCGTCTTGTTTCACGAGGGCTGACTGACGAGCGGTCGAGGCGGAATCTTTCGGCGCGGTCATGGGCTTGGGTAACCTTTCTGCGGCGGCCGAAAACCGAGCCGCCGGAGCAAGGTTCTTGACCGCTCGGGCGTCCACGTCAACGCGCGATCCAAACGGAGTAACGCCACAATCGAGTTGGTGCAGCGACAAGAATTAGTGATGTCCCCAAGTGGTAGGAGTAGGCGATTGACAATGAAGAACACCTGTAGTCAAAGATTTTCGAAGTGAAAGCGAGTTTATTTCCACGCGTACTTAGACAATTACGAAATATGGCTAAGACTTAAGCGCCTGATGCTTGGTTGAGCGGCACTACTCCTCTCCTTTGCCTGATCACGGAGCCGGTTCGATAGAAGAAGCGGAAGATACTAAGATGGACAGTCCAGCCCAGCCCGAGCTCGTAACGATCACGGCTACGATCGTAGCGGCTTATGTCAGTAACAATTCGATCGCATCGAGCGACTTGCCGGGACTGATCGCCGAAACGCATGCCGCGCTGAGCCGGGCGGCCGGCCGCGCCGTGCCGCAGGAGCGCGAAGAAGCGAAGCCGAAAATTGCCGTCAAGAAATCCGTGATGCCGGATTATTTGATCTGTCTCGAAGATGGAAAGAAGTTCAAATCACTGAAGCGGCACCTGCGGACGCACTACAACTTGTCGCCGGAAGAATACCGCGAGAAGTGGGGCTTACCCCCTGATTATCCCATGGTCGCGCCGAATTACGCCAACGCCCGATCGCAGCTTGCGAAGAAGATGGGCCTCGGTACGCGCCGCGATCGGTGATCGGCGCGTCGGCTCGCAACGTTACCTGCGTTGGGTCTGCAAGTTTTCTCCATGCAGTAGAAACGTTGCGAATGCAGCGCGCTCGTTTTTCAGCATGCGATGCAGTGTTGCGTGGCGCATGAGGTCATAGGCAGGATGACCCGCGCGCCCGCGACGTCGTTCTTGACGCAATGCGCGTTCAAGCAATGCGATGATTTTCTCTCGTCCCTCGCGGCTTCGGTCTGCAAGCTCGTGTGGCCAGACCGGCAGCATAAGAGCGTCCTCCGCACTCACGCTGGCCTCTGAATTGCCAAGTCCTATACAGGACTCCTTCTCCGGTGCTGTGGTGCCCCGTATCGAAACGTTGCGTTGCATGGCGCAACAGTCTGATGCGGTAGGGAACAGAGAGGATAACTTTGCGGCGACGTCTCAACGATAAGGTGAACGCGGACGCATGCAAAAAAACTTATCCCCGCTACTTAGCGCGGCGATATCCTTCACGCGCGGTCTTCACGGCAGAGGAACGCGAAGCCGGCCGGTGCCGGGAGCGAAGGGTATATGAGCGCCCCAAAGGCTCGTACCATCCAGGGGAAAGACACATGCTGCAGGCCTCCCGTACTCTGGCTTTGAAAACACGACCGAGGGGAACGGCTTTTGCCGTGTCCTGTGCGCCGCGCCGCCATCAGCAAGCACGTTTTGCACTGGACCTTGCGATGGCAAGCGTATTCGGCGTCGAGAGCGGTGCCCTATGGCATGGAACGCGCGGCGTCAAAGATATTGCGTTCGCACGCCAGGTCGCGATGTATCTGGCGCATGTTGCGTGCGGCATGACGTTGACGGACGTAGGCGTGATGTTCGGGCGCGACCGTACGACCGTTTCATACGGGTGCTTGAAAGTCGAATTTCGCCGTGATGATCCGATCTTCGACCATGCATTGGATCTCTTATGCTGGGCTTTGCCGACGCTTGTGATCCGCAGCGATACGCGCCGCACCCACTAATCTTCCAAAGTAAATCTGAGGCGAGATTGCCGATGGGATTGAAACAAGCGCGTGCGTCACAGCGCACCGGCACGCATTCGGACGGACAGCCGCGGCGCGATCTGAAGGAAAGTCCGCTTGCATGGCTGGCGCGGCGTAAGGATAAAGACGGCCGGCCGCTGCTGTCGGAGGAAGAATTCGACGCCGGTGAGAAACTTCGGGCTGATTTTTGGTTCGCGCAAATGACGCCGCGCGTGACGGCCAATTGGTCGTTGCTGTTGAGTGCGGGTGGCGGTTCGCGAGGTGCATCGGATCTCGGACCCGATCTCAAAGATTCAGTGATAGCCGCACGCGAAAGAGTGCGTCGTGCGTTATCCAGCGTCGGGCCCGATCTTGCGGGCGTGCTCATCGATGTCTGTTGTCACCTGAAGGGGCTTGAAGCGAGCGAGAAGGCGAGCGGGTGGCCACAGCGTTCGGGCAAGGTTATTCTGCAGATCGCGCTCCGCCAGCTTGCACGACACTATGGCTTGCTGAAAGAGCCGGTAGCGGACAGTGCAATGCCCGTGCGCGTGCGGCATTGGGGAACGGGCGATTACCGTCCCGCAATCGAACCAACCTGATCACGCCGCGAGCATCATCTCGGCGTCGGCGCGAATACGCTTCACCATCGACGCAAGCCCGTTCGAGCGCTGCTGCGTCAGGTGCTCTCTAAGGCCGAGTTCCGAAAAAATCCCTTCCGCGTCTGTTCGCAGGATCTCGTCTAGTGTCTTGCCGTCGTAGATTGCGGACAAGATTGCGATCAAACCCTGCACGATGTGCGCGTCGCTCGCACCCTGCATCGTCATCCGCGCGGTCTGCGGATTGTTTGGATCGGGGATCCGCTGGGTCGAGAGCCAGACTTGGCTGGCGCAGCCGCGTACCTTATTCGCGTCGGTCCGCAAATCTTCCGGAAATGGCGGCAGCGCCCGACCAAGCTCGATCACGTAGCGGTAGCGATCCTCCCAATCGTCGAGGAGCGCAAAGTCGGCGCGAATGTCGTCAATCGTCATCGGAAAATCCAAGCCGCAGCCCTATCATTGGGGGTGCGCCCTAGAGATAAGGGTCCGAACCCCAAGGGGGCAAGGCTGGAAACGGCGTCAGATGCTGCCTTTGGTCGCCTTTTTGCCGCGCCACGCCGGCTCTTTGTCAACCGGCGTTAAAGTTCCCAACTCACGTTCGAGAACGGCAGGCTTATACGGCCGATCATCATGATCGGCCGCAGCAGTCGCATTTCCGGCACCATGCCCTTCGCGCATCATGTCGTAGGCGAGTTTGGCGCCGAACTGAGCCTTGGCAACGAATTGCGACCAAAGCTCCGAACCTTTTGCGCACGTTCCTGGATTACGGTCGCAGAATGTGACAACCCACTGTGCGGTGGCGCCCGCGCGCTCATAGAGACGCTGCTGTTGGTCGTGATCGGAGGGCAGCACGGCAACTCCGATGGCGACAATCGTGGCGATACGCAACAAACCCATTTTTCGACCTTCGCTAGTGTTCAGCGGAGCGGAAGGAGAAACGCTCCTTGGCAACCTTAATAGCAAAGGGGCTTCAAGACCGCGCTAGCGTGCGCCATGCAATTCGAACAATATTCGAAGCGAATTTGAGGCGAATTTGAATCAAATGCTTCGTATTTTTGCCTGCTCCGATGGGCGACAGTTAAGAAGACCTTAACGGCTGGTCGCTCATAATTTGCTTTGACCACCAGCCGTGACGGGACCCCGCAGAGCATGACCGGAAGGGATCGCAAAATCGCGATAGGCGCTTCTCTCCTGATGACGCTGAGCGTGGCGGTCAATATGGCGGCCTTTCAAGGTCGCGGGCCGAGCGAAGCGAGTTCCATCGAGACAGGCGGGCTGCCGTCGCGGGGCTCCTGGATCGACGGGCCGGGCGTTGGCTCTGGACCCGTCACGCCGGAAACCAAGCCTCCCGCGCTCCCTGGTCCGAGCGGGCCGCCCAGGCAGAGCGAAGACGTCAACACGGCGGCGCTGACGCGCGGAATTCAGCGCGAACTCGACGCGCGCGGTTATGATGCCGGACCGCCGGACGGCATTGCCGGCCTGGTAACGCGTTCTGCCATCTTCGCGTACGAGTACGACAACGGTCTGGTGTTAACCGGCAAGCCGAGTGAGCCATTGCTTAGCCAAATCGTGCTCGGGAGTTCATCGCTACAACAAAACAGCGCCCGGCCGGGACAGACGATGTCGCCCGATGGCGAGTCGCTGGTGCGCGACGCCAAGCAGAAGCTGAACGCGCTCGGCTATCAAACGGGCGCGGCCGGTGGCGCCTTGACGCCCGAGTTGACCCGCGCCATTCGAAAATTCGAAACCGAGCAGAAGCTTAAAGTCACCGGCCGTATCTCGGGTCCGATGATGAGCCGCTTGATCCGCTTGCAGGGACAAGCCAAGGCCCACTCGGCCGCAGTCGCGCACGCCGGTTCACGCTAGCTCGGCCGCGCGACTTACTGATAACGTCGCCTGATGCGCCTCAAATCCGAAATATGGGTCAAGGCTTATTTGCGCCGGTGCGCTGCCAACGGGGCCGGTGGCGTCGTGGCACGCCACGGCGACGATGACGCGGGTGCAATCTTTATCAAGGTTGTGCGCGCCGATCAGATGGCGGCGGTCTTTTCGCCTGCGCCGGCTGGCCTCGACGATGCCGATTATGAGCGGCGCTGGGTGTCGCGCTTCGATGCGGGGTTTGTCTCCGACTCCGAGGCGGAAGCGCTGCTGAAGCGCGAAGCCAGCTTTGACGAAGACGTGTGGATCGTCGAAATCGAAGAGCGCGAAGGTCGAAATTTCCTCGGTGATGAATTGATGGAGTAAGAGACTCGGTCGACACTCGTTTTGACCGGCAGGTTTTACGTTCCGTTAAGGGCTGCGCTAGCCTAATCGAGACGTGCGATGATTCGAGCGGCACAGCGCATCCGGCCACGACCGCTTTTATGCGGTTTCATGATAAGTGGCTCAGAGCCTCATGAGGGGGAGCGCCGCCGGACACGGAGCAATCTCCGTGCGTTTGGGGGACCACGCATGGCAACGATCGTGGAATTCAAGTGCACATCGCGGCGAGAGCCGACACTTGCGGACAAGATGAACGGCCCGGCCGATATCGTTTTCTTTCCGGGCGTGCGTTACGAGCGCCATCCCGAGCCGGATGCGACGAAGCCGAATATGACGAAGCGCAGTCGCGACACGCTGAAACTTGAGGGCTGACGCCTGCCGGCGCCATTGCCGTTCAGAATTCATCGGCGTTGCGCCTTCAAATCGCGCGTCGTTTGTCGATCAATCACGGGAAACCCGCACCTCCACCCCTAACCCTCCCAGCAAGGGGGAGGGATTAGAGTAGCTATGTCGCTGCGAAGCTGAACCGATACTAGGCGTGGCCAGAGACGCACGATGCTTTTTCGAGGATTGATCGGGTTTCAGCGCGGTAAGCGTCGCCTCTGTCAGGGGCACGCACCACGATGAAGCCTTTCGGAGCGGCGATTGTTTGATCCGGGTCGGAGGATTGCCGAGCCTCCGCCGACAGCCCGAGGAAACGGTCGTCGGCGGGCACGATGGCGAGATTGACGGTGGTCTCGCGTTCGGCCGATGCGGCTGCGAAATAGAGATTGGTTCCATCCGGCGCATAGACGCCGATCGTCCAGCCGATCTCGGGAAGTAGAGCGTGAACGCGCATTGCCTTGTCCGCTGTATCGAATGGACAGAACGCATAGCGCGCGTCGGGCGCGAGATACGGCAGCAGTTCGTGATGTGGTGCGATTGGGTCGGCAATCGTCATGGTATTGGGCGGCAGCAATTTCAACAGCCGCATATATGCCGAGCCGCGCCGATCGTTGACTGCGAGAAACGTTGCGATGATGTGCACGATCGCTGCGACGATGAGGAAGATCAACAGCAGCCGCCAGTCGAAACGACGGAAGAAGCTCATGAGCAATCCTCCCGCTGGATGATGGGAAGACGCTTATTACGTTCGGCGCGCTGCTCGTCCGACAGCCCGTTCGCCGGATCGAGGACGGTGAAGACAAGCGCTAGCCGTCCGGCGCCGCTCGTCGGAATCCAGTTGCCGGGACGCGCGTCCCGTCCGAGCGTGATGACGAACGACCCGTTCGGATTCGGCGCGACGGTGTCGGCGGTAAACTCGTATCTATTCGCGTCGTTCGGGATGAGACGCCCCCGCGAGTCGAAGACCGCGAGGCTCCACCACAAGCCGGGCAGGCTCATGCCCTCTATTTTATAATTGCAGGACGAGTGCAGCCGCGCGCCTTGGGAGTCCGTGCGCGCTTCGAAGATACCCGCACTATCGGCCGAGATGCGAAGTTTCCCCGTCGATGCGAGGTTTGCTTTCGTGTAGGGATCGGCGCTTTCGCGGCCCATATCGCGCCAATGTTGCCACGGCCCATATGTATCGACCGAAAGCGGCGAGCCGCGCGAGATCATGTATCGGCTCGACCAGACGCCGACGCCCGTCGCGAGCGCAAGGGTCAGCAACAAGCTGACGGCGCGGAAAATGATCGCAATGATGCTTTTTATGAGCCCGCCAAGCGACGGACGATGATCAGCGGAGTCGAACCCGATCGATGCCACATCCGCCTCCTACTGCGCGCGCACGCTAGAACTTGCTGATCGGGATGACGGCGCCGCGGGTAGCGCCAAGTCGTCTTGGGATTCATCGAGCAGTGTCGCGCGCCGATCGGGCCGCGGCTTCGATTTGTCTTTCGGAGTTTCCGAACCGGTGCCGGAAGTTCCTGGCTTCTTATCCGACGGCTTTGCGTAAGATGGATCCGTGACGGGCTCGTCCGGTGCACCTTCTGCTTTGCGAAGCGCCGATACCAGCGACGTGAGCACCGCCCGCGTTTTGTCCGGCATGATTTTTTCAGACTTTGCATCGGATGCCTTCGGCGACTCAATACCGGCGGCGACCTGGGCGGCTTTCAGCGCCGCGAGCCTTTGGCGTTCTTCCACCTGACGCGGATGTGTGGGAATACCTGGGATATCCGGTATGTCCATGTCGGTATGCGCGACCGTCATCAGATCGTGCCAAATGGGTGCCGCCTGGTGTCCGCCAGTTACGCCCGGACGCATCGGCCGGTTGTCATCGTTGCCGACCCAGACCCCGCAGACATACTTGCCGGTAAAGCCCATGAACCAAGCGTCTTTCGGCCCCGTCGATGTTCCCGTCTTGCCTGCGACGTTGGTGAAGTCGAGATTTGCACGCCCACCCGTACCGCCGTTCACGACGCGATACAGCATCGTGTTCATTTCCTCTGCAACCTTTTTGGAGACGACCTGTTTCGGCGGCGGCTCGTCGCGTTCGCGCGAATAGAGGAGATCGCCCTTCGAGGTGGTGATGTCGAGAATGCCGTAAGGACGCGAGCTTTTGCCATCATTGGCGAATGTCGCGAAGCCGCCCGTATGTTCGAGCACTGTCAGGCCGCCGTCGCCGAGCGCCATGGAGCAGGTCTTCTTGACCCCTTGAATGCCAAGCCTCTTCGTCATCTCGATGACTTTGTCGCGTCCGACTGCGAACGACAGTTCCGTTGCGACGGTGTTCAGCGACCGCGCGAGCGCTTGCCATAGCGGCAGGCGTGCGCCTGATCCGCCACGTCCTCCGTAGTTCGACGGCCGCCAGTTTCCGCACGAGCGCGAGGCGTCGCGCACGATCGTATCGGGCGTATAGCCGTTTTCCATTGCGGTCGCGTAGACGTAGACCTTGAACGACGAGCCTGGCTGGCGCTTGGCATGCGTGGCGCGGTTGAACTGGCTTTCGCCATAGTCCGGGCCGCCGACGATGGCTCTGACCTTGCCGTCGGGCTCCATGACGACGATTGCGCCCGAGTCGAAATGATCGGTCTTGCCGTTGCGTTTCAAAGCCGCGTTGAGTGCTTCCTCGGCCTGTCGCTGCAGCGTGAGATCGACCGTCGTGCGCGCCGTCAAAACATATTGGCCTTTGCCTTCGGCGAGCCGTTGCACTTCTTCATATGCCCAGTCGAGGAACCAGTCCGGGCTGGTGGTCGTCCGGTTCTCGACAATCTTGGCCGGGTTCATGCGCGCGGCGTGAACCTGCCCCGCCGTGTAGTATCCGGCGTCGACGAGGTTATCGAGCACCTGGTTGGTGCGCGCGCGTGAGGCTGCGAGATCGACAAGCGGCGAATATTTCGTCGGTGCCTTGAATAGTCCGGCGAGCATGGCTGCTTCCGCCATGTTGATGTCGCGCACCGACTTGCCGAAATAATACTGCGACGCGGCTTCGACGCCGAACGTACCGCCGCCCATGTAGGCGCGGTCGAAATAGAGTTTCAGAATCTGGCGTTTCGAATACCGGCTTTCGAGCAGGAAGGCGAGAAACAGTTCTTTGATCTTTCGCTGCAGCGAGCGCTCGGAGGAGAGGAACAGGTTCTTCGCAAGCTGCTGCGTCAGCGTCGAACCGCCTTGAACGACTTCGTTTGCCTGCACGTTCGTCAGAAACGCACGCAGCGTTCCGAAAACGTCGATGCCGTAGTGCTCGAAGAAGCGCCGGTCTTCGGTCGCGAGCGTCGCCTTGATCAAGACATCCGGAATTTGATCGAGCGGGACGGCATCGTTGTGCAGGATTCCGCGCTTGCCGATCTCGTTGCCGTTGACGTCGAGAAACGTCACAGCGTACTTGCCCGTCTGAAATTTGCTTTCGTCAAATTCCTGAAAGGCGGGCAGGGCGAGGGCGTAGAGAACGACGAACCCGCCAAACATCATCGTCAGGCTTTCGGACGCGAACTCGTTCAGAAGACGCCGCCAGCCGACGAGTTGATAGCGGGCGAAATAGCTGGAACCGGCATTCCAGTAGTCCTTGATGCGCGACCAGCTCTCGCCGAGCGCGGAGTTCAGCTTAGAATCGAGCGCGAGCCAGTTAATGAAGCGATCCCGGCCACCTTGTTTGTGAAACCAGTCGTTCAAAAATCGCCACCCCTTCTCATGCCGCACACCGTCTCGTGCTCATGCAAAAGCCGCTCTGACCCAAGCCACACTTGCCACGCGAGGCACGCGGGCTTAATCCCCTTCAAGCACGAAACGGCCGACGCTTTGCAAGCGCCAATTGCGGCGCCTCCAGCCGGATGCACCGCAATTGTGCGACGGCTGGACGTTAGGCGTTCCAAGACGACCAAATTGTGGTCAATTCGGCGCCGCTGGCAAGTGAAGAGCGAGGCGTGATGTTAGACGGTGACAGTGAACCGTTCTGGAAGACGAAAACGCTGGAAGAGCTGACCCCGGAAGAGTGGGAATCGCTCTGTGACGGCTGCGGCCGCTGCTGTCTCGTGAAGCTGGAGGACGAGGACACCGCGCAGGTCTATACCACCCGTCTCGCCTGCAGCATGCTGAACGTGCGGACCTGCCGCTGCCGCGATTATGCGAATCGCTTCAGCAAGATGCCGGATTGCCTTGAGATCGACGTCAAACGCGCCCGCGAACTCTCGTGGCTGCCGCCGACCTGTGGCTATCGTATCGTCGGCGAGGGCCGCGATCTGCCTTGGTGGCATCCGCTCGTTTCCGGATCGTCCGAGACGGTGCATCAGGCAGGCATCTCCGTCAGCTCCTTCGTGATGAGCGAACGCCGTGTGAAGGAGGAAAACTACTGGAAGTACATCATTCCGGATTTAGGTGAGGGCGACTGAGGCGGTTGCTCTGGAAATGGCGTACGCGATCAAGGCTGAAATTCGAGATCACAAGGCCAAGACGCTAACGTTCGCCGCGCAAAAGACGATGTACGGCGGCAAGCTCATCGCGAAAGGCGATACGATCTTTTTGTTCGCAAGTGAGAATGAGGTCGGGCACGGTCTGGTCGCGCGCGGCATCGTTACGTCTGCTGAAGCCGTCGTGCGGAGGCCTGGCGTTGCCCGACAAACGCCCCGAGTGAGCCTCACTATCCGGTGCACCGCGTTGGCAACGCGGCCGTTAGGCAGACGCGAACTGAAATCCATGACGAATTGGAGCAACGCTCAACCGGGAACGGAACTCAACTTCAAGCTCTATCGTCAGGCGACGAACAAGATCGCCGGTATCTCGGATGAAGCCGAGGCGTTTCTAGCGACATTTTTTTGAAAAAATCCGGCAAACTTATCCTCGGTATCCGGTATCGATTTATACTCGGTAAGTTTGGGGTGGTATTTCTGGATATTTATAATATTTTCAATGTGTTATGTCGTTTTTTAGATTGACAGCGCGACGCTTCTCAGGCATCATCTCTATATAACGCGGAAAGTGTGAGACGCCGGTCCGCCGGTCTCATCGCTCGCATCGCTCGCATCGCTCGCATCGCTCGCATCGCTCGCATCGCGTTCTCAATCAAAAAATTGAAAAGGTCGGCAGCGCATGGCAGCGGCATCGAGCGCGCGGCAAACGGTGTCGCGTGCGCGCACAACAACGGCCGTAGCTCGCAAAATGCCGAAAGCAAAATCGAAACCGGCAGCTAAGAAGCAAGCAAGCCCGCGCGCTGCGGCAGGCTCGACGAAGGAGAGTCGCAGCGCACCAACAAAAAACTCGAACGACGCCACAAGTCCGCGCCCGGCGGCCGGCTCGCGGAACGCGAGTCGCCGGGCGCCCACTAAAAAGTCTCTCGTGCAGCGTGTCTACAACACGATCGACGGCGAGCTGACGAAACTCGAAAAGCAGAAGGGGCTGACGTCGCAGGATCGCGAGCGGGCTTCCCGGGCCCTGTCGCAAATGGTCAACGCATTGGAGAAAGCCGTTGAGATGCAACGTGAGATGACGAAGACGAAACGCTCGGGAGGCGACGCCAAGAGCAAGGAGGCGCTCGCCCATGCGGAAGATCTACGCCGCGAAATTGCGGAACGTCTTGAGCGCCTCAATCGCAAGCGGACATCTCCCCGAAGTTCTGCATGAGCTGAGCGCGGCCGAGCTTGAGTTCATCGCTCACGACTGGGAAATCTGGGCCCGCGACGAGCAACTCGCGCCCTTATTGTTTGCATCCGGCGACTCCCCTGCGGGGAGCCGGCCGCCGGGTGCGGACTCGCCCGTGACGACAGCGTTGGGCGCGCTTTGGCGTGTATGGTTGTTGTTAGGCGGCCGGGGTTCCGGCAAGACGCGGGCCGGTGCGGAATGGGTGCGAAGCCTAGCGACTGCCGGTAAAAAAAACGGAGCACTATCCCCGCGCCTTCCGGCCGGTTCGCGGAACGCGAGCCGGAAAGCGCAAACAAAAGGCAGTCGTGGCGCGCAAATAAAGAGTCCGCCAGCGCGCATAGCGCTGGTGGGAAAGACTCTGGCTGACGTTCGCAATGTGATGATCGAAGGCGAGTCGGGATTGCTCGCGATTCATCCCGTGCATGAACGCCCGCTATTCGAGCCGTCGAAGCGCCGTCTGACGTGGCCGAGCGGGGCGATCGCGGAACTGTTCTCGGCGGACGAAGCCGAAGCGTTGCGCGGTCCGCAGTTCACGGCTGCATGGTGTGATGAACTCGCAAAGTGGCGCGGGGCGCAGAAGGCGTGGGATATGCTGCAATTTGCCCTTCGCCTCGGTGACGCGCCGCGCGTTTGCGTGACGACAACGCCGCGCGCGACGAAGCTTTTGAAACAGATCATCGCAGATGAAGCGACCGTGACGGTCAATCTTGCGACTGCCGACAACGCCACGAACCTCGCGCCGTCGTTCCTCGCCGAGATGACGCGGCGCTATGCCGGTTCCGCGCTCGGGCGGCAGGAATTGCTAGGCGAGATCGTCGAAGACGCGAGCGACGGTTTATGGCGGCGGCATTGGATCGAAGAAGCGCGGGTCGAGAACGCGCCCGAGATGCAGCGCATCGTCGTCGCGCTCGATCCGCCCGTCACCGCGACGGCATCTTCGGATGCGTGCGGAATTGTTGTGGCGGGATTGGGCGCCGACAAGCGCGCGTATATTTTGGCTGACCGCACCATTCAGGGGCGTACGCCGGAAATATGGGCGAAGGCGGCGCTGGGCGCATATGATGATTACGAAGCCGACCGAATGGTCGCCGAAGTCAATCAGGGCGGGGATCTGGTAATCTCGGTGCTGCAGCGGTTTTGCGAGAATTTCCCCGTCGTCAAGGTTCGCGCGACGCGGGGAAAATGGGTTCGTGCCGAGCCGGTCGCGGCGCTCTACGCGGAAGGCCGCGTCGCGCACGTCGGACGCTTCGATGCGCTCGAAGATCAGATGTGTGCCTTCGGTTCGGATGGTACGGTGAAAGGGCGCAGTCCCGACCGTGCCGACGCACTCGTCTGGGCGATCACCGATCTGCTTCTGACGAACACGATGAAACCGTCGGTGCGAATGCTCTGATTTAGGGCGCTTGGCGGCACACGTTCTGCGCCGAAGGAAACACCATCACTATCGTCATGGCCGCGCAGGCGGCCATCCACGACCAACCTCATCAAGCGCGAATTCCGCGAGGTGTCGCGCGCGCCGAACAGAGAGGAGCAGCCTTCCTCTCCCGATGAATGCATGGCGAAGGGAACGCAGTCATGCCCGCTCAAACGTCATCCCGGCGCAGGCTGGGATCCAGACAGACCTCGACACGGCATATGCGGATCGTTGACTGGGTGCCGACATTCGTCGGCATGACGACGTTAGGGGCGCACAGCTCGGCCTGATCACACAATAGTAGGACACCCCATGTCGCTGATCGACAGTGTTGCGCGGATGTTTTCGTCGCGTGAAAAATCGAGCGCACGTGAAGAACGAAGTGACATCCCCGTGCCAGGCGGCCGGCTCGCGGAACGCGAGTCGGAGGCGCCGAGCATAAAAGCTACCGCAACGGGTCCGCTCATCGCTTACCAGAATCTCGGTGAGCCCGTGTGGGCGCCGCGCGACTATTCCGCCTTCGCGCGTGAAGGCTTCATGCAAAATGCCATCGTCTATCGCTCCGTACGCATGATAGCGGAGGCCGCCGCCTCTATCCCGTTGTTGCTCTATGAGGGCACGACCGAGATAGAGGATCATCCGCTGATCGGGCTCATCCGGCGCCCGAGCCTCGATCACACCGGTACAGATTTTCTCGAAGCCTGGTACGGCTTCCTGCTTGTTTCGGGCAACGCCTATGCCGAGGCCGTCGCGCTCGATGGCGCGTTGCGCGAACTGCATATCCTGCGGCCCGACCGCATGAAGGTGATACCCGGCGTCGACGGTTGGCCGGAAGGCTATGAATATACCGCCTGCGGACGAAGCGTGCGCTTCATCGACGATGTCGTCGAAGGTGTCCGCCCGATCCTGCACTTGAAGCTCTTTCATCCCGTCAACGATCATTACGGCATGAGCCCGATCGAGGCCGCCGCAACCGCAATCGACATTCACAACACGGCGTCGGGCTGGAACAAAGCACTGCTTGATAATTCTGCGCGTCCGTCGGGCGCGCTCGTCTACGCCGCCTCGAACGGACAGATGACGGACGATCAGTTTACGCGTCTCAAAAGCGAGCTTGAAACGAATTTCCAGGGAGCGCGCCAGGCGGGGCGGCCGCTACTTCTGGAAGGCGGACTTGACTGGAAGCCGTTGTCGCTGACGCCGAAGGACATGGACTTCATCGAGGCGAAGAACGTCGCCGCGCGCGAGATCGCGCTTGCGATCGGCGTGCCGCCGATGCTGCTCGGCATTCCGGGCGACAACACGTATTCGAACTATCAAGAAGCGCAGCGCGCGTTCTGGCGTCAGACGGTCCTTCCGCTGGTGAACAGAACCGCGCGGGCGCTGGCGAGCTGGCTCAGTCCTGCGTTTGCACTTGGCGACTCCGCTGCGCGGAGCCGGCCGCCAAGCGCGTTGGAGTTGCGTCCCGATCTCGACCAGATCGAAGCGCTTGCCTCCGAACGCGATGCGCTCTGGAAACGCCTCGAAAGCGCGTCCTTCCTCACCGACGACGAAAAGCGTGTGGCGGCCGGATATACGAATTTATCTTCCTATCAGCGCCAACCGAACGATTGAATGCCGTGCCTGCACCCGCTTCGCGCAAGGCGTCGCAAGGCATAACGAAAGAGACACAGATGACCGATCCCTTCCTGCTGCCTGCTTCGCTGGTGAAGCGCAGCCGCGCGCTTCCCTTCGAAGCGAAATCGCTCGATGACGGTGTGTTCGAGGGCTACGCGAGCCTCTTCAATCGCGAGGACTTGGGACACGAC
Source organism: Hyphomicrobium sp. (assembly GCF_035548195.1). Classification (GTDB taxonomy): domain Bacteria; phylum Pseudomonadota; class Alphaproteobacteria; order Rhizobiales; family Hyphomicrobiaceae; genus Hyphomicrobium_B. The sequence continues at coordinate 177,226 of NZ_DASZTY010000025.1, forward strand.
GTCATCGTGCCGGGCGCATTTCGGGAAAGCCTGAAAAGCAGGGGCACTACGCGTATAAAGATGCTGTTCCAGCACGACCCTGCCGAGCCGATCGGCGTCTGGGACGAGATCCGCGAGGATGCGCGCGGGCTCTACGTCCGTGGTCGGTTGATGACGGCGGTGGCTAAAGCGCGCGAGGTGCTTGCGTTGATGCGCGCCGGAGCGCTCGATGGTTTGTCGATCGGCTTTAAAGCGGTGACGGCGCGTCGCGACGCGGCGACCGGCATTCGCCGTTTGGAGAAAGTCGATCTCTGGGAAATTTCTGTCGTCACCTTTCCGATGCTGCCGGGCGCGCGCGTCGAAAGTGTGAAGACGCGGCCATTCGCGGTCGCTTCTCCGACGATGCGGGAATTCGAGCGCTGGCTCACGCGGGATGCTGGGCTGACGCGAATGGAAGCAAGAGCGGTGCTCCGTTCCGGCTTTCCTGGTCTCAAGGCCCTGCGGGATGCGGGCAGGACTTTTAGCGGAGATGCCGTGCTTGCCTCGCGCTTTCGCGATGCGGCGCGGCTGATAATGCAAGCATAACTCTCTCACCATCGTCATCCCGGCGCAGCCGGGATCCATTCAAAGCTCAACAAAAAATGAAATGCAATCATCGCGGCACGCTCGCCGCGAATGGTCTGCAACGCATTTACTGATGCTTGTCTAGGCCCCGGCCTGCGCCGGGGTGACGGAGGCGGGAAAGTTCTTTCAATCTCGACTTTTTATCAAACTGGAAAATAACATGACCGACATCACCACCCTCGAAACGAAGGGGGCGGGCGGGGATACCGCGCGCGCCTTCGAAGAATTTCTCGAAGCCTTCGAGGCATTCAAGGCAACGAATGATCAGCGCCTCGCGGAGATCGAAAGCCGCGGCGCAACCGACGCGCTCGTCGCCGAAAAGCTGGCGCGCATCGAAGAAACACTCGATTCCGCGAAACGCGTTTCCGACAGCATCGCGCTGAAAGCGGCGCGCCCGCATCTCGCGGACAACACCGCGACGTCCGCATCGCAGCTGGCGCACACGGCGGCCTTCGATGGTTACGTCCGTCGCGGAGATGCGTCGCGTTTGGCCCGCATCGAGGAAAAAGCTCTGTCGGCCGGGTCGAATGCCGATGGAGGCTACCTCGTGCCTGCCGAAACAGAAGCTGCCGTCAACAGCGCGCTGAAAGCGATCTCTCCGATGCGCGCACTCGCAAGCATCCGCCAGGTATCAGGCTCGGTCTATAACCGGCCGTTCGCAACGACGGGCGTCGGTTCGGGCTGGGTTGCGGAAACGGCTTCGCGCACGCAGACGGACACGCCTACACTTGCCAACCTGCAATTTCCGACGATGGAACTCTATGCGATGCCCGCGGCGTCGCAGACGCTGCTTGACGACACGATCGTCAACATCGACGAATGGCTGGCGGAGGAGGTCCGCGTTGCTTTTGCCGAGCAGGAAGGCACCGCATTCGTTAGCGGAGACGGTTCGAACAAACCCAAAGGGTTCCTCGCCTATGACACGGTTGCGAACGCATCGTGGGCTTGGGGCAAAATCGGCTTCGTGACGTCAGGCGCCGATGGCGCGTTTGTATCGACGGCGCCGGGCGACAAGCTGCTCGATCTCATCTACGCCGCGAAGGCGCCGTATCGCGCCAACGGCACCTTCATGATGAGCCGCGCAACGGTCTCTGCGGTACGCAAATTGAAGGACGGCGACGGCAATTACTTGTGGCAGCCGGCGAACGCGCCGGGAGAGTGGCCGTCGCTGATGGGCTATCCGGTCGCCGAAAGCGAAGACATGCCGGATATTGCGTCCAACGCGATGGCGATTGCGTTCGGTGATTTCTCGCGCGGTTATCTAATCGTCGACCGTGCAGGCGTCCGCGTGCTGCGCGATCCTTACAGCGCTAAGCCCTACGTGCTCTTCTATACGACGAAGCGTGTCGGCGGCGGCGTTCAGGACTTCGACGCGATCAAGCTGCTGAAGTTCGCGGAGTAGCGCTTCATACCGTCATCCTTGAACAGCGGAGCCTGCGCGATGCGCTCGCTCGCGCTTGGCCGAGGGTAAACGTTTGCTCGTGTTCCCGCGCAGGTCCCCCTCCCGCCTGCGCGGAATACGTGCGGGACCATCGTGCTGCGATGGTCCCGCATATCGCCGGCGCTCGACAACCGGTGCTCCGGCACAAAAATCAGGAATCCTTTCTCATGCACCTCGTGATGACGAGCCCGCCTGCGGCGGAGCCGGTGACGGTCGCCGATGCTAAGGCGCATATGCGCATCGACGGCGATGCCGAAGATGTCTTGATCGGAAGCCTGCTTCTCACATCGCGGCTTCATATCGAGACAGCGCTGTCGCTCGCGCTCATCACGCAGTCATGGACATTGATGCTCGATTGCTGGCCGGATGCGCGGCAACTCGATCTGCCTCTTGCACCGCTCAGTTCGGTTCGCGAAGTTCGTGTGAAAGATGCGAGCGGCAATGCCACCGTCGTGCCGGAGCAGAACTACCTCGTCGATATCGCATCGCGGCCGCCGCGGCTTGTCTGGAACAATTGTACGCCGCCGTTGCCCGGCGCTCCAGCGAATGGAATTGAAATCGATTTGAGCGCCGGCTTTGGTGATGATGCCGACAGCGTTCCGGCGCCATTGAAGCATGCGATCCTGATGCTGACGGCACATTGGTACGAGCATCGCGATCCTCAGGAGATCGGCGGTGAGGGTGCGCGTATTCCCGACGCTATTGGCGATCTTATCAATCCGTTCCGCACGATTCGCCTATGAAAGCGCCCGTCAAAGCCGGTGACCTGCGTCACCGCATCGTCATCGAAACGCCGGATCGTACGAGCGACGGCGCAGGCGGCTCGACAACAGAATGGCAGACCGTCGCCGAGGTTTGGGCCGCGATCTGGTCTCGCACGGTCAGAGAAGATTTTGTCCTCGACCGCATGGCCGGAACGGCGACGCACGATATCTGGATCCGCTATCGGGCCGACGTGAAGCCCGACATGCGCATCCGGTTTGGAACCCGCGTGTTCGATATCCTCGGCGCCATCGACGTCGAGGATCGTGGGGCTTGGCTCAAATGTCCGGTGGAGGAGCGTGATCTATGAATGTGAATGTGAGTATAGGCGGCATCTCGACGTCGTTGGCACGGGCGCGAGCGCTTGCGCTTGTGCGTAGTGCAATCGCGAAACGCGAGGCGGAACTCGGCGGCGCCGCAACTCGTTCCCCAAATGGGGCGGATGCGAGTGGAAAGGGCGAATTCGGTAATTCACAAGCGACGCGAGGCAAATGATGTCGAGTGCTGGTTTCGCCCTTCAGCAAGCCATATTTAACAAACTCACGCACGATGCTGCGACGTTAGACGCGCTCGGCGGTCCGCGCATTTACGACGACGCGCCAGCGCGAGTCGAATTCCCGTTCGTAACCTTCGGGCAATCGAGCGAGCGCGATTGGTCGACGGGAACGGATGAAGGCTACGAACATCTCGTCACCTTGCACGTCTGGTCGCGCGCACGTGGACGCAAGGAAGCCGAAGCGGTCATCTCTGCGGCGCGCGATGCGCTGCACGATCAGGATCTGACGTTGTCAGGCCATCGGCTCATCAACCTTCGTCATGAATATTCCGAAGCGCGCCGCGACAACGACGGCGAAACCTTCCACGGCATTGCCCGCTTCCGCGCGGTAACGGAAGTGGAATAAACGACGGGGAATCTCGCTTAATCTCGTCATGCTGGCGGGAGGCCGGCACCCGGACAATGAGCCAAAATATGAATGCGGAGGCATGCCTGGATCCCGGCCGTCGCCGGGATGACGGAACGTGGGCGACGTCCATCAAATAATTGTCATCCTTGTCGACGCGAAGCGGAGAGCCAGGAGCCAGGATCGCGATGAGCGATCGTTACACTGAGTCCCGGGTCTCGCCGCGCCTGCGGCTTCCCCGGGATGACAAAAGCGAAGATCGAATCCACCAACCCTGTGTCGGGCGGCCGGCTCGCCGGAGGCGAGTCGCCCGGGCACCAAACAAAAGAGTTCCATTCTCATGTCAGCACAGAAAGGTAAGGACCTTCTCCTGAAGGTCGATACGACGGGCGAGGGTGTTTACATCACGGTCGCCGGGCTTCGTGCGCGCGGCTTATCGATCAGCGCGGAGACGGTCGAGATCACCAACACGGAAAGCGTGGGGCAATGGCGCGAGTTGCTGACCGGCGCCGGTGTGAAATCAGCGCGCATTACCGGCTCGGGCGTGTTCAAGGACGAAACATCAGACGCGACGATCCGCGATTATGCCTTCAACGGCACAATCCGCGATTGGCAGATCATCGTGCCGGATTTCGGTACGATGCAAGGCGCTTTCCAAATTACAGCATTGGAATTCAGCGGCAGACACGACGGCGAAATGACATTCGACATTTCGCTCGAAAGCGCGGGCGAACTGTCGTTTGCGGCAGCGTCGTAATCGTACGGGCAAGCTGCGATCCACTTCTCCCCTCCCCTTGACGGGGAGGGGCGGGGGTGGGGTGAAGTGCTAGGCGCGATGCAGAGAACATGGCTCCGTCGCTGATCCTTTCGCATGAAAGATTGCCTCCGCAAATCACGCTCAGATTGCCACCACCCCTAACCCTCCCCGCGAGGGGGAGGGGAATCCTGGCATCGCGAAGGAAAGCGGAATCCAAACCAGCCAAGGCACCAAAAATGGCCAATAGACATCGCGGCGAGATCGAAGCGTGGCTTGACGGTTCGTCTTATAAACTCGTGCTGACGCTCGGCGCGCTTGCCGAGCTGGAGGATGCCTTCGGAGACAGCGATATGCTGGCGCTGGCGTCGCGTTTCGAGAAGGGCCGCCTCTCGGCGGGCGATTGCATGCGTGTTATTGCGGCGGGTCTACGAGGTGGCGGAAACGCAATCAGCGATGCCGACGTTGCGGCTATGCGGTGTGACGGCGGAGCCGCGGGCTATGTCGATATCGTCGCGCGCCTGCTGACGGCGACTTTCGGCAATGAGACGAACACCGGAGGGGACAGCAAAGGCCAGACGCGCCTCCCTTTCGTTGGGATGCCGTGATGGAGATCGGGCTTGGAGTCCTCGGGCTCGCACCGCTCGTATTCTGGTCGCTGACGCCGCGCGAGCTGCAAGCCGCGTTGCGCGGGAAGTTCGGCGCGATCGGGCGACACGCCGCTCCCGCCCGCGAAGACCTTGACGCGCTGATGCAGCGCTATCCGGATTGAAAGGCTCCACGCCATGCCCTTGACCGACGAGCAGCAATTCGAGACGTGGAACGTCAAGATCACCGCCGATACCAGCGATCTCGAAACCAGCCTCGCCACGACGAGCCGCTTGGGAACGCAATTCTCGAACAAGCTCGTCTCGGCCTTCGACGATCTGGCGATCAAAGGCAAGAGCGTCGGCGACGTTTTCAAATCTCTCGCGCTCAACATTTCGAACCTGGCATTGAAAGCCACATTGCAGCCGCTGACGACCGGCCTTGCTTCGGTCTTTCAGGGGTTGGTCAGCGGCGCGATACCGTTCGCGAGAGGCGGCGTCATCCAACAAGGAACGCCGGTACCATTCGCTAGCGGTGGCGTGATTGCGAGCCCGATTTCATTTCCGCTTGCCGGTGGCGCGACGGGGCTTGCGGGCGAACGCGGCCCCGAAGCGATCATGCCGTTGACGCGCGGTTCCGATGGACGCTTGGGCGTCGCGGCTGCCGGCGGAAGCGGTCAGCATATCACGATCAATATCTCGACGCCCGATGCCGCGAGCTTCAATCGCTCGCAAACGCAAATCGCAGCGATGATCGCTCGCGCTGCCGCCGCCGGTCAGCGCAACCTGTAGACGCTTCTTTGCCTCTGGTCGTTCCAGTTCATGGCCGCTCTCGGAGCCGGCCATCCAGCGCCACACACTAAAACCGAGCAAGTAATTCTGGATGGCGGGGTCAAAACTCGGCCATGGAGCGCCAGGACAGACGGCGTTCAACGCGATGGAAATTTGAGCAGAACATCATGTCCTTTCACGACGTCCGATTTCCGACGGCGATTTCGCGCAACGCGCAGGGCGGCCCCGAGCGGCGAACCGATGTCGTGGTCCTTGGTTCCGGATATGAGGAACGTAACAGCCGCTGGGCCGACAGCCGCAGAAGTTATAATGCAGGTTACGGCGTCAAATCGCTCGACGATCTGCATCAGATCATCGCCTTTTTTGAAGAAAGGCGCGGACGTCTTCATGCTTTCCGCTGGCGCGATCCGATGGATTGGAAATCGTGTGCGCCGAATGGGTCGCCATCCGCGCTCGATCAAACGATCGGCACGGGTGACGGCGCGACGGCAGCGTTTCAACTGACGAAAACCTACGGCAGCGCATTTGCACCGTGGACGCGCGAGATCAAGAAGCCCGTCGCGGACACAGTGAAAATTGCGGTCGCCGGCCTCGATCTCGTTGCGGCCACCGATTTCGCCGTCGATCCCTCGACTGGCGTTGTGACGTTTCTCGAAGGGCACATTCCCGCCGCCGGGCAAAGCATCTCGGCGGGTTTCGAATTCGACGTTCCAGTGCGCTTCGATACCGATAAGCTTGAGATCAGCTTGTCGGGTTTCACATCGGGCGCCATTCCAAACATCCCGATCGTCGAGGTGCGGCTATGAAAACGCTGTCGCCTGAGTTCGCCGCGCATCTCGCATCAGGCGCGACGACGCTTTGCTGGTGCTGGCGCGTTGCGCGCCGCGACGGCGTCATCATGGGGTTTACCGATCACGATAGGGCGGTGACGTTCGCAGGAACGACATACGAAGCGGCGAGTGGGTTTGCCGCCAGCGACATCAAAGACAGTCTCGGGCTTGCCGTCGACAATCTTGAAGTCAACGGTGCGCTGTCGTCCGCGACGTTGACCGATGACGATCTTGCGGCGGGACGTTTCGATGATGCGCGCATCGAGATCTATCGCGTCAATTGGGACGATCCGAGTCAGCGTGTGCTTATGCGTGCGGGCAGCATCGGGGAAGTCCGCCGCAGCGGCGCGAGCTTTACCGCCGAGCTTCGTGGTCTTGCGCATTATTTGCAGCAGCAGCGCGGGCGCTTGCTGCAACTGACATGCGACGCCGATCTCGGCGACGCGCGCTGCACGATCGATCTATCGTCCCCGGCGTTTCGCGGAACGGGAACTATCATCTCGGCATCGTCTGCTCGCCGCTTCACGGTGTCTGGCCTCGATACATTTGAGAACGGATTTTTCTCGCGCGGGCTCTTCGTATTCACGTCTGGCGCCTCCGCGGGACTGAAAATCGAAGTCAAATCGCACTTAAAACTCGCGACCGCCGTCACGATAGAATTGTGGGCCGCAGCAGAAGGACCGCCATCGGTCGGCGATACGTTCGCCGTCACGGCGGGATGCGATAAGCGCGTCGAAACGTGCAAAGCGCGGTTTTCGAACGTCGTCAATTTTCGTGGTTTTCCGACGATACCGGGTAATCAATTCCTGACACAGGTCGGACGCAAGAGCTGATGATGCAGACTCCACTGACACGTGACGCCATTGTCGCTGCGGCGCGAGCCTGGATCGGCACGCCTTATCATCACCAGGCGAGCCGTCGGGGTATTGGTACCGACTGTCTCGGGCTGGTGCGCGGCGTCTGGTGCGATCTCTACGGATCGGACGCAGAGGCGCCGCCGCCCTACAGTCGCGACTGGGCCGAGGTTAGCGGTTGCGAGACGATACTCGACGCCGCCGCGCGGCATTTCAAAGTTATCGAAGCCTTGGCCATTGCAGCGGGGGATGTTGTCGTTTTTCGTTTGCGTCCGGGCGCGGTTGCAAAGCACGCGGCCATCGTGGCGAGCGACAGCACGATGATCCACGCGATGGAGGGCGTGCCGGTATCCGAAGTTCCGCTCTCGCACTGGTGGCGCCGCCGCATCGCAGCGGCCTTCCGGTTTCCCGGCGTCATCGTAGAGGTTGGTTCATGTATTCCCCTCCCCCTTGCGGGGAGGGGAGAAGGGGAAGCCCTACCTCCGATCCCCATTCTCAAGTCCCGATTCGCTATCCCCAATCCCCTAATCCCTAAAGGAAACGCATGGCGACGCTTGCATTAGCGGCGGTCGGAGCTGCGGTCGGCACGAGTGTGCTACCCGCAGGCGTCAGCTTTCTTGGCGTGGCGCTCTCCGGCGCGACGATCGGATCGGAAGTCGGCGCGCTCGCGGGCGCTTACGTCGATGCGGCGCTGTTCGGTCCGTCGGGACAGAGCCGCGCTGTCGAAGGTCCGCGCCTCAGCGATCTGCGCGTCACGGCTTCGACGGAAGGCGCGCCGCTGCCGCGCATCTACGGACGCGCGCGCGTCGGTGGACAAATCATCTGGGCGACGGATCTCGAAGAAGAAATTATTACGACGACCGAATCTAGCGGAAGCGGGAAGGGTGGCTCGGGCGGCGACACGACGCTGACGCAGTATCGCTACTATGCCAACTTCGCCGTTGCATTGGGCGAGGGCGTCGTAACGCGTATCGGCCGCATCTGGGCGGATGAGCAGGAACTCGATCTCGCCCGTACGCAATTTCGTCTGCACACCGGCGCCGAAACGCAAGCCGCCGACAGTTTGATCGTTGCGCATGACGGCGCCGACAATGCACCGGCTTATCGCGGCGTCGCCTATATCGTTTTCGAAAGGTTTCCGCTCGCCGACTACGGCAATCGTGTGCCGCAGCTGTCGTTCGAAGTCTTCCGCAGCATTTCGAGTGCGGACAACGACGTGCGCGGCGTCGTTATGATTCCAGGTTCGGGCGAATTCGTCTATGCGACGGAGCCTGTGCATCAGACGTTCGACGACGGAGTTTCGCAGTCGGAGAATGTGCATCAGTTGATCGGCGCGACGGACTGGCAAGTTGCGATCGATCAACTCGAAGCTTCGTTGCCGAATGCCAAATCCGTCTCGCTGATCGTCAGCTGGTTCGGGACGGATCTGCGCGCCAATGTTTGCAAATTGCAGCCCGGCGTTGAAACGCGGCACAAATCGACGGCGCCGCTGCAATGGTCGGTCGCCGGGCTTGGTCGCGACGACGCGCACTTGATCAGTACACGCGACGGCAACGCCGCCTATGGCGGTACGCCGTCCGATCAAACGGTTGTTTCATCGATCCGCGATTTGAAGGCGCGCGGGATGAAAGTCACGCTGACGCCGTTCATCCTGATGGACGTGGCGGAAGGCAACTCGCTTCCCAATCCTTATGGCGGGACGGGACAGCCAGCGTATCCCTGGCGCGGCCGCATCACGTGCCATCCGGCAGCGGGACAATCGGGATCGCCTGATAAAACGGCAACCGCTGCAAGTCAGATCGCGGTTTTCGTTGGTGAGGCTGCGCGGACCGACTTTTCGCTTTTGGGCGATACGGTCCATTATTCGGGCCCCGCCGAATGGTCCTATCGGCGCATGGTTTTGCACCATGCCTATCTTGCGAAAGCGGCAGGCGGCGTTGAAGCCTTCGTGATCGGCACCGAATTGCGCGGGTTGACGCAAGTGCGTTCGAGCGCGAGTGCCTATCCGTTCGTCATCGCGTTAATCGCACTTGCCGCGGATGTGAAAGCTATTCTCGGTGCATCGACCAAAGTTCTCTACGCCGCGGATTGGTCGGAGTATTTCGGTCATCAGCCTGCTGACGGATCCGGCGACGTTTATTTTCATCTCGATCCGCTGTGGTCGTCGGCGAATATCGATGCCATCGGTCTCGACGTCTATTGGCCGCTCGCCGATTGGCGCGACGGGCGCGATCACCTCGATGCCGTTGCGGGCGCGACATCGATCTATGATGCCGCGTATCTGAAATCGAATGTGCAGGGCGGGGAGGGCTACGATTGGTATTATGCCTCTGCCGCCGATCGCGACGCGCAAACGCGCACGCCCATCACCGATGGCGCAGGCAAGCCGTGGGTATTTCGCTATAAAGATATTCTCTCCTGGTGGAGCAAGCGGCACTACAACCGACCGGACGGCGTGGAAAGCGAAACGGCTACCGCATGGGTGCCGCAGTCGAAGCCGTTCTGGTTCATGGAGATCGGCTGCCCGGCGGTGGACAAAGGCGCCAATCAGCCGAACGTCTTCGTCGATCCGAAAAGCTCGGAATCGATGTTGCCGTATTATTCGCGCGGCATCCGCGACGACTTCATGCAGGCGCGCTTCCTGCAAGTTCTGCGCGACGCTTTCGACTGGACGAAGGATGGTTATGTCGAAGGCCTCAATCCTGTCTCGACGGTCACCGGCGCGCGCATGGTCGATCTTAGCCACGTTCATGTCTATTGCTGGGACGCACGCCCATATCCGGCTTTTCCCGTCGCGACGACGTATTGGAGCGATGGTGAGAATTGGCCGCTCGGTCATTGGATCAACGGCCGCCTCGGCGGCGCTGCGCTGAATGAACTTGTCGGGCAAATTCTAAAGGACCAGAGTTTCTCGGAATTCGACGCATCAGGCCTCACGGGAACCGTGCCCGGCTATGTCATCGACGATACGATGTCGGCGCGAGACGCGTTACAGCCGCTCGAACTCGCGTATTTCTTCGACAGCATCGAGAGCAGCGGCAAGATCGTTTTCCGCCATCGCGGCCGCGCGGCGGCGCAGGCGGTACTGACCGAAGACGATTTGGTTGAAGAGCAGGCCGGCGATCCGCTCTACGAATTGACGCGAGCGCAAGAGACTGATCTGCCCGCGTCAGCGAAAGTCCGTTATATATCGAGTGGCGACGACTATCCGCAGGCGGTCGCTGAAGCGCGCCGTCTAACCGGCGCCAGTGGGCGCGTCGCCGAAGCCAACCTGCCGATCGTTCTCGATGACGGACTCGCAGGTTCGCTGACTGAAAGCTGGCTCTATGAGGCTTGGGCAACGCGCGAGTCGGCAACATTCAAGCTGCCGCCCTCTGCGCTTGCGGCGGAGCCTGGAGATATTGTTTCGGTCGATATCGCGGGGCGCAGCCGTCAACTACGATTGACCGATGTGACCGAACGCGGTGTGCGCGAGATCACGGCGCTCAGCATCGATCCGGACGTCTACGACAGGGTCGATGCACCCGCGCGGCCGTCGGTGCAGCCCGCACCCGTGCAAGTGGGATCGCCCGCTGTCGCGTTGATGGATCTGCCACAATGGAATCCCTCGGCCGATGCGCAGTCGGGCTACGTCGCGGCTATGCAGAAGCCGTGGCCCGGCAGCGTCGCGCTCTATATGTCGCCGCAGACGACGGGCTATCAATTGCGCGCGCTTGCCGGAGCACCCGCAACGCTTGGGACCACACTCGATCCGTTTCCGGCTGGGCCTGAGGGCGTCATAGACAATCGCGCGCGCGTACGCGTACGTCTGCCATACGGCACGCTCGCATCGGCCGATCTCGTGACGATGTTGGGAGGTCCGAATCTTGCCACCGTACGAAACGGCGACGGCGATTGGGAAATCATCCAATTCCTCAACGCCACGCTTGTCGATGTGCAGACCTACGAATTGAGCGGTCTGCTGCGCGGTCAATTCGGTACCGAAGGTGCAATGAGAAGCGCGCTTGGTGCAGGCGCGCAATTCGTTCTGCTCGACGGCTCCGTGACGCGCGTGCCGCTTCAGCAGAGCGAATTGAAGCTTCTGTTCAACTGGCGCTACGGTCCCGGCAACCGCGACATCGGCGATGCATCCTATGTGACGACCCCGTTCGCCTATCAGGGCCTCGGTCTGAGGCCGTTGTCGCCTGTGCATGTAAGAGGCGTGCGCGCATCCGGCGATCTCACCATTTCGTGGATCAGGCGAACACGGACAGGCGGCGACAACTGGGAGATTCCCGAGGTTCCAATTGGCGAGGACGCCGAGACGTATGAGATCGACATCCTCGATAGCGGCGACGTGAAACGTACGCTGACCGCCACGTCCCCGAGCGCGATTTATTCCAGCGCCGATCAGATCACCGACTTCGGCAGCATCCAATCCGCCGTTTCGGTGAAAGTCTATCAGACCAACACACTGTTCGGCCGCGGCGCCCCCCGCGCCGCCGTCGTTTGAAACTGCTCGCGCTCACCCACCCCAAATCCCTCCCGGTCGAGGAAGGGGAGGGGAGAAGTAGCTCCGGTTCTTCGCTGCGCTTCGGGCGGAATGACAATTCGTCCAAAAAACGCACCGCGATCTTCATCTGATAATCAGAGGAAAACATGGATCAACCACCATGGCTCGCGGCGGCGTGGGCCGAGTTTGGCGTGCGCGAAATTCCGGGCAAGGACGACGCGCCTGAGATTCTACGCTATTTCCGCGAAGCCGGTGACACGAACGCGGAAACCGAGGCGACGCCGTGGTGCGCGGCATTTCTCGGTTCCATGCTGAAGCGAGGCGGATACGCAGGGACAGGATCGCTGCTCGCGCGCTCGTATCTCGACTGGGGCGAGGCACTCGACACGCCGCGCATCGGTGCGATTGCGGTCTTGTCTCGCGGCGACGATCCAAATGCCGGACACGTTGGATTCCTTCTCAGCGAAGTGGGCGACAAACTCTATTTGCTCGGCGGTAATCAGAGCGATGCCGTGACGGTCGCCTGTTTCGACAAAGTGCGGCTGCTCGGTCTGCGCTGGCCGCACGACATTTCCGACGCGGCAAGCGCGGGCGACGATTTAATTTTCTTGAAAGCGCTTGCGCACGTTCTCGAAATGGAGGGCGGCTTCTCTGACGATCCGTATGACCCGGGCGGCCCGACAAATCGCGGGATCACCCTCGAAACCTATGCGAATTTCAAAAAACAACCGGTCGATGATGCCTCTCGTGCCCGCCTCATCTCAGAGCTGAAGCATATTCCTGACGACATCGTCAAAACGATCTATCGGCAGCGCTATTTCATTCCATCCGCGTCCACGGTTTTCACCGCGCCGCTGGCGCTGATGCACTTCGATGCCGCCGTCAATCACGGCGTCGGCGCCGCCGTCCGCATGCTGCAGAGCATCGTTGGCGTGACGATCGATGGCGAGATTGGCCCTGAGACTCTTGCGGCCGTCGGCGCGCGCGGGTTGTCCGATCTGCTCGACGATTACGCCGAGATGCGCCGCACGAGGTATCGCGCCCTTCCGCATTTCTGGCGCTTCGGCCGCGGCTGGCTGAAGCGCGTCGATGCAACTTTGGTCACGGCGCGAACGTGGGCCGCTAGCGATCAAACAACCCGCGGGCTGCTGGAGCCCCGGCAAATTGCAAAAGGAGAAAGCAAGATGAGTGATGCAACCGACGCCCCAACTCAGACGACCGATGACGACAGCAAATGGTGGGCGCATTCCAAGACGCTGTGGGGGACACTGATCACGGCGGCCGCGACCGTCATTCCAGCCGTTGGCCCGGCTCTGGGTATCGTTCTTCCGGCGGACATTATCCAGACCTTCGGCGATCAGGCGCTCACCGCGGTTCAGGCGATGGCGGGGCTCTTCGGGACGATATTGGCGATCTACGGTCGGCTAAAGGCGGATACGCCTCTCAGCTTGCTGCGAAAAAGTTAATTCGCTTGGTGCCTAGGCAGATGGTCTGCCTTGCGGCTAGCGATATTCATGAGCCGTTCAACGAGATACCGCTATGGGCGGCAAGCCTCTGGAAGACGTGGAAATGTCCGGATTGACCAGCGCCCTTGCGATATCCGTGGCGGCGGCAGTGCTGCTGCCCGGTCACGTATGCGCCGAAGACTGTCTGTCGGACTGGGGCATGGCCGGGCAGATTGTGCGCCGCGAGAATCTCATAACCGTCGAGGAAGTCTCCAAATCCTTGGAAGCCGACGGGATCGGCCAGCTGGTCAAGACGACGCTGTGCCGTTCGGACGACGGCTATTTTTACCGTCTTGTGATCCGTAGTCCGACGGGACAGCTCAAGACGACCGTTATGACGGCAAAGGTCCGGTGATCGGTTCCAGCTGCTGGGTGGAGATTTCTCTCCGATACCCCTACAACGTGCGGAATCGGGCACAAGGGAGGTGGATTGGCGTGCGCGCGCTCGTTGTCGAAGACGATAGGGATCTGAACCGCCAGCTTGCGGCGGCTTTGGGGGACGCCGGTTTCGCCGTGGATACCGCGGCGGATGGCGAGGAGGGTTATTTCCTCGGAGACACGGAGCCCTACGATGTCGTTATTCTAGATATCGGTCTTCCAAAGATGGACGGCATTTCCATTCTTGAGCAATGGCGCCGAAGCGATCGCAAGATGCCTGTCATTCTGCTGACCGCCCGCGACCGCTGGAGCGATAAGGTGACTGGCATGGACGCCGGAGCCGACGATTATCTCGCCAAGCCCTTCCATATGGAGGAACTTTTGGCGCGCGTCCGGGCTCAGATCCGCCGCGCCTCCGGCCATGTCAAATCGGAAATCGAGTGCGGACCGATCCGCCTCGACACCAAGTCCGCTCGCGTGACCTGCGACGGCCTGCCGGTGAAGCTGACCTCACATGAGTTTCGCCTTCTTGCGTATCTGATGCATCATAACGGCCGCGTCGTCTCGCGCACCGAACTCGTCGAGCACCTTTACGATCAGGACTTCGACCGCGATTCCAATACGATTGAGGTCTTCATCGGCCGCTTGCGCAAGAAAATTCCTGGTGACGTAATTCAGACGGTCCGTGGTCTTGGGTATCGCATGAGCCACGGACCCGATGAGGCTTAATTCTCTTGCGCTGCGGTTGTTTGCGACCTCGGCGGCGTGGACGCTTCTGGCGCTGCCGCTCGCGGGCTACATAATTTACTCGCTGTATCGCGAAGACGTGCAGTTGAGCTTCGACGCCCAGCTGAAAAAACTTTTGACCCAGATCACCATCGACAGCATGAGCACCGGCGGCGACGTGCCGGTGATTCCGCCGAACCTGTACGAGCCCCTTTTCGAGGTCACCCAGTCAGGATGGTATTGGCAGATCCGTCCCATCGACGGCGCCCCCGGCCGCACGCTCGTTTCGCCCTCGCTGGCAACTGCCGTCCTCCCATCTCCCTACGATCATAAAATAAAGCCCGACAATAGCGGTACGCGCTGGATGAATGCTCCGGGCCCAACCGGCTCGACGATCCGCATCCTCGAATTTTTGGATTCGCCCGGCCACGATCCCGACCGAACGCGTTATTCGATTATCGTTGCCGGCCCGCTCGATTGGTTCGAGGCGACGGTCGCCAAGTTTCGCACACGTTTGACAAGCGCTTTGGCGCTCGTCGGCATCGGATTGTTAGCTGCAACTGTCTTTCAGGTGCGGTTCGGGCTTTTGCCGCTCCGGAGGATCGAACGCGGGCTGGCGAGTATCCGTTCGGGCGAGGTCGAACGCCTTGAAGGGCAGTTGCCGGCCGAGATCGAACCGTTGCAAGCGGAACTCAACGCGTTGATCGATTCCAATCAGGACATTATTGAACGGGCGCGAACGCAGGTGGGGAATCTTGCGCATGCGCTCAAAACGCCGTTAGCCGTTATTACGAACGAGGCGCATGACGATCGTTCGGCGCTCGGCGCGAAGGTTGCCGAACAGGCGCAGGTGATGCGGGACCAGATCAGCCATTATCTCGACAGGGCGCGGATGGCGGCCCGTGTCGGCGCGATCGGGCGCGTGACGCCGGTCGACCTCACGGCAGAGCCACTGGTCCGAGCTATCGAGCGCATCCACTCCGAAAAAGACATTGCGATCTCTTTTTCCATACAGGCCGGTGCCAAATTCCAGGGTGAAAAGCATGATCTTGAGGAGATGCTCGGCAATCTGCTCGATAATGCGTGCAAATGGGGAAAAAAGCACGTCTATCTCGCCGCCGCCGTCGATACGCAAACGACACCGGCACGGCGCAGAAAACTCAGGATCGCAGTCGAGGACGATGGCCCGGGGTTATCGCAGGAGCAACGCGCCAAAATCGGAAAGCGCGGAACGCGCCTCGACGAGACGAAGCCCGGATCGGGCCTCGGGCTGTCGATCGTCAGCGATCTGGCGGCCTCATACCATGGACGGCTCGCGCTCGAGGCGTCTGAACATGGCGGCCTCAAAGCAATTCTTGAGCTTCCCGCCGCATGACGCTGCTCTCGTAAACTTATTTGCCAAGAGTTCCTGTTGCATCGCAGCACCAGGCCAACATGTCATTTGTTTGCCCGAATAGCGGTGGATTTCTGCCTTGTCGGGCGCTCAATATCGGTCTAGCCAGACATTTGGGATGGTGCCGGAACATCGGCGCTGGGGGAAGAAAGCCGAAAAACGAGGTTCGCCATGCGCGTCGCGCGCTTTTCGATTCCGCTGATGGTGTTCGCCATGCTCGCCGGATGCAGCAACGGCCAAGGGGGCGTAGACAATCAAGGCACAGGCTTGGTGCTGGGAAGCATCGCAGGCGGTCTGGTTGGCAATCAGTTCGGCAAAGGCAGCGGCAATGTCGCGTCGACAGTCGCGGGTGCGGTCGTTGGCGGCATCGTTGGCAGCGAGATTGGCAAAAGCCTCGACGAGCGCGATCGCCGTTACGCACAAGATGCAGAATACGATGCTCTGGAGCGCGGCCAGTCCGGCGTCTCGCGGCAATGGCGCGATCCCGATACCGGCCATTATGGGGAGGTCGTTCCGAGCCGTCCTTACAAGCGCGGTGTCGCCGACTGCCGCGATTACACGCATACGATCTACATCGATGGCAGGCCGAAGCAGATGCGCGGCACTGCCTGCCGCAATCCGGACGGAACGTGGAAGAGCGTCGGCTGACGCGGTGCAGCGGAACGCACCGCTGCACATGACGGTTAATTCATATCCGCGACAGATGAGCTAAACGCGTCAGTGTCGGCTTGCTTGCGCGCCGCAGCGATCTTATTCCGTGATCGAACGTCGAGGATCGCGCGCATATGGTTTTTTGGATTTTAGTGGCTTGCCTGGTGGCAGCGGTGACGCTGGCCATTACACGCCCTCTACTGCGCGCCGATTCCGAGCCGATGGCCGGGGGCGATGCCGGTGCAGCGGCTGCTGATGTCGCCGTCTATAAAGATCAGCTCCGGGAAGTCGCTTCGGACGAAGCGAGCGGAACGCTTGCGCCCGCCGAGGCCGAAAGCGCCCGCTCCGAAATTGCGCGGCGCTTGCTGCGTTCGACCGCCGTGAGCGAGAAAAACGACACGCGTACAGAAGGCCGCCGGAATCGCTTCGCAACGTTCGCATCGACAGCCGTCGTGGTCTTGCTGCCCGTGGCGAGCTTGGCTCTCTACCTCGCATATGGAACTCCGGGATTGCCGGGCGATCCATTGAGCGCGCGGCTCGCGGAAACAGCAGACACAAAAAATCCAAACGACCTCGTTGCTAAAGTCGAGCAGCGCCTGCGTCAGCATCCGGAGGATGGCACCGGCTGGAGCGTCATTGCGCCGGTCTATTATGCGATGGGCCGCTACGCGGATGCCGCAAAAGCTTACGCCAATGCGATGCGTCTGGTCGGTGAAACCCCTGCGAGACTTCAAGGCTTCGCCAATGCTCGCATCAGAGTCGAAAACGGTGTTATTCCGGAAGATGCCCGCAAGGCGCTTGAACGCATTCTTGCAATTGCGCCTGACCGGAAAGAACCGCGCATCTGGCTTGCGCTCGCAAAGGAGCAAGACGGTAAGATCGCCGAAGCCGCTGCCGATTATCGCAAGCTGATCCAAGAAGCGCCGGCAAATGCACCATGGCGCAAAATGCTTGAAGCGCGTCTCGCAAGCCTGATGCCGGGGGCCGATAAGGCGGTTACCGATACGAATGCCGCTGGCGAACCAACTCAAAAGGCCGCAAATCCGGACGCCGTCGCATCGTCGCCGCCGTCGGGAGCGGATGCTGCTTCCGTCATGGCCATGTCGCCATCGGAACGTCAGGCATTCATAAAGCGTATGGTTGAGGGGCTCGCCGCGCGCCTAAAGGCCAACGGCAACGATCCGGCGGGATGGGTCAGCCTCATTCGTGCCTACAAGGTGCTTGGACGCGGCGAAGATGCCGCCAAGGCCCTGAGTGACGCCCGCGCCAATTTAAAGGACGATAAGGTCGGCTTGGCGCGTGTCGAGGATATGGCTCGCAAGCTTGGCGTTGGCAGTTGAGTTATGATGAAAGACGATGAACTGAGATGACACGGAAGCAAAAGCGCGGCGTTCTGATCGGCGGCGGCGTTGCAACGCTCGCAGTGGCGGCGATCCTCGTTCTGTTTGCTCTCAAAGACAGCATCGTCTTTTTCCATACGCCGAGCGACATCATCGCGGAGGCGGTGCAGCCCGGTCAGCGCATCCGCCTTGGCGGTCTCGTAGAAAAAGGTTCAGTGGTTCACGAAGGTACCACGATCAAGTTTAAGGTCACCGACACCTTGAAGGATATGCCGGTGACCTTTACCGGCGTCTTGCCGGATCTTTTTCGCGAAGGGCAGGGCGTCGTCGCCGAGGGCGTTCTTGACGGGCACGGAGGCTTCAAGGCCGATAGCGTGCTTGCCAAGCACGACGAGAACTATATGCCGAGGAACGTGGCTCAGGCTCTGGAAGCGAAGGGCGTGAAACTCGGTGCGAGTGCGCACCCGGGCGAATTGAAGGCGGAAGCGCCATAAGGAGGCTACCGATTTGATCGTCGAGTTCGGACATTTTGCGCTTATCCTCGCTCTGCTGGTCGCGGCGGTCCAGGTCGTCGTGCCCGCGGCGGGCGCATCCCTCAAAGACGATCGGATGATGCGGGTCGCAGAACCTGCTGCCGTTTCGCAGCTTCTACTGATTGCGATCGCCTTTTTCGCGCTGATGTATGCTTACGTGACGTCCGATTTTTCAGTGGCGAACGTGGCAGAGAATTCCCATTCCACGAAGCCGTTGATCTACAAAATGGCGGGCGTGTGGGGAAACCACGAAGGCTCTATGCTTTTGTGGGTGCTCATCCTCGCGATTTTCGGCGCGGCGGTTGCTCTCTTCGGCAACAATCTGCCGCCGACGCTGAAAGCGCGCGTGCTCTCCGTTCAGGGGGCAATCGCGCTGGCGTTTCTGCTCTTTTCGCTTCTGACTTCGAATCCCTTCATCCGTCTTGATCCGGCGCCCCCCGATGGACGCGGATTGAATCCCATTCTTCAGGACCCGGCGCTCGCCTTCCATCCGCCGTTCCTCTACACCGGATATGTCGGCTTCTCGATTGCGTATTCGTTTGCGATCGCGGCATTGCTCGAAGGCCGGATCGATGCGGCGTGGGCGCGCTGGGTGAGGCCTTGGACGCTCGCCGCCTGGATGTTTCTAACCATCGGTATTTCTATGGGCTCGTGGTGGGCTTACTATGAGCTCGGCTGGGGCGGTTGGTGGTTCTGGGATCCGGTCGAAAACGCATCGTTCATGCCGTGGCTAGCGGGCACGGCGTTGCTCCATTCCGCGCTCGTTATGGAAAAGCGCGAAGCGCTCAAGGTCTGGACCGTTCTGCTCGCGATTTTGACGTTCTCGCTGTCGCTCATGGGCACCTTCATCGTCCGCTCCGGCGTCCTGACATCCGTGCACTCGTTCGCCGTCGATCCGACGCGCGGCATCTTCATTCTTGCGATCCTCGTATTCTTCACCGGCGGCGGTCTTGCGCTCTTCGCCTTGCGCGCCAAGGACATGCAGACGGGCGGCCTCTTCCAGCCGATCAGCCGTGAAGGCAGCCTCGTGCTCAACAATCTGTTGTTGGTGACGGCCGCTGCCACCGTTCTTGTCGGTACGCTCTATCCGATGGCGCTCGAAGGCGTGACGGGCCAGAAGATTTCAGTCGGGCCGCCGTTCTTCAACGCGACGTTCGGGCCGCTGATGGTTCCGTTGCTCCTGGCGCTTCCGCTCGGACCGATGCTTGCGTGGAAACGCGGCGATCTTCTGGGCGTCATGCAACGGTTGGCCCTTGCAGTGTTGGCCGCCATCGTGGCGCTCGTCGCGATGTTTGCTGTGGAGTACCGTGGACCGTGGCTGGCGCCATTCGGCATTGCGCTCGGCATTTACGTCATGATGGGCGCAGTGATCGAATATGCGGACCGGATCAAATTCGGCAAAGCAGGGCGTCAAGAGATCATGCGACGTGCGCGAAACCTTCCGCGCTCGGCTTATGGCACATTGCTCGCGCATTTCGGCATTGGCATGCTTGTCGTCGGCATCGTTGCGACGAGCGCCTATCGCGAAGAGCACATTCTGGTAATGAAGCCGGGCCAGAGCCTCGCCGTCGGCGGCTACAACGTGACATTCACGGGCGTCGAAAGCGGTCGCGGGCCGAACTACACGTCAAATTTCGCGGACTTCGACGTCAAGCGCGACGGGGTCTCCATCACACGTCTGAGGCCATCGAAGCGCCTCTACGACGCGCCGCCGCAGCCGACGACGGAGGCAGGCATTCATGCGTCCTGGCGCGGCGACCTTTATCTCGTTATCGGAGACGCACAGCCGGGCGGCGGTTATGCAGTTCGCGCCTACTTCAACCCTCTCGTCCGCTTCATCTGGCTTGGTGCGCTGATCATGTTCATCGGCGGCGGCATCTCGTTGTCTGATCGGCGGCTCCGTGTCGGTGCTCCGGCGAGACGCATTCGTTCCCCTGTAGCTGTTCCAGCGGAGTAACGGGATGCGTCGGCTGCTCGCAATCGCGCTTTTTTCGTTGGCGATGCTCGCCAATGGTCGGGCTGTGCTGGCTGTCCAGCCGGGCGAGATGCTTGCCAATCCTGTTCTCGAAAAGAGGGCACGCACCATTTCCTCGGAACTGCGGTGCCTTGTTTGCCAGAACGAGTCGATCGACGACAGCGATGCACCGCTTGCGGCAGACATTCGCCGTTTGGTGCGAGAGCGGCTGACGGCAGGCGATAGCGACAGCCAAGTCATCGATTATCTCGTCGCCCGATATGGAGAGTTCGTGTTGCTTCGGCCGCGCTTCGAGCTTTCGACGCTTCTCCTGTGGCTGACGCCAATTCTGGTATTTGTCGGTGGTTTGACCTTGGCCGCACGTGCGGCCGCACGCCAACCCGCAAGCGAGGCGACAGCTCTGTCTGAGCAGGAAAAGGCCAAGCTTGCCGAGATTTTGAGCGACGATCAGCGTTAGCCCGGCTTCTGCCTTGCGCGCTTTGAAGGCTCCGGGACGGCAATGAAACGATCGACGGCGCAATCCAGTGCGGCGCAGATTACGAACTGTTAACGTGGCTGACATCCTGCGGTAATCCCGTCTCCTTTACGGCTGCCGTTAAGCCTAAGAAGGGCTGATTTCAGCTTGGAGACCCCCTGGGATGCGACTTCCCCATCGCAATTCGACGCCGTCGAACGTTTATTCCTCAAAAATCGCGCCGGCCTTCGTGGCGCTCGCCGCTGTTGCAGTGGTAGGGTTTGGTTATTTCATCCCCTCTGAGGCCGTGCGCGCCGATACGCCCGCTTCAGCGCAGACCGTCGAAACGCCGATGGGTCGCGCACCCCTTTCCTTTGCCGATCTTGTCGAGCGCGTTAAGCCGTCTGTCGTCTCAGTGTCGGTCATCAATGATGGCGGCGCCTCTAAAATGGCGGAGAACGACAAAAAGGATAACAAGAAGGGCGGCGGCAACTTCAATTTCCCTGATCTTCCGCCGGACCATCCGCTGCATGATTTCTTCAAACACCTTCCGAAGGAGTTTGGACAACAGGAGCAGCGTCCGAAGATCGTTCAGGGACAAGGTTCGGGCTTCGTCATTTCGCCCGACGGCTATGTCGTGACGAATAATCACGTCATCGACGGCGCGACGAAAATCCAGGTGACGTTCGACAACGATGAAACCAAGTACGACGCCAAGCTCGTCGGAACGGATCCGCGCACGGACGTCGCGTTGTTGAAAATCGAGAGCAACAAAACTTTCCCGGCCGTGAAGCTTTCCACGAAGACACCACGCGTCGGTGATTGGGCGCTGGCGGTTGGTAATCCGTTTGGTCTTGGCGGGACGGTCACTGCGGGTATCGTCTCGGCGCTCGCACGCGACATCGGCTCAGGCCCCTACGACTATATGCAGATCGATGCGGCCGTGAACCGTGGCAACTCGGGCGGTCCGACCTTTAACCTCGATGGCGATGTGATCGGCGTTAATACGGCGATCTTCTCTCCGTCGGGTGGCAACGTCGGCATCGCCTTCGACGTTCCCGCGAAGACGGTGCAGGAAGTGATAACCCAGCTCAAAGCGACCGGTACGGTCAAGCGCGGCTGGCTTGGCGTGAAGATCCAAAATGTCGATGACGACACCGCTGCAAGCCTCGGCTTGAAAGAGGCGCATGGCGCGCTCGTCAGCGAGGTCACGCCGAATGGCCCGGCGGCTGCCGCCGGTATCAAGACGCAGGACGCAATCCTCCAGGTGAATGACGAGAAGATCGTCGATAGCCGCGATCTCGCGCGAAAGATCGCCGAACTTTCTCCGGACTCGCCAGTCAACATCAAAGTCTGGCGCAACAACGCCGAAAAAGTCATAAAGGTGAAGCTCGGTCTCTTCCCGAAGAATGCCGAAGCTCTGATGAATGGCGACAACGACGATAACGGCAACAGCAACGATAACGAAGACAAGCCTTCGACGACGGAGCTTAGTCAGCTCGGGGTCACGTTGATGCCGGCACGTACGGGATCAAACAGCGAGGGTGTCGCGATCGCCGAGGTTGATCCGTCGTCTGACGCAGCCGAAAAGGGCCTGAAGGCGGGAGACGTCATCCTTGAGATTTCCGGCCAGACCGTTAAGTCTCCGGCGGACGTTATTTCAGGCATCAAGAAGGCGCAGGATCTGAAGCGGACGGCCGTTCTGCTGCATATCCAGTCGTCCGACCAGAAGCGCTTCGTAGCCGTACAGTTGGCTACCAAGAAAGGCTGAGGTTAACGCCATGACAAGTTCGAGCAGCTCCGTCAACCACACGGCGGGGCTGTCTCGACGTCCGGCGGCCGGACCGCTAAATAGAGAGTCGAGAGAAGGCCAGGATCAGAACAACGCCATGCGCGTGCTCGTAATCGAAGACGACAAGGAAACGGCGCAGTTTCTCCAGAAGTCGTTGAAAGAGAATGGGCACACTGCCGACCTTGCGGCCGATGGCGAGGCTGGACTCTCACTGGCGTCCGACGGAACCTACGATGTCCTTATCGTCGATCGGATGTTGCCGCATCTCGACGGCCTGTCGGTTATCAAGTCGCTGAGGGCGCAAGGCGACCGCACTCCGGCACTCATCCTTTCGGCTTTGGGTGAGGTCGACGACCGCGTGAAGGGGCTCCGCGCCGGCGGCGACGATTATCTGACGAAGCCTTACGCTTATTCCGAGCTTCTTGCGCGGGTTGAAGCGCTAGGACGGCGTACGGCTCCGGAGGAGCAGCAGACCCGCTATGCCGTCGGCGATCTCGTTCTCGACAGGCTCTCCCACCGCGTAACCCGCGGCGGTGAGCATATTCTCCTGCAACCGCGCGAATATCGCCTCCTCGAATATCTGATGCAGCATGCCGGCCAGGTCGTCACCCGCACGATGCTGCTGGAGCATGTCTGGGACTATCACTTCGATCCGCAAACGAACGTGATCGACGTGCACGTGTCCCGCCTTCGCGCGAAGATCGATAAGAACTTCGACAAACCGCTGTTACACACGGTTCGGGGCGCAGGATATACGATCCGTGACGGCCCTGCTTGAGCGCGTCGCAAAAGCGGCATCGACAACGGCATTCGGACTGAGCGCGGCGGCGGTGGCATTCTTTCTTTTCGCCGCCGCAATCGTCGTGGGCTTCCTTTTTTGGCAGACGAACAATCTGCTGACGCATCAGGTTCTCGGCGTGCTGACAGCCGAAGCCCGGATCCTCTCATCGGAAATGAAAGTCGGCGGCCGGGCGAAACTCGCCGAAACGGTTGGCGCGATGTCACGGCTGCAAGGCACCGGCCTCTATTACCTCGCCGACGACAGCGGCGCGAAGATCGCGGGCAACCTCAATCGCATCCCGCCGGAGCTGACAAATGATCCGCACGGCGGCGTTTTCAGCTATCAGCCCGCTGGCGATAACGCGCCCCACCTTGCCGTCGCCATACCCGTGAACCTAGGAGCCGATGTCCGCCTCATTGTGGGGCGCGATATCGAGGATCAACGCGCTTTCGCGGATTCAATCCGCTGGGCGTTTTTGGTTGGCTTCGGGGTGCTGTCGATCGCAGGGCTTCTTGGCGGCTTGGCGGTGAGCCGGCTCATTCTCAATCGCATGGATGCGATCACGTCGACGAGCCGTTCAATCATGGACGGTGATCTGGCGCGACGCATTCCGATGAGCGGACGAGGCGGAGAGCTTGATGCACTCGCGCAGAACCTCAACCAGATGCTCGACCGTATCGAAGGCTTGATGAGCGGCCTGCGAGAGGTTTCCGACAATATCGCCCACGATTTGAAGACGCCGCTCAATCGTTTGCGGAATGCGGCCGAGGCTGCGTTGCGCGATCCGCGTGGTGGTGAAGCTTATCGTGAGGGGCTCGAACGTACGATCGAAAGGGCGGACGAGCTGATCAAGACCTTCAATGCGCTTTTGCTGATTGCGCGCCTCGAAGCAGGTCCGCTCGAAGAGAGCATCGAAACGTTCGATCTCGGCCGCTTTGTCGAGGACGTGGCAGAGCTCTATTCGCCGGCGACAGAGGAAGCAGGTTTTGCCCTGTCGATCGAGGCCGAGAAAGGCGTCTTCGTTCGGGCTAACCGACAGCTTATCGGACAGGCCGTGGCCAACCTGATCGACAATGCGATCAAGTATTCGCGCGGTGGAGAGCCAGGAAGTGCGATCACGGTCCGCGCCTATCGCGATAACAGCACGCCGGCGATCTCCGTCGGCGATCATGGCCCTGGCATCGCCCCCGAAAATCGTGAACGCGCTCTGAAAAGGTTTGTGCGCCTCGAAGCCAGCCGCACTCTGCCAGGAACGGGGCTTGGTTTGAGCCTCGTGGCGGCGGTGGCTCGGCTGCATCACGGCGAAGTTCGCCTGGAAGACAATTTCCCTGGCCTTAAGGTCGTTGTGCTGCTGTCCCCAAAATGCCTGGTTGCCGCTCCAGGCGCAGACGATAGTGACGTCGCTGCCGGTATTGCGGCACAATAGGCTGATGGATCAGCCAATCGAATCAAGTCTTGCCGCACGTATTACTGAAACGCCCGTCGCGTCCGTTGGTGGCCGTGGCGCCGAGCGGTTCGCAGCTCTGGTCGCGGAGGCCGGCGTTTCATGTCCGGAGCTTGCCGCCATCTTGCAAGATGTGAAGGTCGCCGCGCTCCTGCGGGGGACATTCGAAGGTTCTCTTTATCTCACGACGCTGGCGACGCTTGACCTTGCGCGGCTGGCGCATGTGCTCGCCGAGGCGCCGGAAGATCATTTCAAGCGTCTGACCGAAGGCTTCGTCGCCGCGATGGCGAAAGCTGTTGATATGGCGGCGGCAAAGCGCGCGTTACGGCAATATAAAAACGAAGTCGCACTGTTGACGGCTCTCGCCGATATCGGCGGCGTCTGGCCGGTGATGACGGTAACACGAAAGCTTTCCGAGTGCGCCAACGCCACGGTTGCGACCGCCGTTCGATTTCTTTTTCGTCTGGCGTCGGAAAAGGGTCTCTGGCAAGCACCGCATCCGGCAACGCCTGATCAGGAGTCGGGCTACTTCGTTCTTGCAATGGGCAAGCTCGGGGCATTCGAGCTCAACTATTCAAGCGACATCGATCTGATCGTCTTCTTCGACCGCGAAAAATCACGCCTTGTCGGGGATGGTGATTTGCAATCCTTTTTCGTGCGGCTCACGCGCGATCTCGTTTTGCTGCTCGAAGAGCGGACCGCGGACGGCTACGTTTTCCGGACCGATCTTCGACTGCGTCCTGATGCTGGCGCGACACAAATCGCACTCTCGACCGCAGGGGCACACGGATATTACGAAACGGTCGGCCAGAACTGGGAACGCGCCGCGATGATCAAGGCGCGGCCCATTGCGGGTGATATCGAAGCGGGAACAGAATTTCTGCATGAACTCTCGCCCTTTGTCTGGCGGAAATACCTCGATTTCGCTTCGATTGCCGATATTCACGCTATGAAGCGGCAGATCCATGCCCATAAGGCGATCGGCGGAATTACGGTTCTCGGTCAAAATTTGAAGCTCGGCCGTGGCGGTATTCGCGAGATTGAATTTTTTGCTCAGACGCAGCAGCTGATCGCGGGGGGACGACAGCCCGATCTTCGCGTACGCGCGACACTCGATGCGTTAGCGGCACTCGAAGAGCGCGGCTGGGTGAAGCCTGCCGTGCGCTCCGAGCTTGACGATGCCTACCGCTATTTGCGCCGCATGGAGCATCGCCTGCAAATGGTCGCCGACGAGCAGACGCACGAGATGCCGTCGGACAAGGATGCGCTGGAGACATTTGCGCATTTCGCAGGGTATCCGAGCGCTCAGGAGCTTTCCGCAGAACTGACGCGCACTCTCGAAACTGTCGAGAAGCACTATGCAGGCTTGTTTGAAGACTCTCCGACGTTGACCGGCGAGGAAACAAACCTCGTTTTCGCCGGTCCGCAGGACGATCCGCAGACGCTCGCAGAATTGAAACGGCTCGGTTATTCGCAACCGGCGCAGGTCCTTTCGATCGTTCGCGGCTGGCATCACGGCCGCACACCGTCGGTTCGATCGCCGCGCGCGCGAGAACGTTTGACTGAAGTGCAGCCGCTGCTGATCTCGGCACTCGCTGATACGGTCGATCCCGATTCCGCGATTGCAAGCTTCGATCGGTTTTTGTCGGAGCTTCCCGGCGGCGTGCAGTTCTTTTCCCTATTGAAAGCACAGCCCGGCCTCATCCGGTTATTCGCCGACATCATGGGCTCGGCGCCGCGCCTCGCACATATTCTCTCTAAACGCCGCCGCCTGCTCGACGCCGTTCTCGACCCGCAGGCGCTCGGCAGCCATATGGACGAAGATGCGATCGACGATTTGCTGATCAAATCGTTCGCCGCAGCACGCTCCGCGCACGATGGCGATCCAATGCAGGACGTGCTCGATACGGCGCGGATCATCGGCAGCGAGCAAGCGTTCCTCATCGGCGTCAGGGTTCTGACCGGCAGCATATCGGCAGCAGGGGCGGGCATGGCTTATGCCATCATTGCCGAGCGTCTGATTGCAGGCCTTCTTCGCGAAGTCAGCCGCCAGATGCAGGACGAGCATGGTCGCGTCGCGGGCGGCTCTGCGGTCGTCGTTGCGATGGGAAAGCTCGGAGGCCGCGAGATGACGGCTGGCTCCGATGTCGATCTCATCCTGATCTACGACTTCGATCGAGAGGCGGAGCAATCCGATGGCCCACGGCCGCTCGCTCCGCAGCATTACTACACGCGGCTGACACAACGCCTGATCAACGCCATCTCGGCACGAACACCCGAGGGAACGCTTTACGAGGTCGATATGCGACTGCGGCCTTCTGGGCAGAAGGGCCCCGTCGCGACACAGCTTTCGAGTTTTGCAAGCTATCAGGCGAATGAGGCCTGGACCTGGGAGCACATGGCGCTAACGCGCGCCCGTGTGATCGCTGGCGCACCAGCGCTTTCCGAGCGCGTCGAAGCCGATATCAGAAAGGTCCTCACGGCACATCGCGACCGCGCCAAGATAGCAGACGACATCCGCAGCATGCGCGAGCGTATCGAGGCAGAGAAAGCCACGACAGACATTTGGAACCTGAAGCAGGTTCGCGGGGGATTGGTCGATCTGGAGTTTATCGCTCAGTACCTGCAACTTGTTTTTGCTGCTGAGCATCCGTCCATTCTCCATCAGACGACGCTTGTCACGCTTGCCGCGGCGGCTTCGGAGGGACTGATTTCGGCCGACGATCATCGCCGGCTTTCGGCCGCCGGTCAGCTTCTGCACAATTTGACGCAAATTATCCGCCTGACTTTGGAGGGCCCGTTCAATCCGGCGACAGCGCCGAAAGGGCTCAAGTCGCTGCTCGTCCGGGCAGCGGATGCGGCGTCCTTCGAAGATCTGGAACAGAAGCTAAAACAAGCGCTTGGCGATGTTCTTGAGGCGTTTGAGCGTCTAATCGTCTGATCTCGTCCCTCAACGCGACGGATTGCTCTGCCCTATAGCGTTCTTGTGGGCAATTGATGCAGATTGGCGCTGCGAATTAACCTTCGGCGCCGAATGGCAAATCAACAGCCAGACAGGCGGCGGAAAGCATGTCGAGGGGATACGTGGCGGCGATAAGAACCGACGGCAGCCCGGCCAAACCGAGGCCCGCGGCTGACTCCCGGAACGATGAAGCTGTCCTCGTTGCAGAAGCCGGGGCTGGCAATGGGCAGGCATTTGGAGTGCTGATGGAGCGTCATCTTGGCAGCATCGTCGCCGTCGCGCGCCGGATGCTGCGGGACGATGCGGAAGCGGAGGATGTAGCGCAGGAAGCATTTTTGCGGCTCTGGCGCTCGGGCGCGACCTTGGAGATCGGCCCGGCCGGTATTCGCCCGTGGTTACGGCGAGTCGTCTCGAATTTGTGCCTTGACCGTGTACGCGGGCAGGGACGCGTGAAAGTGGTTGAAGAATTGCCGGAGGTTCCGGAGCCGCCGACACAGCTGGCAGCGCTTGAAAGTCAGGATGTGCAACGGCGAGTCGAAATTGCGATGCAAGGCTTGCCTGACCGGCAACGTTTGGCTCTCACTCTGTTTCATTTCGAGGGGTTGAGCCAGATCGAGATCGGGAATGTTTTGGGCGTATCGGATGAAGCTGTCGAGTCCCTGTTGAGCCGGGCACGCAGGCAGTTGAAGGCAGATTTGAAGTCGGAATGGCAATCGTTGCGTAATGATAACGGACACTGAGATGCGGGAGACGGCAAGACAATGACACGCAATCTACGGCCCGTGGGGCTCGACAGATTGGAAGGCGCGCTCGACACCTATGGTGCCGATCGGACGCGCTGGCCCGCGCCGCTCCGTCACGAACTATCGGCTCTGCTTGCCGATAGCGAGGACGCAAGAAAATTGCTGGGCGATGCAGAGTTGTTCGATCGGCTTCTTGATTATGCGCCGCAGTACGATGTCACGCGTTTGGATGGCTTGAAAAAGCGGATCGCCGCGGCAGCAGAGCATCAGCCGCGTCTCGTGGCAACGCAGCCGCAAGCGGCACGTCCGACCGTTCTGCGCCGCCATCAGGGTTTGGCGGCAACGGCGCTCGCGGCGTCGCTCGTGTTGGGCGTTCTTGCCGGACAGTCGAGGATCGTCAATTCCTTCTGGGGATCGAGCCAGAACTCTTCGAACGCTACGCGGCAGATCGCGCAAACCGACGACGGCGACATCTTGCTGGACGAGGATATGCTGTGACGGTCGAAGCCAATCATATCGCGCCTCAGCGTTCTCGGCTGCTCTATCCCGGGTTCATCTTCTCACTGGCGCTCAATCTGCTGTTCATCGGCGGAGTCGCGGCCGCCGTATGGCACCACCATAACGCGCAGGAGAGACGCAACGAGTCCGGTCTTCTAAGTTTTGCCAGGCAGCTTCCGCCGGACCGCCAAGAGGCTTTCCGTCAGCAGGTCTTTTCTGCTCGTGCCTCAATGAAAAGTGAGCGCGATAAAGTACGTATGGCTTGGCGCCACACGAACGATGTTTTGACGACCGAACCGTTCGACAAAGAAAAGTTCAAGGCAGCTATGGCGGACCTGCGGGCGGTTGAAGACCAATTCAGGACCGGTATCAACGCTGCCTTCGCGGACATCGCAGCATCTCTCACACCGTCAGAGCGCAAGCTGCTTCAAGGTTGGCGGGAGAAGCGCAGACCGAAGTTCCTTCGTCGGGATAAGGACACTGAACAAAGCAACGATAGAAAATCGGATTGATCGTCGATGCGAAGCTGCATTCGAGGGTCGCATTAAGCGTGTTTTGCAAAGAGATCACTCTGGATGGGTGCGAGGAAACGCACCGTCCAACGCCGGCCTCCCCTTGGTGTGTCCAGCGCGGTAACGCGCGCGCCAGAAAGCTCGCCTAGCGTCCGCGCCAGGATCAACGGGAAGCCATCGTCGTCGTTCGTGTTCAGACCCACATTGTCGGCCTCTACTGAAAATACGATGGCATCATCCTCGCTGTGTGCATTTATCTGTACCTTGGCGCTATCGCCCGCGGAGCGTAGCACTTCCGCCATGAGATTGATCAACATCTGGCGCGCGGCCTGAGGATCGCAGAGAATTTCCGTGTCGCTGCCGATGTCAGCTTCGACGCCGATCAGACGGGCGTCGAGATCTGGCTGCGCGAACGCCTGCGCGTCATCCAGTACTGCCCTGAGACCGCAGGACCTCGGCGGCCCCTTTCGCTCCGGAGAAGTCAGAAGTGCCGTGATTGCGAGCGCGTCCTCCGCAGACTTGAGCAGCATGCGGCCGCTCGCATGGATATCGCGTGCATAGTCGCCGTAACAGCTCGATCCCAGCGGACCAAAAACCTCGTTCGACATCAGTTCGGAAAATCCGAGGACAGCATTGAGGGGGGTCCGAAGCTCATGGCTCATGTGAGCGGTCAGCTTAGCCCATACGGCGCGATCGATCACAGGGTCGAGACTCGGTGGCGTCAGAAGCTCGGAAAACTTGGATGACGTTTCAAAACATGCTGATCGGTTACGTTGCGACAGCGCACCTTTGAAAGACGTCGCAACGCTTTCAACGTCAGGCTCTCCGGAAAATACGATGACTGCTGCGGCCAGCCCCGCGCCAGCTACGAGGAGCAGCGTCGCGAGAGATTGCGAATCAATGTTGAGAACGGCGACGCCAATGATCGTCAGAAGAGCCGAGATCAAAAGCAGGGGGCCGCGTTGCGCGTTGCGCACTCCCGCCGCCTCGGCGCGCCGTTTGCGCAGCGCCGCTGGATGCCATTCGAAGTCCGCCGAACCGGCAAAATTTCCCCTTTGAGGAACGGACCAAGTCCGAGCCATCTTTCAATTCCTGCCGAATTTTTTATGTGCCCCAATCCTGGCCGGGACCGAATCGATACCGCGAGCCATTGATTCGACAATCACCGATTTGCGACTCACCTGTCGAGGGAGAAAAAATGGAAGGCGAATCAATTTTTTAAAGAATCGCCTTGAGTAGAACGACAGAGCCGGATTCAGAGGTGGTGGCCGTCTGCCGACTAATCGTCGAGCATGCGCGAAACCATTTCCTGGCAGTCGCGAGACAGGCGCGATGCTGACGCAACTCGCTTCAATGCCGATTTTGCGCGCGCCTTGCGTTTGGGCTCAAGCGAGCGGTAGCTGCGAAATGCTCCGAGCATCCGCGCTGCAACTTGCGGATTGAGCGCATCGAGTTCGAGAACCTTATCGGCTAGGAATTCATATCCAGCGCCGTCCACCCGGTTGAACTGCAACGGATTGGCCATAGCGAACGTTCCGATCAAAGCTCTGACCTTGTTCGGCGTCGTCATCTTGAAGAGCGGATGCCGACATAGCATCTCGACTTCGTCGAGCGTTGCATCGCGCGGCGATTGTGCCTGCGCGGCGAACCATGTGTCGATGACCAGATGATCGTGCTGCCAGCGTTCGAAGAAATCGGAGAGGACGCTTTCGCGGCCGGGCGCATCGACCCCCGAGATCAGAACAAGAGCATGCGCCGCGTCCGTCATGTTCGATGCGCCTCTGTAGTGGGTTTCGAGCCGCACGTAATCTTCGGCCGTAGATCGCGTTGTCAGCAACGTTAACGCCGCGTTTCGTAGTGTGCGCCGGCCCGCGTTCTTCGCGTCTGGAGAGAAAGGTGCATTAGTCGAAGTCTTTGCATAAACGTCATCAAGTTCTTCCGCCAACTTCTCGGCAACGGCGCGGCTGAAGGCTCGATGCGCTTCAAAAATCGCTGCGTGGTCCACCTTTACGGCTTTCTCGCGCGCGACGTCCGCAACCGCCGGGAGGCGCAACAGCTCTGCCTTGTAGGCGTCGTCCAGGCCGGGATCGCGCAACGCATGCCGGATGGCTTCCGCGAATTTCGCCGCTTTGGATGCCAGTACGGCTTTAGGTCGCTTGACATCGAGTAGAGCGAGAATGCTCCGTGACGCGTATTTGTTGCTAGCCTGCCAGCGGTTGAACAAATCGCTGTCGTGATGCATCAAGAATGCGAGGTCGTCGTCGGAAAGCGCGATCGTTACGTTGACGGGCGCGGAAAACCCACGCAACAGCGACGGCACGGGACGTGAGGTTACATTCGCGAATTTGAATCGCGTCGTGCGCTCGTCGACAATGAGAACGCCTGGGCGAATCTCCTTTCCGCTTTCGATCTCGACATTCATTTCCTTTCCGTTCTCGCCGAGAAGGGCCATGGCAAGCGGAATGAACTGCGGTTGCTTCTTGGGTTTTCCGGGCGATGCCTTCAAAGTCTGGTGTACCGTCAGCTCCGCCGATTTCTTGCGCCGGTCGAACGTCAGGTCGCAGACCAGTTCCGGCGTTCCGGCTTGCGTGTACCAGCGCATGAACTGCGTTAAATCCAGGCCACTCGCATCCGCGAAGCAGGCGACGAAATCTTCGATCGTGACCGCCTGGCCGTCGTGCCGCTCGAAATAGAGATCCATGCCGTCGCGAAATTTCTCGCGGCCGAGGATGGTCTCGATCATCCGAACGACTTCCGCACCCTTCTCGTAGACGGTCGGCGTATAAAAATTGTTGATCTCGATATACCGATCGGGACGTACGGGATGTGAGAGCGGGCCTTGATCTTCTGGAAACTGAAGCGCCTTCAGCTGGCGGACATCGGAAATGCGCTGAACCGTGCTGCTGCGTGTTTCTGCCGAGAATTCCTGGTCGCGGTAAACGGTCAGGCCTTCCTTGAGGCACAGCTGAAACCAGTCGCGGCAGGTGATGCGATTGCCCGTCCAATTGTGAAAGTATTCGTGAGCGACGACGCTTTCGATCGATTCGTAGTTGGCATCCGTCGCGGTGTCCGGCGATGCGAGAATGAGGCGGTCGTTGAAGATGTTGAGCCCCTTGTTCTCCATCGCGCCCATGTTGAAATCGGACACGGCGACGATATTGAAGACATCGAGATCGTACTCTCGCCCGAAGCGGACCTCGTCCCATCGCATCGCACGTTTGAGGGCATCCATTGCCCAGTAGGCGCGTTTCTCTTTGCCATGCTCGACATAGATGCGCAGGTCGACCTCGCGACCAGACTGCGTCGTGAAGGTGGCGGCGACCGATGCGAGATCGCCGCCGACAAGAGCAAAAAGATAGGACGGCTTTGGATGAGGGTCATGCCACACCGCATAATGCCGTTTGCGATTTGCGAGGGTGCCGCGCTCGACGGGATTACCGTTGGCGAGAAGTATGGGTGCTGTCGCAATGTCAGCTTCCAAGCGGACCGTGTAGCGTGCGAGCACGTCGGGACGATCGAGGAAATAGGTGATGCGGCGGAAGCCCTGAGCTTCACACTGCGAGCAGTAGACGCCTCGTGACAGGTAGATCCCTTGCAACGCCGTATTGGCTTCTGGGTTGACGATCGTCGTCATCTCCAGAGTGAACGGATCTTTCGGCGGCGAGGCGATGGTAAGGCTTGTTTCGTTGACCGAATAGCTCGGGCGCCTAAGCTTTTTGCCGTCCAACGAAATGCTCTCAAGTTCCAGTAGCTCACCGTCGAGCTTAAGCGGGGCCTTGCCCGTCGTGGTGGACAATGGATTGCGCCGGACGGATAGCCTGGTTGTAACGCGCGTCCGCGAGGGATCGAGCGCAATATCCAGCTCGACATTATCAATGAGAAAATCGGACGGCCGATAATTAGAGAGAAGAACGGGCTTGGAATGTTCTGATTTCATTGGGGCGCCCCACGCCGGTTGTTTGCTTTTTTTGTGCGCCAGTCTCGCCAGCTGACCCACAAGCCTAAGCACTCGACCGATCAAACACTATCTGGCCATTCAGCCGAGCCGATGGCGAAAATCCTCGTAGCCGAAGGACCGGATCACCTTATACGCATGATCTTCGTTCAATATCCCGAGATCAGGCAAAGGGACGCCATTGAACGTGTTATTTTTCACGAATGAATATTGCATCATGTCGGTGAAAATGACGCGATCGCCGGGCTTCAACGGCTGATCGAACGAATATTCGCCGATAATATCACCCGTCATGCACGTCTTGCCGCCCAGGATGTATGTGTGCGGCTTTTCGCCCGGCGTCCCGGCGCCGACGATTGAAGGCGTATAGGGCACCTCCAGCACGTCGGGCATGTGTGTCGAGGCGGATGCGTCGAGAATTGCGATATCTTTTTCATTGTGATGCAGGTCGAGAACGCTCGCGACCAGATAGCCGGCATCGACAACGAGACCCGCGCCCGGTTCAAGAATCACATCGACCTCGAAGGTTTGCCGAAATGTTTTGATCGCCGCGATCAGGTTCTGAATGTCGTAGCCGGGCTTGTTGATGAAATGCCCGCCGCCGAAGTTCACCGCTTTGACGCGCCGGACATAGTCGCCGAAATGGCGCGCGACGTGCTCGATGAGTCCCGCCGAACCGGCGTCGTCCGATTCACAAAGCGCGTGCGTGTGGAGAATATCGATATGCTTCCACGGAACCCGATGGAGCATTTCGGGCGTCGCGCCGAAACGCGAATAGGGCGCGCACGGATCATAGAGTGCACCGCCGAGCGTAGCGTTCGAATATCCGGGATTGATTCGGATGCCGATCTTTACGCTCGGATGAGCCTTGAGCGTCGGGAGGTTCTTTTCGATCTGCTCGGGCGCGTTGAAGTAAATGTGCTGCGCGAGCCTGGTCAGACGTTCGACCTCGCCCGGCGCATAGGCAGGCGAATAGACATGCACCTCTTTGCCGAATTCGTCATGGCCGAGGCGGGCTTCATATTCGCCGCTGGCGGTCGTTCCGTCGAGCATCTCGCGCATGATCGGAAACGCGGCGGGCAGCGCGAACGCTTTCGTCGCGAGTAAAATTTTGCAGCCCGTTTCGCGTTTGATTTCGGCTGCGCGCGAGAGATTACGTTTTAACGCCGCGACATCGAGCACATAAGCGGGCGTCGCGATATCGCGCGCCCAACCGAACGATTGCAACTGAAGCGCCGAGGTGTCTGTCAATCCCGCCATCACCTTTATTTCATGCTTTCGTTCGTGATCCTTACGGGCGCCGCTGTGGTGCCCGGCCATTTGTACGCGAACGTCAGATAGGCAAGTGAGAGGTAGATCGCGCCGAACGCAATCGCTCCGAGGACGGTGGAGGCTTCGTAGCCGCTGAGGCCATAAAGCCATGGCGGGCGGACATCGCCAAAGCCGGCAATTTCGGTTGCGCGCGTCGTGAGCTTCGACCAGGCGCGATCTGTGCCGGTGAGCAGGCCATTCAACCCCAGCGTCAATGCGCCCATGAATGCCAATCCGCACGAGAGCAGAAAGAAGGCGAGGAGCCGAAGCGAAACCGGAGCCTCGCGAAGAAATAGCCAGAGTCCCGCGATATATGCCGAAATCATCCCGAAGCTGACCGACACGACGGAAATCACCAGACCGGTCAGATCGTTGCGTATCGCTAGAATTTCGGCTTCGCTCATCAGGTCTCGACCGCGAATAGTTTTTTCTGGTCGTGCTTTTCAATTTCCTTGGCGTGCCACGGCAGGCCTTGCTTGCCAAGCTCTTCGAGGAATGGTTCGGGCGGTAATTGCTCGACGTTGAAAACGCCTTTGCCTTCCCATATGCCACGGAACATCATCATTGCGCCGACGACGGGGGGCACGCCGGTGGTATACGATACGGCCTGTGCGCCGAGTTCCTTGTTCGTCTCGGCATGATCGCAGACGTTCCAGATCATATAGCGCTTTTTCTTGCCCTTCTTCTCGCCTTTGATCACCACGCCGATCGACGTCTTGCCGGTATAGTTCTCGGCGAGCGAGGAGGGCTCGGGCAGCACCGATTTCAGAAATTCCATCGGAACGACAGGCGTTCCTTTGTACATGACGGGATCTATGCGCGTCATGCCCACGTTCTGAAGCACTTCGAGATGCTTGATGTAGTTGTCGGAGAACGTCATCCAGAAACGGATCTGCTTCAGGCCTTTGATGTTCTCGACGAGGCTTTCTTCTTCCTCGTGATAAATGAGATAGGATTTGACCGGACCGACTTCGGGATAATCGACCATCGTTGAAATGGACAGCGGGTCGATCTCGATCCATTCGCCCTCCTTCCAATACTTGCCGCGTTGCGTCACTTCACGGAGATTGATCTCCGGATTGAAGTTTGTGGCGAATGCCTTGCCGTGGCTGCCGGCGTTGCAGTCGACGATGTCGATGGTATGGATCTCGTCGAGCAGCTTCTCCTGCGCGTAAGCGCAAAAGATGTTAGTGACGCCGGGATCGAAGCCGCACCCGAGCACTGCCATCAATCCCTTGGCCTTGAACTTGTCATGGTAGGGCCACTGATATTTGTACGTGAACTTCGCTTCGTCTCGCGGCTCGTAATTTGCCGTGTCCATGTAATGGACGCCCGCCTCAAGACAGGCGTCCATGATCGGCAGATCCTGATAGGGTAGAGCCATGTTGATGACGAGATCGGGCTTGACCTTGTTCAAAAGGGCAACCGTTTCCGCAACGTTGTCGGCATCGACCTGTGAAACGTCGATTGGCGTCTTGCACTCGGCCTGCACCTTTTTGCAGCTCTCCAGGCGGCGCGAAGCAAGGTGGATCTTCTTAAAGACGTCACGGTTCATCGCGCACTTTTTCGCGGTGACCGAACCCGCCGCGCCAGCTCCGATGATGAGTACGTTGTCCAAAGGCCGCTCCCAGATTTTGAACAACCGGCTACGCCGGTGATTGAGCAAGCGCCACAATTGCGCTGGCGCCGGGAAATAGGGCAGGCGGGCCTGTATTTCAATACTAATTCAAAGGCCTTAGCTCGCTGCAAGGCCACAGCGAGCGGCGGCGCGCTTTTCCGCAATCAATTATGACAGTGCAAACGCTTCTAACCGCATTCACTTCTTCGCGTCGATCGCTATGAAGCCGTTTCGATTAGGCATCTTTATCTTAGGTAAAGATCTGGCGTTCATCTCGTCGCTTTTGCCGATGATTCCGTTGGCGGCGAGGAGATACGCCGTCAGCGCGTAGGTTTGATCCGACGACAACGTATCTGGGTTCGCGGGCGGCATGCTTCGCCGGATGAAATCGAAAATGGTCGTCGCATATGGCCAATAGGAGCCGATCGCCTTGCTGGGTTTGGCGGCTGTCGGCGGTTCCGGGCCGCTAACTAAGTCTTCCGCTGTCGCACCCTGACCGCGGTCGCCGTGACAGCTTGCACATTTCTCGACGTAAAGGGCGCGGCCCTCACGCGCCGTCCCGTGGCCTGGCGGCAATCCGCGCCCATCGGGAAAGATCGTCCGATTCCATTTTGCAACCTCGGATTTTGACATCGGCGTTCCGAGATGCGGCGAACGCGGATCATCGTGCGCATTAGCGCGCGTGGCGAGCATCGCGACGGTGACAACGCCGATCATCTGAGCCGCCTTAGGCATAGACATGGCTAACCTCGCCGTCTTCGTCGATCGCCCAGCTCACAATGGCGTTGTAGTGAAAATATCCGTTGCGGCCGCGCTCTTTGATCAGCACGTCGCGCTCGGGCTGCACGTAACCCGTTTCGTCGGTCGCTCGGCTTTTGAGAACGGCAGGCGTTCCGTTCCACGTCCAAGGCATGCGAAAGCGCGTGAAGCAACGGGACATGACCGGTTCGTCCAGATGCGCTTCTGCCCACGACTTGCCACCGTCGGCAGAAATATCGACCTTCGCGATCTTTCCCCGCCCGCTCCAGGCAAGGCCGCGAATCTCGTAGATGTTTGGACCTTGCAGGGTTTGGCCGGAGGAGGGGGATGTGATGAGCGACTTCGCATCCATCACGAAGGTGAACATCCGCGCTTTGCCGGAGGGAAGAAGCTCGGTGTATTTCGCTGTTTCGTTGCGCGTCATCGACGGTTCGCCGGTCACCTGCAAACGACGCAGCCATTTGACATTGGTGATGCCTTCCCAGCCAGGAACGACCAGTCGCATCGGATAGCCGTTCTCTGGCCGTAGCCGTTCGCCGTTCTGGTAAAGGCCGATGATGGCATCATCCATCAGCTTGGAAAGTGGTAAGCTGACGTTCAGTAGTCCTGCGTCCGCCCCTTCGGCGATGATCCAGGAGGAATGCGGCTCAACGCCAGCCTCATCGAGAACGATTGAAAGCGGCACGCCGGTCCATTCCGAGCACGAGACCAGACCGTGAAAAGAGCCGACAGGACGCTGGATCGGTTCCGAATGCCAGCCCGCATTGCTGTTGCCGCCGCATTCGATGAAAAGAAATTGCGAGCGCATCGGATAGCGCAGCAAACTTTCGACGGTGAATTCCAAGGCGCGACGAACGCGGCCGTGTATTACGAGGCGGTGCAGTTTCGGATCGATGTCGGGGACACCGTCGTGATGCCGTTCGAAATGCAGCCCGCTCGGAGTGACGATACCGGCAAGGTCTTCAAGCGGCGTCCACGAGACGCCATCGCCGGCGGGAGAACGATTGCCGCCGATGTTGCGCACGACGTATTTTTCATATTTCGACGGCGTGCCGTATCCGGTGAACGGTAGGCCAGTCTTGTGTAGCCAGGGTGGATCGGCAGGGTCGATGGTGACGCCCGGATGTGCATCGGCACTTGCGGGCGTTGAGGCGCGAGCAGCCGCGAGCACGAGGCCACCCCTTAACAAAAGGCGGCGGTCCAAAAGGCCGCCGCCAGCAACGGGCATCATATCATCGTGTGAAAGCTTGCGCGCCATCGTGCGGCGCCGTTTCAGAGCGTCAGGATGAGCTCAGCGTTGCGCGGCCGTTGAAGACATTATTTTTGTTGTCCTCCGCACGAACGACGATCGGATCGCCGGGCGCACCCTCGTAAGTGAAACGGAAATGCGGGTTCTCGCTGATCGAAATGCCGCCGACCATCGAAAAAACCAACTTCTTGCCGCTGTGCACGACGATTTTGTCGACGAAATGCGCGGGCGTGTAGAGGCCCGTCAACTGATCCATCTGCATGCCCGAATTGTTAGGATGCTTGATCATTAGTTCCGCTTCTTGCAGCGACGGGTTTTTGGGATCCTTGAACGCGGTCTTGATCCGCATCTTGCCCATCGACTTGGCGGCTTCTTCGGGATCCTTGCTTGCGGGCGCCGAGCAGCCACCGGATGCCTTGACGAAGCGAGACGTCATGTAAAGCTTGCCGTCCGTCGTTTCGGCGATGGCTCGCACGTTCGAATATTGGTCGATGCGGACGCGGGTAGCCAGGACGCGGTCGCTCGTCCCAGCGGCGTCTCCGTAGGTAAACGTTGCGACGACCGGCGAGGGATTTTTATCGACGACAAGCGTCAAAGATTTGACGCCTTTGGCGAAATCTGCTGGCATCCTGACGCTGATCGGAACCGTGGAGGCGTCTTCGGCACGATAAGGCGCTTCAAGCGCGATTTTGCCGACTCCATTAAGAATATTGCGATCGCCGAAGGTGGCCGTTTTTATTCCGTCCCAGGCGGCCGTATCGTCATCGGCTCGAACGCTTGAATTCCATCCCAACGCGAACAGGGCACTCAGCATAGCGATGGCTGCGGATTGAAAAATTGCGCTGCGCATGGAGAACCTCTTCATGAAATCTCGACGCCACCGCCCAGTTGCCGCCGGATCAGGCTTTGCCGAATTTTCCCGAAACCTTATACCAATATGGTAGCCAGGTCATCCGTTTCACGGGGCCGGCGGGGCTTTCGGTGCTCCGTTGAGGCGATGGACTTTAAATTAATATTTTGAAAACAATACGTTACGATGTTCGATCAGTCCGGCGCTCGGATTTCGTGGTGTTTTCAAGGCGGTGACGCTGCTGCCCCGTGGCCAGGAGATTTCGAAGCATTTGAACGACCCGTGAGGCAGGCCCCTTTTTTCCGCACTGAATATTGATCCGTGCGCCTTCGAACAGCAGAAAAACCTCGTCGGCCAGCAGTTCAGGATCGTGGTAACGCGCGTCCTTGAAAAGCTTTACAAGCCGCTTCCGTTTACGCCGTTTATAGGCCTCGATCGCGGCTCGTGCCGGGTGTTCGGAATCAAGCTCAACGGCGGCGTTTGCAATCGCGCATCCGCGTTCGAATTTGTTCGTCAGGACGTCTTCCACAAAATCGACCCACGCATCCAGGCGCTTTTGCGGATCGTCGGGATTTTCGGAAAAAATGCGGTCCCAGACCTCCTCGCCTTCATCGGCAAGCTGCTGGATATAGGCGACGATGAGGTCGTCTTTCGATTTGAAATGCCTATAAAGCGTCATTTTATTAGTCAGCGCCGCTTCGGCGATTGCGTCGACACCCACAGGGTGAAGCCCGAAACGGTAGAATAGGTCGCGCGCCGCGATCAAAATGCGCTCACGCGGCGGCCGCGTAGCTAGGTCGGAGCCTGCTCTGCGCACTGCGTTGAACTGCGATGTGTTCATGGCCCCTTGACGAGAATGTTACCGGTCAGTAACTAAGCGTTACCGATCGGTAACGGGTACCACAATTCGATCTGCGTTGTCATTCGTTCTTTCAAGGTACCTCGTCTCGACCGCTATGCAGATATTGATGCGCTCAGGCATAGCGAGGCGCCACGTCGCGGGACCGATTTGTTTCAATTGGCCCGCCCTCCCGCAATGAGTTATCCCATGGCACAGTCCATAGACGGAGTAAGACCCCTGTTCTTCCGATCCGCCCCGATCGCCGCCGCATTGCTTCTGCTGACCGCCAGCCTCTCGGCATGTAGCGACGAGAAGTCCAATGCGCAGACGGCAGCAGCCCCGCCGCCGCCATCCGTGACGGTTGCAAAGCCCGTCAAGAAACTCGTGTCTGACTTCGACGAATACGTTGGCCGCTTCGTTGCGGTCGATTTCGTGGAGGTTCGCGCGCGCGTATCCGGATACCTCGAAAAAATCCATTTCACCGACGGCCAGCTCGTGAAGGCAGGTGATCCTCTTTTCACTATCGATCGTCGGCCGTTCGAAGCGGCGCTCGATCAGTCAAAGGCTGCCGTCAAACAGGCCCAGGCGAATTTGGCTTTCGCAGAAGCCGATTTGCAGCGCGGCCAGAATCTTGTCCGCGGTACATCGATCACGCAGCAGACACTCGACCAGCGCTTGCAGACCAAGCGAGTCGCTGAAGCGACCGTAGCGGCCCAGGAGGCCGCAACCCGGCAAGCCGAGCTGGATCTGGAATTCACCGAGCTTACGGCGCCGATCTCGGGCCGGATTGGCGATCGGCGTGTGTCGGTCGGCAACCTCGTCACCGGGGGCGCGACGGGCACGACGACGTTGCTTGCGACGATCGTTTCGGTCGATCCGATTCGTTTCGAGTTCACGATGGATGAGGGGTCCTACCTCCGCTATTTGCGGGCCGCCGCGGCCGGACAGGCCGACAGCGTCGACCGGGGCATGAGATTGCCCGTTTCGCTGAAACTTCTCGACGAGAAGGACTTCGTTCATCAGGGAAAGATCGATTTCGTCGACAACGTTATCGATCGCTCGTCGGGCACGATCCGCGGGCGGGCTGAGTTTCCCAATCCTGACGGCAAGCTGACACCCGGCATGTTTGGACGCATCCGTATTTCGGCGGCGCCGCCGGCGGAGGCTCTGCTCGTCCCCGATTCGGCAATCGGCACGGAGCAGGTGCGAAAGTTCGTCTATGCTGTTGGAGACGATAACGTCGCGAAGCCAAAATATGTGACGCTCGGGCCCGTTGTGGATGGGATGCGCGTCATAACGGCAGGCCTCTCGCCCGACGACGAGGTCATTGTCAACGGCCTCATGCGGGTGCGCCCGGGATCGAAAGTGACGCCGCAGCAGGCGACTGCCGAAGCCACATCGGCGAACAAGGACCGAACGGTCCGGACCAATTGAGCGGAACGAATTAGCGGATGCGCATCTCGCACTTTTTCATCGACCGGCCCATTTTTGCGGCCGTCATCTCGATCGTGCTCGTGATCCTGGGCGCGGTTTCCGTGACACGTCTGCCGATTGCGCAGTATCCGGAAATCGCTCCGCCAGTCGTCAACGTCACGGGGCAATATCCCGGTGCAAGCGCTGAAGTTGTGGCCGCGACCGTCGCAACGCCGCTGGAGCAGCAGATCAACGGCGTCGAGCACATGCTTTACATTTCGTCGAACTCGACGAATGACGGCCGCTTCTCGATTTCGGTGACGTTCGACATCGGCACGAACCTCGATATTGCGCAGGTGCAGGTCCAGAACCGCGTAGCCATCGCGCAACCGCGGTTGCCCGTCGATGTCCGCAATATCGGCGTGACCGTCGCGAAAGCTTCGCCCGATCTGATGATGGTCGTGCATCTGTTGTCGCCCGACAACTCGCGCGACTCGCTCTTTATCTCCAATTACGCCAGCGTCAACGTCGTGGATACGTTGAGCCGTATCCAGGGCGTCGGTTCCGTAACGGTATTCGGCGGACGTGATTATTCGATGCGCGTCTGGCTCGATCCCGATCGCCTGCAGTCTCTGGCGATGACGGCGGACGATGTCGTCACGGCGCTTCAGGGGCAGAATGTCCAGGTTGCTGCGGGCGTCTTGAACCAGCCGCCTGTAAAAAATCCTGGCGCATTCCAGATCACCGTTCAGACGCTCGGCCGATTGGTCGATCCAAAGGAGTTCGGCAATATCGTCGTCAAGCGCAGCGGCGATGCCGTCGTGAGGTTGAAGGACGTTGCGCGAGTCGAGCTTGCCGGTCTCGACTACGGCGTAAACTCCTATTTGGATAAGACCGCCGCGGTTGGCCTCGGCATTTTCCAGTTGCCTGGTTCCAATGCCATCGACACGGCCAAGAAGATCAAAGATACGATGGCGGAAATTTCGAAGAACTTTCCGCCGGGCGTCAAATACGACATCATCTACGATCCAACCGATTACATTCAGCAGTCGGTCAATGCCGTTGTCCGAACGATTTTCGAAGCAATCGTTTTGGTCGTGCTTGTCGTCATTCTCTTTCTGCAGACATGGCGCGCCGCGATTATTCCAATCGTTGCCATTCCGGTGTCGCTCATCGGCACCTTCTTTATTATGGCGATGTTCGGCTTTTCGCTGAACAATCTGTCTCTGTTCGGCTTGGTGCTCGCGATCGGTATCGTCGTCGACGACGCCATCGTCGTCGTCGAGAACGTCGAACGAAATATCGCCAACGGCCTCAGTCCTCGCGAAGCCTCGTATCGAACGATGGAGGAGGTCGGCACCGCGCTGATCGCG
Organism: Hyphomicrobium sp.; assembly: GCF_035548195.1. Lineage (GTDB taxonomy): Bacteria > Pseudomonadota > Alphaproteobacteria > Rhizobiales > Hyphomicrobiaceae > Hyphomicrobium_B. Next base: position 220,299 of record NZ_DASZTY010000025.1, read on the forward strand.
ATCGCGCTCGTGCTGACGGCGGTGTTCGTTCCGTCCGCATTCATCACGGGCATCTCTGGGCAGTTCTATCGACAGTTCGCGTTGACGATTGCAGGCGCGACGGTCATTTCGCTGATCGTTTCGTTGACACTGTCTCCAGCCTTGTGCGCACTGCTGCTGAAGCCGCATACGGAGTCCCATGACACCAGCATTCTGATGCGTCCCGTCCACGCTTTCTTCGGGCTCTTCAATTGGAGCTTTGAGAAGCTATCGCACGGGTACGGCTGGTTCATTGGAAAGATCGTACGCTTTGCGGTGATCATGCTCGTCATCTATGCCGGACTCATTGGATTTGGCCTGAATGAGTTCCGCAAGACGCCCGTGGGCTTCATTCCGGACCAGGATGGCGGCTATCTGATCACGGTCGTCCAGCTTCCGCCTGCGGCATCTCTCGAGCGCACCGACGCCGTTAACCGCAGGATCGTCGATCTGGCGCTCACGGTGCCTGGCGTTGCGCATGCCGTGAGCCTTGTGGGTTTTTCGGGTGCGACGCGTGTCAACGCATCCAACGCGGGCGCCGTCTTCGTCGTCTTAAAACCGTTCGAGGAACGTGGCAGCGATCCGCAACAGTCGGCGAAGGCGATCCAGGCCGCGTTGCTTAAAAAGTTTTCCGTCATACAGGACGGCTTGGTCTTGGTCGTTGCGCCGCCGCCGGTTCGAGGACTGGGCAATGCGGGCGGGTTCCGCATGATGGTGGAGGACCGCTCGGGTGCGGGCTCGGCAGCACTGCAGACCGCCGTCAATGCCATGATGGCCAAGGCGGCACAGTCGCCGGTTGTCAGACAGGTCTTCTCGCTTTTCGAGACGTCGACGCCACAGCTCTATCTCGACATCGATCGCGTCAAGGCGCAGATGCTGGGGATCAACATTCCCGACGTGTTTTCCGCGTTGCAAGCCTATCTCGGATCAATCTACGTCAACGATTTCAATATCCTTGGTCGTACTTTCCGCGTAACCGCGCAGGCGGATGGCGCTTTCCGGCTTACGAGCAAGGATGCGCTCAATATCCGTGTCCGCAACGCCAACGGCGATGCTGTGCCGCTCGGCTCGTTCACGACTGTTCGCGATATCTCGGGACCTTCGCGTGTTCCGCGTTACAATCTATACCCTGCAGCCGAGCTAGATGGCTCCGCAGCGCCCGGATATTCGCAAGGTCAGGCGATCGATACGATGGAGAAACTCGCGGCCGAGACGTTGCCGCAGGGGTTCAGCTACGATTGGACCGATCTCGCTTATCAGCAGATTAAGGCTGGTGATACTGCCGTATTTGCTTTCGCGCTCGGCGTGGCTTTCGTTTTCCTCGTGCTGGCGGCCCAGTTCGAGAGCCTGACGCTGCCTCTTGCGGTCATCCTCATCGTGCCGATGAGTCTCATCGCCTCGATCAGCGGCGTTATCCTCAGGGGAATGGACAACAATATCCTGACCCAGGTGGGCTTTATCGTGCTTATCGGTCTCGCGGCGAAGAACGCGATTCTGATTGTCGAATTTGCGGAGCAACTCGAAGCGCAAGGACGGGACCGCTTTGCTGCCGCGACGGAGGCGGCGCGCCTCCGAATGCGGCCTATTCTGATGACGTCGCTGGCGTTTATTCTTGGCGTCGTACCGCTTGTGTGGGCGGTCGGCGCGGGCGCTGAGCTTCGCCAGGCGCTCGGTACAGCGGTATTCTCGGGCATGATCGGCGTCACGGTCTTTGGCCTCATCTTCACGCCGGTCTTCTACGTGATCTGCCGATGGCTTGCGGGCCTCGGCCGCCGCCGCTCCGAAGAACCCGAACTTCATCCGGCGGAATAAGATCGCGCGAGGCAGCTCTATTGCCGCCTCGTAAGCTTCGCGCAGGTTGCAGGAGTCATGACAGGGCTCGATTGTGCCGATCGAGGCACCCATTCGAGTGGCTGATGAACCGCAAAGAGCGACGGCGTGCGCTCGCGACCGCGCGCACAGGACCGCAGCAGGCTGATCCCGCAATAGCCAGCGACTTTCGCGCGGCGGTCACGTATCTGCAGGCAGGCGAATGGCGCAAATCGGAAGCTGCACATCTGCGCGTATTGGCAAAGGCACCCCGCCATCCGCCCACCTTGCATCACCTCGGGCTGATCGCTTTCAAGTCCAATGATGGCAGTCAGGCTGTCAATTATATCCGGCAAAGCCTCGCGAACGATCCCGACTATCATCAGGCGTGGCTCAATCTCGCTATCATCCTCGGTGAGCTCAAACGCTCGGCTGAGGCTATCGAAGCCTGCCGGCGGTGCGTCACTCTGCAGCCGCAGAGCTCTGCCGCATTCGAGGTACTCGGAAACCTTCTGCGGGCCGCTGAGAAAAGCACGGAGGCGATTGACGCCTACCTCACATCGCTGCGTCTGAAGCCGGAGCAGCCACTTCTTCTTGTGCGACTTGGCGAGTTGATGGTTCAGGCAGGCAATGTTCCGGATGCGCTGGAGTACTGCCGTAAAGCGCTCGCCATCGATCCGTCGCTCGCCGAGGCCCGAAAGCTCGAACAACGCATTCTTGCTATTTCCAGCTCGCCTGAGGATGCGGAGGCTGTTCTCGCGGCGCATGCTGCCACTCCGGCCGAACACGCGAAGAGCCTGAACGATCTTGGAACCTACCTGCGCAACGAATGGCGCTTCGAAGAAGCGATCGAAGTCTTCAGCCGGGCGGCGCTGACCGATCCTTCGCGTGGCGATGCCATGTTCAACATGGCCCTTGCTTTCGAGAGTATGGGCCGGAGGCAGGAAGCGCTGGCCAGTTATCAAGCGGGCCTGGCGATCGAACCCGACCGTGCTGAAGCCTATGTCAACGTCGGCAATCTGTTGCGCGGCATGGCGATGTACGACGGCGCGATCGAGACATTCGAGCAAGCGATCAAGCTCGATCCAACGCTCGCGATCGCCCATTATAACTTGGCCGTAACCCTCAAGATGCGCGAGCGTTTCGAGGAAGCGGTTTTGGCTTTCGTAAAGGCCGTCGAACACGCGCCGGACTCGATCGTCAATCGCTTCGAACTCGCAAACCTTCGGCGTATCCTATGTGACTGGAATAACGTCGATACGGAAGAGCGAACGTGTCTTGACATATTTCGTAGCAATCGGGTTCGGATTGCCCCTTTCCAGCTTGTCGCAACGCCAGCGACGCGAAAGGATCAGCTTGAGGCCGGGAGGCGTCACGCGGCAATGCTGGCTGTACCGGCATCGCTGCAGTTCAAATCGCATAAGAACGGCCTCGGGTCGGATGGCCCCGTTCGTATCGGGTTTCTATCCTCCGACTTCTTCAATCATGCGACGGCGCTGTTGCTGGTCGAAGTGCTTGAGCAAATGGACCGAAGCCGCTTCGAACTTTTCGGGTATTGCTTTAGTCCGGACGACAATTCCGATTTGCGCAGCCGTATCATCGCTTCGTTCGACCGCTACGTGCCGGTCGGAACGATGACCGATCGTGCGGCCGCGCGAGCCATTCACGATGACGGCATCGATATTCTTGTCGATCTCAAAGGCTATACACGAGATGGCAGGCCAGAAATCCTGACCTACAAGCCCGCGCCGATCCAGGTGAATTATCTTGGCTATCCCTGCACGATGGGGATGGAGGGCGTCGACTACATCATTGCCGACGCCGTCATCGCGCCGATGGAGCATCAGCCGGACTACTCGGAGCGGATCGTACATCTTCCGCATTGCTATCAGCCCAACGATCGCAAGCGAAAGATTTCCGAACAGCGGGTAACGCGTGCGGACTTTGGATTGCCAGAGGATGGCTTCGTCTTCTGCTCGTTCAATAACAGTTACAAGCTGAACGCGACGATGTTCGATGTTTGGATGCCGCTGTTGCAGAATGTCCGGGGTTCCGTCCTGTGGCTTCTCGTGCCAAGCGACATTTGCCGCGAAAACCTGCGCCGCGAAGCGAAAATGCGCGGCGTCGATCCCGACCGGCTGGTTTTCGCCCGCCGCTTGCCCATCTCCGAGCATTTGGCCCGTCATAAGTTGGCGGACCTGTTCCTCGATGCGTTGCCGTGCAATGCGCATACGACGGCGAGCGACGCACTATGGGCGGGGCTCCCGGTGCTGACTGCCATCGGCGAGACGTTCGCGGGGCGCGTGGCGGCGAGCCTGTTGACGGGCATCGGCTTACCGGAACTCATTGCGCGCAACCTCGATGAATATGCGCAAATGGCTCTAATGCTGGCCCATGACAAGACGAAGCTTAGAAATCTGCGCACGAAGCTCGCCGGGTTGCGCGAGACGGCGCCACTCTTCGATACGAAGCGCTATACGCGCAATCTTGAGAGCGCATTCGCAACGATGATCGAGATTGCAAAGTCCGGTGAAGCACCGCGGGCTTTTTCTGTCAGAGACCAATCGCCGGTCTGAAGTGCGGCGGCGCTACTGGCATATTGAATGATATTTTCGCGCTTTCATATCGAGATGCAGATGATCGTGATGCGCGGCGTTCGTATCCGGGCCGAGGATCGTTCCGAAGATTGCGCATGCGCTATCGTGTGCCTCATGTAGAAACTCGGAAGCGGCGATCTTTGGATCCTCTTTTGCGTCCTTCTTGGATTCGTTCTTGGAGTCGTTGGCTTTCACCTTGTCGCCATCGTCGCGCGGGGCGAGATCGTGCGCGCCAAGTTTCGACGCAGCAATCTTGTGGTTTTTGTCACGTTTGCCGTGTGCGGCGTCAGCTTTCGCCGAGTCATCGCCTTTCTTTTCATGGGGCATTTTCCACCCCGTAGAAACTCTGATGACTTTCCCGTTTTCGAGCACGAACGCTGAGATATCGATGGCGTTCATTAAGGCGTGTTCGCTGATCGGCGCGCGCGCCAAGCCATAGCGATTCCGGCATGAATACGAGCCGCTCACAATGCGCGCGATTGACACGCCAAAATGCTTCTTGGCCGAAGGCTGCAACTTGTCCGACACCCACGTGTTGAGGGCCGCGATCATCGGGCACCTGAGTGTCGCAGGCGGATGAAATGCAACTTTATCTTCCTTGCCGATGCTTCGAAGCTCACGTGGTGCGGGGGCGCCGCAGATGCCTTGACGTGCCGGTGGGAGAGACTCGGTTATGACGGGAATGTTATCCAACAATTTCGAGCATACAGCTTTGGCGGTCGCGACCTGGTCGTCCGTCCAAAGCGGCGCGAGCTGCTTAGCGGGAGGAAGCGGTACGGGGGGAGGTTTCGCAGGAGCTGATTTGGACTCCGAGATCTGGATCGAAGGCGTTGGTGGAGACGGGGCGGCCGGATTTATCTTGGCTTCGTCGGGTGACGTCGGCGTCGATTTTTCCTCGATGGGGGAGGTTGTTGCCGCTGGCAGTGGATTGGCAGGCATCACGCTGGACGGCAGGACGGCGACGTCGATACGCTCGGGAACGGTCGGCAAGAAGATGAGCGCCGCCAAACCGAGCAGAACAGTCCGCGACAGGTTTGTGGAAGTTTTAACGGCGAACTGAATGACGCGCGCGATCGCCCGGGCCTCGAAAGCCTTTGCACGAGTCAAAAATTCTTGCCGGGCGCTCAAGACAAGCTCCAACACATCTGGCGAGCATCCGCGCGCCAGTGTCGCACAATCTGGTTACGTTTCGATTAGGGCGATAGGTGGCCGAGGATTCGACGACGCGTTCAGGCAGATAAAAGCTTAAGCGAAACGAAAAATTAGGCCTGAGAGTTCCCGGATCCGGAAGGAAATCCTCAATTGCAGTGCAAGTGCTGCGCTAGCGCGGTGCCTCCGCCGTTTCCAATGCTTGCTTTCGGTACGCGCGAGGGGTGACGCCGGTGACGGCCTTAAAAAGCCGGCCAAAATGCGAGACATCACCGAAGCCCCACGAATAGGCGATATCGCTAATCTGACGATGTGTCTGAGTGGGATCGGCCAAAGCTTCCTGACATTTTGCAATGCGGCGGCTGAACAAAAGCCTCTGCAACGAGGTCTTTTCAGGATCGAGCAGCTGGTTCGCATAGCGGACCGAAATACCTGCCGCCGCCGCAAGCTGATCGCACGTTACGTTTGCGTTCGATAGATGAGCATCAACGGCTGATTTCAACCGCATAAGCGACATGAGCCGCGCTGAAGAGGAAGCGCACGCATCTCCGTCTCCCTCTGCGAAAGCGAGAGCCAGCAAGTCAATCAGCTGGTGTGCAATCTGGTTTTGCGCGGATTCACTTAGCGAACGTGCTTGGGTGGGGAGAAGCTGAACGAAATTAAAAAGGATGGCACCGGCGCCGCTTGAGCCATTGATCCGCCGGCTCGTCCACTGTGCGATCCGCCCTAGCCTTGCTTCGCAGTCGCGGCGACTTAATTCGAGGAAAAGTTTTTCGGAGCCAGGCGAACTCACGCACATATTCGGCGCGGCATTGTCTACCAGGGTGAGGTCGCCGCAGTTAAGAACAGCATCGCGTCCATTCTGAGACACCTGCAACGTTCCCGACATATCGGCGCAAACGAAAACGGTATCTTTCGAACGCGCGGCTTGCCGCCGCGTTCGCCATGTCGTCACGCCATTGTTACTGGAAATTGTGAGCGCTGCCCCCGCGAAGGGGATTGAACGAACCTCTCCCTGGAAGCTGGCCCGATCGATTGGGCGGCATTCGAAAGGAACCATCGCCCGGCACGCCATTTCGTGCCAGTAGTCAAACCGGTCTTTCGGACGTACGCAAGATGTTGTGATCAGCGATGCCGGGGCTGTGCGGGCTGTCACGGCATCACCTGGTATTTGCGATACGAGAAAACGCACCCGGCATGAATCCCCACCACCCGAATTCGCGCGGATGATAAGTCTTATGCCGGGCCGGTCAAATGCAAAGTGCGGCGATCAGCTAGGATCTGCATGAACGGCTATCGCTCGTCGAGCGGTGGGCAGTCACGCGCGCGCTGACTGTCTTCCGTCGCCTGTTTGCGCGCCGAGAATGGTCTTTAGGGTTGTTACGAATTGGTTGGCTTCAGCTGCGGGCAATCCGGATAGAAGTTTCTTTTCGATCCGCGTATAAAGGCGGTCTGCGCCCGCGACCGCTTTGAGTCCGCGTTTCGAAAGCTTGACGCAGTAAGCACGCCCATCGAACGCTGAACGGCGGCGCTCCAGAAGCCCCTTGCGGATCAGTCGGCTCACGATTCCGGCGACCGTCGAGCGATCGATTCCCGTAATGTTCACGAGGTCGGTCTGGCTCAAGTCATCTTCGCGCGAAATCGCCGTCATAATCGCGAGCTGTCTCAGCGTCAGGTCGTTATCGCTCGTTTCGTTCGAGTAAAGCTGGGTTGCACACTGATCCACACGACGGAGGAGGTGCAGGATCGATCGCTGAAAGTAAGTCGCGTTGTCGTGGCGCATTTCTCATTTCTCCCATTCGCTGCGCAAGCATTCATCAGCATGCAAACGCTTGCCGAGGAAACATGAGCAAGCCGACGGAGTCTCGCTTGTCTTGGTTGTGAAAATAGGATGGGACGGAGATGTATCGCGGAACGATTGGATTTGGCTGTGCACGCACATTCCGCCGGGATTGTGCTAACGAAGCCGAGTCTTAGGACCCGTCGAACATGGAGAAAATTTCATGACGGCAGGCCCGTAAAGACTGCGATCGCTTTCAGATGAACGGGCGCTTGCCGGTATCCGCGGTTTTGTTGCCACACGTCTCTGTTTTCCGCCTCCCGGCGCCCACCACGTAATGTCACCTAGGTAGAGTTAGGGCATCATCCAGTGCCCGATCTGGAGTGAAGCGCCTTTAAGAGGCGCGGCAGTGTTTGCGTGGCCGGCTGACGCGGCATCGTTGCGACGCAGCCATCTGGTCGGAGCTCCGAACGGGGAAGGGCGATGGCGACTGTTATCACCGTGCACGGCACGTTCGCGAAACCGACGGAGCCGGATCCCGACGGCGGCGTGGTTGAGCCGCAATGGTGGGAAACGCAGAGTGCGTTTGAACATGACCTCCGCGAACTCGTTGAAGCACGCGACGGCCGTCTCGACGTGAAAGCATTCGTCTGGCCCGGCGATAACAGCGAAGTCGAGCGCCGCCGAGCAGGTGCAGAGCTGGCGAATATTTTGCGCGGATTGGAAGCCAGAAGCGAGCCTTATTGCATTATTGGCCACAGCCATGGTGGTTCCATCGTCTCCTTCGCGCTTCTTGAGAGCGCCGCACGCCGGAAGACGTTGCCGAACCTCAAGCGGTGGATCACCGTCGGGACGCCGTTCATCAATTTGCGTAAGGAGCTTTGGCTGCTGACGCGCTTGAGCCTTGTTCGCAAGGTTGTCTTCGTTGCTTCGATGATGCTGCTGATGATGTTGCTCATCTATCAGGGCGCGACGATCTTTACTGGCGACCGGATGTTGTTCGGCGGCCTTTTCCCGCGTGTTCAGTATTGGACGATCGCGTTCATGAGCATGCCCGCGATCGCGGTTTATTTTCTTTTTAGCTATCTTGATCGGCGTGCCATGCTTGATCACCGTCGCGGTGTCATGCGTCGCGCACGGGAGAATTTTGCCGCGCGTTGGCGCGCGCTCTCACATCCAGACGACGAAGCCATTCAAGGTTTAGCGCTGCTGCCGGATGCGCGGCTGACATTCTTCGACAAATCATTCGCGGTATCCACGATCACCCTTATTTCCGTTGTGGCGCTGCCACTCATCTATCTCGCGGCCTTGTTTTCTCCTCCGACGATCGTTGGCCTTTCCAATTGGCTCTATACGAACGTTTACGCCGTGAATCTCACGTCTGAAGTTGAGGCCGATATGAAAGCGCTGCGGGATGATCTCGCAGCTATTCGCCGGAGCCGGGCTGTCGAAAAAAGCGCCGCTGGTGCGGAAGGCGCCGGCCAACCCGCGCAAGATCGATCGGAGATGTGGCGGCAGTATCGACAAAAGCGAAAGTCTTTGGCGGCGAAATATTCGAACTTTTCCGATATCGAACGGGCGATGCGCTTTCGTCAGCGTTTTCTGGAAAAGGACGGTCAGCCTTGCGAAGGCGGAATCATATGCGGGGCTGGTCATGACCTGACCTATAACAGCGGCCTTCTCCTTCATCTGGTCACGGATGAGCTATCATGGGTCCTTGGAGCTGATGATGTTCGCGGCGCGAGCTATCATCGCCTGATCTGGTCGCTCGCAGTGCCCTTGGTTGTGACGCCCATCATATTTGGCCTGATCGCGCTCCTGCTCATGGCGACGATTCATGCGCTTGCGTCTATCATCAGCGGTGTGTCGAGCAAATTTCTGAACGGCATTACGAATTCCGAAGTCAAACGCGCCGGATTCGGCAACGACACGGAAGGCGAGGTCGTACTTGGCGCTGCAGACCGGCCGTCATGGCTCGATCGATCTCAGCCGCGGTTGTCCGCTCCCATAGCGGATTTGGTGACGAACTACAGCAACGCGGCTGCCAGCCAGTCGATTGCAAAATTCCGGCAGGCTATCGGCCAGATCCGGTTTGCGGTTCCACCCCACACGGCGGATACCGCCATCAGCACCTACTTTACGTGGAAAGAACTGGTGCATGCGTCGTATTTCGATGTGCCCGAGTTTCGGAAGCTGATCGCTCAGGTTATCAGCCGTGCGGACGGATTTACGCCAAGCGAGCGCTTTCTGGCCGATCCGGATTACCAAAAGACGGCCGAGTGGCTCGCCGCGATTGAGCAATCGCCGGGCACTGCCGAGCTGCCAAGCGATCATGATCCAACGCCGAAGGATGCGAGGGCCGTCGCGGCGGTGGTGACGTCGACAGTGAAAGCGCAACCATAGAAATCTGCCGTTGACTGCTGACAAGACTGCGTCTTCGCTGGTAGATCAGTGTCGCTAATCGACCTTGAGGTGGCCATGCGCCGGCTATTTGCGACGACAATGGTATTTGAATTCTTTTTCGCGTTTTCTGCGTCGGCAGGGACGTACGCACCATTGGACTGTAACAAGGCCAATATCCCCGCGGAGCGCGCAATTTGTGCAAACTATGGATTAGGCCAGCAGGAGGCGCGGATGGCAACGCTATTCGCGATTACGACGTCGCTCGTCGCAATGGGGCAGCGGGGAGATATTCAGGACGCTCAGCGCGCATGGCTGCAGCGGCGGGATGCTTGCGGCAATAACGTTTCGTGCCTGAAAAAGGCCTACGCCGTCCGCATCCGCGATCTGAACACAGTCATGGAAGCGATCGCAGCTCGGGGGCCGTTCTGACGCCCCGATAGATTATTTTATTTTGTGGTCTTATCGCTCGGTATCGGTGGCACGGGCGCGAGCTGGGGGGTATCCGAGGCGCCGCCGGCACCGGGATCGGCAGGAAGGTCGTCCTCGCTCGGCAAGCCGAGATTGCGATGATGAGCGTTTCCGCGATTTATCGGGACGACGGGCTTTTTCGCGTAGTCTTTCTCGGCCTTTTGCTCGATCCGCATGCTTTCGGGAATATCGTCGGCGATTGCCGGCGCCGTTAACGCCAGTAAACAGGGTGCTGCAGTTGTAAAAAGAAGCACCGCCATCGATGTTGCGCAGGTTTGCTTCATGATAGTTCTCCGAATGGCTCGCGCCGCGATGGCCAGCGCGATTCGTCTTGCTGAAAAATATCAGATGTGCCGCTGACAATAGCAAAAAACGACCGTTGCAAACGTTAACGATGAAGCAGCTCTGGGCTCTGCTGGACGGGGAAGCCACCGTTTCTGGTACGATCCTGGCTCCCATCCGGCTTCGGCTCAACAAAGACGCGATTGCGACAAGGTCAACCCATTGGCGGACTGACGTAGGGGCTTTAGAAGGTTTTTCGTCAGCAAAGTTAGTAGACCGTCACAGAACTTCATCGAATGAATAAACTGAGCCACCGCTTCTGTGTCGCCCCCATGATGGATTGGACGGACCGGCATTGCCGCGTCTTCCACCGGCATCTGACGAGGCACGCCCTTCTCTATACAGAGATGGTCACGGCGGACGCGGTGATTTACGGCGACCGTGCGCGTCTTCTCCGCTTTTCCAACCTGGAGCACCCCCTTGCATTGCAGCTGGGCGGCTCTGATCCGGCAAAACTGGCGGAGGCGGCCCGCATCGGTGCCGACTTCGGTTACGATGAGATCAATTTGAATATCGGCTGTCCGTCGGATCGCGTGCAGGAAGGCCGCTTTGGTGCGTGCTTGATGGCTGAACCCCAACTTGTTGCCGACTGTGTCGCCGCCATGCGCAAGGCGCAAGCGCTGCCCGTCACGGTCAAGTGCCGTATCGGCATCGACGATCAGGATGCGGACGAAGATCTGCGCCGCTTCGTTGATATCGTTTCCGCGACCGGCTGCACGACATTCATCGTTCACGCGCGCAAGGCGTGGCTCAAGGGACTGTCGCCGAAAGAGAACCGCGAGGTGCCGCCGCTTGATTATGCGCGCATCTACCGTCTGAAGGCCGCGCACCCAGAGCTCGAAATTGTCATCAATGGAGGCATCACGACGGTCGCGGAGGCGCAAGCGCATCTCGATCATGTCGACGGCGTCATGGTCGGCCGCGCAGCCTATCAAAATCCCGCGATACTTGCGGACGTCGATCGCACGATTTTCGGCTCGGAAGCCGAAAGCCCGACGCGTGCAGACGCGCTGCACGCAATGGTGCCGTACGCCGAGCGGCACATCAGCGGCGGAGGGCGGCTGTCGAATGTCACGCGCCATGTGCTCGGGCTTTACCATGGACAACCGCGCGGCAAGGCTTTCCGGCGTCACTTGAGCGAAGGGGCGACCGCTGCTTCCGCGACAGCCGATGTGCTGCGTGAGGCCATTGTGCTTGTCGAGGCCCGCTCTCGCGAACGGTCCTATGCAGCTTAGGCCCGGTTTCGCCTGATGCTTATGGCGGTGCCCATCGAGCACGTTATCGGGCTCCTTTTGCTGCTGACGGCTGCCGGACTTCTTGCAGGTTTTCTCTCCGGCCTCCTTGGCATCGGTGGCGGCGGGGTTCTCGTGCCGGTTCTCTACGAAGTTTTCGGCATCGTCGGCGTGCCCGAAAGCGTTCGGATGCACTTAACCCTCGGAACGACGCTCTGCGTTATCGCGCCGACTGTTTTGCGATCATTCATGGCGTTTCGGGCTCGGGGAACGGTCGATATGCAAGTCGTCCGGCGGATGGGACCGTGGATTTTCCTCGGCGTTGCGCTGGGTGTCGTGATCGCCGACCGCGCCAGCAGCTCGCTGTTGCGCTGGGTCTGGGTGGTGTTCGGAACGGCACTCGCAATCAAAATGGCGCTCGGCCGCGACGACTGGCGCATCGCCGATGAACTGCCGCGCCCGCCGCGGCTTGAAGGCGCCGCCTTCGGTATCGGAACCATCTCGACATTGATGGGGATCGGCGGCGCAAGCTTTACCGTGCCGCTGCTCACGCTTTATGGCCGTCCTTTGTTGCAGGCGGTCGCAACGGCAACCGGGCTTGGGCCGATCATCGCGATTCCGGGGATCATCGGTTATATTTTGTCAGGATGGGGCGAACCTGGTCTGCCGCCTCTGTCGTTAGGCTACGTCAATGCCAGCGCGCTCTTGATTGCACCGCTCGGTGTCTTCGCCGCGCCCTTCGGCGTCAGGGTTGCGCACAGCATTCCGAAGCGTGCTTTGGAACTGGCGTTCGCCGCCTTCCTTGCCTGCGTCGCACTCCGTTTTCTGGTAACGCTGATCTAATGCGCTGGCGGCCGGCTCCGCGAAGCGGAGTCGCCAGCGCCAACATAGAGCTAGGATTGCTGGCGGCCGGCCCCGCGAAGCGGAGTCGCTGGCGCCAACTATACAGCGATCTTCTGATTGTATTCGCCGACTTCCGGGAAGCGGGACAATTGCTGATCGATGTCCTTGAAAATAGCTTTCATGTTGGCTTCCGACGTCGGGCTTTCGACGACGACGACAAGCTCTGGCTTGTTCGACGAGGCGCGGACAAGGCCCCACGTGCCGTCGTCGAGCATCACGCGCACGCCGTTGACGGTGATTAGGTCGCGGATGGGCTGGCCGGCGACGTGTCCGCCGCTTTCCTTCTGGCGCTGGTAGTGCGCGGTGATGCGTTCCACGACATCGTACTTCTTCTCGTCGTCGCAATGCGGAGACATGGTTGGAGAACTCCACGTCTTCGGCAGCGCGTCGCGCAGCTCGGCAATCGATTTGCCGGGATTGCGATCGAGCATGTCGCAAACCGCAAGGGCCGAGACGAGGCCGTCGTCGTAGCCGCGCCCGAGCGGTTCGTTGAAAAAGAAGTGTCCGGACTTCTCGAAACCGACGAGCGATTTGTTCTCGAAATTGAAGCGTTTGATGTAGCTGTGCCCGGTCTTCCAATAGGTGGTTGTGGCACCGTTGGCTTTGAGCATGGGGTCGGTCGTGAAGAGGCCTGTCGATTTCACATCGACGACGAACTTCGCATTTCGATGGAGCGCGGAAATGTCCCGCGCGAGCATGACGCCGACTTTGTCGGCGAAGATCTCGTGTCCGTCATTCGCGACGACGCCGCAACGATCCCCGTCGCCATCGAAGGCCAGTCCGACGTCGGCCTTGGTTTCGAGCACCTTGGCCGAAACTGCGTGCAGCATCTTCATATCTTCGGGATTCGGATTGTGGTTCGGGAAGGAATGGTCGAGATCGGTGTTGAGCGGAATGACCTCGCAGCCGACGGCTTTCAGAACCTGCGGCGCGAACGCGCCCGCGGTGCCGTTGCCGCAGGCGGCAACGACCTTAAGCTTATGTTTGAGCCTCGGTCGGTCGGTGAGCGATTTGACATAGCGCTCAGCCATGTCCGGCACGAAAATGTAGCGGCCGCCGGTGCGCGGTTCGTATTCGCCGTTGAGGACGATCGCCTTCAATTCCGACATGTCGTCGGGTCCGAAAGTCAACGGGCGCGCCAGGCCCATCTTGATGCCGGTCCAGCCATTGTCGTTGTGGCTGGCCGTGACCATCGCCACGCCTTCGACGTCGAGTTCGAATTGCGCGTAGTAGGCCATCGGCGATAACGCAAGACCTATGTCGTGCACCTCGCAGCCCCCTGCCAGGAGCCCCGTCATCAGCGCCTGCTTCACGGCGCCGGAATACCAGCGATAGTCGTGTCCGACGACAATGCGCCTCGGGACGCCGCGCCGAGTAAACAGCGTCGCCATGCCGACGCCAACGGCATTAAGACCCATCAGATTGATTTCGTCGGGGAATAGCCAGCGTGCGTCGTATTCGCGAAAACCCGTCGGTTTGACGAGCGGCAGCCGTTCGAAATCGGCGGTGTTGGGTTTGAGGTCGGCACGAGGCTTCGGCAGCATGCAATCCATCCCGTTTAAACATCGTTCCGATGTGGAGCATCGAAACTGGTCGCGCGGCGTGCGTGGTGGCGCACAACGTCTATCAGCGTTTGGAGTGAGAGACTTAGATGAACTATTCTTGAAGCACCAGGGTTCCGCCGCGCATTTCGACGCGGGAAAGACGCCCTAAAAATGACATTCCAAGCAGGGTGCGTTCCGATTTGCCTCGCTCGGAAACCACGGCTGGGACATCCCGCACGGTAATATCGCCGATGCTGATGCGCGAAATCGTGACGGGTGCTACGCGCGCGGTCCCGTTCGCCGTTTTTGCGATATGCGTGAAATCACTTGGATTGACATAAATGCCGAGGCGCGATGCGTCCTCGTATGTGAGCGCGACAAGGGAAGCGCCGGTATCGACCATGACGTCTACGGAGCGGCCGTTGATCTCCGCCTCGGTTTCGAAGTGGCCATAAGCACCGGCGGGAATTGACGCTGTTCCCGCCGATTCGGCGGCTACTGGATTCGGATTTGAACCAGGGATCGCGTTCGCGGTGTCGATATCGTTGCCAGGGGCCGGGGTTTCAGCAACCAAGCGGTTGGCGAGATTGGCTACAAAACCGGGATGGGTCAGGGTGTAAGCGAAACCGGCGGCTCCGATGGCGGCCAACGCAACGGAAGCGAAGAGACTGGCGGTTGCCGAAGACATCCTGAGCGCCTCAACAGGCCATGAGCCGACGCGGTAAGCCGCGCTACTGCCGGAGCGTCACGAAATCTCCGGCAACCTCATAAGACGTGAGGTGTCTTAAGAAACTCTGACCGAGCAAGTTTTCGTTAAGGGCTCCGGGCTTGGCGACAAGGGCTTCGACATCGTCGGCAACGATTTCTCCGATGCGTACAGACTTTAATCGGACGGGCGCCAGATAGGTTGTCCCGTTGGCCGTCTTGAGCGGCGTATCGAACGTCAGACTGCGCACGTCCACGCCCGCCTTTTCGGCATCGGACCGGCGCAATACGATCGTTGCTGCGCCGCTGTCGACGAGCGCCTGCATCGGCTGGCCATTGATCTCGGTGTTGGCGACGAAGCCGTCCGCGAGCTTGCGGATGCGAACCGATGCGGGACCCTGCGGTGAGGGCAAATGCGCCGTCTCGTCAAGCTTGGCGGTGTTAAAGTATCCCGTGATAAGGACCGCCGTATCGCTGCGCGCGGCAATCACGCCGAGTGCCCCGACGAGGGCCAGAGCGATCAGGGCGGGCAGGCGACCCAGCCGCTGTTCGCTGCCATGGCTTGAAAGCAGGTAAAGCAAAATCAATGCTCCGACGACAGCGATCGCGATCGGCGGACCTTGTACGGCTTCGAGACTCGATCCGCTGCAGAGCACGAAGAGCACGGCGCCGCCGAGTGTCACAATAGCCGCGAGCAATAAAGCGAACATCGGACCTCAGGCTCCTGCGCGATAAGGGGTTGATGCTCCATAGGGCGATGACGACCGCATGCGCGGTTGGCGCACCGGGCGCGGCGGCGCGGGATCGCGATGCCGTTCCTGTCCGAGCGGCTGCAATGGGGTAATCGTCTTGAGGACGCGCTGGCGCGGCAGCGTTACGGTGACCTCCGTGCCCTTGCGCAATTCCGATTGCAAATCGAAAGTACCGCCGTGCAGGTGGATTAGGTTTTGGACGATGGGAAGCCCGAGGCCGGTGCCACCTTCAGCGGATTCATGCGCTAGAGATCCTTGTCCGAACGCCTGCAGCACACGCGGGATTTCCTTCTTCGGAATGCCCGGGCCCGTATCCGCTATCGTGATGAACTGCCCGCCGTCCGAGGTATGACCGACCGACAGCGTGATGCGGCCGCCGCGCGGGGTGAACTTCAAGGCATTCGACAACAGGTTCAGACAGATCTGACGGAGCGCACGGGGGTCAGCCCAGACGTGCGCAAGATCGGGTGCGAAATTTTCTACCAGTTGGAGCGATTTGGCATCGGCTTTGATCTTGACGAGGCGTTCGCAATCTTCGGCAATATCCGTCAGGCGAATTGTCTCTTCGCTTAGATCGTAGCGCCCGGCTTCGATGCGCGAGAGATCGAGAATTTCGTTGATGATGCACAGCAGGTGATCACCACTTGTATAGATATTGCGTGCGTACTCGCGATAAGTGTCACTGCCAATAGGGCCAAGCAGCTCCTTTTCCATCACTTCGGAAAATCCCATGATGGCGTTGAGCGGGGTGCGCAGCTCATGGCTCATGGTCGCGAGAAACCGTGATTTGGCCTTGTTGGCGGCTTCCGCCCGCCGCCGCGCTTCATCCGAGATGGCGCTTGCCTCTTCCAGCTCCGAAATCAAATCGTCTTTTTCGGCGCGATACTCGACCATCGCCAAAGCCGTCGAGTGCAGACCACGGGCGAGATAAACGAAGAACACATGAATGCCGACCGCCATTGAGGCGAGGGCAAAATAGAATGGGTCACCTAGCGTGAAGAGGCGTCCAGTGACCGCGAGCGTCATTGGCACCGTTCCGGCAAGAAACACGCGCGGAAGGGTCGATGCGAACGTCATGCGGATGGCGAGAACGACCATCAGCGTCGCGAAGATGAACACATGTGAAGAAAACGTGGCGGGTGAAGAATGCGTGGGCGGTACCGCCGATATGCCGATCAGTGCAAATGCAGCCAGAGCCAGGCCATTTAAAAGCTCGATGCGTAAGAAATGTCGCCGCCATTGCCCGACGTTGACTTCGGCGCGTGGAGCCGCCAGCAGACGGCGGCATTGATCGAGCATGTAGACACGTGTGATCGATACGATCGCGATCCACATCGTCGCTTCCATGAACGACGCCCAGAACATCGATGCGATGTAGAAGATGAAGCACAGCGCCGGCATGGCGAAGGGCGCGCTCGTTTCATTGCGCGCGAACATCGTCAGCAACTCGTACTCGAACTCTGGCTTATGCGTCGTGCCGTGGGTCAGCCGGTCGCGAAACGACTTAAGCCCGTCGTCGGGGCGGCTGCGGCGCGCGGGCGGCGTCGCAGCTTTTTCGGCGCTCGCGGGAAAATCGTCCATGGGGAAAGTCGCATCCAATCGACATGTCGCAACAACCCAAACTGCAGCGACAGGCGTAAAGTGGCGTTAATTCGTTAATGCAAGGCTTATGGCCGTCCCCAATTGTCAAAGGGCGAAGAGATGCGGCGCTGGGGCCGTTCAAAACGGCGAAAGGCGCTCAAGTCCGCGCGATTGGCTGCCCTGATAGCTCTTGCAGTTGCAATGGCTCTATTCGGCCGCGGGGGCTGGTTTAATGGTCTGCGGCGGCGCTGGACCGACCCTTTTTTGCCCCATATCAGCGGACCGGCACGCTTGATCGATGGCGATAGCCTGTGGGTCGGCATTTATGAGGTCCGTCTCAAAGGCATTGACGCACCGGAAGGGCGTCAGACGTGTCAACGCGGCGAGACAACTTGGAATTGCGGGGCCGCCGCGCGCGCCGCCTTGGGGCAAATGATAGGCTGGCAGACGGTATCTTGCGACGTCAGTGAGCGGGACAAATATCGTCGGCTGCTTGCCTATTGCCGCTCTGGCAGCCGCGATCTGAATGCCAGTATGGTTGCCGACGGTATGGCGGTTTCCTATGGCGGCTACTGGCGGGAAGAGCGCGAGGCGAAAGCTGCTCGCCGCGGGATTTGGGCGTCGGAATTTCAAGTGCCGCGCCAGTGGCGCGATGAGCACAAGCAGGCGAGGGAATGATCTTGCGCATCATTGAAACGCACAGAGCTCCTAATCCACGGCGCGTCACCATTTTCCTCGCGGAAAAGGGTATCGAGGTGCCGCGGGAGGAATGCGATATCATGAGCGGAAATCTTCGTCGCGAAGACTTTTCCGCAATCAATCCCTGGCAGCGTGTCCCGGTTCTCATCCTCGATGACGGACGGGCGATTTCGGAATCGGTTGCGATTTGCCGCTATTTCGAAGAATTGCAGCCCGAGCCGCCGCTGTTTGGCATCGGTCCCGCCGGCAAAGCAGAAGTTGAGATGTGGAACCGTCGCGTCGAGCTTGGACTATTCAGTGCCGTCGCCACCGTCTTCCGGCATTTGCACCCGAAAATGGCACATCTCGAAGTTCCCCAAATCGAAGCCTGGGGCGAGACAAACAAGGACAAAGTCGAGAATGAACTCGCGCGGCTCGATCGGCACCTCGCAGCGAGCAAGTTCATTGCGGGCGAAAATTATTCTATTGCCGACATCACTGCGCTTGTCGCTATCGACTTCATGAAGCCTGCGCGCCTTCCCAAACCCGAGCGGTTTCAAAATGTGAGGCGCTGGTACGCCTCCGTGTCGTCGCGTCCGAGCGCGAAATCGTAATCTCAAATCCTTGCTGGTTAGAAAAAAATACTACATTCGCCATTGACCGGCATCGCAGTAGAAAATATTAATCGCCGAAGCCGATTTGATTAAAATCATGTTTCGGAGATTGCTCGTTATGCTGGATGAGATGGACATCAAGATCCTGCGTATTCTTCAGCAGGACTGCACGCGTCCGGTTGCCGATATCGGCCGAGAAGTCGGCCTCTCAACCACCCCATGTTGGCGGCGGGTGCAAAAGCTGGAGGAGGCAGGGGTCATCCAACGCCGCGTCGCTATCCTCGACGCGCTGCAGGTCAATGCAGGCGTGACCGTCTTCGTCTCCATCAAAACGGATAAGCACTCCCTCGCGTGGCTTGAGCGGTTTCACAGTGCTGTCGCCGAGTTTCCGGAGGTCGTCGAATTCTACCGCATGTCCGGAGACATCGATTACCTGCTGCGAGTCGCAGTTCCGGACATTGCCGCGTATGACGTCTTTTATAAGAAGCTCATTTCGCGCATCGACATCGCGAAGGTGTCGTCCGCATTCGCCATGGAGCAGATCAAGTATACCACGGCGCTGCCGCTGCAGTTTGCCTTGCCGGGGCACAAGCAGACGGCTGAGCACGCCGAGGTCTGACGGGGGGCCTAGATTTACGTTTTCGGCTTGTGCCCGAGGCGAGCGATCAGGCTCGACGTATCCCAGCGGCTGCCCCCGAGTTCCTGGATTTCCTGATAGTAGCCGTCGATCAGACCCGTGATGGGCAACTCGGCGCCGTTCGAAGCGGCTTCGTTCAGACAAATCCCGAGATCCTTGCGCATCCAATCGACCGCGAAGCCGAAGCCGAACTCGCGCGCGTGCATCGTCTTCCAGCGATTTTCCATCTGCCACGATTGCGCGGCGCCCTTCGAGATGGTCGCAATCAGGGCCTCGATATCGAGGTTCGCGCACTCCGCGAAATGGATGGCTTCTGCAAGTCCTTGCACAACGCCCGCAACGGCGATCTGGTTGGCCATCTTCGCGAGCTGACCGGAGCCCGATGGTCCCATGCGCCGTATGTTTCTCGCGAATGAGAGGATTAGAGGTTCAGCGCGGGCAAACGCATCCTCCTCACCTCCCGCCATGACGGTCAGCACCCCGCCTTCGGCACCGGCCTGTCCTCCGGAAACCGGACAATCGAGAAAATAGAGTCCTCGCTCGGTGGCAGCAGCCGAAAGCTCGCGCGCAACACGCGCCGACGTGGTCGTGTGATCGACGAAGATCGTACCGGGGCGCATTGTCTGAAAGGCCCCGTCAGGGCCGATCGTGACGCTTCGCACGTCGTCATCGTTTCCGACGCAAGAAAAAACGGCGTCGCAATCCCGAGCGGCCTCGGCGGGCGTGGCGGCGGTCGAACCGCCGAACGCATCACGCCATTTCTTGGCTTTCGCGTGGGAGCGATTGTAAACGACAACGTCGTGGCCGCCGCGCACCTTGAGATGGCCGGCCATTGGAAATCCCATGACGCCCAGCCCGAGCCATGCCACTTTCGCCATTCCGCTTTTCCTTCGATATCCGATTGCTTGAGCGGGGCTTATAAAGCGGATTTGCCGTCAACGGAGAAGCAGCGAAAAGATGTCGCTCAATAGGGAGCGTAGCGGTCGAACCTGCCGAAGCGGCCATAACCGCGAACGGGTTCGCCGCTGACAGTACAAACGACATCGCCGTGCCGCTCGGGCCGGCAATCGATGTGGCGGTGCGCGGCCATACGCCAGCGCGAGAATTCTGGTCCGAAACGCTCTGCAGCCTTGTCACGCCAGGCTTCGATGGCGGCGCGGCGTGCGTCGTGCGCGCGGAGGTCGTAAGGAATGCTACGGTCCGGCGCACTCGCTGTTGCGCTGACGAGAGGCCGATCGCCAAAACGCGGCGGCGGTTGAATGGCTGCCTCACGCGGGGGCGAGAACTCTTCGCCTTTTGCGTCGAAGGCATCATCCGCGCCGGGGCGGCGATCGGCGTCGTCACGGTACACTCGTTCGTCGCTGTGTGGACCGTCCGCGGCGGGATTTCGGTCATAGGTATTCCCCGCGGCCGGCGGTGCGCTGCTGGTCGGGGCAGGTGCGTAGTTGTAGTCAGGTTCGCTTTGCTCGCTGGACTGCGTTTGCTGGCCATAGGGTGGATATTTGTACTTGGCATCGGCTTCTGCCGCGGTTTCAGCCGTCGCGGCCTGCGATACACAGAGGAGGCAAATGACGAGCACGGGCGCAGCGGACAAACGCATTATTGGTGATCTCCGAGGAGAGGCCGAATGCCGGCTAATGTGGATGTCGGCGCATGAGCGAAAGCTGAACAAAGTCCTCAGGAGTTGGATTGCGCTTTCATTCGATCAAAGAAAAGGCCCTATGCAAACGATCAAAGAAAAGGCCCCATGCAAATTGCATAAGGCCAGTTTGGATCGGTCGAGGGGATCGGGTCGTGAAGTCGGTTGCTACAGTGACGTGGCAGAAACACGGTTTGGCGGCTGCCCGTCGGGCGTCGCGACGGCGAGCGAGCCAAGCAGGATGCAGCCTGTTACGAGAAGACAAAACGCCATGCCGCAGCGGATGAGCTTGTCGGCACTTGTATTTCGGTCATGGGCGGCTTCGAGGTCCATCCTGGTCGCCTATGCGCTGATCAAGTAAGAGTCTTGTAACCCAATTTGATCATTCCGTCGACGCGGAAGCTGCGGCATCGCTAATGCGGCAGATGTGAATTTAACGAAATCTTCACCTCTCTTAACTTCCTCGCTGCCGATATCACGCGGCAACGGTGTGCAAGCGGCTGACTTCAAGATCGACAAGCGATTTATAGGCGCCGCCTTTGCTCAATAGCGCATCCGGACGGCCGTCCTGAACAATCTCGCCGTTCTGGATGACCATGATGCGATCGAAGTTGCGAAGCGTCGAGAGCCGATGCGCAATCGCGAGAACCGTTCGTCCTCTCATGAGTGTCGAAAGCGCCTGGCGGATAAGTTCTTCCGATTGCATATCGAGTGCCGATGTTGCTTCGTCGAGCAGAAGGATCGGCGCATCCTTGAGGAACGCGCGTGCGATGGCGATCCGCTGTCTTTGACCGCCGGAAAGCTTGGCGCCGCGATCGCCGACGATCGTGTCGAGCCCATCCGGCAATTGCTTGATAAAAGACATGCATCGCGCCATGTCGGCGGCATCCCAGACTTCCTCGTCAGTAGCTTCTGGGCGCCCATACCGGATGTTGTCGCGCAGCGTGCGGTGGAACAGGCTTACGTCCTGCGGCACGATGGCGATCGCATTGCGCAAAGCGGCGTCTGTCATTGCCGTGCTTTCCTGTCCGTCGATCAGGATTGCGCCCGACTGTTTATCGTAGAACCGCTGCATGAGCGCGAAGATCGTCGTCTTACCGGCACCGGACGGTCCTATGATGCCGACGCGCTCTCCGGCGTCGATCTTGAAACTGAGCGATCGGAAGACAGGCGCGCTGTCCGTGTAGGCGAAGCTGACATTGCGGAACTCGATCACGCCACGCGATCTTCGCGGGCTTGTCGCCACCACCGGCGCGACGAGCTCGTGCGGTACAAGCAGCGTCGTGAGCGCCTCGGAAAAACGCGCTAGGTGTTGCGTGACATCGACGAGAGCGACTGCGAGGTCGCGCGTCGCACTCAGTATTGAAAGTCCGAGAGTGCAGACGAGAATGACATCTCCCGGCGTCGCTTTACCTGCCTGCCAAAGCGAGATCGCCCACGCAAGCACGCCCGCGGTCAGCAAGGCTGTCGTCACGGCGTGGAAGATCCGAAGCTTCTCCAGGAAGTAAAGGCTTCGCGTACGGGTGCGCATCTCACGGCCAATCACGCCAGCTAACCTGCGATGTTCGCTTTTCAGGCGCCCGAAGGCTTTAACGACCGAAATATTCGAGACGACGTCGATCATGTCGCCGTCGACGCCGGCGGCCTCATGCGCATAAGCATGATGAAGAGGCGTGCCGGAGGCGGCCCAATAGAAGATAATGAGCACAACGACTGCGACGAGGGCGGTAATGCACAACGCCATTTGAAGGCTTACCGTCGCGAGATAGATGATGGAAACAAAGGTCGCGATAAGTGGCGGCATCGCGTTGAATGTCACCATCGTCTCTGTGGTGTAGAGGGCGTTCGCCGTCGCCGTTATGCGGCTCGTGAGTGCTCCGGGGGCTTGATTGCTGAAGAAGCTCGGAGCATGACCCGTCAAATGGCGAAAGAGCTTGCGGCGTACGCTGCCCGAGACGCCGACATAGGTCGAATGGCAGAGCCAGGCGGCGACGCGCCAGAACATGTTGTCGGCTGCTATCAGTGCGATCAGAAGGCCGAAGGCAATCCACACCGCCGAATGAGGTGCGGGATCGGAAAGCGCGTCGACAAGTTTCTTTACGCCATACTGAGTGGAAACGGAGCATGTGACGGCTCCGAGGACGGAGAGGAAAATCGCGAGGTGGCTCCAGCGATAACCGGCAATTATGCGGCGAATAAACCGGTAAGGGTGATTGGCAAAATCCGAAAGGTCACCCATTCAGTCTCTCCCGTGCGTCCCATGCTTTGACTGCTAACTTGCGGCTCTGGTCGAAGTTCAAAATGGAGTTCGGCGCGTTTCGTCGCGGCGATCTTGGTTTCTGAACGAGCATTCATGTGGAGTTCGCAGGCGGGGTGATTCTCGGCCCTTGTGCAGCGATCGCGCGCCACTATCGTGCCGCGCGCTGACCGTAGGGACGCGTCTCGGAATGAGGATGGAAGTGGGGCAAAGCACGGTGCATTGCACGACCGTAATAAACGTGAAGTCTGCGAGGTCGCTGCTCGTCGCCATCCTCGTCTCGGTTTGTCTTATTTACGCCGGCTCGCTTCGGGCCGCCGAGTCTGGGGCGACAACGCAGACATTAACGGCCCCGGACAACATCTCCGTGCCGGTCCGGCCTGAGGAACCGCGCGCCGCCAAAGCTTATGACGTGCTCCAGACCTATTGTGCCCGCTGCCATCAGTCCGGCCGCCTCGAACAGCCGGTGGCATCCGGCGACCTCGCAAATATCCTGTCGATAGACGACCTTGCCCGAGATCCGGTTCTCATCCGGCCCGGCATCCCCGATGCTTCACGGCTCTATGATGTGTTCGAAACGCGCCATTCGCCGCTGGATATTTTTACCGCAGCATCCGGCACCGCTGAACCTCAGCCGGACGACATCGAAAACATTCGCGGTTGGATCAGGGATATCGAGCCTTCGGTCCAAGCGTGCCCGGCCAGGCAGCCCGTAAGACCCGCCGATATCGACAAGATGATGCGCGATGCGCAGCGCCTGGAGCGTGATCAGGGCGGTGAGGTTCGCTTCATATCTCTTGTCTCTGTCTACAACACGTGTGCGACGTCCGCCGAGATGTCGGCTTACGCTCAGGCGCTGAACAAGCTGATGAATTCGCTGTCTTGGGCGCCGGAGCCGGTAAAGCTGACGCCGCTCGACGCATCCGGGACCGTCTTTTCGTTCCGCTTGTCTGATTTCGGTTGGGATGGCCGCCGCTGGAAGCTCATCGAAAGTGCCTATCCGAAGGCGCTCGTGCGTCCAGTCGCAAAGGATGTCGAAGGTACCGCGAAGACCAAGGTCCCGATCGTCAATGGCGATTGGCTGGCTGCCACCGCGGCAGAGACGCCGCTCTATTACGATTTGCTGGACATGCCAAAGACGCTTTCCGAGCTTGCAAAAAAGAACGGAGTCGATATCTCGCGCGACATCGATAAAGGCGCAGCGAGACGCATCGCAATCCGTTCGAGCGCTGTGACGCGCGCAAACCGGTTGATCGAACATCATCCGGGTGCGCGCGGTGGTTTGTGGCTCGTCTACGATTTCGCCACCAGTACAGGTGTTCAAGATATCTTCGAGCATCCCGAGGGTCCGGATCGGGCAGGCCGTGACAGGACACCCTTCAAGCCCGACGAAGTGCGCGCGATATTCACGCTTCCGAATGGGTTCTATGCGTTCGCCCTGTACGATGCTGCGGGACGTCGGATCGATCGCGTCCTGCCCGGGATAGAAAAGCCTTACGCCGGGATCGGAACCAATGCCGTTGAGCCATCGACAAAAGCTGGAGGGGAGTGTTTCGCCTGTCACGCCGCAGGTTTGATTGATGCTCACGATGACTTCAAATCGGCCGGTTCGCCAGATACGTCGGCGCCGCCGAGCCCGAGCCGTTCTGCGGTGCTCGCAATGTTCGGGACGGACAGCGAGACCGCGCTGTTGATGATCGGCGGCAACGACCGCTATCGGCTCGCGGCCAAGCTTGCGGGCATCGACGCCAAATTGCGCGTTCGGGGAGAAGAAATGATTTCCGGACTTGCTCGCCGTTATCGGGAGGGCGTCAATTTCGACATGGCTCGCGGTGAGACCGGTCTTGAACGCGACGCCTTTTTGGAGGAACTCACCAATGCGAAGGGCGCTGCTGCGCCTTTGGCGAGACGGCTGCTGCATGGTGTGCTGTCACGCACCGAACTTGAAAGATTATTTTCGCTCTTGCGGGGAATCGACGAGCCGCAGAAGGAGCGTTCGGGCTCCGGGGGCTTTCTTCGCGATGTCAAATCAGAAATCGGCCTCAGTATGTGGATCGACAAACCACGTCCGAAGCCGGGCGATTTGGTGACGGTAGAGGTCGAGGCGGATAACGACTGCTATCTGACCGTGATCAGCGTCGATGCAAGCGGTGTCGCGACGGTGCTCTTTCCGAACGATTTCGAGCGCGACAATCTGATTTCGGCGGGCAAACCTATCAGCATTCCCGGCCCTGATGCCGCGTTTCAGCTTCGTTTCAAATCGGAAGGCAGCGAGACGTTGCTCGCTCGCTGCTCTACGAGCGCTGTTCCGCCGGTCGGCATTGAGCACGATTTTGAGCGCGAGAGATTTACGGCGCTCGGTAATTGGGAAAACTTCATTGAAGATACGCTCGTGACGGAATCCGAACTTCGTTCCAATCCCGAGAAGGCCGAAAGCGCGCGTATTGCGCGTGCCGGCGCGTTGACCCGGCGGCGGCAGCGCGGAGAAAAAATTGAACCTCTCCGGCCGGATGTACCGACCGAGCACCCATTGAGAGACGGTCGCGCCGTCCTCGTTCTTGGCCAGAAGTAGCCCGCCAAGAAAATCTTCCTTTGAGCAGCGGCGGAGGGCGTCGCAGGACTGTCATCCAGCGAAATAGATTTGGCGTTAATCACCGGTGTCGCTTTTCGGGAAGAATTAGGCGACCATGCAAAGCGAAGGTCTTTAAAAACCTTTACATGAGGGAGCGCCGCACCTAAATGCACCCCTCTGCCGATGGATTGAGAACGGAGATCGCTCGGCCGCCGCATCCTATACGGACGCTTCGTTTTCGGAGGTTCATTCGCGATGGAAAAATTCGCAACCGCGCTTGAGATGGTGACCGAGATGAGGCCTGAGGGGCCTGTTTTCGCGGCACGTCCTCAGGCGGCTGCCCGTGCGGCGCGCTGGTTTATCAAGAATTTTCCGGGCGAAGTCGCTTATGCCTATAAAGCGAACAGCTCCGTATTTCTGCTCGGTGCCCTTTACGGTGCGGGCATTACGCAGTTTGACGTTGCTTCCGTCGCCGAGCTCGAGGATGCCGCGACTATTCCCGGCGTGCGGCTGCACTTCATGCATCCGGTGAAATCGCGATATGCCATCCGCCGCGCTTATTTCGATTACGACATCAAGTGCTTCGCTCTCGACACCGAGGACGAGCTGCAAAAAATCGTCGAGGAGACCGAAGGCGCGAAGGACCTGGAGCTGTTCGTCCGCATCTCGGTGCCGGCGAAAAATAGCCGCGTTCCGCTCGAACACAAATTCGGCATTTCCGGCCAGAGAGCGCAACGCCTGCTCGTCAAGACGCGTCAGGTGGCCGACGAGCTTGGCATCACGTTTCATGTCGGCTCCCAGACGACGACGCCCGACGCTTATGCAATGGCGTTCGATGAGGTGAAGAAGCACATCGTGAAGGCGGGCGTTGTGGTCGATGCCATCGATATCGGCGGTGGGTTTCCTTCGCGCTACGCCGACAGTGTACCGGCGCGCTTGTCCGATTTCATCGACGTGATCAAGACGTCGATGGATAAGATGCCTGTGACTGAGCACTGCCGTCTGATCTGCGAGCCCGGCCGCGCGCTTGTCGCCGAGGCAGAGAGTCTGATCGTCAAGGTCGATCTCAGGAAGCCGGGCAATCAGGTCTTCATCAACGACGGGGGCTACGGTGCGCTCTTCGATAGCGCGCATATGGGCTTTGTTTTTCCCGTCCGCCTGATCCGCGAAGGCCTCGATCCCAATGAGCCGCTTGAGCCGTTCGAGCTTTGGGGACCGACGTGCGATTCCATCGACCGCATGAAAGGTCCGTTCATGCTTCCGCGTTCGGTGCGCGAAGGCGATTACATCGAAATCGGCAACATCGGTGCCTATGGCCG
The DNA here is from genome assembly GCF_035548195.1 of Hyphomicrobium sp. Lineage (GTDB taxonomy): Bacteria > Pseudomonadota > Alphaproteobacteria > Rhizobiales > Hyphomicrobiaceae > Hyphomicrobium_B. The sequence continues at coordinate 247,298 of NZ_DASZTY010000025.1, forward strand.
CGCGCTGGCGACGCGATTTAACGGCTATGGTCAGTACATTGACGTCATTCTGCAGGACGAGCCGATGTATTCGATTTACACACGCGACCTCGAACCGGTCGCCCGCAACGCTTGAGCAATTTCTTGTTCGTCATCCCGGCCTTCGCCGGGATGACTATATTTTATCAACGTCACTTCAATTCGATGCTTTTGCGATCGCGACCAGAACGGGCGCGTCACGATAGTTCGTCGGATAAAGCCGCTTCAGGTTCGCGACCTTCGGCAGGTCGTTGATGGCGATATAGGGATAGGCCGGGTTCAGCGCCAAGAAGTTCTGGTGATAATTTTCCGCTGGATAGAAGGCTCGGCCCGGCTCGATAGTCGTGACGATCGGCTTTGCAAAGACATGTGCTGCGTCGAGCTGCGCAATGTAGGCCTTAGCGACCTTCGTCTGCTCGGGCGATGTCGGAAAGATGGTCGAACGATACTGCGTACCTGTATCTGGACCCTGCCGGTTAAGTTCGGTCGGATCGTGAGCTACTGAGAAATAAATTTGGAGCAGCCGACCATAGCTGACCTTGTTAGGATCAAAGGTCACGCGTACGGACTCGGCATGTCCCGTCCGGCCCGTGCCTACGATTTGATAATGCGCGTCGGCCTCTTTGCCGCCGGCATAGCCGGAGATGGCCTCCTTCACGCCTTTGACATGCTGAAAGACGCCCTGGACACCCCAGAAGCAGCCACCGGCAAAAACGGCAGATTCGACGTTACCTTTCGTTGCGGCGGGCTCATTGAGTGTTGGCGGTGGGATCGCGCGCGATTCCTTTGCCGACGAGAACGAAGCGTTGGCGATCGCGACGGCCCCAAAGATTGCGGCTGCAGCGAGAACGATACTCCCGAGGCGGCGCCTTGCCGCTCCGGTCTCAGTCGACGATAGTAACGCCATGGTCCGCTCCGCTATGAAGTTGAATGCCCGGCTCACGGGCTTTCCCTTCCATACGTGTCGACCGCCTAGCCTGTTACATCGCGCGCCGCGCGCCCGAGCGCGACTATCTCGAAATTCGTGAGATTTTCGAGCCTTCGAGCGTCAAGTTATACATCAGCCCCTTCGGATCGAGGATAAAGCCGACGACCGGGCTCGTGATCTTGTTCGTGTCGATCGAGCCGCCGATGCCCACCGTTATGATGGCGACGGAGCCGTCGACACCGACCTTCCAACCGGCAGTGCTGCGGAACTGGTGAAGGGCCTGGGGTGTCATGAACATGATGATGACGGAGCGCGATTGGATGCCGATCTGAAATCCGACCGAGGCCGAGACATCATTGTAATAGCCGACCGTTCTGCCGTGGACGCGGAGCGCGCCTTCGCCGTATTCACCGCCGAAACCAAATCCCGCTTTTACGATCGAAGGAAAGACAAGGATGCCGACAGCTTTGTGTGCGAGCTCTCGGGCCCCGCGGACCTTATAGAAAAACGTGTCGAGCGTCGCATCGACGCCGGCGTCGATCTCGGGACCAGACGCGGCTTGGCTCGACGGCGCAGTGATGATGACGGCCGCGAACGCGAAAAGCGCAGCAGCTATTGCTTTAAGCGACATAGTGATCTCCCTCGCTCCCCCAAAGCGGTTTTGGCGCCGCTTCATGGCCAAATTCGGCAGTTTTCGGAAAAACTTCGGACGCCGGTATCCTTCGCCGCGATTAACGATGTTCGCGGTCAATCGCAAACCCTACGGCTGGACCGAAAAAATGGTGGGCGGTACAGGGATTGAACCTGTGACCCCACGCGTGTGAAGCGTGTGCTCTACCGCTGAGCTAACCGCCCTTGAAGGGAAGACCTTATGCGAGGTGCTTCTGGAAACTGTCAAGCAGTCAGGGCTTCGCAGCGCTCGCCGGGATGACGGAGGCGCTCGACAGTATTGCTTCGATCGCTGCGCGGCTCGCATGGCCATTGGCTAGTTGGCTTTTCGGCACGTACGCCGTGATGATCGCTGCACGATCCTTGCCGCCGAGCACCAGCAGGAAGCGCGATTCCGGTCCGAGCTTTCCTTTGGCATCCGCCTGCACGTAGGTGTGGGGGGCGCTGCGCTTTAGCCCGTCCTTCGGATAAGGCGCGTTCGTGTAGCCGCGGCTTGCAAGAAATTCGAGGAATTCTGGACCTTTAAACTCTTGCAGCGCCTGCAACGGCAGCTCCGAGGCTTCAACGGTAATGCCCGATGTGTCCTCGTGCAGCGACTGCGGCGGCCCCGCAACGTTCGCAAAGTCCTCCGGCACCTCGAACGCGACCGGACCGAGCACCGCCGTTTTCGCGAAAGCACGGGAGCCGGGAACCGATACACTCGCGGCTGCCATGAGGAAGACGACGAGAAAGCGCCTTGGCGCCCGAAACAATCGCATGAGCGTTTCCTGATTCGGCGGGTTCCAACCTGAGTACCGGCCACGTGGAGTTCCGCTACCTTTCATGCAGCTTCCTATCGATTTGCGGTCGGGAACGAAATCGACGGCGATGCCGCATCCCGTTGCCTGCCTAAAATGCGTGCGAAAGCGAAGTTTGACCGTGTCTTGCGTGCCACGCGCCCTTGCGCTCGACCCTTGCAAAATGCGATGTCTCCCCGCGCTTGACGTGCGACGAGGGGGAAGGCGCGACCGCGACCTCCGAAATCGGGGTTGCCTGGGAGGAAGGTTTGCAGCTCGACGAGCCGCCGCGTTCGATTCCATTGTCCTTGGGACTGAACAAGCTGGGCCTAATCGGGCTGCGGGCGCCACTCTTTGCCGCGCTGATCGTTCTGGTCATTACCGGGTTTGCCGTACAGGGCTTGCTGCAGCTTCGGGTCGATGACAGCTTGTCGGAGCTGTTTCGTACCAATACCCCCGAGTTCAAGACCTACGAGGCGATCGACCGCCTGTTTCCCTCAAGCGAATACGACGTTCTCGTCGTCGTCGAAGGCAAGAACCTTCTGACACGCGAGGGCCTTACGGCTTTCGCAAATGCCGCCGCCGACTTGCAGCTTGCGGACGGCGTCGACGGCATCGTCTCGATGCTCTCGGCGCGCGGTAAGCCGGATGCGACAGGCTACGCCCCGCCCGTTGTGCCGGACGATTTGCCCAAGGACGCTGCGGGCTTCAATGCCGTGCTTTCGGCGCTGAAGAATAACGACATCGTCAAGGGCAAATTTCTATCGAATGACGGCAAGCTTGCGTTGATGGTGTTGGCGCTCGACCGCAAAGTCGTTGCCGAAAAATCCGCGAAGACGGTCATAGGCGACATAGGCGCCACGGCGAAACAGGACCTCAACCCGGCCGGATTGTCGGTTAAGCTCTCGGGCGCGCCGGTGATGCAGCTTGAGATCCGCAATGCCGTCGAGCGTGACCAGATCGTCTACAACGGTCTCGGCCTTTTGTTTGGCGCGACCATAGCCGCTGTTTTCTTTCGGCGCGTGTCGCTGATGCTGGTTGCGGCGTTGCCGCCGGTGATTGCCGTCTGCTGGTCGCTTGGTTTGCTGGGCTGGCTTGGCTTCAAGCTGAATTTGTTTCTCAACGTCATGACGCCGCTCATCATGGTGATGGGGTTTGCGGACAGCATGCAGATGGTTTCGGCCATACGCATCCGGCTTCGTGAGGGCGACAGCAAGCTCGAAGCCGTCCGCTTTGCGATCAAGGTCGTCGGGCCGGCATGCGTTTTGGCTCACGCCGCCGCTTTGCTGTCGTTTCTGGCGTTGCTGTTTTCAGAGTCGGGTCTGATCCGGACTTTCGGGGAAGCCGGAGCGATGTCGGTCTGTATTTCCTTCATCGCCGTGATCATTGTGTTGCCGCTTCTGGCGCTGCTTCTCATCCGTAACGAGAAGACGTTGGCGCGCGAGCACACGCCTGCCGACCGGATGATGGATGCGCTCGGAACCTTCGTTGGCGCCGTCGTCGACCGCGTCGTGGAGCATGCGGTGCTTTATACGCTGCTCGGCTTTGCGCTCTTTGGTTACTTTGCCTACTACCATCTGCAGCTTGAACCTCGATATCGCCTCGCCGATCAGGTTCCGGACCGCGAGCAGGCGATCGCCGCCACTGGCCGGATCGACAGTAAACTAACGGGCGCAAATCCGTTCCATGTCATGATCCGCTGGGACAAGAGCAAGGAAAGCCTTTACGACCCTTCGACGCTCAAGGTCATCCAGGATACGCATGTCGCGCTTGAAAAGGCGGCCGGGCTTGGAAACGTCTGGTCGCTGGAAAGTTTGCGGCGCTGGCTACGTGAGAACGGCGACGACAACGTCGAGACGGTCAAAAAATACGTCAAGCTTTTGCCTGAGCACCTCGTTCGCCGCTTCATAGACGAGAATCAGGACGCTGTGCTCGTCACGGGTCGGCTCCCGGACGTTGATGCGAGCAAGATTCTTCCGATCGTCGAAAAGGTGGATAAGGCACTCGATCCGGTGCGGAAAGCATATCCGAATTATGAGATTTCGGTGACCGGCCTTCCAGCGCTCGCCGCGCGCAACAGCTATCGGATGATCTCGCAGCTCGATGAAAGTATTCCGCTGTGCGTGCTCGTTGCTGCGCTTCTACTGGCGATTGCCTTCCGCTCGCCGTTCGTCGGGTTCATCAGCTTGCTGCCGGGATTGTTCCCTGTCGTTGCCGCCGGTTCCTTACTCTATTTTCTGAGCGGGGGCCTCGAATTCGCGTCCGTGGTGGCGTTGCTCGTCGTCTTCGGATTGGGGGTCGATGCGCTCATCCATTTCTTGAACAGGCTACGGCTGGAAGAGGGACCGGATGTGCCGCCCGAGCAAGCAATCCGTAAAGCCCGCGTGCTAGTCGGCCCGGCAATCATCCTGACGACGATTGTCTTAGCCTTCGGCCTCGGCGTTACCGTATTTTCCGATCTCCCTTCCTTGCGCCTGTTCGGATTTGTTTGCGGCGTTACGCTCCTAGCGTCTCTCGTTGCCGATCTCGTCTTCCTGCCGGCGACTATTCTTGTTTATCGCCGTTATATCAGCAGCCATTTCTAGTTCCGCACCATTGCCCGTAGCGTCGAAGCCGGGTTAGTGTTCGCCGAGCGCCGATCCACCGAGAGGCTGCGGTGACCCAGAAGCTGATCTTCATCCTGGCAAATACCGATCCCGCAAATCCCGCGGAACTCTGCCCGCCCATTTTCCAAGCAATCGCCGCGGCGGGAATGTCTTACAATGTCGAAGTCGTTTGCAGCGGCTCGTCAGCCAAACTGTTGAAGAACGGTGTCGCGAGCGCGATACGGATGACGCCGTGCGAGTCGCGTTCGATGTACGACTTCATTAAGGAAGCCCACGCCGCAGGTGTGAAATTCTTCTGCTGCTCGACCGGGCTCGATCTTTTCGACATGCATCGGGACGATTTGATCCCCGAATGCAGCGGTGTCGTCGGCACTGCGCACTTCATCGAAGACGTCATGTCCGGCAATAACAGAGTGCTTACGTACTGATCGAAGTATCGGCGAATTTTTTCAGCGCAGGCCGCAAGTCGCGATAATCGTCGATGATCGCATCGGGACCAAAGGACGCGACGGGATCGATGCTATAGCCGAAACTGACTGCGACGATCGGGATGCCAGCCGCTTTGGCAGTACGGATATCGGTCTCGCTGTCGCCGATCATGATCGCCGCATCGTTACGGCCTCCAGCGCGCGCAATCGTACCGGTCAGGTGCTTCGGATCCGGTTTATAAGCGCCGAGGCTGTCGCGTCCGGTAAGAGCTGAAAAATAGCCATCGAGTTTCAACGCCGAGAGTACGGCGCGCGCCTGCATCTCGATCTTGTTAGTGCAGACAGCGAGCGTCGCACCTTCGTTGCGCAAGGTGTCGAGCGTTTCCAAGACGTTTGGATAGGGCACGCTGTGGTCAGCGATGTGTGCGGTGTAGTAGGCGATGAAAACTTCGAAGAGATCATGAAGCTCTCGCTCGGAAAGCGTGCGTCCGTGCGCCTTGATCGCGCCGTCGATCATGGCAAGCGCGCCGTGTCCGACGAAGGGACGAATTTCAAGCTCGTTTACGCGGTCGAGCCCTAGTGTTCGGAGTACGTAATTTGTGGCTTCGGCAAGATCCGGCGCGGTATCCACAAGCGTACCGTCGAGATCGAAGACAACCGTCCAGCCTTTCATGAATTCTCCTTAAATCGCAGCGTACCGTATCGGCCGAACCGCGCATTGTCACGGCGTCATGACGGCCTACCTCGGGCATCTGCTTGAAAGGCCGTGACCGGCAGCCTACAGAGGGCGCACTCGGTATCGGCGAAGTCAGCGGCGGGCGAAACCCTTGGGGGCAGCATGAGCAGTGACGACTGGAAGCGGCAGGCAGCTGCGGAGGCACTGAAGTACGTCGAAGATGGAATGAAACTTGGCCTTGGCACAGGCTCGACCGCCGCGAAGTTCGTCGATCTGCTCGCGGACAAAGTCAAAGCCGGGTTGAAAGTCGTTTGCGTCCCGACATCGGAAGCGACGCGGGCGCAAGCGGCGGCGCTCGGCATTCCGCTCGCTACGCTTGATGAGCATCCGGCGCTCGACCTGACGGTCGATGGCGCGGACGAGATGGACGAGGAGCTGCGGCTGATCAAGGGGGGTGGCGGTGCATTGCTGCGCGAGAAGATCGTAGCGGTGGCATCCGAGCGCGTCGTGATCATCGCTGACAGCAGCAAGCGCGTTGACCTTCTCGGGCGCTTTCCTCTTCCGTTGGAAGTCGTGCCGTTCGGTTTGGCGGCGACGCAGCGGCTTATTACAGGATTTGCCGCCGATTCCGGTTGCGAAGGTGACATCAAACTACGGCACGGCGCCAATGGCGCGCCCTATGTGACGGATAATGGCAACCATATTCTCGATTGTTCGTTCGGCGTGATTGACGATCCGGAAGCGTTGGACGACGCTTTAAAACTTGTTCCTGGTCTCGTGGAAAGCGGACTGTTTCTCGGTATTGCGGATGTCGGCATTGTCGCCGGTCCAAAAGGCGTTGAAATTTTATCGGCTGTTGAATCGGATTTTGATGAGGAGATGTGAAGATGCGTTCGTTGATTGTCGCGTTTTGTATTGCGGTCGGTTTCATTTCTCCCGCCTTCGCTGACGAAACTCCGCCTCCCGTCGATCCGGCACGCATCGCTGCTGCTCGCGACCTTCTCGAAGTCACAGGCGTCACCAAACAAATGGACGGCATGGTCGAAGCCATGTCGAAGGGTTTTGCAAAGGGCGCCAATGCCGATACGTCGGAGACGGGCAAGAAGCTCTCGGCTCAATTTGATTCCGGCATGAAGAAGCTGCTTGAATACAAGGACCAAATGATTTCCGATTTCGCGGTCCTTTATGCTCAGACGTTCACGGCTGAAGAAATGAAAACTGTTGCGGATTTCTATCGCTCGGGCGCAGGGGCGAAATTCATCGCCAAGACGCCCGATCTGATGCGTAAGGGTGCAGCGATCGGAATGAAATACAGCGAAAAAATTGCCGATGAGATGAAGGCGGCGGTGCCGCAGCCGGAGCCATCCGCGCCAAGCGCTCCCGACCAGAAATAGGAAAGCGTCCTTCAGAGCAATGCAGGAATTCGATTACGACCTCTTCGTCATTGGCGCGGGCTCGGGTGGCGTACGGGCGGCGCGAATTGCGGCCAGTCACGGGGCGCGGGTTGCAATCGCGGAGGAATACCGTGTCGGCGGCACGTGCGTCATTCGCGGCTGCGTGCCAAAGAAGATCCTTGTTTATGCGAGCCGATTTGCGGACGACTTCGAGGATGCCGCAGGCTTCGGCTGGTCGCTCGAAAGGCCGAAATTCGATTGGCCGACGCTGATTGCTGCGAAGGACAACGAACTCGCGCGCCTTGAGGGCGCATATCGCGCAACGCTCGATAAATTCCATGTCGAACTCGTCATGGAGCGAGCGACCGTTAGCGGGCCGAACGAAGTTAAATTGGCGCAATCGGGTCGCATCGTTTCGGCAAAAATCATCCTGATTGCGACGGGCGGTCGCCCGAATATCGATCCAAAACTGCCGGGTATCGAGCATGTGATCACCTCTAACGAGGCGTTTCATCTGAAGGAGATGCCGCGTCGCGTTGTGATCGCAGGCGGTGGATATATCGCCGTCGAATTTGCATCGATCTTCAATGGCCTCGGCGCCGACGTCACGCTGATTTATCGCGGCGGCAAGATCCTTCGCGGTTTCGATGAAGATTTGCGCGATGCCTTGACGGCGGCGATGACGAAGCGTGGCATTCGCATCGTTGCCAGTCAGGTCTTTACAAAAATCGAAAAGACCGGTGGCGGTCTCGTGGGGTACAGCACCACTGGCGAAGCTCTCACTGCCGATGCGATCATGTTTGCCATCGGACGTTCACCGAATACGGCGGGGCTCGGCCTTGAAGCGGCGGGCGTGAAGCTCGATGGCGAAGGCGCTGTCGTCGTCGACGGCGCGTCGCAATCGAGCGTGCCTTCGATCTATGCTGTCGGTGACGTTACCAACCGCGTGAACCTGACGCCGGTCGCCATTCGAGAAGGCCATGCCTTTGCCGATACAGTTTTCGGGAACAAGCATTGGTCGGTCGATTACTCGACGATCCCGACGGCGGTTTTCGCCACGCCGGAGATCGGAACCGTCGGTTTTACCGAGCACGAGGCGCGTGCACAATTTGGCGAGGTCGATATCTACAAAGGCAGCTTTCGCCCCATGAAGGCCATTCTTGCGGGCCGGGACGAACGCATGCTGATGAAGCTTATTGTCGAGAGAAAGAGCGATCGGGTCGTCGGTGTCCACGTCTTTGGTCCCGATGCGGCGGAGATTGTCCAAATGGCGGCGATCGCCCTCCGCATGGGGGCGACGAAGGCGGATTTCGATCAGACGATGGCACTCCACCCCTCGGCGGGAGAGGAACTCGTAACCCTGCGCGAAAAATGGGTCGCGCCGGGCGAGGCGGCAGGTTGATCGAAGCGGAGCGCCACTCTAAGGGTGTGCGCCACCATGGGCGGCGAGAGGGCGGCATGACACGTCTCAGCGGAAAAATTGCGATCGTTACGGGTTCAGGCGGCGGCATCGGTCAGGCGATCGCGCAGCGCTTTGCAGTCGAGGGCGCGCACGTCTGGGTGACCGATATCAACGGCGAAGCCGCCGAAGAAACGGTTCGTGATATCAAGGCGAAAGGCGGCGCCGCGACCGCCATGCTTGTCGATGTTTCGAAGGGACAGGACCTGACGGCTCTGGTTCGCAACGTCGATGCTGCGCACGGCCGTGCCGACATTCTCGTCAACAACGCCGGCATTCTTGTCCGGGGCGAGGTGCGTCAGCTCTCCGACGCCGACTGGACGAAACTGCGCGAAGTTAACCTCGACGCCATTCTGCGCCTCTGCCGCGATGCTCTTCCACTACTGCGCAAAGGCCAGCACCCGACGATCATCAACATTTCGTCGATCATGGCACACCGGGGTTTGCGGCCGCTTGCGGCGTATACGACGACGAAAGGCGCCGTCACCGCTTTGACCAAAGGGCTGGCGGTCGAATATTCGCCCTACAACATCCGCGTGAATTCGATTGCGCCGGGTTACGTCGAAACTGCCATAACAGACCGGCTGCTGAAGTTGCCGCCTGTCAAGCAGGCATTGATCGATAAAACGCCGATGGGGCGTCTCGGCCGTCCGGAAGATCTCGTCGGTGCGGCGGTTTTTTTCGCTTCCGACGACAGTCTCTATTGTACTGGGTCCGAACTGGCGGTCGATGGCGGTATGGCAGCGGGCCTTTAACCTCTCGCCGCAGGCCAAGATGGCCGCTGGCGCAGGGCCAGGATATCTCCTATAAGCCCGGGATAAATCGACGCAGAGCGGAGTTGACCGGCCGTGCCCTTGGGTGCGGCTTCGGTCACTCTCCAGGAGTAGAAGATGGCGTCTGCCACCCAGACAGAGAAATGGTCGCCGGAAAGCTGGCGCGGAAAGCCTATCGTCCAGGTTCCGGACTATCCTAACGCCAAGGCGTTGCAGGATGTCGAGGCGCGTCTCGCGACGTTCCCGCCGCTCGTTTTCGCTGGCGAGGCGCGGGAACTGAAAAAGCAATTGGCGTCGATCGCGAACGGTAGCGGATTCCTGCTCCAGGGCGGTGACTGTGCCGAAAGTTTCGCCGAACACCGGGCGGATAATATCCGCGACTTCTTCCGTGTCTTTTTGCAGATGGCGGTCGTGCTGACGTATGCGGGCGGCCAGCCGGTCGTCAAAGTCGGGCGCATCGCCGGTCAGTTCGCTAAACCGCGCTCCTCGCCGACAGAAAAAAAGGGTGGGCAGGAACTTCCGAGCTATCGCGGCGATATCATCAACGGCCCAGAGTTCACCTCCGACGCGCGTATTCCCGATCCCGCCCGCCAGCTTGAGGCGTATCGGCAATCGGCGGCGACGCTCAACCTGATCCGCGCGTTTGCGACGGGCGGCTATGCCGACCTCGAACGCGTGCATCAGTGGAACATGGGTTTCGTGAAGGATAGTCCGCAAGGTCATCGGTATCAGGAACTCGCCGATCACATTGCCGAGACGATGGAATTCATGCGTGCTTGCGGCATTACGTCGGAAAATACACCGCAGCTTCGCACGACGCATTTCTATACCAGCCACGAGGCGCTGCTGCTCGGCTATGAGCAGGCGCTGACGCGTAAGGATTCGACCAGTGGCGACTGGTACGCCACGAGCGGTCACATGATCTGGGTCGGGGACCGGACGCGCCAGCCCGATCATGCGCACATCGAATACTGCCGCGGCATCAAGAATCCGATCGGCTTGAAGTGCGGCCCCTCGCTCGATCCAGATGGGCTGCTGCGCCTAATCGATCTTCTCAATCCGAAGGACGAGCCGGGGCGCTTGACGCTTATCTGCCGTTTCGGCTTCGACAAGGTCGAGACGCATCTGCCGAAGCTTATTCGCGCTGTGAAAAAGGCTGGCCGCAAGGTCATCTGGTCGTGCGACCCCATGCACGGCAACACGATCTCGGCTGTCAATGGTTACAAGACACGGCCGTTTGATCGCATTCTTAAGGAAAGTCTTTCGTTCTTCGAGGTGCATCGCGCCGAAGGCACGCACGCGGGCGGCATCCACGTCGAGATGACCGGGCAGAATGTGACCGAATGCACAGGCGGTGCGACGGCAATCTCCGAGCAGGATCTCTCGGATCGCTATCATACGCATTGCGATCCACGTTTGAATGCCGACCAGGCGCTCGAACTCGCGTTCCTGGTTGCCGAGCAATTGAAAAAAGAGCGGGCTGCCGACCAGCGTTCCGAGCCGAGGACACTGATCGCATAATTTGGAAAACGGCCGGCGTGTCTTGCGCCGGCCGTTTTGTGGCAGTGTCGGGATAGTCAGGCGGGAGTGCCAGGCATGCTCAATCGCGTCGTTCTCGCATGTGTCTTCGCTCTTCAAGTCTCAGCCGTCGCGGCTGCGGAATTGCGCATGACGATTTATAAAAGTGTCCATGAGTCCGGGATTTGCTGGGACCCTGATGTCGAGTTTCCCGTCGCCTGCGACGATGACGATGATTAAGGCGGCTCGCGTGAAAGGTCCTCACGCTGGACCCGGCAGGTGGCGCATTTTAAATACGCTTCATGACCGTACCTGCTAAGCTTAGAATTGCGCTCTCGCAGCTCAACCCTATTGTCGGTGACCTGAAGGGCAACGCCAAGCGCGCAGCGGATGCACACGCGCGCGCGAAAGCGCTTGGCGCCGATGTGATCGTTTTTCCTGAGCTGTTTCTCAACGGCTATCCGCCGGAAGATTTGGTGCTCAAACCTGCATTCCAGGATGCAACACGCGCTGAGCTTGAGCGGCTTTCTGTACAGTGTGCTGACGGTCCCGCGATGTTGATCGGTGCGATCTGGCGCCACGACGGCAAAGTCTATAACGCCGTCGCACTTCTGGACGGTGGGCGCATCGAAGCGGTGACGCTGAAGGTCGATCTTCCAAATTACGGAGTCTTCGACGAGAAGCGCGTCTTCGCAACAGGGCCGATGCCGGGTCCGCTGAATGTGCGCGGCGTGCGTATCGGTGTGCCGATCTGCGAAGACATCTGGGGCGCGGAAGTCGTCGAGACGCTCGCCGAGACCGGCGCGGAGTTGCTTGTCTCGCCGAACGGTTCACCATTCGATTGGCCAAAGTCGGAAATCCGAATGAACATCGCCGTGGGCCGTGTGACGGAGAGCGGTTTGCCGCTTGCCTATGTCAATCAGGTCGGTGGTCAGGATGAACTCGTCTTCGACGGCGCGTCATTCGTGTTGAATAGCGATCGCAGTCTAGCGGTGCAGCTTCCGGCGTGGCGCGAGGAGCTTTGTCTGACGGAATGGCGTCGCACGCCGAAGGGATGGGTTTGTCAGCCCGCCAAGGCCGCAAAGCTCGCGGAAGGCCCGGCGGCTGCTTATCACGCCTGCGTTTTGGGTCTCAAAGACTACGTCAATAAGAATGGCTTTCCCGGTGTCGTGCTTGGGCTTTCGGGAGGCATCGATTCCGCGCTCGTCGCCGCGATTGCAGTCGATGCGTTGGGGCCGGACCGCGTGCATGCGGTCATGCTGCCATCGAAGTTTACGTCCGACGAGAGCCTTGCGGACGCCGCAGCATGTGCCAAGGCGCTCGGCATCCGTTATGACAAGGTCTCTATCGAACCGGCGGTTGCCGGTCTGACGTGGAGCCTCAAGGATCTCTTCGCCGGCACGAACGCCGATATCACCGAAGAGAATCTTCAGAGCCGCGTGCGTGGCACGATCCTGATGGCGATCTCGAACAAGTTCGGCGCCATGGTCGTGACGACAGGTAACAAGAGCGAAATGTCGGTCGGCTACGCGACACTCTATGGCGATATGAACGGTGGGTACAACCCGATCAAAGATATCTATAAAACGCAAGTCTATGCGCTGGCGCGCTGGCGGAATGCCCATGTTCCGGAGGGTGGGTTTGGTCCGCATGCTGAGGTTATTCCCGAACGCGTTCTGACCAAGGCGCCAACAGCGGAATTGCGCGCCAACCAGACGGACCAGGACTCGCTTCCGCCTTATGACGAGTTGGACGATATTCTTGTCAGCCTTGTCGAAAATGAGATGCCGGTCGCAGAGGTCATCGCGCGCGGCCACGCGCCAGAGACGGTGAAAAAGATCGAACGGCTGCTTTATCTTGCTGAGTACAAGCGGCGGCAGGCAGCACCCGGCGTCAAGATTTCGGCTCGCAACTTCGGACGCGACCGCCGCTATCCGATTACCAACTGGTTTCGCGAGGATGTGCCTTCGAAAGCCGAGCTGACGGATGCTCAAGCTCCCGAGAAAGCGACAAAGCCTCCCGCCTCACCGGTAAATCAGAAGATTGCGAAATAGTCGCGCCGGTCTTGCTATCGGCATACCGGCCTGTAGGGTGCAGCGCGTTTGAAATCCGAGACCAGCCAATGAAACCGCGCGTCCGCTTCGCACCGAGTCCCACAGGCCGCCTTCACATCGGCAATATCCGCACGGCGGCGCTGAACTGGCTCTATGCTAGAAAGCATCGGGGCACCTTTTTGTTGCGTCTTGACGATACTGATACGGCGCGTTCGACTGAAGAGTTCGCGCGGGCGATCCGCGACGATCTGAATTGGCTTGGGCTGACGTGGGACGAGGAGGTACGTCAGCAGGACCGCACAGCGCGGTACGAATCCGTTGCGAATACGCTCAAAGCACAGGGTATTCTCTATCCAGCCTTCGAGACGGAAGAGGAGTTGGACCGGCGACGCAAGCGGCAACTCGCGATGCATCGTCCGCCGATTTACGATCGCGCCGCACTGAAACTCTCCAAAGCCGAAATCGCCGAAAAGATGGGGTCGGGTCGGAAACCGCACTGGCGCTTTCGTTTGCCCAATACGGAGGAGGGCAGGGGGCTCGCGCCGCAGCCAACGCTTGTCTCTTGGAACGATCTCATCCGTGGCGATCAGACGGTCGATCTGGGCTCGTTGTCCGATCCTGTTCTTATTCGCGAAGACGGAACATTTCTGTACACGTTGACGAGCGTCATCGACGATATCGACTTCGGCATCACGCACATCGTCCGCGGTGAGGATCACGTTACGAATACCGGCGTGCAGTTGGCGTTGTTCGAGGCTGCAGGCGCGACGCCGCCCGCATTCGGGCATCATTCTCTGCTGGTCGACGCAGACGGTCAGGCGCTTTCGAAGCGCCTCGGCGCGCTTTCGGTGCAAAGTTTCCGGGATGGGGGTCTGGAGCCGATGGCGGTGCTTTGCCATGCGGCCCTCGTCGGTACCTCGGACGCCATCGAGCCGCTGACGTCGCGCGATGCGCTTGCCGAACGGCTGGACTTCTCGAAAATTTCGACCGCTCCCGGCCGATTCGATGTTGCCGAGTTGAAGACGCTCAATGGCAAGCTGCTGCACATGCTCGATTACGCCGACGTGGCGGAGCGTCTTCGCAACCTTGGCGTCGAGGGCCGCGAAGACTTCTGGCAGGCGGTGCGCGGCAACCTCGAAGTGCTCAGCGATGCACGCCTCTGGTGGGAGGTCGTTGGGGGCAATATCGAGCCGGTGATCGAAGACTCGAAACTGGCGGTCGCGGCCGCCGAGACATTGCCGTTGGAGCCTTGGGGCGAGAGTACGTGGTCCGAATGGACGGCCGCTGTCAAATCGCGGACAGGCGCCAAGGGCCGTGCGCTGTTTCATCCTCTGCGGCTGGCGCTGACGGGACGCGAATCGGGTCCTGAGTTAAAGGCGCTTCTGCCGCTGATCGGAAGAGATCGCGTTCTCGCCCGCCTCGAAGGCAAACGCGCCTGAAGAGCCTCGGAAGGGCGAGCGGCGCGGCATTCGCGTCGTGATTACCGCTGCGATTGCGTCTGCCAGCCGCCATTATCGGCGGGGGCCGCTGCGGGCGCAGCCGGTGATGCAGCGGCGGGCTGTTGCGCGGCCAGCGCTCGTGCCGCCGCCGTCGCTGCGTCTTCTGCTTGTGCGTGCGTCGCAGAATTCGAATTCGTCGATCCGTTTTCGGCTTTCTTGGGTGCGCTGCCGTCGGCTGGAACGTAGTCGGCTGCCTTGCACGAGCATCCGTTGACGATTTCCTTGCGATAGCGGAAGGCAAACTTCAGCTTCGGATAGGCTTCCTGCGAATTGAGAGCCACAGCCTGTTCAATCGTTCCCCCCGGGTTCGGATAATAGAACAGCTCTGCAGGTGCCGCGCATTTCGAGGAACAGACCTGCGCGTCGTTCGCGAAGTGGTTAGGCAACGTCGAAAAGCTGACAGGGAAGTAATAGCCGTCGCAGAGGCGCACGCAGACCGTTCGATACGTCTGTCCGCCGTTGAACGCGCGGGGTTGCCACGTGCTGCCGCCGCTCGACTCTTCGTCTTCCCACATGCCGTCGCTGCTTCGGCGGGCCATGGCCGTGTACTGGGCGCCGCAATTGTTGCGTGCCAGTTCGCGGATGATATCGTCCTGGTAGGAATGTCCGGACGAACTCAGGATGTCCTGGCGTTGCGCATCGAGATCGGAGAGACGCCTCTTTGAATCGTCGACTTGGCGCGACAGGTTTTTGCATTGCCGAGAATTACGAAGCGTCTTCGTAAAGAGGAAATAATCGTAGCATCCGTGATCCAGCTGCGATTCGCCGCTGTCGATGGCGCGTTCGAGCTGCCGGATCTCGTCCTCGATGCGCGGAAGCTCGGCGCGGGATTGGCCGTTCTTCTGACCTTCCTGCGCCAGCCGTTGTTCGAGCTGCAAACAGATAGGGTTCTTTTGCGACCAGGTATTATTCGCAGATGATGCGCCGGGTGGCGGCGGGCTCGCTGGCGCGGAGGGTGCGCCAGGAGAGGGCGGAGCCATCGGCGGCGGCGCTTGCTGTGGCGGGGGAGCCGGGATGGCGTCGGGCTGGCGATAGACGGGCTCGCGCGGAACGGGCGGACGATCCTGTTCCTCTTCGTCGCCACCGCCGAATGGCCACCAGCTCTGTGCCGAGGCCACCTCGGGAATGAAGATGAAGCCGACCGCTATCGCCGCCAAGGCAAACAGAAGCCGGCGAACGGCAGTTCCCATTGATTTCGCTCGGCTCACGCCAGCCTCTTAAACCCGCTTATCGAATCCGCGCATAGCCTAAAGCAACCGGCCTTCGGTTGGGGACGCGGCACAGTGAGGAAGCCTTAAGCCGTGATCTGCTAGCCGGTCAATGCGGAGCAATTGCGACCGCACTGGTTTTTCAAATGTGTTCAAATGCTTGACCTTGGGGACGGCAACTCGCTAAGGCGCAGGTTGGAAGTTATCCCCGTCCTGCGCGCCTGTGCCATACTTCGCACCCAGCCGCACGGCGCGGTCTGACGCGAAATTGTGGCAGAGACATACACGAGGTCGAGATTGGCGATCAAACTTTATAACACGCTGACCCGGCAGAAAGCCGCGTTCGAGCCGATCGATCCGACGAACGTCCGCATGTACGTCTGTGGGCCGACCGTCTACGACTATGCGCATATCGGCAACGCGCGGCCCGTGATCGTGTTCGATGTGCTGTTTCGCCTGCTGCGCCACATCTATGGGCCGGATCACGTCACGTATGTCCGCAACATTACCGACGTCGACGACAAGATCAACGCGCGGGCGGCGCGGGACTTTCCCGATCTGCCGCTGAACGAGGCGATCCGTAAAGTTACCGCAGCGACCGAAAAACAGTTCCACGAGGACATTGCCGCGCTCGGTGTGCTGCCGCCGACGTATGAACCGCGCGCGACCGAATACATTCGCCGCGACGATGGCCGCGAGACGATGGTGTCGCTCATCGAAACGCTGGTTCAGCGCGGCAACGCTTACGTCGCGGAAGATCATGTGTTGTTCGATGTTGCGTCGATGCCGGACTACGGCCGTCTTTCGAACCGTTCGCTCGACGAAATGGAAGCAGGCGCGCGCGTCGAAGTTGCGCCCTACAAGCGAGGTCCGATGGACTTCGTGCTCTGGAAGCCGTCGAAGCCGGGCGAACCGGCATGGCCTTCACCGTGCGGGATCGCGACGCCGGGGCGGCCTGGATGGCACATCGAGTGCTCGGCGATGGCGGGCGCGTTGCTCGGCCCGGTCTTCGATATTCATGGCGGCGGCATCGATCTGACGTTTCCGCACCATGAGAACGAGATCGCGCAATCGCGCTGCGCGCACGGCACATCGGTCATGGCGAATGTCTGGATGCACAACGGCTTCCTGCAGGTTGAGGGCGAGAAGATGTCCAAGAGCCTGGGGAATTTCGTGACGATCCATGAACTGCTAGCGGATGGCTGGCCCGGTGAGGTTCTACGCCTGAACATGCTTAGGACGCACTATCGGCAACCGATCGACTGGACGAGAAAGGGCCTGGAAGAGAGCCAAAAGATTCTTACGGGCTGGTTCGCGGTTGATGGTCTCGATACCGCGGATCGCTCAGATATTGCGCAAGAAGTTTTGGAGGCTCTTGGGGACGATCTCAATACACCGAAAGCAATCGCCGAGCTTCACAGTCTCGCAGCGGCGAAGGATGCAAAAAAGCTCGGCGCCGCGCTCGGTTTTCTTGGCTTCGACGGTGCGACTCTTGAAAAAACAAATGAGCAAGCTGCAGAGACTGCGCAGTCGGTCGCTTCGGCCGTCGTGCCTCTGATCAACGCACGTCTCGAAGCACGCAAGCGCAAGGACTTTGCAGAATCGGATCGCATCCGCGACGAACTCGCGAAGATGGGTATTTCGCTGAAAGATACAAAGAACAAGGAAACCGGCGAAATCGAAACGACCTGGGAAGTGACGCGATAATTCCGCCCGCGAAAGCGGCGTCAATCTCGCGATGAAGATATCGTCAGCGCTTTCCGTTGGATCTTGCCATTCGGTGTGCGGGGAAGGCGATCGACGAAAACGATCTCGCGCGGAACTTTATAGGCGGCGAGATTTTCTGTTGCGAACGCTTTGATGGCTTGGGTGTCGCGTTTTGCGCTGTCAGCAGGAACAACGAACGCGGCGATGATCGAGACATCACTGCGCACGCGCACCTCCGCGCATGCGACTTCGGCCACGGCTGGGCACCGCGCGAGCGCGGCTTCGACTTCAAGCGGCGAGACGCGGTAGCCGCCGGCGTTCATCAGCTCGTTGGCGCGTCCGAGATGCGCGATGTAGCCCTCCTCGTCCATCGAACCGAGATCGCCGCCGGTGAACCAGTCGCCGCGAAACACTTCGGCTTCCTCGTCGGGCCGTCGCCAGTAGCCAAGCATCAAACCCGGATCGGAGCGATGCACGGCAATGAGGCCATTGCTGTTTGGCGGCAGCGGATCGTCATCGCCTTCGACGGGGAGGATCGCAACGCGCCGGCCCTGTTGCGCTTTGCCGACGGTGCCTGGCTTGTAGGGCACCGATGGACCGGTCGAAATGTAGGTCGAGATTTCGCTCATGCCGAGCGCTTCGTAGAGCGGCAGGCCCGTCGTTGCCGTCCATTCCTGGATCAGTCCCGGCGGTGGCGTTTCCCCGGCCATCAGAGCGTGTCGAAGCTTTCCGAACGCGCCGCGCTCCGGACCTGCGTATTTCAAAATCTGACGGTAGACGCCGGGCACGGCTGCGAACAGCGTAGCACCCGTTTTGGCGATGACGCCGGGCCAAAGCTCGGGTGTCTTATCGCCCGTGCAGACGATGGCCGTTGCGCCGTTCACCCACGGGTCCGTCAATCCGACCCCAAGGGTGAATGTCCAGTTGAACGCGCCCGCGTGCAGCATGCGATCGTCGTCGCGGATGCCGTACCAGCCCTGATACATTGGCGCCCGTCCGCGCGCGGAACGTTGAGCATGCAGGACGCCTTTCGGGCGCGCGGTGGTTCCCGAGGTGTAAATGAGGAATGCCGGATCGTCGGCCGATGTCGATGCATAATCCTGCGGAGCGCCGCGCAGGATCATTGCCGCGACGTCGCCCGGGGAAATGACGACGAGGTCTTGGCGCGCAACGCCCTTCGGCACAGATTGCGCCGTCGCAAGGACTGCCGCTTCGCTGTCGTCGAGCAACGCCGCGAGTTCGGTTGCAGTCAGCTGATCGGACAGCGGCAGCGCTACGAAACCTCCGGCGATAGCTGCGAAAAACATCAGAGCCGATTGGCTCGAATTGCCGAGGCGAATGCCGATGCGGTCGCCGCGACGCAGACTCAGTGCCGTCAATCCGGCTGCAATGTTACGGATGGCGCGGTCGATTTCGGCGAACGTCCACGTTTCCAGCGGATCGTTGGGGTTCTGCATGTCGTAGACGAGCAGCGCCGTCTTGCCGGGGGTCAAGCGGGCATGCCGGCCGATGGCATATTCGGCCATGTTGAACGGTTCTATTTCTGAGGACATCACTTCTTCTCGGACCACCACGTATCGACGGCATAGCCGAACAGCGGAGTTTTGTCGGGATGGTGCAGACGCGCCCAATATGCAACCCATTGCGCAGGCGGATAAAAGAGCGGAACGACGTAGTCGCCGGAAAGCAAAACGCGATCGAGGGCGCGGACAGAGGAAATGAAATCCGGTTCGGTGTCGGCGGCGAGCATCGCATCGATCATCGCGTCGGCGGCGGGATTTTTGACACCTGCGAAATTGAATGAGCCTTGCGCGTTCGCCGTCTTCGCCGACCAGCGGAACAGCTGCTCATTGCCGGGAGACAACGACGCGGGCCAGTTGTTCTGAATCATATCGAAATCGAAGGTCGAGATACGTCCCTGATATTGCGCGCTGTCGACGACGCGTATGCGCGCGACGATGCCGAGCGGCTCCAGGCTTCGCGCATAGCTCAGAAGGAGCGCCTCTTGTGCGTTGCTGTTGGCGAGGATCTCGAACGCAAGCGGCTGCCCGGTCTTGGCGTTGACCATGCGCTCGCCTTTCAGAACCATCCCGGCGTCCGTCAACAACTTGAATGCCGCTCGTTGATTGGAGCGATTGTTGCCGCTAGCGTCGCCAGCCGGAAAGTTATACGTCCCGTCGAGGATCGCGGGGCGAACAGCGTCGGGGAACGGCGCCAGGAGCTTGCGTTCGTAGGCGTCGGCCGGGCGGCCCGCGGAAGACAGGTAAGACCGCGCGAAGAAGCTTGTCGTGCGCTTGAACAGCCCGTTGTAAAGCGTGCGGTTGACCCATTCGGCGTTGAACAACATCATCAGTGCGCGGCGAACTCGCGGATCGGAAAAGATCGCGCGGCGGGTATTGAAAACCAGCGCCGACATTCCAGCCGGAAGTCCGATCGGGAACTCGGTCTTGATAATACGTCCATCGTGGACGGCTGGGATATTGTAGGCATCGGCCCAGCGCCCCGGATCTTCCTCAAGCCTCAGATCGAGCGTGCCCGAACGGAAAGCTTCGAGCATCACTGACGCGTCGCGAAAATAATCGAAGCGGATTTCGTCGAAGTTGAAGCGGCCACGATTGACGGGGAGATCTTTGCCCCAATATTCGGGATCGCGCGTATAAGTGAGGGAGCGTCCGGCATCGACGCGCGAAACGGTATAGGGTCCGGAGCCGATGAGGGGGGTCATCGAACCCGCGGTGAATTGCTCGGGCGTCATGCCATGGGCTTTGAAGACCGGCATCAGCCCGAGGATCAGCGGCAGTTCACGGTCGTCAGCATCCTCGAACGTAAATCGCACGCCATGATCTCCGACTTTCTCCGCCTTCGGCACCTTGGCGAAATACGTTCGATGGTTGGGACGCCCTTTCGTTTTCAGAAGCTCGAACGAGGCGATGACGTCTTCGGGCGTGACCGGCTGGCGGTCGGAGAATTTGGCTCTGGGATTGATCTCGAATGTGACGGACTTCCGGTCGTCCGCAACGTCGATCGTCTCCGCGAGAAGGCCATACAATGTAAAGGGTTCGTCGAGGCTCCGCGCCATCAGGCTTTCGATGCAAAACTCTCGAATGCCCGAAGCGGGAACGCCAGCGACGATCAGGGGATTGAGCGTTTCGAACGAGCCCTGCACGCCGAGCCTTAGAGTGCCGCCCTTGGGGGCATCGGGATTGACATAGGGAAAATGCGAAAAGCCATTGGGGAGCGAAGGCTCGCCACGGATGGCGATTGCGTGGTGAGGGGTCGCGTTCGCGGAAACGCACGCGAGAAACGACAACCACAGAGACGCAATGAGGGAAAGTTTCCCGATTGACATCGCCGGCCCCAAAAATTTGATCGACCGGCTCAAGAACACGCAAGTATGTCCCGGGAGTGTGGCATTCGCTTTGTTGGATTGGCGTTTTTTATCCGTGTGAGCTGGGGGTTGTCCAGCTTGCCGCAGTGGCATTGACGCAACGAAAGCATATTGGGAGATGTAGCCCCCTGTTGTTAAGATACCCGGCCACGGGATTGCCGCATTCCAGGCCTTACTCGGGCATCGAACGGCGGGTTGCCGGGTCCACGCAGCTTTTTCTTCTGCGTGATGACGAGGGGAAGGGGCCGGAACGCCCGGCTTTTAGAGCACAAGCGAGGATTTTTAGGTTGATGGCAAACGCAGTATTGCGCGCGAGCGGCAGGGCGCTCGTCTCCGCCTTGGCAATCGGTGTTGCGATGTCCGCAACGGCGGCATTCGCCCAGACCAAGGAAAAAGAAATCAAGATTGCCCCGAAAAAGGTGCAATCGGCGCCGGCTGCCAAGACTGCGGCGGCAGGCAAGGCCGCACCCACGAAAAGCGCCTGGGTCAAGCTTTGTGAAAAAGCGCCGATCATGAAGAAAGGCAAGGACGGCAAAGAGGAAAAGGAAGAAAAACAGCTCTGCCTTACGCACCATGAGCGTCTCGACGGCAACACGGGCATGGTCCTTGTGTCGGCGGCCATCCGTGAAATCGAAGGCAACCCGAAAAAGTCGCTGATGATCATGGTTCCTCTCGGCATGGCTATCCCGCCGGGCATCCGCGCTGCCGTCTACACCAAGGAACAGTGGGCCAAGGCCGCGAAAAACGAGAAGATCGACGAGAAAAAGCTGAAGCCGATCGAGTTGCACTATTCGCTATGCCATCCGGCCGGATGCACGGCCGAGACGGAGGCGACGCCCGAAATTCTCAAAGAGATGTCGACGGGCGGCGGCATCATGGTACTGGCGATGAATGCTGCAGCCCAGCCCGTTGGTTTCCCCGTTCCTCTTGACGGCTACAACGAAGCTGCCGCCGGACCTCCGGTCGACAACAAGAAATATGCGGAAGCGCGCAGCCAGCTCATGAAGCAGATTCGTGAGCGGCAACAGAAACTGGCCGCAGAGTGGAAAGCCAACGAGATGAAGAATCTTCCGCTCGATGCGCCGGGCGCGCCGCCGACCACGACGGGCTCGACTGCAAAGGCCCCGGCAAAGGCGGCACCGAAAAAGTAAGTCTTTGTCTACGACTGCATGCTTCATGACCGCCCCGCTACAGCGGGGCGGTTTTTTTCAATCTAATAAATCGGGGCTTTAGAGTTCTGTCGCGCCGGATCAGTTTGCAACTCCGGAGCGCAACTTATAGGCGCCGTTGGCGTCGTTGATGAATAGGTCGACGATGTCGGGATGGCGCAATGGCGCCGTCGATTCATCCAGCAGCAGATTTTGCTCGGAGACGTAGGCAAGATACGTCGTCTCCGCGTTTTCCGCATAGAGATGGTAGTAGGGCTGATCTTTCCTCGGGCGAACCTCCTCGGGGATCGATAGCTACCACTCCTCGGTGTTGGCGAATTCGGGATCGATATCAAAGATCAGCCCGCGAAACGGGTAGATGCGATGACGGACGACCTGTCCAATCGCGAATTTGGCATGCTTGATCGTGTGCATCCTGCCACTGTGTGACAAGCATCGGAAACTCGCAAGAGCGGTTTACGCGTCAGAGTTCGCCGTAAAGCGCCGCCCGCTCAGGATCCTTGGCGGCAACGATCTTTGCCAGATCGACGATAACCTTCGCCTGCTTCCAGGTGGCGTCATCCTGCATCTTGCCGTCCAGCATAACCGCCCCCGTGCCGTCCGGCATGGCGTCGAGGATGCGCTTGGCGAATTTGACTTCCGCCGGGTCGGGCGAGAAGACGCGCTTTGCGATCTCGATTTGTGAGGGGTGCAAGGACCAGGCGCCGAGGCAACCCTGCAGGAAGGCGTTCCGGAATTGGGCTTCGCAGGCCGCAAGGTCGGCAAAATCACCGAACGGACCGTAAAAGGCTTTCAGACCATAAGCCTGGCAGGCGTCGACCATCTTGCCGATCGTATAGTGCCAGAGGTCCTGTTGATAAAAGGTGCGAGCTGCAGATGCATCTTTTCCGGGATCGGAAAGGACGCCGTAGTCGGGATGCCCGCCGCCGACGCGCGTCGTCTTCATGCCGCGCGAGGCGGCGAGATCGGCCGGGCCGAGGCTCATACCGTGCATGCGCGGCGATGCCGCCGCGATGGCTTCGACGTTGTTGACGCCTTCAGCGGTTTCGAGAATGGCGTGGATCAGGATCGGCTTCTTGATGCCGTGCTTGGCTTCGAGCTGAGCCAAAAGCTGATCGAGATAGTGGATGTCCCACGGACCTTCGACCTTCGGCAGCATGATGACGTCGAGCTTGTTGCCGACCGCAGCCACGATCTCAGTAACGTCGTCGAGAACCCAGGGCGAATTCAGGCAGTTGATGCGCGTCCAGACGCCGGTCGTACCGAAGTCGTTATTGCGCACCATTTCGATGAAGCCTTTACGGGCATTCTCTTTCTGGTCGAGCGGCACCGCGTCTTCGAGATTGCCAAGGACGACGTCCACCTGCGCGGCGAGATCCTTGATCTTGGCGCGGATCTTCTCGTTGTGCGGGGGCACGAAGTGGATCATGCGCTCAAGCTTGACGGGAAGCGTGCGGAAAGGTTCGGGAGCGCCGATGGCGAGAGGGGCGAAATGTTTGGCGGGCGTGCGCGTGGAAGCCATCGGCAGCAATCCTGTCTGTTCTTGATTGTCGATTGGGGAGATTTCGGCGGCACCATTGATGGTGCGAACGCTTCTGTCAATTGGGCACGCTTTCGCTCCATCTGACCTCATGAGATCGCGGTGCGGGCGTTGTTTTCACGATATTAAGCTTGCGAGACCGGCTTTTCTCACGAACGGTTCGAAATTCACCTAGAATAGCCAATGAGAAAAGGGCCGCTTGCGGCACGAAAAGGGGCTGCCATGATTGAGGTCACCAACCAGCCGCCGCCGCTTGAAGACTACAATCTGTTCGAGAGCGATGGTGTCCTGCGTCAGGCAGTCGGACGCGAAATCGGCCGCGAAGCGGAAACCGGCCTCAGCGTGCTCGGTGCCCGCCTCGGAGCAGCTGAGACGATCGCGCTTGGCTCGGATGCCAATCGCAATCCGCCCGTGCTGCGCGCTTTCGACAGGTATGGTCATCGCATCGACGAGGTCGATTTCCATCCGTCATGGCATGGGCTGCTGGCGCTCGCCATGGAAGCGGGTTTGCATTGTAGCCCGTGGTCGGAACCAAAGCCCGGTGCGCATGTCGCGCGCGCTGCCGGCGCATACATGCTGGCACAAATCGAAAGCGGTGTTTATTGCCCGATCTCGATGACGTACGGATGCGTGCCGCCGCTGCTGCGCGTGCCACACATCGCCGCCGAGTGGCTGCCGCGCGTGTTTTCGCGGACCTACGACCCGAGCTTTCGCCCAGCGTACGAAAAAAGCTCCGCGCTTATCGGTATGGCGATGACGGAGAACCAAGGCGGCTCCGATCTCCGGGCGAATGCAACCCAGGCCAAACTTTATGCAAGCGACGGCGAGCGACACTTCTATAGGTTGAACGGACACAAGTGGTTCATGTCGGCGCCGATGTGCGACGCTTTTCTCGTTCTCGCTCGGACCGAGGCTGGGCCGACCTGTTTCCTCGTTCCGCGCTGGACGCCAGACGGACGACGTAATGCAATCCATATCCGCCGCTTGAAGGATAAGCTCGGCAACAGATCGAATGCGTCGAGCGAGGTCGAATTCGTGAATGCGCACGGAGAGATTCTCGGCGTGGAGGGACGCGGTATTCCGACCATCATCGAGATGGGAAACTATACGCGGCTCGATTGCGCGATCGGCACGGCGGGATTGATGCGCCAGGCGTTGGCGCAGGCCATTCACCATGCGCAGCATCGACGGACTTTTCAAAAGCAGCTCGTCGATCACCCTCTGATGACGAATGTCCTTGCGGATCTCGCAATCGAATCCGAGGCGGCGACGTTGTTGGCGCTGCGTTTAGCGCGCGCTTACGACGAGGACGGTGAAGCCGCGAATACGTTCCGCCGTGTGGTGACGCCGGCGGCGAAGTTCTGGATTTGCAAACGCGGGCCGACGTTCGCGGCTGAAGCGATGGAAGTTCTCGGCGGCAACGGTTACGTCGAGGAATTCAACCTGGCGCGGATCTATCGTGAGATGCCGCTGAATTCGATTTGGGAAGGATCGGCGAACATCATGTGTCTCGATGTTTTGCGCGCCATCGCGCGGGCGCCGCTTGCCGTCGAAGTTCTGACAGACGAGATGAGCGAAGCCGCGAGTGCCGATCGCAGGCTCGCGCAATTCCTGGAGCGCATGCGTGCGGCCGTGACTATCAGCGACGAGTCGCAGGCGCGTGCGTTCGTCCGCGACCTCGTGATTGCGCTGCAGGCGTCGTTGCTGATCCGGCACGCGCCGCAACTGGTTGCCGATGGTTTCTGTGCGTCGCGGCTAAGCGACGGATCCGGCGCATTCGGCGCGCTTCCGCCTGGCGTTGATACCCGCAACATCGTTGCCCGCGCCGCCCCGGTGATGGATTAAAATGAGTCGCGTTCTGCTAACGGCAATTCCGGCCATTGTGACGAGGGATTCCGGACGGCCACGGCAAGCGTAGCCGTCCGGGAATGACGAAAGACCTTAGATTTCGCCCTTCAGGCCCTTCTCGAAGTACTTGTGAATGACCTTGTCCTGATTTTCCAGCAGCCAGTCGATCGTCGGCTGGTAGTTCATCGCCTTGTGAATGGCGAGCGCCGTCGCCTTGCGATGAATGTCGAACAGGACTTTGTGGTCGAGTTTCTCGATCGTCGCGACCGACGGATTGAGCCACACCGAAACAATGACGCCAAGATCGTCGACCTTGTCCTTCGGCAGGTCGCCCGAACGAACCGCATCGAGCACGCCCATCGCCGTTGCGTACTGCACGGTGCCCATGAGGATATTGGTGTAGCGTTCGTTTTCGACCGTCACCTTGCTAACGCAGAGCGTCGGTGGACGCACCATTACGTCGGTGTTGAGAAGCGACAGCACCTTGCTGTGTCCCTTCGTCTGGTCGCCGAGGAGCGTCGCGAATGCGGTGCCGAAGGGGCCGTCCATCTCGCCGATCGCGACTTCCGGTTCGGCGGCGGTTCCTGGAGGGCCGCCCGCCACCAGGGCTTCACCGACACGAATGCCGAACCGGCGGGTCTTGTCACTGCTCATGCCTACCTCACTTCTGAAATTTGAATTCGTGCGCCGATTGCGCTGTCCCCCGAGATAGCGCCGTTCGCTACCGATGCACTCTATAAGTTCGAGTTATTGCGATGTGCCGCAGGTCTGGAATCGCCAGCCGGCGTGAGAACAAAACGAGATTGACGCCTCCGGAACAAATCATGTACACATATGATTAATTGAAGGCGCTGGGCGCTTGCCATAGGGATTGAGGGTGACGACGATGGAACGGCCGGATTGGACTGTGCTCGAAGGGGGCAAAATGGATAAGAAGCAAGCGCTCGAACATGCGCTCCAGCAGATCGACAAGAATTTTGGCAAGGGGTCGATTATGCGCCTCGGGGCCAACGAGAAGGTCGATATCGAGGCAATCCCGACAGGTTCTCTCGGGCTAGACATTGCGCTCGGCATCGGCGGTCTGCCCAAGGGCCGCATCATCGAGATTTACGGTCCGGAAAGCTCGGGCAAGACGACGTTGGCGCTACATGTCGTGGCCGAGGCGCAAAAGCGAGGTGGCGTCTGCGCGTTTGTCGATGCCGAGCATGCCATCGACCCGAGCTATGCCAAAAAGCTCGGCGTCAAGGTCGAAGACCTATTGATTTCACAGCCTGATACCGGCGAGCAGGCGCTTGAGATCGCCGATACGCTCGTTCGTTCCGGTGCTATCGACGTGCTGGTCGTCGACTCGGTTGCGGCCTTGACGCCGAAGGCCGAGCTTGAAGGCGAGATGGGCGACAGTCTGCCGGGCCTTCAGGCGCGTCTGATGAGTCAGGCGCTGCGCAAGCTGACGGGGTCGATCTCGAAATCGAAGTGCATGGTCATCTTCATCAATCAGATCCGCATGAAGATTGGCATCATGTTCGGAAACCCGGAAACGACCACGGGCGGCAATGCGCTGAAGTTCTACGCGTCCGTTCGTCTCGATATCCGCCGCATCGGCCAGATCAAGGATCGTGACGAGACGATCGGCAACCAGACCCGGGTGAAGGTCGTCAAGAACAAGGTCGCGCCGCCGTTCAAGCAGGTCGAGTTCGACATCATGTACGGCGAGGGCGTCTCGAAAGTCGGAGAATTGATCGATTTGGGCGTGAAGGCCGGTATCGTCGAAAAGTCGGGTGCGTGGCTGTCCTATAATGGTGACCGCATCGGGCAGGGCCGCGAAAACGCCAAATCTTATCTCAAGGAGAACCCGAAAGTGGCTCTTGAGATCGAGAATGCCATCCGGGCCAACGCCGGTCTGATTGTGGAGAAGATGCTGGCCAACCCTGACGCTGGGGAGGACGATGGCGAAGAGCCCGACGAGGACGGCGTTCTCCCCGACGAGGACACCAAGAAAGTCGCCAAGGCTAAGCGCTAAAATGACTATTTGGGACGTCTTTTGCCGTTCGATTTAGCCTCACCTGCACTTTCTGGACACCCAACAAGGCCGCCGCTACAACGGCGGCCTTGAGCCGTTTCGGAACGCATGTCCGGGCGGTTATGTCCGCGAAAAAGGCTTGAAAGCACAGATGGCTGGCGTCAGCGCAATCCGCTCCTTGTTCCTCGACTACTTTGGCAAGAACGGCCACGAGATCGTGCCGTCGTCGCCGCTCGTGCCGCGCAATGACCCGACGCTGATGTTCACGAACGCGGGCATGGTGCAATTCAAGAACGTCTTCACCGGTCAGGAAACGCGCGCCATTCCGCGCGCTACGTCCTCGCAGAAATGTGTCCGCGCCGGCGGTAAGCATAACGACCTCGACAACGTCGGCTACACCGCGCGTCATCACACATTCTTCGAGATGCTCGGCAACTTCTCGTTCGGCGACTACTTCAAGGACCGCGCCATTGAGCTCGCTTGGAATTTGCTGACCAAGGAGTTCGGGCTCAAGAAAGATAAGCTGCTCGTCACCGTCTATCACACCGACGACGAAGCCTTTCGCATCTGGAAAAAGATCTCGGGCTTTGCCGACGACAGGATCGTCCGCATCGCGTCGAGCGACAACTTCTGGCAGATGGGCGACACCGGTCCCTGCGGTCCGTGCTCCGAAATCTTCTTCGACCACGGCGACAAGATCCCCGGTGGCCCGCCAGGTTCGCCGGATTCGGAAGGCGACCGCTTCATCGAGATCTGGAATCTCGTGTTTATGCAATTCGAGCAGCGCGCGCCGGGCAATCGCGTCGATCTTCCGCGTCCGTCGATCGACACCGGCATGGGCCTCGAACGCATCGCCGCCGTCCTGCAAGGAAAGCATGACAACTACGAAATCGATCTCTTCGAAAACCTGATCCAGTCGATCCGCCAGGAAGCGGGCAAAGCCGGCGCAAAAGAAACGGGCGGCGATGCGGGTCCCGAGTTTCTGGAGGTCGCGCGCCGCGTCATTGCCGACCACTTGCGCTCGACCAGCTTTCTGATTGCCGATGGCGTGCTGCCCTCCAACGAAGGCCGCGGCTACGTCCTCCGCCGCATCATGCGCCGCGCGATGCGTTACGCGCATCAGATGGGGTGCGTCGAACCGCTGATGTATCACCTCGTGCCCTCACTCGTGCGCGAGATGGGCGACGCATACCCGGAACTCGTCCGTGCCCAGCCGCTGATCACAGAAACGCTGAAGCTCGAAGAAACGAAATTCAAGCGCACGCTCGACAACGGCCTGAAGCTTCTGGGCGAAAGCTCCGCCAATATGAAGAAGGGCGCGGTCTTTCCCGGCGACGTCGCATTCAAGCTTTACGACACCTACGGCTTCCCGCTCGATCTGACCGAAGACGCGCTGAAACCGCGCGGCATCTCTGTCGATACCAAAGCCTTCGATGCTGCGATGAAAAAGCAGAAGGAAGCCGCCAAAGCCGCCTGGAAAGGCTCGGGCGAAGCCGCGACCGAGGGGCTGTGGTTCGAGATCAAGGACAAGACCGGCGCGACGGAATTCCTCGGCTACGACACCGAAACGGCGGAAGGCATCGTCACGGCGATTGTTGCAGGTGGCAAGGAGGTCACCGAGTTGAAGGACGGCGACGAAGGTGCGCTCGTTTTCAACCAGACGCCGTTTTATGGAGAAAGCGGCGGCCAGGTCGGCGACCAAGGCGTCGTCAAAGGACCGAAGGGCGCGCTGTTCCGCGTAACCGAAACGCAGAAGAAGCTCGGCGAGCTTTTCGTTCACTTCGGGAAGGTCGAGAAGGGCCGCTTCAAGGCGGGCGACACGGTTGAGCTTGAGGTCGATCATGCGCGGCGCTCGGCGACGCGCGCTAATCACTCGGCAACACACCTTCTGCACGAAGCCTTGCGTCAAGTGCTCGGCACGCACGTCGCGCAGAAAGGCTCGCTTGTCTCGCCCGACCGCTTGCGCTTCGACTTCTCGCACACCAAGCCAATGTCGGCCGACGAAATCAGAGCCGTCGAGGATTTGGCGAATGCTGTGCTGCTGGAAAATACGCCCGTCGTCACACGGCTGATGGCGCTCGACGAAGCGCGCGCGTCGGGGGCGATGGCGCTATTCGGAGAGAAATACGGCGACGAAGTCCGCGTCGTCTCGATGGGCGCGACGCGGCCCGGCGCCAACAAGGCCTGGTCGGTCGAATTGTGTGGTGGCACGCATGTGTCGCGCACCGGCGACATTGGTCTCGTTCGCGTCGTTGCCGAAAGCGGCAGCGCTGCAGGCGTCCGGCGCATCGAAGCTCTGACGGGCGAAGGCGCGCGTGCCTATCTCGACGAGCAGGATCAACGCGTCCGCGAAGCAGCAAGCATCCTGAAAACGCGCCCCGAGGATCTCATCGAGCGACTGAAGCATCTCGTCGACGAGCGCAAAGTTCTCGAAAAGCAATTGGCGGATGCCAAGCGCCAGCTGGCCCTCGGTGGCGGCGGCAAAGGTGCGGCCGACAGTGGCGATGCGATCCGCAGCGTCGGTAAAGTGAAGTTGCTCGCGCGTACCGTGCAGGGCCTCAACCCGAAAGACTTGCGCGGTCTCATCGACGACGGCAAGAAGCAGGTCGGCTCAGGCATTGTCGCCGTTGTCGGCGTGACGGAAGACGGCAAGGCGGGCCTTGCCGTTGGCGTGACCGATGATCTGGTCAAGACCTGGAGCGCCGTCGATCTCGTAAAGGCCGGAGCGGATGCGCTTGGCGGCAAGGGCGGCGGCGGCCGTCCTGACATGGCTCAGGCTGGCGGCCCGGACGGCTCTAAAGCCGGAGAGGCGCTGAAAGCGATCGAGGCCTGGCTCGCAAAGCAGGCGTCGGCTGCCTGAAGAAGACGGCACGATGTCAAACTCCGAAAACGACGGTTGGAATGAATCCGCTGCGAGTTGGATCGCGTCGATGGGAGAAAGCGGCGACTTCAGCCGCCAATTCGTGCTTGATGCGCCGATGCTGGCGCGCATCAAGAACCGCGGCTTCAAGAGCGCATTGGATGTCGGATGCGGCGAGGGCCGTTTCTGCCGCATGCTTCGGGATTTGGAAATAACGACAGTCGGTATCGATCCGACGGCTGCCTTGATTGCGAGAGCACGAGAACGCGATCCGGCCGGTGACTACCGCGTCTGCACGGCCGAAGAGATGGACGTGCTGCCTGCATCGTTCGACCTTGTCGTCAGCTATCTTACCCTGATCGACATCACGGATATTGCGCACGCCGCAGAACGTTGCGTCGCGGCGCTGCGTCCCGGCGGCACGCTGCTCGTTGCTAACCTGACAAGCTTCGCGACGGCGAATGTCAATGGCTGGACGACGCAAGCGGATGGTCGCCATCGATTCCATATCGACAACTATCTCGATGAACGCGCCGAGTGGGTCGAATGGCGCGGCATTCGTATCCGCAACTGGCATCGGCCGCTCAGCCGTTACATGTCGTTGTTTCTGGATCTCGGCTTGATTTTGCGCCGCTTCGAGGAGCCTGCGCCGACCGGTGGCGATCCGGAAATCGTCAGCCGTTATCGCAGGGTGCCGTATCTCTATCTGATGGAATGGCAGAAGCCGCCGGTGTGAGCGGCTCCTATCGCCTCAAAGCACGCGCCGATAGGCGCGGGGGCGGGCTAACCTTGCAGCCAATTCATTGATGACCTTCGGGAATATTCGGTATATAGGCCGGAGTTTCTTCCTGCTGAGGATCACCAGCCTATGTCCCGTATGCGTTTTTCCAGTTTGCTCGCACTGGTCACGATGGCCGCTCTGGCCCTCGCGCTTCCGGCGCGTGCTGACGAACCGGTCGTGAAACTTGCTCCGACGCCAATGCCCTCCGCCGGTCCGACTGTCGCCGCGGCGGAAGCCTTCTGTGGTGATCCGTCAGGGAAAGCCGCCGAGCTGATTCAGCGTTATTCGACGAAGCCGGGATTGAAGCAGGTCTACAAAAGCGATCAGTACGTTGCTTATAGCGACGACGAGAAGAACAGCTCGGTGATGTATACGTTCACGGTAAAGGGGAATCCGGCATACCCGGCGGCGGTCTGCCGGAAACCCGTGCAGAAGGGCGATAGCCTCGTCATTACGATGTCGGTCGTGTGCGATGGTGAAGAGGAAGCCTGCACCAAGTTAAAGAACGACTTCAACGTTATGACCGCGAAGATGCAGGCTGAAGTCGACCAGAAGATCGCCGCGCAAAAGAAGTAACTTTTATTCGGTGCTGGCGCACGTCTTCGGCGCGCCAGCCACCAAGTTTGTCATCCTCGGCTTTATGCCGAGGATTCCTCGCGCAGCATCGCCGCCGACGAATGGATCCTCGGGACAAGCCGAGGAGGACAGGTTTACCTAAGCCGTCTTCTTCATCGCGGCTTTGAGGTTGGCGTCGACTTTATCGAGAAAGCCGGTGGTCGAAAGCCACTTTTGCTCAGGGCCGACGAGCAGCGCTAGATCCTTTGTCATGAAGCCCGATTCGACTGTCGCGATGCAGACGCGCTCCAGCGTTTGACAGAATTTCAAAAGCGCCTCGTTGCCGTCGAGCTTGGCCCGATGCGCGAGCCCGCGCGTCCAGGCAAAGATCGAGGCGATGGCATTCGTCGACGTCTCCTTGCCCTTCTGATGCTCGCGGTAGTGGCGCGTGACGGTTCCGTGCGCCGCTTCTGCTTCGACGGTCTTGCCATCTGGCGTCATCAGCACGCTCGTCATCAGACCGAGCGACCCGAAACCTTGCGCCACCGTATCGGACTGCACGTCGCCGTCGTAGTTCTTGCACGCCCACACATAGCCGCCCGACCATTTGAGCGCGCTCGCCACCATGTCATCGATCAGGCGATGCTCGTAGGTAATTTTTCGTTTCTGGAATTCCTCTTTGAACTCCTTGTCGAAGATCTCTTGGAAAATGTCCTTAAAGCGTCCGTCGTAGACTTTCGCGATCGTGTTCTTGGTCGAAAGATAGACGGGATAATTGCGCGCAAGCCCATAATTCAGTGATGCACGCGCAAAATCTCGAATTGAATCGTCGAGATTGTACATCGCCATCGCGATGCCGGAGCTCGGCGCGTTGAAAACTTCTTTTTCGATCACGGCCCCATCGTCGCCCGTGAACTTGATCGTCAACTTGCCCTTACCAGGAAATTTGAAATCGGTGGCGCGGTAGATGTCGCCATAGGCATGGCGACCCACGACGATCGGCTGCGTCCAGCCAGGCACCAGCCGCGGCACGTTTTTGCAAATAATCGGTTCACGGAAGATAACCCCGCCCAGGATGTTGCGGATCGTACCATTCGGGCTCTTCCACATTTCCTTGAGATTGAATTCTTTGACGCGCGCTTCGTCCGGCGTGATCGTCGCGCATTTGATGCCGACGCCATGCTTTTTTATGGCGTTGCCGGCATCGACCGTCACCTGATCGTCGGTCTTATCGCGATTTTCGATGCCGAGATCGTAGTATTCGAGGTTGACGTCGATATAGGGATGGATGAGCTTGTCTTTGATCAGCTTCCAGATAATGCGGGTCATCTCGTCGCCGTCGAGTTCGACGACGGTGCCATCAACCTTGATTTTTTTCATATGATGATCTCGCAAGCGATTAGGACAGCGATCGGATTGGGCGGAACTTAATGTCCTGCGCCACGGCGATGAAGAGAACCTTCGACGCAGTGGTGCGGCAGTTCGCCGGACGTTTCAAGCCCTGACGGACATTGAGCAAAGACTGGGCAACTGCCCGCCAATTGTTTAGCAAGATCGCAACCGTAGAGGTCCGATCGGGTCCTTCCATAGTAGGACATTCAGCATACCCGCACGGGACGGAGAGTCGCTTGAACGCCGGAACGGAAACCGAAAATCGCCATGCCGCCGTTACGGTGCGCGTTGGCTCGGGCGGTGAGCCGGTGCTCGGGTCGCGCGAGACGTGCGTGGCGAAGGTGGTGCACGCTTGTCATGCGATGTCGATCGACCAGGGGCTTGAGGCGCTCGCCATTCCGGGCTTAACCCGCGAGACCTTGGAGCCGGTGCTGCAATATTGCGCGGGGCTCAAATGTATCGAAGATCGCGTGTCCTGCCCCGATTGTAAGCGCCGGACAGAAGCTCAAGGCATCGAAACGCTCGATCAGTTCATCTTGAGCAAGCAAGAAATCATCGTCGGCGATGGCCGCATCCGCCTCAAAGGCGAGGGAACGGAAACGGTTACCACTCCGTGCTTGGAATCGCTCGCAAAGCAATGGTCCGGTGAGAATTACTGGTTTTGGGCGCGTCGCGTCATTCGCAAACTGCGCCACGGACTGCGCCGCGCGCACATGAAGGGCGAACCGGTCGCGGGCGAAGGCGAAACGCCGTCGGTCATTCTGATGGAGCCTCAGCTTGCCGACAACATCGGCATGGTGGCGCGGGCGTGCGCCAATTTCGGTCTCGACGATCTTCGGCTGGTCAACCCGCGCGATGGCTGGCCGAACGAGAAGGCGCGAATCGCGGCATCGGGTGCGAATTATGTCATCGACGACGCGCGGGCGTTCTCAGGGCTCGAAGAGAGTATCGCTGATCTGAATTGGATCGGAGCCACAACTGCTCGCCAGCGCGATATGCGAAAACCTGTTCTGACCCCGGAGCAGGCGATTGCCGAAATGCGTACCCGTATCGGCCGTGGCGGGCGATGCGGCATTCTTTTTGGTCGCGAGCGGAATGGACTTGAGACGAATGAGGTCGCCAACGCCGATGCCTTGATCATGATCCCGGTCAATTCGCGCTTCGCCTCTCTTAATCTGGCACAGGCAGTGCTGCTCATTGGATACGAATGGATGCGTAGCGATGCCGGTCGCAGTCTCGGCCGGGTTACAACCTATGAGAAGCCTCTTAGCGAGGGTATGAATATGGGTCGCGACCGGCCTGCGACCAAAGACGAACTCATTGGTCTCTTTGAGCATTTGGAGCGCGAGCTCGAAACCGCTGGGTTCTTTAATCCGGCCCACAGAAAAGCGGTGGTGGCGCAAAATCTCCGCACGATGTTGACACGAATGAATGCTACCGAACAGGAGGTTCGAACCTTTCGTGGCATAGTTGCCACGCTCGCACAGGGCAAAGGGAAGGCCCGGAAAGGGCGCGACGAGGTGCCTTGATCTGGACAAGTTTTGGGCCGAGCGATGCCAAGTGAAAAGGCATACTGGCGATATGCAACGTGGCAATTGGAGGCCGCGACGGGCGGCTGTCGAACATTTGGACCTATAAAAAAATCGTAAAGGCTCAACTGGAGATGTTGATGAACATTAGGGCGGGGGTTGTGTTGGCAGGCGTAGCCGCGCTGGCGCTTCTGGGGGGTGTGAAATCGGCTAGCGCGCAGGATCTCAGTGATCATGCCGTAAAATCATTCATGGAATATGCCTGGTCGCTGACGCCTCAGCAATTTTCCAAGCCGGATGGCACCGTTATTGTCATTGATAAGTCGAAGAAGAATGAAGTCCTTGTCCCGCTCGACGTGGCGAGGGAGGTCATCAAGGCGGGCCGTTTGTCGGCGCACGCACAGATCTGCGACCTGCGTGACGATCAGATCCTGAATCACCGCGCGATGATGCGTCGGGAAGAGGTCAAGCAGAAGTGGACGCCACAGCAGATGGTCTATATCAGCCAGCTGCACCTTACGACCGTCATGCTGCTGACCGGACGCATCCGCCTGGTCGAAAAGCAGGGCGATAAAGAGGTCGTCGTTGACGAGAAAAAAGAGCCGGCGCAGACCTGCACGGACGAGCAACGAAAAAAGGTTAAGGAACTGATCACGGCCTATGTCGCCGCCAGTCCGCCGGTCAGTGCCGTGGCGAAGCTTTACGGTAACGACAAGCGGCCTGCGGCTACTCAAGGTGCCCCGACCGCGACCGGCTCGACGTCCGTCAGCGAAACGACGGTTCCCAAGAAATAGCGGCTTTTAGACGGTTGACGGGACGCCGCCGCATCGGTATTCACCCTATCGAGCGCGGGCCTTTGGGCCCGCGTTTGATTTCCGCGCACCCGTGGCGGGACTGTCGAAGGTCCATGCCTGTCGGCCCTCGAAAGAGGGTAGAGGAGGGGGCGCTCCTCAGTTCCGGCCGCCTTGGCCGGGCCATAGCTCATGGAGTGCTAGAAGATGACAAAGCGCATTCGCGCCAAGCATAAGATCGACCGCCGCCTCGGCGAGAACATCTGGGGCCGTCCGAAGAGCCCGCTCAACCGCCGCGAGAGCCGTCCCGGCCAACACGGTGAACGCCGGTCCGGCAAGCTTTCCGACTTCGGCCAGCAGCTTAAAGCCAAGCAGAAGCTCAAAGGATATTACGGCTCGATTTCCGAGCGCCAGTTCCGCGCTGCATATGATGAAGCCTCCCGTCTCAAGGGGTCGACGTCGGAACATCTGATCGGGCTCCTGGAGCGCCGCCTCGATGCGCTCGTCTATCGCGCCAAATTCGTCCCGACTGTCTTTGCTGCACGCCAGTTCGTCAGCCATGGCCACGTGACGGTCAACGGCCGCCGCGTCACTATTCCGAGCTACCGTCTCCGCGTCGGCGACGTCATCGAGGTGCGAGAGAAGGCGAAGCAGCTTGCGCTTGTGCTCGAAGCCATCAAGAGCGCCGAGCGCGACGTGCCGGATTACGTGAATGCCGATCACAACAAGATGACGGCATCTCTGACACGCATTCCGGCTCTCTCGGACGTTCCCTATCCGGTCCAGATGGAACCGAACCTCGTCGTCGAATTCTATTCGCGGTAGTTTTGCTTGTCGCTTCCGACTCTGCTTCGCGGAGCCGGCCGGAAGCGACGGGCTTGTTTTCGAAAGGGCTGCGGTTGCGCAGCCTTTTTGTTTCGCGGCGATCGCTCCGTCATGCCGGCGAAGGTCGGCATCCAGACAATGATCCCCATTGGTCATGTCGATGTTTGGCTGGATCCCGGCCTACGCCGGGATGACGGTATTTGCGCAGATCAAGCCGCCCGCCGCTTTCGCACGCGAGCGTCCGGCGCGATCGAGACGGCCGGACCAACCCCGATCGCGGGCTTCATCCGACGCCGTCGCCCCGACGGCGGCTCGACGTTTGCCCAGCCATAGGCGAGCATCGTCATCAGCGCGGATGCTGCGAAGAAATAGACGCCCGGAAGGACGCGCGCTTCCGTGTAACCCGACGAATTGACGTAGAAGATCATCAGGGCCAACACCATGACGTCGGTCATGGAGTAGCGCCCCAGCCACTCCATCGTCGCGATCGAGCGTTTGCGGAAATCCGCGGGCATGTCGTGCGACGTGATCAGCGTCAGCAGATAAAAGAGCTTCAGGAACGGAAAAAACACCGACACTGCGAACACGACAGCGGCGAGAAAGTATTCCTGGTTCTCGAACAGGGCAAACATGATCGTCAGGATCGAGTGCTCGTTCGTCCACACATATGCGGTCGTGAAGCGGATCGTCGGCATGATAATGCCGAGTGCAAAGAAGACCGTCGCAAGAATGATCAGAAAGCTCAGCCCGAAATTCCGCCAACCGGAAGACGATCCATCGGATCCGACGTCGGGTTCCGGCAACACTGGGACCAGTTCCGGCGCCGCCGCCACGCCGTCGGTTCTGATCCAGGCATACGAGAGGATCATCAGCACGACGGCCGCCGTGAAGAAATAGACTCCATTGAAGCTCGAAGCGTCATAGACGCCCTGGCTCTTGATAAAAAAGATCGTCAGCGCCAGCACGAGAACGTCGTGCATCGACCATTTTCCAAGCCACTCCAACGCGCGCAGACGATGGTGATGGCGAACGATTTCCGCAGGCGGCAACGTCGAGACGAGCAGCAGATAAAGAAGTTTCGTGATTGGTAGCAGGATCGAGAACACGACGACGATCAACCCAAGAAATGTCTGCCCATCGCTGAGCAGAACGTCGACCGTCGAGATCAAGGAATGCTCTGTCGTCCAGATGCCGAATGTCGTCAGTTTCAGGATCGGCAAGGTGATGCCGAGTGCGAGGCAGACGCTGGCGGCTAAGATCGTAAGCGACAGAAAAAAACGCCGTCCGCCAACTCGCATGGGCCGTCCTGGTGTTTTTTACGGGACGTGTTCCCGAACGTTGACAAAGCAACACCGACAATGAGCATAAATTAGGACCTTGGACGCGCGGATTGACGGACCGGAGTTCATTTCCGGCCTGGGAGCTGTGTCGGACGGCCACGGAAGCCGACGGACTTGCGGTCTCGAAAGTAATACCGTCCGCTGTCCCTGAATATTATTCAGTTTATGGTGCGCCGTGTCATCTCCGCTTCCCCAAAATCGCCAATGTCCGCTATATGAAGCCGATGTTCGGCAGGGGAGCGGCGCGCAGGTGACTTCGGAAAATTCGACCTTCAGATCGGAGCATGCCGAAAGGATCTGCCGAGGAGGAGAAGCGCGCATATCGGCCGTCGGCCGGGTCGCATTGTTCATTTGTGCGGCTTCGCTGCTGGTTGCGGGCTGTTCGAATGAGCCTCTGCAACCACAAAGCGCGCTTTGGACAGGTTCCTCAAAACCGCGCGCGGCAAATGCGAGCTCTGGTTCGGTCGCGACCGACGGTTCATTTAAGGCATCCCTTGGCGGCAACGGCGCCGGAGGCTGGGGACCTTACAGCGGACGGCGCGGTCAGACGGAACCGCCACCAAATCAAAACTACGTCTTCAAGGGCGATCCCAACGCCAGCAACACCTTCGCGCCCGGGCCAGGTCAGGTACAGTAGCACTTCGTCCGTCCGAGTATCGCAGTGGATCCCCGGCGCAACGAACCACGCAATCTTCACCACAATACATTTATCGCGCTGCCTGCGAGCGCGCGCTTATTGCATCGCGTCTGCAATTCGAGATCATAGACGCTTGTCTGATATCTCGAAAATGACATAACGTCTGACTCCTTGGCACGTCCTTATACGCTCACAGATCATAATTCGGCGGGCACTTCTCATGCGTGACGATTCTCAGTTGCGGGCGCCGGCGGCCGCATACCTAGGTGGTGTCCGGCAAAGAGCTTTCAGTCGGCCGGTCGCTTTCGTCGGCTCGGCATGCTGTCTGGCATTGACGCTTTCCGCTTGCGGCGAGAAGAATACATTCGTGCCACCGCCGCCTCCAAGGGTCGAGGTTGCGACGCCTCTGAAGCAGACTGTCACGCGTTACCTCTACGCGACGGGAAATACGGCGGCCGTCAACACCACGACTCTCGTTGCTCGCGTGCAAGGCTTCATCCAGGCTATCAAATACAACGATGGCGACGCGGTGAAAGCCGGAGACGTGCTGTTCGTCATCGAGCAGAAGCCGTATCAGCTGTCCCTGCAGCAAGCCGAAGCCGGACAGTCGAGCGCAGCCGCGGATACCAAAAAATCGGAAGCCGATTACAAGCGGCAGGTCGATCTCGCGGCAAAGAACATTGCGAGTCAGTCGACGCTCGATCAGGCGACCGCGGCGAAAGACGCGGCAATCGCCAAGCAGAAGCAGTCTGAAGTCGATATTGAGCAGGCGAAGCTCAATCTCAGTTATACCGAGGTCAAAGCGCCGTTCGACGGCATCGTGACTGCGCGCGAGGTTTCGCTGGGGCAACTCGTCGGAGCGGGCAGTCCGACGACGCTTGCGACTATCGTTCAGCTCAAGCCCATCTATGCCAATTTTGCCGTGAGCGAAACTGATGTGCAGGACATTCGCTCAAGCATGCGCGCCCGGGGGCTTACGCCGGAAGATTTGAAGAAAATTCCGGTTGAGGTCGGTCTGCAGAGCGAGAAAGGCTACCCGCATAAAGGGACGCTCGATTACGCTGCGCCGAGCATCACGGCCGCTACGGGTACGCTTCTCGTGCGCGGGATCTTTCCCAATGAGGATCGTGCCCTGCTGCCAGGCTATTTCGTCCGTGTGCGCGTGCCGCGTGCCGAGCAGCCCGGCATGTTGCTCGTTCCGGATCGCGTCATCGGCAGCGATCAAAGCGGGCGCTACGTCCTTGTTGCCAACAAGGATGATGTGCTTGAGCAGCGGACGGTCAAGCTTGGCCAGCAGGTTGGTGATCTGCGGGTGATCGAGACGGGGCTGAAGCCGGACGATCGCGTGGCTATCTCGGGGCTCATGACGATCGTCCCCGGCGAAAAGATCGAGCCGGTTGCCAAAACGATTGCCGCGCCACCGCCGGAAACAGCGCCATGATCTCGAAATTTTTCATCGAGCGGCCTGTCCTCGCGAACGTCATCGCGATTTTGATGGTCGTGATCGGCGCCGTCTCGGTCCTCCGGCTGCCGGTTGCGCAGTATCCCAACGTCGTACCGCCGACTGTGCAGGTGACGACGCGCTATCCGGGCGCGAGCGCCCGCACGGTCATCGATACCGTTGCCCTGCCTATCGAACAGCAGGTCAATGGCGTTGAGAACATGCTCTACATGCAGTCCTACGCCGCGTCCGACGGCAGCTACACGCTGACGGTGACGTTCGACATTGGCACGGACCTGAACAATGCGCAGATTCTCGTGCAGAACCGCGTTTCGGCGGCCCTCGCATCGCTGCCACAGTCGGTCCAGGTGCAGGGCGTCGTCGTTCAGAAGAAATCGACATCGATCCTGCAGATCGTCACGCTTACGTCTCCGAACGGCAAATTAGACAGCCTCTATCTCAGCAACTACGCGACCATCAAGTTGAAGGACGAAATCGCGCGGCTCCCTGGAGTCGGCAACGTCAACGTCTTCGGCGCCGGACAGTATTCGATGCGCGTCTGGCTCGATCCGGAAAAGATGCAGGCGCGAGGTCTCAACGCACAAGATGTTATCTCGGCGCTGCAGCAGCAAAGCGAGCAGGTGACCGCAGGGCAGATTGGAGCGCCGCCTGCTGAGGGCAATCAATCGTTCCAGTACACCGTCGATGTTTCAAGCCGTTTTAATGACGCCAAGGAATTCGCGAATGTCATCGTCAAGACAGGCAGTAATGGTGACCTCACGCGCCTGAGTGACGTCGGCCGTGTCGAGCTTGGCGCGCAGACGTATGCACAGGTCTTCAATCTCAACGGCAAGCAAGCTGCGGGCCTCGCGATCTTCCAGACGCCCGGCGCCAACGCGCTCGACGTTGCGCGCGAAGTTTCAGCAAAAATGACTGCGCTCGCGAAAGAATTTCCGGAGGGCGTCGCTTATTCGATCCCCTTCGATACGACGCTGTTCGTCAAACAAGCCATCGACGAGGTTTATCGGACACTGTTCGAGGCTGCGATCCTGGTGCTGATCGTCATTTTAGTGTTCTTGCAGGATTGGCGCGCCATGCTCGTCCCGGCGACGACGGTGCCGGTGACGATCATTGGCGCATTCGCAGCCATGGCGGCGCTGGGGTTCTCAATCAATCTTTCCACATTGTTCGCCATCGTTCTCGCCATCGGCATCGTCGTCGACGACGCCATTGTCGTTGTCGAAGGGGCGGCACACAATATCGAGAAGGGCATGTCCGGGCACGACGCGGCGATTGCCGCGATGAATGCCCTGATGGGACCGATCATCGGCATCACGCTTGTGTTGATGGCGGTTTTCTTGCCCGCATCGTTCTTGCCGGGTTTGACCGGGCAGATGTACGCGCAGTTCGCACTTGTGATAGCGGCGACGGCTTTAATCAGCGCGATTAACGCGGCGACGCTAAAGCCGACGCAATGCGCGCTTTGGCTGCGCCGCCCGGTGCCACCGGAGCAGCGAAACTTCTTTTATCGCGGTTTCAACGCCGTTTATGACCGCCTGGAAAACAAATACGCCGGGCTGATCGGCCGCATGGTTCATCACAGCGTATTAATGGCTTTGCTCGCGTTTGCGATCATTGCCGGTGCTATCTACGGCATGACACGTGTAGCGACGGGCTTTTTACCGATCGAGGATCAGGGCTATTTGCTTGCCGCCGTCCAACTGCCGGACGGTGCCTCCCTCGGCCGCACGCAGAAGTCGCTGGAGCAGGTCGAACAAATCGCGAATAAGGTTCCAGGCGTGGAGCGCGTGATTACCATTGCCGGTATCTCCGCGCTCGATAACAGTGCCTCGCTCGCCAATGCGGGCGTCGCCTACATCATGCTGAAAGACTGGAGCGAGCGCGGCAAAGGCGAAGACCTGCTCTCGCTCTATACGGGACTCAACAAGAAGCTTGCCTCGATCGAAGACGGTAGCGTTTTGGTATTGCCGCCGCCGCCCATTCAAGGCATCGGCAATGCCGGCGGCTTCACGATGCAGATCGAGTTACGTGACAGCAGCTTCGATCTTGCCAAGCTCGAAAGCGCAACGAACGCCATGGTTC
The DNA here is from genome assembly GCF_035548195.1 of Hyphomicrobium sp. Taxonomy (GTDB): domain Bacteria; phylum Pseudomonadota; class Alphaproteobacteria; order Rhizobiales; family Hyphomicrobiaceae; genus Hyphomicrobium_B. The sequence goes on from NZ_DASZTY010000025.1 coordinate 289,230, forward strand.
GCGCCGCAAGCACGCAGTCGAGCATCCAGCGCGTTTCGACGCCGTTCCGCGCTGCGGCTCCGCAATACAAAGTCACCATCGATCGCGAGAAAGTTCAGACGTTGCTGCTGACGACCGATCAGGTGTTTCAAACGCTCGCCAGCTATCTCGGTTCGAGCTACGTCGATCAGTTCAATAAGTTCGGCCGAGTCTTCCAGATCTATGTCCAGGGGGACGCGCAATTCCGCATGAGCCCGGAAGAGATTTTGAACCTCAAGGTGCGTAATCAGAACGGCGATATGATCCCGCTCGGCACCGTACTGACGATTACCCCGACTATCGGGCCGTCGCTCATTAGTCTTTACAACCTCTATCCGTCTGCAACGATCGTCGGCGTTCCAGCAAAAGGCTTTTCGTCGGGTGATACGATCCGGCTGATGAACGAAATCGCAGCGAAGACTCTGCCGCCCGGCGTCGGCTCGTCATGGACGGCGTTATCGTACCAGGAAAAACTTGTCGGCGGGCAGATCTACTACGTGTTCGCTCTAGCGATGCTGCTCGTCTATCTCGTTCTCGCTGGGCAGTACGAGAGCTGGTATGCTCCGCTGTCTGTTTTGTTCGCGGTGCCGCTGTCGCTGATCGGCCCCGTTGCCGTGATGCTCGGTCTGCGGATCGACAACAACCTCTATGTCCAGATCGGCCTTGTGCTGCTCATCGCGCTGTCGGCGAAGAACGCCATTCTGATCGTCGAGGTCGCGCGGGAACTCCGGGCGGAAGGTAAGCCCATTCTGGAGTCTGCCGTCGAAGCAGCGCGCGCCCGCTTCCGGCCGATCTTGATGACCTCGTTTGCATTCATCCTTGGTGTCGCTCCGCTTGTCTTTGCGACTGGTGCCGGCGCCTCGGCGCGGAAATCGATCGGCATTACGGTCTTCAGCGGGATGATTGCATCGACCTGCCTGGCCGTGCTCTTTGTGCCATCGCTATTCGTCGTTATCCAGCGCTTCGAGGAATGGCGAAAATCGAGGGCGCAGCCGAAGACCGCAGCGGTTATTCCGCCGAATCCCTAAAACGCGAACGGCAAAACAAAAGCGGGACTGAAACAGGTCCCGCCCAGGGTGCGATAAACTCCGCGAAGCTTACGCGTGATGATGAGCGTGCGGAATGCCCTTTTCGCAGATCAGATCGTGCAGCTCGCCCGCGGCGTACATCTCGCGCATGATATCGCAGCCGCCAACGAACTCGCCCTTGACGTAGAGCTGCGGGATGGTCGGCCAGTTCGAAAAAGCCTTGATGCCTTCACGGATGCCCTGATCGTCGAGCACGTTCACGTCCTTGAACGGCACGCCGAGGTGCTCCAGGATCTTCGCCGCGGTCGCAGAAAAACCGCACTGGGGAAACTGCTTTGTTCCCTTCATGAACAGCACGACATCGTTGGCGGCAATCGTATCGGCGATCTTCTGGTGAACTGGGTCAGAGGCCATATCCTGGGGCTCCTAGGTAGGGATGAGTTGCCGTTTCGGCGCAACCGGTTCGATCGAGATGTGGGCGAGACGGGAAGGGAAGTCAATCGGCCGCTGCTGCGGTGGTCAGTTGCAGGGCGTGCAGTACGCCGCCCATGCGCCCCCCGAGTGCCTCGTAGACCATCTGGTGCTGCTGCACGCGGCTCTTGCCCTTAAATGCCGCCGACACGACATGGGCCGCCCAATGGTCGTTATCGCCTGCCAGATCTTTTAACTCAATCTTGGCATCGGGAAATTTGGCTTTGATCATCCGCTCGATTTCGTTGGCGGGCATCGGCATCGCTAGGAACTCCAATCTGGGCGCGTCGGCGCGAACGGACTCTATGCCTTGGCCGATCAAGCGAAGCAAGGTGTATCATAAGGTTTTTTTATCGAAATCTCACGTCATTGCGATTGGACGTTATCGTCGCGCGCCTCTATATCTCAAGGCAGGGACATTACGTTCCTGAAGTCTAATGGAGGACACCATGAAGACCTGGACAAAGCCCGCCGTGCGCGAGCAGGAAGTCGGCCTTGAAGTTACGTCGTATCTTCCGGCCGAGATCGACCTCATCTAAGTCGATTTCAGCATGAGATAAAGTTCGCGCGGCGACAAGTGTGTCGCCGCGTTTGTTTTTTGGCGCCGCGATGAGGCTATTGTCCGCAGTCGATCGTGACTTTCACCCAGGGCAGATCGAGCTTGCACTTGCCGGATCTGGTTTTCGTGAAGACCTTTCCGAGGCCCAGATCATCGAGCTTCTTTTGCAGATCGGATGCGGTGTCGTCTGCTGACGCCGTTTCATCTTCACTCGAGTTCGTGGAAGGTTTCGCATCCTTGGACGCGGTGGGCGGCTGGTCTGCCGGAGCCTTCGATGCGTCAGCTGTTCCCGTCTCGGGGTTGGCGCTACCGGTTGATGGCGATGTCGACACGCCGTGAGAACCGATTGCCGCCGGTTTCGCACTGCTCGGCGGCGAAGCCATTGCGACTTCGGGCTTCGCAGCGGGTTTTGCGTTCGTGCCGGAATTTGTGCTTGGCTGTGTCGCCGTAGCGGGCGGCGTGGCCTGCGCTTCGGTCTGGCCACAGAGCTGCAGATTTTCGGGCGCCCGGGTCCAAATCATCGTCTTCGACAGGAATTTCAGGCCCGCATACCCGGTGACGCGGAGCTTGCCATTGTCGAGGGGTGTCAGCTCGACATTGTATTTGCGCCCGCGCTCGGGTGAATAAATCCAGCCGTTATCCCAGTGGCCGCCGCCAACGCTTGCAACATCGCCGATTATCTGCTTGCCGCAGCCTTTTGCATCCTCCGCGTTTTTAACCCACACAACGTTGCCGCAAAGTTTGTCTCCGCAGGGCCTGATTTCGATAGCGCCACGGCCGGTATCGTTGATCCAGATTCCGGTTGGATCGGAGGCCGCCGACGCGCTTTCGAAAGCGGCGGGCGCCAAGCTGAAAACGGCGAATGCGGACGCGACGACTTTCATTCCGCGCATGACACGTTCCTTTGATAGTTCCACTGACGTCCTGGTGCCCGATATCGCTTGCCAATGCTGTTCCCGAGGAAACACTTTTAATTCACCGCAGGCATTTCGGGCGGTAATGTTAGTTCGGCGTCGGCATCCCGCCGCAATGTTTTTCGGTTACCGGTGAAACGAATGCCGAGCGGTCTCCGTAGACACTCCTGTGAGCCTGAGAGGCTGCCATTCTGAAGCCCTCGTCTCGCACCGATAAAGTTCAACCTGTTCCAAATTATGGAGACGTTCCGATGATTAAGCCGTTTCTGGCAGCGACGCTGCTTGCCTTCTCGACCTCTTTCGCGTTTGCAGATGACCTTTCGACGAAAGCGATGCAAGAGCATCCTGGCACAATGGGCGGATCAACTTCAAATGCGACAGCAAAGCCCAATTCCGGCTCACTCTCGGAAAAACAAATGCAGAATGAGCCCGGTGTAAACAGCGATACGCACGGAATGACGGCCACCCCGAATGCAAAACCATCTGACGGTTCAATCGCCGGTAAGGAAATGCAGGACAATCCCGGCGCGCGTAAGTGACGCAACCCTGCGGCAAATCGGGCCGCAGTGCGTTAAGGCGTCCAGCAAGGGGAAGCGCGTGAACCGCCGCTTCCTCTTTCTGCGTTTGCGCCCTTTCATTCGCTTTTTATGATGCCCGTCAAAATTTGATCGGAGTACAAACAATCGGCCTGCTGATCTCCAAACCCGGCGGAATGAAATCGTTCCGAGTCCGCCGGCCTGCTGATCGACGATGACGCCGACAACGAATTCTCCGAATATGGTGTCCGGCGCGTTTGAACGCCGCGCTGAAAAATTTACGGATGATCGCCGTCGTAGTGCGCGACCTGGTTGATCATCACATACCGCCCCGCTACGAAGCCGATAACGACAAGCACGCACGCGATGGCGAGAAGTTTAACGTGACGATGCATAAAAATCTCCGAAAGCTGAATGTGCGCGTAGTAAAGCCGGCCACCCACGACAAACCGAGCGTCGCGCGACTGGCCGGACTATACAATATGCAGAAGTCTATGGGCGCCTGCTTATCCCGTCGCCGGCTGATTATAGTTACTCGATGGCGATGAGGACTCCGCGTTGACAAGCTCGGCGACGGCGATTTCACCATCAGCGATGTAGTGATTGACGCGTTCAATGCGATCGCCAGGCTTAAAGAGCGTAGCATGGCGAATTTCTCCGCAGCGCGTCAGCTCGCCGATAATGAAATCGCGTTCGACGTTCGTGTCCGCATCCGTGGCATGCGTAAGCTGAAATGTCAGCCATGTCAGCGAGAAGCCAGTATCCCGCGTACCGGCTCCAACCCAAAGCGCGCGTTCGTGATATTGCGGATGGTCGGTATTGAGCCAGAACTCAAGCGAATTTGCATTTGATTGGGCATTTGCCACGTTCTGAGCCCAAAAGCGGACATGGTGCCGCTTGCGCGGGCTATCGCCAATCGCCTTCTGAAAGCCAATGTCCTGACCTCGCCCAAAAAGGTAGAGCGTACTGAATGGCGCGGACGGGTAGGGCCTGTTGAGAACGAAGGCGCGCGCCATACGCCAGGAACTCGCGAGCGACAGGCGGTCCGCTTCGATCCATCCTGCCGCCGCAAATGCTGCACGGAGCTGATCGAAGGTGCCAACAAGGGCGAGATTTACAGGATCGCCAGGTAAGCCATCTCCTGTAACGGTGAATTGAGGAACATGCTGACGGCGGAGGATTTTGAGACCCATGCGAACCACGCGGGGGAGCACGACATACGCCGCTATAGCGTAAGTGATGCTGAGCGCGGCAATCGTTGGTGCGCGATGGTCGAAAAATTTGAAAACGTCGACGATCAGCCAAATGCTGAAGACACCAAGCGCCACGATGCAGAGGCGCTGAAGCAAACGAATGATGACTCTCACCAGTGTCCGCTGAGATCGCAGCGCTCCTTAGTATTCACATCCTCCACTATACGCGTTCTAAAACATTCGAAAAGCCGCAAGCCAGCGTGGCCTATTGGCTGTCGGAGGGGAGATGACTCCGAAGTAGGCCTCGGCCCCAAAGCGTCAACCGCCGCCGTTGGAAAAGTTGGCCAGAACGGCAATGAAGGCATACGGACTCGCCGCCATATGCCTTCGGCCACGATTTAATATCCGCCATATGCAGCTAGGTGCCAGTGTAAAAGAAATCGTCTCCAATCTGCGCATAATCCGGCCAATCGCCCTGGTGAACGATGTCACCGCCGACGATGGTCATCGCAGATTTGATGTTGCGAAGATTGGCATCCGAGACGCGCAGTAAATCCGCACTCAAGACCGCAAGATCGGCCACTTTTCCCACCTCGAACGATCCTTTATCGTCATCAAAGTTCTGGTAGGCACTGCCGCCGGTCCATATTTTGAGTGCTTCAAGGCGCGAGATTTTTTGCTTCGCATTCTCGGGGATACCGCGCACGTTTATGCCGGTCGTGGCGTAGTAGAAATTCAGCCAAGGGTTATTCGGACAATAATTGCTGCCATCCGTGCCCGCGCCTATCGTGATGCCGGAATCGACAATTTGACGATAGAACGGCCCTGGTCCGCGTTCCAAGCGGTCCAAATATCTTTCGCTCTCGAGATCGACTCCGACGCCTAGATCTTTTAGCGCTTTCAACTGTGCTGGCGTTGTTTGGAAGCAATGTATCAGCTGCCAGCGTAGATCCTTCAGCGGATATTTCTCGTTGATGCGTTGGAACGCCGCCAACTGAAAATCGACATCGGCGTAGAAGTCCGTGTGATTCTGCAACTTCCAACCAACCATCGCGATCGCCTCGGCAGTGGGCTCGAAAAGCGTGCTGGATGTAACAGGTCGAGTCCCGATCGTTTCTCCGAAGCCACCGGCTCGAAACATATCATCGCCCATTAGACGGAAAATATTTTGCGCCCGCGCCAGGACCTGAGCCGGGTCGTTCGAAGCGTAGTTCAGCCTATGGCGAACATGGAGCATTCCTTGCCGCCATAACTCGAGTGCCGGATAATCTTGTGCTGTGACCGCCGCGACTCCCGGATCGAGAACGTTCGTCACGCCGTTACTCAACGTCCAGGCGTTATTGTCCCACGTCTGGCGTAGTTTATCTTCCGGCGTTTGCCGAGCCTGCAGAACGGCAAGTGCCGCTTCAGGCGTCGAATCAATCCGGCCGGATGCATCGACTGAAAGTCCCGCTGCGGAGAAAATCTTTCGACCGAGCGTGTTGGTAACTGAGAACATGTTTTCGACCCAGCCGGCGCGACCGGATAAAAAGACGGGATTTCTGGGACATGCTGAGTCCAGTTCGGCAGCGGTGGGTGGGCGCTTTTCATCGAGTTGGATGTAATGCCAGCCAAGGTGACAGCCGACAAACCGACCCGGCGGCACGCCCTTGGCGCGGCGCGCGAGAAGGTGCTGAATTTCCCTGATTGAGAAGGCTGTTTCGATGTCGCGCATTTCGTAGTCGGGGGTCATGCCTGTGCGCGAGTGATGCACGTGCATATTTATGAGACCTGGAATAACGGTGTGCCCCTTGAGATCGATGATGCGGCTTCCAGGCGACAAGCCTTTCGTTGATCCAATCGTGGCAATGCGGCCGTCTTTGATGGCCATCGAGCTAAAAACTTTATTTTGTCCGTCGAGAAATTTGCCATTTACGAAACCGAGGTCGGAGGAAACGTCGTTGCTCTTCTTGCATCGGCGGTCTCTGCGTAAATTCCTGAAGTCGAAATGTTTGAAATCGGCATTGGCGTCATCGATCGAGCTAAACATCATTGTTGAAGCGGCGATCGAGCCGACAGCCGCTCCAGCGAGGAGCTGGCGCCTTGACATTGCGGAACTCGATTTGTCACTTCCTTGATCGGGCGCCTGCGTGGAATCCAATTGGCGTTCCGTCTCATCTTTTTGCGATGTCATTGCGCTCTCTCCTACAAAAATCATTTTTTTCGTTCTGGTGCGGGGAAAGCCTATCGATCGCGCGCAAATACGGTCTTGGCGTAAGACGCACGCAGTTGCGCTGAAGCGAACTCCCGATCTGGAAAACGATGTTTATTTAGAGATGTCGGAAGCTTGTGGATTAGGAGCGCCGCGCATTCACAAATGACGACGGGAAGAGCCGAGCGATACCCGCTCTCATTCGAAGAGCGCGCCAAAACGCGACCGGTGCTAACTGCGATCTGCCAATCGCTGTTCCAGGTCTGTCGAAGCTATTTACCGTTGGTTTGGATTTGGACTGGCCCGGCAGAGGCACTTGGCGGAAGGGGTGGGATTCGAACCCACGGTGGACTTGCGCCCACGCCGGTTTTCAAGACCGGTGCCTTAAACCACTCGGCCACCCTTCCGGACACCCGGCAGAAACGCCGAGGCGCAGTCGGCGGGGAAAAATCCCGCGCTGAACGCTGCCTCTCCTAGCCCGTTCGCACGCCTGTCTCAAGCGCATCGATTGCCCCAGCCGAGAAACCTTCGGGCGCTTAACCTGATCCTAAGCCGCATTTGTCATCATTCCGGCAAGCTTCGGCCAACCTTGCGTGCTCTGTGGTGCGTCGAGGGTGCGCTGGGGCGGGCGTAGCGTATCGAGTTGAGTTTTGCGTAATGAACAGGGGCCACCACGGCCGGCTGGCGGTTCGCGTCATGCTGGTAACGACCGCGGCAGCGCTGACGTCGGCCTGTTCGAGCGATGCGCCCGTTCGTACCATCGGGGGCGTTTCCCGTTCTGTTTTTACGGAAGACAAGTACGGTGTTGATACAAGCCCTCGCGTTGCCACCGGCTACATCCGTAAGGGCGGCGGCAGATACAAGCTCGGTGCGCCATACAAGGTGGCCGGACGGTGGTACGTTCCGCGAGAAAATCCAAATTACGTCGAATACGGGATTGCGTCCTGGTACGGCGCCGATTTTCACGGCCGTAAAACAGCTAATGGCGAAATCTTCGACGCCAACGCTTTGACAGCCGCCCATCCAACCTTGCCGCTTCCGTGTTACGCGCTTGTCACCAACCTAGATAACGGCAAGAGCGTCCTCGTGCGCGTCAACGATCGCGGGCCTTACGTCAACGACCGCATCATCGATATGTCCTACGCCGCCGCCAAGCAGCTTGGATATGTGAAGCGCGGACGAGCCCGCGTCCGCGTTCAATATGCCGGACGCGCGCCGCTTAACGGCGACGATCATCGCGAACGGCAGTATTTAGCCCAGCAGCAACTGCGCGAACGTGGAGCTCCTCCTCCAGTCGCCGTAGCGTCGAACGCCGTAGCGCCGCAAAGATATGGCAATGCAACCTTGCCGCCCGACGCATCGGATCGCTGGTCACCAATCGGTTATCGTGCAGCCCTGGCAGGAAAAAGCGCGCCGCCGATGCCGCGCGCCGCCGCAAATCCGCGGGTCGAGACCGCGAGCGTCACGACCTACGACCAAGGCCGCATGTCATTGACGGCTGCACCGCCGCGGCCGACCTTCCAACCTTTCGCGCCTCAACGAGCGTATGTGCAAGTCGGCCTGTTTCGTGATCGTTCGAATGCGGAGCGCTTGCGCCGTGAACTCGGGACATTGGGACCGGTCGAAGTTGCTCCAGTACAAGTCGAGGACGGAGCGCAAGTCTATCGCGTGCGCATCGGACCATTTTCGCCGGAGACGGCCAACCGCACGCAGAACCAGGTCGCGGCCTATGGTGTTCCCAATACAGCCGTCGTGACAGATTAGAATTTGTTTTCACCAGGCGGCGTTGACCATGACGCCCATGGATTGGATACTCTGACTTTGTCGCAAAATGCTGTCTCGGATGGGCGGCCTCAGCGAACTCGATTGATCTATGTTGACCAAGAGCCGCGCCTGGCTCATCGCCTCGGCGCTTATCGCCAGCTTTTTTATTGTAACGGCAGAGTCTGCGGCGGCTGCCGATGACCTGTTTGTGACCAAAGCACCGCGCGCGATCCTGATCGACGCTCAGACAGGCGCCACGCTTTATCAGAAAAATGCCGACGAGCCCGCGCCCCCAGCGAGCATGAGCAAGCTCATGACGCTCGCGGTGCTGTTTCGCGCCATGAAGGAAGGCCGCATCCACAAAACCGACGAATTCACGATGAGCGTCAACGCCTGGCGAAATGGCGGCGCACCGTCGGGAACGTCCGCGATGATGGTGCCTGTGAACACGAAAGTGACCGTGGACGAACTTATTCAGGGCATCGCCGTGCAGTCGGGCAACGACGCAGCGATGTGTGTAGCCGAGGGAATGGCCGGCACTATAGGTGCCTTCGCGCATATGATGAATGAGGAAGCGCGCCGCATCGGCCTGACGAGATCCACCTTCGCGAACGCCAGCGGTCTCCCTGATCCACACCAGTTGATGAGCGCGCGCGACCTTGCGGTTCTGGCGCGATACGTCATTGACGAGTATCCGGAATATTATCCGGTCTTCTCACAAAAGGAATTTCGCTACCGCAAGCACCGCTTCATTAACCGCAATCCGCTGCTCTTTCTGAATATCGGCGCCGACGGTCTGAAGACCGGGCATACCGTTGCTTCGGGTTATGGCTTAGTCGGGTCGGCGGTGCAGGACGGGAAGCGCCTAATTGTCGTCGTGAGCGGGCTTGAAAAAGCAGCACAGCGCAAGGACGACGCCGTTAGACTTCTCAATCTCGGTTTCAAATCGTACAGCGCGGTCCGCCTTTTTGACGCAAAGGAGGTCGTCGGATACGCGCGCGTGTGGGGAGGCAAGAGCTGGTACGTGCCGCTCGCCGCCAAGACCGACATCATGTTCACCGTGCCGAAATATCCCGCCGATCAGAAAATTTCGGCCGAAATTGTTTATAAGGCCCCATTGAAGCCGCCAGTGAAAGCGGGCGATCAGGTCGCAACGCTGAAAATGTCGAGTTCGACCAGTGCGACGGCAGAAATCCCGCTTTATGCGACCGAGGATGTTCAAAAAGGCGGCATCGTACGTGAAGGGATTGATTCACTCGTACTGATGGCCTTGCGCCGCTTGGCGTTCTAAATTATGGGCCGAGCATTGAGGCGAGGCCCATGAAGCGCGGAAAGTTCATCACATTCGAAGGCGGCGAAGGCGTCGGTAAATCGACCCAGGCCAAACGCCTCGCCGAACGCTTGGAACGCGCTGGGACACCGGTCGTCGTCACGCGCGAACCCGGCGGGACGCCGGTCGGAGAGGACGTACGCGGTCTTATTCTGAAGGATCGTCCGACCGATCCAGTGACAGAGCTTTTGCTTTTCGTTGCCGCCCGTGCCGAGCACGTGACGTCTGTCATCCGGCCCGCGCTCGATGATGGAACGTGGGTCATCTCGGACCGCTTCATCGATTCGACACGCGTCTATCAAGGAAAGCGCTACGGCCTAGAGCCAGAATTTATTTCCATGTTGGAGCATTACACCGTCGCTCCGGATTTCCCGGATTTGACCTTGATACTCGACTTGCCGGCGAGCGAAGGCGTCGAACGCGCGCGCAGCCGTGGCACGCTCTCGCGCTACGACGCCGAGCGCATCGAAACACATGAGACGCTGCGCAAAGGGTTTCTCGAAATCGCGACGAACGAGCCGAAGCGCTGCGTGTTGATCGATGCGAGCCTATCGGTATCGAGCGTCGAAACCGCCGTGTGGCAGGCTGTATCGGCGCATCTCCTCGCCGAGGCAGGCTGATGGCGCGCGCGCCGTCGACCGTCGATACGGAAGCGTTACCCGAAGCCGACCGGCTCGACGATTTCCCGCATCCGAGAGAAACGCGATCGCTCATTGGCCAAGACTTAGCGCAGACCGCGCTCGCCGATGCTTTGAGCGGCGGCAGGATGCACCACGCTTGGCTTCTTGCCGGGCCTAAAGGTGTGGGTAAGGCGACGCTTGCCTACCAGTTCGCGCGCATGGCGCTGGCGCGTCCGGAAGAGCGCGATCTGTTCGGACAAGGGCTCAGTATCGAGCCCGACTCTCCGACAGACCGACAGGTTCGCGCGCTGTCGCATCCGGCCATGCTTGTCATCCGCCGCACGTATGACCCGAAGACGAAACGCTTTTCGCAAAACATCCCCGTCGATGAAGTGCGCCGCCTCAAATCGTTCCTGGCGTTGAGCGCGGAGGCGCAGGGATGGCGCGTCGTGATCGTCGATAGCGCCGACGATATGAATGCCAACGCCGCCAACGCCCTTCTGAAGTCGCTGGAGGAGCCCCCGCCGCGAACAATTTTTCTTGTCCTTACCGCCGCCCCGGGCCGTTTGCTGCCAACGATCCGTTCGAGGTGCCGGGTCGTTGCGCTCGCACCGCTCTTGGAACAGGATTTGAAACGAGCCGCGGCACAGGCGTTGACGGGCGCGGGAAAGGCCGTGCCCGAAGCGCAAGTCTGGGACCCGCTTTTGCCTCTGGCCGAGGGCAGCGTCGGACGCGCACTGACGCTGCTTGGGGGCGGCGGCATAGCATTGCAGGCACGGATCGATGCGATTCTGGGCAGTTTACCCAAGCTTGACCTAAAGGCCGTGCACGCCCTCGCTGACGAGCTTCAGCCCATCGCGCAGGAACGAAAATTCGAGCTTTTCTTCGATCTTTACCAGTCGGCCCTGGCCCGCCTTATTACGATCCAAGCGACAGGGGAGGGGCCGGAACGGGACGTCGCACTGGCTGGACGCCTCATCGGCTCCGACCGCCTTGCCACCTTCGCCGAGCTATGGGAAACAACGGCCCGCGACAAGGCCGAAACGACAGCGCTCAACCTTGATCGCAAATCGCTCATTCTCGGAAGTTTCGCGCGTCTGGAGGCCGCGAGCCGCCGTTGAGCCGACTGCATTGCCGCGCTCAACGACCCATCGACAAGGAAGCCGCCCCGTGCGCGAAAAATATTACATCACGACGCCGATTTTCTATCCCAACGGCAAACCCCATATCGGCCACGCCTACACCGTCATCGCGAGCGACACGCTCGCCCGGTTTGCGCGGCTGGACGGCAAGGACGTCTTTTTCCTTTCGGGCACCGACGAACATGGCCTGAAAATGAAGCAGACCGCCGACAAGGAAGGGATATCGCCGAAGGCGCTGGCCGATCGGAACTCGGCTGTCTTTCGATCGATGATCGGGGTTCTCGGCGGCTCGAACGACGAATTCATCCGCACGACGGAACCACGCCATCACAACTCCGTCCGTGCCGTCTGGGAGCGCATGGCTGCCAACGGCGACGTTTATCTTGGCAGCTATGGCGGCTGGTATTCCGTGCGCCAGGAAGCCTATTTCGACGAGAAGGAGACAACTGTCGGAGACGATGGTGTCCGACGCGAACCTCTCGGCTCGCCGGTCGAATGGACCGAGGAGGAAAGCTATTTCTTTCGGTTGTCGGCCTATCAGGACAAGCTGCTCGCACATTACGAAAGTCATCCCGATTTCATCGGGCCTGCTGAACGGCGCAACGAAGTCGTCAGCTTCGTCAAGTCGGGCCTCAAGGATCTGTCGATTTCGCGTTCGACGTTCGATTGGGGCGTTCCCGTGCCAGGGGACGACCGTCACGTCATGTACGTGTGGGTCGATGCCTTGACGAACTACATCACTGCTGCGGGCTATCCCGATACCGATAGCGACAAGTGGCGGTATTGGCCCGCCGACGTGCACATGGTCGGCAAGGATATTGTCCGCTTTCATGCCGTTTATTGGCCGGCCTTTCTGATGTCGGCGGGGGTCGAGCTTCCGAAGCGCGTATTCGCGCACGGATTCCTCTTCAACCGCGGAGAGAAAATGTCGAAGTCGGTCGGCAACGTCGTCGACCCGTTCGATCTCGTCAAAGCATATGGCCGCGATGCCGTACGTTATTTCTTTTTGCGCGAAGTGACGTTCGGGCAGGACGGAAATTATTCGCCTGAAGTAATTGCCAATCGCATCAACGCCGATCTCGCGAATAACCTCGGTAATCTCGCGCAGCGTTCGCTGTCGATGATCTTCAAAAACTGCGACGGCACCATCCCGCAACCCGGCGCGTTTACTGCCGAGGATCAGGCGGTCTTGTCCGCCGCCGATGCGCTCTACGGCATCGCTCGCAGCGAAATGGATCGTCAGGCAATCACGAAATATCTCGATGCCGTCTGGAATGTCGTCGCCGATGTGAACCGCTATTTCGCGGCCGAAGAGCCATGGGCGAAAAAGAAAAGCGATCCGGCACGCATGGCGACGATCCTCTACGTCGCCGCCGAATGCGTGCGCCAGTTCGCGATCCTTGCGCTTCCTGTCATGCCGGAAAGCGCGACGAAACTCCTCGACCTGATTGCGGTTCCGGCGGAAGCACGCACATTCGCAAGTCTCGGTTCCAAAGGCCGCCTCGCGCCCGGGACAAAAATACCCGAACCGCAAGGCGTCTTTCCGCGCTATGTCGATCCCGATGAGCCGAAAGGCAAAAAATCCTGATGCTTGTTGACCATCACTGCCACCTCGACTTCCCCGATTTCGCACCGGAGTTAGATCAGGTCGTGGCGCGCGCGCGTGAAGCGGGCGTCGGCACGATGGTGACGATCTCGACGCGCATCCGCCAATTCGAAAAAGTCCTCGCGGTGGCGGAACGTTTCGATGACGTCTACTGCTCCGTCGGCACGCATCCGCACAACGCACACGAGGAACTCGATATCCCGCTCGAGCGAATCGTGGAGCTGACGCAACATCCGAAAGTCGTTGCCGTCGGCGAAGCAGGCCTTGATTACCACGACAAGCATTCGACGCCTGAAGCGCAAGCCGACGGTTTCCGCCGTCATATCGCGGCCGCGCGCGAGACGGGGCTCCCGCTCGAAATACATACGCGCGAAGCCGACGACGATACGATTGCCATACTTGAAGACGAGCATGCGAAAGGCGCATTTCCCGCCGTGCTCCATTGCTTTACCGGCGGACGAAAGCTTGCCGTTCGAGCGCTTGATCTCGGCCTCTACGTGTCCTTCAGCGGCGTGATTACATTCAACAAATCTGAGCCCTTGCGCGAGATCGCGCGCGACGTGCCGATGGATCGCCTTCTGGTCGAGACCGACGCGCCATTTCTCGCGCCGACTCCGTTTCGCGGCAAACGCAACGAGCCGTCATACATCGTTCGCACCGCTGCCGCGCTTGCGGCCGTCAAAGGCGTTTCGGATGATGAAATTGCGCGCGCCACGACGGATAATTTCTTCCGCCTTTACAAAAAAGCGCAGCGGCCCGCGAGCGCGCCGAATGGAATGGCGGCTGCATGAGCTACCGGTGCACGATCCTCGGATGTGGGTCTTCCGGCGGCGTACCGCGCATCGGCATGAACTGGGGCGCTTGCGATCCGGAAAATGCGAAGAATCGCAGGCAGCGATGTTCCGCGCTCGTTGAACGCGCCGGCTCCGGCGGCCGCACATCCGTGCTGATCGATACCTCGCCGGATTTTCGCGCGCAGATTCTTGCGACACGCCTGACGGCGATCGACGCCGTGCTCTATACGCACGACCACGCCGACCATACGCACGGCATCGACGATCTTCGCATGGTCGCCTTTGCGATGAAGCGGCGCGTCGACGTCTATTTCGACGCGGCGACCGGCGCGAGCCTCAAGTCACGTTTCGGCTATTGTTTCGAGACGCCTGAGGGCTCGCCGTACCGGCCGATTCTCAATGGCCACGAAATCGACGGAATGGCGCCCATTGCGATTTCGGGCGGCGGAGGCATGATCTCTGCCCAGCCGATCGCGCAATGGCACGGCGCGATGCAGTCGCTCGGCTACCGCATCGGCAATCTCGCGTATTCGCCGGACATCAGCGACATTCCAGAGGGCTCGATTCCTCTTCTTGAAGGGCTAGATGTTTGGATCGTCGATGCGCTGCGCTACACGCCGCACGAAAGCCATTTCAGCGTCAAGCAGGCGCTTGCTTGGGCCGAACGTTTGAAACCGAAACGAACGATCCTCACGCACATGACGAGTGAACTCGACTATGCGACGCTCGCCCGCGATCTGCCGCCGGGCGTAGAGCCGGCCTATGACGGTATGGCCGTGACGTTCACCTGATACGCGAGCGCCGAGTGCGCCGCGTGGCGAGGCCACCGGCGGATGAAACGGATGCGGAGCGCGCCGGCACCTGGTGCCGTTCGTTCCGAAGAAGAAGCGGCGCCGTTGACGCGCTCCGCGTGCAGGGATTCTGAATCGACCGGACCAGTATGGGAGGTGCCTTACTCCTCCGAGGGTTGGTTCCCTGTGCGCTCTGATCACTGACCGGTTCGCTACGCGTGGGCCTTGGGCCGTTACTCCCTTGTGCCGCCGGCGCTCGCCTGCCGCTCACCCCCAATCTCTTCAACGGTCTCGAGACTGTCCGTCGTTCGACGAGGCGAGGTGAGACGAGTATGCGGGAGGCAAAAGGACCGAGGATTATTTTTTTGCCACCGGGCTAAGTGCCCAGCTGAGCAGCCGGACGGCGCGTCGGAAATGCCAACGTATAGTCCGGAGCTAAGTCGCTCGACGTGCGAGGGGGAGGCGCATGACGCCGCCCCAGCTCACACTCGATAGAAGCAGTAAAACGCTGCGATGCTCTTACGCCTTCGGATCGGGGGCCCCGGCGCCTGGCGCGGCCGACGGATCAACGGCTGGACCGGCAGCGTTGGTGATCTCCGGGAGTTTATCGGCAAGTCCCGCAAGAATGGTATCGATCGGAATGCCGAGCGATTTTGCCAGCTGCTGGATGTGCTCGTCGCCAAGCGCCGCGCGAAGCTGATCGACGCTGATCGGCAGATTGGATTTGTTCTGATCGATCCAGGACGCGACCTGCTTATCGAAGCCCGCATCCTGAAGCTTGGCAAGGATGGCTTGGACACCTTCCGTGCCGAGCACGCTTTTCATGATGTCGGGTAAGGCTGCTTGCTCGGCTTGTCCGACGGCATTGCCGAAGGCGCCTTTTAGAACGTCGCTCAGTGACATGGGGGTACCCTTTCTGTGACTTGGCGGGGAGGAGAGTGTGCCGGTGTGCTGCGAGCAGGCCCAAGGACGGGCAGGTTTCGATGCGACAGGTGTGATCCAAACAACCGTGCGTCGGCTCGAACGTCTTGTTAACCGATACCGCACTTATGATACTGGCGTTTGACGTTCGCGTAAACGCCGGTGCCGCCGCCTGAGCTTTCTGCATAGGTCACCTGCACGGCATCAGGGAAGCGCAGCTTCGCAGAGTCTGCAATTATTGCAGTGCCACATCATCATCAAAGTTGATAGCTAACAGGCGGGGCATGATTGAGTATCTCGTAACTTTCGTAGCAAAAGCGCGCCTTTTGTACATTTGCGGCGCAAGCCTATTGCTCCCGCTTTGCGTGCCAATGGCCTCTGCGGATGAGTGCCTGAACACAGCGAGCGGCACCGCGACCCCAGATTTTACGCCCTGTGACATGAATTTGCCGGAGATCGATCTCGACGCCGTATTGGCGGAGCAGGCGGGGTCGGCGCCGTCGGTAACGTCCGACGCGACGCCATGGATTGCGCAAAGTGACAAAGGTATCCCGCTAAACGCGACGTCTTCCGATACGGGCGTTTCGTTACGCACGAGCCTTGATGATCTACGCAATTACAATGTCCGGACCTATTCGATCGATGGCACAGCCTCAGGCGCGCCGGAGCTTCCCAAGGTGGCAACACCCAATCTGCCTCTCGATCTTTGGACCAGCGTCGATGTCGACGGATACGGCAGCGACCGGGATCAGGCGACGCGCGCGGGCATTGGAGCCGATTACAAGCTTTCACGTTCCGCAAGCTTCGGCATTTCCGTTGAGCGTGGCAATGCGCATGCGGTCGATACAGCGGTTGAAGAAGACTCGAAAGCCTCCGCCTACATGACGCTACAAGCGACGCCCCTGCTGAGCCTCGACGCAAAAACGCAATGGCAAGCGGGCAACGCGGAATTTGCAGCGGCGAACGGCGCCGCTGAAAAAACCTCGGTCGTGCTCGCGCCGACGATCAAACATTCGTTCTCGCTCGGCGACGGCACGACACTCTCTCCGTTCGTCACATATCAACGCGAATTCGACGTCTCGGAATCGCGCCGCGCACTCGACACGGCCGTGACGCCGGACCGGTCCGCAGGCGCGGGCATCACCTATACCGACCCGGATTCTTATACGCTGAGCGTGACGACGGATGTCGAAAGCTTCGGCGAAGCGCAGGCGGACCGCAGCGTCAGCAGCAAATTCAACCTGAGTGTTCCAATCAACTGATCATCAAGTCGCGGCCGAGGCGATCACAATGGCGACTTGAAAACGAAGAACGCGCCGAGAGCGATGAATCCGAAGCCGACGGCGTGATTGATGGTCAACGGCTCTTTCAAATAGACGACAGAGAAGATCGCGAAGACGATCAGCGTGATGACCTCCTGCATCGTCTTCAGCTCGGCCGGGTCGTAGACCAAGCTGCCGTAGCGGTTAGCCGGCACGGCGAGACAATATTCGAAAAACGCAATTCCCCAACTCACCAGGATGACGAGCCACAGCGGCCGGTCGGTAAATTTCAAATGACCGTACCATGCGGTGGTCATGAAGACATTCGACATCGAGAGAAGAATAATCGGCAGAAGGGATGGAGGAATCATGCGCGAGGCTTTCCAGGATTGGACGGGCGCGGCGCCTCAAAACGCGCGAAAGGGTTTCCGGTTCCGTAGCCGGCGTTCGCACGTTCGAGAAGCGTCGCCACGCGTCGATGGCGAGTCTCTATACTGAAATGCCGCGCACCGGACATGTGCGATTTCGGGAAACACCTCAGATGAATTGGAGTTGAGATCTTAGATCGGCACTTGACACAAGCAGTATTGTTCCTGGCAGCCGGTCCGAACGGAGAGCCTCAATGATCGAGATTGCCGCCGCCGCCTGCTTGATTTCTGCACCTGAACGTTGCCGTGATGTCAGCCTCGTCTTCGACGCCGACAGTATTAGCGTCTCGGCCTGCATCATGAACGGCCAAATACAGCTTGCTCAATGGACGGTGGCGCATCCGAATTGGAGGATCACGCATTTCACCTGTCGCCAAGCCGGATCTGTGGCCAAGCTCTAATCAGCCGACGTCCAAATTTTCTATGGAGTTGCGTGCGAAGACTATCATTCGCTTCACGCCATTCATTTCCGTATTTGTATTCGAACAGCCTATTTTCGTTTGCGGTAAAAGCAGAATTAGCCGTCGCGGCACATTTGCAAATTATTCTTCCCACTGAGCGGTAGTGCGCATCGGAACCGAGCACGACCGGGAGGCGTTATTCGGCCAGCAAGTAAAAACGGAAACGTCATCGACAGCATCGTACATAAATTAAGGAGAGCACCCCATGACTCGCGATATCATTCTCTGGCTGGCCGGCGTCCCGCTGGTCGTCATTATCGGTCTTCATTTGTTTGGATTTCTGCATTGAGAGAACGAGGCGCGACCGATTGGAACCCGGAGCGGTGGCTCCGGGTTTTTATATGAATTTTTTAGGTTGCCTGGCGCGCTTTAACTCGCATCGACGTCGCTGATTTCCGTCGCCAATACGATTGCGACGTGCCGGTTCAAAGCATCTGCCGCAAGCGTCGGAACAAGAGCGGGACCGATTGGACCTGATGCAGCGTTGTAAGCTGTCCGCATATCGCCCGACTTATCCCAGACGACCAGCGCAAAACCCGAAATATCCTCCAGCTGATCGAATGCGTCCTGACATCTTTCAAGAAGTTCGATGCGCAGCTGCTGTGTATCGATGGCGGCGCGGGCTTTGCGTTCGGAAACAAGATTAACGACAGTCGGCATCTCTCATACCTCGCGGAAGTGGTCCGATAGATAACGCTGGAGAGCGGCTGCGGTTCGCCCCCCGAAAGGTGCCAAAATGGCCCGTCACCGGCGGAACAGCGCCGGCCACGGCAATCCCGTATCGCTTTTCCTGCCAACGAGCCCGTTTCGGGCCTGCCAAAGGAGGTCGGAGAGCGACAATGACATTTTTAGGAATGCGAGGATCTGCCCAGGCCATTCTGGGCTCGACGATAGCGCTGGCGGCGATCGCCGCAACGAACGATGCGTTCGCCGTCAGCCTTGGGGTGCAGCTTGCCTGCGCGACCGATTATTACGCTCATTGCAGCGCCTATAGCCCGGATAGCCCTCAAGTTCGCTCATGCATGCGCGCGGTTGGCAACAGGCTATCGAGGCGATGTGTCAACGCCCTTGTCGCAGCGGGAGAGGTGTCTGCCGCCGAGGTTTCGCGCCGCCGCGGCATTTCGAAAACAGCCGCGCGATAAACCGGTCGCGATTGCATGTCGGTGTTGAACGTTGGTCAGATGAGCGCTGACCCTCTTTTCACCGGACGCCGCGTTCGCGGGTGCAACCAACTCCAAGTCCTTCGCGTTGACGACAGGAAACAAGGAGTATGACCATGGCATCTACCTCATCATCATCGTACGGCTCGGCTGCCGAAGACATCAAATCGAAAGCGCGACAGACGCTGGATTCCGCTAGTGAAGCGGCAGGAGATGCGCGTGCGCAGGTCGAGGAAGTCGCCGGACACGTCAAGGGCGCGATCGATAGGTCGGTTAAAGAACAGCCGGTAACGACGCTACTCGTTGCAGCCGCTGTCGGCTTCGTCATCGGCGCGTTGTGGAAATCATAAGTCGGAAAGCGTAATCGCGCATTCAACTTATTCCATTGAACGGTTGCGGTTCGGTGGCCAGGACGCCGCCGGACCGTATCGCTTATTTATTCAGTCAGCTGGAAGCCGCGGCTGATTTTTCTTTTGCGCGGGGGCCGGAGGAGGAAGCGCCCTTCGTCCGCGCAGTTCGCCACTATAGAGATCGACCGCCGCTGCGCCGACCTCGCGAATATACGCGCGGGTCAAACGTCCGGTGATCGATCCTTTGAGCCAATGCACGATCGAGCTCGATAGTTTCTCTCGCATTTCGTAAGTCACGGCCGTGACGGGATTGAAGACCCGCGCGATACGCCAAAGCGACCAGGCCCGTTCGGCGACATTATAGATCCCGCGCCACCGGTAGAGCTGCGCGAACTGCGCGACGGTCAGACGACTGCCGAGCGGAATCGTGCCTTCGAATATAGGCCGCAGTCTCCCGCTCACCTGCTCGATCAATGTAAGTGCCTCGGGAACGGTAAAGCGGAGCATCGGATCGGCGCGATCCGGATGATAAACCTTCGCGACGGTTTCGACCGTTTCGAGGCCGGTATTCAAAACGTCATTCCAGGACGCGATGGCTTCCGACGATGTGCTTTTCGCCAGCGCTTCGACGGCTGCGTCTGCCCGGCGGCGCAATGGATCATCATCCAGCCGGAGTGTCGTGACCTCAAGTTCGGCATCGACCGCAGGCGCGGATTTCGAAGCAAAATTTTTCGAGCCGAGAGTGGCGCGCTCGAAGATGTAGGCGATAAGCGTGCAGGCAAGCGTCGCCACCGCCCAGTGGATCAAATATCCATGCTGCCAAAGCCATAAGCTTCCAAGCGGGATGAGCGCTACGGTCGGTAGAAGCAGTCCCAGGGAAATAACAGCCAAGCGGAGTGGGGTGAGGGAATCGCTCATGCCGGTCCAGCCCCTTCGAGGTAAGGTCCTGAAAACGCCGTACACGGCGCTCAGGTTCCGAAATGTGGCATGAAGCTACAACCGAATAGTCCCTGCGTGCGGACTTTTAATGCCGACCGATCTCGGTTGGCGCCGCGATGTCAGCTCCAGCGGCGGTTCGACCACATCCATTGCTCGGGCATTTCGCGGACCCATTCCTCGAACTGCCGTGTCATTTCGGCGGTCGCCCATTTGACGTCGTCGCCGTGGTTGGCCGTGCGCGGCACGCGCAGCTCTTTCAATTCGATTTCGAAGCGGCTGTCCTTGCCGACACGCATGCACCGCGACATCCAGATGCGAGCGCCCGTACGCCGTGCGATCATCGCGGGAATGGCAACGGTGCGCGCATCTTTGCCGAAGAACGGAACCGGCAGCCCGGTGCGGTCGTAAAGATCGCAAACGACACCGAGACGGCCACCACGACGCACGAAATCCATGATGAGGCGCGCGGTTTTCTGGGTTTCGTCGTGATCGCCCTCGACCCGGCCGCGGCCAAACATGCCGCCCGGATAGAGATCGCGGCGCTGATACCTCAGATAACGGTCGATGTAAGGGTTGTTGACCGAGCGATAGACGCACGCCGGATTGGCGCCTGCGATTGTCAGCGGCCAGATCGCAAGTTCCCAATTCCCCACGTGCAGCGATGCGCCGACGATGGGTCCGAGCTTGCTGGCGTAGCGCTGGAAGACTTTCGGGTTGCGAATGCTCAATCGAGACGGTTCGGCGATGATCTGGTCGATGCGCATCGTCTCGGCCATGACGCGGCCGAGATTCTCCCAATGGGCGAGCGCAATCTGCTCGCGTTCCGCGTCGGACTTTTCCGGGAAAGCAATGCGGAGATTATCGAGCGCACGATTGTGCCGCTTCGGATTGATGATAGGCGCCAGACGTCGCCAGCACCAGGCGGAGAAATGCGTCGCCACATCGAGCGGAACGATGCGGACAATGCCGACAATCACGCGCAGCACCAGGTATTCGAGCCTGAACTGCAAATCGCGGAGCGGCGAGACGCCAACGGCCGGGGTCAGAAGTTGAATTCCTTATGGGGTTGAAGTCGTGAAAGTCATGGCGGTCAGGCAGGCCAGCCGTCAAGATCAGCCGGCGGTGATTTCCCCGGTTGCCGCGAACGGCCGCATAAGAGATGGATTGGATGTGCTTGGCATGACGCCCTCGCGCATGACGCGGGCGCGGAGCGCGCGATTGCTTGCCAGCGCGAAAAGACCGAAACCGCGCGCCAGATGCGCACCAGGGATGGACGAAAGCAGCGATCGGTTCAACAGGTCAACCGCGAAGACACGGAACGCGACATCGCTCTGCCGGGCGCGGCCGTAGCGTTCGAGCAAGGCGTCGCCGCCGATGTCCTCCCCAGCGCACTGTGCGTCGCCTGCGAACTCTGCAATCGTTGCAGCATCGCGGAAGCCGAGATTAAGCCCTTGTGCGCCAATTGGCGGAATAACGTGCGCCGCCTCTCCGACGAGCACGACGCGATGCGCAGCGAGAGGCGACGCGGTGCGCCCCGAAAGCGGATACGTTCGGCGGGGCGCAAAATCCGACAGCATGCCGAGTAGGCTTCCGATATGCCCGCTCAATTCGCGTGTGAACTCAGCCGCATCCAGCGCCATCAGCCTTTCGGCGTCCTCCTTTGTCTCGACCCATACGAGATTGGAGGTGTTGCCCGGGCCCGGAACCACCGTCAGCGGTCCTGCGCGGCGATGCAGTTCGGTCGATATTCCGTAATGAGGCCGCGAATGGCTGAATGCGGTCACGACCGCCGCTTGCGTGTAAGACCAACTCGACGTCTTGATCCCGGCTGCGGTCCGGGTCGGCGAATCGCGGCCGTCGGCAGCGATCACGAGACGCGCGCCGAGCATCCCGTGGCTATTCGTTGAAAGCATCGCGCTATTGCCAGCAAGATCGACGACCGTCGCTTTTCTGTCGATCAGCCGCGTGAGGTTCGAGTGGGACGTCGCCTCAAGAGCTGCGGTCAGCGCTGCGTTCGGGACGTTGTAGCCGAAGGCGGGAAGTCCGATTTCCGATGCCCGAAAAAGTACTTCCGGCGCACGGAGCAAAGTGCCTGTCGCGTCGATCAGCCGGATCGCGGTGAGCGGCTCGGACGCCGCGGCCAGCTGCTGCCAAACGCCGAGCCTTTTCAGAAGATTCACCGATCCGTCGAGAAGTGCGGCCGAGCGACTGTCGCGCGGGTCGGCTTCAGGACCGGCAACTGCCGTCCGAAGACCACTCTCCGCACAGGCAAGCCCGGCCATCAGGCCTGCCGGCCCAGCTCCTACGACGACGACGTCAAAGGTCTGTTGTTCGTCCATTTCCCGTCCTTGGCTGTGCTTCTTGAAGCACAGAAATGGTCGAAAGGACCACCTGTTGCTAAATTGCAACCTTCCGGAGCCCCAACTGTCACGCACTTGTAAAATAGCCGTGCTTAGCAGGGGCTAAGGCGCGCTTGCGGAGAGCAATTCTCCGCACCAGCGCGATTGGCAGGAATGTCCGGCGCTTCAGGGGAAATTCGGGCGCCGTTCTGGTTGGGGTCTGTAAAAAAGAGGGGCACCGATGAAATCGGTATTCAAACTGTCTAGTAGCCCGCTGGCTTTGTTGGCGGTGTTGGGTCTATCCATGAGCGTCACGTCGGCCTCGGCCGCCGATCTTGGCGGCGATTGCTGCAGCGATCTTGAAGAACGCGTCGCCGAACTCGAAGCAACGACCGCACGAAAAGGAAACCGCAAGGTCTCGCTGACGATCTCGGGCTGGGTCAACGAAGAGGCCATGTACTGGGACGATGGCTCCGAGAGCAACGTCTACGTCGGCACCAACAAGCTTGAACAAAGCCGATTCCGCTTCGTCGGCGAGGCAAGGATCGCGCCGGATTGGTCGGCTGGTTACACCATCGAAATCGGTGTCAACGGCGGCAGCTCGAACACGTGGGGCCAGGATAACCCCGACGGTAGCGGCAGCAACTCCTTGGTGGTCCGCAAGAGCAGCTGGTTCATCAAGAACGACAAACTCGGCAGGGTTTTGGTCGGTCAGGATGGCACGGCACTCTACCACGTGCTCGACGATGCCGATGGAGCCAACACGCGCAGCTTCTCCGACGCGCAGGCGGCCGCCGTTGCCCAGAATGGCTTTCGTATCCGCAGCAACGGAGGCTTTGTCGACGGCTTGACCTGGGGCAACATTCTGCAGGGCATCGATAACGGTACGGTCGGTCAGGACGGACGTCGTAACGTCGTACGTTACGATTCGCCGACGATTGCGGGCTTTTCTCTGGCGGCGTCGTGGGGCGAGGACGACGATTGGGGTCTGGCGCTGACCTATAAGAACGTGTGGGGCGACTTCCAGGTCCTCGGCAAAGTCGGCTACGGCGAAAACTCTGATGAGAACATCGGCTGCGCCGACAAGAAAATTGGAGGCACGGACTGCGAAATGTTTGGTGCGGCGGGCACCATCATGCACGTTCCCACGGGCCTTTATGTCTATGGCGGTTACGCGCAGAATACCGACAACAACATCCGCAACTTCGACGCGACCGCCGAAGACACCAGCACTATGTGGTTCATCCAAGGCGGTATTGAGCGGAAGTGGATCTCGCTCGGCAAAACGACGATCTTCGGCGAGTACCGTCACGATGAAGGCGGCAGTAAGCTCTCGCAGGGCTTCGGAGGTGCGAACCTCCAGGCGACCGATCTGAACTTCGCCGCAGCGGGCGTCATCCAGCACCTCGATCCGGCGGCGATGGACCTCTACGTCGTTTATCGTCACGGCGAAGGCGACATCACAAATGCTGATAACGTCAGCGCCGATCTCGATGCCTTCGACGCCGTCCAAATGGGCGCCCTCATCCAATTCTGATCGCGCCTCCCCGTCTGCGACAGAAGAAGGGGTCGTCCTCCGGGACGGCCCTTTTTTCCGTCCGCTTCACCAGCTCGGGCGGCAGAATGTCGGCGCGGCGGCCGAAAAGCGGCTGCAAACGTTCTGTGTCGCGTTGGCAACATGGCAGTGGTACAACAGCGCCAGGAAGAAACGGCGCGCTGTCGATTAACCATCGGAAAAGGCCATTGAACTTCTGCGAGCGACCGCGCATCAAGTACGTCATGTGCGTGCTTGCGAGGCATTGCGGGGTCCGTGTGAGACGGTTGGGACTGGTGATTGCTGTGTTGGCGGCTGCGGCTTCCACTGCGAGCACCGGCGCGGTTGCGCTTGACGAGCAGCGCATGGCCGTGCCCGCGCCCGGACCCGAAACGCCGAAGGCCGAGGTGCAGGAACAGTCATCTCCGAAGAGTGACGAGGGGACGGAAATCCGTATTCCCGGTCTCGGAAAACTCGGCACACTTCCAAAAATGGACTTTGGTCTTGAGCTTCTCTACGGCGCCGCCGAAGGGGACAAGCCGGCTCCTGATTCCGAACCGCAGAACAACGACGCCGATCGGCAGGACCTGATGATCCACGGCAGCGTCAAGCACCGGTTCTGATTTCCCCTTCCGCAAGCATCCGGTTCGTTTCCGGCGTTCTGCGGGATCACGGCGCCTTGTGCTCACGTTGATTGCAGCACGCAGCGGCGGCATTCGCAAAATTTCTCCGCTGACCCGCCGGGTTTACCCGCTCTTAAGCCGGACAGGGCAAACCTTCGCTCTCTCCAAGATCTCCTCCCTCGGAGACTGACGCAGTGCTGCGTTCACCTACGTATCATAGGCGAAATAGGCCCCGACAATTGTCACGGCAGATTTTTGTGTTGCTTGCCTGCCTGGCGTCGACGGCCTATTTCGTCTATCACGCTCGCTACGGTCGCCACGGACTTGAAGCCCGCAATCAGCTGATTGAACGGTCGGCCCTTCTCGATTTCGAGATCAAGGGCCTCGACACGGTGCGCACGAAACTGCGCCATGACGTTGCACTTCTGTCTCCTGAAGTGCCGAACGCCGATCTCATCGAGGAAATCGCACGCGACGTTCTGGGCTACGTGCGCAAAGACGACAAGATCGTCTCGGTGCAATAAGCCGGAACCGCGACTGGCGCCCGTTTTCTTCGGTCTCTCTCAATCGTAATGCCGCTCGATGCGCAAATTTCTTGCAGCCGCCGTTGCCTGCCGATTAAATACATTTTGATCTTATGTTAGCGTCCCGGAGGGCCGTAGTTATGAGTGATTTACACGAGGCGGAACGGCCCCTCGAACTGGAAATTCCGGACGGTGTGCCGGAGGCGCGCGAGGCCGTCGAAATGATCCGTGCATGGGTCGCCGACGGCTCGTTGATGGTGACCCTGAATGGTGAAGCCTTCGGCGATCAACTGCGCGATTGGGGTCGGCTGCTGGCGCAGATCGGCCACCACGTCGCACGTGCCAGCGCCCTCAATGGGCAGATGAGCGAAAGTGAATCGCTGGCCGAGATTCGCAAGGGCATTGACGCGATGCTGCCGATCCACGAGCCCTCGCTTTCCGGAAAAGTACGCCGCCGCATCACGCACTGAGCATCACAGCGAGGCCGATTGCCCCGACACCGTGTTTGCTAACGCCGGCAGGCGCTCGGTGTTGCCTTTGCGCATCAATTCCTCGGATGTCCACAAAATCGAGATTTGGCGAGCTGTGTAGACTGGGGACAGGCTTCGGGCGCCGCTTGCCGGGGTGCTTCGCGCGTTTCAAATGCTGGGAAGGGTGCGCGTTCCGTTGCAGATAGCAACGCTTCCGGGGGGTGGACGATGATTAACGGCGCGACGGGCAAGATCGGCATCGCCGTCCTTGCAGCCGGTTTGATGTGCGGCTGCGCAAATAACGAGTTTGGTCTTACGACACAGGCACTCGGTCCCGAAAAGACGGCCGCCAAGGTCGATCCAGCGTGCACCTCGCTCGCAAGCCAGATCGATGCGCTCAAGAGCGATGGTACGATCGATCGTTTGGAAAAAGCCGGCGAGGGCAAGAGCACCAAAGTGTCGATAAAGCGCGCTGCGCTACAGAAGCAGGCCGAACTCAACAAAGCCTACGCCGATTTCCAGACGCGCTGCGGGCCGGGCGCTCCGGCTCAACCGGCTACGACCGCGCAGGCGCAACCGGCTGCAAATGCAAATCAGACGGCAAGTGCTCAGCCAGCCAACAGTGGCGCTGCGCAATAGAGACAGTGGCAATGGCGCTCATCGCCAAGGTTCGGTTTCGTGATTGCCGCCTGCGTAATAGAAGACCGAACGTGGCGGGGCCTGACCTTTCCACAAACCTCGCCCTGAGTGCTGTATCCGTGCCACACGAAGGCCATCAGGGGATGGAAAGGCATCGCCGCCTATGGCCTTTGCAATGCAGCACGGTTATTCCGGCGGGGGCCGTCATTTGACACGTTCGCTATAAGCCAATGGGATTGTGGAATGCGGGGTTTGGTTGCGGTTGTCGTGCTCGCCGCTTTAGCAACGTCACTGCAGGGATGCGAAAGCGGTCCGAGCGGCTACCGTGATCCCGGTCCGAGGCCATTGCCGAGCGGGCAAACGTGCGACTCCATTCGGGCCGAATTGAACCGCCTCGATTCCAAGGGAGTTCCGGCCCAGGTCGAGCGGGCGAGCAGTGGTGGTCATCTCTCGGCGTCCCAACGCGCCAACGTCGACCGCTACAACTTGCTGCTCAACCAGTATCTGGGCGCCCGCTGCCACATATAGGCTTGCGGCGGACGCCGAGATCGATCGTGTGTGCCTACGCTGTGCGTGAGATTGCAACACTTTCGGAGCCTGTGACATGGACGAGCAAACCCGCGATCTTATCGTCTTTGCGATTATCGGCATTCTTGCCGGCTTTCTGGCCTCTCTCGTAGTCGGCGGCGACGGTCTTATCCGTTATCTGATTACGGGCATCATCGGCGCATTCGTCGGCGGCTATGTCTTCAAGGCGCTCGGCATCAATCTCGGTATCGGCAACGCCTTCGTTTCGCAGGTCGTAACGGCCGCGATTGGCGCCATCATCATCGTATTGCTGGCGCGCCTTATTGCCTGAAGGATACGGCAACGCATGCGCTGAGCCGCATTAGGCATTGCGCCGCTCAGCCTCATCCACATCGCGCGAAATGTGCTTTATGGCGGATGACTTCGTATCGGGCGCGGAGAGACACCGTTCCCAATCCCGGGCCGCAGGAGACGGCGCGATCGCCCATGCCATCGTTCAGCACCAAAAGACATGTTCCGTTCTCGGCCACGCAAATGTTCGCGCTGGTCGCCGATATCGAACGCTACCCGGAATTTTTACCGCTCTGCACCGGCCTGTTTGTGATCTCGCGCCGGCCGTTGGGAGACGGCGAAGACATCGTCGCGAAGATGAACGTTGGCTATAAGGCGATCAGCGAAAGCTTCACCACGCGGGTCGTCACGAAGCCCGGCGACAACCGGATCGACGTCAGCTATCTGGATGGTCCGTTCAAGCGTCTCGTCAACCATTGGACGTTCCGCGACGACGCCACCGGCGGCGGATCGACGATCGATTTTTTCATCGACTACGAATTTCGCTCAATGCTGCTAGCCGCGCTGGTCGGGACGATGTTCGATCAAGCCTTCCGCCGTTTCGCCACCGCATTCGAGGAACGGGCCGCTCAGGTCTATGGCCGGTCTACGACGTAAGCCAAAGCCACAAAACGTCTGGCCGGGATGACACTCGGTCTTAGCGGATGATCTTTTCGAAGTTGCGGGCGAGCGCGAGCCCCTTGAGCGAGTCCAACCCCTTGGCACCGTGGAGCTTCACGCCGTCGAGATTGGCGCCGGTGACATCCGCGTTGCTCAGGTCGGCACCAGAGAGGTCAGCTCCAGACAAATCTGCGCCTGTCAGATTTGCGCCCGACAGATCGGCCTCGCGCAAAAACGTGCCGCGCATGATTGCGTTCTTGAGCACCGCGAAGCTCAACTTCGTTTGGATCATGTCGGCGCGCGTCAGCGTCGCGCCGGTTAAATTGGCGCCTTCGAAATCCGTGCGCCAGATGTATTCGATGAAGCCGGTCTTATTCGTCGGCGCACAGACGGAATCCGTCAAATCGGCGCCGACAAAGTTCGAACCCATGAAGCTGCCGAAAAATTTGGTGCCCCTGAGAGACGCACCCTTAAGGCTCGGTGCTTCCCCAACGACCGGCGCCAATCCGGTGAATGTCGAAGGCCGCAACATGCTGGCGTGATCAAGATTGGCGCCATTGAGGTTCGCGCCAACCAGTGTCACGCGATCGAGCTTGGCACCTTCGAGGTTGGCGCCCGATAGATTGCTTCCCGATAAATCGGCCCCGAAGAAATCCGACTTGCTGAGATCGGCCCCTTTGAAATCGAGGTTGGCGAGATCCAGCCGTCTCAGGTTCTTGCCGACGAGCGCCGGATGGCTTCCGGAAGCAGCCTTAAAGAGCAGGCTGGCGACATCGCGCGCTGTTACGTCGGCGGCGCGCGCGGGCAGAACAGCAAGAGCAATTTCTGCGATCGTCACGAGGCCAAGGAACGCCCCTCTTCGAAATTGCAGGCGTGAAGCGATCATCCGATGGCCTCTTCAAGACACTTCAGCGCCTCGCGGACCGTCGCCATGCGAACGCTGTTCCGACCTATATCGCCAAATTCGAAACGCTGCACGGCGTTGGAGCCATTTCGGGAAACAAGCCCGATGAAAACGAGCCCGACGGGCTTTTCCGGCGAGCCGCCACCGGGCCCTGCAATTCCCGTAATGGCAACCGAGAGGTCAGCCCCGCTCGATTTCAGCGCGCCGTCCGCCATAGCCTGGGCGACTTCTGCGCTGACGGCGCCATGTGCGTCGAGAAGACCGGCGGCGACACCAATCATGCGCGTCTTGGCCAAATTGGAATAGGTGACAAAGCCTTCCTCGAAGACGTCGGACGATCCGGCAATCGACGTGATCGCGCCCGCTACAAGCCCGCCGGTACAGCTTTCCGCCGTTGTGATCTTCTGACCCGTCACACGCAGTATCCCGACGAGGCGTTCGGCCATTCCCAGGATATCCGGTGGAAACACGCAAAACTCCACGATCCAGATGCAAAAGCGGAGAGTGCTTCGTTTGAAGCACTCTCCGGCAAGCTATCTAGAGAGAAGATAATGTGCAAACGGCCCAGCTGATCAGGCCGCGGCTAGGACCTCGGCGTGGGAGAGTAGGCTGTCAAGGACGGTGCGACTGTCGGAGCCCATGGCCCCGACGGTCCGCTTCTGGGCGTCCTGCCATATCGGATACGCATCCTTGAGAACGACCTGACCTTTGGGCGTAAGGTGCAGGCCGCGGCCGCGTCTTCCGGCCGGAGGATCCATGATGATATGGCCGAGCGCCAACAAGCGCTTGAGGTTGCGCGAAAGTGTCGACTTCTCGATGTCGAGCTCGTGTCCGATCTCGACGGCCGTGATGCCGTCACGCGAGGCCAGCTGAGCGAGCAAGGTATACTGGCTCGCCGTGATGCCGAGTGGGCGCAAGGCATCATCGTAGACGCGCGTGACGATGCGCGAAAGCTGACGCACACGGGTGGCGAGACACATCTCAGCCGTCATCTCGGCGATGGTGCTAATCGCGGCATCGGCGGGTGGTCGGTCGAGCGTGTGGGGCATGATGTTCATATCGGCTCCCGTATGAGCGCTTTCGTGTGCTTCGTGGCAATACAACCACTTAGCCATTGTGATGCCGCGATTCTGGCAGGTGGGTCAACGATGAATGCCGTTGCAAATGCGCATCGTGATGATGCGCTGCGGCACGCCTTAGGCGGGAACGAGCCCTTTGTTTTGATCTGAGCGAGCCTTATCGCCTCGATGCAGTCTCCGAGCCGGCTTTTATCCGACAGCGGTTCCGGAGGAGCAGGGCACGATTTCTGCGTCGTCAGCGGAGAGAATGGAAGCTGATCCTCGGGACAAGCCCGAGGATGACATTTTTGACGGAGACAGACAGTCACGGTTTAGCTGCAACGTGCTCCGCGATGGCCGCCTCGTAGACCTCATGTGCCGCACCTGCATTTAGCGCTGCGATGCCGAGCCCGACGACCAAGTCGGGCCATTTCGATCCCGTGGCGGCTGTCAGCAAACCTGCGGCGACGATGGCAACGTTGGCGATGACATCGTTGCGCGCAGAAAGAAAAGCGGCGCGCGTCAGGCTGCCGCCGGTCGTCCGATAGGGTGCCAGTAGCCGTGCGCAGACGAAATTGACGACGAATGCGCCCGCGCCGGTGATCGTCAGCGGCACGGGCTCTGGCACGAGGCCCGTCGAGAAATTCTGCCACGCCGTCCAGAACGTCGCCAGGGCAGGGAGCAGAATGATAGCCGCCAGCACCATGCCCAGCTTAGCGCGCCGTGCCGCCGTCCAGCCCAGGCCCGCAAGGATCAGCAGGTTGACCGCACCGTCCTCCAGAAAATCGACGCTGTCGGCAAAGAGCGCAACCGAACCGATCGCCAGCGCAACGGCGAATTCGATGCCGAAATAGCCGAGGTTCAGAAGCGCGACGTTACGCACCGTCTGCCGAAGACCCCGGTTTTCAGCGATGTCGGGAAAGGTATCGTCGTCGTCACTCATGCGCCACGCCCGGAAGAAGCACGCTGGCGGTTGCCATCGCAGCGATACCTTCGCGGCGGCCGGTGAAGCCCATGCCTTCGGTCGTCGTCGCTTTGATTCCGACACGATCGGCGGTGAGCCCGAGCACTTCGCCGATCAATGCTTGCATCGCGGGCCTATGCGGTCCGATCCGCGGGGCTTCGGCAAGCACAGTGATATCGACGTTGATAATACGTCCCTCGCGCTCGTTGATCCTCCGCGCTGCATCTTCCAGAAAAAGACGCGATGCTGCGCCTTTCCATTTGGGATCCGACGGCGGGAAATGCTGGCCGATGTCGCCGTCGCCAATGGCACCGAGCAGCGCGTCCGTCAGTGCGTGCAGCACGACGTCGGCATCCGAGTGGCCTTCGAGCTTGTGCGTATGCGGAATTTTCACGCCGCCGAGCCACACATGATCGCCCTCAGTGAAGCGATGGACGTCGAAGCCCGTCCCGGTCCGCGGCTCGAAGATAGTCCGCGACTTCATCTGCTGATCGGCCAATTGCAAATCCTCTGCGGTCGTGAGCTTGATATTGCCGCTCGTGTCTTCGACGATAGCTACGTCGAGGCCCGCCCATTCGGCAATGGCCGCGTCATCCGTAAAGGTGTCGAGCCCCTCGCTTGCGGCTTTGCGATGCGCTGCCAGGATCGGCGCGAAATGAAAACCCTGCGGAGTCTGCGCGCGCCAGAGGCCCGCGCGCGGGATGGTCTCCGATACGACACCGTTACTCGATGCCCGCTTCACGGTGTCGGAGACG
Organism: Hyphomicrobium sp.; assembly: GCF_035548195.1. GTDB lineage: Bacteria > Pseudomonadota > Alphaproteobacteria > Rhizobiales > Hyphomicrobiaceae > Hyphomicrobium_B. The sequence goes on from NZ_DASZTY010000025.1 coordinate 320,997, forward strand.
GCAAGCGCGGCCAGTGCCGCCGGTCGGTCGCGCAAGGCGGCGATGACGCCCGATATCGTCGCCGCAGATACAAAGGGGCGGGCGGCATCGTGGATCAGCACCAGATCGGGCGGCGAGGCGGCCAATGCTTCGAGGCCGTTCAACACCGAGCCTTGGCGTGTCGCTCCGCCGATGGCGGGAGTCGCTAGCTTCTCGGGGTTGGCCGCGGCGGCAGCGGCGGCATCATAAAGATCGCGGTCGTCGGCATGGATTACGACTTTCACATCGCTGATGTCGGAATGCCGAGCGAATGCTTCGACCGTGTGACTGAGAACTGGGCGGCCCCCAATCTGTGCATATTGTTTAGGCGCTCCGCCCGACGCCGCACGCGTGCCTCGTCCGGCTGCAACGATTAAAGCGGCGATCCGCACTGCGATTTCCCCTTCGACAACAAATCCGGGTCTATCATTTTCCACGCGATGCCTGCCTGTAAGCCAGGAAAATCGCAATATGGGACCGCATGCCGTTGCGGTTTCGCTGTCCGCAATCGTCGAAGAAAAGAAAAATCGATTGTCGGCATTAGCTGCACTTCATCTCCATAACCCCTTGCTCGAACCTGATAATATGATCAGCCCGCGTCAAATCGGCTGACGCACCTGCGGCTCTTGCGCAATCTTTAATGACAGCCTAGTCTGCACAAAGTCAGAGCACTGTCTCGTGATGCTTAAAATATGGGCAATATGCGATCTTTAATTTCCTCAAAGGCGAATGCTGAACATCACGGTTAATGGACCGCCTCCCGTTGCGTTGGCACCGATGTCAGGGGTCAGCGACCTGCCGTTTCGGCGTTTGGCACATAGGCTGGGCGCCAGTCTGGTCGTTTCTGAAATGATCGCCAGCGAGGAGTTGGTGAAGTCGCGCGCCGATGTCCTCCGCCGTGCTGAGGGGAGAGATCTTACACCCTTTGTTATGCAACTCGCGGGACGTGAAGAACGCTGGATGGCCGAGGGCGCACGTATTGCCGAAGCGAAAGGCGCCGACATCATCGACATCAACATGGGATGTCCCGCACGAGAAGTGACCGGCAAGCTCTCGGGCTCTGCGTTGATGCGCAACCTCGATCACGCGCAGGCTCTCATCCGTGCGGTCGTTCAGGCAGTCAGCATTCCCGTGACGCTTAAGATGCGTCTCGGATGGGATGACAAATCGCGGAACGCATCAGAGCTTGCGCGCCGCGCTGAAGCTGAAGGCGTCAAGCTCATCACCGTACACGGCCGCACGCGCTGTCAGTTCTTCAATGGTGCCGCCGATTGGGCGGGTGTCCGATCCGTTGTCGAGGCCACGTCGCTCCCGGTGATGGTGAACGGTGACATTCTTTCACCCGAGAACGCGCGCCGGGCACTCGAAGCTTCAGGTGCGCACGGGGTGATGGTCGGGCGCGGCGCTTACGGCGCGCCGTGGATGCCGGGCAGGATCGCCAAATCTCTTTCGTCCAAGTGCGATCCCGGCAACCCGAGCCTCGCCGAGCAGCGCGATATAGCGATCGAACACGTCGAAGCGATGCTTTTGCATTACGGCAGCGAACTGGGTCTCAAGAACTCCCGCAAGCACATCGGCTGGTATCTCGCATCGAGCGGCGCCGACATAACGACTGTCAAGGCATGGCGCGCGCGTCTCTGCACTATGCTCGATCCGCAGCGTGTGCTCCACGGTCTTTCAGCGTTTTATTCCGGGGCGGAGCCTATAGTGGCATGAGTGGCAAAAGCACAGCGGCACGCAAATCGCAGTTCGAAACCGCTCCGCCGCCGTCGCGCGTGGTCGATTGCGAGAACTTACTCAGCGCGTTGCCGCACCCGATCCTTGTCATTAGTGACGACGAGGGCATCGTCTTCGCGAACGCGGCGGCCGAATCCTTTTTCTCCATGAGCGCATCGGCGCTGACGCGTAGCCGCATCTCAGACATCGTCGCGTTCGGCTGTCCGCTGCTCGGCCTGGTCGAGCAGGTGCAGGCGTCGGGAGCGACGATCAACGAATACGGGATTGAAGTTGCGACGCCCCGTTTTTCCGGAGCCAAGCTCGTCGACGTGTACGGCGGCCCGCTGCCGGAAGAGCCGCGTAATATGTTCCTGATGTTGCAGCAGCGCTCGATGGCGCAGATGATCGAGCGGCAGTTGACCCACCGCGCGGCGGCTCGTTCGGTGTCCGGAATGGCAGGCGTGCTGGCGCACGAAATCAAAAATCCGCTGTCGGGCATTCGCGGTGCGGCACAGCTCCTGGAGCCCGCGCTGTCCGACGATGACCGGGCGCTGACGCAACTCATCTGTTCGGAGACGGATCGCATCCGAACATTGGTCGATCGCATGGAGGTGTTTGGCGACGAGCGCCCGTTGTCCAAGGATGCCGTCAATATTCACGACGTTCTGAACCACGTACGACGAATTGCCGAGCACGGCTTCGGCCGCGACGTTCGTTACGTCGAGGACTACGACCCATCGCTGCCAAGCGTCCTCGGCAATCGCGACAAGCTCGTGCAGGTCTTCCTCAATCTTTTGAAGAACGCGTCGGAGGCGATCGGCGCCAACAACGACGGCGGCCGAATTGTTCTGCAAACCGCTTTTCGGCCGGGCGTCCGGCTGTCGCTGCCCGGCTCCGATACGCGAGTCAGCCTGCCGTTGATGATCCAGATCGAAGACAATGGCTGCGGCATTCCCGAACATTTGAAGCCTCACCTCTTTGACCCCTTCGTGACGACGAAGACGTCGGGCAGCGGCCTCGGCCTCGCGCTCGTCGCCAAGATCATCGCCGATCATGGTGGCATCATCGAATGTGAAAGCGAGCCACGGCGCACAATCTTCCGCGTCCTGCTGCCGATGCAGCGGTCGCGGCTCGGCATTACACCAACGACGAGAGAGAGTTGATGGCCAGAGGCACCGTTCTCATCGCCGACGACGACACCGCAATCCGCACGGTGCTCAATCAGGCTCTAGCGCGCGCCGGATTCGCGCCGCGCGCTACGGGAAATGCAGCGACGCTCTGGCGCTGGGTCAGTCAGGGCGAGGGCGATGTCGTCATCACCGACGTCGTCATGCCGGACGAAAACGCTTTCGACCTCATTCCGCGTATCAAGAAGCTGCGCCCCGATCTGCCGATCATCGTCATGAGCGCGCAGAACACGTTGATGACGGCGTTGACGGCGACGGAGAAGGGCGCATTCGAATATCTGCCGAAGCCGTTCGATCTGAACGAAGTCATAACGGTCGTCTCGCGCGCGCTTTCTGAACCTGGTCGCAAGCGGCAGACAACGACCAGCGAGCGCGAGTCCGACGAGCTGCCGCTCATCGGGCGCTCGCTTCCGATGCAGGACATCTATCGCGTGCTCGCGCGCCTGACGCAGAGCGATCTGACCGTGATGATCAACGGCGAGAGCGGCACCGGCAAGGAACTCGTCGCGCGCGTGCTGCACGATTACGGCAAACGCCGGCACGGGCCGTTCGTCGCGATCAATATGGCTGCGATTCCGCGCGAGCTGATCGAGAGTGAACTGTTTGGGCATGAAAAGGGCGCCTTCACCGGCGCCCAGACACGCACGCCCGGCCGTTTCGAGCAGGCTGAAGGCGGCACGCTTTTCCTCGACGAGATCGGCGATATGCCGCTCGAAGCGCAGACGCGGCTTCTGCGCGTTTTGCAGCAGGGCGAATATACAACCGTTGGGGGACGCACACCGATCAAGACCAACGTGCGTATCATCGCTGCGACGCACCGCGATCTGAAAGCCCAAATCCAGCAGGGCTTGTTCCGCGAAGACCTGTTCTACCGTTTGAATGTCGTGCCGATCCGCCTGCCGCCGCTGCGCGAACGCCTGGAAGACGTCGGCGATCTCGTGCGGCACTTTCTGAGACAGGCGGCGCGTGAAGGACTTGGGCAGAAGTCCATCGAAAGCACGGCCATCGAACGCCTAAAGGCTCATCCCTGGCCCGGCAATATTCGCGAACTCGAAAATGTCGTCCGGCGCCTCGTCGCGCTCTATCCGCAGGACACGCTAACGTCGCAAATCGTCGAGCAAGAGCTTGCCGGCTCGGCGGCGACGCAGCCGGTCGGCAGCGGAACCGACAGCGGTGATCTTAGCGAGTCGGTCGAGCGCTACTTGTCGCGTTATTTTTCGTCATTCGGCAACGATCTTCCCCCACCCGGCCTCTATGATCGGGTGATCCGTGACGTGGAGAAGCCGCTTTTGAGCGCCGCGCTGGCAGCAACGCGCGGCAACCAGATCCGCGCTGCCGAACTCCTTGGGCTCAATCGCAATACGCTGCGCGCCCGCATTCGGGACCTCAATATACGGGTGTTTCGCACCGTCGAAAGCTGATGCTTCTCCGGCGATCCGAGCTTATCCCCAGGGAGCGAGATCAAGAAATCCCGCCCCACTTGCGCTCAGCGCTTGAAGTGCATCAATAATGTCGCGAAAATGTCACAGTTAGGCTGTTGGGTCGGCCGAGTGTAGCGGATTGGCTGCAGGGGCATTGCATGCCGACACGCGCGAAGGGACCCCGAGCGCCTCTCAATGAGTCTTTCGGGGGCATCGGCTTGGAAAACGAATCACAATCGACGTTCGATCGGGCGGAAACTGATGAGCGCTAGCAACAGCAGTGCAGATTTGCCCGATGAGGAGAGAGGCGCACGCATGTTCGCCGGCGAGCTGATGGAGGAAGGCGCGACGCCGCTCAATCCGTCCGACGCTGCGTTCTGGTTCGGTCTCGGCGTCGTGCTCCTGTCGATGCTTTCGGCGCTCGCGAGCTACCTGATCCTGACAGGGCTGACGGCTATTGCGCCGCGCAACGAGTACGTCTGGACAGCGCTGGCGGTGAACGTGCTGCTGATCCTGACGATGCTCGCGATCGTCATCTGGCAGGCTCTCGGTTTGCGCCGTGCCTGGAAGCAGCGCATTCCGGGCGCGCGGCTTCATACCCGCATTGTCGCGCTGTTCAGTTTGATCGCCGCGCTTCCCGCCGTGCTGCTCGCGGTCGCCGCCACGACGACGTTCTCGCGCTCTCTCGACGGCTGGTTCTCCGGCCGCACGAGTGCGATCGTCGAAAACTCTTATGACGTCGCCAAAGCCTACGTCGACGAGCACAGCCAGATCATCCGCACCGACATCGTCAATATGGTGCGCGACATCAACGGTGAGGCCGCGACACTCAGCGCCGACCCGGACGCGTTCCAGAAATTTTTGATCGGGCAGGCGGGACTTCGCGATCTGACCTCGGCCTACATCATCGACGGCGAAGGCGTGCCGATCGTGCTCGCGCTCGACGATCCAAAGTTGCCGTATGTCGTCCCGCCGCCAAGTTCCATCGCGCAGGCCGAGGCAGGCCAGGTCGCCGTTTCGACGCCATCGAGCGATTATCGCATCTCCGCAATCGCCAAGATCGACAGTATGCCCGGCCGCTATCTCTACGTTGCGCGCGGCGTTAGTCCGAAGGTGATCAATCACCTGCAGCGGACGGAGCAGAACGTCTATGAGTACACGCGCTTGAGAAAGGCCAAGAGCGGCCTCAAGGTAGCCCACGGCCTCATCTATTTTATGATTTCGATGACGTCGCTTCTGGCGGCGATCTGGGTCGGCATGTGGTTCGCGGGCCGCTTCGTGGCGCCGATCCGGCGGCTGATCGCGGGCGCGCAGGAGGTTTCGAAGGGCAACCTCGAAATCGCGCTGCCGGAAAAGCGCGGCGAAGGCGATCTGCGGCGTCTGTCGCATACGTTCAATCTGATGACGCGCGAGCTGAAGCATCAGCAGGACGCGCTGCACCAGACGAATGAGCAGTTGACCGAACGAAGGAATTTCATCGAGGCTGTTCTGTCCGGCGTCTCGGCCGGTGTGATCGGTCTCGACAGCGCCGACCGTATTACCCTGCTCAGCCGATCCGCCGAACGCTTGCTTGGGTTCGCGAGCAGCGACGTCGTGGGGAAACCGCTCGCGGATGTCGTGCCCGAATTTGCACCCGTACTCGCCATGACGGAGGAGACCGGTTTCAAAGGCAAAGGTCAAAGCCAGAGCGAAATCAAGAAGCAGATTGGTGACGAGGAGCGCACGTTTGCCGTCAAGGTCACGCACGAGCGCGGCGGCGAAGGCGACGTCGGATCCGTTGTCACGTTCGACGATATATCCGAACTCGTGCAAGCGCAGCGTACGAGCGCATGGGCGGACGTTGCGCGGCGCATCGCTCACGAAATCAAAAACCCGCTCACGCCGATACAACTTTCCGCCGAGCGCCTGCGCCGTAAATTCGGCAAGCAGGTCTCGGATGATCGTGAGCTTTTCGAAACGCTGACGCAGACGATCGAGCGGCAAACCGGCCAGATCAAAAGCATGGTTGACGAGTTCGCGTCCTTCGCACGCATGCCGCAGCCGGTCATGGCCGATCAAGATTTGCGCCTCGCCGTGCAGGAACCGGCAGTGCTTTTCCGCGAAGGTCACAAGGACGTCGATTTCAAGTTGTCAATTCCAGATCATCCCGTGCGCGCGCGCTTCGATCTGAGGCTCGTGTCGCAGGCTGTCACCAATCTCATCAAGAATGCCGCCGAGGCCATCGAGTCTTATGGCGAAGCTCAGGGACGTCCGGAAGGCTACAAAGGACAGATCGAAGTACGCGTCATGCCAGCCGACGACCGCGTCTCAATCGAGGTGATCGACAACGGCATCGGCCTGCCAAAGCAGAACCGGGCCAAGCTTTTGGAACCCTACGTCACGACGCGCGCCAAAGGCACCGGCCTTGGACTTGCGATCGTCCAGAAAGTCGTAGAGCAGCATGGCGGCACACTGACGCTCGAAGATGCGCCGCTGACGGAAACGCGCACGCGCGGCGCGCTCATTCGCATGACCCTACCGATCAAACTTGCAAATGCCCATGACCTATCCACCGAGCAAATCGATACCGTCTCGCACGTCGCGAGCGGAGCATGATACAAACGCTTAGCCCCCAGGAGCGCAGTGATGTCCGCTGATATTTTGATCGTTGATGACGAAGCCGATATTCGGGATCTGGTTGCCGGCATCCTGCAGGATGAAGGTCACAGGACGCGGCTCGCGCGCGACAGTGATGAAGCGCTGCGCGCCATCGAAGACCGCAAGCCGCATCTTGTCATCCTCGATATTTGGCTGCAGGGCAGCCGCCTCGACGGACTTGAAGTCCTGACGATCATGAAGCGGACGTATCCCGATCTTCCGGTGGTCATCATTTCCGGCCACGGCAATATCGAGACGGCCGTCACCGCCATCAAGCGCGGCGCTTACGATTACATCGAGAAGCCGTTCAAGGCCGATCGCCTGGTGCTTGTCACGCTGCGCGCGCTCGAAGCCTCGCAACTGAAACGCGAGGTGAGGGAGCTCAAAGAGCGTTCGGTAGTCTCGGCGGAAATGATCGGCAAGTCGCCCGCGATCAACCAGCTGAAGAACAATATCGAGAAGGCGGGCCCGACGAACAGCCGTATCATGCTGCGCGGTGCTTCGGGTTCCGGAAAGGAGCTCGCGGCGCGCGTCCTGCATCAAAAATCGCTTCGTGCTGACGGCCCATTCGTCGTTCTCAATGCGGCAGCCATGGTGCCTGACCGCGTCGAGGAAGAACTGTTTGGAACAGAAGACCGGACAGGCGGTCCGCGCAAAGTCGGAGCGCTCGAAGAGGCGCACACCGGTACGCTCTATATCGATGAAGTCGCGGACATGCCGATGGAGACGCAAGGAAAGATCTTGCGCGTGCTCGTCGAGCAGAAATTCCTGCGCCTTGGCGGCTCGCAGAAGGTGTCGGTCGATGTGCGCATCATTTCGTCAACGTCGCGCGATCTCGATCAGGATATTCGCGAGGGGCGTTTCCGCGAAGACCTTTATCATCGGCTGAACGTCGTAACGCTGCGCGTGCCGAGCCTCGCGGAGCGGCGCGAAGATATTCCCGATCTCATCCAGTATTTCGTCGGACAAGTGGCACAGACGTCAGGCCTGGCGCCGCGGCGCATCGGAGAAGACGCAATCGCCGTGCTGCAAGCGCACGACTGGCCGGGCAATGTGCGCGAGCTTCGCAACAACGTCGAGCGATTGCTGATCCTCGCGGGCGGCGATCCGGGCGCTGCGATCACCGCCGATATGCTGCCGGACGAGATCGGCTCGAACGTGCCGCTGCCGGTCAACGGCGGTGCCGAGCATCTGATGTCGCTGCCGCTCAGAGAAGCGCGTGAAATCTTCGAGCGCGAATATCTTCTTGCGCAGATCAACCGCTTCGGCGGCAACATCTCGCGCACAGCTGAGTTCGTCGGCATGGAACGATCGGCGTTACACAGAAAGCTTCGTGCGCTCGGCGTCTCATCCGAACAGCGCGCAGGCGACTTGCGGTCGGTTTCGTAAAGGGCCGCTGCGTGACCCGCATTGTTTATGTAAATGGCGCTTACAAGCGCTACGCGGAAGCTGCGATCCATGCCGAGGATCGCGGCTTTCAATTTGCCGATGCCGTTTATGAGGTCATCGAAGTTCTGGGCGGAAGACTCGTTGATGCAACTCGTCACCTGGCGCGGCTGAATCGATCCTTGAGCGAGCTTGGAATACCGCGTCCGATGTCCGATCAAGCCTTGCAGCACGTGATCGGCGAAACGATCCGCAGGAATCGGGTAACCGGCGGCATCGTCTACATTCAAGTGACGCGCGGGGCTGGCCCTAGAGATTTCACCCTTCCGGCTCCAGAAATTCTCCCGACGGTCGTCATCCTTGCACGCTCGCAGCGACGTGGATGGGCAGCCACACTTGCGGAGAAGGGCATCGCCGTGAAGACAATGCCCGACAACCGCTGGGGACGATGCGATATCAAGACTGTCATGCTGTTGCCCGCCGTTCTTGCAAAAGACGCAGCGCGACGCGAGGGAGCGCGCGAGGTCTGGTTTATCGATAGTTCCGGTGCGATTACGGAGGGCGCATCAAGTAATGCCTGGATTGTGACAGCCCAGGGAACGCTCGTTACGCGGCAGCTGGATTCGCACATTCTCCCGGGCATCACACGCGCTACGGTCACCGACGTGGCGCGCGCTGAACGGCTGAAAGTTGAGGAACGCCCGTTCACGCTGGACGAAGCGATCAAGGCCCGGGAAGCTTTTCTCACTTCGGCAACAAATACGGTCATGCCCGTAATCGCGATCGATGGACACTCGATCGGGGAAGGGCGTCCCGGTCCCGTCGTTCAGCGGCTTCGATCACGATTTCATCACGTTGCCGAAATTTCGACCGTGTAAGATGCGAATGTTGCCGCATTGTGCAAAGCAGTAACCGCTGTAAACTAGCACGCGCTTCGATCGTCATCCCCCCGGGTGTCTCTCGAAACCGCCGCCTGGATGCTTCGCCGCTTTTCAAACGCGGCCGCGCCTGGCGCTTTTTAAAAGACGTCGAAAAAAAATGGACAACAACCATGGCGGCTGAAAAACCTCAGAACCTACAAGATACGTTTCTTAACTACGTCCGCAAAAACAAAACGCCGCTGACGATTTTTCTCATCAACGGCGTCAAGCTTCAGGGCATCGTGAGTTGGTTTGATAATTTTTGCGTTCTTCTTCGCCGCGACGGACATTCTCAGCTTGTTTACAAACACGCGATTTCAACGATCATGCCGGGCGGACCGGTCAATCTCAACGATCAGGATGAAAGCGGCGCCGGTTGAAGCCGGGCTCTAAAGACGACGACGGCACGCGCCGCCCGCCTCGCCGTAAGGCCAAAGCGCCGAGCACCGAGACACGCGCACCGAGAACGCGCGTGCTCGTGCTCGTTCCTGTCTTGAAGCGTCAGGGGCGCGCGAGCGGCGCGAAGACGTCGTCACTCGATCATCATACGCCTGAAAGCCGTCTTTCCGAGGCGGTCGGCCTTGCCAACGCCATCGATCTCGACATCATCGATTCCGCAATCGTGCCGATGAACGAACCACGGCCTTCGACGTTGCTCGGATCGGGCAAGGTCGAAGAGCTTGGCCAGCGAGTACGTGATCTCGATATCGGCCTGGTCGTCGTCGACCATGCATTGACTCCGGTGCAGCAGCGCAATCTTGAGAAAGCGTGGAATACGAAAGTTCTCGACCGCACAGGGCTCATTCTCGAAATCTTCGGTGCACGCGCGCGAACGCGTGAAGGCGTGCTGCAGGTTGAGCTGGCTCATCTCTCGTATCAGAAGGGACGGCTCGTCCGCGCGTGGACGCACTTGGAACGCCAGCGTGGTGGCGGCGGCTTTCTTGGCGGTCCGGGCGAAGCGCAGATCGAACTCGACCGGCGTATGCTTCAGGATCGCATCGACGCGATCAAACGTGAGCTCGCCGATGTCGTCAAAACGCGCGATCTTCATCGTAAGGGACGGCGCAAGGTGCCGTATCCGATCGTTGCCGTCGTCGGTTATACGAACGCCGGGAAATCGACGCTATTCAACAAGATCACCGGTGCGGGCGTCGTCGCGATGGACCAGGTGTTCGCGACGCTCGATCCTACGATGCGCGAAGTAAAACTGCCAAGCGCGCGGCGCATCATCCTGTCCGATACCGTCGGCTTTATTTCCGACCTGCCGACAATGCTGGTCGCGGCGTTTCGGGCAACCCTGGAAGAGGTCGTCGAAGCCGATCTCATTCTGCACGTACGCGACATTGCGCATGAGGAAACGGAAGCCCAGGCGCGAGACGTCGAGAAAGTGCTCGGAGAACTCGGGATCGATACGCTGCCGGTCGAGAGTCATATTCTCGAAGTATGGAACAAGATCGATCTTCTCCCGCATGACCGGCGCACGGAGATACAACACGAGGCGCAACGCAATGTACGTCCGCCGGTTCTGGTGTCCGCGGCAACGGGCGAGGGGATTGCGCCGCTACTCGATACGATCGACGACCGCCTAAGCGTTGCCGATGAGATCATCGACGTCATCGTGCCGGGCAGTCAGGGGCAGCTTCTCAACTGGCTGCACGAAACGACTGACGTTCTGGCGCGCGAAGCACGGAAGGATGGGAGCATCGAACTGCGCCTGCGGCTTCCGAGCGAAAAGAAACTCAGAGTTCTCGGTCAGCTGCGCAAGGCAGGCTTGCAGGTCTGACGCCAACGGATAGAGTGCCGGCATGGATCGGCAACACGTTTCCTGTTGCGTGACCGGCGGCGGACCGGCCGGAATGATGCTCGGCGTGCTCTTGGCGCGCGCCGGTGTCGACGTTCTCGTTCTCGAAAAACACAAGGACTTCCTGCGGGACTTTCGCGGCGATACGATTCATCCGTCGACGTTGCGATTGATGGAAGAACTTGGCTGGCTCGATGATTTTCTTAAGCTGCCACACCAGGAAGTGAAACAGCTCTTCGGGCAATTCGGACATACACGCGTCAAGCTGGCCGATTTTTCGACGCTGCCGATTTCAACGAAATTCATCGCCCTGATGCCGCAATGGGACTTTCTCGATTTTCTTGCGGAGAAAGGGCGCGCCTATCCGAAATTCGCGCTCAAAATGTGCGCAGAGGCAACGGATCTTATCCACGATGGCAATAACATTACTGGCGTCAAAGTCACAACACCGCAAGGACCATTGACCGTAACGGCCGACCTCGTCGTAGCTGCGGACGGCCGATCGTCGACGCTGCGCAACGCCGCCGGTTTCGTCAGCGAAAGTTTCGGCGCACCAATGGACGTGATGTGGTTCCGTCTGCCGCGTCTTCCGAGCGATACGGAGGAAACGCAGGGCCGCTTCGACGCCGGACATATCTTCATCATGCTCCAGCGCGGCGACTATTGGCAGTGCGCCTACGTCATTCCGAAAGGTGGCGATGCGAAAGTGCGCGCGGCCGGGCTCGATGCCTTTCGCAAGGCGGTCGGGGCGCTGCTGCCGTTCGAAGCATCGCGTGCCGACGCCATTGTGGATTGGGATCATGTGAAACTGCTGACCGTTGTCGTCGACCGCTTGAAGGAATGGGCGCGGCCGGGACTTCTGTGCATCGGGGACGCGGCGCACGCTATGAGCCCCGTTGGCGGCGTGGGCGTCAATCTCGCGGTGCAGGATGCGGTGGCGACTGCCAATCTGCTTTGGCAGGCATTGAAAGAGAAGCGCGCGACGTTCGACGATCTCAAAAAAGTTCAAGCACGCCGCGAATTTCCGACGCGCGCGACCCAGCGCCTGCAGTTGGCCATTCAGAACGCCGTCATTGCGCCGACGCTAGCGAAGACGAAGGAACTGAAACCGCCGCTCTTATTGCGGCTGTTCAACGCCTTTCCTTTTCTGGCGCGTATTCCCGCGCGAGTCATCGGTTTGGGTTTCAGACCGGAGCGTGTGTCGGACGCGATCCGGGCAGGAAAGTGCGCATAAATCAAAATTGTTTCTCAACGGATAATCCGTTGTCTGTGCTCCAGCGGTGACACTTCAACAATGACTTCTGAGGGGCGGGAGCATTTCCGTATTCCCCCATGATGGAACGCGGCAGATATAGCTCGCTTGAAACAGGCGCGGACTGTCAGACAGGGGAGACGGTAATGATTCTTATTATTCCGGTGGTGTTGGGCCTAATTGGAGCGTTCTGGGCAAAGTCCAAAAATCTAAGCGCAGGACTTTGGGGCATATTGTGCTTTATCTTGCCGGTTATTGGTCTCGTCATTCTGGCGTTCAAAAAAGCCGATCTCTCTCCTGAAGAAAAGCTTGCCAACGCTATTCGCGCTCAGACTGGCCAAGTGAATTCATAAGGCGCGAACCATCGCATAGTCGAATATCCGCACGCTCCGTCGAAGTTCTAAGTCGTTTCGGATCCAAAAGTCCGTAAGCTGGCCTTAGAATTTTGCCGTTCGCGTTCCTTGGCTTCGTCCCAAAACGCATCCATCTCGGCAAGCGTCGACTGCGACGGCGTCCTACCCTGCTCGGAGAGGCGGCGTTCAATGTGCGCGAAGCGGCGCACGAATTTACGATTGGCCGCGCGGAGCGCATCTTCGGGATCGATTTGCAGATGGCGGGCAATGTTCGCCATCACGAACAGCATGTCGCCGAATTCTTCCTTAATGGCGCTTTCCGACTCGCGTTCCGCGAGCTGGCCCGAAGGCGCAGCGTCCGGCGGCCGGCTCCCCGGAGGAGAGTCGCCGGACGCCAACAAAGACTCTCTTCGAGGATCCGCGGAGATCGCAACCTCCTCGAACTCTGCGATCTCTTCTTTCAGCTTGTCGAAGACAGGTGCGAGATTCGGCCAGTCGAAACCGACGCGGGCAGCTTTGTCTTGCAACTTGATAGCGCGTATCAGCGCCGGAAGCCCAACGGGAACGTCAGCGAGCGTCGAAGGCGGTTGATCGCGCTTGGTCCATTCCCCTCCCCCTTGCGGGGAGGGGCTAGGGGTGGGGGTAACATCTCCCACCTCGTCACCCCACCCCCGACCCCTACCCGTCGAGGGGAGGGGTGAAGTGATCGCCCCTTGCGCAAACCTCGCGCGTTCGGCGGCTTTCTCGGCGCGTTCTTCCGCCTTCAATTCTTCCCACGTCGCCCGCACGGCCGATGGATCGCGGGCGGTGCCGTCGCCAAAGACATGAGGATGCCTGCGGATCATCTTGCGCGTTATGGCTTCAACGACATCGCCAAAACGGAACGCGCCTTGTTCCTCGGCCATGCGCGCGTGATAGACGACCTGCAAGAGAAGGTCGCCAAGCTCATCCTTCAGATCGAATAAGTCACGTCGGGCAATCGCATCCGCCACCTCGTAGGCTTCCTCGATCGTGTAGGGTGCGATCGTTTCGAACGTCTGTTCGAGATCCCACGGGCAGCCGGTGACGGGGGTTCTCAGCGCTTCCATGATTTCGATGAGCCGTGCAATGTCGCGCGAAGGTTTCATGGTCTCCGTCATATCCATCCTCTCGATTGCGCAGCGGAGACTAGAGGATGCATGCGCCGGGGGCGAGGGCAGGAACTGCGGCTATCGCGACAGAGTAGGAGGGTCTGGGGAAGCCTCGACATTCTAATCGATTGTCACGAGGCCGCGTAATGTTAGTCTCGCGTGCATGAGGGAGCCTCTGAGGCGCGAATGTACATCCTCTTCAACGGCCTGATGATGGCGCTGGAGCTGGCGGCGATCTATGGCGTCGCGTGGGCGGGATATACCGCGCCGCTCGTTTTCGCCGGAGGCACGGCGCTGCTGGCGCTAGGCGTCGGCGCAGCGCTCGAAATCGCGCGGCTCAAATACGAATTTCCGTTCTATTTCGATCGGAAGCCGGGACGGTCGATGATTTTGATCGTCGGCGTCGGAGCGATCGAGTCCATCACGAAAGCGGTGCTCGCCGGTGTCGTCGGCCTGCTGACGTTTCTCGGAACCGATCAAGAGCGCCTCAAAATCGTCGCGATCGTTTTCGGATTTTGCTTGTTCCTCGGCGTTCAGATCGTTCGATTTTTGATCGGCCGGCTGAAGGCGCGGCCGTTGCGGTGGGGTTATTTTCGGCTGGCGGCGCCTCTCGGACTCCTATTCTCGGCCGGGCTGACGTTCCTGCCTGCGCCGGGCATTACCGAACTCGCCAAGCGGGCCGCATTCGATCTTCCGGCGAAGCCGACAATGGAGCAGGCGAGCGAGTTCCTGTTCCTTCTGAAACAGAGCTTCGACGAAATCGTGGTACGAATGCTATCCTGGGTCTTCGATCCTTCGCTGGCCCAGGCGATCGGCGCCGTCGTCTCCGTCAACATGCTGTCGGGGTTCGTGCTAGCGCTTTATGCTGTTTTGATCGCGGAAGGAATACGGACGCTCGAAAGCCGGATGTAAACGCCATCGAGGCAGGCCCATGCCACTGGTCCATGCGCATACGACGCTGATGCTGCCGGAAGCGATTGTGATCGAGAGCCTGCTCGAAGCGCACGGCATTCGCTTCGCGCTTGCGGGCAAGGACATCGTCTCGCAGTGTCCGCAGTTCAACATCCTCTATGGCGGAATTTCCTTCCTCGTCGATGAGGCGGATCTCGAAGACGCGGCGGCCTTGATCGCGGCCGCGGAGGAGGTCCCGGGCTATCTGTCGATCGAGAGCACGAACTTCGAGCGCCGTCCTATACGCAACGCCGTCCTGGCGTTTGTCATGCTGATTATGGGCGCACCGTTTCCGTTCTGGTATCGCGGCTCTGGGCTTCGGGAGGATGCTTAGCGTCAAGTGCGCCGCCGGCTCCGTGTGCTAGGCAACGGCAAGATTGCCCCAATTCGTGCCTACGTATGCATCGGTCATACGAAATGGGGGAAACGTCTTATGGCGAAAGTACGCGTCGCGGGTTTCTCGCTGTCTCTGGATGGATTTGGCGCGGGGCCTGAACAAAGTCCGGAAAATCCCCTCGGCAAGGGTGGGCGGGAGCTTCACACGTGGATGTTCGGCACGCGTATGTTCCATACGATGATCGGTAAGGATGGCGGGTCGGAGGGCATCGATAATGCCTACGCACATCGTTCGATGGACGGATTCGGCGCGTTTATCATGGGACGCAACATGTTCGGGCCGATCCGTGGTCCTTGGCCAGACGAGAGCTGGAAGGGCTGGTGGGGCGATAATCCGCCGTATCACGCGCCGACCTTCGTGCTGACGCACCATCCGCGTGATCCGATCAAGATGGAAGGCGGGACCACCTTCATCTTCGTCACTGAGGGTATTGAGGCGGCGCTCGATCAGGCAATGCGCGCAGCCGGTGACCGCGATGTGAAGATCGCCGGCGGGGTCGACACGGTACGTCAATATCTTTGTGCCGGTCTGATTGACGAGATGCATTTCGCCTTGTCGCCAGTCGCGCTCGGGCAAGGCGAAGCGATGTTCTCCGGGATCGACCTGCTGGCGCATGGGTTTCGGGTGACCGAATATCAAGCCACCGAGAACGCCACCCATCTCGTTCTTCGCCGATAATGATTTGTCATGAACGACGTGCTGAGCGCGGACGCGTATTTCGCATAATGTATATTATGGAAACTAAGATATAAATCTATTGTTAAATCAACTAGATACAACTTCTGTGAGATCAGGCTTGGCCGGATGGCGGTGCGTCCGGCCAAGCTACGCGACGACTATTTTTCGCTCTTCTCGTGATGGTCGGCGACAAACTTGTCGAGCAGCCGAACGCCCCAGCCTGCGCCCCAGCTCTGATTGATGTCGTTGCGCGCGCCGTCCATGGCCGTGCCCGCGAGGTCGATATGGCACCAGGGCGTATCCTTCTGCACGAAGCGTTGCAGGAAGGCCGCCGCCGTCGCTGAGCCACCCCAGCGGCCGCCGGTGTTCTTCATGTCGGCGTTCTTCGAGTCCATCATCTTGTCGAATGCTTTATCGAGAGGCATGCGCCAAAGCTTCTCGCCCGTCGCGCGTGCTGCCGACAGCAAATCGTCCGACAACTTGTCGTCGTTGACGAACATGCCCGCGTACTCCTTGCCGAGCGCGATCATGATAGCGCCGGTCAATGTCGCGAGATCGATGACGAGCTTCGGCTTGAACTTCTCCTGCGCGTACCAGAGCACGTCGGCGAGCACGAGACGGCCTTCGGCGTCCGTGTTGATGACCTCGATCGTCTGGCCGGACATCGACGTCACGATATCCCCAGGCCGGACGGCATTGCCCGACGGCATGTTCTCGACGCAACCGACGAGGCCGACAGCGTTGACGTTCGCCTTGCGCTCGGCGAGCGCGTACATCGTGCCGATGACGGCCGCTGCGCCGCCCATGTCGCCCTTCATGTCTTCCATACCGGCAGCGGGCTTGATTGAGATGCCGCCGGTATCGAAAACGACGCCCTTGCCGACGAAGCACACGGGTTTCTGCTTCTTCGCACCCTTGGCACCGTTCCAGACCATGACGGCCAGCCGCGCAGGCCGCGTACTTCCTTGGCCAACGCAAAGAAGCGAGCCCATGCCGAGCTTTTCCATGTCCTTGACGTCGAGAATATCGACCGAAACGCCAAGCTTTTCGAGCGCTTTCGTTTTTTCCGCGAGTTCAACCGGACCCAGGATATTGGCCGGCTCGTTGACGAGATCGCGCGCAAAGTTGACGCCGTTTGCAACCGCCTTCAGCGGGTGGAATGCAGCTTTGGCCTTGTCCGGATGCGCGACATGGACGATCAGCTTCTTGAGGCCATCCTTGTCGGCAGCGGCATCGTCGCCGGATTTTTTGGTGAAGTATTTTTTGAAGTTGTAGTGACGTAGCAGCGCGCCTTGCGCAATCAGCGCCGCAATCTGCTCAGCTGAATGCTCGTCGCTGCTTTCGACATCGACGATCAGACTCGCCGTCGATCCCTTGCGGCTTTGTATGGCGCCGAGGATCGCTCCGCCGAGATCGACGTACTGCCGTGTATCGAGCGCACCGTCTTTTCCGAGCCCCGCAACGATCAACCGGTTGATGTCGAGCTTGGCTGGCGCCAGGATCTCGATCGTCGTTTTGTATTTGGCTTTGTAGTCTGCGGCGGAGGCAGCCTTGCTGATGGCGCTCCCCGATTTGGTGTCCAGCTCCCGCGCCTTCGCCCCAAGCCTAAGACCTTCTCCGGCCAGGACGACTGTCGCGGTCTCAGGATCGGCATTGAGAGGCGCAAAGGTAATTTCGAAGCGCTCGGACATTCAGGACAACTCCATCTGGAATAAGTTCGCGCGTGTCAAAGCTCGGGCGGAAAACGCAGACGCCGATCCGCGATCCAGACCCGCGTGGCCGCGCCGGGCTACGGTGAGGGTGAAAAAGTGGTGGCTGGGTGCCCCAACTTAGTGCTTCGTTCGATCATGGCAAGTCAGCGTTTTCGCCGGACGGAGCCAGGAAACCTCAAGCGAAGACTAACTTATTGTCTTCTAATGCTGATTCGCAGACGCGGAAATGCTGGCAGCCGAAATTCCGCCATGGTGCTATGGGAGCCGGAAGCTTGACGATAGAGACGCGTGGATCGGCGGCAGGGGCGCCGTGAACGGCGTAGCCGGAGGGGAACGGCGAGCGCATGCGAATTTTCTCGAAATACGTATTCCGGCAGGCGGCAGGCGCGTTCCTGCTAATCCTTGTATCCTTGACGGGGGTCGTATGGATCGCGCTGGCGCTGCGCCAGTTCAACGTCGTCACGAGCGAGGGCCAGGACACCTGGATGCTCATCAAGATGACGTCACTGGCCGTACCGAACCTGATGGCGATCATTGCACCCTTCTCCTATCTGATCGCCGCACTGCAAACACTCAACCGGCTGAATACCGATAGCGAACTGATCGTGCTTTCGGCGTCAGGCTCGAAAGTGTGGACGGCCGCGCGTCCGCTCTTGTTCCTTGCTCTTCTTGTCAGCATCTTCCTGGCGTTCGTCAGCCATCTCGCCCAGCCGTGGAGTATGCGTCAGTTGCGTGAGTACATGGTGCAGGTCCGCAGTGACCTGCTGACCCAGGTTATTCAGCCGGGACGTTTCACCAGCCCTGAAGATGGGCTGATGTTCCACATCCGCGACCGCGACGCGGACGGCGAACTGCTCGGTCTCGTCATGCATGACACGCGCGACAAGGCGCAATCGCAAAGCTATCTTGCCGAGCACGGAACAATCGTGAAGCAGGACGGCACTGCCTATCTCGTGATGACGAACGGGCACATCATCCGCCGCACCGATGCCGACGGCCCACCTCAGATCGTCGCCTTCGATAAATACATCGTCGATCTCGACCGCTTCGAGCCACAGGATGCCGGAGCAGGTGAACTGAAACCGCGCGAGCGCTATCTAAGCGAGCTCTTGCATCCGGACACCAAGAGCAAGCTCTACCAAAACAATCCGGGGCAATTCCGCTCCGAGTTGCATGAGCGTTTCACGAACCCCCTCTACCCTATCGCGTTCGCATTCTTGATCATTGCTATCGTTGGACAAGCACAATCGACGCGATCTAGCCGCATGGAAAGCCTCATTCTCACTTTCGTCGTGGCGGCGACATGCCGTCTCGGCGGCTTGGCCGTGACGAATGCGGTCGTGCGCCATTCCGGTATGGTCGTGGTGGCTTACGGCTTGCCCGTCGCCATGATTGTCGTTTCGTTTATTATCCTGCGCCGGTCGGAACGCCAGCGCGCCGGACCCGGCGTCGCCGGCAAAGCTATGGACATCTTTTCATCTCTGTGGGCAGCCGCTCGCGGTCGTTTTGCCGGTAATGCCGCGAAGGCGGTCTCATGATCGCCGGCTTCACCCTCTCCCGTTACATTGCGCGCATGTTCCTGGTCGCCATCCTGTCGACGATGGCCGTCTGTGCGCTCTTGATCTTCATGATCGACTTCGTTGAGCTGTTGCGAATGTCGGGCAAAGTCGGTGACGTCGCCGGCTCGACTCTGGTGCGGATCGCCCTCCTCCGGCTACCGGCCTATCTCGAGTTTCTGATCGGGTTTGCAGTGCTCGTCGGCAGCATCAGCGCCCTGATCTATCTCAACCGCAAAAGCGAATTGGCGGTGATGCGCGCGGGCGGCATGTCAGTCTGGCAATTTTTAGGGCCGGGCCTCTTTGTTGGCCTCATGGTCGGCCTGTTTGCGATGATGGTGTTCAACCCGCTTGCATCGAGCGGCCGGGCCAGATCGGAAAAGCTCTATGCCAAGGCGTTCGGAAACGAGGCAAATCTGCTTCGCTCTCAGGGCGGTGGCTCGTGGATCCGCCAGGACGGCGCCGATGGAGAATCCGTTCTCGGCGCCGCCGCCGCATCAAACCACGGCCTGACGCTGACCGGCGTTCTCGTATTTGCTTATGATCGCAAAGGGCATTTCGCCGAACGCATTGACGCCGGACGTGCGCAGCTCAAGGACGGCTACTGGGAGTTGCACGATGCCTGGGTTACGCGACTCGGCCAGGAGCCCCAAAAATTCAAATCATATCTGCTCTCCACCTACCTAACTCCGGACCGCGTACAGGAGGCGCTCGGGACCGTATTTTCGATTTCGTTTTGGGATTTGCCCGGCCTTATCCAAGCCGCTGACAAAGCAAAGCTTTCGACCGAAAGGTTGAGGGTGCAATATCAGTCGCTTCTGGTTCGGCCTCTCCTGTGCCTCGCTATGGTCCTTTTGGCAGCAACTGTGTCATTGCGGTCATTCCGGTCAGGCGGCATCCAGACTATGGTTGCGACTGGGATGGTCGGTGGGGTTGGCTTCTTCTTGTTCTCGGAAATCGCGAGACAAATTGGCATCGCAGGGCTCGCTCCCGCGTGGGTCGCGGCTTGGCTGCCGATCGTCTTGGTACTTGCCATCGCAACCACGGTGCTTTTGCACCAGGAGGACGGTTGAGTGATGCGTAGAGCGCGGACACCGCAAGAGGGTTGCGGAACGTCACGCGAGGGGACTTGGCGCCGTTCGGCGGCCGGGGTCACTCGTGCGCTTTCGTACGTCGTATTTTCTGTGCTGTTGGCAACCACCGCATCCCAGCCCGCCGCAGCAAAAAAGAAGCTGCCCTCGACATTCGGCAAGCAAAGCATCTTCGGTAAGGTCAACACCAAGGTCGACCAGACGCAGCCCATGCGGTTGCAGGGCGATCAACTGATCTACGACAAGGCCGGAAACCGCGTGATCGCGCGCGGCAACGTCGAAATCTACTACAACGACAACATCCTGACCGCCGACGAAGTCGTCTACGATCAGGGCGCCGGCACCCTGACGGCCATCGGCAACGTCACGCTGAAGGAGCCGCAGGGCAACATCGTCCATGCCGATCGCTACACGCTGACGGACGATTTCCGCGACGGCTTCGTACAGTCGCTGTCCATCGTTTCTCAGGATCAGTCGACAATCACCGCCGATCGTGCCGTGCGCAAAGGCGGCAATGTGAACGAATTCACGAACGGACGCTTCACGCCTTGTAAGAGCGACGGCGGCACGCCGCCCTTATGGTGCATCAGCGCCGCGAAGATCATTCATGACGCCGACGCCGCCACCATCACCTATCAGGACGCCTACTTCCAGATTTACGGGCAGCCGGTTTTCTATTTGCCCTACTTCCAGACGCCAGATCCCTCGGTAAAGCGGAAGTCTGGTTTCCTGACACCGATCTACGGTAATTCGTCGACCCTCGGTTATATCACCGGCATCCCATACTATTGGGCCATCGCACCCAACTACGACCTGACGCTCACGCCGACCTATTTCACCGATCAGGGATTGTTGATGCAGGCCGAATGGCGTCATCGGCTAGCCAATGGCCAGTACACCGTCAAACTCGCCGGCATCGACCAGAACGCACGGGATCTTCCGGGATATAATCCCAACGATCCCGATGCTTTCTCGAAATACGATGGAGTCCGCGGCAGCGTCGAAACCAAGGGCGTCTTTTCACTTTCAAGCTGGTGGAAGTTCGGGTGGGACATCACCGAGGAAAGCGACGACCAATTCCGGCGCTTCTACAAGCTCGACAGCGTGTTGGTGACCGACCGGGTCAATCAGATCTATTTGACGGGCCAATCGGATCGCAACTATTTCAACGCCACCTTGTATCAGTTTCAAGGTCTGTTGAGCACCGACACGCCGACGACCGAGGGCTATACGCATCCGATCATCAACTACAATTACGTTTTCGCCGATCCTGTCGTCGGCGGCGAGCTCAAGTGGAATACCAACATTCTGAGCTTCACGCGCGAAGACGGTTCGCCGATCAATCCGATCACCGGGCAGGTTGAGAACGAAAATCTTCAGCGCGCCGTCACGGAACTCAAATGGCGCCGCCGCCTGACCGACGCCATCGGCATCAGCTACACGCCGTTCGCGGATGTACGCGGCGATGTCTATGCCTTCGACGGCGCGACGAACCCTGAGACGGTCGAGCTTAAACCGGGAACAACGGACACTTATGTCGGGGATGTCCGCAACGACACGATCTCGCGCGGCCTTGCCGATGCCGGCGTGACGGTTTCCTATCCCTGGGTTGCAACGACGCCGGGTGCGACCCACGTTATCGAGCCGATCGGACAGGTCGTAAATCACCAGGAGAGCATCCCGCAGCGCGGATTGCCGGACGAAGACGCGCAGAGCCTTGTCTTCGACGATACGAACCTATTCTCGACTTCGAAATTCTCGGGCTATGACCGCATCGAGACGGGCACGCGCGCCAACGTCGGCCTGCAATATACGTTCCAGGCAAATAGCGGCGGTTATGCACGAGTGCTTGCGGGCGAAAGCTATCAGCTTTCCGGCGAAAACATTTACCTGAACCCGGGTCGCGACGCCGACGGCAGCTTCATCTACACGCCAACAAGCGGCCTCGAAACGAGTCGCTCCGATTATGTCCTCGGCGTATACTTGGCACCCGTCGACGAGTTCCGCCTGATCTCCCAGAGCCGGTTCGATGAATCGACAACCGAGCTTCGGCGCGAAGATGCGGCGATGGTATTCAACTTCGGCCCGCTTTCGACGCAGGCCGGATACAGCTACGATGCGAACGCATTCATCGTGAACCCTGACGGCACGGTGTCGAATACCACCGGAACCGAACAGCAGGAATTCCTTGGGTCGGCGACCCTGCGCCTAACCGATCGTTGGAGCATCGGCGGAACGACCCGATATGACATCGACAAGGGCCAGCTCCTTTACGATAGCTTGCAACTGAAATACGCCGACGAATGCTTCGCGCTGACCGCGTCCTATATCGAATCCAATTACGTTGACGAGACGATCGAACCCGACCGCACCTTCATGGTCCGCCTTGAGTTCAAGCACCTCGGGGACTTCGCGGCCAAGACCGATGTTACTGACTTTAATATGGGCGGCGACGAACGCGTGAACTGATGCGAGCGCAGGCCCACTCGCTTGAGGCCGGGGCCGGATTTTGGCCACTCTTCGTGTGGATAACGCGCAATTGCTCGACGCCGCCGCGCTATCCTAGCGCCCATGCGATTCGACCTATGGATCTTGTGAGAATGCCGCCATTACGGGCCCGTCTGTCCTTGATTTGCCGGTTCCCAGCGCTATGCGCCGGCGTTATCTTGTCCGCCGCGCTTCTCGCAATTCCGGCTGCGGCTCAGAGTGGCACCGTTGCCGTCACCGGCGACGGTATGGGAACGCTGCTGCGTGCGCCTTCCGTCAGCGATAGCGACAAGTCGGGCGGTAAATTGTCCGGCAAAAAGGGTCGGCGTTCGTCGTCGAAAAAGCACGGTAAAGACACCGAAACGGCGAGCCGTGAGGATTCGTTTCCGCCAATGAGCGGCGAGAACGCGATAACCGCCTTAGTCAATGACGAGCCGATCACCGGTTTCGAAGTCGACCGGCGCGCCATGCTCCTCAGTGGCAGTAACGTTCAAGCCCAGGCGAAGGCCAACTTCCAGGCGATCGTCAAGAACCCGAAGACGACGCAACGCCTAAAGGCCATCCTCAATCAGGTCGTGCAGGCGAACCAGGGCAAATCGCGCGACGAGATCATCGCAATTTTCGAGAAGAAAAAGAAAGCCTTTGGCATGAGCTTGCAGCGTGAAGCTTTCGAGAGCGCCCGCAAGACGGCCTTGCCCGCCATGAAAAAGAAGGCCCTCGAAGAGCTGATCGACGAGAAGCTAAAGCTGCAGGAAGCCAAAAAACAAAGCGTTACAATCGAGGATTCCGAGGTCACGCGCGTTTTGAAAGGCATTGCCCAGCGCAACAAGATGACGCTCGAACAATTTACAAAGCAGGTTGGCGGAAGCCTTGAGCCGATGAAAAATCGCGTACGCGCCGCCCTTTCCTGGAACGAAGTCGTGAGGAAGCGCTTCGGCCCGCTGATCAGCGTCAACACAAAAGATGTCGACAAGCTCGTCGCCTCGGCCACCGGCACCGGGGACGCCGATGTCGAGTTGGATATCCAGCGCGTCAAGATCCTGTTGCCGAAAAAAATGGAAGAGCACGGCGTCGCGCAGCGCATCGAAGAAGCGGAGAAAATCAGATCCCGGTTCTCCGACTGCAAATCAACGGCGGCCGCAGCGACTGGCGTGCCCGGCGCCAAATTCGAACGGCTCGGAAAGAAGAAGTCTTCCACCCTGCCCGAACCGACAAGGACGCTGTTGCTGAACGCCAGCGATGGTGAAATGCTACCTCCGACAGTCGGCGACGGCGCCGTCGAGCTCTACGTCGTCTGCGGCCGCGATGCGGTCAAGACGGACGTTGAAAAGCGCACGCAGGCCGAGACCGAGCTGAAGCAGAAAGAATTCGAGGTCATGGCGCAGCGTTATTTGAAAGATCTCCGCGAAGACGCTCATATCGAGTACCGCTGAACATGGCCGCTTCCGCGGACGCGCCGCAATTGCCTTTGGCGCTAACGATGGGCGACCCATCCGGTATCGGACCGGAAATAGCTGTTCACGCCTGGCGCGATCGCGCGCGCGACGAACTTCCGCCGTTCGCCGTTTACGCCGACATCGATCTAATGCGTGCGCAGTGCGCCGCATTCGGTGAAGTCGAGGCTGTACCCATCGCAACGGCAGAGATGGCGACGGCGATTTTTCCGCGGGCCCTGCCGGTCGTCGATGTGCCGCTCGTGCGCGCGGCACATGCCGGAGCGCCCGACGCGCAAAATGGCCCCGCCGTCATTCTCGCGATCAAACGCGCTGTTGCCGATATCGCCGCCGGACGCGTCATGGCAATCGTCACCAACCCGATCGCGAAGGCCGTGCTCTATGACGCCGGGTTCTCGTTCGCCGGACATACGGAATACCTCGGCGCGCTTGCAAAAGAATTCTGGCCGCCGGAGCCTGCCGATCCGGTGATGATGCTCGCCTCCTCCGCGCTTCGCGTCGTGCCGGTAACCATACACGTGCCGCTGCAATCAGTACCTTCGCTGCTGACGACAGAACGTATCGTTGCAACGACGAGAATAGTTGCAGCGGCGTTGCGGCGCGACTTTGCGATTGCCGACCCGCGTCTGGTCGTAACGGGGCTCAATCCGCATGCGGGTGAGAACGGCGCGCTCGGTCATGAGGACCGCGACATCATCGTACCAGCGATCGCAGCTCTGAAATCGGAAGGGCTGAACGTTGCCGGACCCTATTCGGCCGATACGCTCTTTCACGCGGCCGCGCGCGCGACATACGATGCGGCGATTGCGATGTACCACGATCAGGCGCTCATTCCGATTAAGACACTGTCGTTCGACGAAGGCGTCAACGTCACCTTGGGGTTGCCGTTTGTGCGGACGTCGCCCGATCACGGAACCGCGTTTGGCATTGCAGGAAAAGGCATTGCGTCCGCGGCAAGTCTCAAAGCTGCATTGAAGCTTGCCGCCGAGATGAGCGCGCGCCGGGTCCGCGCGGCGCAGCGATGAACGCCGCCGCGTCAGGCTCGGACGGCCTCCCTCCCCTGCGCGACGTGATCGCGCGCTACGAGCTCGCTGCGAAGAAATCGCTGGGGCAGAATTTTCTCCTTGATCTCAATCTGACGCGCAAGATCGCACGCGCTGCCGGTGATCTTTCGAAACAAACGGTGGTCGAAATCGGCCCTGGCCCCGGCGGCTTGACGCGGGCGTTACTCATGGAAGGCGCGAAGCGCATCATTGCAGTCGAGCGCGACGAACGTTGTCTCCCGGCGCTCGATGAAATTTCGGCACATTATCCTGGATGCCTGACGGTCGAAGCCGGCGATGCCCTGAAAGTCGATTGGACCAGGCTGACGGATGGAGCGCATCCCGTAACGATCGCGGCGAACCTGCCCTACAACATCGCGTCGGTCCTGCTCGTGACCTGGCTCGAAACGGAACCGTGGCCGCCGTGGTTCGACCGCATGGTGTTGATGTTCCAGCGCGAGGTTGCCGAGCGCATCACCGCGCAACCGCATACCAAAGCTTACGGACGCTTGTCAGTGCTCGCACAGTGGCGCACACGCCCGCACATCGTCATCAACCTGCCGCCCGAGGCTTTCACGCCTCCGCCTAAAGTTGCATCAGCGGTCGTCGATTTTCGCCCGATGCCGACGCCCGAACCGGCGTGCCGGGCGGCAACGTTGAGCCGCGTAACGGCCGCCGCCTTCGGACAGCGCCGGAAGATGCTGCGGTCGAGCCTGAAGCAACTGATGCCCTTGCCGGAGCTTCTTCTCCGCGAAGCTGGCATCGCGCCGGAACGGCGGGCGGAAGATCTCTCTGTCACGGAATTCGCGACGCTCGCCGCGATCCTGGACCGCGCACCACATAACCGCGGCTAGAGCACAGCCTGCATATCGCGCACGAAGTCAGAGAGCCCCGAAAGGCGACCGCGTTTCAACCGCTCGGCTACCAGAATAGATTGGATCGCATTCGTGCTCTGATCGAGGTCTGTGTTGACGATCACATAATCGTACTCGGGCCAACGGCTGAGCTCGGACGATGCTGCGGCCATCCTCCGCGCGACCGTCTCCTCGGAATCTTGCGCACGTGTCCTCAATCGTTCTTCGAGGACGTCGCCCGACGGCGGCAGTATGAAGACGCACACGACGTCATCATGCATTTTTTCTTTAAGCTGCTGCGCACCCTGCCAATCGATGTCGAACAACACATCCTTGCCCGCTTGAATCGCCTCCTCAACCGGAACGCGCGGGGTGCCGTAATGGTTGTCAAAGACGCGCGCCCATTCAAGCAACTCGCCCCGCGACTTCATCATCTCAAAACGGTCACGGTCGACAAAATGGTAGTCTACGCCGTTGCGCTCGCCGGGACGCGGTTCGCGCGTGGTCACGGAAACAGACATCGCGATATTCTTGTCCGCCGCAAGCAAGCGCCGGGCGAGCGTCGTTTTTCCCGCTCCGGATGGCGACGAAATGATGAACAGCAGTCCGCGCCGCTCTATATGCGGCTCGGCATTCGCCGCGCCGGTTTTCGTTTTTGGGCGTTGGTTCGCGGGATCGGCGGTCATGCTACTCGACGTTCTGAACTTGCTCGCGGAATTGATCTATGACGGTCTTAAGCTGCAAGCCAACCCGCGTAATGTCCACCGCATTGGCTTTAGAGCATAGCGTGTTCGCCTCGCGATTGAATTCCTGCGCGAGAAAGTCGAGCTTACGCCCCACAGCCCCCCGCTCGTTCAGGATATCACGCGCAGCAGCGACATGGGCCGTGAGTCGCTGCAGCTCTTCTTCGACATCTGCACGGGTCGCAATAAGCACGGCTTCCTGATGCAAGCGGTCGTCGTCGAGCGCTGTCGTGGCATCGATTAACCGGGTGACGGCGTCCTTGAGGCGTGCTTTGATCGCCTCTGGCGCGCGCGATGGAGAAGTTCTGACGATCGAGGCAAGCTCATCGATCTGAGTAATCTGCTCGTTGATGACGGCGCCTATGCGGGCACCCTCAGCACGGCGAGCCTCAGTGAGCTTATCAAGCGCGGTTTCGAGGCTTTGCACCATCGCACGCTCGCGCAGCGCGCGCGCTTCGGCATCTTCCGAAACCTGATCGGCGGTTTCGAGTACGCCCTTGATCATCAGGAGCTGCGCCGCATCCGGCGCCGTCGCTCCGCTCAAAGCCGCCACACGCTCGGCAGCTCTGACGACATCGGCGAGCACCTGCTCATTCAAGCGGATGGCACCGTTCGTCTGCTGTTTCTCGATTGCAAGCGTCACCGAAACGTTGCCTCGCACAAGGCGTTTTGCAACTGCCTCGCGGGCCGGAATTTCGAGGGCTTCATAACCAGGAGGCAAGCGCAAGCGGACGTCGAGGCCACGGCCGTTTACGCTTCTGGCCTCCCATGTCCAGCTCAAGCCGTTGGCCGAGCCGTCGGCGCGGGCAAATCCGGTCATGCTGGAAATTGTCATCTGTTGGCGTCTCGGCTGGACTTATACGCGGCGCGCAACTTAACGGGTCGCGCGAGGTACGCCAACCTAAAGCTCGAAAGGCTGCCATATTTTCGGTAGCTCAATTCGCGGAGGTCACTGGCGCTTGGGCTTGCGAACCGGGAGGGGAATGTCAGTCGTATTCGCCGCTTCCGACGCTTGGGCGGCCGCAGGATTTCCGGTCGAGGCATCATCGCCGCTTGCCGATGCTTGCTTCTGGACTGTTTTTGTCTCTTTCGACGCGCGTGCGGTCTTGTTCTTACGTGTATCAACCTTGTTGGACGCGTCATCCTTCGGCTGCGGAATCGGAATGACCTTTTCCTGACCTCCAGCGGCGTTTTCTTTCGCTTTCTGCTTTTCGATTTCTCTCCACTTCTGCACCGCGGCATTGTGGTCTTTCAACGTCGCCGAGAATGCATGGCCGCCGCTTCCGTCGGCAACGAAATAGAGATCCTCCGTCTTCGCGGGATGCAGCGCCGCCATAATAGCGGACTTGCCAGGGTTGCATATCGGCCCCGGCGGCAGTCCGCTGATCTGATACGTGTTGTAGGGCGACTTCGTCTCTATGTCCGCTTTCGTGATCCCACGGCCGAGACTGCCCTGCCCACCGACGATGCCATAGATGATCGTCGGGTCGGATTGCAGCCGCATTCCTTTTTTTAGCCGATTGTAGAACACGGCGGCGACGCGATCCCGCTCGTCTGGCCGGCCCGTTTCCTTTTCGACGATCGACGCAAAAGTTATGAGCTGATCGGGGGTGCTGATTGGCAGATCTGGATCGCGGCTGCTCCAAAGCGTGCTGATCGCTTTCTGCATTTCATCATGCATACGGTCGAGGATTTCCTGCCGCGACGCACCCTTGGAGAAATAATAGGTGTCGGGTAGCAGAGTGCCTTCAGGCGGCACGTCCGTAACCTCACCGCTGAGACTCGGTTCGGCTTTCAAACGTTCGACGATCTGCTCGCTCGTCAGTCCTTCAGGCAGTGTCGTTTTGTAGAGAATGGATTTGCCCGCCGATAGCGTGTCGATCACATCGCGCATCGAGGCGTGCTCTTTGATTTCGTATTCGCCGGCCTTTAGCTCGCCGTTCTTTTTGCGCGCGAAGAAGCTATGCAGCAGATGACCGCCGACGAACGTCCAGCGGTTGGAAATAACGCCTTCCCTTTCCAACCTTTCGGCAATGGCAATCCGGCCCTCTCCCTTGGGGATAATGACCGTGCGTGTCGCTTCGAGTGGACCAGGGCTTTCGAACTGATTGTAAATGGCGAATGAAATGCCGCCGATGATCAGCATGGAGACGAGCGCGACCGTCAGAACACCACTGATCACGCGCACAATGCTCGATAACATCCGCGAGGGCTCGCGTGCATCGAGCCCGCGAGGGCGGCCCGGCGCTCGGCCAGGCTCAAGACGTTCGGCTGGACTTCGTGCACCGGCAGTACGGGCGGTTCTGGTCCCGTCCGGGCGTCGTCTGTGCTGACTCATGATACCGCGAGCAATGTCCCTTGAAGAAGCAGCTCTGGCAACCGGTCGCTACGGTCGCACTACTTCATCAGTCCCCCGGCTGACGCTCGACGTAAAATGTGGCGAAACGGCGGAGTTCG
The DNA here is from genome assembly GCF_035548195.1 of Hyphomicrobium sp. Classification (GTDB taxonomy): domain Bacteria; phylum Pseudomonadota; class Alphaproteobacteria; order Rhizobiales; family Hyphomicrobiaceae; genus Hyphomicrobium_B. The sequence goes on from NZ_DASZTY010000025.1 coordinate 350,241, forward strand.
GCGAGACTTACGCGGCGCGGCGGAGCACAAGACAGGCGTTGGTGCCGCCGAAGCCAAAGGAGTTCGACAGTGCGATATTGATGTCACGCTTCTTAGGCGTATGCGGCACAAGATCAATCGCCGTATCTACCGACGGTGTATCAAGATTGAGCGTCGGCGGCGCAATGTTATCGCGGATCGCCAGCGTCGAGAAAATGGCTTCGACAGCACCTGCCGCACCGAGCAAATGCCCGATGGCCGATTTTGTCGACGACATCGCCAGCTTGCCTGCTGTGTTGCCGAACAGACGTTCAACCGCCTTGAGCTCGATCTCGTCGCCCATCGGCGTCGACGTGCCATGCGCGTTAACGTAGTCGATCTCACTCGGACTGACGCCAGCGCGGTTCAGCGCCATCTTCATGCACCGATACGCGCCGTCTCCATCTTCCGCTGGCGCGGTGATATGAAAAGCGTCAGCCGACATGCCGTAGCCGATCACCTCGGCGTAGATCGTGGCGCCACGCGCCTTCGCATGCTCGTAGCTTTCCAGTACGACGACGCCTGCACCCTCACCCATCACGAACCCATCCCGATCTTTATCGTAGGGACGCGACGCCTTCGTCGGCGTGTCGTTGAAGCCCGTCGAGAGTGCGCGGCAAGCGGCAAATCCCGCCATGGCAATGCGGCAGATCGGGCTTTCGGTTCCACCGGCGACCATCACATCGGCATCGTCGAGCGCAATGATGCGCGCGGCGTCGCCGATAGCGTGCGTGCCCGTAGCGCATGCGGTGACGACGGCGTTGTTTGGCCCACGCAGATTATGTTTGATCGAGACGTAGCCGCCAGCGAGATTGATCAGACGTCCCGGAATGAAGAACGGCGAAACGCGACGCGGCCCCTTTTCCTTCAGTAACAGCGACGTATCGGCGATACCGGACAATCCGCCGATGCCCGAGCCAATCAGGACACCGGCACGTTCCTGTGTTTCGCTGGTATCGAACTTAAGTCCGGAATCCGCGATCGCCTGATCGGCGGCAGCGACAGCGTAGATGATGAAATCGTCGACCTTGCGCTGTTCTTTGGGCTCCATCCAATCGTCGGGATTGAACTTGCCTTCCGCCGTTGCGCCGCGCGGCACGAAATTGGCGATCTGGCATGTGATATCGGAGACCTCGAATTCTTCGACCCGGCGCGCGCCGTTTTTGCCCGCCAGGAGATTCGACCATGCAGCCTCCACACCGCAGCCCACGGGAGAGACAATACCCATTCCGGTAATGACGACTCGGCGCATTGTGTCTTCTTGTTCGTTTAGCGGTTGGTACTAATCGACAGCGCGCTGGGCACATGAAGGGGGCCGGTTGTTATCCCAGCCCCCTTCATATCCAATCCGATTGGCGCATCGTGCTGCGCCCCAATTCTGCGGATGAACGAGGGCCCTCAGGCCGCGCTAGCGTTCTTCTCTAGGAATTTCACCGCGTCGCCGACGGTGAGGATGTGCTCAGCGGCGTCATCCGGAATCTCGCATCCAAATTCTTCTTCAAATGCCATCACGAGTTCAACAGTGTCCAAGCTATCGGCGCCAAGGTCGTCGATGAAGCTGGCATTGTCGGTGACCTTATCGGCCTCGACGCCAAGATGCTCCACGACAATTTTCTTCACGCGCTCTGCAACATCGCTCATCGTCAATCCTCGTGTCTTTCTATTATTCAGCGCGCCTTGATGGCCCGCCCCGTTCGCTCTGCAGAACCCGCTCGAAACCGCATGCCTTTTTCAATGTAAGGGAAATCCGGCCTGTTCGGATAGGGGGCTCGCACCCGTTTCAGAAGTCTTTTCCAAGGTCGCCGTAGCGTGAGTCTTACGCCGTGGCACCGCTCTCTCGTCGCACGATGCCAGTTTGTCCCCAGCTTCGCACCGTCCCGAAGGCGTGCTTTCCACGCCTCAAAACCGTGGTGTCGTTAACACACTTCACGGGCCTTGCAAAGAACGTGATGACGCAGCCTGCGAGCCGCGCGTCGCAGGTGAGCAAAAGCAAAAGAAAATGAGGCAGCACGGGCATTTACCATCGCTCGCTTTCTATTCTCACACCATCGCCATCCCGCCGTTGATATGCAGCGTCTGGCCGGTGATATAACCACCTTCGTTCGATGCGAGATAAAGGCAGCCCGCAGCCACATCCAACGGCTCCCCGAAACGCTGCGCCGGAATGATCTGCGCGATTTCGCCTTTCTGCTTGTCTGTCAGTACGTCAGTCATCGCCGTTTTGATGAAGCCCGGCGCGATGCAGTTCGCGGTGATTCCGCGCGACGCCACTTCGCGGGCAAGAGATTTGGTCATGCCGATCATGCCGGCTTTCGATGCTGCATAGTTGCCCTGGCCCGGATTGCCAAATACGCCCGACACCGAGGCAATATTGATAATGCGCCCGTAACCCGTCTTCGAACGCATCATATGGCGGGACGCCGCGCGGCAGAGCATGAACGTCGACGTCAGATTGACGGCGATGACGTCGTCCCATTGGTCGTCCTTCATGACCATGAACAGATTGTCTTTGGTCAGACCCGCGTTGTTGACGAGAATATCGAGACGGCCGCCCAGCGCCTTGACGGCTTCATCGATCAACTTCGAAACGCTGGCACGATCGGCGAGATCGCAGGGAAGAACATGCACGCGGTCCCCGAGCTCACCGGCAAGCGCATCGAGCGCTTCGACCTTGCGTCCTGAGATCGCGACGTTGGCACCCGCTTTATGAAAGACGCGCGCAATCTCGGCTCCGAGGCCGCCGGTCGCGCCGGTCACAAGCGCGGTTTTGCCTGTCAAATCGAACATACGCTCTCCTTTAAGCTGTCAGTGCGGCGAGCGCCGCGTCGATGTCTGCGGGCGTGCCGATGCTGACAGCGTTCGCCGTCGCGGCCGTGCGTTTCACGAGCCCGGCAAGAACTTTCCCCGCACCAATTTCATAAAAGTCCGTCACGCCGTTTTCCGCCATCGCGGCAACGGATTCACGCCATCGCACTGTTCCTGTGACCTGTTCGACAAGGCGCTTCCTGATCTCATCCGGATCGGAAATCGGGGCTGCTAAAACGTTAGCGATCAGCGGCACGGACGGCGTATTGAGCGTCACGTTCGCGAGCGCTTCAGCCATCGCGTCCGCGGCGGGTTGCATCAGCGCACAATGGAAAGGAGCGGATACGGGAAGCGGAACGGCGCGCCGCACGCCATGCTTTTTGCCGACCTCAGCGACACGATCGATTGCAGTCTTATGACCGGACAGCACGATCTGCGTCGGGTCGTTGTCGTTGGCGACCTGACAGACGTCGCCCTGCGCGGCTTCCTCTGCGACTTTCTTCGCCGCGTCGATGCCGACACCCAGCAGTGCCGCCATTGCGCCCTGCCCGACCGGCACGGCCTTCTGCATCGCCTGACCGCGCAGCTTCAGCAGACGCGCGGCATCCGCGAGCGAGAACGCACCGGCAGCGGCAAGCGCCGAATATTCTCCGAGCGAATGCCCGGCAACGAACGTCACGTTGTCCGCAAGTGAAAAGCCTTTTTCCTTTTCGAGCACTCGCATCACCGCCATCGATACGGTCATCAGAGCGGGCTGCGCATTCTCCGTGAGCGTCAGCGTTTCCTTCGGCCCATTCCACATGATCGCGGAAAGTTTCTGTCCCAGCGCATCGTCGACCTCATCGAAAACTGCGCGCGCCGACGGAAATGCATCGGCGAGCGCCTTTCCCATGCCGACGTCCTGGCTGCCCTGACCGGGGAAGACAAATGCGCGTGCCATCGATTTTTGAAACTCTCCGTTGGATCGCCGCCTGCGGGCGGACGCGGCGGCCTTAGTCCACTCCCGTCCGTTTCCTGTCAAGGCTGAGAGACGGTCTGCCGCGACTGCGCCTCGTTTTGGCGCTCGGCGCATGGTAAGGCTCGGGGAGCCGCGTGGCAGGCTGCGGAGGGGTCGTAGGCCTTTCGTCTGCAGGATTTTACCTCGCGGCCTCGAGCCATGAACTCGATCCATGAAAAAAGCCGCTTCCGGCGCCAGCCGAAAGGCAGTCGCTGTGCCGCTCTGCGAGCAGACCTACGGGGACTGTTCCCGTGTCGCAGCCTCGGCGCCGGAAGCGCTCCATCTGGGGCCGTTTGAAAGATGCAAGCCGACGGGGAACTCATTACGCCTTTGACGATCCTGCTGGCCGTCACAATTGCGGTCGCGATCTATGCCTGGACAGTCATTTCGCGCGCTCAGACTGTTGTGCCGGAGGGATTTCGCGGCGTCATCTATAAGGACGGCAAATTCCTGCGCGAGGTTGGACCAGGTCGCCATTGGATCTTTCCGCGCTCGACGCTGAAACTTGTCAACGTCAACGAGATTGCGATTACGGTGCCAAGTCAGGAGGTGCTGAGCCAAGACCGGCTTGCGCTGCGGATGAGCGCCATTGTCGTCCTAAAAATCCGCGATCCCCGCAAGGCCCTCGAAACGAGCGCCGAAGGCTATTACAACGCTATCTATCGCGCGATCCAACTCGCGCTTCGCGATGTTGCGGCTGCCGGATCGCTCGAAACGTTGCTGGACGAACGCGCAGATCTCGACGAACGCCTGCTCAAGCTCGCGGCACCGGGCTGCGAAGCGCAGGGATGCGAGCTTCTTCGCGCTAACGTTCGCGATCTCATGATGCCGGCCGAAATCAGGCGGATCGCAACTGAAGCTGCGCGCGCCAAGCTAGAGGCTGCGGCGAGCCTCGAACGTGCGCGCGGCGAACAGGCGACGTTGAGGTCGCTGAACAACGCGGCCCGCCTGCTCAAAGGAAACCCGGAATTGATGAACCTGCGCGTGCTCCAGGCGCTATCGGCTGGAAACGGCAAATCGGCACCAACCCTGATTCTTTCAGGTGGCGCCGGTATTTTGCCGGTCCAGTCCAACCCTAGCGACGCGGCCCAAGACGAAGAAAACTAAACCCGTTACTCGACCGTCTCGACCTCGCACAACTCGCCATCGATCAAATCGAACAACACGTCTTCACCGGAGTTTTCGGCCTCGGCAAGGGCTTCGACCAGTTCCTCGTCGATCGGCGCGACCTTAATCGCCGAGATGTCGCCGGAGGCATCGGTCTCCTGCATCGTCGCCTCGCCTTCGGAGCGCGCTTCTTCCTCGGTGTCGGCGATCGCCCAAATGGTTTCCTCAGTATAAGCTGCGAACTTCATGATTTGTTGCTCTCCCTCGACGCGCCAGAGCCCTGGTCTGGCAGACCTATAGGCCATGATTCCCCCGGTTCGGGAGTGACGGCGATGCCGTATCGAAAGGAAAATTCTCGTCGGCCGGGCGAGTTTGCCCGGCTCCGTCGCGGCAACCCGCGCCAGTTTCATGCCCGAAACCCTTGCCGCAGCGGCCAAATCCTGTATAAGCGCGCTTTCCGTTCCGGCTGGAGGCTGAACGGGGGCTCAAGTTGCATGGGCTTTCCATCAATTTGAGAGGCGTCCCAGGACGCCGCTCCCCAGTGTCTTCTCCTGATGGGTACCAGATCGGCCTTTCCCGGGCCCGATTGGGGCTTTGCGCCGGCGGAAAAAGCGACCTGCATCCAAGGATGCGACAACTTGAACCGAAAGGCCATCGTATGCCGCTTTACGAGCATACGTTCCTGGCGCGCCAGGACGTAACCCAAGCGCAAGTCGAAGCCCTGATGAAAGAATTTCAGGGCGTCGTCGAGGAAGGCAACGGCAAAGTCACCAAGCAGGAATACTGGGGACTGAAGAACCTCGCCTTCAAGATCAAGAAAAATCGCAAGGCACATTTTGCCTTCTTCAACATCGACGCTACGCCTGCTGCAGTGACCGAGATGGAGCGGCGGATGGGCATCAATTCAGACGTCATCCGCTTCATGACCGTCCGCGTCGACGAGCTCGAAACCGAGCCGAGCATTCAGATGCGTAAGCAGGATCGTGACGATCGTGGCGATCGCGGCTTCGGTGGCCGTGGCGGGCCGCCCCGTGGCGATCGTGGTGGTTTCGGTGGCGGCGGCCGCGAAGGCGGTTCGACGTTCCGCTCCCGTCCGCCGCGCGAAGGCGATCGTGGCCCGCGCCCGCCGCGGGAAGGCGAGGCGCCGCGCGCACCGCGTCCACCACGTGACTCCAACCCCGGCTCGGAGGGCTGATCCATGGCTGAAATCGCTTCTTCCGGCGGAGCCCGCCGCCCCTTCCAGCGCCGTCGCAAAACCTGCCCGTTCTCGGGCGAAGGCGCGCCGAAGATCGACTACAAGGACGTGCGCACGCTCGGCCGCTATATTTCCGAACGCGGCAAGATCGTGCCAAGCCGCATCACCGCGGTCTCGGCGAAAAAGCAGCGCGAACTCGCGCGCGCCATCAAGCGCGCCCGTTTCCTCGGCCTGCTGCCGTACGTAATTAAGTGACGACACGCGCCTTCCGGCCGGCTCCGCGAAGCGGTGTCGGAAGGCGCAAGTGAGAAACGTTGGGTCGGGACGGGAAACCGGATCCGGCTCTAACCGCTTCGAAAGGGCGGGACAGCACACGATGCCGACAAACGCATTTCTTCTCGCGCTTGCAGCCGGTCTCATTTCGGCGGTCGTTTTCGCATCGGCGACGACCGGAGCGATGCTGCTCCGCGTCATCCTTTTTCTGCTGACGCCGCTTTCGCTTTATCTCGCCGGGCTCGGACTCGGAGTGGTCGCGGGCGCCATTGCCGCGATCACCGCGACGGCATTGGTGATGCTCATCGCTAATCCGCTGACCGCCGGGGCCTATGCCATCAGCACCGCGCTCCCAGCCGTCATCTGCACGCGCCTCACGTTAATGAGCCGCGGCCCGGAAGAAGATCGCGAATGGTATCCAATCGGCCGCGTCGTTGTAACGGCGGCCATCTTTGCCGGGCTTTTCGCCATGCTCGCGCTCGTGCTGATGGGCGGCAGCATTGAGACTTTGACAAAGATCCTGCGAGGCGCGGTCGAGAACTTCGTCAAGTCCGAGCTGTCGCAAATTCCTGGCGCCCCGGACATCGGGGCTGCAGAGATTGACGAGATCACGCACTCGACGCTCGCCACCTTGCCTTGGGCGCTCGGCCTCCTTGGAATGACAACGACGTTGTTCAATCTCTGGCTCGCGGGACGCATCACGCTTGCATCGGGACGGCTGGTGCGCCCCTGGCCGGATCTCTCTCAGTTTAAATTGCCGGCCGGAGCAACATTTATGCTGATGGTCGCAATCGGGTTGACCTTCGCGGGCGGTATGACCGGATTGCTCGCTGCATGCATCGCGGCGCCCTTCACGCTCGCGTTTGCGCTCGTCGGACTCGCACTTGTCCACGTCCTGACCCGCGGCTCGCGATGGCAGACGCTCATTCTCAGTTCACTCTACTCCGGCGCAATTTTCATACCTCACATCAGTCTGCTGCTTGCACTTGCGGGCCTCGCAGAGACCGTCTTCGGCTACCGGACCGCCGGTAAGCCGCCTCCACCACCCAATTCCGAAACCTGAAATTCACTTTTCACATTCGAACGCGAAAGGAACTTAACCCATGCAAGTCATTCTGCTTCAGCGTATCGGCCGCCTCGGCCAGATGGGCGACATCGTCAACGTCAAGGACGGATATGCGCGCAACTATCTCCTGCCGCAGAAGAAGGCGCTCCGCGCCACGGACGAAAACAAGAAGGTCTTCGAAGGCCGCCGCGCCCAACTCGAAGCCGAAAACCTCGCGCACAAGACCGAGGCCGAAGCCGTCTCCGCAAAGCTCGATGGGCAATCCTTCGTCATCATCCGCGCAGCCGGCGATACGGGTCAGCTCTATGGCTCTGTTTCGACGCGCGATATCGCCGAAATTATCACCGAGGGCGGTTTCACCGTCGACCGCAACCAGATCGTTCTCGACAAACCGATCAAAACGCTTGGGCTGACGCCTGCGAAAGTCCAGTTGCATCCAGAAGTCATCAGCACGGTCACGCTCAACATCGCCCGCTCCCAGGACGAAGCCGAGAAGCAGGCGCGCGGCGAAAACGTCTCCCTCATCAAGGACGAAGCGCTTGAACTCGAAACATTCGATCCGGACGCCGAACACCAGGAAGGCCGTCCGGTTGAAGCCGCCGAGGCATCGGAAGAACAATCCTAATCGAGAATCGATTCGACAAACTTGGCCGTTGCCTGATTCGCAACGGCCAAGCCTTTCCGCGAGCCGGTGTTGATAACGGGGACGACGCCGCTGCGCGACGGTCAGACAGGCGGCAGGAAACGCGGAATCTGCTAGCGTCCCGCACATGGCAGATCCCGCAGTCCTCGCAACCGAGAAGCTCAAGCAAGCTGGCTCGGCAAATGAACCGCTGACCTTCCGTCAGCCACCTCACAACCTTGAAGCCGAGCAAGCGCTGCTCGGCGCGATCCTCGTCAACAACGAGGCGCTCGACCGTGTTTCAACATTTTTGTCTCCCGATCATTTCTTTGATCCGCTGCACGGACGCATCTACGAGACGCTCGCAACACTCATCCATGCGGGCAAGACGGCGACGCCGGTGACGGTCAAGACGTTCTTCGAGAACGTCGAGCCGATCGACGCGACGATGACTGTGCCGCAATACCTTGGCCGCCTCGCAGCGAACGCGACAACGATCATCAACGCCGCCGAATACGGTCGCACGATCTACGATCTCGCGACGCGGCGCTCGCTGATTCTCATCGGCGAGGACATGGTCAATGCGGCCTACGACAGTCCCGTCGATCATGCGCCGCGCGCGCAAATCGAAGACGCGGAAGGCCGCCTCTATTCGCTTGCCGAGCAGAACAAGTACGGCAAGGGTTTCGAGACGTTCAAATCGGCATTGACGACCGCGATCGAGATGGCGAATAGCGCCTTTCAACGCTCCGGCCATCTGTCAGGGGCTTCGACGGGGCTGACTGATCTCGACAACAAGCTCGGCGGCTTGCAGCGCTCCGACCTTATTATTCTTGCGGGTCGTCCCTCGATGGGCAAAACGGCGCTCGCAACGAACATCGCTTACAACGTCGCGAAAGCCTATCGCGGTGAGCGGCGTCCCGACGGCACGATGGAAACGGTCGATGGCGGCATCGTCGGCTTCTTCTCGCTCGAAATGTCGTCCGAGCAGCTCGCGACACGTATTCTCGCGGAGCAGGCGGAAATCTCGTCGGAGAAAATCCGGCGTGGCATGATCGACGAAAACGAGTTCCGGAAGCTTGCCGACGTCGCCAACGAAATGTCACGCATTCCGCTCTTCATCGACCAGACGGGCGGCATTACGATTGCGCAGCTTTCGGCCAGAGCGCGCAAGCTCAAGCGGCAGCACGGTCTCGACATGCTCGTGGTCGACTATTTGCAGCTGCTCGCGGGATCGAAAGCGCGCAGCGACAATCGCGTTCAGGAAATCACCGAGATCACGACCGGACTCAAGGCGCTCGCCAAGGAATTGAATGTTCCGATCATGGCGTTGTCGCAGCTCTCACGTCAGGTCGAGCAGCGCGAAGACAAACGCCCGCAACTCTCCGATTTGCGTGAATCGGGCTCGATTGAGCAGGACGCCGACGTTGTGATGTTTGTGTTCCGTGAGGAATATTACGTCGAACGCCTGAAGCCCGCCGAAGGAACGCCTGAATTTGCCGATTGGATGACCAAGATGAGTCAGGTCTCCGGCAAAGCGGAGGTCATCATCGGCAAGCAGCGTCACGGTCCCGTCGGCACAGTCGAGTTGGCGTTCGAAGGGCAATTCACGCGGTTTGGCAATCTGGCGCGGGATTATATGCTGCCGCCGCACTGATCGGGTGGGAACGAAAGGCTTCCAATGACGGTGGACGCGCGCATGTCGGGCACTCTGGCGAGCGCGACCGGCACAATTACCATCGATCTCGGACAGATTGCGGCCAACTGGCAGGCGCTGGCGGCTAAGGTCGCGCCGGCGCGGTGCGGTGCCGTCGTGAAAGCGAACGCTTACGGACTAGGCGCCGATTACGTAATCCCTGCGCTCGCGCGCGCCGGATGCATGACGTTTTTCATCGCGACGCCGGAGGAAGCGGAAGCCGCGCGCAGGCTCGCCCCCAGCGCCGAAATTTTTGCGCTCGATGGACTCGTAGGTGCATCCGCCGCGCAGTTCGCGCGGCATGATGTGAAACCGGTTCTCTCGACACTCGACGACGTCGTCGCGTGGTCGGCGCTCTGCAAAACACGCGGCAAAAAATTAGCAGCCGGAGTTCACATCGACACCGGCCTCAATCGCCTTGGGCTTCCCGTGCGCGATGTCCGCCGTCTGGCCGCCGAGCCGGGATTAATGACCGGCGTTACGCTCGATCTGGTGATGAGCCATCTCGCTTCGGCGGACAATCCGCGCGACCCGAAAAACCGCCATCAGCTTCTTGCGTTCGAGACATTGTCGGCGCTCTTTCCAGGCGTGCGGCGAAGCTTGGCTGCGTCCGACGGATTAATGCTTGGGCCATCCTATCACTTCGATCTCGTTCGACCCGGCTACGCCATTTACGGCGGACAGGCATCGCAGGCCCCAGCACCGGTAAAAGCCGCAGTCACCGTTTCGGCACGCATCCTTGCAGTCGCCGATGTCATGCCCGGAGAAACGGTTGGCTATTCCGCAACGTGGCGCGCCAAGCGGCCGAGCCGGATTGCTACGGTTGCCGCAGGCTATGCAGACGGCATTCCACGCTCGGCGAGTGCGCCCGACGGACGACCAGGCGGGCATGTGCTGATTATGGGGCATATGGCGCCCGTCGTCGGCCGCGTGTCGATGGACCTCGTCACCATCGACGTCACCGATCTGCCGGATGGCGCCGCACGTGCCGGAGAATTCGCAATGCTGATCGGCGAAGGTCTGACGGCCGAAGATGCTGGATTTTCCGCAGGAACCATTGGCTATGAAATCCTGACGCGCCTCAGTCCGCGCTTCACGCGTCTCTACATCGAGGATGGCACGTAAATGGCGAAGCCGGCGAAATCGCTTTACGTCTGCCAGAACTGCGGGGCGACCTCGGCGCGCTGGGCGGGCAAATGCAGTGCGTGCGGCGAATGGAACTCGCTCGTCGAAGAAACGGACGCGGGACCGCCTCCCGGCTCCGGCGTCACGCGGCAGTCAAAGGGCCGCGTCATCAAGCTCGAATCCCTAATCGGGTCCGCTGAAGAAGCGCCGCGCTTTTCAAGCGGCATCGGAGAACTCGATCGCGTGACCGGCGGCGGCGTTGTGCCGGGGTCGGCCATCCTGATCGGCGGCGAACCGGGCATCGGAAAATCGACGCTTCTATTGCAAGTCGCCGCGCACCTCGCACGGCGCGGCGGGCGCTCGATCTACTTTTCGGGAGAGGAAGCCATCGCGCAGGTACGCCTCCGCGCGGGACGGCTTGGATTGGCAGACGCGCAGGTCGGCCTCGCATCGGAAACCAATCTCGCAAATATTCTCGCAACGCTCGGTGATGACCGCCCGCCCGACCTCATCATCATCGATTCTATTCAAACGCTGTGGGCCGATACCCTCGACGCCGCGCCAGGGACGGTCAGCCAGGTCCGCGCCGCCGCCCTCGCTCTGATCCGTTACGCCAAAATGGCGGGTTCGGCACTGCTGCTCGTCGGTCATGTCACCAAGGACGGACAGATCGCCGGACCCAAGGTGATCGAGCACATGGTCGACACGGTGTTGTATTTCGAAGGCGATCGCGGACTTCCCTATCGCATCCTGCGTGCCGTCAAGAACCGCTTCGGACCGAGCGACGAGATCGGCGTTTTCGAGATGGTGACCGGGGGCCTCAAGGAGGTCACTAATCCGTCCGAACTCTTTCTTGGCGACCGCGACGGTCAAAGCCCCGGCGCCGCTGTCTTTGCCGGAGTCGAGGGCACACGGCCGCTGCTCGTCGAAATCCAGGCTTTAGTCGCACCCTCCGGCCTTGGAACGCCGCGCCGAGCTGTCGTCGGCTGGGACAGCAACCGGCTGGCAATGCTGCTCGCCGTTCTGGATGCCCGCTGCGGCGTTTCGTTCACCGGACACGACGTTTACCTCAATGTTGCCGGTGGGCTCAAAATTGCGGAGCCAGCCGCCGACCTCGCAGCTGCGGCCGCCCTGCTGTCCGCGATGACCGGCGTACCTCTGCCGCGCGACGCCGTCTATTTTGGCGAAGTTTCCTTGTCCGGCGCGGTTCGGGCGGCGGCTATGATGACTGCCCGTCTCAAGGAAGCATCTAAACTCGGATTTTCGCAGGCCTTTTTGCCAGAGAGCGGCGACGCCGACACCCGTGGGCTGAAACTGTCACTATCCCGCATCGCACACCTCAAGTCGCTTGCAGAGGGGGCGGCGCCATGCAACTGAACATGCGAGCGAATCTCCGCCCCAGGGGGATCTGGATGAGAGAGGGAATTCAGCCATGATCGGTCCGTTGACCTATTTGGACCTTGCGCTGATCGCAGTGGCATTCATTTCCGGTCTTCTGGCCATGTACCGAGGCTTCGCGCGCGAGCTTCTGTCGATCCTGTCCTGGATCGCTGCAGCGGGCGTCGGATATTGGATCTTCAGCACCAAGAAGGACATGACCACCGAACTTGCGAAGCAAACGAGCTTGCCGCCGCAGGTCGCGACGGTCGCCGTTGCGCTTGTCGTCGCGCTGATCGTGCTGATTGTCGTGCATCTCATCACGGCGCGCATTTCGGACGCCATACTCGACAGTCAGGTCGGCATGGTTGACCGCGTTCTCGGTTTCATCTTCGGCGTGCTGCGGGGGTTCCTGCTGTTCGTCATTCCCTATATGGCCTACGAGGCGTTCATTTCCCCGGACAAGGACAAGCAGACCCCTATGGTTCGCGACGCCTACTTCCGCGATTACGTTAAGGCGACGGGGGAGGCCATCCGGTCGGTGCTTTTGCAAGTCATTCCACAGCCTTCGACGAATCCGCCGCCCGCAACCGAGCCGCCGGGCGGACAGCAAGGATCTCTTGACCAAAAAGGGCGTTCCGTCGCGCTGGTCATTAAGGGCGTACGGTACTATATGACGGTCGCGTGACGTGGCCGGTCCGGACGGCCTAGACGCGTTCGGTATGATTACCCGGCGTAATCGGGCGTTAGGGCAGCTCAAGCGCGGGAGGTGCCTGATGGCACAGAGAGGCGGCGTGACCGAAGTCGATGGTCTGACCTTTACCCGCTACGGCGACGACCGTTTGCGGGAAGAGTGCGGCGTCTTCGGCATCTTCGATCATCCGGACGCCGCTGCGATAACGGCGCTGGGTCTGCACGCACTCCAGCACCGCGGTCAGGAGGCGGCCGGGATCGTCTCCTACGACGGCCGCAACTTCCATTCCGAACGCCGCATGGGACTTGTCGGCGACAATTTCTCAAAACCCGATGTCCTAGCACGTCTCAAAGGCCGCATGGCCATCGGCCACGATCGCTACTCGACAACCGGCGATCCGCTCATCCGAAACGTTCAGCCCCTTTTCTGCGATATCGATACCGGCGGTTTCGCGGTTGCCCACAACGGCAATCTCACCAACGCCCTGACGCTCCGTCGCGAACTCATTTCGTCCGGCGCCATCTATCAATCGACCTCCGATACCGAGGTCATTCTTCATCTTCTCTCGCGTTCGAAGAAGCGTCGCATCGTCGAGCGCTTCATCGATGCAATCCGGCAGATCGAAGGCTCTTATGCGCTCGTCTGCCTGACCAACGACATGATGATCGGCGCGCGCGATCCTGTCGGCATTCGGCCGCTGGTGATCGGACGTCTCGGCTCGTCTTATGTGCTCGCTTCGGAGACGTGTGCGCTCGACATGGTCGGCGCGGAGTTCCTGCGCGAGGTTGAGAATGGCGAGGTCGTCGTTATCACCGACCAGGGGCTCGAAAGCCACCGCCCCTTCCCGATGCGCCCGGCGCGCCCCTGCATCTTCGAATACATCTACTTTGCCCGCCCCGATTCCATCGTTGGCGGGCAAACTGTCTATGACATCCGCAAGCGCATGGGCATCGAGCTCGCGCGTGAAGCACCTGCCGATGTCGACGTCGTCGTGCCGATCCCCGACTCGGGCGTTCCGGCCTCAATCGGCTTCAGCCAGCAAAGCAACCTTCCCTTCGAACTCGGGATCATCCGCAATCACTATGTTGGCCGCACATTCATCGAGCCCGAGCAGCGCATACGCCAGCTCGGCGTCAAGCTGAAGCACTCGGCGAACTCCGGTGTCATCCGCGGCAACCGCGTCGTCCTGATCGATGACAGCGTCGTACGCGGCACGACCTCCAAGAAGATCGTCCAGCTCATCCGCGACGCCGGCGCGCGCGAAGTTCATATGCGCATCTCCTCGCCGCCGATTACGCATCCCGATTTTTACGGCATCGACACGCCAAGCAAGAAAGACCTGCTGGCAGCGAACATGTCGCTTGAAGAAATGCGGGCGTTCATGGGCGCCGACAGCTTAGCATTTCTCTCGGTGAACGGAATCTACCGCGCCATCGGTCTCGAACACCGGGACGACCGCGCCCCTCAGTTCACCGATCATTGTTTCACCGGCGATTATCCGACCAATTTGACCGACCACGATGGCGAATCCATTCCGCGCCAGCTTTCGCTTCTCGCTGAGGTCGGCTGACGCGGGCATTTCGTCGCCACCTTCCGTAACTTGAGTATTTCGTATGACGGAAAGCTTCCAAGACGCCCCGCTGAGAGGACGCATTGCGCTCGTCACAGGCGCATCGCGCGGGATCGGCAGAGCCGTGGCGCTCGGCCTCGCGAGGGCGGGTGCCCACGTCGTCGTCACGGCTCGATCGCTGGGTGCCCTAGAATCTCTGGACGATGAAATTCAAGCCGCAGGCGGCGCGGCGACGCTCTTGCAGCTCGATCTGCTGAAGGGCGATCGCATCGATCAACTCGGGCCGACGCTCTATCAGCGCTGGCAGCATCTCGACATTCTCGTCGGTAACGCGGGAATCCTCGGTCCTCTCTCGCCGCTCGGTCATACGACCGAGGAAGGATTCCTCACAACGATCGATATCAATCTCAACGCCAACTGGCGGCTGATCCGAACACTCGATCCGCTTTTGAAGCGTTCGGACGCAGGCCGCGCCATTTTCGTGACCTCCGGCGCCGCAAGCGGGAAGTACGCTTATTGGGGACCTTACGCCGCGTCAAAGGCCGGTCTTGAGGCGCTGGTGAAGTCGTGGGCGGCGGAACTAACGAATACGTCCGTCCGGGCGAATTTGATCAACCCTGGCGCTATGCGCACGCACATGCGCGCAAAGGCCTTCCCGGGCGAAGACCCGGCGAGCTTGCCAGCTCCGGATGAAGTTGTACCCCTTTTCCTCGACCTCGCCTCGCCGCACTGCGAGCGAAATGGGGAAATCATCAATTTTCGTGAATGGCGCACCACGCACCGCCCAAGGCATGCCAGCACGGATAATGCCGTGGCAAACGCGGATCTTTAAGCTCGCCCCGTTTTTATCCCTAATGGCTGCGATGCAGTTTGCAGGTTTTTGCCTCAATCCCGACACATGTTCGCGCGTTTTGAGGGCGCCGTCGGGGGGACGGCGCGCAATCTCTTGATCTGCGATCGAAATGGGACGGGGAAATACCGGGAATGCTTCGAACGAAGGACTTTTACGTGCTGCTCATCGTCATGGGGGGAGTGGTGAGCGGTGCGGCCTGCGCCTATGCCGATGCCCATATGGATCGCGTACTTAAGGAGCTGGACCCGGAGGAGCGCGCGCATCAAGCCTGCACGCTTCGCGGTCTCGACGTCCTTCGCAAGGGGACCCATCTGCGGAGAATAGACCGGGTCAAAACGAGCACGGTCACTCGGGCAACGTTCAAAAACAATGTCGTCACCGCCACCAGCGGCGCCGTCCGTGCCAATCATCGCTGGTATGGACTGAAGTACAAATGCACCGTGACCGACGACCAAATGCGCGCCAAGTCCTTCGATTTTCAACTGGGCGCCGAAATTCCGGAAGACAAATACGAAGACTACGGCTTGTGGAAGTGACGTTGCCCCGACACCGGCCTTCCGGCATGCGACGAGGCAACAAAAAAGGGGCCGCCGGCCCCTTCTTCATGCAGTCGAACACCTGAAATCAGCGGGCGTTCGCGCGCCGCCGGCCGGCCTGAGCATCCGCGACCGACGCGGACGAAAGCGCATTCAGCACGGCAACAACGAGAGCCTTCATAACATCACCTATGTTCAGCTAGCCGGCCGCGTCAATGCGCCCAGCTCCCGAGATAAAGCCCTCGGGCCGCTTCTTCTACACTGTAGATATACGATCCCCACACGAACCGCCAGTGCGGCGTTTGGCTACGCCGCCATGTAGCGGCGAAAAACCATAACTCGTTAAAATAATTCATTATTCTAATCGTTAACGGAAATAAGGAGAAGGGAGCTTTCGCTCTCTTCAGCTCGTTCGAACGACTTGCAAGCGTGGATTTGAAGCGCCGATCGATTTGCCTGCCGTTATTTCGCGGTCGCGTTGTAAGCAACGCGCTGGATGGGTTGTATCATCATCGATGTCGCACCCGGAGCGCATTGAAAGGCGAGCGAACCTTCAAGGGCGTCGACGCTTGCCGACGTCCCTTCCTGCACCTTCACGTTGACCCGCACAGGCTCAGAAACGGCCTTCTCGGTGCCGGTGTAAGGATCCGCCAACATCAGTGTCAGGTGGCACGCATTGTCGGTGGCCGTATAATAGCCGACGGCCCGCTTTGATCCGACTGACAAAGTGATGCCCTTGAGCGCAGCAACATGGTAGGTCGCTACGTCGTCGGCGAATGCCGGAGCCCGTTGGGGCAGTACGGCCAAACCCGAAAGAAGCACAACACTTGCGAGTTTTGCGGAAGTCGTCATGACAGGAACTCCACTGTCCAAGAGCGCCGAGTTCAAGCCCGCGCACCATTGTCTGGGCATGACGTCGTCGCTGAGGCAATAGATAAGTCTCTGACCTGGCATCTGAAATCGATAATATTGCAATGCCGCAATGATGATTGTGCAGCGCGCAACAGTCACAGCCCGAACGGGTAGGACGCGTCGGCCACATCCAAAGCGGGTGAATGGCGGCGGCCGCTGTTTGTGAAACTTGAAAAGGATCACCGTGAGAAATTTTGCTCCCCTTCTCCTCTGCTTGGGTTTGTTCGCCACGTCCGACGTCAGGGCCGAGGACATGGACATGAAAGCGATGGATCATATGAACATGAGCCATGCGGCTGACGCGGCGCCGTCGTCCAAGGCGTTTGAAGCCGCGAACCACAAGATGCATGCAGCGATGATGGTGCCGCTCACGGGCGACGCCGATGTCGATTTTGTCAAAGGCATGATCCCGCATCACCAGGGCGCGATCGACATGGCAAAGATCGAGCTGCATTACGGGAAAGATCCTGAGATCCGAAAGCTCGCGGAAGGCATCATCAAAGCTCAGGAATCGGAGATCGCGGACATGAACGCCTGGCTCGCGAAGCACAGGAAGTGAGCGACGTTTTCTCCGCTCCATGGCCGGTCTCGACCCGGCCATCCACGGGCCGCTTGCGACCTGTACTGTCGCGACGTTTGGCCATTGCGCACCGGAAGCGCTAAAGGCGACAAACCCGGCTTAAGCCCATATAAGCGGACGCAATCCGAGCGTCCGACGAGACACCGATGACCGAGACGAGCACCCGCAAAATCACGCCTGAAATCGTTGCCGAACACGGCCTCAAACCGGACGAATATCAGCGGCTGCTCGAAATTCTCGGGCGCGAGCCGTCAATCTGCGAACTCGGTATCTTCTCGGTGATGTGGAGTGAGCACTGCTCCTACAAATCCTCGCGCATCTGGCTGAAGACGCTGCCGACATCCGGCGCAAAAGTGATCCAAGGCCCCGGGGAGAATGCTGGCGTCGTCGATCTCGGAGACGGCGACGCGGTCATCTTCAAGATGGAAAGCCACAACCACCCTTCGTATATCGAACCGTTTCAGGGCGCGGCGACCGGTGTCGGCGGCATCATGCGCGACGTGTTCACGATGGGCGCACGGCCTGTCGCAAATCTCAACGCCCTGCGCTTCGGCGCACCGGATCATCCGAAGACGCGCCACCTCGTTGGCGGCGTCGTGGCGGGCATCGCGCATTACGGCAATTGCACAGGCGTGCCGACGATCGGCGGCGAAACGAATTTCGACGCAGGCTACGACAACAACATTCTCGTCAACGCGATGTGCGTCGGCCTCGCGAAGACGGACAAGATTTTCTATTCGGCGGCGAAAGGCGTCGGCCTTCCCGTCGTCTACGTCGGCTCGAAAACGGGACGCGACGGCATCCACGGCGCGACAATGGCATCGGCGGAGTTCGACGAAAAGTCGGATGAGAAACGCCCGACCGTGCAAGTCGGCGATCCGTTCACCGAGAAACTCCTGATCGAAGCGTGCCTCGAATTGATGGCGACGGATTCAATCATCGCCATTCAGGATATGGGCGCGGCAGGCCTCACCTCATCGACGTCGGAGATGGCAGACAAGGGCGGCGTCGGCATCGAACTCGATCTCGATCTCGTACCCCAGCGTGAACCCGGCATGACAGCTTACGAGATGATGCTCTCGGAAAGCCAGGAACGCATGCTGATGATCCTGAAACCCGAGCGCGAGGATGATGCGAAGGCGATTTTCACGAAATGGGGTCTCGACTTCGCCGTGATCGGACACACGACCGATACGCAGCGGATGGTCATCAAGCACAAAGGCAACGTCGAAGCCGATCTCCCGGTGCCGGTGCTCGCGAACTCCGCACCGATGTACAAGCGGCCGTACATCGAGCCGAAAAAGCCCGCGAAAATCCTGCCCGAATGGGTGCCCGCTCCGAACTCGATCCTCGGCACGCTGAAAGACATGATGAGCAGTCATCATCTCTCGTCACGCCGCTGGATCTGGGAACAGTACGACCACATGGTGATGGGCGACACGGTCGGCCGTCCTGGCGGCGATGCTGGCGTCGTGCGTGTGCACGATACGCAGAAAGCCATCGCCGTCGCTTGCGATGTGACGCCCCGCTACGTCACCGCCGATCCCGAAGAAGGCACCAAGCAAGCCGTGGTTGAAACATGGCGCAACTTGACTGCGACGGGCGCCGATCCGCTTGCGATCACCGACAACATGAATTTCGCAAATCCGGAACGGCCCGAGATCATGGGACAATTCGTGGCGAGCGTACGCGGCATGGGCGAAGCATGCCGCGTGCTCAATTATCCTGTCGTTTCGGGCAACGTCTCGCTTTACAACGAAACCAACGGCATCGGCATTCCGCCGACTCCCGCGATCGGCGGCGTAGGGCTTATTCCCGACGCGTCGAAACTCGCCGACATCCGCTTGAAGACGGAAGGCAACGTGCTGATCGTCATCGGGCGTGAGGAAGGCCACCTCGGACAGTCGCTCTATCAGCAGCACGCGACCGGCAAATTTGAAGGCGCTCCGCCGCCGGTCGATCTTGAATCTGAGGTCAAAGCGGGTCGTCTAATCCGAACGCTGATCCGCGAAGGGCGTGTGCTCGCCGTCCACGATTGCGCCGACGGCGGTCTTCTCGTCGCGATCGCTGAAATGGCGCTCGCGGGCGGCAAGTATGGGCTTTCGCGCGAAGCTGCCGGAATGGGCGTCGAGCTTTATGCCTATGAGGGCAAGCTTCCGGCACACGCCGTTTGGTTCGGCGAGGATCAGGGCCGTTACATCGTCGAGGTGACACCGCAAAAAGCCGAAGAAGTTCTGGAGCGCGCGCGATTGCTCGAACTTCCTGCCCGCATTGTCGGCCGCGTCGGCGGCGACGCGATCGCGCTCAAGGGCGAAACGGCGCTTCCGCTGTCCGAGCTTCGCTCCGCGCACGAAGGATTTTTGCCGAAGCTGATGAGCGGAGAGCTCGGCGGATAAACTTAATATCCACGCTCGTCGTCGCGCCGTCGAAGGTGGGCACGTATGACAGCGCTCGAAAAAAGGATTTTTTAAAGCCTTGCGTTGATCACGGCCTTCGCCAGGACGATAAAGACGTAGTGAGAGTGCCTATCTAAGGGGCGCCGCTGAAAACGGAGAAACCGATATGCGCTATCCTCGCTTCCCGATCATGATGGCCATCGCCGCGCCCGTTGCCCTTTGTGGTGTAACTCTACCTCACCATTCCGCACGTGCAGAACAAGGATCACACATGACCACGACACCATCCGGGCTCCAGTATGAAGACACCGTCGTCGGTACCGGTGCTACGCCTGCGACCGGCCAGATCTGCGTCATGCACTACACGGGCTGGCTCTATCAGGACGGCAAAAAAGGCGCCAAGTTTGACTCGTCGCTCGACCGCGGACAGCCCTTCGAATTTCCGATCGGCACGGGACGCGTTATCAAGGGCTGGGACGAAGGTGTCGCGACGATGAAAGTCGGCGGCAAACGCACCCTTATCATTCCACCGCAGCTTGGCTATGGCGCACGCGGCGCAGGCAGCGTGATTCCGCCGAATGCCACGCTGATGTTCGACGTCGAATTGCTTGGCATAAAATAGCGCCGCTGAATTTCTATCGCGCCGTCACGGCGCTATACCGGTCAAACGCGCCCTCTATTGAGGGATGCGATCATTTACTTCGGCACACCGGCACTCTTTTGCGATGTAAGAAAACGTGTTGCGGCGTCGGAAAAGATGTCGTTTCGGTGCGAGCGGCAATACTCGAATAACTCTGGCATGAGTTCGTAGAGATCTTTGCCTTTGGTTACATCTCCATCTCCGCTCTTCGCACTTAGAATATTCGCCGCGGTCACAAACCCGCGCATCCATTCCTCTATCCCGCGGTAAGTAAAGTAATCGACCGCATCACCATTCCTGATGGGCGTGGCGCCTGAATCGTATCTCTGCATAGGCTCCAAGCGCAGAAAGTCCCGGCAATAGGCTCCGCCGGGCGGCAGGAAAATCATGGCGGGGCTATCCGGCTCAGGCTCTGCAAACGCCAGCCCGCACGGGACCGATGTCCAGAGCAGCGCTACGACAAACGCGAGAGCGGCACTTTTCATATCCGCTATATATGCGCTCCGGGCCGCAAATGTATATCGACGGGGCGAGAAATCGCCATGTAATCGCTCAATGCGTCTTAGCGTTCGAAACCGCAACCCGGCGGGGGAGAGGACGAGAAAGAGGTTTTTCGATGCGGATCACTCGGCTTGCAAAGATTGTCATGTGCGTTGCGCTGGGGATTTTTTGTTTGCTCGTTGCCGTCGACAACGTGATCGATCCGGCGACGAACTTCGCCTTCGTGCAACACGTGTTGAGCATGGACACGACTTTTCCTGACAACAGTTTAAAGTACCGCGCGATGACGAGTGCAACCGTCTGGCAGGCCGCCTATGGGGCCATCATCGTCGCCGAGGCATTGACGGGCATTCTCTTCGTTATCGGCGCGGCTGTGCTTTGGCGCCTACGCCACGCGGGGGCCGAGGCATTCAACGAGGCTAAAGGTTATGCGGTCGCGGCGAGTACGCTCGCGTTTCTGGTCTGGTTTTTTGGTTTCATGGTCGTCGGCGGCGAATGGTTCGAGATGTGGCAATCAAAAATTTGGAACGGCCAGGAAGCCGCATTCCGATTCTATATTTCGGTGCTTGCGGTGCTTGTGTTTGTCAATCAGCCGGACACATGACTTTTGGAAGTTCAAGCTCTGAAGATCGACCAGCCCATTTGCTTGGTCAGCATCTCAAGGGCGATGCGGCCAAGATGTGAATTGCCATTCGTGTCCAGGCCAGGGGACCAGACGGCGATCGATGCTTTGCCCGGCGCGATTGCCAGAATGCCGCCGCCTACGCCGCTCTTTCCCGGTAATCCGACCCGATAGGCGAATTCCCCAGAGCCATCATAATGTCCGCACGTCAACATCAGAGCATTGATGCGGCGGGCGCGCTCCGGTGTAACGACCGACATGCCTGTCAATGGATGTTTCCCGTCTCGCGCTAAAAACTGCGCGGCCATTGCGAGTTGACGGCACGACATGGAAATTGCGCAGTGATGGAAATAGACGCCCAATGTGAAATCGACTGGGTTATCGAGGACGCCAAATGACTTCATGTAGTTGGCAAGCGCCGCGTTGCGGAACCCGGTTCGATGCTCAGACGCGGCCACCGCCTGATCGATCGTGATCGACGAATCGTCAGCCAGGAATTGCATGAATCTCAATATTTCGCCTAATGCCTCACGCGGCTGGTGCCCCGATAGGATGAGGTCGGTGACCGCAAGCGCTCCCGCGTTGATGAACGGATTACGGGGAATCCCCTGCTCTCGTTCGAGCTGGACGATGGAGTTGAACGGGCTGCCTGACGGTTCGCGGCCGACGCGGCGCCAGAGCCGGTCGCCAAACTTCCCTAATGCCAAAGTCAGCGTGAAGACTTTAGAGATGCTCTGAATGGAAAAGGGTGTTTCACTGTCGCCGCCGACGGCGACATTTCCCGCAACATCGACAACGGCAATGCCAAATGCGCTCGTGTCAACGCGGGCAAGCTCCGGAATATAGCTTGCGACCTCGCCACGATCGGACCGCTGCTTCACGGCGTCCGTAATTTCCGCGACGACGTCGTCGAGTTTGAACATGGGACTTCTCATCACATTTTCCATGTCATACCTACCAGGCCCTTGGGTGTGACGCGCCGCAGGTTTCGGACGACGATCGGCCGAACACCTCGAGGGTCCCGCATCATTCGGGTTGAGCAGCGCGAGATCAAGTGGGCGATTGCCGAAGCCGTTTTTGGTGTCGCGGCCCGCGGTCTTTACACATCAACGACGAATGCCGCCCTGAAGACACAGAAAGACCGCCGGTGGGGGCATCCCGCCGACGGTCACATGGCAGGTGACTCCCGCTAGGGATGGCGGGCAGTGCATAGGTTGGTAAATGCTGTGAGTCGGGTCAATCCTGCGGCGATGTTGTCAACAGCGAATTGACCGGCAAAGGCTCCATTGTTTGGACGGTCAGATATCCATGCTGCCATCGTCATCGTCGGACCAGTCGCCGTCCTGCTCGTCTTGCATGTCGTCGAGGGCGGCATCGTCAGCCGCAAGATCTTTGCGCGCCTGGGCGGCATCGTCCTCGGCATCTTGTGCATCATCCTGCGCCCGATCAAGAGAGGCCTGATAATCCGACGCCGCCGCGGAACCTGGATTAGAGAGGTTGTTACCGCTTCCGAACAGACTACGGATGCTATCGGCCAGAAACATGCCGCCCGCCACGCCTGTCGCTGTTGACAGTGCGGATGACAAAAAGCCGCCTGACCTTGCCGGGGCTGGCCGGGTCCACGGACTATCATTCCTTGGCTGGTCCGATGACGGCTCATCCGAAAAGCGGCGTCCTGCAGGCGGAACGGACGAGCCCCCTAGGAAACTCGGCGACGTTCTAGGTTCGCCGGGTGGAGATTGTCGCATCTGTTGCTCAAGCTCACGGATCCGTGCGTCGGCGCGATCCAGCGCCTGCTGCTGCACCAGCACGCTTTGAGTCAGATAATAGGGCGCGTCGGGAAAGCGGCCGATAATATCGCGGATGAGTTGGAATGCGTCGGGGTCTTTTTCTGCGGTGCTCATACTTTTGAGACGAGTAAACAGATCCTCGATGAGGTGTTGCTCTTGCGGGTTCATTGCCTTGATCCTCGGCAGCGGTCGCCGCGCCAGCCTGCGCGGCCAAGCGCATATAGGTTCTCCGGTTCGGCGGAAATAGTGGTCGCGGGGATTACTTTTCGGTGATCCAAGAATTCCAAGACTGCGCGAACACCTCGGGTCGAAACGACGGAACGAACCCGCGGAACTTCTTGCCATTGCCGACGTTTGTGACGGTGGAACGGACTAAGCTCGTCATAAGCATAGCGCCCGTCGAACCGAAATCCGGTCGGTATTCCAACATTACATTGGGAAAATTGAACCTATGAAAGTCGGCGAATTTGCCAAACGCGCACGTGCGTCTCGTATGCAGAAGAAAGTGAAGTTTGAGGAAGCATTCCGGCGATTGCGCGAGGAACTCGCCGCATCCAGTCCCGCGCCATCACAACACGCGCCTGCGCCCGGCTTTTCCAGTAAGCGGCATCCTAGGCGCCCGATACTTTCTCTTTTTCCTCGGGGCTAGGATTCCGGCTCTTGTCGCCGCCGGACGGCTTCGCGTTATCAGATATTTCGCCAGCGCGATTTTTTGCCGACAGTTCTAGCGCTATCAGTATTTGCGCAAGTTCGGATTCCGAATGGTCGGATCGCGGTTTAACGGATCATAGTATTTTTTGATTGGCGCAGGATACATCGACTTGGTCGATGACGTTGTCGGCGCTGAAATGCCGGCGGCGCCCATCGCCGAACTGGGCGGTGTTCTGATGATCTGAGGGTTGCGCGGAGCCGTCGAATAACGCCGCATCTGTGCAGACGCCGGACAGGCAAAAACAAGAATGCCCAAAATGACTAAAATCGCACGTTTCATCATCCCCTCCGAATCGCAGAGACGCGACCGCACCGGCGCGAACTAATATCTGCACATGCCTCTCATCGAAGTACGACAAATTCAAGGGCGCGGGCACGTATCTACATGAAAGAGGCGGGGGTCGGCGCGTACCGTCACTTTTAGGCGTCACCTTCGAATGACGAACTACCTCCGCCTGATGCTCGATCGAGGAAATGCCGGAGGGTATCTGACGTTCGGGTTTGAGTAGTCCCGCAACCTACGCGGATAAGACGGGTTGGTGCTGGGAATGTCGTAACCCGGGGGCACCGATCCAGTACGCACGCTGGGCGGCGTTCGTACGATCGGCGGATTCGCCGCTGCGGGACCCGGAACCATGTTCGAATCGGCCAGCGCACATAGCGGCGAGGTCATCGCCACGGCGCCAACCGCAAGCACGGTGCCAATTTTTCGCATAACTCTGCTCCCCGTAACGTGGAGCTCTTTGAAAACCATGGCGGTTTATATGGGCACGCTGACGGCTGGCCTCAAGTTCCGGCAGAATAGGTCGGCGAAAACAACGGGATGGCGTCGCTCTCTCTTGCATGGCATGTGTGTTGTCTGAAAAAGATTTTCATTCACCAACTGACGGAGAAGCGGCGCCATGCCTACCATGTCTGACAACCGGCGAAGAAAGATTGTCGCGAAGCAACGCAAGCAAGAAAACGAAAAGAAGCGCAGCGCTAAGCTGGCGAAGAAAAAGCGCAATGCGAGCTGACTTGAACGCGACTGAATCGAGCGTAAGAAAGAGCCCTGGGTGCAACCAGGGCTCTCAATCTTAAACTCGAAAGCTCTTTATTGGGTCGAACCAGGGTCTTTGGCGGACGGGCCATTTTTTCCGCCTTCGGCGCCCTTCACGCCTGCTGCTTCGTCCGACGAAGATGTACCGCTCTTGCCCATTTCGCCCGAGCTGCTTCCGTTGCTGGAATCCGATTTCATGGACGGACCGTTCTTGTTTCCGGGCGCCCCTTTTATTCCAACTGAATTGTCAGCCGGCGTTCTTGCCTGCTTACCCGTGTTCACCCCTGGATCGGCGTTTGGGGCATCGGCAGCCATCGCCGGTGCCGCAGCAAACAGAGCAGCAAAAGCGGTTGCGGCAATCAATTTGTTCATAGCGTTTCCATCCTTATTATTTTCTGCCTACATTTGTAAAACGCTCCATCCAGGAGCCTGTTCCGCGTAAAATGCGCGTGAGATTGAAGGTTCGCTTTCGGATCAGGATTTATCGAGTCGCGTATGACGAAAATTCCGGAGCACGCGATAGACATACCATCCGGCGAGTATCGGCGATAAAAGAATGAGTAAGGTCACGTCGGACGCCAAGCCGACTATGCGCAGCAAAATGCGCACTGCAAGCGGTCTTCGAGGCGGAAAAAATTCGTGGCCGGTGAAGACCTGCTGGCTGTACACTTCGCGATCAGCAGGCGAAAAACGTTGATTTGAGGGGACGGCGCGCATCAACTTTTGCGCCTTTACGCGCGTCGCTTTCCACGGTTTGCGTTGCGAGCGGCGCTTGCGCAGCTCAGTGCGTTTTAAGCGCGGCTCACCCATTGTCTCCCTCGAGCTGCTACTCACTCGCGGGATAACGTGGACCGTGGGAGATGGGTTCCCGAACGGGCGCTACGGTAACGTCGCGCTTATTTGGAAAAGCGATGCATAATCGATCGTCCGGCATATTCAGCGACGTCGCCGAGAGCCTCTTCGATGCGAATAAGCTGATTGTATTTCGCAAGACGATCTGAGCGTGACATCGAGCCGGTCTTTATCTGGCCACAGTTCGTCGCAACGGCCAAGTCGGCGATCGTGGAGTCTTCGGTTTCGCCCGAGCGGTGCGACATCACTGCGGTGTAACCAGCGCGCTGCGCCATACTCACTGCGTCCAGCGTTTCCGATAGCGAACCGATTTGATTGACTTTAACGAGGATCGAATTCGCGATCCCTTTTTCTATGCCGTCGGCGAGACGCTTGGTGTTGGTGACGAAAATGTCGTCACCAACGAGCTGGCACCGCTTGCCGAGAACATCGGTCAAAATCTTCCATCCAGCCCAGTCGTCTTCCGACATTCCATCTTCTACGGAAATGATCGGGTAGCGGGCGACGAGATCTTCGAGATATTTCGCATTGCTCGCGCTATCGAGCGATTTGCCTTCACCCTTCAATTCATATTTGCCGTTCTTGAAATATTCGTTCGATGCGCAATCGATCGCCAGGGCAACATCGTGGCCGGGTTTATAGCCCGCCTTTTCAATTGCCTTCGTGATGAAAGACAGAGCTTCATCGGCGCTCTTGAGATTCGGCGCGAACCCGCCCTCGTCGCCAATCGATGTACTGTGACCGGCATCCTTCAGGTTTTTCTTCAACGTATGGAAGACCTCGGCCCCCATCCGGATGGCATCGGCGCACGTTTCCGCGCCAATCGGCACAATCATGAATTCCTGAATGTCGATCGGATTGTCGGCATGTGCGCCGCCGTTGATGATATTCATCATCGGCACGGGAAGAATATGCGCATTGACCCCGCCAATGTAGCGGTACAGAGGCAGATTGTTCGATTTCGCCGCAGCCTTCGCGATGGCAAGCGATACGCCGAGAATGGCGTTGGCGCCGAAACGGCTCTTGTTCTCCGTGCCATCCAGTTTGATCAGCGCGGCGTCGATGCCTCGCTGGTCTTCGGCGTCCATGCCCGCGAGCGCGTCGAAGATTTCGCCATTCACGGCGTCGACGGCTTTCAGCACGCCCCTGCCGAGATAGCGCCCTTTATCGTTATCGCGGAGTTCGATGGCTTCATGGGCGCCGGTCGAGGCACCCGAAGGAACCGCTGCCCGGCCCTCAACGCCGTCTTCGAGGACAACGTCGACCTCGACCGTCGGATTGCCACGGCTGTCCAGAATTTCGCGGCCGATGATATCGACGATACCGGTCATGAGTTTTCCTAAATCTTGTTGCTGCGCGTCGTGAATGAACGACTTTGAGAATTTTGCGTCCGGGTTGTAAACTCTATTCAGGCCGCAAGCAAAGTCCTGCCGGGCGATGCCGCCCTACCCGAACGGCTAGTTAACCGACCAAGGAACCAGATTCATGACAGAGGTAAAGACGTGGGCCGGCGGCTGTCATTGTGGCCGGGTTCGCTACGAGGTCGAATCGGATCTTCAAAGCCTTTTTAGCTGCAATTGTTCCATCTGCCAGAAGCGGGGGACAATATTGACATTCGTGCCGGACGCGAAGTTTCGTCTGTTGTCCGGACAGGAAAATCTGACCGATTACCAGTTCAACAAGAAGGTCATTCATCATCTGTTCTGCTCAACGTGTGGGGTCGCCTCGTTCGCGAGGGGCGAGAAACCCAATGCAGGGCCGATGGTCGCGGTCAACGTTCGGTGTCTCGACGGGATCGACGCGGCCGAATTGAAGCCGCAAATGATCGACGGCAGAAGCCTCTGAGCCGTGTCGAACTCATCAGCTCTCGTGCTGTTCTCCGGTGGTCAGGATTCGACCGTTTGTTTGGCATGGGCTCTCGATCGCTACCAGCGCGTCGAAACCGTCGGCTTCACCTACGGCCAGCGCCATGCCGTCGAAGTGGCACAGCGTCCGGTTATTCGATCGAAGCTGGCAGTACTCGGCGATTGGAGGGCAAAGCTCGGCGCCGATACGGTTCTCGATCTCCCTGCGCTCCAAAGCATCAGCGATACCGCATTAACGCGCGAGACCGAGATCGCATTTTCGTCGACGGGCCTACCAACGACGTTCGTACCGGGACGCAATCTCCTTTTTCTCACCTATGCGGCCGCGCTCGCCTATCGGCGGGGCATTGGAACGCTTGTCGGCGGGATGTGCGAGACGGATTTTTCCGGCTACCCCGATTGCCGCAACGCCACCATTCAAGCTCTGGCGCAAGCGCTATCGCTCGGACTCGATAAGCCGATGACAATCGAAACGCCGCTGATGTTCGTCGACAAGGCCGAGACGTGGGACATGGCATCCAAGCTTGGTGGCGAAGCTCTGGTCGACACGGTTGTCGAGGATACGCATACTTGCTACCTCGGCGATCGTTCACATCGCCATGACTGGGGCTATGGATGCGGCTCCTGTCCGGCGTGCGCGCTTCGTGCCAAAGGATGGACAGAATGGCGGGCAAAGACGCGTTGAAAAAGGCGGTCGACCTTGCGCTCGCGGACGGGTGGGACGAAGCGCACGCCATTGCCCAGAGTGACGAGGCCGATCCGCTTTTTTGCTGGCTGCACGCGTGCCTGCACAAGATCGCGGGCGATAGCGGAAACAGCCGATACTGGTATCGCAGAGCAGGCCGTCAGTTTGAGGACTTTTCGGACAGCAAGAGTGAACTCGAAGCCATCCGCGCAGCAGCAGGCTAGCTCGCGGCCGAATCCAATGGAAAGATCAGGCATGTCGTTGTCGCGTGCGCAAGAAGCTTGCCGTTCGCGTCGGTTAAGCGGCCTTCCGCGGTCGCGCCACGACGGCCACGGCTTAAAAGCGTCCCTTCGGCACGTACGACACCAGTGTCTTTCGTTAACGGACGAAGCAGTGAAATCTTGAATTCCATCGTTGTGAAGCCTGTGCCCTTCGGCAACGTCGAAAACACCGCACAGGCCATGCACGTGTCGAGAAGCGTCGCCGTGTATCCCGCGTGGACGCTCCTGATAACGTTGTAGTGCTCCAGACCGGGTTTCGAGACGACGACGGCCCGGCCCTCTTCCACCTCCGTCAGGGAAAAACCGAGCGTTTTGGCGATGGGCAGGGTCGGCAGGTCGCCGCGCAAGATCTTTCGCAGGACCTCAAGGCCGCTCATCGAAGTCATCGTTGCGAGATCGATCAGGCCGTCGTCCATTGCATCGCGTCTCTCTGTCATGCCGCCTGCGCCCCTCCTTAACTTGACTTGCTGAGGCCGCACCGTACCTATCGGCGCATGTATTCGGTCAAGGAAATTTTCTATACGCTACAAGGCGAAGGCGCGAACACGGGCCGGGCCGCCGTGTTCTGCCGCTTTGCGGGCTGCAATCTATGGACGGGGCGCGAAGCTGACCGCGCGAAAGCCGTTTGCCAATTCTGCGATACCGATTTCGTCGGAACCGACGGCGAAGGTGGCGGACGTTTCCAAACGGCGGAGTCTTTAGCACGCGCCTGCCGCGCTTTGTGTCCAGACTCCTGCAGCAATGTCCTTGTCGTTCTGACGGGCGGCGAGCCGATGCTGCAGGTTGACCAAGATCTGATCGATGCGCTGCATGTGCACGGATTTACTGTCGCGATCGAGACCAATGGGACGCTGCCGGTGCTCGATACGATCGACTGGATCTGCGTGTCTCCGAAAGCGGGTGTCGAACTCAAGCAGACCCGCGGCCACGAGCTAAAACTCGTCTTCCCGCAGCCGGGTATCGACCCAGAGCGCTTTCTCGGTCTTGCATTCGAACACAGGTTTCTGCAGCCCATGGACGGTCCAGGGCGCGAGGCCAACACGCGCTCGGCCATCGCCTATTGCAAGGCGAACCCGGCTTGGCGCCTGTCGCTTCAGACGCATAAAATGCTGGGTATACCTTAACGGCGGCGCACGCCGCGCCAGCTTGCCGCGAAGTCTGGCAGCCCGCCGGGGTGGCGCAGATGCCCAAAATCCCGTATTCAGCGCGCATGCGAATTTACAAAGAATTCAAGTTCGAAGCTGCCCACTTCCTGCCGTCGGCCGCGCCGGGAACGCCGAATGCGCGCGTACACGGACACTCATTCCGCGCTCGTATCGTTATCGAAGGAGAGCCCGGCGAGAGCACGGGCTACATCTTCCATTTCGAGGAACTGGCGTCCGCGCTTCGCGAAACTGAAGACGCGCTCGATCACCGCATGTTGAACGATATCGAAGGCCTTAAGGCACCGACGCTCGAACGCATCGCAATGTGGATCTGGAACCGATTGGCGAACCGGGTCCCCGGCCTTTGTCAGGTCGAAGTTCATCGCGACAGCTGCAATGAGGGGTGCATTTATCGCGGACCATCGGCCGAGGGCCGGCTTGCGGCGGAGTGATAGGCAATGTCGCGCAAGACGCCCGACGTGAAGCAACTCGGCCACCAAGTTTCGATCCCGCGAAGTCCGGATGATGCAGAACTCGAACGCGTCGCCAACCCGCATAACGATACGTACTATGCGGCGCGTTTTACGGCGCCGGAGTTTACGTCGCTCTGTCCCGTCACGGGGCAGCCCGATTTCGCGCATCTCGTGATCGACTATGTTCCGGCGAAATGGCTGCTCGAAAGCAAGTCGCTAAAACTTTATCTGGCGGCATTCCGCAATCACGGTGCTTTTCACGAAGATTGCACGGTCGCCATCGGCAAGCGCATCGCAGAGCTTATCAAGCCGCACTACCTGAGAATTGGCGGCTACTGGTATCCGCGCGGCGGCATTCCAATCGATGTTTTCTGGCAGACGGGTACGTTGCCAAAAGATGTCTGGCTGCCGGACCAAGCGGTCGCCACATACAAAGGACGGGGCTGAAAGCCCCGTCCCGCATCCGTCAGCCGATAATCGGAGATTCGTTATCTCCAATAGTGGTGACGGCGCCAATAGCGGTGATGCCGCCAATAAGGCCGGGCCCAATAATGCCGCCGGTGATAATAACCCCATGGGCGATAATAGCCATGACGCCGCCAGTAGCGATGACGCCAATAGCGGCGGCGGTAGTAGGTCTTTTCGACGATAGAATTTCCGCTTTTCGCGGCAGTCTGAATTGCGGTGGCATTGCCGCCAATCGTTGCAGCTTCCGCGCTGGTGACGGCAAAGCCGAGTCCTAACGCAAAGGCCGCCGCCAGAAGAAGATTACGCATGTGTATCTCCTAAGCCTGTAGAGGGGGGTGTTGTGTCATTAAAAACGCAGGCAGTGGCAGGACCGCCTGAGTTGCTTACGCACTGTCACATGCATACGCGACCAACCGCGCCGCGATGTGAGTCAGGTGACGCACCTGAATGCAGGTATAAACGCATCAGCGTTCGTCATCCGTCGGGCTTAGATAATATCCCTGTGCATGCCATCTTTGTGACGTTCGGATAAACGCGAACTGAATAACGCACCGGACGTCGACGGGTTGCGCGCGCGATATTGATACGAAGAAAGTGAGCGTTTCAACGATCGTCCGGCAGCGGTATAAATTCGCTCGCATCGCCCGGGACGATATCGAACTTGCCTTGACGCCATTCGTTCTTGGCCATTTCGATGCGTTCTTTCGAACTGCTCACGAAATTCCACCAGATAAAGCGCGGGCCATCCATCGGTTCGCCGCCGAGGAGCATCAATCGTGCGTTCGTCTCTGCCAAGATGGAAATGCGATCGCCGGCCTTGAAAACGAGAAGCTGCCCGCTCTCGAATGTTTGCCCGGCGATATCGATGCTGCCCGACGCGATGTAAACGCCGCGCTCGTCATAATCGGGATCGAGCGGCAGAACCGCGCCGGGTGCGAGCACCGCTTCGGCATAGAAGCAGTCGTATGGAAACGATGCGGGCGATGTCGCGCCATAAAGCGAACCCATGATCAGCCGCACGCGTTTCCCTTCCCCATCAAAGCGCGGCAAATCGGAAACCCCGAAATGTGCGAAAACCGGTTCGCTTTCCTCGTGCGCTTTGGGCAACGCCATCCACGATTGAATGCCGAATACGTTCTGCCCGCTGGCGCGTAGATCGGGCGCGGTACGCTCCGAGTGGACAATGCCTTTTCCAGCTGTCATGAGATTGACCTCGCCCGGCTTGATAGAGAGCGCAGAGCCGAGGCTATCGCGGTGCATGATCTGGCCATCGAAGAGATAGGTCACGGTCGCGAGGCCGATATGCGGATGCGGCCGCACGTCGATTCCATGTCCAGAAAGAAACTGCGCTGGGCCCATCTGGTCAAAGAAAATGAACGGGCCGACCATCTGGCGCCGCGCGGACGGCAAGGCGCGGCGCACTTCGAAGCCGCCGAGATCGCGCGCACGAGGGATAATGACGTCCTCAACGGCATCGCAAGACTTTGCATCGCCGGGAACAGGGTCATTGTCGGTCAACCAGCTCATTGCAAAACTCCGCATCGCCAATGTTGCATAAATGGAGGCGTCTGCTCGCGTGCGCAACCCGTAGCAGCCGCAAGCCCGCCAGACGGCCAAGCTTCGAGGATTTAAGCAACGATTGCGAAAGTGCTTCTCAACTTTTCGGCGCTCTTTTAGATTTTTCGCTGTTTGGAGGGATTACAATGCGAGTTCCAGAGGTCCGCTTGGCCGCTGTTTTTCTGACGATGGCTTTCGTATCTCCCACTCTTGCGGAAAATTGTCAGAATGCCCGAACCACCGTTGAAATAAACGAGTGTACGGGCCGGATCTATAAAGCCGCCGATCAAAGGCTCAACCGCGCGTTTCAACGTGCTATCGCTCGTGCGCGAGACAGCGATAGCAATGTGCTGGGTGTCGATTACAGTTACGAAGAAGCGCTTCGCAAAGCGCAGCGTGCATGGATCGCGTTCCGCGATGCCGATTGCAAGCAACCCCCTCCGCCGCTTTCTGGCAGCATCGCCACGATGGAAGAGCTGGATTGCCTGACGCAGAAAACTCTTCAGAGGACGAAGGAGCTTGAGCGACAAGGGGGCGACTGAGCTATATCCCTCCGTGCACAGCCCGCAACTATCGCAAAATCTGCCTGTGGCTCGCCAGAATGATCAAGGACACGCACGTCGGTGGGTGTTCGTTCGCCGTCACGCGTTCGCGGGGTATCCGCGCATCAAACGCCACGCCTCGGCTGTGCCACCGAACGGTCGCTTTGAGCTCCTAATGAGTTTTGTTGGCGCCGACTCGAAACCGTTCTCATCCCCCGGAAACGTTCGAGGTCGCACACACTTTCGGCGGTCCGGTCCATGGGTTGCCGATCCAAGGAGATTCGACATCATGATGCCCCCACTTGCGAAAACGGTACGTCTTCTTGCTGGCTGCGGCGCCCTACTTGCCGCGCCAATTCTCGCAGCCGTGCCCTCAGAAGCGTCGCCCAAAATCGCCCTCGGCACCTTGAGCTGCAATGGGCGCGGCAACATCGGACTGATCCTCGGATCGAAGGAGGTCATGCACTGCATCTTCACGACCATCGGCGGTATGCACTATCCTTACATGGCGACGATCACAAAAGTCGGTGTCGATGTCGGCTACAAGAGCAGCAGCACGCTTCTTTGGACAGTCCTCGGACCGACGATCGACCGACCGGACGATGCGCTGGCCGGAACCTACGGCGGGCTTACGGCCGGCTTGTCTCTCGGCATCGGCGGCAATGCAAATGCACTCGTAGGCGGCTTCGGCAAGTCGATCTTTCTGCAACCGCTGAGCGTCGAAGGGCAGAAGGGGCTCAATCTTTCGGCAGGCGTCGCAGGGCTGACACTCGAACCGAGCTGACGCCATCATCTCAAACTCGGGGAAGCAATGCGATGGCGGGTGAGCGAAACACCAATCTTGCGAGCAAGCTGATTACGCAAATTTTGCTGTGGTTCGCGGTGACCGCCATGCTCCTTTTCGTGCCTGCGGGAACGCTACGCTGGCCGTCCGCCTGGATCTATCTCGCATTATGGCTTCTGACCGGGACGTGGAGCGGTCTCGTTCTAGTAAGGCAGAACCCGGACATTTTGCGCGAGCGCATGCGGCCGCTTAGGCAGCAGGCACAAAAGAGCTGGGACCGGCCGGTATTGATGGCCATCCTGGTCGGCTGGGTGGCGCTGCACGTCGTCGCCGGGCTCGATTTTCGAACTGGCCTGTCGTTTGTTCCGCGCTGGCTAACTGTCGTCGGCGCTGTCGCATTCGTTTTCGCAACGTATATTTTTCACGTCGTGATGCGCGAAAATTCGTACGCATCTCCGCTTGTCAAAATTGATGCTGAGCGCGGGCATAAAGTTATTTCAACCGGCCCCTACGCATGGGTTCGTCATCCAATGTATGGCGCGGCCATTCCGTATTTTATCGGCGTGCCTCTGCTGCTCGGGTCTTGGTATGCGCTGGCCATCGGCTTCCTGCTGATCGGCATCTTGGCACTGCGCGCAGTGTGGGAAGAACAGACGCTCATGACCGAGCTTCCTGGCTACACCGATTACGCCCAGCGCGTGCGGTATAGGCTGGTGCCCTGGGTGTGGTAGTCCGTCAGAGCGTAACGATTTATCCGTGCGATTACCGCAAATCCGGCGGCACGGCTTCGTTGGCGAGAGATTTTAGCGCTTCGTCCAAGCCCATCACCGTCTGCTCCTGCGAGCCTAATCGACGAATGGAGACTTTCCGTTCTTCCGCCTCGCGCTTGCCGACGACGAGCAGCACCGGAACCTTCGCCAGCGAGTGTTCGCGGACTTTGTAGTTGATCTTCTCATTGCGAAGATCGGTTTCGACGCGCAGCCCTAGCGCCTTAGCTTTCTCCGCGACCTCGTTGGCG
Organism: Hyphomicrobium sp.; assembly: GCF_035548195.1. GTDB lineage: Bacteria > Pseudomonadota > Alphaproteobacteria > Rhizobiales > Hyphomicrobiaceae > Hyphomicrobium_B. The sequence continues at coordinate 385,036 of NZ_DASZTY010000025.1, forward strand.
TAGTCGTTCGCATCCGACACGATCGGCGCGACGATGATCTGCAGCGGTGCGAGCCACAGCGGAAAATGCCCGGCGTAGTTCTCGATCAGAATGCCGGTGAAGCGTTCGAGCGAGCCGAAGATGGCGCGGTGGATCATCACCGGCGTCTTCTTCTCCGAATGCTCGTCGATGTAGAACGCGCCGAGACGGCCCGCGAGGTTGAAGTCCACCTGTGTCGTGCCGCATTGCCAGTCGCGGCCGATCGCATCGCGCAACACGTATTCCAGCTTCGGGCCGTAGAACGCGCCCTCGCCTTCCTGCACCTCGGTCTTGATCTTGCCGTTCGACTGCCGCTTCACCTCGTCGAGAACGTCGCTCAGCGCTTTTTCCGCCTTGTCCCAAAGCTCATCCGCACCGACGCGCTTCTCCGGACGCAGCGACAGCTTGATGACAATGTCCTCGAAGCCGAAGTCCTTGTAGCAGGCGAGCAGCAGATCGTTGATCTCGAGGCATTCCTCCATGATCTGATTTTCGGTGAGGAAGATGTGCGCGTCGTCCTGCGTGAAGTGGCGCACGCGCAGCATGCCGTGCAGCGCGCCCGATGGCTCGTAGCGATGCACCTTACCGAACTCGGCGATGCGCACCGGCAGATCGCGGTAGCTCTTCAGCCCGTGCTTGTAGATCTGAATGTGGCCGGGGCAGTTCATCGGCTTGCAGCAGAACACACGCTCATCCGGCAGGACGGTCGTGAACATGTTCTCACCGTAGTTTTCCCAATGGCCCGACAGCTCCCAGAAATGCTTCTCCATCATGTCGGGAGAATTCACTTCCTCGTATCCGGCGCGTTCCTGCTGGCGGCGCATGTACGCGATCAAGGTCTGGAACAAGGTCCAGCCCTTCGGATGCCAGAAGACGGACCCCGGCGCTTCCTCCTGGAAATGGAAGAGATCCATCTCGCGGCCGAGCTTGCGATGGTCGCGTTTCTCGGCTTCCTCAAGCTGATGCAGGTAGGCTTTCAGCTCGTCTTCGGTCGCGAAGGCGGTGCCGTAGATGCGCTGGAGCTGCGGGTTGTTGCTGTCGCCGCGCCAGTAGGCGCCCGCGAACTTCATCAGCTTGAACGCCTTACCGATCTGTCCGGTCGAGGTCATATGCGGACCGCGGCACAGGTCGAGCCAATCGCCCTGCTTGTAGATCTTGAGGTCTTCGCCGGCTGGAATGGCATCGACCAGCTCGATCTTGAAGTTCTCGCCCTTGTCGCGGAAGAACTGCTTCGCCTTCTCGCGCGACCAGAATTCCTTCGTGAACGGCGCATTCTTGGCGATGATCTCGCCCATCTTCTTTTCGATCTTCGGAATATCTTCCGGTTCGAACGGCTGCTGCTTGGCGAAGTCGTAGAAAAAGCCATTCTCGATCACCGGTCCGATGGTCACCTGGGTGCCGGGCCACAGTGACTGCACGGCTTCCGCCATGACGTGCGCGGCATCGTGCCGGATCAGCTCCAGCGCTGCCGGATCGGTGCGCGAGACGAAGTTGATCGAGGCGTCTTTGGTAATCGGATCGGCAAGATCGGACAGCACGCCGTCGAGTTGCATGGCGACGGTGCGCTTGGCGAGCGACGGCGAAATGGATTTCGCAATTTCGAGGCCCGTGGTTCCCGATTTGATCTGGCGCTGTTTGCCATCGGGGAACGTAATGGTGACGTCTGTCATTCTCGGACCTCCTTTGCTCACTCGCCGCCAACGGGCGCGGCGTAAGACGATGTCGATCGCCTAATGGGGGTCCGCGCCGTCCAAGTCAAGACGTCTTAATGAGCCGTAAAGCAGCCGTGGCGCCGCAAGGAGACAGCGGCACGCGCCGGTCCCTGCAAATTCTATCTATTCGGAAAGCCAATCGTTACGGTTGCCGTGTAGTCTTTTCCGTCTCAACCGGGGATCAATTTCGTGGCAGCACCCAGACTTCTCATCCGCAAACGTATGGTCCAGGCTCAGGGAAAGGTGCGCCCTACCTGTTTCGTGCAAGCTTGTGTCAATCCCGATATCCGGGCGGCGCTTGAAACGCATTTTGCGACCGAGACGCTTTTCCGCCGCGCCGCCTATTCTCAAGTCTGGCCTGAAGGCACGATTAAAATTCCAGCGCCGCTGGCGCCTGCCATGGCGGCTTTTCTCAAGAACGACGCCTGTCCAGAAATCACCGTCAAGACGATGCTCGCCGGGCAGTCGCATCAAGGTGCTAACGCCTGGGAAATGATGAGCTTCGAGCTGATTGCAAAGGTCGCATTCGACAATCTTGTCGAACTGATCTCGACTGTGCGGCAACTCGATCGAGAGATCTGCTACGCCGGCTCAGGGGCAAATGTGGAGCTGGCGGAATTCGAAGCAGACGCCACGGCTGACATGCCGACGGCGGGACGGACGCCGGCAGCTGCCTGAGCGGCCTAGCGCCAGCGGCCATAGCGCCATGGTTGCAGCGGATGGCGTTCGGATCGAATGTCCGGAACCGGATCGACGCCGTGGGTTCCGCCGGGCCCGCAGCGCAGGAACCGTGAAAGCGTTAACCAGAACCCGCGCCATGCGCCGTTCAGCTCAATAGCCTGCAGCGCGTAATCGGAGCACGTCGGCCAATGGCGGCACTGGCTACCGACCAGGGGCTTGAAAGTATAACGATAAACGTGGACCGGCGCCTTCAGCACTTTTTTCGCCATCCGGCTCAGTGGGTGGGCCGTACGAGCCGATCTTGGAAAAAGTGCTTTGATGATCACCGATCCGGTGCTCTCGATGAATACCGTTATGGCGTCGTCGGCGGATTAGCCGGTACCGGTGCCGGCGCCGTCTGTGAGGACGAATTCGCCGGTGCCGACTGCGGCGTTTGCTGCTGCGATTGCAACTTTTCAACGCTCGCTTTTGCTGCCGCGAGATCTTTTTGCGCAGTCGCGAGTTCAGCTTTCAAGCTATCGACCTGCTTCGTGAGTTGAGCTACGGCCGCCTCGGCATCTGCTCGACCCTTCTCGGCGTCGGCCTTCCCTTTCTCCGCTGCCACCCTGCCGTTATTGGCGTCCGTTGCCGCCTTTTCCAATTCGGCCTTGGCTTTGTTGGCGGCCTCCAGCGCACCTTTGGTTTTCGCGACCAGGTCCTCGGCTGCGGCCAGTTTGCCCTTCAGATCCTGCACCTGCTTATCAAGGCTCTGAGACTTTGTTTCAAGCTCGGAGACCTTGGCCATGGCTGTCGAGACGTCCGACTTTCCTTCCTCGACCTGACGCAATGCATCCGCCTGCGCCGACTTCAACCTCGCAATTTCGTCCTGCGATGACTTGCGGGCTTCGGCGGCATCATCGACCTGTTTGCGTAGCGACTCTGCTTCACCCTTGAGTGCTGCCAGTTGGCTCTCGGCTGAAGTCTTACCTTGAAGCGCGTAGATCGAAAGAATGGCGAGAACTGCGATCAGACCCCATTTAATGGCACCAATTGGCGAATGGGCATCGCTAGCTTGTTTGCTGCTGTCTCTATCCGCCGCCATCCATAGACTCCCATCGTATTCCTAAGCCGAATGCCCGAAGCTGCCGGCGATTCCGGACATGATTGGGGCGCATTCTGCCTCTGACTGATACTCGGAGGCGCCGCAGCTTTCCACTCCGAGTTTTCCTGGACAGGCGTACGAGAGATGATGTCGCGGCGGCCATGCGATCTGGGACACGGCGTAACTGACCCGGGCCTCTCGCCGCCGTCAGAGCGGAGCAAGGGTAACAGAGTGTCGGCATGCCGAGCAGGCCGAGTGGCGTGTAATTCTGATGTAAAGGTTATTGGCCCGCCATGGCGGCGGCTCGCTTGGCTTCGATCTCGTCGAGAGCACTTTCAACGGCATCGAACACAAGAAGTGTCGAGGCCTGCCGCGCCTTGTAATTGCGTACCGGCTCAAGCGCGGACAGATCACTCCAACGGCCGGTCGGCGGTGGCCCGTTATCCTTTAACATCGCCCGCATCTGCCGACCGACGGCCCGGAGTTCCTCCGGTGTCGATCCGACGATCTCGCGAGCCATAACCGACGCAGATGACTGACCCAGCAGGCAGGCCTTGACAGACTGACCATAGTCGCTGACGCGTCCATCGCGGACGGCAAGATCGATCGTGACCGTCGAACCACAAAGCTTGGAATGGGCTGTCGCCCGAGCATCCGGATTAGTCAGGCGCTCGGTACGCGAGATTGCACCCGCCATCTCAAGAATTCGCGTGTTATAGATCTCGTCGAGTTCGACCATGTCCGTCCGATTGCCCTTGATCCGCCCCTCGTCGAACCACCCCTCGCATCGTATATAGGGCCTCTGATATAGGGCGTGTCGATCCAGAATGCGAGACTCGGCAACCCTTCACAAGGCCACCGCAACCCATGAAAACGCTTTCATTGTCGCCCCAGGTCGAAACCTTGGAGCCCCGCCGCCCTTCCCGCGCGGAAGCGGAGGAGGCCGTGCGCACCCTGCTCGCCTGGAGCGGCGACAATCCGGCGCGGCCCGGACTTGAAAAAACCCCAGCGCGCGTCGCGGATGCCTTTGGCGAATACTTCTCCGGCTACGGAGCGGACGCTCTCCAGGAGCTGGCTTCGGCAATCGAAGAGGCCGCCGGGTACGCGGACATGGTGCTGCTGAAGGACATCGTCTTCGAAAGCCATTGCGAGCATCACATCGCGCCCTTTTTCGGGGTGGCACACGTTGCCTATGTGCCGTCGACGCGCATCGTCGGCTTGTCGAAGCTCGCCCGCGTCGTCGACATCTTCGCGCGTCGGTTGCAAACGCAAGAACGTCTGACCAGCGAGATTGCCGCGGCAATCGAAGAAGGACTTAACGCAAAGGGCGTCGCGGTCATGATGAGTGCGCGACATCATTGCATGGCCGCACGGAGCGTACGGCAGGCGAACGTAGCAACCGTTACGTTTCGTTTTCTCGGCGCCTTCGAAGAGGATACGGCCCTGCGCGATCGCTTCATGGCGGCCGTTAAGGCATAGACCGGCTTTATAGTTGTATTTGGGAATCTCATGTCGAAACCGACCGAGACGGTACCGGGACTAGAACCTGGCGAGACGATCGAACGGACCGCGCGATTTCTTCCGAAGTTTGGACCCGATGGCCTCATTCCGGCGATCGTCAGCGACGCCAAGTCAGGTAATGTCCTGATGTTCGCGCACATGAATGCGGATGCGCTTGCCGCGACGCTTGCCAGCGGCTTTGCGCATTTTTGGAGCCGCTCTCGTGGCAGGCTTTGGAAAAAGGGCGAAGAAAGCGGCAATCTGCTCAAAGTGAGAGACGTGCGTACGGATTGCGATCAGGACGTCATCTGGATCGTCGCCGACGTCGAAGGCGATGGAGTTGCTTGTCATACTGGAGCGACGTCGTGCTTTTACCGGCGCGTCACGCAATCCTCGACAAGTGGCACAGTCCTTGAACATGTTGCTTTGCCCCGTCCAACGGGCCGGGGTTGATCGTCCCAAAGCGAGGCTTTCAGGCGTTTGCCATTGGTTCGGTTCACCGGTTGGTTACCTATTGGTAGCGGGGCTTTAATTCCCCGGCGGTAGCATCGGCCGGAACGCTATGGACCTGGAAGCAGGTGCAGTCTCATCTGCATCTGAGACGAAGGTCAGGAGTGCCACATGACGGGGATGTCTGGAATTAAAGTCGGTTTGGCGCTGGGTGGCGGCGCGGCGCGCGGCTGGGCCCATATTGGCGTTCTCAAAGCTCTGGCAAAGGCCGGCATCGTCCCCGACATCATTGCAGGAACGTCGATCGGCGCCGTCGTCGGCGGCTGCTATTCCGCCGGACACCTTGACGATCTTGAGCGCTGGGCAATCGAACTGACGCCAAAGCGCATCTTCGGTTATCTCGATTTTAATTTAGCTGGCACCGGCCTCATTAGCGGTCAGCGCCTTTGCGGCCGGCTGGAACAGCATCTCGGCGGCCGCAACATCGAAGATTTGGGGACACGCTTCACTGCCGTCGCGACAGAGGTCGGAACGGGACACGAGCACTGGCTGTCGCGCGGACGTCTGGTCGACGCGGTACGCGCCTCCTACGCGCTGCCCGGTGTGTTCAAGCCCGTGAAGATCAACGGTCGATGGCTCTTCGATGGCGCGCTGGTCAATCCGATTCCCGTGTCGGTCTGCCGGGCGTTGGGTGCTCGCTACGTGATCGCGGTCAACCTCAACTTCGATATTCTCGGTCGCGGCAGCGTCATCTCTATGCCCGAAACGTTTTACGCCGACGAAGACGATCAACTGCATCCGGCTGTCCAAGAGGGTAAGCCGGAAAGGAAGGGTGTCCGTGCGCTGCTGCAGCGGCAGATTTTCGGCCGCGGCGACGGCGCACCCGGAATATCGACCGTGATGGTCGATGCCTTCAACATCGTCCAGGATCGTATTGCCCGCTCGCGGCTCGCAGGCGATCCGCCTGACGCAATGGTCTCGCCACGGTTGCAAGACGTCGGTCTTTTCGACTTTCATCGTGCAGAAGAAACGATCGAGCGCGGCAGTCACGCGGTCGAACGCCAGCTCGACGACATCATTCGGGAAATTGAAACACGCGATACGAAAAGCGGGCCCGGTCAACGTGACCGCGCCCGCAGCAAATCCGAATGCACGAACGCTCTTCAGCCTGTCGCTAAGTAACTGCGCATTGCGGTCACTTCGAGTTCAACTTCGGCATTGTGGTGCTTGACCACGTCGCCGATCGAAACAATGCCCACGAGCCCGCCATCCTCGATCACCGGCAGATGACGGAAACGGCCACGCGTCATCATAGCCATGATTTCTTCGGTCGTGCACGATTTGGTGCAGGAGACGACTTCGCGAGTCATGCCGTCCTTAGCGGGCATGGATAAAGCCTTCGCGCCGTGTTCGGCAATCAGCCGGATAATATCGCGTTCGGAAATAATGCCGACGACTTTTCCGCTTTCGCCAACGACAACGATGGCGCCAATTTTGCGGCTCGACAGCCGCAAGGCAATTTCTTGAATGGAATCTTCCGGACGCGCCGTCATGACGCCGCGCGGCTTCGACTTGAGTATTTGTCCAATAATCACAGGCCCAGCCTCCGTTCTCTGGAACGTTGTGCCGGACGAAAATCCGAAGAGGCCCGCGCTTACCAAAAAAACCTCGCAAGGCTAATCGGTCTTTCCACCGGCTTTTGCTGCGTTTTCTCACCCATATTCATGTCCACTCTTCCGGCGGACTGATAGGAAGGCTGAGGCAATTCACCTCAGAATGCAAGCCTTCAATCAAGTTGCGGTGCAGGCGGAGGATCGTTTTGCGTTGCGATATCGAAAGCGCCGAACGCGCATAAGCCGAAGAGATATCCGCCGATGTGCGCTTCCCAGGCGATAGCCCCCGTAGCGCCAAACTTCCCGAAGCCGATAATCGCCAGCAAGTTAACTGCAAAAAAAACCAGCGATACGAGCAGGGCTCGACGGTCCTTTAAAGTTTGCATGAGCGACGTGCTGGGAATCGCGCGTGGATTTTCGCGCAGCAAATAACCTTCGCCATGATCGATGGCGCTGAACAGGAAACGCATCACGCCGCCCATCATTGCGGAGATAGCGCCGGATGCGCCGATCACCGGAGCCACCAACGCGGGATTGAACGCCCAAAACAAAACTGCGCCGGTGATCCCTCCCAAAATCGAGAAGGCGAAAAAACGCAGATTGCCGATACGTGCGCAAAGCACGGAGCCGAAGGCGAGAAGCCACGCGGCGTTGAAGCCGAGGTGGACCCAGTCCGCGTGCACCGCCATATGCGTGACGAAAGACGTCACGGCGGATGTTTCGCCGCCCGGCAGTTGGCTGGCGAAACCAGCGTAGCGCGCCGGAATGAAAGCAAGCGCCAGTACCCACCATTCGTGCTTTTCCGGTGGAAGCGATAACAGCAGAATGTGAACGGCAACAAGAATTGCGAGCGTCGCCAGCACGCCACCCGGTACGTTGAAAATCGGTTCTCGATTGCTCACGGCGCCCCGCTCTGATGACCGTCGGCGCGGAAAGCCGACCGTCGATCGTTAAGTATCCTGAACGTCTTTCATGGAGCGGCGGATCGCGCCAACCCCTCGCCTCTCGGATGGCATGAAGGATGCTCCCCGTCCACATGTCCGGCCATTGCCACGCCGGCGTGTGTCGGAATGGCACGGTTTGGCTCAAAGCTTAACCGAAGCCCGTCAACGGGGGTTAAAGGCGTTCATGAAAGAAGCCGTCAGCCAAGCACTTTATACCTATTGGAACGGCCTAAGGGGCGATCGGCTCGTGCCGAAACGTTTCGAGATCGAGCCGTCGTCGATCGCTGGCCACTTGCCGGATACGTTTATTCTTGAGCGTATCAATCCCTCGCTTCTTCGCTTCCGTCTTGCGGGAACGCGCATCGGCGATGCCTTCGGTATCGATTTTCGCGGCCTCAATTTCTTCGATCTCTTCAACCCGGGCGATGCCTCGATCATTCGTCAGCAGGTCGCTTTGAGCGCGACCGACGGCGCGGTTAGCGTGTTCGAAATAGCCGCATCGCGCGCAGCCGGCCCTTCGGCCGATTTCGAAATTTTGCTGCTACCGCTCTCGCACATGCACGAGACGATCGATCGCTTTCTGGGTTCGATCGTTCCCATCAACTCGCCGGACTGGCTTGGAACGGTGGCGCTCACGGAGCGAAAGCTCCTTCGGCATGACACGATCTGGCCGAACGGCGCACCTGGTGCGCTGGTTGAAACGGACCCCCGCCAGACACCGCTCCTTCCCACTATTCGAAGCGCCAGGATCGTGCGCTCGCACCGACGGGAGTTCCGCGTTTACGAGGGCGGCTTGAGCGATGCCGGTCACGGTTGAACTCGTGAAGAGCAATCATGGACAACATCTTAGCCGGTGCAGGGCGATTATGAGGCGCGCATTAGAGGTTCGTTAAGAGCCGCCCGCCATAGTTCTTTGAGGGTTGCCTCCCCGGTTTCGGGACTGGTGGACCCGAGCGATTTTATCCGCGGGGCCCAAGGACTGCCATGGCCGTGCATTCAAATATCCTTCGCGATACGGCGCATCAGGGTGACGCTTTGCCGACACGGGACATGCGTCGGCACCGGCGCATCCCGCTTTCGCTCGCTGGACGTTTCATGCGCGCGGATCGCAACGAATTTAACTGCCAGCTCAAGAACATCTCGGTTGGCGGCGCGCTGGTCACCACACCGCATGCTCCTGAAATCGGCGAGCGGGTGGTTGCCTACTTCGATCATCTCGGCGGCATTGAGGGCGTAGTGACGCGGCAGACTGCCGACGGTTTCGCCTTTGCTTTCAAAGTGACCGAGTACAAGCGGGAAAAACTCGCGGCCCAGATCATGTGGCTGATCAACCGGGGGGATTACCCGGAGGAAGCCGGACGGCTCCATGAACGCGTGGGAACTCGCGGTCGCAGGACGACGTTGAAGGTCGACGACGTCATCATCGACGTTGAATTGCTCGATCTTTCGGCATCCGGCGCTTCGATTGGCACGCCTGCGCGGCCGCCTATTGGAAGTTTCGTGATTGCCGGGAAAACCCGGGCAATCGTTCGCCGACATCATGAGCATGGTATCGGGCTTCAGTTCTTGACGCTGCTGCCACCCGAGGCTTTGCGCGATAGTTTTCCTTAATCGTTCCTGCGTTGGTTGTGTGATGCCTCAAATCGCCCGCCGAGTTGCCAAAATCGCAAAGTTAAATTTTTATGCATCTTTAGCGAGAATGCCTGGGCCGGCTTTCATGCTAAAAAGAAGTGTCTCGCGTTATGTATCGTACCGTGTTCGAGGGCGTATCATGAAGTACGGTAGCGTGGCCATCGGCGTGGCCTTGAGTTTTTTTGCTGTGGCGATGCCTGCCGCGGCGCAACAGGTAGCAATCGTCAGTCCGGCGACGCGCGCTGTTGAGTTCATGCGAATTTATGGCAACTCACAACCTCCTTACGGGTTCGTATCGTTTTGCGAAAGAATGCCAAGCGAATGCGTCGCGCGTTCTCATGATACGTCGCGCCTCGAAGCGACTCCGGAACGACTGAGCGAGCTTGACGTGGTCAATCGCAAGGTTAATCACGAGATCGAGCCCGCGACGGACATGGAGATTTATGGGGTCGCGGAATATTGGACGATTCCGAAAACGCGCGGCGATTGCGAAGATTATGCGCTTCTGAAACGCCACATTTTGATTGCGCGCGGCTGGCCGTCGAGTGATCTGCTGATGACGGTTGTGCGGGACGAGAAGAATGAAGGTCACGCCGTGTTGACCGTGCGGACGACACAGGGCGACTACATTCTCGACAACAAGATCGATGTCGTTCGGCTGTGGAACCAGACGCCCTATCACTACGTAATGCGCCAGTCGTATCTCGATCCGAAGGTTTGGGTCTCGCTTGATCCGAACGATGCGACGACGCCTGCCGCAAGTGCTGGCGTGGAATCGTCGTCCGACTTCGACGGGCTTGAGATCCTGCCCTGAGGCAAGGGCGCGGGCGCGCTGCGAGCGCATTCCAGAGTATGACGGCGAACCGAAGCTCGCCGTCATAGATAATCAGATTTGCTGGGGTTTTAGCCCGGCTGCAAATCGTTTCCAGTTGGAAACATATCGCCCCGCCGCGCCGCCAAAGCGCGCGACTTCCTCGTCCGACAACTGGCGGACGACCTTGCCGGGCGACCCCATGACCATCGAGCGCGGCGGTATTTCCTTCTTCTCCGGGATCAGCGTATTGGCGCCGATCACGCACTCCTCGCCGATCTTCGCTCCATTGAGAATGATCGACCCGATCCCAATCAAGCTTCCACGGCCGATCGTGCAGCCATGCAGCATAACCATGTGGCCGATCGTGCAATCGGTGCCGATCGTCAATGGAAAACCAGGATCGGTATGCAGCACGGATCCGTCTTGAACATTGGAACGCGCGCCGACGGTGATGAGTTCGTTATCGCCGCGCAGTACCGCGCCGAACCAGACGCTGGCGTCTTCATCGAGTTTGACCTTGCCCAATACGACCGCGTTTGGTGCAACCCAGAACCGTCCGTTGACCGGCGTCGTAACGCCAATACCGTCCAAGTTGTAGAGACTCATTGAAGACCTATCTGTGCCTCAGACGCCTTCGAGGTCCATGTCGAGGATGGCCATCTGAAACTGATATGACGTCTCGCCCTCTTCCTCTTCGCGATAGAGCGCAGCAACGAATTCGTTGTTGATGAAGACCTCCGCCATGTCGTCCTTTTTGCCCTGGGGGCGGACTTCCAGCGTTGGCGCGCCAAACGTTTTGCGCAGGTAGGCCTGTAGCCGTGCAAGCTCGTCTTTCTTCAATGTCCTATCTCCTGGTGACTGTCAGAGGCCGCCGAAATCCTCGACCCAGCCCTGTTCCATCGAGCGGGCGGGTTCGGCGCAACCGGCGCTGCCGACGATTTTCGCCGGTACGCCCGCGACCGTAACGTTCGGAGGCACTTCCGAGAGCACAACCGAACCGGCGGCAATGCGGGAGCATTTGCCGACCTTGATATTGCCAAGGATTTTAGCTCCCGCACCGACCAACACGTTGTCGCCGATCTTTGGATGACGGTCGCCGGTTTCTTTGCCGCTGCCGCCGAGCGTCACCGCATGCAGGAACGAGCAATTGTCACCGATGACGGCAGTCTCGCCGACGACGAAACCCGTCGCGTGGTCAAGCATGATGCCTTGGCCGAAGCGCGCGGCCGGGTGAATATCGACGCCAAAGAAGCGCGAACCCTGGCTTTGAAGATAAAGCGCGAAGTCGCGGCGGCCACGCTTCCATAAACCGTGCGCGAAGCGATGCGTGACCAGCGCATGGAAACCCTTGAAGTAGAGCAGCGGATCGATATAGCGCGTGCAGGCTGGATCGCGATCATAGACGGCGGCGAGGTCCGCGCGGAAGATCATGCCGAGGCTGTCGTCATCCGCGAGCACGCTTTGAAAGGTTTGCGAAATCAGGCCAGCATCAACGTCAGTGTGGTTGAGGCGCTGCGCAAGGCGGTGGCAAATCGCGTCTTCGAGATGCTCGTGGCTTAAAACAGTTGCGAAAATGAAGCTGCCGAGCGCCGGCTCGGACTTCATCGCTGCCTGCGCCTCGGATCGAATCTGCGCCCAAATCGGGTCGACGATCTGAACCTTCGGTGTTGCTGTCTTAGGGCTCGACACGTAAGGGCCTTTCGATCCGGTTTCGAGGTTTTCCTATGATACCTGCCCGCCCCGAACAAAATCTTTCAGAGGCGATTAACGGTGCCGGGCATCCGGGTCAATCCGTGAACCGCCCGCAGTATATACGTTGCCTATGCCGCGCGCATCTGCCGCCGAGACGCACGTTTGCCGGGCCTCAAATTGCGCCTTAAATGCTCCGGCAAATCGGAAAGGATGATAGAAAATGGCGGAGGCAGGTGGCGACGGTCCGACGCTTCGTTATGCAAAGGACGGCGCAATCGCTTGGATTATAGCCGATAATCCGAAGCGAATGAACGCCTTGACGGGTGCCATGTGGGGCGCGTTGCCAGGGGCAGTCGCAGCCGCCCTCAACGATCCGGACGTTCGGGTCGTCGTGCTTCGCGGCGCCGGCCATAAGGCGTTCTCGGCAGGCGCCGACATTTCCGAATTTGAAAACGGCCGCACGGGCGAAGCCGCGAAAGCCTACGATGCTTTGAACGACGGGGCTTTCAACGCGTTGATAGGCTGCCCCAAGCCCACGATTGCAATGATCCAGGGATTTTGCCTCGGCGGCGGCTTAGGATTGGCGCTTTGTTGCGACATGCGCATTGCCGACGAGACGAGCCAATTTGCAATTCCTGCAGCGAAGCTTGGCATTGGCTATAATGCGCGCTGGGTCCGGCCTATCCTCTCCGCCATCCCGCCGGATCGCGCCAAGCAACTGCTGTTCACCGGCCGGCGCTTCCGCTCTGCCGATGCCGACGCAATGGGTCTCATCACGCAACTCGTGCCAAAGGCGGAGATCGAAACGACCGTGCGCTCACTGGCGACAGAGATTGCTGAAAATGCGCCGTTGTCCGTTGCGGCGGCCAAGCTCGTCATCGACGAGATTTCGCGCCATCCGGAGCGCCCCGATTTGGCGCGGCTCGACGACGCCGTCGCGGCCTGCTTCGCCAGTGCGGATTATGCCGAAGGGCGGCGCGCCTTTCTCGAAAAACGCAAACCGGAATTCAAAGGCCGATGATTTGTTCCTGGCAAATATTTGGTGCGGCGGCGCTGCTTGGCGTTGCAAGCCTCACGTCCGTTGCAGCTGCGCAACCTAACGATAGCGCGCTCCAACATGCGTGTTTCTCACCGGCAGCGCTTGCCGGTCTACCCGGCGAAGAGCGCGCCGCGAAGGGCATCCACACCTTCGACGCTCCGACAAAGCTCGGTGATTTCAAATCGGCTGCTCCGATATCGGATGCGTTGCGCGGTTCGATCCGGCGTGTCGACGTGCCGAAGGGCGAGAAGGTCATCGCACTGACGTTTGATCTCTGCGAGCAGCGCGGCGAGATCGCGGGCTACGATGGCCGGATTATCGATTATCTGCGCGAGCAGGGCGTTAAGGCGACGTTCTTCGCAGGCGGAAAATGGATGGCTTCGCATCAGAGCCGAACCGAGCAGCTTATGCTTGATCCGCTGTTCGAGGTGGGCAATCATACAGAAACGCACGCCAATTTGCGTTTGCTGTCTCCTGCTGCCGTCCGCCAACAAGTGCTGGCGCCGCAGAAAGTCTATGAGGATACGCGTGCCAAGCTTTCCGCTAATCAATGCGTCGCATCCTCACCCGGCGCGATGAATGCGGTTCCACTACAGCCGACGGTGTTTCGTTTTCCTTATGGGGCGTGTAACGCGGCTTCGATGAAAGCCGTGAACGACGCCGGCATGATGGCCATCCAGTGGGACGTTGCGACAGGCGATCCCGATCCACACGTCTCGGCGAAGAGGATTGCCGAAGCGATGGTGAACGAAGCTAAGCCTGGGTCGATTATCGTCAGTCATGCAAATGGGCGCGGCTGGCATACTGCCGAAGCGCTGCCGATCGCAATCCCGAAGCTTAAGGCGAAAGGCTATAGATTTGTCACTGTCAGCGAGTTGATCGCGATGGGTAAGCCTGTGATCACTGCTGAGTGCTACGACCGCAAACCCGGCGATACCAATCGCTATGATTTCCTTTGGGCTTTGCAACGCCCGCTCAATTCGAATGCAAAGATGCCGAAGTTCGCAACCTCTGCGCATTCAATCCGCAGTCATCGGTTGAAACGTAAAGGCTGGACTACATCGACCAAGGCTGCTCCGTCGTTTCGTACACCCCTGAGTTCAACAAACTGAAATGGTCGGCGCGGATACCAATAAGGGCGTCGCTTCCAAGCCCATCTTCGAACAGATGTCCGCCGACGCGGCCCACACGCTCGGACCGCTTCTCGCCCGGATTGATCCCTGGGCTCGCTATGGTTATACGCCCGAAGCCATGACGGCCTTTTTAGCAGGCCGGGAAGCCGATGCCGTTCGCTACGCCATAGGTATCGATCGGGCTCTCGCTGGTGCATTCAGCATAAAAATGAATTGGCTACGGGGGCCCTATCTCCAATTTCTCGGCATCCTGCCTGTCTATCAAAACCAGGGGATCGGAACATTGGTGCTCGACTGGTTCGAACAGCAGGCGCGTGAGGATCGAGCTCAAAACCTTTGGGTCGCCGCCTCAGAATTCAACACGCGCGCACAGTCCTTTTATCAGATGCACGGTTTTGACCGCGTTGCCGTGTTGCCGGATCTGGTGGCCGACGGCAGCGCGGAGCTTTTGTTACGCAAGCAGCTAACCAAGGGCTGAGCGTGGCCCGAGACAGTTTGTGAAGCCCCGATCACGGACCTTACAGAACGCAACACAATTATTGACAGTTCTTTTTTGTGCGGCGCATCCGAAAGATCCGCGTGACGTTGGCCATCTGGGGTCTAGAGAATTCTTCCCGCTGGCCTATGAAAAAGATTGTCTTTCTCTATATGCGGTCCAACAAAAATTTCTTGAACACCGGAACGGACGATGGTCTCGCGTGTTGATTGGCTCGCGATGCGGCTGTGCGAGGCCGCACAATTTGGCTTTATCTCTCCGCATCGCAAAATGATTTTCGCTTGTCAGAAGCTCTTATCGCTGCGTAGCGTCCACCGACGCTTCAAACAAATGAAGCAGACGGAATCGATCTCTCACAACGAGAGGTGATGGCATGACACTGCGAGTAAGGTTTAACGCTCTTGCCGCACTTCTGTCATTTGGTTTCGTGATAGCGGTCGTGCTCGGAATGATTTGAGACCGGCCTACCGGGAGGAATGCCTGAAACAGTCAACCCGCGTCGCTCGCTCCAAGGAGCCAACGAGACCGGGAACTTTCCAGGAGACTGGCGCGAGCCAAATGACCATCGGCACGGCACCAAGGTGCGCGTGCCGATTTTTTTTGATTTGTCGCTGCTTCGGCGTTACGCCGCTTCCGTCGTCGTGATCGACCCGCGTTCATAATTCAGCACCGGTGAGAGCCAGCGCTCGGCTTCCGCGACAGTCCATCCCTTGCGCGATGCATAATCCTCAACCTGGTCGCGCTCGACTTTGCCGACGCCGAAGTAATGGCTGTCGGGATGCGCAAAGTAGAGCCCAGACACCGACGCGCCCGGCCACATGGCGAAGCTCTCTGTCAGCTCGATCCCCGTCGCGCTTTCGATATCCATCAACTTCCAAAGCGTCGCTTTCTCAGTATGATCCGGTTGCGCGGGATATCCCGGTGCGGGCCGTATGCCCTGATACTTTTCGAGGATGAGTTCCTCATTGGTCAGCTTCTCGCCCTTAGCGTAGCCCCACAACTCCTTGCGCACCCTTTGGTGCATTGCTTCGGCAAATGCCTCGGCAAGGCGGTCGCAAAGCGCCTTCGCTATGATGCGGCTGTAATCGTCCGTCTTTTTAATGTACTTCGCGATTGCCTCTTCCTCGCCGAGACCGGCCGTTACGGCGAAGCCGCCGATATAATCGCCAATGCCGGTATCGTTCGGAGCTATGAAATCCGAAAGCGCCATATGTGCACGGTTGCGCGACGGATCGCGGGCGATCTGTTGGCGTAAGGTGTGCAACGTCGCGCGTTTCTTGGTGCGCGTGTCGTCGGTGTAAAGCTCGATATCATCGCCGATGCTGTTGGCGGGCCAGAAGCCGACAACGCCGGATGCCCTAATCCACTTTTCCGAAACGATACGCTTCAGCAGAACTTGCGCATCGTCGAAAAGCTTTTTTGCTTCGGCGCCGACCTTGTTGTCAGTCAGAATTTGCGGATAGCGGCCGGTCAGCTCCCACGCCTGAAAGAACGGAGTCCAGTCGATGTAGGGCACCAACGACGACAAACTATAGTTTTCGAATGTTTGCGTACCAAGGAAGCTCGGCTTCACTGGCTTGAAGTTCGCCCAGTCGATTTTGAATTTGTTATCGCGGGCCGCCTTTAGAGTGATGCGCTGCTTGCGCGCTTCGTTTGCCAGATGTTTCTCGCGTACTTTCTCATATTCAGTCTTGATGTTCTCGACGAATAGCGTCTTGTCTGTCTCTGATAGCAGGTTGGAGACAACACCTACCGCACGGCTGGCATCGAGCACGTAGACCGCCTGCCCTTTCTTATAATTCGGGCTCACCTTCACGGCCGTATGCACCTTGCTCGTCGTTGCGCCACCGATCAGCAACGGACAAGAAAAGCCTTCGCGTTCCATTTCGGCGGCGACAAAGCACATCTCGTCGAGTGACGGCGTAATCAATCCAGAGAGGCCGATCATATCGACTTTCTCTTTCTTCGCCGTTTCCAAAATCTTGGCCGCGGGCACCATGACGCCCAGATCGATCACTTCGTAGTTGTTGCACTGAAGAACGACGCCGACGATGTTTTTACCGATGTCGTGCACGTCACCCTTGACCGTCGCCATCAGGATTTTTCCTGCGGCCGGCATTGCATCCAACCCCGAGGCTTTTTTCTCTGCCTCCAGAAACGGCTGTAAGTAAGCGACGGCCTGCTTCATCACGCGTGCCGACTTCACGACTTGCGGCAGAAACATTTTGCCCGAGCCGAAGAGATCGCCGACGACGTTCATGCCCGCCATCAAGGGCCCTTCGATGACGTGCAGGGGCTTGTCAGCCTTGGCGCGCGCTTCCTCGGTGTCGGCTTCGATGAAGTCGGTGATGCCGTGGACAAGCGCGTGTGTGAGACGCGCCTCGACGGGCGCCTCGCGCCACGAAAGATCTTTCTCTTTCGCTTTCGCGCCACCCTCGCCTTTGAATTTTGGCGCGGCTTCGAGAAGGCGATCGGTTGCGTCGGCTCGACGATTGAGGATGACGTCTTCGCAAAGCTCACGCAGCTCCGCTGGAATATCGTCGTAGACGGTCAGTTGTCCGGCATTGACAATGCCCATATCCATCCCCGCCTGGATGGCATAGTAGAGGAACACCGAGTGCATCGCCTGCCGCACCGGCTCGTTGCCGCGGAACGCAAACGACAGGTTCGAGACGCCGCCGGAGATATGGGCGAGCGGCATCTTCTCCTTGATCTGGCGAGCAGCCTCGATGAAAGCGACGCCGTAGCCGTTGTGTTCCTCGATGCCCGTGGCAACCGCGAAAATATTGGGATCGAAAATGATGTCTTCAGGCGGGAAGCCGATCTTTTCCGTCAAAAGTTTGTAGGCACGCTCGCAAATCGACACCTTGCGTTCGATCGTATCGGCTTGCCCTTCTTCGTCGAAGGCCATCACAACCACAGCCGCGCCGTAGCGTAAAACTTTGCGCGCCTGTTCGAGAAATGGCCCTTCACCCTCCTTCATGCTGATCGAATTGACGATCGGCTTGCCTTGCACGCACTTTAAACCTGCCTCGATGACGCTCCATTTCGAGGAGTCGATCATGATCGGGACGCGCGAGATATCCGGTTCCGACGCGATCAGGTTGAGAAATGTCTCCATGGCTTTTTCGGAATCAAGCAGACCCTCGTCCATGTTGACGTCGATGATCTGCGCACCGGCTTCGACCTGCTGACGCGCAACAGCCAGCGCCCCTGCATAGTCGTTCTGTTCGATCAGCTTACGAAACTTCGCCGAACCCGTGACGTTCGTGCGCTCGCCGATGTTGATGAAGGATTGTGCGGCGTTGGCTGTGGTCATTATTTTTATTTCACCCATGTACGAACGGTTCGAGGCCGGAGAGGCGGAGGCGCGGTTCGGATTTCGGCAGCGCACGCGGCTTGTGACCTTTTGCGTGGTTAGCAATGTGCGCAATATGATCGGGTGTCGATCCACAGCAACCACCGACGATATTGATCAGTCCGTCCGCAAGCCATGGTTCAACCTTGCATGCCATGTCGTCCGGGCTCTCGTCATATTCGCCCATCGCATTCGGCAGACCCGCGTTGGGATAGGCTGAAATGCGAACGTCGGCGACATGCGAGAGCTCGGCGATATAGGGGCGCATGAGCTCGGCTCCGAGCGCGCAGTTAAGCCCGATCGAAAACGGACGCAGGTGCCGCATCGAATACCAGAACGCTTCGGCTGTTTGGCCGGAAAGCGTGCGCCCCGAACGGTCAGTGATCGTCCCGGAGATCATGATCGGCAGTTCGAGATCCTTTTCCTCGAAGACTTCGAGGGTTGCAAACCCTGCCGCTTTCGCGTTGAGCGTATCGAAGATCGTCTCGATCAGGATGATATCGGCGCCGCCGTCGATCAGCCCGCGCACCTGCTCTTTATAGGCGTCGCGCAGCTCGTCGAAGTTGACGTTCCGGTAGCCGGGATTGTTGACGTCGGGAGAGATCGACGCCGTGCGATTGGTCGGACCGACGGCGCCGGCGACGAAGCGCGGCTTTTCCGGCGTCTTCTTTGTCCAGACATCCGCCGCGCGACGGGCAAGCTTTGCGGCCTCAACGTTCATCTCGTAGCCGAGTTCTTCCATATGATAATCGGCGAGCGAAATCCGCTGCGCGTTGAACGTATTTGTTTCGATCAGATCGGCGCCGGCTGCGAGATATTCACCATGGATATCCTCGATGACCTTTGGCTGGGTCAGGACGAGGAGATCGTTATTGCCTTTGACATCCTTGGAATGATCGGCAAAGCGCTCGCCGCGATAATGCTCCTCGCCAAGCTTGTGGCGCTGAATCATCGTGCCCATCGCACCATCGATGATGAGGATGCGCTCGCTCGCGGCTTTTTCCAACGCTGCCCAACTCGGCTTACGTCTCATGTCTTTGGTCCTGCACGATTAGATTTTCAGTTCACGCCGCATCGGCGTTGGTATTGGCGGACTTCGCTGGGCGAAGTCCAAGAAGGTGGCAAATCGCATAAACGAGATCGGCGCGATTCAGCGTGTAAAAGTGGAATTTCTTAATGCCTTCATCGACGAGATCCATCACCTGCTCGGTGGCGACGGCGGCTGCAACAAGGTGGGTCGTTGCGCTGTCGGATTCCAAACCCTCGAAGCGCCGCGCCAGCCACGATGGCACACTTGCGCCCGCACGCTTGGCGAAATTCGCGACCTGAGTGAAATTATGGATGGGCACGATGCCCGGAGAGATCGGCACCCAAATGCCCGCCGCCCGCGCTTTTTCGAGAAAGCGCAGAAAATGTGCGTTATCGAAACCGAACTGCGTGATGATGCGGTCGGCACCGGCATCGACCTTGGCTTTCAGATTGTCGATATCGGCGTCGACTGTCGGGCTCTCGGGATGCTTTTCGGGATAGCCGGCAACCGAAATTTCGAAATCTCCGATTTTTTTCAAACCGGCAACGAGGTCGGCTGCATTCTTATAGCCGCCCGCATGAGGTTCGTATTTTGTGCCTGCTCCTTGCACCGGATCACCGCGCAAAGCGACGATGTGACGGACGCCTTCGTTCCAATAGGCCCGGGCAACAGCATCGACTTCATCCTTCGTTGCATCAACGCATGTGAGGTGCGCGGCAGGTCGAAGGTCGGTTTCGCGCAATAGCCGGGTTACGGTGGCGTGCGTACGTTCGCGCGTCGATCCGCCTGCACCGTAAGTCACCGAGACGAATTCCGGCCGAAGCGGTGCGAGACGCGAAATGGAAGACCATAGCGTCTCCTCCATTTTCTCCGTCTTTGGCGGAAAGAACTCGAAACTAGCGACGATATCGCCCGAGCCAAGAAGCTTGCTCTTGCGTTCGTTGCTCTGTGCCATCAACGCGCCTCCTGAAGAGTGCCGGCCGTTGCGGCATCCCTATGTGTTTTCGAAAATGGATCTGCGGGACGTTCCGCAAGCCAAAGCGTGACAGTCAAAATGTCTTCGCCGCCGTCCGGCTTGTGGTTGAGATCGCGGACCATGCGCGGGGCCAACCCTGCGTCTTTCAGCCAGCCGCTAATCTGGTCGTGCGCGAAGCCGAGACGCTCATGGGCTTCCTGAGTGCGCAGGAATTCGAGCTCGTGCGGCGCGAAGTCGACGATCAGTAGTTTGCCTCCCGGTGCAAGAACGCGCGCAGCTTCGCGGATTGCGAGCGACGGGTCGGAAAGAAAATGCAAAATCTGGTGCATGACGATCGCGTCCGCCTGCCGGTCAGCGACCGACAAGGCATAGATGTCGCCGTGGCGAACCTGCGCGCGCGTGCAGCCGTTTGTCTTCAGTTTCGCGCGCGCGTAAGCGAGCATTGCCTGGTTGACGTCAATGCCGAGCCCGCGCTCGAAGCGATCGGCAAAGAGTTCGAGCGTGCGTCCCGTGCCGGTTCCTAGGTCGAGAAGAAAATGAAACGGCCCATCGCCCAGCGCCTCGCGCATGGCGGCTTCGACCTCTCGCTCGGCCACATGCAAGGTGCGAATGCGGTCCCAGTCGGCGGCATGCTTTTCAAAGAAGGCTTGCGCCGCGGCCTCGCGCTCGCGTTTCAAGGCGTCGGCGCGCTCGCGATCCAGCCGCACGGCGGATTCCGCAGGGTCCACATCGGCGACGAGCCGCAGCGCGAGCCTTCCGCCTGGCTGCCGGTCGGAAATGTGGAAATAGACCCAGCTTCCCTCGCGGAAGCGTTCAATCAGACCAGCTTCAAACAGAAGCTTCAAGTGCCGGCTGATGCGCGGCTGGCTCTGCCCGAGAATGAGGGTCAGATCTTTCACGTTCAGTTCGCCGCCGGCGAGCAGCAGCAAGATGCGCAGACGCGTCGGTTCGGCCGCAGCTTTCAGCGCCGTGACAAGATCCGATGTTCTCAGCTCCGACGTTCCCGACATGAACGCAAGATATAAACATATGTTTATATGTCAAGCGCTGTTTCGCGCGCGGATACCCGCGAAATGCTGGTTAACGCCGTTTTAGTAGGCTCACACTAAGGTTTACCGAGAGCACGCGGGCTCGCGGATGAACGAGATGTACGATCAAAGACTTAACGGCGTTGGGCTGTCGAGCTATGAGGGCCAATCAGCAATCACGCTCCAGCAATGGCACTCAGAACGCGCCAAGCTGCCTGGCCTTCTGATGATGGCCGCTTTTGCAGGGGCAATCATCCTGCCGCAAATCGGCCTCGTCCTCTACGCCTTGGCCTCATCCGAATTTCGCGCCGCTCTCGCCGAGCACCCCTTCGCTGCCGTGGAGTTGGCGATCGCATTTGCATTCTGGGTGATGCTCGTCTGTTGGCCGCTGCGCAAGATTGTCCTTGCCCTCATATCGGACCGGATCGTCGATATTCGCCACGGAGAGGTCACGGTCGTCGACAAAAGCGTCTTCTCGTCCACTAGTTGGCGCCTACCGCTCGGGACTTACGAAGGGATCGCAATCAATATCCGCACCTCATTGTCGGGCAACAGCCAGGAAGCAATGCTTGTTCATCCCGAGCCCAGCCGCAGCATCATCCTCGCGACGGCCGAGCATTTCGGAATGCCGGAAATTCGCGAGTTGTGCCGAATTCTCGGGCTTCCGCTCCTCTCGCCTGACCGACCGGGAATGGCGGTAAAAAATTCCCATACATCAGAAGGCGATGCCACACTTGCACCGGCGACTGTGTGATCGGGCATCGTTTTGACGAGATTGTTGCTTCTCTACAGCGGTGGGGTGGTAAGTGCGCCCAACTTATGGGTTGCACAGTCCTTTCGGGCTGAATTGAGGTATAAGAACTGACAAGGGGCGACTTATGCGAGGGTTAGACACTCAAATGACATCTTGGACGCGAACGCGCTTCGCCTGCTGGATGCTTGCTGCGATCGCCTGCTTTGTGGGGTCAATGGCTGGCGTCGCTCGGGCCGAATCCCCTGCTGCTTATATGCAGCGCGTACAGAACGAGCTGATCGCCGCGCAGCGCAAAGGCGGAGTTGCGGAATTCACGGACGTGCTTCGAAAGCACATGGACGTGCCGGGCATCGGGTTGACGGCACTCGGCCCGCATGCGCGGACGCTGCCGAAGTCCGAACGTCCGGTCTATTATAGCGGTATGGTCAATTTCATTGCCAAGTATGCGGCGAAGATGGCGCCCCAGTATCCGGTCGCGAGCGCAACTGTCGTCGGCCAGGGCCCGGGTGATGCGGGAGGAACGAACGTCGACGCCCGTGTAACGCTGCGCTCGGGCGACGGCTACGACGTACGCTGGCTCGTCGTAAAGACGAAGGCAGGCTACAAGGTTCGCGACGCGCAAGTCGTGGGCTTCTGGATGACGACCTTCCTCGATGATCTTTTCCAGAACTACATCACCGAGAACGGAAACAATCCCCGCGCGCTTGTGCTTGCTCTGAGCCGCTAGCCTGCATTTGTGATTTGTTCCCGTGGATTTGTGCTTTTTCCGCACGCCCGCGAGATAATTTTTTGTGCGAGGCGCGTACTGGCTTCATTCCGCTCGGATCGTTCCCTACCTGACCCCGCAGTGTTGCTTCACGGCGCACCTTGGCATGTCTTTGCACTCACGGCCAGAGATGGCCATTGACAACGCGGGATAGCTATGAGCGCTAGCGAGCATATCGGCGCGTACGATGCCGGCGCGCAATGCCGGCACATCTAAGCGTATTCTCGCGGCACTTGGCGGAGCCGCGGAGCAAGTCAGGAGGCCGTGGTGCATTTTCAGAAATCACTTTCGCTCGCGATTGTCGTTCTTTTTGCTGCCGCCCTGACCTTCGGCGCGTCAGCCCAGGCCGCAGGCGGTGAGACACGCATCGCGCAACAGCAGTCAGACGATACTGCCGATCAGGCACAACAGCCGTCGGGTGAGGCCCCGGCCACAGACGACGCCGCGAAACCGGCTGCGCCTGAAAGTGACAACGCCGACGGTACAACGGCCCCAGCCGAAAGCGGCGGAGATAACGCTGCGCCTCCAGCCGATAACGTGCAACCTGCAGAATCCGCGTCTCCCGATGCGTCTGAATCCGACAGTGCGCCGACAGCCACCCCCACGCCCGATGAAGGCGCGGCCACGGCTCCTGACGATACAAAAGCCGCGCCGGACGCGAATGGCGCGGCGGATGTTGCTCCCGTCAAGCCGGAAACGCCCGCCGCGGCGAGCGAGCCTGCTGAGCCCAGCTCCTCCACGGGAGAGGCCTCATCGATCGACGCGAGCCAGCTAAAAATCGGCACGGCCGTCTTCGGGTCCGACGGCGCGAAAATCGGTGAAATCAACGGCATCAAATCCGACACGTCGGGGAAAGTGGAAGAAATACTCGTCACAGCAGGCGGCGCTGCCGGACTCGATGCCAAGGTCTTCGCCGTTTCGGGCGATAAGATCACAAGCACTTCCGACGGGGTGAAGCTATCACTCAGCTCGGACGACGCGAAAAAGCTGCCGATCCTCGATAACGGCAACGGCTGATTGTTTGTGTTGCGGCTTCCGACTCTCTTTCGTCGAGCCGGCCGGAAGCCGCAATTGCTGTTCGCTATCGCTCAAACCGTTTGAACTTGATGCGATGCGGCTCGACGGCTTCATCGCCGAGGCGGCGCTTCTTGTCTTCCTCGTAGTCGGCGAAGTTGCCTTCGAACCATTCGACGTGGCTATCGCCTTCGAAGGCAAGAATGTGCGTCGCGAGGCGGTCGAGGAAAAAGCGATCATGCGAGATCACGACGGCGCAGCCTGGGAAATCTTCAAGCGCCGCTTCGAGTGCGCCGAGCGTCTCAGTATCGAGATCGTTGGTCGGTTCGTCGAGCAGCAACAGGTTGCCGCCCTCCTTTAAAAGCTTTGCGAGATGCACGCGGTTGCGTTCACCGCCCGACAGCAAGCCGACCTTCTTCTGCTGATCGGCACCCTTGAAGTTGAACCATCCGCAATAGGCGCGGCTCGGCACTTCCTTCTTGCCGCCGAGAAGCATCTGATCGAGGCCGCCTGAAATCTCTTCCCAGACGGTTTTCTTGTCGTCGAGGTGCGCGCGCGACTGATCGACGTAGGCGATCTTCACCGTATCGCCCAAACGGATCGAGCCCTTATCGGGCTGCTCCTGGCCGGTCAGCATCTTAAACAAGGTCGTCTTGCCGGCGCCGTTCGGGCCGATGACGCCGACGATGCCGCCGGGAGGCAGCTTGAACGACAGATCGTCGATCAAGAGACGATCGCCAAAACCTTTGGTCAGGCCCTCGGCCTCGATTACGACGCCGCCCAAGCGTGGGCCCGTTGCAATCTGGATACTGGCGCGGCCTGTCTCCTCGCGGCCAGCCTCATCGGCGAGCTTCTCATAGGCTGTGATACGCGCCTTCGATTTGGCCTGCCGGGCTTTGGGGGACGATCGGATCCACTCAAGCTCGCGCGACAGCGCTTTCTGTTTGCTTTCTTCCTGCGCCTTTTCGGTCGCCTCACGTTTGGCTTTTTGTTCAAGCCAGCTCGAATAGTTGCCCTTCCAAGGTACGCCCTGTCCGCGGTCGAGTTCCAATGTCCACTCAGTGATATTGTCCAGGAAGTAACGGTCGTGGGTGACGAGGATGACGCAGCCGGGGTATTCCTTCAGGTAACGTTCGAGCCAAGCAACGCTTTCGGCGTCTAGGTGGTTCGTGGGCTCGTCGAGTAGAAGAATATCGGGCTTTGACAATAGAAGCCTCGTCAGGGCGACACGGCGCTTCTCGCCGCCCGAAAGCTTGGTCACATCCGAGTCCCCTGGCGGCGAGCGCAAGGCATCGAGCGCCTGCTCGACCTGCGCATCAAGATCCCAAAGGTTCTGCGCATCGATCTGATCCTGCAGCGCCGTCATCTCGTCCGCCGTTTCTTCGGAATAGTTGGCGGCGATTTCGTTGTAGCGATCCAGGATGGCCTTTTTCTCTGCGACGCCCTCCATGGCATTGCCGAGGACGTCCTTCTCTGGGTCAAGCTCGGGCTCTTGCGGCAAATAGCCGACCTTTATGCCCTCCGCAGCCCAGGCCTCGCCGATGTAATCGTCAATCCTTCCCGCCATGATCTTGAGAAGGGTCGACTTACCTGCGCCGTTCAGTCCGACCACGCCGATCTTTGCGCCGGGTAGGAAGGAAAGCGAAATGTCCTTCAGCACCTGCTTTCCCCCAGGGTAGGTCTTGGAGAGCTTGTGCATGTGGTAGACGTACTGATGTGCGGCCATGGGGCGGCGCCTCTATAAAGCAAGGTTTAGGGATTGATGCGGGTTCTAACCGATTGCCGCGCATAGCTCAAATAGATCGTCGAAGGGGCGTTTCAACTGGCCGCAGACGCCGCACCGTAAAGCTTTCAGCGAGGGTATCACTGCGATGTCCGGGACATCCGAGAACAGCGGAAAACCGCTCAAACCTCATTTTGTTTGCGCGCTGACAGGCGCGGAGATTCCGCGCGCGGGCGCCGTCAGCCTCGCAACTGTCTTGCCGTCGCTCGTGGAAAGGATCCGCAGAGATCATCCCGACATCCGCGAGGATGCCTTCGTTTCGCGCAAAGAGCTCGACCGCTATCGCACGCTTTACGTTTCCGAGCTGTTGCGGGCGGAGTCCGGAGATTTGAGCGAAATCGAAGCTCAGGTCGCAAAGAGTTTGGCAACGCACGACACGCTCGCCGCGAATGTCGAAGACGAGTTCGGGGCCAAGCGCACGCTTGGCGAACGCCTTTCCGATGCACTCGCGGATTTCGGCGGCAGCTGGAGTTTTCTGATCGTCTTCGCCGCATTTCTTGGCGGGTGGATGCTGATCAACTCTTATCATGGGCAGGCGAGTTTCGACCCTTACCCCTACATTCTACTGAACTTGATCTTGTCGACGATTGCAGCGGTTCAGGCGCCGATCATCATGATGAGCCAGAAGCGCCAAGAGACGAAAGACAGGTTACGATCGCTCAACGATTACCGGGTCAATCTCAAGGCCGAGCTTGAGATCCGTCATCTGCATGAAAAGATCGATCATCTCATCAATAAGCAATGGCAGCGTCTGGCGGAAATCCAGGAATTACAGCTCGAAAAGATGATGGAAAGGCGCAAGTAGCGTCCGCTCCTGACGCGTTTATTGCGACGATCGGCCGATCAACCCCGGAAGCATGCTGGCGCGTTTCTGCCAGCGGCGTGCGATCTCGGCAGCGATACTCTCGGCGGAGTGCAGCGGCTCGTACGACCACGTCTCGATCGAAGAACCGGGCGACGGGAACGGCCTTGTTATCCCATTGTCGACGAGCGCCTTATGAAAGCGCTCGAATTTAGCGCTCCCACCTGACGGCGCGAAAACGTAGATCGGCTTTCCGGTGGCTGCTGCCTCACAGGTCATGCTGACGCTGTCGGCAGTGATCAGGAACATATCAGCATGCGCAAGAAAGTCTGGGTAGGGATTTTGGCCGGTACCGTCCCAAAAAAAAACGTCAGTATCACCCAGCGTTTTTCGGATGCGGGCGACAAGGCGCTCGGGCGTTCGGCGGGAGGCCGTGATCATCAAGCCGAACCCGAGGTGTGCGAACCTTCCGAGCGCATCGGCGAGCCGGACTTCGTCGGCTTCGTCGTATCGGTAATCGCCGTTCGGGCCCCCGATCAGGCAAGCGATCCGCGGCCCGGGCAGTGCTCCGATTTCGGGCGATAGGTGCGCTCTTAGCGCTTGCAACCGCTTTGGAGAAAAGCGATGTGGCGCCGTCAGCGTCGCGATGACGTTCGCTCCACGCCGGCGGTCATGCTCCGGCACCCAAATCAGGTCGGCGCTGTCTGAGCCCGTCTTCGGATCCATCAGAATGACCGCGTATGTGGCTAGGCCCGCACGGCGCCGAAGCGCCCGGAGGTAGGGGATCGTCGTCCGGCCCGTCGCGAAAGCCAGCGCGGGCCAGGGAGGTTCGAAGTGCGACCCGGGCTGGCCGAACCGCTCACGCGGCGAAACAGGCCCCCAGGGCGCCATCAGCTTGAACGCACCTTTCGGGGCGACGCGTTTGATTTCGGCGCGCACGCCCAGAGCGTCGACGACGCCCAAACACTGGGCGTCGTGGCCTGCCTTGCCGTCGGAAAAGATCCAGGCCGTCTCGCCCGCAAGGGGGTTAGCGCCGGAATTCAAAGCGTCCATGCGACGACCTTGTGTTCGCTGGCGCGGAAAGAGTCGAGAGATATCCAATTCTCACGCAAAGAAATAAGCGAAATGTCGTACGCCGCACCCACATTCCTGATATTACCGCAGTTTGAACCAAGCGGGAATTTCATGGCCATAGAACTCGATGCTATCGACTGGCGAATCCTGAAGGAGCTGCAAGCCGACGGGCGGATGACCAACATCGCGTTGGCTAACCGGATCGGTCTTTCGGCGCCTCCCTGCCTGCGCCGCGTGAGGGCGCTCGAAGAGGCCGGGCTGATCTCTGGATATACCACGCTCATCGACGAAGTCGCTCTCGGTTATGCTCTGACTGCATTTGCAATGGTTCGGCTGCACAATCAGGCAGAAGCCGATCTTCATGCCTTCGAGAACCGTATTCTCGGCTGGCCCCTCGTCCGTGAGGCCTACATGCTTTCAGGTGAAAGTGACTTTATGCTGAAATGCATCGCGCGTGATCTTTCGGAATTTCAGGACTTCGTGCTTGAAGAATTGACGTCAGCACCGAACGTCGCGAGCGTGAAAACGTTTCTGACTATTCGGCGAACGAAGCGCGAGCCGGGCGTTCCGATCGCGGTTGGGAGTGCCGAGGGGACCTGAAACGAGCATGAGAGTCGAGATCTGCGAATGAAGATCTTCTTCCCGATCCGCTCCGCTGTCCTTTTCCTCGTGCTGCCGTTCAGCACTGCCTCGTTCAACGCGGTCACGGCCTGGGCCGCGGCCGACGATCTTTACGATCGCTATTTTTCCAATGTCCTTGCCGGTCGTCCGTGCTTCGCTAGGACATATGATGACACACATTCCCATG
The DNA here is from genome assembly GCF_035548195.1 of Hyphomicrobium sp. Classification (GTDB taxonomy): domain Bacteria; phylum Pseudomonadota; class Alphaproteobacteria; order Rhizobiales; family Hyphomicrobiaceae; genus Hyphomicrobium_B. The sequence goes on from NZ_DASZTY010000025.1 coordinate 413,234, forward strand.
CACACGCCAAGCAGCGCGTGCGCAGTATCGAAATTGACCTTTCCAAAGCCAATTCCGACGGAATGCCCAACTCATCCGACCGTTTCGCGCTCGGCTTCGCACTGATGCTAAAGAACGGCGCTGAATGGTACGGCCAGGCTGCGAGCTGCAAGACGAGTGACGAGGCATTCGACTGTTATCTCGAAGCAGACGGCGGCCTTTTCCGGCTGACCCCGCTTGCAGACGGCGGCCTGCGGCTGGAAACCGGCGACACAGGGCTGTCGCTGGAAGGTGCAGCCGATACGATTGAGTTATCGAGTAAAGAAGGCGACGACCGCGTTTTCGACCTTATGCCTTCAAAAAGCGAATGCGAGGCGGCGCGCGCGTTTCTGGACGGAGGAAACGAATAACCGCCGTGGCGCGCGCCGGAGCAGCCAGGGATTACTTCCAGGCGACCTTCAATACTTCCAGCGTGCGCGTTCCCTTCGGCGTCGTGACATCGACGCTATCGCCTTTCGACTTGCCAATCAGCGCGCGACCGATCGGCGAGGAGATCGAGATTTTGCCGTTCTTGAGGTCGGCTTCCGTGTCTCCGACGATGGTGTAAGTGACCTTATCGTCTGAATCTTCGTCCTGGAGCGTAACCGTCGCGCCGAACTTGATCGTATCGCCGGAGAGCTTCGAGGTATCGATAACTTCGGCGCGATTGATCTTGTCCTCAATCTCTGCGACGCGCGCCTCGTTGAGGCCCTGCTGCTCCTTGGCAGCGTGATATTCTGCATTCTCCGAAAGGTCACCGTGCGCGCGCGCTTCGGAGATTGCCGCGATGATGCGCGGACGTTCGACGGCTTTCAAACGCTGCAATTCTTCTTCGAGGCTTTTGTAGCCTTCGAGAGTCATCGGCACCCGTTCCATCATCTTCTCCACGTCTTCAAACGCTCTGTCTTCGCGGAGCGACCGGCTCCGTCCAAATTAAATCTTGGATTGTTGAACAGGAAAGTGGCTGAGCTTGCGCGGCCGGAAACGTTCAGATCACTTGCATAGCGAAGGCCTCAACGGTGCGCGAAAGCCTGCAGCGGAGCCACCTGAAGCGTATCGGAATTCAACGCCCGGATGGCTCGTGTCACTGCTACAGCCCCTGCTAATGTTGTATAGTACGGGATGTGGTGAAGCAAGGCCGTGCGCCGAATGTCCTTGCTGTCGCTCAGGGCTTTCGAACCTTCGGTTGTATTGAAAACGAGCTGGATATCGCCATTTTTGATCGCATCGACAATGTGCGGGCGACCTTCCAGGACCTTATTGATGCCCTCGCATTGTATGCCGTTGGCTTCAAGGAATCTCTTTGTTCCCCGGGTTGCGACGATCTTGAAGCCCATCGCCGCCAGCTCTTTCACTGGGCTGACGACCCGGGCCTTGTCGCTTTCTTTGACCGAGACGAACACGGTACCTTCGGATGGCAACTTCTGCCCGGCGCCTAGCTGGCTTTTGCCGAACGCCATGGCGAAATCGTGGTCGATGCCCATGACCTCGCCAGTCGAGCGCATCTCAGGCCCGAGGATCGGATCGACGCCCAAAAATCGTGCGAAAGGAAACACGGCTTCCTTTACTGCGATGTGATTGTAGACGGGCTTCTGCAGATTGAAGGATGCAAGCGGCTTCCCCGCCATGATCTGGGCGGCGATGGACGCGATCGGCAGGCCGATAACTTTGGCGACGAACGGCACGGTGCGCGACGCGCGCGGATTGACCTCAAGGATGAAGACCTGACCGTCCTTGATCGCGTACTGGACGTTCATCAAGCCGACGACTCCAAGAGCCAGCGCCAGCTCGCGGGTCTCGCGCTCGAGTTCGGCGATGATGGCGCGCGAAAGCGAATGCGGCGGCAGCGAGCAGGCGCTGTCGCCGGAATGGATACCCGCCTCCTCGATGTGCTCCATGATGCCCGCGATAAAGGTATCCTTGCCATCCGCCAGGCAATCGACATCGACTTCGACGGCGTCAGTCAGATAGCTGTCGATCAGCAGCGGCCGCTTTTCGGAGACGACGAGTTCCGACGGCCGATCGAGCGTTGCTGAAAGCCGCGCGACATAGCGATCGACTTCAGAGCCATCATGGACGATCTCCATCGCGCGGCCGCCAAGCACGTAGGACGGGCGGATGACGACCGGATAGCCGACAGCTTCCGCGACGGCGCGTGCTTCTCCCGGCGTCTTGGCGATGCCGCTCTTCGGCTGTGTCAGCTTCAGCTTTTCGATCAGCGCCTTGAAGCGGTCGCGATCTTCCGCGAGGTCGATCGCGTCGGGCGAGGTACCGAGGATCGGAACGCCGGCTTCTTCGAGCGCGCTCGCAAGCTTTAACGGCGTCTGACCGCCGAACTGGACGATGACGCCCTTCAGTTTACCCTTACTGCTTTCGACACGGATGATTTCGAGCACATCCTCCGCGGTCAGCGGCTCGAAGAAAAGGCGGTCGGAGGTATCGTAATCGGTCGAGACGGTCTCGGGATTGCAATTGACCATGATTGTTTCGAAGCCGGCTTTGGTCAGCGCGAAGCAGGCATGGCAGCAGCAATAGTCGAACTCGATGCCTTGGCCGATGCGGTTCGGACCGCCGCCAAGAATGACGACCTTCTCTTTTTCCGTCGGATCGGCTTCGCAAACGGGTTCGCCACTCAAGCCGGTTTCGTAGGTCGAGTACATGTAAGCCGTGGGCGACGCGAATTCCGCCGCGCATGTATCGATGCGCTTGAATACCGGCGTAACGCCAAGCTGCCGCCGGGTCTCGCGGACTTCGGATTCGGTGATCTTAGCGAGCTTGGCCAGGCGCGCGTCGGAAAAGCCCTGCGCCTTCAGCGCACGAAGCTGTTTTGCGCTCTGCGGTAAGCCATGGGCAATCACGCGGGCTTCGGTATCGACGATGCCCTTGATTTCGGCCAGGAACCAAGGATCGATCTTGCAATACTGATGAATTTCATCAAGTGCGAAGCCAACGCGGAACGCCTGAGCTACCTTCAAGATGCGGTCGAACGTCGGCCGCGAGACCGCGGCGCGCACGACATTCTTGTCGTCGCCCTGCCCCAGCCCATCAAGCTGAATGTCGTCGAAGCCGGTCAAGCCGGTCTCCATCGAGCGTAGCGCCTTCTGGATGCTTTCGCGGAACGTCCTCCCGATGGCCATCGCTTCGCCAACCGACTTCATGGATGTCGTTAGCGATGAATCGGCGCCGGGGAATTTCTCGAACGCAAATCGCGGGATTTTCGTTACGACATAATCGATCGTCGGCTCGAATGATGCTGGGGTCGCGCCGCCGGTGATGTCGTTTTGAATTTCGTCGAGCGTATAGCCGACGGCGAGCTTTGCCGCGACTTTGGCAATTGGGAAGCCCGTCGCCTTTGACGCCAGCGCGGAAGACCGCGACACGCGCGGGTTCATCTCGATGACGACAAGACGGCCGTCCGCGGGGTTCACCGCGAACTGCACGTTCGAGCCGCCCGTTTCGACGCCGATCTCGCGCAGAACTGCGATCGAAGCGTCGCGCATGATCTGATATTCTTTGTCGGTCAGCGTCAGCGCTGGGGCAACGGTGATCGAATCGCCCGTATGCACGCCCATTGGATCGATGTTCTCGATCGAACAGATGATGATGCAGTTGTCCGCCTTGTCGCGGACGACTTCCATCTCAAATTCCTTCCAGCCGAGGACGCTTTCCTCGACGAGAATTTGGGTGGTCGGGGACGCATCGAGTCCACGCTCGGCGATCTCGAAAAATTCTTCGCGGTTGTAAGCGATGCCCCCGCCGGTGCCGCCGAGCGTGAAAGACGGGCGGATGATCGCTGGCAGTCCGACATGATCGAGCGCTTCTGCTGCCTCCTCGCGGTTGTGCGCGAGCTTCGAGCGCGGGGTCTCAAGACCGATCGCCTGCATTGCTTCCCGGAACAGCTGGCGATCCTCAGCCTTATCGATCGCTGCAGCGTTGGCGCCGATCAACTCGACCCCATAACGCTGCAAGACGCCTTGCTGATGAAGCGCAAGCGCGGTGTTGAGCGCCGTCTGGCCGCCCATGGTCGGCAGAATAGCGTCGGGCCGCTCTTTGGCGATGATCTTGGCAACGACTTCCGGGGTGATCGGCTCGATGTAGGTTGCATCCGCCAGATCCGGATCAGTCATGATCGTCGCCGGATTGGAGTTGACGAGAACGATCCGATAGCCTTCCTCGCGCAGCGCCTTGCACGCCTGCGTGCCGGAATAGTCGAACTCGCAGGCTTGGCCGATGACGATCGGTCCGGCGCCAAGGATAAGGATAGATTTGATATCGGTGCGTTTGGGCATGCCGCGCAAGCGTTTGGCCGAAGCGGAAGCGCGTGACGCCGCCGTCTCGGGCGATGAGGTTTCTGATCTCAGGCTAAGGGGGGCTTATAGGGAAAGCCGCAAGGCGGGGGAACCCTCTAAATACTGCGGCATAGGGGTTCCACCCGTAACGATTGTCACGTGCGTTGCGTGCCGACGTCGTTTGCACGTCCCATCGACGGTAAAAACACGGCCAGCAGACCGAGAAGCGGCAAATACGAACAAACGTCATAAACGAAGTCGATCCCCTTCCAATCCGCAACAACTCCAAGCACGGCCGCCGCAATGCCTGCCATGCCAAAGGCGAATCCAAAGAAGATTCCCGCGATCATCCCTACGCGTCCGGGCACGAGCTCCTGCGCGAAGACGATGATCGCGGGAAATGCCGATGACAGGACCAGGCCAATCACGATCGAGAGCGCGATCGTCCAATGCAGGTTTGCGTAGGGCAGTGCCAGCGTGAACGGCAGCACGCCGAGAATCGAGAACCAGATCACGGTCTTGGCGCCAAAGCGGTCGCCGATCGGGCCGCCAAGGACGGTCCCCGCCGCAACGGAACCCAGAAATACGAATAACAACAGCTGCGACTGCTGAACCGTCACGCCAAACTTATGGATTGTATAGAACGTGTAGTAGCTCGTCAGGCTCGCCATGTAGATATATTTCGAGAAGACGAGCAGCGCCAATATCGTCAATGCCCAGGCCGTACGCTGGCGCGAAAACGGCAGGCGAGCGATGTTGTCGTTCGCGCTACGGCGCGTGCGTGCGCGGCTTCCCCATTCGCTGACACGCCACAGGATAATAATTCCGAGAAGCGCCACGAGTGCGAACCAGGCAATGCTCTTCTGGCCGTGCGGCAGCACGAAAAACGCCGCCAACAACGGGCCAAGCGCGGTCCCGAAGTTTCCGCCCACCTGAAAGACGGATTGCGCCAGACCATGGCGTCCGCCGGAGGCCATACGGGCAATGCGCGACGACTCGGGATGGAAAACCGCCGATCCCACACCCACGAGCATCGCGCCGATCAGCAACATCGCATAGCTGTGCGCGAACGCGAGCAGGATCAGTCCGACAAGCGTCGAGGCCATGCCTGCGCTCGTCGAATAGGCTACGGGGCGGCGATCCGTATAATGGCCGATCACGGGTTGCAGTAGCGAGGCCGTGCCCTGGAATGCGGTCGTCAATAGGCCAACCTGCCAGAACGCGAGGCCGTAGCCTTCCTTCAGCATCGGATAGATTGCCGGCAGCAACGACTGCATGACGTCGTTGAGCAGATGACAGAAGCTCACAGCCAACAGGATTGAGAGCGTTACCTTGGCGGCCGCCGGACGTGCGTCGGCGGCAGAATCGATCGCGGTCATGGGAAGATCTCCGGGGCCGCTTTTTAGCGGTGCCGAAGCTCGCGGTCATCATCGCCAAAGGCATGGCAGCCATCGGCGCAATGGTCAATTCGCATTGGTCGAGATCAAACTACTTGGCAGATGACGGAGTTGAGGGCGTTGCTGCACCTGGGGCCGATGGCGCCGCGGGCGATGTCGAAGCAGGCTGAGGCGGTGCGACATCCTTGGGCGGCTCTATCTTAAGGTCGAGCGGGAATGAGTAAATCGTTTTGAAGATGGGCTTTTTATCGTGCCCGGGAACCAACAACGCGTTGCCCACCGGCAGGCCGGTCAATGCGTCGACATAAAACATGCGGTATGTCTGGTTTTTCTCTCCCCCGCTCTTTCCGGGCTCGCTTTCCAGCCGGTAGGACATGACATCGTGGTCCTCGAACTTCGTCTGGCCCTTGCATGTGTAAGCACCGACGTCGGCCTGCTGTTGAAGGACTGTTTCCTGCATCTGAGTTTGCAGTTCGGCAGCGATGTTCGCCTTCAGCGCAGTCCAGCTCCCTTCGCCCTGTCTTGACCAAGCCTCGTTACCGACGAGAATGACTTCCGACGCTTTGTTCGTCAGCTTGTTCGTCACCTTCTGATGCATGCGGTCGGGCAGCACATAATCGACCTGCATCGTGGTCGGGCCATTCTCGGTGATCATGTCGCTCGTCATGCGGAACCACGATGATTTCCGCAACTTTTGCAGCGATGCGGAGACTTCGTCGCTGCACGGATTGGCATTCGGCTTGGCACCGGGCGTCGGCGCACCAGGTATTGGCCCGCCCGGTATAGGCTGAGCGTGAGCGCCTGCGGTGAGAGCGGCAAGTGAAGCGGCAACAAGCGCGATACGGCGCATGATCAACTATCCTGAGCGAAAGGCCACCTAGGGCCGACAATCTCCTAATGGAGCTTTTGCACGGGCGCGTTCACCGGCGCAATGATCTCGACGTCCGTCGGATAGGAATACTTGATCTTCAAAAGAGGGGCCGCACTGCCGCCGAGCGGTTTAACAACGTTATACGCTGGCAGGCCACTCACCGAATCCACGTAAATCGTGCGCGCCAACGTCTTCGACGGATCTGCCTTGGAGGCCGCCTTATCGACCGTGCGGTAGGCCAGGTATTCCTGATCGTCGAGCTTCGACTTGCCTAGACATTCATAGGTTCCGAGATCCTTGGGCACTGCGAGTGCATTATTGAACTCGGCAATAATCGACTGGGTATATTGCGGCAGGAGTTCCTCCAGAGCACCACTTGTCCCGGCGTATGCACGGTTGCCGACGAGCATTGTCTGCTGCTCGCCGGGCATGGCGGGTGAGGTCACCGACTGAAGCATTTTATCCGGCGGCACGTAGTCGATCTTCATGTGGACTTCGCCCTCCGCCGACGGCTGGCTGAATTCGACCCTGAAATTCTTCGCGGCATGCTGTTTCGTGAAGGCTGCGATGACGTCCTTGGTGCAATCACCGGCAAAGGCGGGGCTGGCCGCAATCAACAGCAGGGCAGCCAGGCAAAAAGGGCGCATGAGTTCCTCCGGGTGTTTTTTCCCTGCCTTATACCGGGATTGCCCGAGAGTGCGATCTTAATGTTCGGCAAGGTTTATGGCGCTGAGCCTGCCGCACGGTTCATCGTTCGCGGTGGGTCGAACGGCCCTTCTGTTCGCGTATCAGGTTGACGAAGCGTGTGAAGAGGTAATGGCTGTCCTGAGGACCGGGCGACGCTTCGGGGTGATGCTGAACGGAAAACACCGGTTTACCTTCAACAGAGAGGCCGCAGTTCGAGCCATCGAACAGCGAGACGTGCGTTTCGACGACGCCCTTCGGCAGGCTGTCACGATCGACCGCGAATCCGTGGTTCATTGAAACGATCTCGACCTTATTGGTCGTGAAGTCCTTCACTGGATGATTGGCGCCGTGATGGCCCTGGTGCATCTTCTTGGTCGTGGCGCCAAGCGCCAAACCGAGCATCTGATGGCCGAGGCAAATGCCGAAGATGGGCTTGCCGCTAGCGACCAGCTTTTTGATCTCGGGGACTGCATACTTTCCGGTGGCGGCAGGATCCCCGGGACCGTTCGACAGAAACACGCCGTCGGGATTGCGCGCCAGGACGTCCTCGGCCTTTTCCGTGGCTGGGACGACCGTCACTTTGCAACCGGCGGACGCAAGACATCTGAGGATGTTCCGCTTCAAACCGTAGTCAATTGCGACGACATGAAACTCAGGATTTTCGTTGCGCGTGAAACCGCGGTTCCAGACCCAGCGCTGCTCGTCCCATGAATAGCTCTGGCCGCTCGTCACGTCAGGTACGAGATCGAGGCCGAGAAGGCCCGGCCACGCCTTCGCCTCGGCTTTCAGTTTATCGATGTCAAATTGGCCCGAAGGCTCGTACGCGATCACGGCGTTGGGCATACCCTTCTCTCGGATGCGCGCCGTAAGAGCGCGCGTATCGATCCCGCTGATCGCAATGATGCCGCGTGTCTTAAGCCACTCGTTGAGATTTTCCGCGGCCCGATAGTTCGATGGATCAGTGATGTCGGCACGGAGCACACAGCCGCGGACGCCGGAACGGGATGCAAGATTCGACGTTTCCGTGTCTTCGTTGTTGGCGCCGACATTGCCGATATGCGGGAATGTGAAGGTAATGATCTGTCCGGCATAACTCGGATCGGTCAGGATTTCCTGATAACCGGTGATCGCCGTGTTGAAGCAAACTTCGCCAACGGCCGATCCCGTTGCGCCAAGCCCCCTACCTGAGATGACGGTGCCATCGTCGAGCACGAGGCGCGCCGTCAGGGGCACATCTGTCCAGGGTTCAGGTGCAGTCATCGACAATCCGGATGTTGGGGCGCAAGCCGCTCGGGCTGAAGTTTGCGCCGGAACCTATGGGAACGGCTTTCTGCCGTCAATTGCGCCGCTCTGTGCGGTCCAGAGGCACGCATGGGTTGCCCTCACCTCACGGGGCCCCTACACCACTGTCTCAGCGTTCAAGGAGACCCGCATGCGCGCAAAGATCAACGACGATTTAAAGGTGGCGATGAAGGCCGGCGATAAACAGCGCGTCGCGACGCTGCGTCTCATCAATGCGGCAATCCAATCGGCCGAGATCGAAGCCAAGAAGCCGATCGACGATGCGGGCGTCCTTGCCGTCATGACCAAAATGGTGAAGCAAAGGCGCGACTCTATCGAGCAGTATACGAACGGCGGCCGTCCTGATCTCGCCGAGACCGAGCAGGCCGAGATTGCTGTCATCGAAGCCTATCTGCCGAAGCAGATGGACGAAGGCGAAGTCAAGGCCGCGGTCGATGCGGCCATCAAGGAGACGAGCGCGGCCTCGCCAAAAGACATGGGTAAGGTGATGAGCGTCCTAAAAGCCAAGTACGCGGGCAAGATGGACTTTCAAAAGGCAAGTGCCGCCGTGAAGGCGTCGCTTGGTTGATCCGCATGCGGCCTGCCTTGATGTTGGGCAGGCTGTGGAAAGCGTGCAATTAATTGCGCGAGCACGTTCTCGATTGTGGGCAATATACCGAATCGATGTTGGGTATCACGTCGTGAGACCGATTTTGGGTCTCCTCACAAAAGACTTTTAGTGGGACCGGCCGTAGCTCATGCGCTTCAATCCGAATTTTCTGGATGAAATCCGCGCGCGGCTCCCCGTCAGCCAAGTCGTCGGGCGCAAGGTTGCGCTCAAAAAGGCGGGGCGCGAATATAAGGGCCTTTCGCCGTTCAAAGCGGAAAAAACCCCCTCTTTCACCGTCAACGATCAAAAGGGTTTTTATCACTGCTTTGCTTCGGGCGAGCACGGCGACATCTTCACATTTCTGATGAAGATCGAAGGGTTGGAATTTCCGGAAGCCGTCGAGCGCCTCGCGGCGGAGGCCGGCGTCCCGATGCCGAAGCAGCCGGAAAGAAACGCGGCAGAAGACGACCAGCGCGACCGGCTTTATCGTCTGCTCGAAGCATCGGCGGCCTTTTTCGAGGATAGCTTGCGTTCTGCCACAGGCGGCGTAGCACGCCGTTATCTCGAACAGCGCGGCCTCGCGCGCGAAACGATTCAAACCTTCCGCCTCGGCTTTGCTCCGAATTCACGCTCGGCGCTCACGGCGCATCTCAAAGCGAAGGGCTTTTCATCCGCCGATATGGCGATGTCCGGCATGCTCATCGCGGGCGCCGATATTCCCGAGCCTTACGACCGGTTCCGCAATCGTGTCATGTTCCCCATCCTCGATCTCAAAGGACGGGTCATCGCCTTTGGCGGCCGGACGCTCGATAAAGATGCGCCCGCGAAATACCTAAATTCGCCCGAGACGCCGCTCTTTCACAAAGGGCATACGCTTTTCAATGCCGCGCGTGCGAGGACCGCAGCGCATGACAAGGACCGCGTCATCGTGGTGGAAGGCTATATGGACGTCTTGGCGCTTTCCGAAGCGGGTTTCGCCGAGACGGTCGCTCCACTCGGAACGGCGCTGACTGAAGATCAGTTGAAGCTGCTATGGCGATTTGCACCCGAGCCGACCCTCTGCTTCGATGGCGACGGTGCCGGACGGAAAGCGGCAGATCGCGCGGTCGAAGTGGCGTTGCCGTGGCTCAAACCGGGCCATAGTGTCGCCTTCGCGTTCCTGCCCGAAGGGATCGATCCAGACGACCTCATACGCCAGCAAGGTGCTGGCGCGATGTCAGAGGTGCTTTCGAAGACACGCCCGCTGGTCGATGTCTTATGGGATCGAGAGGTGCAGGCGGCGCCCGTCGTCACACCGGAACAGCGCGCCGCTCTTGAAGCACGGCTGTTTGCGTTAATCGGCACCATTCAGGATGCAACCGTTCGTAGCCACTACCAGCGGGAGGTCCGCGACAGGTTGTATCAGCTCGGACGCCAGCGCAATGCTTTTCGCACCGGCTTAAGCAACGGCAGCCCGTTGGCAGCAGGACGTTTCCAGGCTTCTCATGCTCGTCCCACAATGGGGCAGGACTGGAAAGCGCGCGAGCGGGCCCGCCTCACCGGTCCGGAGCGCCGCTCCGTGAAGAAAAACACATTTCCTGAATTGGTTAATGCCAGCCCCGAACTCGCAGGGCACGTTCAAAGTATACCCCCGCGAGAGGCATTGATGCTGAAGACCATGATGAACCATCCTTGGCTGATCGACGAGCACGCCGAGGCGATTGCGGCGATCGACTTCGCCTCCCGGCCGCTTTCCGCGCTGCGCGATGAAATTTTAGCGGTGCACGCGAGGCAGAATTCTCTTGACAGGGCAACTCTAGGCACCCAATTGAGCAAATCGGGGGTTGCAAAGGTGGTGGACCTCGTCGCGCGAACGATTACGCACATCAGCGACCGTTTTGCCGAGCCGGATGCGTCTGCCACCGATGTCGAATCCGCCTGGAACCATATTCTATCTCTGCATCAGCGGCAGGACGCTTTGGAGCGCGCGCTGAAGGCGGCAGAGGAGGCTTGGTACCGGGATTGCACGGAAGAGGCCGAGACACACCTTCTCGACATCAAACGCCAGATCGCACGCGAGGCGTCAATGGATCAGATGGACGCCGAGATCGACCAACCCGCGGACGACGCCCCAATTACAAGGCGTGCCAGCTAGGCGCGCTCTTATCGGGTCCTGGACATTGCTGTGCGGCAAATGTCCAGCGGCTGACAATATTGATTGAGGCCGGTTCCAGAATTGGAACGGCCGATACACAAGGATAAAAGAATGGCACGCGCCCAGCAGGCAGCTCAGAAGACGGAAGAGAAAGAGCAACCGGCGGCCGATGCGCCCGAACGCGATAGTCCCCTGCTCGACCTTTCCGATCAGGCGGTCAAACGCCTCCTGAAATCTGCGAAGGCCAAGGGCTACGTTACGCTCGATCAGCTGAATTCGGTGCTGCCCTCGGAAGAGGTTTCCTCCGACCAGATCGAGGATCTCTACGCTACTTTGTCCGACATGGGGATCACCGTCGTCGAAAACGAGGACAGTGACGAAAGCGGAGAAGGTGGCGAAGAGAGCGATGAAGAGGAAGGGCGCGCGCTCGTCGCCCAGAACAATTCTCTCGTCAAGAGCGAGACCAAATCCGAACCGGCGGAGCGGACGGACGACCCGGTCCGAATGTACCTCCGCGAAATGGGCTCGGTCGAGCTTCTGTCGCGCGAGGGCGAAATCGCCATCGCAAAACGCATCGAGGCCGGCCGCGAGGCCATGATCGCCGGCCTCTGCGAAAGCCCTCTGACATTCCAGGCCATCATTATCTGGCGGGATGAGCTCAACGAGGGCAAGATTTTGCTTCGCGACATTATCGATCTCGAAGCGACATACGAAGGTCCAGAGGCCAAGGAGCTTCCCGAAGCCGCCAATGAAGCGAGCGAATCGGAGGGCGACGATCAGCCGGAGCAGCCGCGTGCACCGGGCGCTCCGGAAGGCGAAGGCGACGATGACGACGAGTTCGAGAACGCCATGTCGCTCGCGGCGATGGAAGCGGAGCTGAAACCAAAGGTTCTCGAAACCTTCGATAAGATCGCCTCGACGTACAAAAAGCTTCGCAAGCAGCAGGACAAGAAGCTCGAACAGCAGCTCGTCGGCGATCAGGGATCGCGGCAGCAGCAGAAGGCTTACGAAAAAATCCGCGATGAGATCATTGCCGACGTGAAGTCGCTGTCGCTGAATAACAACCGTATCGAAAGTCTCGTCGAGCAACTTTACGCGATCAACAAGCGCCTAATCGGACTTGAGGGCCGTCTTATGCGTCTTGCCGACAGCTATGGCGTGCCGCGTCAGCACTTCATCGACGAATATTACGGCAACGAGCTTGATCAGACGTGGCTCGATCGCGTTGCGGACAACGGCAAGAAGTGGGCTCAGTTCGTCAAGAGCGAGCGCAGCCAGGTTGAGCAGATCCGTGGCGACATCCATCAGCTGGCGACGGAAACGGGCCTTGAAATTCCGGAATATCGCCGCATCGTCAAAGCGGTGCAGAAAGGCGAACGCGAAGCCCGCCAAGCGAAGAAGGAGATGGTCGAGGCTAACCTTCGTCTCGTTATCTCGATTGCGAAGAAGTATACCAACCGCGGTTTGCAATTCCTTGACCTTATCCAGGAAGGCAACATCGGCCTGATGAAGGCGGTCGATAAGTTCGAATATCGCCGAGGCTATAAATTTTCGACTTACGCGACGTGGTGGATCCGGCAGGCGATTACGCGCTCGATTGCGGATCAGGCGCGTACGATCCGCATTCCCGTGCACATGATCGAGACGATCAATAAGATCGTCCGCACCTCGCGCCAGATGCTGCACGAGATCGGCCGCGAGCCGACACCGGAAGAGCTCGCTGAGAAACTTGCGATGCCGCTCGAAAAGGTGCGCAAAGTTTTGAAGATCGCAAAGGAGCCGATCTCGCTCGAAACGCCGATTGGCGATGAGGAAGATTCGCACCTCGGCGACTTCATCGAAGACCGCAACGCGGTGTTGCCGATCGAGGCCGCGATCCAGTCGAACCTCAGAGATACGACAACGCGCGTGCTGGCGTCACTGACGCCTCGCGAAGAGCGCGTGCTCAGAATGCGTTTCGGCATCGGAATGAACACCGACCATACGCTGGAAGAGGTCGGCCAGCAGTTCTCTGTCACGCGCGAACGTATCCGCCAGATCGAAGCCAAGGCGCTGCGCAAGCTCAAGCATCCGAGCCGGTCGCGGAAGCTTCGCAGCTTCCTGGATAACTGATCAAGAAAAGGGCCGCTTTCGCGGCCCTTTTCTTTGCAGATTAAAAACTCCGGTCACACGCTGTTGGTGTCTTTACCGGGGTCCAGCGGCAGAACGACAGTAAACTCGGTGCCCGGGTCACGCGACATTATCGCAAGCTTGCCATCAAGCTGCTGGGTAAACGCAGCGATGATCGTCATTCCCAGGCTTTTTGACGTCATCGGATCGAAGTCGGCAGGAAGTCCTGCGCCCTCGTCTCTCACTGACAGTTCGGCCGTATGCTCGTCCTTCCGTACGACACGGACCCAAATCTTTCCACCGGTAGTGCCTGCATAGGCATACTTGGCTGCATTCGTGACTAATTCGGAGACGATCAATGCCGCCGAAATCGCACGATCCGTGGACAAAATTATCCCGTCCTCGACATCGATGCCGATATCGCAGCCGTTGAGATTGCCGCTAAGGTCCTTGCAGACGAGATCGACGTAAACGCCGAGATCCAGAGCATCGATGTTGTTGCTTTGATACAAGCGTTCGTGCGCGCGGGCGATCGCATGAACCCGTTGCGAAGCCTCTTCGAGCTGCGCAGTCAGCGTCTCATCGTTGATCTTCGCGGCCTGCAGCCTCAACATCGTTGCGACAATCGTCAGGCTGTTCTTGACGCGATGATTGATCTCCTTGAGCAGCACTTCATGGCGATCCACCGCGGCTTTGAGATGGCGCTCGTACCGCTCGCGCTCGATCGCCATTCCAAGAATGTTTGCTGCACCCTGGAGAAACGCGAGATCGTGCTCGACGAACTGGTCGTCTGAGCGACTATCGACTTCCAGCACGCCGAACGGTTGGCCGTCGCCCTGAAGAATGACATTCATCGCGCGACGGATGCCGTGGATTTCCAGAATTTCTGGTGTGCGAAACCTCTCCTCGTTTTCGAGATGATTAGAAATGACCGGCTTCCCCGTGCGCAAGGCGAAGCCCGCGGGCGACTCTAGGTCGGCGCCGACACTCGCCGTCCCGACGATGCCCGGATTCCAACCGACCCCCGCGCGGACGAGCAAGCGACCTTCGGATGGGACGTATTCGAGCACTTTACAGAACTCGGCGCGCAGCCCTTTTGCGGTGAGACGCGACGTCTCGGTAAGAAGCTCGTCAAACGATGCTCTCTGCAGCGCGAAGACGCCGAGTTCGGCAAGTATATCTTGTTGCCGAATGCGCTCTTCGAGCGACCGCCTCGTTACGTCGGTCTGTTGTGCATCGGGAGGATGCTCGACTATCGGATCGGGTTCGTCATCAGTCACGATAAAACGATGTTGCCCTTCGACTGGAACGGACGACGACGCTCGTCATTGTCCAAGGTTTCTCATTGAACACCTTACATATAGAAATTTGGCTTCAAAAGGCGCAGAAAGTTAATAGGACAGATCGGCCCCAACAGACCTATTTTCGCGCTTTTTGGCCGTGTCACGGCGTGCGAAGCGAAGATTTGAACTCCGCCATCACCCAATCGATGAATACGCGCACGCGCGGCGAAAGCTGGCGGCTTTTAGGGTAAAGCAGCGAAACGGGCGACGGCGATGGCGGCGTGTCTTCAAGCAGCGGCATCAGGCTACCGTCCGCGAAGGCTTCTTCCGCGCCCCAGCGCGGCACCTGGATGATGCCTAATCCGAGCTTTGCGGCGGCGGTGTAACTTTCCGCAGCATTGACCGAGAGGACGCTCGGCAGCGTAACGGTTTTCACGACGCCATCGACCAGGAATTCGAGAGGCAGCACGTAACCTGTTGCGGACGAGTGGAAGCCGATCATGCGATGCCCTTCGAGCCGATCCCAGCTCTCGGGTAATCCGAAGCGCTCGACGTAACTCGGTGCTGCGCAAGTGACCTCCGGCAGGAGAGCGATGCGGCGCGCGATCATTTCGCTATCAGCGAGTTCCCCGACGCGCAGTACACAATCGACACCCTCCCGCACAAGGTCGACGAAGCGGTCGCCCTCGGTCATGTGAAGCTCTATGCCGGGATATTCGGCGAAGAAGCGCGGCAAGCTCGGCAGCAGGAAACGGCGCGCCAGGCGCCCCTGCACGTCGATGCGCAGCACGCCCTTTGGCTTGGCGCTGCCGAAGGCGCTCTCTGCATCCTCCACGTCGTCGAGGATGGCCAGACAGCGACGGTAATAGCCTTCACCGTCCGGCGTCATCGCGACGTGACGCGTGGTGCGTTCGAGGAGCTTGACGCCTAGCCGCGCCTCCAGCTGCTTTACGGCATCGGTGGCTGTCGAGGGCGGCACGCCAAGATCTTGCGCTGCGAGGCTGAAGCTCCGGCGCTCCGCCACCCGCGCAAACAGGCGCATCTGGTCGAGTCGATCCATTGTTCGTCATTCCCGGATAGTGAAGCCGAATGATGCGTGATTATTCAATCGGCGGAAAGAGCCATTATCGGCTGACCACCTCGGCTGATTTCGGATTTCGGGAGGACCACATGGGAAATAACAGCACTAAGATCGCGCTTATTACGGGCGCTAGCCGCGGGCTCGGCCGCAACACGGCGGCCGCGCTTGCCAGAAAAGGCGTCGATATCATCGGCACCTACCATAGTAACAAAGCAGAGGCCGAGGAAACCGTCGCGGCCATCAAGGCTCTCGGCCGCAAAGCCGTGATGTTTCAGCTCGATACTGGCAACGTCGCCTCATTTCCCGCATTCGTGTCAGAGGTTCGGAAAGCGCTGAAGAGCGTCTGGTCGCGCGACGGGTTCGATTATCTGATCAACAATGCAGGCATCGGGGTTCATGCGCCGTTTGCCGAAACGACCGAAGACGATTTCGACCGGCTGATGAATATCCACTTGAAGGGCGTGTTTTTCCTCACACAGAAATTGCTACCGGTGATTGCCGACGGCGGACGGATCGTGAACCTGTCGAGCGGTCTCGCGCGCTTCAGCTTGCCGGGATATTCGGCCTACGCAGCGATGAAAGGTGCCGTCGAAGTGCTGACGCGCTATCTGGCGAAGGAACTCGGTCCGCGCGGCATTGCCGTCAACACCGTGGCACCCGGCGCAATCGAGACGGACTTCGGTGGCGGCACGGTGCGGGACAACAAGCAAGTGAACGATTTTGTCGCTTCGGTCACGGCACTCGGTCGCGTCGGTCAGCCCGACGACATCGGCGGTGCGATCGCAAACCTGCTGAGCGATGACAACCGCTGGATCAACGCGCAGCGTATCGAAGTCTCGGGCGGTATGTTCGTTTGATGCAAAAAGGGCCGCGACGAGCGGCCCTTTTTCGTCATCGATGCGATTTTCGGGCTAGCCGACGACGACATCGCTGATCTGAATGACGGGCGCGAGATCGGTATAATTCTTGATATCGGCCATGATTTCGCTCGCGTGCGGACCAAAACCCTTCTGGAACGCATCGACGGAGTCGCAAAACAGATGACACATCGCGACATACGTCGCCGGCGCCCCCGGTGCTCCACCGGCGATACCTTTATCAACCGTGTACGACTTGCAGCTGTCGCCCATCTTGGCTTTGACCATGGGCATGTGCTTATCGCGATAATAGTCGTGATCGAACCGCGCGCCGGGAACGTTGGGATACATCACGCTGACTTTGATCATGTCTTTCTCCTCGTGCTCGCGCGTTCGCGCTTTTCGACGCCGAGTGCTTAGACCCAGAACCATCGAGACGCAATCGGCCCAGCGGACAAGCTATCTCATCCGGGCCAGCGAACGCCGCACTATTCAATTTTCATGATTTCCGCTTCGCCGCCTCCGGCCCTGACGACATCGCCGACGGCCTTGCCCAACAATGCCTGCGCGAGCGGCGAGACATAGGAAATCGAGCCTTTTGCCGGGTTGGCTTCGTCCTCGCCGACGATGCGGAATTTTTGCGTCCGCCCGTCGTCCCGCACGACGGTGACGCGTGAACCGAAAGCGACCACGGATTTATCGTCAGCCGCAGGCTGCAGTTCCGCGGTGCCGAGTCGCTGGTTCCAATAGCGCAGGTCGCGCGAGGCGCGTGCGATATCATTGCGATCGCCCGTCGCGTGGGCAGCCGCCAGCTCATCCTGCAAACGCTTAACCTCCGCTTCGATGAAGGCGAGGCCTTCCTCGGTCACGAGATTGCGGTGCTCGGAAACGAGCTTTTCAGGAAGCTCGTCGAGGCCTTCGGTTTCTTTGACGAATGCTCTACTCATCGGCTTAATGTAGGCATTCACGTCTCTAGGTTCCAGCATGCAGCAATTCCAGCAGACGATCCGCCTTGACACGAGCGGTCAGAGCCTCCTCGAATTTACCCGGAAAGTAGCGAAAATCGTTGCGGATTCGGGCATTCAGACTGGCGTCGTGCACGTCTACTGCCGGCACACCTCGGCCTCTTTGCTTATCCAGGAAAACGCCGATCCCGACGTGCAGCGCGATCTCCTGGCATTTTTCCAACGTCTGGTGCCCGACGGCGATCCGCTCTTCATTCATCGCTCCGAGGGGCCGGACGACATGCCCGCGCACATCAAAACTGCACTAACGCAAACCGCGCTCGCGATCCCGATTGCCCAGGGCGCGATGCTGCTCGGAACATGGCAAGGCATCTACCTGTTCGAGCATCGCATCAGGCCGCACACGCGAAGCATTGTTGTGCATGTGATGGGAGATTAGTCGGCCGAGCCCTCGCCCCAGGCATAATTGAAGCTGACCGAAACCCGCTCCGACTTGGCGTGGTTGATAGGAACCTCATGACGGAGCCAGCTTTCCCATAAGAGCAGCGTTCCTGCTTCCGGCGCCATCGAGACGAATGTCTTATTCTTTTCGCGCGCGTCGGATTTGCGCAGAGGCGCCGCCATCATCATCGGCAGGCGGGGATCCTCGAACTTGATGGCGCTCGCATCCTTCGGCACGTCGAGATAGAGGGTGCCGCTGATAACCGAATGCGGGTGAATGTGCGCGCCGTGGTGGCCGCCGCGATCGAGGATGTTGATCCAAAGACTGTCGAGGTTGAGCCGCTTACGGGCCAGATCGAGATCTAGCGTCCGCGCGAAACGCAGCACATGCCGATCAAGCACAACGGCGAGATCGGCAAAGGCAGGATGACGCCCAGGCAGGTCGGCGAGCGACGCATAAGATGTATATCCAGGGTAGTCGTTCTTTTTCGACCAAGCCTGCCCAGCGCGATCCTCGTCCGCGATTTCGCTTGCGGCGTCTTTCAGCTCGCGGATCAGCCCGCCATGGGCGCCGCCGGCCAATTCCTCTCGATAGACGTGCGTGACGAAAAGCTCGGCGATACGCGCCATTTCAAATCCCCGTTGCGCGACAAAAAGTCGGAAATGTCGCGTTTACCGCACCCAGCAAGCGCATGGAAGGCGTGACTTCGACCTGCTAAGACCCGCACCAGATTTTGCATCAGTAAGCCCGGAGACTTCCATGTCCGATACGACCCCAGACTCACAGGCCCGCGCAGCAACGGCCGCGCTCATCCGCGATTACTACGCCGCCTTCAACCGAGGCGAGACCGACGCCATGCTCGATTTCATGACCGATGACGTGATCCACGACGTCAATCAGGGCGAGCGCCGCCAGGGCAAAGAGAAATTCCGCGCCTTCAACGCGCGCATGACGCATAACTACAAGGAGGAGCTCAAGGACATTGTCGTGATGGTATCGAAAGACGCGACACGCGCCTCGGCCGAGTTCAACGTGCATGGCATTTACAAAAACACGGAAGAAGGCCTTCCCGAGGCAATCGGACAGAAATACGTTCTGCCCGCGGGAACGTTTTTCGCAATTCGCGGTGGAAAGATCGCGCGTGTCACGACGTATTACAATCTCACTGATTGGATTGCACAAGTCGCAGGCTGAGGGGGACGACGGATGGCAGCCGCCGAAAAAAAGAAGCTCGACGTCAAATCGGTTACGGGCGACGACATTTACAAGGTCCTCCCCGATCTGGCGCGCCTGCGCATCATCGTATTCCGCGACTGGCCGTATCTCTACGACGGCACGCTCGATTACGAAGAAAAGTATCTGACGAAATTTGCCTCCGCGAAAGGCGCGGTCGTGATAGCCGCATACGATGACGGCGAGATGGTCGGCGCGTCTACCGGCGCGCCGATGATCGAGCACGCCGACGAGTTCGGGGAGCCGTTCCGCAATGCCGGATACGACCTCTCAAAGATCTTCTATTGCGGCGAAAGCGTACTTCTCAAAAGCCATCGGGGGCATGGCTTGGGGCACGCCTTTTTTGACGGGCGCGAAGCTCAAGCGCACAAGCTCGGCGGCTTTCAATATTCCACGTTCTGCCGGGTCATTCGGCCCGACGATCACCCATTGAAACCGTCCGATTATGCCCCACTTGATCCTTTCTGGAAAAAACGCGGCTACGCGCCGGTTGACGGTATTATTGCCACCTACGATTGGAAGGATATCGACCAGCCGAGCGAGACCACGCATGAGATGCAATTCTGGATGAAGACGCTTTGACGAAGCAGCCGAAGACGCTGAAAGTTGCGAGTTCCCAGTATCCCATCGGTCAGCCGAAGACGCTTGCCGAGTGGGAACAGAAGGTCGCTGTCTGGGTAAAGAACGGCGCGGCGACAGGCGCCTCACTCATTGTCTTTCCGGAATATGCCGCAATCGAGCAGGCCGCGTGCTTCGGTCCGGAAGTCTACAGCGATTTAAAGCGCACGCTGGCCAAGGTCGCGGAACTGACGGCCGCACGCGTGCAGTTCCATACCGACCTTGCAAAGAAGCATAAGGTTCACATTCTTGCCGGATCCGGGCCCTTGCTCAAGTCCGATGGCCGCTACGTCAACGCGGCCCAGCTCATCACGCCCGAGGGCGCGGTCGGCGAGCAGGAAAAACTTGTCATGACGCCGTTTGAGCGCGACTGGGGCATCTCGGCCGGTAGCTCGGTTCGAGTCTTCAAGACAAAGCTCGGCACCATCGGCATCGCGATTTGCTATGACAGCGAATTTCCGCTCCTGGTCCGTGCCATGGCCGAAGCGGGCGCGGAGGTCGTTCTGGTGCCCTCGTGCACCGAGCGCGTTTCGGGTTTCCATCGCGTCCGGACGGGTTCGCTTGCGCGCGCGCTCGAAAACGGCATCGCGACCGTGCAGAGCCCAACCGTCGGTGATGCGCCGTGGTCGCCGGCCGTCGATTTCAATGCCGGTGCAGCGGGCATTTACGTTCCGGCCGAGCAAGGCGTCTCGGATACCGGTGTGTTGGCAGAGGGCACGCTCAATGCTGCCGAGTGGGTCTCGGCGACGATCGACCTCGAACGGCTGCGGCGCGTACGTGAGCTAGGCGAGATGCATAACTACTGCGACTGGGCCTTGCAGCCCGGCGCGCCGATGCGCCGCGTCGATGTGGAAACGATCTCGTTGCTCTAAACATTATTTCAGTCGCCATGTCGTTGTAACGCGGGCTTCGAGCTTGCTCGTTCCGCGCTCGATCGGAACTGAAGCCTGCGCTTTCGCAAATCGCGGCGCCGCATATGTCATCGGCATATCGGGCGTGGTTTCCTCGGATATCTGCACGACCTCTCCGACTTCGGCTCCCGCCGCCGCGGCCAGCAATCTGGCCCGCCGCAATGCGTTGGCGATCGCGTTTTTGCGCGCTTCGTCCTTCAACGTTTCGGCTTTCGATACCTCGAAGGCAAGGCCATGCACCTGATTGGCTCCTGCCGCCACGAGATCGTCGAGCACTGTTCCAAGGTTGTCGAGATCGCGAACCAGAACGACAACCTGATTGCTGACGCGATAACCTCTCAGTTTCGGCGGTTGACCGTCCTTCGCATATTCCATGACAGGTTCCACGTTGAAGGATGCCGTCTGGATATCTTTCGGATCGATACCCTTCTCTTTAAGTGCCGCAATAACTTTGTTCATTGCCTCGCTGTTGTTCGTCAGCGCATCCCGCGCGGTTGCCGCTTCCGTCGTAACACCCGAAGTAATGCGAGCCTGATCGGGCTCTGCCTCCGCAATGCCTGTTGCTGAGACCGTGATTGTCCGTTCCGTCACCTTATCCTCGGCGTTTGCTGACGATGTTACGGCCGTGACTGCGAACGTCATTGCTGCAACGACGGTCACAAAGCTACCGGCCCAGAGGCCTTTCAAAATCGGCATGGCGTCCTCTTCGACACTTCGATCATGGCTCAAGAGCCAACAGTAAAAACAACGCGCGTTTAAGCGGCGATTTTACGGCCTTCATCTAAATATCCGCTCAGGCACAAATGCCAAACCCAAATCATTTTCTCGTCAAGCCAACCGTGCGCGGCGACCGCAATTGTGCAAATCCCTTTGCGCGAAGCATGTAAACGAGGCGTGCGATATTGTCTTTTGTCCGGACACCTCGTCCGTCGAGATGCTGCACCGTGCGCGGCCATCCTGCAGGACCGTACAGATAGCCGCCGCCTGCATATCTGCAGATATGACCCTCGAGTCCGATGCGCGGATATGCGGCGATAAGCTCCTTATAATAAGGGATATCGATGATTTGCGGATTGTTCGAACGGCCATTGATCCGGCAAAGCGGAACCGCTCCGGAGGTGTCCTCATCGACAAAATAATCGGTTCCGAACTGCACGTTTCTGCGCTTATTGAATCGCACGTAATTGATGCGCCGCATGCGCATATCGTCAATGATTTCGGGAAGCGTATGTGTGATGCGATGCTTCAGGAAAACCCAATCATGCTCCAGTTGGATCGCGTAATTCCCCTCGGCCATTGCAATCGAACGGCGGAAGCCGTCGTTAAGTCCGTTGGTACGAACTAATTCGTAGGGCAAGTCTCCTAACCCATCAGCGATTGCGCCGGTCCAATCGGCGAAGCGCTCGGGGTGCGGATTGGGATCTATGAAAATGCGCACCACCACATCCAGACCGATTTCGGGGCGGGCAAAGCATGAGAAGAACGAGCTTATAGCTTCCGGCACGAGACAACGCCTGGGGTCGTCCGAGGCGACGTTCGTGAAGACGTTCAAATGAATTGCGGAGCGCTGCATGGACGTCTAAATAGCTCGCGGCAGACCGACGTCCTTGAGCCAGAATTTATGCTTCGTCAAGCCATCGACAGAACCATCGCGTGGCTGTTCACGAAGCGTGATTTTCAAAGCGTGCGCGACTTTCTGAGCCGTATTTTGCGCCCGCTCTGGCCGACATATGAATTCGGAAAGCTTCCGTCGTCGATGGTCGGCTATGGTCGGCGCGGCGTAGCGAAAGTGGATGGCCACTGTGCATGGTGTCTGCGGAAAATCGATGCGGCGCTGGATATCAATCCGGGATCGGGTGAAGCCTTTTTCCGGGCGCGGCGCGTGACGAATGTTCTTTCGGGCGTTACAGGATCTCAAAACGGAGGTCCTGTGGACCTGCTGTGCCACGTGTTTCCAATCCGAGTTCGGCGGGAGCCGGCGATGGTGCTGTACTGCGGCGCGGCGCCGGATCTCCCCGCTTTCGTCGGGGAACTTCTGCCGCGTTTTTTGGCGCTCGATCAGTTCGATGTTCCTAACGATCTACTCCTTCTCGTTAATCTGCGCATGGGGCGGCAACGTTTCTTTCAAGACGCGCTGAATGATCAGATATTCAGACCGCGCCCCATAGAGATCATGCGGCAATTCCATCTCGTCGGCCTTCATACCTTGTATGTTTTATCAGAGCCCGCGCTCCATCCTGCTCATTTGCAGCGCGCCGCCGAGCGTTTCAAAATGATCTATGGCCCGTATGACCCGCTGGAACGTCCGCTTTTTCTTTGCTCCGGCGGTGCGCGACGCGCTGCCATGCTCGCACGGAAATATTCTACTTGCGTTCCAGATGTGTTTGGCAAGGACTATATGCTGATCGATCCTGCGCGCGCGCCGCTAAAAGACGTCGTCAGAGCCGTCGCAGGAGCATCCCATATTGCTGCGCCGAATACGGGTGAAGCGGCCGTGTTGGCGCTCGCGCGCGCCCAAAAAAGGGATTTTTATGAGATCTCCGCTGCTCGCGCCGCTCATCGCCTGGCTGACCGGCTGCTTGACGTCATAGGCGAAACGCGACACCGGATTCGAAGGATCGTTTGATCGTTCGCGCATCGCCTTTACTTCCGGCGGCGACGAGAAAATCTCTGGTCCGTAAAATCGCCATACTGTACAAGCCAAAAACGCCGACGGTCGGAGTTGTCCGATCCGGCGCCTTCTATCCCTGAGCTTCATTGAAGCCAGGCTATTGCATTCCGCCTGCCGATGGAGTGCTCATCCGCAACCAACCAAGGCCCGAGGATGACGACAGACTTTCGTCAGAGCCACACCGTTCCCGCCGATATCGTCCAGCACTTTGCATCGCCCTTCGTTGTCATCGGCTTTTTCACCCCCGATTACACGCAAGCGGCGTTGGATTTTGCGTCAAACCTTACCGAGCAAAAAATCTCGCATCATCTTTATTCGCGGCCCAAGATCGCTGGAAATTGGTCGTCGCAAACGCGCCAGAAGCCGAGCGTACTCAGTAAGGCGCGAAACGACTATCCGGACGACATTCTCATTCTTATGGACGTCGACTGCCGCGTGCGCGGCAACATCGACGATATCGTAGAGTGCCCAGGCGACATCGCACTTCGGACGAAGAAAACCTCGGTCGGGTCGCGCAACGCGTTGAAGCCGTGCACGCGTGTCATGATCGTCCGGCCGACGCCCGGTAGCGCTGCTTTTATCGCCGCTTGGCAGGCCGTGTGCGAGTCGTCATTGTCGGGTTCGGCGGAGGCCGTCCTCATGATCAGCATGTCCGACAGCCCGGACTACTATACCGTCGGAACCATGCCGTTGCGTTACGCCGGGATGGAGCTGCATGATGCTCCAACCGATGCCCTTATCGTGCACGACAGCATTCGCGATCCCACCCGTCCGGCCTGGGCGCTGCGGCGTGGAGGTCAGAAATATTTCAGGATCGTGCGGGATGCTGCGTTTCGCGTTGCGACAGGCAAAAGCTACGAGGAAAATTACCCCAAGCGCAGCCCCGGTGCGAAGCCGGGCAAGCAAGAAAATCGACCACAATGAGAACCCGCGAGCGATGCGTCGTTGCATCTCGAATTAATACCCGATGCACTGCTGTCGCCGCGGAAAACTTCTGTTATGAAGTGCGCCGCGTGGGCCCGTAGCTCAATGGTTAGAGCTGACGGCTCATAACCGTCTGGTTCCAGGTTCGAGTCCTGGCGGGCCCACCAATCCCACTTCCGCTGAAGTCCGCGACCGTCCATTAAGAGCAGTGTTTGGGCGGTAAAATCGAGTGTTGATAGTGCGCCGTGGTCCGCTTGCGTTTGTTGGTATCCGCGAAATTTGATGGTATCGTTGTTGGTATCGCTTCGCCAGGATACCAACAGCCACTCGATGCCATTGACAGACACCGCGGTCCGCAACGCCAAGCCGCTAGCTAAGCCCTACAAGCTCTCTGATGGCGGCGGGTTGCACCTGCTGATCCAGACGAACGGCGCAAAGCTGTGGCGCCTCGCCTATCGCTTTGCCGGCAAACAGAAGACGCTTGCTCTGGGCGGATATCCGGACGTGTCGCTCCAGAAAGCCCGAAAGGGACGAGACGATGCGCGGCAACTGTTG